>NZ_JAOQNK010000001.1:1258355-2516710 GCF_025961315.1 Sphingobacterium kitahiroshimense | reverse complement strand
TGTCTGCAGCTTTAAGTGTATTTGACCGAAACAAATTCTACGTTAAAAATACAGATGCCATTGAGCAGATGGCATCAATTGACACGATAATATTTGATAAAACAGGGACAATCTCGTCACCTACTGTTAATGGAATTGTTTTTGACGGATATTTAACAGAAGAAGAAAAAATATTGGTGTATTCTTCTTGTCGAAATTCAAGTCATCCATTGAGCCGGGAGATTGTAAAATGGTTAGAAGGAGTAGATGCTGTACCGGTTAATCGGTATGAAGAAAAAATTGGAGAAGGGTCAGTAACGCATATTGGCCAATATACAATCAAGATCGGTAGTGCCCGTTTTGTAGATGTGCCTACTAGAGCAGCAGAAGCTTCTTATGTATTTGTTTCTATTAATGGTGAAGTAAAGGGTAGTTTTGCAATGGAACAGTCTTGGCGTGCCGGGCTTTCCGGTATTATTCATGATTTAAAACATTATGATCTTCACTTGATATCGGGCGATAATGATCGAAAAAAAGATTTATTAAAGGAGATTTTTCCTTCAAAAACACGATTGCTGTTTAATCAATCTCCGCAGAATAAATTGGATATTATCAATTTATTCAAAGAGAATGGACATCGTGTCTGTATGGTAGGAGATGGACTTAATGATGCTGGAGCGCTAAAAACTGCCGATCTAGGGATCGCGGTCAGTGATGATATCAATAATTTTTCTCCAGGTTGTGATGCAATCTTGGATGGCGAATCTTTTGATAAATTACCTAAGTTTTTTGCTTTTAGTAAAGATGCAGTCCGTGTTATTCACTTAAGTTTCTGTATCTCTATTTTTTATAACGTGATTGGACTGAGTTTTGCTGTTCAAGGAGAAATGTCTCCCTTATTTGCAGCAATACTGATGCCTATAAGTACGGTAACCATTATATCATTCACCAGTATTTTGACAAGATGGTTTGCAAAAAGAAGGGGATTATAGAAGATTTTTATATTAAAATAGTGTTATGAGTATCATCTTTATGTTGATTGGCTGTAGTGTATTTGTTGCGTTATTGTTTTTAGGTGCTTTTTTTTGGGCTAATAAAACGGGACAAAATGATGATACCTATACGCCTTCTGTTCGAATCCTGTTTGACGATGACGTGGAAGAAATTGAACCGGAACCAGAAGAGAAGAAGCGCTAGGTTTATCTTTGGCTTTTTATAACAGTTCCGTTGTCAGTTATCAGAAGATAATGATAGAGGGGAAATCTTTTTGCTAATAAAATACCTTCTTCTTGACCTAGAACCATAATCGAGGTGCTTAGAGCATTCGCAAACTCAGCAGAAGGGCCGTAGATCGTAACACTGGTCAGTCCAGTAGAAGGATAGCCAGTTTTAGGGTTGATGATATGTGCATATCGTCTGTTGTCAATTTCAGCATACTTCTCATAATTGCCCGATGTCGCAACAGCATTTTCCTGCATTTTTAATATTTTAATCGTTTTATAAGCTTTGAAAGGGTTTTTTATGCCTATTAACCAAGGCTTATTATTTGGTTGAAGCCCCCAGGTCGATAGATCTCCGGATGCATTAACGATGCCAGCTACAACATATTTTTCTTGCATCAAAGCTCTTCCACGATCTGCCGCATAACCTTTTCCAATTGATCCAAAACCTATTTTCATACCCGGGAGTGCTAAGTAAATACTGCAATTGACACTATCTAAGATAATATGCTGATAACCCACTTTTTCAACTGATTTACGAATAGCTTCTTCCGTAGGTAATTCGGTCATACTGCCATCAAATTTCCAGATTTTGTCTAAAGCAACAATACTGATATCAAAAGCTCCATTTGAATTGCGGGAATACGCGATTGCTCTTTTGGTCAGATCAAAAACTTCACGATCTACTTTTACAGGTCTAATACCTGCATTGCGGTTTACTTCCGAAATCTGGGTTTCCGGTCTCCATTCTGAAATCAGATTCTCAATACGTGTAACCTCTGCTATTACAAGATCAATATGATTTCGGGCAGATGCGGTATCCCGGTCTACAATAGTGATTTCAAAGACAGAGCCCATTAAAGTCACTTGCTTTTTTTGTAATACCTGTGCCTGACTAAGCGTTATAATAAATAGGAAGGTGATCGTACAAAGAAGTCTCATGAGCAGTAGTATTGATTTGTCTTTTAATAACAATCGGTTAGAATCTGTTTCTTCTCCTTATAATAAAGCAGTGCTTTACCTTTTTGCGATAGGGTCATTTCTTCAAGGACCTTTTCGACGTCACGTTGCATTTGAAGCGATCCACAGATCATAATGACACCGTCATTCTCTAAATGTTCTATAAATAGTTGTACGTCATGTTTGATTAGATCCATCACATATTGTGCTGTTGATTCTCTTGAATATGCAAACTGATAGGCTGTTAAATGTTTTTTTACAATTTCCTCTTGTGCAAATTGTTGATAGCGCTGTGTGAGTGTATTGTTGTATCTAAAACCAGCATATAAACGAAGAGGTGTTTTTACATTGTTTTGAATCATACCTAAAAAAGGTGCAATTCCTGTTCCGTTTGCAATCATAATAACAGCAGGAGCTTTAGGAAAGTGGAAGTCAGGATTCGTCATCACCCGGGCATCAATATGGTCATTTTCCTTTAATTCATATAGAAAATTTGATCCCAATCCATTGGGATGCAGCTTAACTTCCAGTTGAATCGTTCCATTATTTTCACCAATGGAATAAAAGCGTTCCCTATTATCATGTGCAGGATATATCGCTAAAAGATCGCCCGATTGAAATTTTAACTTTCTGAGAGGTTTAAATAAAACAGTGAATGTCGCGTGATCTTGGCTTGTTTTTTTAACAACCTGAAGTTGCTGCAGATTGGCAACTTTTGACTGGTATAAAGATGGAGCAGTAGCTAGAGCAATGCACGATTTTTCACTCCAGTGATGTACCCAATTTGTAAATTCATGAGCAGATCGATCATTAATTTTATGAAGATCTAAGAAGCGGGTAGCCCATTCTTTGGTCGCAAGAAGTTTATCTATATGTTCTGCGTAGGCACAATAATCTGGGTAAGCTTTCGATCCGAATCCAATTACACTGTATTGGACTGTCTGTTCTTGAGGAAATTTCTCAAGTAGCTCTTCAAAATTTGATGCTCCAGTCGGTGCTGTCCCGATCCCATATGTCGAAGTGAATATTAAAATATGTGTCGCATTTGGATAGTTTTGGTATTGGTTCATCGCTGTTACAAAAGAACGTTTACCATCTGCTAGTAGTTGCTTATGAATCTGATTTGCAAAAAATAAAGTACTGCCATTTTCTGAGCCAACTAAAATAATAAATTCAGCTTCATTGGCTTTATATTTATTTTTAATCTTAGTTTTTGTTCTTCGGAATGTGATGACAAAGCCAGTATAAATAAAGAATACAATGTTTAAAGAAGCAAGACCTAGAATAATAGCCCAAATCACATTTGTTCGGCCTGTATGGATATCGAGACTTAATTTCTCTAGTGCTGCAGTATAAGGATATTTTGTTTCTTTAACGATTTCGCCATTAAACTGATTAACTGTAACAGCACGATCCTTAAATTTGATCGTGTAAAATTCTTCAGGATCATCATCCATGAAAGGAAATTCAATCTTTTCAATTGTACCTAAAGTGTGCTGTTGAAAAATCGCAAATTCCTTTAAATCCTTTTGATTCTCAGTTTGCGTATCCTGATGTTCAAGCTCTTCGTTCGATTTCTTGATCAGTTCCATTCGTGCCATAAATAAATATGTGCCTGATAAAGCAATGATCAAAATAGGAATGAGGAACAATCTTCCACTGACAACATGAAAATATTGAGCAAAAAAATCACGGTTTATTTTAGAAAAGAAATTGCGAAGACCCTGCTGACGTTTAAGGATCAAGATGAGTCCACTAATGGTAATCAATAGCAATATGAAGGAAACCAGGCCGACTAATATACGTCCTGTTTCGTGTAGAAATAAGGAACGGTGTAAGGCGGTTGTCCACTGGATGAACTGGCTTTTGGGTTTGATTTCACCTAATACTTTTCCTGTGGTCGGATTGATATAAGCTTTAATGGTATTACCCTCTTCATCTAAAGCATCTATACTGACAAATTGATTGTGATCGACTGCTATTTCAATGATTTCAGGGTAAACCTTGCGCAAGGCCGTTATGGATTGCGCAAGGGTTATGGTATTGGAATCTTCTACTCGGTATGCTTGTGTTTTTTCGTTAACTGCATCTATCGCCAATATAATTCCTGTTACGGAAAGTATGAGTAAAAATAGGGATGATACGATCGCAAGAGCTAAATGTGCATACCTCCATATGGATAAGGTCATTTTAATTATTGAACTTTACTTAATTTTACAAATTTAATATATCCTTTGCCGCTAGCACGCTCCGCTAATGCTTCTGTTGTCAAGGGAATTTCTACGTCAGTGACATGATACTTTTGTTCTTCAACAGCCGATTCGAAACGTAATTTATAACCTTTGTTCAATTTTGTATCGTCAATTTCTATTGTTCTCATTGCACGGTCACCACCACCAACAGAGGCGCCTGTAATTGCACTAAGTTTGTTGTTGGATTTTGTTTGAAACTTATGCCATTCTTTAAGCGTATTATACCATTGTTTATCCGGGCCTAATACAGAAAGCGTTTTTTCGTAAGCGCCTTTTGGATTGATTAATGATATAATGATATATGCTCCCTCACCCTCATAGCTATTCATTTGAATCATGCACTTGAATTTACTTGATTGTGCAAATGAATTTGAGCTAAATAGTGTAATAAGAAATATAAGTACAGTAAATTTTAAAGAGGTTTTCATGCCGTTATTTTAAGAAATCGATAGATACATTATTTTTTGCTAAAAAGTCATTTTCCTTTGCAATGTCGTAAGCTGTTTCATCAAATGATGTTAGCAGGTCTTTTTTAGCACCGATTGAAATCAATTTTTTAAGAATAGTATCATCTTTTGCTATTAAAGCCGCTTTATGTAAAGCGCTCATGCCATCATTGTCCTGAGCATTAATATCAGTTCCTAAGGCAGCGACTCTTTTAATAAGGTTTATGTTCTCTTTTGCAACAGCTAAGTGTAATAAAGAGCTTTTATTTTTTTGAAGATCAGTGACTGTTAAGCCATTATTCTTTAATAAGGTTAATTTTTCTTCAAAACTATCTCCTTGTGGATTGCGTTGCTGGCCACCTTGTGTTTGAGGATTAGGTTCTGTGTATGAATTTAACCAATAATAAGCAAGATTGTTTCCATCTTTATTCAGCACTTTGATGTCAGCACCATTTTTAAGTAATAAAGCTGCTACTTCTGAAGAGCCATTTGCAATTGCTTTTGTCAATGCAGATTCTCCTTTATCATTTACAGCGTTAATATTTGTTGTTTTTGATAATAGAAGCTCGACCAATTTCGCATCTTTACCGGCAGCTGCGACCATAAGGACGGTATTTCCTTCATTGTCCGCTTTGTTGATCGCAACGTCCTTTGCCAGGAAATAGTTGATTACTTCCATATTGGGTCTACGTACTAATGCATGTAGAATTGTAGCACCATCTTTATTTGTTGCTTTTGGATCTAACTTTAGAGTTTCTACCAAGTATTTATAGGTTTCAATACCATTAGTAACCTGTCTAGATCCTTGAGTAGCGAAGAAAAGAGCATTATTTGTTGGTTTAACGCCTCTTTTTATCAGTTTTTCGATAAGTTCAATATGACCAAGTTTAGCCGCATAGTCGACTGCAGTACGTCCAAAGTTATCCTTATCTGTTAGCGATAACCCTTTCGATACAAAATAATCAGTAATGCTTAAATCATTATCTGATGCGACTGACAATAAAAGTAAGGTCGCCCCATCTTCATATTTTTGCTTTGGATCTACACCTGCTTTGAATAAAGCATCGTAAACAGCTGTGTTTTTGTTTCCTGTTGATGCCGCATAGGCTGCAATAGGAAAGCCATGACTATCTTGATAATTGACGTCGGAACCTTTAGCTATTAAATATTTGACAAGTTCAAGATTTCCTGTAGAAGCAGCCCAATGTAAATAACTGCGGCTATGGTGTGTTTTTTTAGTAACACTATTTCCTTCTTGTTCAATTAGATATTGGATAATATCATTAGGAGCTTTATTTAAAATAGCGGTAGTAACAGGATCGAATGAAGCCGCATTTGGTTTTGAAGGGCTATTTCCTTTTGCGATTTCAGTTTTAACAGTAGCTAAATTTGGCGAACCTTTCCAAAAATCCGCATTCATCAAGGTGTTGTTATTTTGGGCTTTTCCGTATAAAGCCGATAGTAATAAAGCTGCTAGAAAAATCTTTTTCATATTATGATTGGAATATCTTGAGTTTGGAATTTATTTATACTAAATCTAAATAGTAGGCAAATCTATAAAATTTAATTATAGAAAAAAAATATTATTTATTGAAAATTACACTATTTAAAGGCATTGAAGTGATTTTGGTAACAGGACGCTATTAATAATATCTTGTACAATCTCACTTTGTACGTTTAGCTTTTACTTTAGTTTTAAAGTAACTTTTTTATATCAAGGGGAATTGGATCATTAAATGAATTTAATTACTGCCGTTATGCTATTTGTAAGTGAACTAATATCCTCTTATTACTTTTTCACCTGCTAGAAGTTATTTGTATAAACTTCTATGGTGTGTATTTGTATGAATAATTTGTATACTGGGCTATTGGGATAGCGATATTATAAAAGAAGGAAGTATAAGGATACTGACTGTTACGAAAGTGATCATAAAGCACCTCTTTAAACCAATTGAATTTGGAGAAACCTACTATTGTTAGCAGGGTGATACCATGTTATAAGCAAGTAGGGATCTTGTTCGAATATAATAGAGGTATAACAGGGGGATAAGAGGGGGTTTATAGGGGGTTAGTAGAGGTAAAGCTCTATTAACCCCTTATAAAATCCCAGTAATCTCTCTATAAATCCCAGTTTAAGTATTAATCAGGCCCCTATCAGTTCCTGATCAGGTTATAATATGCCTTATTCTGGAGTATCTGTACGGGGGATAGCTGGCTATTGCAAAACAGCAGCACTTCTCAGGATCCCTTTTGTAGTATATACTTTATAGTATAAAGTAAAGATGTCGGCCCTGCGGAAAGCATGAGGAGACATGGATCACCTTATCAGTAATAGTAATAGTAATAGTAATAGTAATAGTAATAGTAATAGTAATAGTAATAGTAATGTAGTATATATAGTGTCGATGATGCCGCTGTACCAATACTCCGATAAGATATAATTTCCACCTGGCCATTTCCTGAAAGCATACTGCATCCATAAAAGACGGCGGAGGACGAACAGTCTCCCTGCATACCCTTTTTTATAGTTCAAAGCCAGGATTGTCCGTTTCTCAGCGCCGAGAACAGATCATAGGTAAATTTATCGGCCAGGTTATAAGCCGTTTACCGGTTCACAGCAAACTATTTCCGGAAAAGATTAGGAAGTGATTATAAAAAGTCGCTATCTTTGCACCACTCCGCAAGGGAGGAACGGCTTATCCGAAAGGATAGGTACTGAAAAAAGAAGGGTTTAATTCAGGTTAAACGCAGAAACAGCAGGAAAACAAAAAAAATAAATTTTCACATTTATTTTGGAGAAACCAAAAAGATTTCTACCTTTGCAGTCCCAACGGAAACGAAGGGAAACAGAATAAGATCGATACCGGCGCAATGCCGACATCATAAAAGCCGAAGCGAGATGCGGAAGCGACAGAAGTTCTTTAAAAATATAATCATGTAACGTAACGAGTAGTGTTGAGAAACGACGAAAGTTAAAAAAATCAACCTGTTCAATTTTAGAATTAGAAATTAAAATACAAGACAATTCTATTTATTATAAATAGTCTTGATCTTACACTTCATTTTACAATGGAGAGTTTGATCCTGGCTCAGGATGAACGCTAGCGGCAGGCCTAATACATGCAAGTCGGACGGGATTCAGGGAGTAGCTTGCTACGAACTGATGAGAGTGGCGCACGGGTGCGTAACGCGTGAGCAACCTACCCATATCAGGGGGATAGCCTCTCGAAAGAGAGATTAACACCGCATAACATCATTTACCGGCATCGGTTTTTGATCAAATATTTATAGGATATGGATGGGCTCGCGTGACATTAGCTAGTTGGAGAGGTAACGGCTCACCAAGGCTACGATGTCTAGGGGCTCTGAGAGGAGAATCCCCCACACTGGTACTGAGACACGGACCAGACTCCTACGGGAGGCAGCAGTAAGGAATATTGGTCAATGGAGGCAACTCTGAACCAGCCATGCCGCGTGCAGGATGACTGCCCTATGGGTTGTAAACTGCTTTTGTCAGGGAATAAACCTTTCTACGTGTAGAAAGCTGAATGTACCTGAAGAATAAGGATCGGCTAACTCCGTGCCAGCAGCCGCGGTAATACGGAGGATCCAAGCGTTATCCGGATTTATTGGGTTTAAAGGGTGCGTAGGCGGTCCTATAAGTCAGTGGTGAAAGACGGCAGCTTAACTGTCGCAGTGCCTTTGATACTGTAGGACTTGAATCTATTTGAAGTGGGCGGAATAAGACAAGTAGCGGTGAAATGCATAGATATGTCTTAGAACTCCGATTGCGAAGGCAGCTCACTAAGTTAGTATTGACGCTGATGCACGAAAGCGTGGGGATCAAACAGGATTAGATACCCTGGTAGTCCACGCCCTAAACGATGATAACTCGATGTTTGCGATACACAGTAAGCGTCCAAGCGAAAGCGTTAAGTTATCCACCTGGGGAGTACGGTCGCAAGATTGAAACTCAAAGGAATTGACGGGGGCCCGCACAAGCGGAGGAGCATGTGGTTTAATTCGATGATACGCGAGGAACCTTACCCGGGCTTGAAAGTTAGTGAATGATCCAGAGACGGATCAGTCCTTCGGGACACGAAACTAGGTGCTGCATGGCTGTCGTCAGCTCGTGCCGTGAGGTGTTGGGTTAAGTCCCGCAACGAGCGCAACCCCTATGTTTAGTTGCCAGCATGTAATGATGGGGACTCTAAACAGACTGCCAGCGTAAGCTGTGAGGAAGGTGGGGACGACGTCAAGTCATCATGGCCCTTACGTCCGGGGCTACACACGTGCTACAATGGACGGTACAGCGGGCAGCTACATAGCAATATGATGCTAATCTCTAAAAGCCGTTCACAGTTCGGATTGAGGTCTGCAACTCGACCTCATGAAGTTGGATTCGCTAGTAATCGCGTATCAGCAATGACGCGGTGAATACGTTCCCGGGCCTTGTACACACCGCCCGTCAAGCCATGAAAGTTGGGGGTACCTAAAGCATGTAACCGCAAGGAGCGTGTTAGGGTAAAACCGATAATTGGGGCTAAGTCGTAACAAGGTAGCCGTACCGGAAGGTGCGGCTGGAATACCTCCTTTCTAGAGCATTCGGAATTGAAGCTCGTTACGGATACACATGATTTATATAAGAAACAGAAACATTTGAAGAAATGTGCCCATCCCTGAAAATGGACGGTCCAGAGAGATAGAATGATAAGCTAGTCCCGTAGCTCAGTTGGTTAGAGCACTACACTGATAATGTAGGGGTCAGCAGTTCAAATCTGCTCGG
This sequence comes from Sphingobacterium kitahiroshimense, assembly GCF_025961315.1. NCBI lineage: Bacteria > Pseudomonadati > Bacteroidota > Sphingobacteriia > Sphingobacteriales > Sphingobacteriaceae > Sphingobacterium > Sphingobacterium kitahiroshimense. Next base: position 2,507,067 of record NZ_JAOQNK010000001.1, on the reverse strand, counting down.
GACTACCATAAATAATACGGGGAATTAGCTCAGCTGGCTAGAGCACCTGCCTTGCACGCAGGGGGTCATCGGTTCGACTCCGATATTCTCCACATGTATGCCCGGACACTAAGATATTGTGTTCACGATAAGGCTACAAAGAGTTCTTTGACATATTGAAAGAAAAAAAATTACAAGAGAAGACAACAGTAGAGACAATACTGTGATGTGCTCGATGTATTATGAAGACCCTCGGTCAAGGCCGAACGGATTAATGCGTAGCATCACGGTTATATATCAAAAAGCAACCCATAGTAGCAAAAGGGCTATGAGGTGAAGAAAGTAAATAAGGGCACACGGGGGATGCCTAGGCTCTCAGAGGCGATGAAGGACGTGATAAGCTGCGATAAGCTTCGGGGATTAGCAAATGTGAGTTTGATCCGAAGATTTCCGAATGGGGCAACCTAGCATACTGAAGGTATGTTGTAAAATACGCGAACGCGCTGAACTGAAACATCTAAGTAGGCGTAGGAGAAGAAAATAATAATGATTTCCCAAGTAGTGGCGAGCGAACGGGAAAGAGCCCAAACCAATAATGTTACGGCATTTTTGGGGTTGTAGGGCTGCGATATGGCATTAGCAAACAGAAGTGGAATGGGATGGGAAGCCCAGCGATACACGGTGATAGCCCTGTACACGTATAGAATGCTAGCCTAGCAGTACCCTGAGTACCGCGGGGTCGGAGACGCCCTGTGGGAATCTGTCAGCACCATCTGATAAGGCTAAATACTCCTGAGAGACCGATAGTGAACTAGTACCGTGAGGGAAAGGTGAAAAGAACCTCGAACAGAGGAGTGAAAAGAACCTGAAACCGTGTGCTTACAAGCGGTCGGAGCTGGCAGGTCCAGTGACGGCGTGCCTTTTGCATAATGAGCCTACGAGTTACTCTTGTCTGGCAAGGTTAAGTGGTTCAGCCACGCAGCCGAAGCGAAAGCGAGTCTTAATAGGGCGCATAGTCAGATGAGGTAGACGCGAAACCTTGTGATCTACCCTTGGGCAGGTTGAAGTTGCAGTAACATGTAATGGAGGACCGAACCGATAAACGTTGAAAAGTTTCCGGATGACCTGAGGGTAGGGGTGAAAGGCTAATCAAACTGGGAAATAGCTCGTACTCCCCGAAATGTTTTTAGGAACAGCGTCGGCATGGAGTCTTATAGAGGTAGAGCTACCGATTGGGTGCGGGGGAGTCAAATCCTACCAAATCCAGACGAACTCCGAATGCTATAAGATATGGCCGGCAGTGAGGCTTTGGGTGCTAAGGTCCAAGGCCGAGAGGGAAAGAACCCAGACCATCAGCTAAGGTCCCTAAATATACGCTAAGTTGAACTAACGAGGTCCGACTGCACAGACAGCTAGGATGTTGGCTTGGAAGCAGCCATTCATTTAAAGAGTGCGTAACAGCTCACTAGTCGAGCGGTCGGGCGTGGATAATAAACGGGCATCAAGTGTATTACCGAAGCTATGGATTCATGCATTATGTGCATGTCTGGTAGGGGAGCATTCTATTTACGGAGAAGCGGTCTGGTAATGGGCCGTGGAGTTGATAGAAAAGCAAATGTAGGCATAAGTAACGATAAGGCGGGTGAGAAACCCGCCCACCGAAAGACTAAGGTTTCCTGATCAACGCTAATCGGATCAGGGTTAGTCGGGGCCTAAGGCGCATCCGAAGGGAGTAAGCCGATGGACAACTGGTTAATATTCCAGTACTTTTTATAACTGCGATGTGGTGACGGAGTAGTGACACTGCCGCGAACTGACGGAATAGTTCGTTAAAAGGCGTAGGTATAGGGACGGTAGGCAAATCCGCCGACCCTGCTGAAACCCAATAGTACAGCAAAGCTTCGGCGGCGCTGATAGAGCAGGTAAACAGACTTCCAAGAAAACCCGCTAAGCTTCAGGTTATAAAAACCCGTACCGTAAACCGACACAGGTAGTCGAGGAGAGAATCCTAAGGTGCTCGAGTGAATCATGGCTAAGGAACTCGGCAAAATGGCCCTGTAACTTCGGGAGAAGGGGCGCTTCCTCCAGCGATGGAGAAGCCGCAGTGAAAAGGCCCAGGCGACTGTTTAACAAAAACATATGGCTTTGCAAAATCGAAAGATGAAGTATAAGGCCTGACACCTGCCCGGTGCTGGAAGGTTAAGAGGGGATGTCATCGCAAGAGAAGCATTGAATCGAAGCCCCAGTAAACGGCGGCCGTAACTATAACGGTCCTAAGGTAGCGAAATTCCTTGTCGGGTAAGTTCCGACCTGCACGAATGGTGTAACGATCTGGGCGCTGTCTCAGCCATGAGCTCGGTGAAATTGTGGTATCGGTGAAGACGCCGATTACCCGCAACGGGACGGAAAGACCCCATGCACCTTCACTATAGCTTAACATTGAAATTGGGTACAGGATGTGTAGGATAGGCGGGAGATGTTGAAGTGGCTTCGCCAGGAGTCATGGAATCAACCTTGAAATACCGCCCTTTCTGTATTCGGTTTCTAACTCGATCATGTCGAGGACATTGTTTGGTGGGTAGTTTGACTGGGGTGGTCGCCTCCAAAAAGGTAACGGAGGCTTTCAAAGGTAAGCTCAGTACGCTTGGTAACCGTACGAGGAGTGCAATGGCATAAGCTTGCTTGACTGTGAGACCAACAAGTCGAACAGGGTCGAAAGACGGACATAGTGATCCGGTGGTTCTGTATGGAAGGGCCATCGCTCAAAGGATAAAAGGTACGCTGGGGATAACAGGCTGATCTCCCCCAAGAGCTCATATCGACGGGGAGGTTTGGCACCTCGATGTCGGCTCGTCACATCCTGGGGCTGGAGAAGGTCCCAAGGGTTGGGCTGTTCGCCCATTAAAGTGGCACGCGAGCTGGGTTCAGAACGTCGCGAGACAGTTCGGTCCCTATCTGTTGTGGGCGTTGGAAGTTTGAGTGGATCTGTCCTTAGTACGAGAGGACCGGGATGGACTGACCGCTGGTAAACCAGTTATGCCGCCAGGTGTACGGCTGGGTAGCTACGTCGGGAATAGATAAGCGCTGAAAGCATCTAAGTGCGAAACTAGCCACGAGATGAGACTTCCTTATAGGGCCGTAGTAGACTACTACGTTGATAGGTTGCAGGTGTAAAGGTAGAAATACCATAGCTGAGCAATACTAATCACCCGAAGCTTTCTCAAGCAACGCAGACACTGTTGTCTTCCTCTTTTAGTTTTTCTTTCAATTGTCTATAGATAATGCTTTTTATAGAGCATATATCACATAAAAACATTTTAGGTGCCTATATCGGCGGTGTCTACCTCTTCCCATTCCGAACAGAGAAGTCAAGCCCGCCAGAGCCGATGGTATTGCCGTAACAGGTGGGAGAGTAGGTCGGTGCCTTTTTTTATACAGAAGCCTTTGCTATACAGCAGAGGCTTTTTTGTGTTTATACCTTTTTTATGCTGAGAGCATAGCTATTCCTGTTCTTTCGGTAACTTTATATGACACCGCACTTTTTCATTGATTATTGCATAAATATTATCTGTTGCTCAGTTATTGGATTTTTCATTTCTGCTATGGCCTATTAGCTGCTTTGTATTAGGTTCAGTACTTTTTGTCCATATTGACACTTGTTGGTCATGATATTGAGTCCCTAGTTTATAATAATTGTGATCTATTGCAATACTCTTAAATCTAGTTTATCTCACGTTATAAGAATACAGGTATTAATCCATTTCTTCTTTTTTATTATAGATCGGTAATCTTCGACGTCTACTTATATAAACACTTTCCTTACTTTACAAAATAGTGTACAGTATTTATATTAAATCGCTGTAAAAGATATTATATTTTTTAAAAATTTGGATATGGCCACTCATTCAGTTTGCTTATTTATCAACATTATTTTATTAAACTAATTGTTTGAAATATGCAAAACTGGTCTGTCATTACTATTTCATTAATAAGAGAAGTGGTTTTTGCTTATGAGGCTATCCTAATTGTATCTTTGATATTTTTTAATGTGTTGATAATTATAGGTAAATATGGTGTAGTAATTGATGCATTTTTATAGTAAAGAGCAATTCCTGTTATTTGACCTAATGAAACAAGTATTGTGATGACAGCCATTTTTGCCATAAACTCTTTATTATTAGTGATTTTTTTCAAACCAACTCCACCTATTTTTTATACCAAATAACCATACAAACTGCATTACTATTTGTAAAAAGTAGTTGAAACTCATCATTTATGTTAAAACATTATTAATGTGATATAAATGTGTGACGAATGTTATTTTTTTTGGTTATCGCCATCATTCTAATGTCATAAAACAAGCTCTACTTTTGGTAAGGAAATCAATATTATAAGTATGCAGTTAGAGCAGTTTAATTATGACAATAAGATTGTCAGAAATTTCGGTATCGCTACCATTATTTGGGGGATAGTTGGTATGTCCATTGGACTACTTGTAGCTACTCAACTGGTGTGGCCTGCGATGAATTTTGGGATTCAATTTTCCACTTTTGGTCGGATCAGACCTGTACATACAAATGCAATAATCTTTGCATTTGTCGGAAATGCAATTTTTATGGGTGTTTATTATTCGCTACAACGTGTTTTACGAGCGCGGATGTTCAGTGATATGCTCAGTAAAATTCATTTTTGGGGTTGGCAATTGGTGATTGTTGCGTCAGCAATTACATTACCACTTGGATTGACGACAAGCCATGAATATGCTGAGATGGAGTGGCCCATTGACCTTGGTATCACCTTAATTTGGGTGGTCTTTGGTATTAATATGTTTGGAACAATTATAAAACGTAGAGAGCGACATATGTATGTAGCAGTTTGGTTTTATATTGCAACGTTTGTTACCGTAGCAGTTCTCCATATTGTAAATTCTGTTCAATTACCGGTATCAGGTTGGAAAAGTTACTATGTTTACTCTGGTGTACAAGATGCTTTAGTACAATGGTGGTATGGTCATAATGCAGTTGCATTTTTCTTAACTACACCATTTTTAGGTATGATGTATTATTTCTTACCTAAAATGGCAAATCGCCCGGTATATTCTTATAAATTGAGTATTCTTCACTTCTGGTCATTGATCTTCATATATATCTGGGCTGGCCCACATCACTTACTTTATACTGCTCTTCCAGGATGGGTTCAATCATTGGGTGTTGCATTTTCAATTATGTTAATTGCTCCAAGCTGGGGTGGTATGATCAATGGTCTGCTTACGCTACGTGGTGCATGGGATAAAGTACGAACAGAACCTGTGTTGAAATTTATGGTTGTTGCCTTGACTTGTTATGGTATGGCGACATTTGAAGGACCAATGCTATCGCTGAAACAAGTAAACGCAATTGCCCATTTTACGGATTGGATAGTGGCTCACGTACACGTTGGTGCTCTAGGATGGAATGGCTTTATGACTTTCGCGATTCTTTATTGGTTGATTCCTCGCATTTATAGAACTGAATTGTACTCTAAAAAAATGGCATCTGCTCACTTTTGGATCGGTACATTAGGAATTTTATTTTATGCAATTCCGATGTATTGGGCAGCTGTTGTGCAAGGGTTAATGTGGAAAGAATTTACACCAGAAGGTGTTTTGAAATATCCTAACTTCCTTGCGACTACGTTGGAAATTATTCCAATGCATATGATGCGTGCTGTCGGTGGTGCTCTTTATTTAAGTGGTGCTATTTTGATGACATACAATTTGGTAAAAACAATGCGTCAAGGTAAGTTATTGGCTAATGAGCCCGCGCAAGCACCTGCATTATTGCCTGTAACGACCAATGAGCAATCTACACATAGACGTTTAGAACGTAAACCTATTATGTTTATGGTGCTGGCGTTAATTGCTATTTTGATCGGTGGAATCGTGGAAATGATTCCAACATTTACAATATCTTCTAATATTCCAACAATTGCAAGTGTTAAGCCATATACTGCATTGGAATTACAAGGACGTGATCTGTATATCCGTGAAGGCTGTGTGAATTGTCATACGCAATCGATACGTCCTTTCCGCTCGGAGACTGCACGCTACGGGGAATATAGTAAAGCCGGTGAATATGTGTATGATCATCCATTCTTATGGGGCTCTAAACGAACAGGTCCTGACTTGCATCGTATAGGCGGGAAGTATCCTAATAAGTGGCATTTTGACCATTTACTCGATCCTACAATAACATCTCCTGGTAGTATTATGCCTACGTATCCTTGGCTAATTGATCAAGAATTGGATAATTCTTTATTGACCGCAAAATTGGAAGCAATGAAAACATTGGGTGTCCCTTATACGGATCAGGACATAGCACAAGCACAGGCTTCTTTGGATAAGCAAGCGCAAGAGATTGCGGCGGATTTGAAAAAGAACCAAGTTCATGTTTTACCAAACCGTGAAATCATAGCCATGATTGCTTATCTACAGCGATTGGGTACGGATATTAAAGCTGAACCAAAAGCTAAGGAAATAGTTGATGAACTAAATTAAAATAGAAGATTATGTTCAAACAAATAACAAATTTAAATGGTAGCGAGCTGTATTTGATCGCTTCATTATGGATATTTTTAGTATTCTTCATTATCGTAGGAATTATGTTGTTCAGAATGAATAAAGAACATATTACCTATATGAAGGAGCTTCCATTTCAAGAGGATGATATTAACAAAGGTGAATCATCAGATAGTCTATAAATATGAGTTTATTTTTAAATACAACAGTTGTAAATGCAGAAACTTGGAGCATAAGTTCTGGTAATATATATCAGAATATTTTAATCATTGTACTCATTGTAGTCATGCTTGCTTTATTGGCTTCGGCATTGATGGTGAACAAGGCGATACGCTCAATTTTGCGTATCACGATGCCTGAGATTTTAAAAGAGGAGCAAGTTACTAAAATTAGAAAAAAAGAGTCACGTAAGGCTTCCTGGAATAAATTGCTAGGGTTACGTCCTATTTCGGAAGAGAAGGATTTAATCATTGATCACGAATATGACGGTATTAAGGAATTAGATAATCCAATTCCAATTTGGTTCAATGCTTTATTCTATTCGACAATGACTTTTGCGGTTGTTTATATCTTAATTTATCATGTTTTTGGCTGGGGTCTAAATCAAAATCAAGAATATGCTCAGGAGATGGAGAAGGCTGAAATCGCAAAACAAGAATACCTAGCGCAAGCGGCTAATTTGATCGATGAATCCAGTGTGGTATACGATGAATCAAAAGTTGCAGCCGGTCATGCTGTTTTTCAAGCAAATTGTGTTGCTTGTCATGGTGGAGCTGGTGAAGGGGGAATAGGTCCTAATTTGGCTGATAGATTCTGGTTACATGGTGGGGAGATCAAGGATATTTTTAAAACGGTTAAGTATGGTGTTCCTGATAAGGGGATGGTGCCTTGGGAACAGACTTTGACTCCGGGACAGATTGCGGAGGTGAGTAGCTACATTATTTCGATCCGTGATACTAAGCCTGCAAATCCTAAAGAACCTCAAGGTACTGAGGTTACATACGCAACGGCTGATGCTAAAGCAACAATCGCCGATTCTACAAAAGTTCAATAAAAAAAGTATTTATGAAAGCAGTAGCAACAAATCTTCCTGACAACCAGAGTAATAAAACAAAACGGGCCTGGATTTATGCAAAGAAACCTTCGGGACAATTGTATGCAATAAGGCAATGGGTCGGGTATGGGTTGCTGCTGTTTTTATTCGGAGCTCCTTTTATTAAAATTGGAGGTGAGCCATTATTGATGTTTAATATTCTTGAGCGAAAATTCAGTATTTTGGGAAGTATTTTTTATCCTCAAGATTTGCACATTTTTGTTTTCGGAATGCTTATCGTAATGGTTTGTGTCGTTCTATTTACAGTTGTTTTTGGTCGCATCTGGTGTGGCTGGACTTGTCCACAGACAATTTTTATGGAACTGATATTTCGTAAAATAGAATACTGGATTGAGGGGGACTGGCAACAGCAGAGAAAATTGAATGAAGGACCTAATACGGATGAGAAAAAGTTAAAAAAGGTATTAAAGCATAGTATATTTCTATTGATTTCATTTTTAATATCTAATATTTTTTTATCCTATATAATTGGTGTTGATGCACTTTATAAAATTGTAACCGACCCGATTGACCAACATTTAGGGGGGCTTTTAGCCATTACGATATTTACATTTGTTTTCTACGCAGTGTTTGCACATATCAGAGAAATAGTCTGTACAACAATATGTCCGTATGGACGGTTGCAAGGGGTATTGTTAGATGATCAAAGCATAACAGTTGCTTACGATCACCGCCGTGGTGAGCCACGGGGAAAACAGAAAAAAGATGTAGAACAAGTAAAAGGAGATTGTATTGATTGCCAGTTATGTGTCCATGTCTGCCCTACAGGGATAGATATTCGAAATGGTCTGCAGATGGAGTGTGTCAGCTGTACTGCTTGTGTTGATGCTTGTGATGCCGTGATGGACAAAATAGGTAAGCCGAAAAAACTTATTGGTTTTTATACCATGGGTGAGATTCAAGGAACTATAACCAAAAGAAGCAATACTCGAGCTGTTGCGTATTCTGTTGTATTGGTTGCATTAGTTTCTGTCTTTGTTTCGCTTATATTGATGCGATCTGATGTAGGTGCAACTTTGTTAAGGGCCAAAGGAAGTTCTTATCAATTACGAGATGATCATACAATCAGTAATTTGTATTCATTGGAGTTAGTGAATAAAAGTAGTGCTGAAATGCCTTTTACACTCGTGCCTCAAGATGAAAAACTTAAAATACAAGTTGTAAATCCGATCAAATCGTTGACAAAAGGAGGATCGGCTTCTTTAAGCTTTTTTCTCATCATCAATAAAGATGATGTAAAACGCTATAAAGAAGATGTGAAAGTTGATGTATATTCGGGAGATCGAAAAATAGAAACCTTAAAAACGACCTTCATTGCTCCTCCGGGGATGTGATAAAGGAAGGGTTAAATTATAAAGAGATAAAGGATGAATTGGGGTACTAAAATATTTTTAAGCTTGGGTATATTTATGCTCTGTATCATAGGTGCTGGGATTTATATGGTCAGTCATGATACAGATACATTAGAAGATACAGATTATTATGAGCAAGGTCTAAATTATGATCAGGTTTATAATAAGAAATCAAATGTTGCCAAGCATAAAGCTGAACCTGTTATTAAAATTAATCATGATACTTTGTATATTCAGTTTGCCACTGTTGCAAATAGCGGTAATCTGATCTTTAAACGTCCTTCGGATCGCAGTATCGATTTGCAGTTACCATTTGAAACAAATACAGGTGTATATCAGTTACCGATTTCTACTTTAAAAAAAGGAGCCTGGAATCTGGAAATTGTTTGGAAGAGTGAAGGTTTAGAGTTTTTGACAGATCAGCAACTGCATTTATAAGATGAGTTACCAATATTTTGCTTTTTTTATGGGTTTGTTTGGTAGTGTACACTGTGCGGTGATGTGTGGTCCTTTGCTTTTTGCTGTGCAGGGTAATCATGAACTGACCTGGAAAATAGCGTTCAATAAGATATTATATCAGATAGGGCGGATATTGACCTATGGTGTTTATGGTCTTGCACTCGGTATGATTGGTAGAATTGCATCGATCCAGGGATGGCAAATGGGATTGAGCATTTTAACGGGATTGATACTACTTGTTATAGGTTTAGTGCAATTATTTAAATTTAAAAACCAGGATTTTATAAAATTGCAGACACGTCTTGTTCACCCGATAGCTAAACTTATGGGACGTTGGTTATACCGTCCAGGTGGAAGTTTTTTTGCGGGTGTATTGAATGGTATTTTACCTTGTGGCATGTTGTATATGGCCGCAGCTGCAGCAATGAATACAGAATCAAGTTTAACAAGTTTCTATTTTATGGTCATGTTCGGTTTGGGAACATTGCCACTGTTATTAATCTTCTCTTTTTTAGGCAACTTTATTCGGACATATTTTAAAATGAATTTTTCGAAATGGTTACCTTTTCTCTATATCTTGATGGGAATCTGGTTTCTGTTGCGTGGAGCAAATTTAGATATTCCTTATTTAAGTCCATTGCTCCATGTCGACGGAGCAATGAACTGTCATATTATTTAGTTTCTGCCCATCCACCTCCTAGGGATTTGTATAGTTCAACGAATGAATCCAGCTGGGATTGCTTTATGGAAACGAGGTTAAGTTCGGATGTCAAGGCATTGGATTGCGCTGTAATAACTTCGAGATAGGTTGCATATCCAGATTTAAACAATAAACTAGCATTTTTTACTGCCAAATGAGAATTTGCGACTCGGGCTTCTGCGAGTACCAATTGCTCTTTTAATTTCGCAAGTGATGTGAAGCTATTGGATACTTCGTTGACCGAACGTAATACTGTTTTCTGTAAGTTGATCTCTGCTTTTTCACGTTCTAATTTTGACACTTCAAAAGCTGTCTTTAGTTTTTTGTTTTTAAATATGGGAGTTGTAATATTTCCCAATGCGGAACCTAGCAATGATCCTGGAATATTAAACCAATTTTCAGGCAACATGGAGTTTAGACCCAGTGTACCTCCGAGCGTCAATGAAGGGTAGCGTAAAGCTTGATTAATATTAACTTGTGCATTTGATGCGATTAAACTTAATTCTGCTTCACGGATATCTGGTCTGTTGCGGATCAGATCTATAGGAGATCCCATTGAGATCTTAGATTCATCAATTAAATACTGTAGACTTTTGCCCCGTTCAATTTTATCGGGCATTCTACCGGTCAATTCTAAAAGTGAATTTTCTTGAATCTGTATTTCTTGTTCCAACTGCGGAACTAGTGATGCTGCGAGCAATCTTTGGGATTGCGTTTGCTGAATGGCTAATGAGGTGATTTCTCCGGCATCAAACTGTAATTGAATCATACGTAAAGTGCTATCATTGAGTTGTACATTACGTAAGGCCACTTCAATCTGAGCATCTAGCTTTAAAAGATTGAAATAACCCTTAGCAATATTTGCAATCAGACTAGTTTGAATCGCTTTTTTTGCTTCTGCAGTACCTAAATAGTTAGCGAGTGCTTCTTCTTTCTGGGCAGATATTTTACCCCATATATCAATTTCCCAACTGAGGTTTAATTCCGTTAAATACTGAGATTGGGTTCTAAAAAGATTATTTTTTGCTTCTTTACCATTATAGATTTTGGAAGCAGGTCCTGCGTAATAATTTTTGGAACGCCATTCTTGGCCTACACCTGCAATCGTTGCATCCAATTCTGGCAGATAACCTGCTTTAGCCTGCGTTAATTGACGATTTGCGATTTGAATATTCAAGATAGCACTACGCATATCATAATTATTTGCCAATCCGGCATCAATTAGTTTTATCAGGCTTGAATCTCTAAAGAAATCGCGCCAATTGACATAGGCGAGTGCCCCTACACTATCTTGATAGGTCGAATCTGCACGGTATTGATCTGGAAGATTATATTTTGGAGCAGTATAGCGTTGTCCAACTTTACAGGAAGAGAACAGAAGTAAGATAGCCCCGAATAGGAAGATATGGCGATTGATAAGATTCATATGTATCGGACTAATTTGATTTGAATTTAATTTTTAAACGTTCATCTAAGGTTTTGAAGATGATATAAAGTACTGGGATAATAAAGATCCCGAGCAATACACCGAAAAGCATACCGCCAGCGGCACCAAAACTAATGGAATGATTTCCTTTTGCTGATGGTCCTGATGACCACATAAGGGGTATTAATCCTGCTACAAATGCAAATGACGTCATTAGGATAGGACGCAGACGTAATTTGGCTCCTGCAATAGCAGAGTCGTAAATGCTCAAACCTTTGTTTCTTTCCTGTACGGCAAATTCAATAATCAGAATGGCATTTTTGGCAAGCAACCCAATCAGCATGATGACACCAACCTGTACATAAATGTTATTTTCTAATCCTACGAGTAAGATGGTCGCATAAACGCCTACTAACCCAACTGGAATGGATAACAGAACGGCCCAAGGTAAGATGTAGCTTTCATATTGTGCCGATAATAGAAAGTATACAAAAACAATACTCATGATGAAAATCAGTATAGTTTGGGAACCTGATTCCGATTCTTCTAAGCTCATACCGGTCCATTCATAACTGTAGTTTCCAGGTAACTTTTCCAAAGCTAATTTCTCTATCGCCTTCATGGCATCACCTGTACTGTACCCTTCATTTGGATTGGCATTAATGGTAATTGCATTGTACAGATTATAACGAGTGATGGTTTCCGGTCCCACTACCTTTTTTAAGGTAAGTAATGTACTGATGGGGACCATCTCGTTGTTTTTGTTTCTGACAAAAATGGATTTAAAGGATTCGGGATCTGTTCGGTAATCGTAATCTGCCTGAATGTATACACGATATTGTCTGCCGAAACGACTAAAATCGCCAGCCTGTACACGGCCGTAGTAAGCTCGTATGGTAGACATCAAGGATTTAATATCGACTCCCAATGATTTTGCTTTAACAGCATCGATATCCACTTCATATTGTGGGAAGTTTGCTTTAAAGGAAGTGTATGCACTTTTAACTTCTGGTAATTGATTGATTTCATTGATGAAGTTATCTGCAATACTGCTAAAATCCAAGATCTCTCCACCTAATTTATCTTCTAAAACCAGCTGTATACCTGCGAAATCCCCAAAACCTTGAACAGTGGGACGAGGAAAGACATTGAAAGTGGCTTCATTGATTACTGATAAGTCCTGACGGATCGAATCCATAAAGGCTTCAATATCTTTAATTTTTTCTCTTTTATCGTAGCTTTTTAGGTTAATGTAACCAACTGCATATGCAGGACTTGTACTTCCATCTAATGCATTAAATCCTGAGATGGTGGTCATTCCTGCAATATCTGGATTTCTTTTTTGAAGAATACTATCTGCTTGTTTTAAAACTTCTGTAGTTCTTGCTAGTGAAGCACCTGGTTGCATGGCCAGCGAATAGGTCACAAAACTATCGTCTTCCGTAGGGATAAAACTTTTGGGTGCTAAAAGTAATAAGGTAAATCCGATTGCTGAAATACCGATCAATCCTGTAATGGCAATCTTCTTATTTCGGATCAGATATTTAACACCGACAATGTAACGTGAGGTTAAGCTATCAAATGAGGTGTTAAAGGCCGTGAAGAAGCGCTTTTTATATGCGGTAAATTTATTTTTTTCTTTCTGATCCGTCTGATCTTCATGTTCGGGTGCTTTTAGAATCAAGGCACATAAGGCCGGACTTAAAGTCAAGGCGGTTAGAGCAGAAATCAAAATTGCTGTTGCCAGGGTATAAGCAAATTGACGATAGAATATACCTGCTGGTCCCTCCATAAAACCGACCGGAATAAATACGGCCGCCATGACTAAGGTAATGGATACAATGGCTCCGGAGATTTCGGACATTGTAGAAAGCGTTGCCTCCCTGGCTTTCATACCTGTCTCATGCATTTTTAAGTGAATGGCTTCGACGACGACAATGGCATCATCAACAACAATACCTATCGATAGTACCAATGCAAACATGGTGAGCACATTGAGTGAGAAACCGAATAAATTGAGAAAGAAAAAGGTACCTATGAGGGAGACCGGAATTGCAATCGCTGGAATTATGGTTGATCTAAAATCCTGTAAAAAGATAAAAACAATAATAAATACCAAAATAAATGCTTCAAATAAAGTATGTTTTACTTGAGAGATCGATGCGTCAATCTGATCTCTTACAGAGTAGGAAACTTCATATTTAATGCCTTCTGGAAAAGTTTTGGATAACTCTTCCAATACTTTACGCACTTCGATATCAATATCGTGGGCATTGGAACCTGATGTCTGTGTGATATTTAAGGTTAATCCGGGTTTTCCATTTACTTTATTGTCCGAACCTAAGTTAGAAGAGCCAAACTCTATACGGGCTAAGTCTCGTAAATATAATACGGAACCATCTTCATTTGTTTTTATAACAATGTTTTCAAATTCCTCGGGTTGACTGAATCGTCCTTTATGCTTAATTACGGTTTCAAATACCTCATCGGATGTTTCGCCAAATTTTCCGGGAGCAATTTCGAAATTCTGATCTTTAATGGCTGTTATGACATCGTCAGGAACTAGATTAAACAAAGCTAGCTTTTCAGGATTCAACCACATACGCATGGAGTAATCACGTGCTCCAACACGAGAAACTTGGGCAATGCCATCAACACGAAGTAATGGCCGGATGATATTGATTTGGGAATAGGCTTGAAGAAAAGTTTCATCAAACATACTTTCTTTGGAATCTGCAAAGAGGTTGATGGTCATGATTACCCCAGATTGACGAGGCATTACCGTGATACCGGCTTCATTGACTTCTGAAGGAATAGAACCTATTGCTTTCGATATTCTGGTTTGGACATTTACAGAAGCTATATCTGGATTAATACCTGTTTTAAAGAACACCTGAACAGATCCTGAGCCGGAATTACTGGCCGTTGAACGGATGTAAGTCATATCTTCTACACCATTTACGGCTTCTTCAATTGGAAGGAGAACAGATTTAGCAACGGTTTCGGCATTCGCGCCAGGGTAACTTAATGAAACGACCACAGACGGAGGAGCTATTTCTGGGAAACGGGATACAGGTAACATTTTAAGCCCCACAGCTCCTAATACTACTAAGAGCATGGAGACAACGGTAGCCAATACGGGTTTATTAACAAATGTTTTTAGCATTTATAGTGCGTTTAATTAAAAATTGGAAAAGTATTTTATTGGGTCTTGTTGATCGGAATGATGGTAGCTCCTTCCGAAATCTTGTCGAAACCGGACATTAAAATTCTGTCTCCTACAGCTAACCCTTCTGAGATGATATAGTTCGAATTGGATTTACCCTCAATTTTGATAGACCTGCGGTGAACCGTATTTTTGTTATCAACAACGTATACAAAGGTTTTATCTTGTAGCTCCGATGTTGATACTTGTGGGATTTGTATCACTCCTTTTTGCGTTTCCACAAATTTTAATGTACCGGTACTACCTGTACGTAATATATTGTCAGTATTTGGGAAAGTGGCACGTAAAGAAATTGCACCAGTGGTTCTATTTACTTGACCATTTACGGCATCAACTCTTCCTTTTTGACTGTAGGCTTCTCCGTCTGCAAGTACCAATGATACTTCTGGAAAAGCAAGTTTTCGGATTTTTCCATCCGATTTATAGGATTCATCTTGCTGGTCTTGTTTTGCTTGTTTCTTTGTGAAATATAAGAAATCGGATTCGCTCATCGAAAAATATACATAGACTTCTTGTACATCGGATAGTACGGTAAGAGACTGGGAATCATTTTTAGTCACTAAATTTCCTACGCGTTTGGGAATACGGCCTATATAACCTGAAACAGGTGCTTTGATTGTTGTAAACTGTTTGTCAATATCGGCTGAACGTACCGCCGCGGATGCCTGCTGTAAGGATGCTTTTGCGACATCATATTCTGATTGCGCAGATTTTAAGCGTACTTCTGAAATGACCTCATTTTCTACTAAAGGACGGAGACGCTCTACTTCTAAACGTGCATTCTGTAATTTTGCTTTGGCTACATTTTCTGTCGCGACCATATTATTTAATATCTCATCATAGGCTGAGGCATTAATTTTAAATAATTTTTGATCAGCTTTCACAAAATCACCCTCATCGACATATATTTCTTCTAAAATCCCTTCAACTTGAGGGCGGATCTCAACATTGACTTTTCCTTCAATCGTACCAATATAATCTTTTATTGTATTCGCAGAACTTGTATCAATTGAGTATATTGGTAGTGCAATAGCGTTGTTTTTTTTGTCTAATTCTTTGGTTTTACCCGAGTTACAGCTAAAAAAGAGTACTCCGGTCGAGGCAAGGGCTAGGGTAAAAAGTGCGATTTTATTCATAAATATTATTTAGAGTTAATTGTTAATTAACTTTTGACTTTTAGATTATTATACATTAATACATAAATGTTGCCAATAAGTTCTGTATAGTATGATTTAACATTTGTTAACAAAATAAATTGATCAGATTTGACTTCATTTAGAGATACTTTATTTCCAAATGTATCTGATATGTTACAAATGTTAACGTTTGATACGGCTATTTGTTACTTATAAGATTAAAATAAGTTGATTTTTATATGCAAAACTTCTTTAATGAGATTGAAATAGATTGGAACCAATTGTGGCAATGGCTATTAAATTGGTATTGGCTTCCCTTATTTGTGTTATATTTTGGGATAATAAGTACAATACTGATTGAAAATAGGAATCCAACGAAGACGATTTCATGGGTAATGGTTATTGTATTTCTTCCAGGTATTGGATTGGTTCTATATTATCTATTCGGACAAAAATTTAGAAAAGTTAGGCGACTGCAACATATTAATCGCGAGCAGAACACAAAACTGTTAGCAGCATGGCAGGAAAGTTTAATACGAATGGACGAGCAACTGGAAACAATTCATGAAAAAATAGGAACTTTATCCCGCGTTTTTGACTATCTGAAAAACCAAAAATTATCTTTTTTCTCTTTAAATAATAGGGTCGAATTGTTTATCAATGGCGAGGAGAAATTTCCAGTTTTATTAAAAAGACTTCGAGAAGCAAAACATTCCATACACCTGGAATACTATATTTTTGAATTGGACAATATTGGTCGTCAGGTGCTTGAAATTTTGGAAGAAAAGGCAAAAGCGGGGGTAAAAGTGCGACTAATACTGGATAGTTTTGGTTCTCCTGATGTGATCAAATATTTAGTTAAAAATCCACCTGGTTATCCTTTTGTTGCATTTTTACCAGTCAATTTTACTTCTTTAGCAAATAGTAATTATCGAAATCACAGAAAGATTGTAGTGATTGATTGTCAATATGGTTTTGTGGGGGGAATTAATATTTCTGATCGATATATCAATACTCCGGATCACATTGATTATTGGAGAGATACTGCAATGGCTGTAGAAGGAATAGCAGTTAATAATCTACAGATCCAATTTTGGAACAGTTGGAATCAAACTGAAGGTGAACCCTTTTTATTGACTGATGAATATTTAAATTTTAGTGTACCGCACATTCCTGAGCGTGCCGCTGTTGCATTTTCTTCTAGTGATCCAGGGTCCCTTGGTCCTTTTAATATGGAAGCTATCATATTGGCGATCAATGATGCAAAGGAAAGCATTCAATTGTGTACGCCTTATTTTATACCGAGTGAGCAGTTATCTACGGCTTTGGAGATAGCTGTTTCCTCTGGGGTAAGAGTGGAGCTGATGCTCCCAGAGAAAGCCGATTCTTATATTGTACAACATGCTTCTTTTTCCTTTTTGAAGCCTCTTTTGCAACGTGGTGTGCAGGTTTATCTGTATAAGAAAGGTTTTATCCATGCTAAGACAGTATGTATTGATGGTCAATTGGCTTTCGTAGGGACTGTAAACCTCGATATGCGGAGTTTCTACATCAATTATGAAATAGCAAGTATTGTTTCTGATGAGGCTTATTGTAAACGTCTTGAAAATCAATTTGAAATTGATAAGGAGGCATCTGATCTGATTACTTTGTACATCTGGGCACATCGAAAAAAATGGAAAAGGGGTATTGATTCTTTATGCCGGCTTTTGGCACCTTTATTATAGCCTAAAAAATGTTAAAAACTTGTGATACTTCCGATATCTAATTAAAATTGAATATATTTATCTATTCTATTTTAATTACCAATAGTATTAGATGAAGTATATAAAATTATTGACGCTTACGATGGGGGTTTGTGGAGTAAAGCATGCCGTTGCCCAGACAACCGAAGCTACACTACCTATCAATACAATAGTCGAAAGAGTACAAAAGTTATTTCAAGTATTTCCTGTTGAAAAAGTGCATCTTCACTTTGATAAACCATATTATGCGGTAGGTGATACGTTGTGGTTTAACAGTTACTTATCACGCAATCTTGCGGAGTATGAACCGAGTAAGGTTACATATGTTGAGATTCTTAATAGCAGAGATTCGCTGATTCAAACGTTAAGGATTCCGTTGGATAAGGGAGTGGGAGATGGTTATCTTGTTTTGGATCCGCAGTACCTGGCGCAGGACAATTATCGATTTCGAGCGTACACGAAATGGATGGGTAACTTTTCATCGGATTATTTTTATAATAAAGTGGTTCCTATTGGAGATGCTATTAGTAAAAAACTAATCACTGATATTACATTTGTTAACAATGATCAGAATGCAGCTAAAAGTCAGGCTGTTATTCAATTTAGAGATGCTGTTGGTAAGCTATTGATTAATTCGAAAGTGAATTGGTCTATGATTTCTGGATGGGAAACCATTGCTGATGGCAAAGGTGAAACGGATAATATGGGTAAGGTCACTGTGAATTTAAGTGCTAAAGATAAAGAAATCCTGAAAAAGGCATATCTGGAAGTCTCACTTCAAGAGAATAAGAACGACAAGCCATTAAAGAGTACATTTTCCTTAAAAAATGCCTTGTGGGATGCCGATGTTCAATTCTTTCCTGAAGGGGGTGATCTATTAGCTGGAATCGCTAAAAACGTTGCTTTTAAGGCTGTTTCTGCCGATGGAAAAGGTATTGCTGTTAAGGGCCGTATCTTGGACGGTAAAGGAAAACAAGTCGCAGAATTTTCAGATTTAGGCTTAGGTATGGGATTTTTTAGTCTTTTACCTCTCCCAAATGAAAAATATGTAGCCTCGATTACATTTGCTAATGGTCAGGAACGAAAGTTTAAATTGCCGGAAGTGGTTCAGAATAAAGCGAATGTTGTTTTTGTAAAACAAGATGAAACAAATCTGAATATGGCGATTGTGACGAGTGAAGAAGATTTTGCTAAAAATCCAAATCAATCGTTCTATGTGCTGGTACAATCAAACGGTCATCTCGTATATGCGGCACAGGCGAACTTGAAAAGTGCAACAGCATTGATTACTATTCCGAAGGAACGTCTTCCTAATGGTATTGCTCAAGTAACCTTGATGACTCCCGAAGGTAAGGTGATCAGTGAACGTCTTACTTTTGTTAAAAGTGAGAAACTACTGGATATCAATTTAGCGGTCAATAAGGAACAGTTTAAAGCGAAGGAAAAGGTTAATCTGAAACTTTCTGTACTTAATAACGGTAAAAAATACCCGGGTAGTTATTCCATTTCTGTTATTGATGAATCTAAAGTTCCTTATGATGATAATCAGGATTTATCAATTGTCAGTAATTTCTTGTTGACTTCTGATCTGAAGGGATATATTGAAAGTCCAAATACGTATTTTGATGAAAAGAATGTGAATCGCGATAAAGCATTGGATGCTTTATTAATGACACAAGGATTCCGTCGATTTGATTATCAAGACCTGGTGGCTGAGAAACTTCCTGTACTATCATTTATGCCTGAACAGGGAATTGAGATTGGTGGAACGTTAAGACTGAACACGGGTAGAACTGTGCCGAATGGGGGCTTACTCTTATCTATTCCTTCTAAGAGTATTCGTAAAGATACTTATACAGATGATAAAGGGCGTTTCCTATTTAAAGATCTTGTATTTACAGATTCTTCAAAAGTTACTGTTAATGCCCGGGGAAATGATAATTACCGCAGTATGGTGATTAATATGGATCAGACTTATTTTCCGGAGATTGATAAAAACAATGCTTATAAGAATAATTTTGTCATGAATATTGATCGGGCAATGGTTCCGTATCTAGAAAATAGCAAAAAGGAATATCGTAAATCTATTCTTTTGGATGAGGTCGCGGTTACTGGTGTGCAGAAAAAGGTGATCACCAACAGAGATTTTCCTTCCATTTCAGGATTGTCGATGCCTGAACATCGTATTGATGCAGAGCGTTTATCAGGATGTAATGTATTGACGATGTGTCTGAACACATTGTTGACTGGTATTACTTACGATTCGCAGACGCAGAAATACTATGTTACACGATCTTATAATAGTGGAAGTCGGGTGCCCGTTCAATTTTTCTTAAATGGAATGGCAATCGATGAACCAGGATTAAATAGTATTAATGTTCCGGATATTGAAGGAATTGAGATTTTCCTAAAAGATGACCTCGGAACTGTTTCCAGAATGTACCAGAATAATGGAGTTGTGTCTATCTATACGAAGAAAGTAGAGAAAAAACCTAGAATGTCATTGACGGAAATTGAAAAATTATTACCAAAATCAAATGTGATTGATCTGTTTCCTTTGGGTTATATAAAAGAAAGAAAGTTTTATGAGCCAAAATATGAAACACCAGAAAGTAAAGCTGTGAATGATTTGAGGACAACAATTTATTGGAATCCAAAAGTTAAGGTTACTGAAACGGGTGAGGCTGCTTTAGAATTCTATAATGCTGATGGAAATGGACAATATAAAGTCATTGTGGAAGGTATGGATGAAACAGGTAATGTGGGTCGAAAAGTGATTCGTTATAACGTTACTCCATAAGGAAGTAATCAATATTATTATAGAAGGGTGCATTTTGTTATAAAGTGCACCCTTTTTTTATTTTAGAACATGAAGAATTTCTCCTTCTTTGGAATCGGCTTCTTCGCCAACTTTTTTAATGCGTTCTGTTTGTTCGATAACAACAGCGAATGAGGAAGGTTCAATACCGCCACCTAATTTTTGAGCATAGAACTTGGTGAATTCAGCGCCAAAATATAAAATTGCTGCAGAGTAGTATATCCACAATAACATAACGATGATTGAACCTGCGGCGCCGTACAAACTTGCTGTTGAGGATAAAGTCAAGTATAGCGATATAAAATAGCGACCTAACATGAACAATAAAGCTGTAAAGATTGCTCCACCAAGTATATCTTTAAATTTCACCTTTGCATCTGGCAAAAATGAAAATATGAAGCCAAAGAGCGTCGTGATAATGATAAACGTGACACTGGTATTGATCCAGTCAATTAATGTAATCGGGATAAAAGGAAAATATTGTAGCACAAGATTTGTAACTGCTGCAATGACGCCATTGATCATTAATGAAGCGATAAGGAGGAAACCTAATGCAATAATAATCGAGAAGGAGATGAGCCTGTTAATAATTAATTTTAACCAGCCTTTTTTTGGTTTGGGTTTCACTTTCCAGATTTGATTAATAGAATCCTGAATGTCGACAAATATTGTTGTAGCACTAATAATAAGGGTTACAATACCAATAGTAATTCCTAAATTAGATTTATTTTCAAAGTTTATTTTTTCGATAAAGGATTGAATTTGTTTTGTAACATCTGCTCCGAATAAGACCATTAGCTCATCAAAAACTTCCTTTTGTCCAGTAGTTTCTTTACTCAAATGCTGTCCATAAAAGAAACCGATACACCAGATCACGATCATCAATAATGGACCAATAGAAAACACCGTGTAGTAGGCTAATGATGCACTTTTTTTCATACAGTTGTCGTCCATAAAGCCATTAAAGGCATCATAAACTAATCTTAAAACTTGTTTCCAGTAGGTAGGGGTCAATAAATCTTTAAAGTATACTTCTTTCATAATATGATGGCGGATAAACAAATTTTATTTCAAAAATACCCTCTATTTTTTAGATAGAGGGTATTTTTTCTAATTTTCCTGATAGAGCTTCTCAATTTTCTCATCAAACTCTTTGAGAATGACTTTTCTTTTTAAGCTTAATTTTGGTGTTAACTGACCATCGTTGATGGTCCATTCTCTAGGAAGTAAGATAATTTTTTTGACTTTTTCCCAGTGACCGAATTCTGTAGATAACCTGTCGATTTCTTGATTATATTTTTCGATTACTTTTTGATTTGTAACGATCTCTTCTTTGGAACCTACAGGAATGCCTTTATGTTTCATCCATTTTTCGATTTCTTCAAAAGCGGGAACGATTAAAGCTGATGGAAATTTTCTATTTTCTCCCACGACCATAATTTGTGCAATGAGGGTAGATTCCATTAGTTTTGTTTCAATAGGCTGTGGTGCGATGTACTTGCCACCTGCTGTTTTGAACATTTCTTTTTTACGGTCTGTAATTTTCAGAAATCCATCAGCCGATATTTCGCCAATATCGCCTGTTTTGAAGAATCCGTTTTCATCAAATGATTCTTTTGTCGCTTCATCATTTTTGTAATAGCCAGAGGTGACACTTGGTCCTTTTACTAAGATCTCTCCATCTTGAGCTATTTTTACTTCTAAATTTTTCAGAGGCCGACCAACTGTTCCGAATTTGATACCCGTGTCAAAAAATGTGTTGACTGCTATAACTGGAGATGTTTCGGTTAGACCATACCCTTCTAATACTTTCATATCAGAAGCCCAGAATACACGCGCTAATCTTTCCTGAAGAGCTGCACCACCAGAAACAATAATTTTTATGTTACCACCAAGGGCTTCTTTCCATTTTGAAAAGATTAATTTTCGAGCAATGGCTAATTGAAAATTGTACCAAGCGCTGTTTTTTGTTGGCTCTTGGTAACGAAGGCCAAGGTTTAATGCCCACATGAACAGTGATTTTTTGATTCCAGTTAGGTCTTTTCCTTTCGCAACGATTTTATCATATACTTTTTCGAGTACCCGCGGTACAGTGGTAAAAAGATCCGGTTTAACTTCATTGATATCCACAACAACATTGTCCAGTGTTTCACAAAAATAGATCTCTATACCTTTTGAATAATACATGTATACAACCATCCGTTCAAAAATATGACATAAGGGTAAAAAGCTGATCGCTTTTTTAAAATCGGGTCTTATGAGATGGTAGCAGGCGAGTACATTACTTAAAATATTTTTATGGGATAAGTATACTCCTTTCGGTTTACCGGTGGTACCTGATGTGTAGATTAACGTGAGTAGATCATCTTCCTGTATAGCGTCATTGTAAGGCTTTAGATCTGTATCCAATGTGTCACCAATTTGATATAAGGATTCTAGATCTTTATGATGTTCAGTCTTCTCAAAAGTATAGAGCGGAATTGTTAATTGATGATCTTTTAATGCTGTGTCAACACGTGCAGCAAGCTCGGCATTACTGACGAATATCAATTTAGCTTCTGCATCATTGACAATATAGGATAGGTCCTGTGGAGCTAATGTAGGATACAGCGGTACAAGTGCAATACCCAATTGATTACAGGCAAAATCAATGATACTCCATTCAGGACGGTTTCCGGACATCAGGGCAACTCGATCTCCTTTTATTAAGCCGATACTTATTAGCGCTCTGCTGAGACTATTTATTTTATCAATGAATTCAGTGGTCAAGTAGGTTTTCCAACGACCATTTTTATCGCGTCCAGCAATAATCGTTTTATCGGAGAACTCGGATTTATAATTTGTGATGAGGTCAAAAATTCTACTTTGTTGTGCCATAATGAAATATTTAAAATATTTGCTTAATTGGTTTATTACTAAGTATTCAAATACAATCTAATATATGAAAAATGTTTTGATGTACATTTTTTATATTTAAAATAGTTAATAACAATTTAGTATTTGCGTCGTTTAATTATTGATATTAACTTTGAACGAATAAATTGAAAAACAAATAGGCACGTTAAATATGAAAAAATTATCTTGGATCTTTGGAGTGACAGTTGGCTTATTGGGCGTATCGAACGAAGCTTCCGCGCAATTAGATTCAAAAGGGGCAATTGGGGCTCGTTTTGGTTCTGCTCAGGGAATTACCTATAGACATACACTTTCAAATGACCGAGCTTTCGAAGGGCTTTTGAGCATTCAGAGCAACTCAAATTATAGACGTTTTAGAGTTGTTGGATTGTACGAATATTATAAGCCTATATCAGGTGGTTTTAATTGGTATTATGGATTTGGTGGTGGCCTGGGGTCTTATAAGGAAAAAGACAAAACGATTGATGGAAAACGTGTTGAATATGATTCGGAGCTGGCGCTTAGTATTGATGGAATTATAGGGATTGAATATAATATTCCTGAAACTCCTTTCCAGGTTTCTTTGGATGTTAAACCTTATTTTGATTTCTTGCAATCGAGTACTATCAAGCTTATAGATCCAATCGGTTTTTCATTTCGATATAAATTTTAGATATCCTCTAATAAAACAAAAAAGGTCACTTGATAAATCGAGTGACCTTTTTGCATTTTTATGATAACCAGAATTCTGCTAATTGTTTTTGCTCTTCCGATTGTTCTTTGAGGGGTTGTATACGGAATAATTTTTTATTGGCCGCCCGTATCTCAATTTTCAGTTCTTTTATAATACCATCTCTTGCTATTAAAATATTTAATATATCTCCTTCATTGCTATGCTGCATAAAATAGTCGTATTCTTTATCTTTGAGGTCGAGTCTGATGCCATTGATGGCTATTAATTCATCACGGACATTTAATCCTCCATCCCAAGCTCCCGAACCTCGCTCTACTGCAGTAACGGTTTGAATCCCATCATTTTTTTGATGACTTATTCCAATTCCTAAAGTTTTGCTTTCTGCATTAATGTCTATGATCTCATAACCTACTAGGTTGAAATATGCATTATAGTCAAGTTCACCATTTTCGTGTGCAGCTTTGAAGATATCGGAAACGGATATACCTGTAAATTCTTCTACGAGTCGCTGAAATTCATTTTCTTCAAAACCCCTGTTCTGATCTAAATAGAAATGGTTATATGCTTCTTTTAATACATGATCTAATTTTTTTGTTCCTTTTGAAGCTGCTATAATTTTTAAATCCAGCAACACCGTGAGCATAGCTCCTTTATTATAATAGGATATACTTGAATTAGGTGAATTTTCATCTTGTCTATAATATTTGATCCAGGCATCAAAGCTTGCTTCTGCGCCTGATTGTATGTGATGTCCAGGACGATTCAGTACTGTTGTGAAATCATTTGCTAGTAGATTCAGATATTCTAGTTCTGAGAAGAAACCACATCTTTTGATGATCAGGTTATCGTAGTATGAGGTAAAGCCCTCCATAATCCACAGCCCCGTGGTGTAATTTTCCTGATCATAGTTAAATGGTCCCAATGCTTTGGGACGAAGTCGTTTAACATTCCATAAATGGAAATACTCATGGGCAATTAGGCTGAGGTATGTCTTGTACGATCCTTCGTTACTATATGCTGTCCTTGATGCTCCCAGTACGGTCGAATTGAGATGTTCTAATCCTCCGCCTCCGGATTGGTAGTTATGTGTAATGAAGACGTATCTTTTATTGGGGTTAGAACCCCAGATGCGGGTTTCTTCTTCGACTATTTTTTTGACATCGGCACTTAATCGTTCTTTGTCATAAGTACCACCACCTACCATGGCAAATTCATGCTCTACGTTGGAAGCTTGAATGGTCCAAATATCTTGATTACCGACTTCAAAGGGTGAATCGTAAAGAATATCAAAATCGGGTGCATAAAAAGTATGCGTATCGATTTGTTCAAGACCTGTTGAAATACTGCTCCAGTTTTCAGCGGGTCTGATGGTAACAGTTACTGGGCTGTCAATGTTGCCGTCTATATGTAAAAAGGTTGCAGTCGGTACTATAAAGGCATGCTCGTCATTGATAAAATTAGTACGAACGGATGTTTCAAAACCATAGATATGGTAGTTGATAACAATTGAGCTTTTATTTTTGGTAAATATACGCCAAGTATTTTTGCTTATTTTTTCATATCCTACTTGATCATCAACAGAGAATCGTTCTACTTGTTTAGAATATTCGCGTACTAGGTAGGATCCTGGGGACCAAACGGGCATTTTAACATCAATAAAATCAGACTGAATTTCTTTGATGGACATTTTTACGGCTGCGTAATGTGCTTGAGGCTCACTAAAGGAAACATCAAAATGTATTTTTGACGTATAATTACTTTTTTCAATCATTTTAAAGCGTTAAATAACTGATAGCTATACCAGTTCAAAATTTATTTGTGGTATGCAAAAGTACAAGGTTATGAGGGTTATACAAAATTATTTGACGTAATGTTTTGTAATGGTAGGCCATTTTATTTTATGGCTACATCTTTGGTTAATTTAAACTTGAAAATTTTGTATATTTGATACGCTCGATGTAGCATAATCTTATAATTTATGATTTTAGTCGTTGATAGCGGTTCTTCTAAGTCAGACTGGAAATTAGAGCTTCCAGATAGTCCACCTTTGTCTTTTTCGACAAATGGGCTTAATCCTTTTTTTGTAAACGATAAAGAAATAACCCGAGTAATTAAAGAAATACCTGAGATAATACCTTATGCGAATGAAATAACGGAACTTTATTTCTATGGCGCAGGTTGTATATCTCCAGATCGTAGGGAAATGGTTTCCAATGCGCTGACTCCTTTGTTTGAAAATGCTTTTATTTCGGTTGAGAACGATCTTGTAGGTAGTGCTTTAGCGACTTGTGGTACTAATAAAGGGTATATTGCCACATTGGGTACTGGCTCTGATATTAGTTTTTTTGATGGACAGGAGGTGCAACCCTCTAACCATGGAAATGGATATGTGCTGGGAGATGAGGGATCGGGTGCCTGGTTTGGCAAAAAGTTAATTACATTGTTTCTTTATGGTCGATTGCCTAAGGATCTGTCAGAGAATTTTGCAGAGAATTATCGCATAACAAAGGAGATCGTTATTAAGAATGTGTACCAAAAGGAGAGACCGAATGCTTATTTGGCTTCATTTGCACCATTTTTATCTGCGAATATTACGCATCCGTTTATAGATGAAATTATTCGTTCGGGTTTCGAGGAATATGTACAGACTTGTGTATTAACTTATCAGAATTATCAGGATTACGAGTGTCACTTTGTGGGATCAATTGCTTATTATCTGGATCTGATATTACGTGATGTCTGTAATGGATATAATATTAAAATTGGAAAAATATTGAAATCACCGATCAATGAATTGTTTGATTTTGTGATAGAAAGAGAAAAAAGTTCACTTATTAATTTTTAAAATAACATGATGATTTTATCAACGATTATTGCTTGTTTTTCCATGATATTTGGAAATCCTAGCATTTACGATTATAGTTTTAAAAGTCTCGATGGTAAAGATGTTAAAATGTCGTCTTTTAAAGGGAAGAAAATTTTAATAGTCAATACAGCCTCAAAATGTGGCTTTACTAAACAGTATAAAGATCTGCAAGCATTGTATTCGGAGTATGGAAATGATTTGGTGATCATTGGGTTTCCGGCGAACAATTTTGGGAATCAAGAACCTGGTACGAATGGAGATATTCAGGAATTTTGCGAACAAAACTATGGTGTAGAGTTTTTAATGGCAGAGAAGGTTGAAGTAAAAGGTGATCAGATTGATCCTTTATTTAAATACCTGACTTCGCAAGATAATCCGGATTTCAAAGGTGATATCAAGTGGAACTTTGAAAAGTTTCTAATCGATGAGAACGGAAAGCTGGTTCATCGCTATCGTTCGGCAGTTAATCCACTTGCAGATGAAATTGTCAATTGGGTGAAGAAATAGAAATTGAGAAACCAGGAAGTAAATCTTCTTGGTTTTTTTTTGTGAAATTAGATTGTAAAAAAGAAAGTCCACCTTGGGAGGGTGGACTTTAACTAACCAATTATAAACCTAAATTATGAAAAGTATTTTGTAGCTATTACTAGCTGTTATTATCTTGTTATTATAGTTATACAAAGGTAATGCCAAAATAGGCCATCATATATTAAGTAAATGTTAATAATTTGTTAAATTATAGTAACATCTCCTACATCTTGCTTCGTAAGCTTCTTTTTCACCCAAAAGTACTGTTTTTGTATCTGTAGAAGTCCTGAAAGAGTAATTTGCAGGCGCTCCGCATTGCATGCATACGGCATGTACTTTTGTTACATGTTCGGCAATTGCCATTATATGGGGTATAGGACCGAAAGGTTGTGCTTTAAAATCCATATCTAGACCTGCAACTATGACACGAATTCCTTTATTTGCCAAATTGACACATACCTCTGTCAAACCTTCATCAAAAAATTGCGCTTCATCTATACCGACAACCTGAGTATCATTGCTCAGCAATAAAATAGAAGAGGAGTGTTCAACAGGGGTAGATGGTATACTGTTGCTGTCGTGCGAAACAACTAAACGATCATCATATCTTTTGTCTACTGCCGGTTTGAAAATTTCGACATGGAGTTTAGCATATTGTGCCCGTTTTAGTCTACGGATGAGTTCTTCGGTCTTACCGGAAAACATCGAACCGCATATCACTTCGATACTCCCGTATGCTGGGCCCCTTTGTGTGAAATTATGTTCAGAAAAAAGCATTTAAATGAATTAAAATCAATAAATTGAATATTACTTTCAATCAGTATTAAATCTGATTTTTTAAATAAAATAATACTACTTAAGTCCTGCTAATATCAGAATTTAATATTAAATTTGAGTCTATAAAAGCTACAATACTTAACAATAAAGTATAAATCAGTAAGTTGAAAATGAAGTTTTATTCCTTTTGTAAAATTTAGTGTTTTACTGGAATTACGAACAATGAAATGTATTAATTTATGGTTACGAAACAAAATTTATTTGATAAAATAGGAGATTTATTGCAGGAGTTGGAAGCGCAATATCTTGCGCTTTCAAAGGATGGCTTTGAAGATAAGAAAACTGATTTAGCTCTTTTTGAAGCTACCGCACAATATATTGCCGCTCAGATTGGTGTTTTAAAAGCACAGAATCTGTTGGGTATAGCTCAGAAAATTGAAAGAGCTGATGAACCTGCAGCTCCAAAAGTAGTGCATGACCGGATAGAAGAGGAGAAAGTTTCTTTTAATAACTACTTTACACCTCCTTCCAATTTGTTTCAAAGTGTTCCTGAAAAGAAAGAAGAACAACCTAATGTGGTAACGGAGGTGGTAGATGAAACAGCTGATATCAGTTTGAATACACCACAGAAAGAATTTGCCCCTGTCGAAGATTTAAATTTGAAAGAAGAGCCTGCTAAAGAGAAACTTACTCAGGAGGAGGTCATTCCTGAAGTAGAGAAAGTGACTTTTGACAACAGTATCCCTGAGCCTGTGTCTGCTACTACTCAAGAGGATAAACCACGAGATCGTGTAACTCCAACATATGAAAAAGAGGAGGCAAAGCCTCAACAGGTAGCCGTTAATCCGGTGGAACAAGAGAAGTTAGTTGTTAATGAAGTTATTGAAGAATCAAAACAAATCTTGATTGAAGAAGAGATTCGTCCAGATGTGGAGCAAGAGACTCCTTCAAGACCGTTAACGTTAAATGAAATTATTTCACAACAGAAAAAAGCTGGTGTACAAAACCGGGTTTATGAGATGAACAATGCCTCAGGAAATTCGGGTCAGGTGAAAGATATCAAATCGATCATTAATTTGAATGATAAGCTGCTGTTTATTAAGGATCTCTTTAATGGGTATAGTTTAGCTTACAGTGAAGCTGTTGAATTATTGAACAGATGTAACGATTATGCGGAAGCGGATGCTTTTCTGCAAACGAATTATGCGGTTAAAAATAGATGGGTTGAAAAACCACAATCGGTTGAAAAGCTGTATTTATTGATTCGTAAAAGATTTGCATAAAAAAAAGCTGACTTCAAGTCAGCTTTTTTTATTGTAATTGAAACTGTATCCAGATATTTCCCTCTAAGCCGTAAAAAAAATATTTAGGCTGCAGTATTTCCGCTAATGTTTCTAATTCTAAGCAGTAGTCAGCTCCCGGAGTTTTTCCAAATTCCTCCTTATTGATTAAAAAAACTTGATTTAGCTTAACGGCATTACTATCAGACCAGTTTGTGTCAGATAATAGTGCGGGAATTTGTGCTATTGTTAATTCTTCTGAATTGATAATAATAACTTTATCTGCTTCCGAAATGGTGTAAGTAGGTATACCACCTGCTATTTTAATACACTCTTGTAAATAGTCACTGGTATTGATTACGGCAGGATTGAGGCCATCTAAAAGAATTACTTTAGGGCGATCGCTTGCTGCAATAAATTTCAATTTATGAATGATGATATGAACTTCATCATCCAAAATTTCTAAAAGCTCTGCGGTTTTTTCATCCTTATTTAATAGTCTTCCAATAGACTCTGTATAATTTATAATATCATGACTCGTGACCAAATTACTGGATAGGGTATAGATTTGCTCTAAAATATCCGTTGGCAACAAAGTTTTGTCTACTTCATATTGATTCAGAATAGCTTCAACTAAAATTTCTTGATTGCTTTGCATGATGCAAATTTACAAATGATGATTTGATTTGCGAATTAAATTGAAAGGTTATTTTGTCATCTATGATTTGAATTCAAATGTGTAAATTGCATTATATTTAGAATTGTTCATTTAGATCATATATTATGTTTGATAAATTATTCCAAGCGCAACAAAAAGCACAAGAAATTAAACAAAGATTAGATAATATTTCTGTTTTTGGAGAAGCTGAAGGTGGATTGATAAAAGTAGTTGCAACTGCTAATAAAGAAATTAAAGAAATTACAATTGATCCGATCTTCTTGAGTAATGCGGATAAAGAGGAACTGGAAGAATTGCTTGTCGTGGCTTTAAATAAAGCGATGACCCAAGCTGAAAATGTGAGTCAATCTGAGATGTCTGCTGTTAGTCAGGATATGCTTGGTGGTTTAGGAGGCCTATTTAATCAATAGTTTTATGAAAGCGACATATTACGGACAATCTTGTGTTATGTTCAATTTTGATGGACACGAGGTATTAATGGATCCTTTTATCACTTATAATCCCTTGGCTAAGGGTGTAGACGTTAATGCTCTATTACCAGAATATATTTTTTTAAGTCACGGTCATCAGGATCACGTGGCAGATATGGCACAGATTCAAAAAAATAGCCAAGCAACTGTTGCAGCTATTGTAGAGACTGCTGCATGGGTTAGGAAACAAGGAGTTCCGGATGAAAAAGTAATTGAGTTCAATTTGGGAGGTACTATTGTGACTTCTTTTGGGACTGTGAAGATGGTGTATGCTATGCATACAAATAGCACTCCTGACGGACAATATGGTGGATTTCCTGTTGGTTTCATTCTGCATTCTGGTAACAAGAAAATTTATTTTGCAGGAGATACAGCGCTTACAATGGAAATGAAGCTTTTGGCTGATCTTGAATTGGATTGGGCATTTTTACCTATCGGTGGACATTATACCATGGATGTTGATGATGCGGTAAAGGCGGCAGAATTTATTAATTGTGATAAAATAGTGGGTGTGCATTACGATACATTTCCCCCTATTACCATTGATAAAGTTAATGCTTCTGAAAAATTCGCAAATTATGGTAAGACATTATACTTACCAGCAATTGGTGAATCAATTGAATTATAACAAATAAGGGGAATGCAAATCCCCCCTTATTTGTTATATCGTTACCAGATTTTTTAGATCTTCTAAGGTGAATAGTGGTGTTTCTGTCAGCTTGTTTTTGAGAATGGATTCTTTATAATCTTCGTAATGAAATAATCGCCATTCGCCGTTATGATATTCTAAACTGCTTAAGTTTTCAACCCAATCACCTGAGTTCATGTAAGTCACTGTTCCTTTCCGGGTAATGACTTCTTTGATTTGTGGTTGATGGATGTGTCCACAGATCACATAGTCGTAATTTTTTTCAATAGCTAGTTCAGTGGCTGTTTCTTCAAAATCAGAAATGTATTTGACAGCTTTTTTAACACTGTTCTTTATTTTTTTTGATAATGAATATTTCTCACGCCCCATTTTAAGCAAGATCCAATTGATAATATGGTTTAATTGGATCAGTTTATCGTATCCCCAACCGCCTAATTTTGCTAACCATTTTGAATGATGGATGGAGGCATCAAATACGTCACCATGGAATATCCATGCTTTCTTATTGTTAAGGGATAGTAAGAGTTTGTTGGTTAATTTGATATTGCCAAGTTTTAAATCTGCAAATTTTCGGAGCATTTCATCATGATTACCGGTGATGTAATGCACTTCGGTGCCATTGGCGCTGAGATCGATTATTTTTTTGATAACATGTAAATGCTCGGATGGGAAATAGCTTTTTTTGAATTGCCAAATATCGATTATATCGCCATTTAAAATCAGCATTTTTGGTGCGATCGACTCTAAATAATAGAGTAACTCTTTTGCGTGACTTCCATGTGTTCCGAGATGAATGTCTGATAATACTACGATATCGAGATTTCTTTTCATAACTTCCGTTTTTCAAAAGACGCATTTTATTATGATCTGTATATAAATGCTTTGTTATGAAATTATTAAAAATATAAAGGGTGAAGATACGATCTTCACCCTTTATATTTTTAATACTAAAATAGCTTGAAACTATTTTGACGCTCTATTGATGTGGAATTGAACTAAATCATCGATAGGGGAACGTAATATTTTGCCAACTTTCATGCCGTACTGTACTGCTTTTTCCTCCAAAACATTACGGAAATTATAGCCTACAGAACCGATACAGTTGAATGTATATTCTTGGTAGTTTGGATATTTACTAACTAAGTTTTTGAAAAATGCTTCGAAAGCATCATCTACAATAGCACGTGTATATTCAATATTCACATTGTTGTCGTAAACAAATTTGCTGAAACTTGCGCAGAAACGGTTCGCTAATGGCTTTGTGTAAACGGTATCCATGATTTCATCTGGAGTGATCTTGTAGGTGTCGTAAAATACTTTACGAACATCTTGAGGCATTAAATCACGGATGTAATCTGTTAATAATTTTTTACCGATATAACTTCCGCTACCTTCATCACCTAAGATGTAAGCACATGAGTCGATGTTATAGGTAATGTCATTTCCATCATAAATACAAGAATTGGTACCCGTTCCTAGAATGGCTGCAAAACCTGATTCAGTACCTAATAAAGCTCTTGCGGCAGCTAATAAATCGTGACCAACCTCAACTTGAGCTTGTTGGAAAACTTCTTGGATAGCTTTAATAACGATTTCTGCTTTTTCTTTATTATGAACGCCTGCACCGTAATAGTTAACCTCTTTAATTTCATCAAAAGGTAAATCATTTGGTAAGCCTTTTCTTAAAGAGTTAACGATGTATTCGCTATCTACAAAATATGGGTTATACCCTTCTGTATTGAAGTAAATTTTTTTGTTTGAATCATCCAACAAACACCAGTTTGTTTTCGTTGACCCGCCGTCAGCAATAATAATCATTATTGAGTAGTTTTAATTGAGTTTTTTCGTTTTAAAATTGGATCATTTGAATCCGATTTTCGAAAATACATTTTTTTATTTATAATTTATGTATGATCAAAGCACTAAAATGAAAAATTATTTCATTTACTTTACATCAATTTGAAAAAAAAGGCCTTAAAATTGTATTTAAGGCCTTTTTTTTAAGATGCTATTAAATTGATTTAATAGTGTATTTTTTACAATTAGTTAGCTTTATCAATAAGCTTAATGTGATCCCTCTGCTTCGACATCATCAATATTAATTCCTTGTTTTTTGAGTACTGATTTTACTGCTATTGCAAAGAATACAATGTAGGCAAAACCTAACAATGGAAGTAGGTAAGAGTTGTGGATACCTATGATATCAGCTAATTTTCCTTGGATAGGGGGAATAACACCACCGCCTAAGATCATCATGACTAAGAATGCTGATCCTTGTGCTGTATATTTTCCAAGTCCTACGATTGAAAGGCTGAAGATTGATGACCACATGATGGAACAAGCTAATCCTCCTGCTAAGAAAGAGTAAATAGCTACTGTACCTGAAGATAATAAACCAACAGTCATAGCGATAATTCCGAATAGACCGAAAACGATCAATGTTCTCGCAGGTTTTTCTTTACTTAGGTAAAATGCTCCGATTTGTATAAGTATACAAACAACATAATAGTATAGGTGTGACATTTCAAAGCCCGCCATTGCATTAACGCCTATAATAATAGAAAATGCGACAAGTGGAACAATGATAAGTAATATGTTTTTAGTTGTTTTAGTTAGGTTAAACGCTGTAATCGCTCCAGCCCAACGACCAATCATCATACTACCCCAATACATAGAAACGTAAGGCGTAATTTGCGATGATTGTAGGCTTCCAAATTCTTTTAATGTAAGTAGTTCACCTAAGTTACTTCCTATGGCTACTTCAACTCCAACGTATAAAAATAGGGCAATCATACCCAATACTAATTGAGGGTATCTCATTGCTCCCCATCCTTCTGGGTTTTTCTGCGCTTTTACATTTGCAAAAATCAATCCACCAACAACAACAATCAGTGCACCTGCTAACCACAGCATACGTTGTATTTCAAGTGGGTGAGCAATCTCTTTAATCTGAAGTTTTAATTGCTCAATACTTGCTGGATCAACTAAAGATTTTAATTGCGCCTGTAATTGATCTACTTGAATTGCTACTTCACTTTTGTAACTTAAAAATACAGGAGCGAACATGGCAAAAAGCAAGATGGTCATGATAACCAAAGTATTAAGGGCTTTATTAGCTTTTTCCATGGGTTCATTGCTTATTCCTGCAGGCACCTTTTTACTGAAGTAAAACAAACTTGCTGCTAGTAGGAACAATAAACCAACACCTATATATAGGAAAACGACTTTGTCTAAAGGTAAATTAGCAATTTCGGAATCGGATATTTTCTCAAATGTTCCGAATAACGCAAAACCGATAACTAAGGGTCCTATTGTTGTTCCGAAAGAATTGATACCACCGCCTAAATTGACACGTGAAGCACCAGTTTTGGGATCTCCTAATAAAACTGCAAATGGATTTGCAGCGGTCTGTTGTAATGAAAAACCTAAGGCAACGGTGAAAAGTCCAAGTAACATACCGATGTATACATTTACTTCTACTGCCACGATCATTGCTCCGGCACCTAATGCTGAGAATAATAGACCATAGACAATACTTTTTTTATAGCCCCATTTACCAACTAAATCTTTTCCTGAAAATGTGCTGAAAATAAAAAGTAATAATGCCCCAAGATAATAAGCGGTGTAAAATGCAAAATCAATCAATTGTGACTGAAATTGGTCTAAGTGAAAGTAGTTTTTACAAAAGGGAATAAATACGCTATTTCCTGCTGCAATAAAACCCCAAAAGAAAAATACAATTATTAATGTATATAAGGCGGGATAATTTGTTTTAATGAGTTTATTTTCCATCTAAATCGTTTGCTTTGTTTTTTTTGCACCGCTAACTTACAAAAAAATATATCATATTTAAATATAATATTGTTGTTAATAACTACGTTTGATTTTTTAGTAAAACGTTTTAACAAGATATGATTTGTTATAAGTATGTTTTTTTTTACAAATAATTTTGAATTGTCAGATTTGTTTTTTTTCTTTGTGCAGGTTCTCATAATTTATTCCGCTTCAGGTATAGAAGAAATCACTTAGTTCTTAAATCCCTTTGTTTGTTAATCAAAATGATTAATGGAGTGTAATAAATTTCATTTTAAAATAAAATCCTAATATATCATAATAAAAATTTAATGGATATTAATGAATTAAATGCAAAACTCGTGTCTGAATTACGCGAAATTGCAAAATTAATAGGTATCGGTGACGCTGATAAGCTTAGAAAGCAAGAGTTAATTGAAAAAATAATCAGCACTGGTGATGAGTCCGAAAATACTTCTGAAAAAAAGGAAGAAAATCATGATGAGTCAACGGAGAGACCTCGAAAAAGAATAAGAACCGCAAAAGCGTCTGAGCCGGTTACTATCCGTAAAAAAGAAAATGAAGAAACAGATTCAGCTAGCGAAATAGCAATCTCAGAATCTGAAGAAAATATAAAAGCAGCTCCAGCAATTAAGTCAGCACCTCCAAAAGTAGAAACAGCTTCATCAAATGCAGATTTTGACAATGTTATTGTCAATGAAGGTGTGTTGGAAATTATGCCTGATGGATATGGTTTTTTACGTTCTTCTGACTATAATTATCTTACATCTCCAGATGATATTTACGTTTCTCAGTCGCAAATCAAATTATTTGGTTTGAAAACTGGTGATACAGTCAGAGGTAGCATTAGACCTCCAAAAGAAGGTGAGAAATATTTTCCATTGGTACGTGTAGAAGCGATCAATGGTCAAAATCCTGCTGAAATTCGTGACCGAGTTCCTTTTGATTTCTTAACGCCATTATTCCCTAATGAACGTTTGAATTTGGATTTGGGTACAAGCAACTATTCGACTCGTATCATGGATTTGTTTACTCCTATAGGTAAAGGACAACGTGGTCTTATTGTAGCTCAACCTAAAACAGGTAAAACCAATTTGTTGAAAGAGGTTGCAAATGCTATCGCTAAAAACCATCCTGAAGTTTATTTGATTATCTTATTAATCGATGAGAGACCTGAGGAGGTGACAGATATGGCAAGAAGTGTACGTGCTGAAGTGGTTTCATCTACTTTTGATGAACCTGCAGAGCGTCATGTAAAAATCGCAAATATTGTTTTAGAGAAAGCAAAACGTATGGTCGAGTGTGGTCATGATGTCGTGATCTTGCTAGATTCAATTACACGTTTGGCTCGTGCTTATAATACAGTTGCCCCTGCATCTGGTAAAATATTATCAGGTGGTGTGGATGCAAATGCTTTACATAAACCAAAACGTTTCTTCGGTGCTGCCCGTAATATCGAGCACGGAGGTTCTTTAACTATTTTAGCAACAGCTCTTACAGAGACTGGTTCTAAAATGGATGAGGTTATTTTTGAAGAGTTTAAAGGTACTGGTAACATGGAGTTACAGTTGGATCGTAAATTGGCGAACAAACGTATTTTCCCTGCTATCGATTTAACAGCTTCAAGTACGCGTCGTGATGATTTATTAATGGATAAAGAATCGATTCGTCGTCTTTGGATATTACGCAATCACTTGGCGGATATGAATTCTAATGAGGCAATGGAGTTTTTATTAGCGCAAATGCGTGGTACTAAGTCTAATGAAGAGTTTTTGATTAGCATGAATGGGTAATTCCATTTGATTTTAATAATTTAGCCATCATTTATAAAAAATGATGGCTTTTTATTTATATTGAAAATATGAAAAAACATATTCCTAATACCATAACCTGTTTGAATCTATTTAGTGGATGTATCGGGGTGTTAATGGCACTTAAAGGTGATTATATGACAACAGCTTATTGTGTATTGGCTTCTGGTATATTTGATTTCTTCGATGGTATGGTAGCACGGCTTTTACATGTCAAATCCAACATCGGTAAGGAATTAGATTCACTGGCTGATATGGTTAGTTTTGGTTTCTTGCCAGGTGCTATCCTTTATATGTTATTGTCTGAGGTTTTTATTGAGCAACCCTTGTTTGCTTATTTAGGTTTTGTGGTAACCGTGTTTTCAGCGCTTCGATTGGCAAAATTTAATCTGGATGAACGCCAAACGACTGATTTTATAGGGTTAAATACACCTATGAATACTTTTTATGTCTTATCACTGCCTTTTATTGCTGAAAAATATCCAGATATTATATTAAATCCCTTCTTTCTCTTGATCAGCACTGCACTAACAAGTTTTTTATTGGTTAGTGAGATTAGATTGTTTTCTATGAAGCTATCGTCATTGGCTTGGTCTGAAAATAAATATAAATTTATTTTTGTGATTTTAGCGGTTGTCTTATTTGCTGTTTTTCAATTCGTGGCATTGCCAATTATTTTATTAAGCTATATCTTGCTTTCACTGTTACATTTTCAACGTTTGAAATAAAGATTAAATCGATTTTTCATACTGCTCTAATTCTGTAAATAATTCATCGAATTGTATTTTTAATAGGGAGCATTCCGATTCAATGTGATTGATGTCAGCGGTTTCTTTTGCTAATGATTCTATAAGCTGCAGTTGCTCTTTTAAATGTGGTGCTCCAATGTATTCCATAGTAGGTTTGATATGGTGTGCCGCATTATTAATCTCTTGATAGTCTTTCGCTGTTATTGCTACTGTTAATTTTTTAAAATCTAAAGGAGTTTGTGTTCGGTAAAGGGCGATAAACTCTTTTATCATGTCCTCATTATTAAACATACTTTGCTTGATAATATCTGGTTTTATGTGTTTATACATTTTTTTTGTAGATGTTTACGTTTAAGGGATCTGTGCATATTGCTAAGAGTTCCTTATTACTCTTTTTTAAAATCGGGTGTATATATTCTGGAGCGATCTGGACTAATGGAATTAGTGTAAATTTACGATCCTGTATATAGGGATGTGGAATTTGGAGGTTAGGCAAGTTAATCTGCTCATTTTCGTAATATAAAATGTCAATATCGATCACACGTGCTCCCCATTTTTCTGAACGAACTCTCCCTAATTGATTTTCTATACTTTGACAGATTTCAAGCGCCTCTATTGGGTTAAGAAATGTTTTGACTTCAATTACTTGGTTTAAGAAACTGGGTTGATCTTCTACCCCCCAAGCTTCGGTTTCGACAATAGCGGAAACTTTTGCAATGTTGCCCAAGGAATCCTCCAAAGCGCTTAATGCGCTGTTTAATTGCATTAAACGATCACCCAGGTTTGCTCCTAATAAAATGTAGATGCTTTTCACCTTATAAATATAGAATTTTAGTTAATTAAATGAAAGATTTAAAAATTTATTTGTAACATTTGTACTAAATTGGCAACTAATAAATCAATTGAACTTTAGATTATTCATTTTATGAAATCATTTTTTAAGTATGTACTTGCTACTGTCACGGGAATTGTGATATCATCGGTAGTTTTATTTATTATAATGTTAGGTATTATCGGCGCGTTAGTAACTTCTGCATCTTCGGAAAAAGAAGTTATGGTTAAGGATAATTCAATATTGTATCTTTCTTTTAATCATGAGATTACAGAACGTTCCATAGATAATCCTTTTGGTTCCTTGGATATTCCTGGTTATAATTTGAAAAATCTTGGTCTTGATGATATTCTGTTGAGAATAAGAACAGCTAAAGAAGATAGTAAGATTAAAGGGATCTTTATGGATGCAAGTACAATTGCAACTGGATTTGCTAGTCTTAAAGAGATTAGAGACGCTTTGGTAGACTTTAAGTCATCGGGTAAATTTATTGTGGCTTACAACGAGGGTTATTCTCAAAAAGCTTATTATGTCGCTAGTGTTGCAGATAAGATGTATGTGAATCCCGAAGGAACTGTTGATTTTAAAGGATTGGCAAGCTCCACCATGTTTATGAAAGATGCTTTTGATAAATTTGGTGTGGATATGCAGGTTGTAAAAGTGGGAACTTTTAAAAGTGCTGTTGAACCTTATTTCTTAAACCAAATGAGTGAGGCGAACCGTTTACAGGTTAATTCTTATTTGGGAAGTATCTATGATTCATTTATTCAGGAAATTTCAACTTCAAGAAAAATGTCTGCCGACTCATTAAGGAGTATAGCTACAGATTATTTGGTTCGTAACGCTGATGATGCTGTAAGGTATAAATTGGCTGATGCTAAATTGTATAAAGATGAGCTGATTTTAGAATTAAAGAAAAGATTGAACGTAGCAACAAAAGATGATCTCTCTGTTGTATCCCTAATTGACTATAAATCGAAGATGCCGAGTGGTTCTGAATCTAATCAGGTTGCTGTTTTGTATGCTGAAGGTGCTATTGTAGGAGGAGAGGGGACTAAAGGTGAGATCGGATCCGATAAAATTTCACGTGAGCTACGTTTGTTAAGACAAGATGATAATGTGAAAGCAGTTGTTTTCCGTGTTAATTCTCCTGGAGGTTCTGCTTTAGCATCTGATGTTATATGGAGAGAGGTTGAGTTGACAAAGCAAGTAAAACCGATCATAGTTTCTATGGGGGATTATGCGGCTTCGGGCGGTTACTATATTTCGGCGGCAGCAGATTCAATCTTTGCTGAGAATAATACGATTACAGGTTCAATCGGGGTGTTTGGGGTTATTCCAAATTTTAAGAATTTATTGAATAATAAAATAGGTGTTCATTTTGATGGGGTGAAAACTGGTAAATTCTCTGATTTAGGTATGGTTCCGGATCGTCCTTTAACTGCTGAAGAACGCGATATCATCCAGATGGAGGTTAATCGTGTTTATCAAACGTTTATGAAGCGTGTGTCTGATGGTCGTAAAATAACGGTTGCTCAGGTTGATACTATTGGTCAAGGCCGTGTGTGGACTGGTAAACAGGCTGTAGAGATTGGATTGGTAGATCGTATAGGTGGTATTGATGATGCTATTAAAGCAGCAGCAAAGAAAGCAAAAATAGGACAATATGCAGTTAAGCAATATCCTGCCAAAGAGGATGCAATTTCAACTTTTTTAAATTCGTCTAAGGAAAAGGTTCAAATATGGATGGCACAACAGCAAATGGGAGAATTCTATAATTACTTTGATGTGATCAAAAAAGTTTCTGGACAATCTGGTATTATGGCGAAATTGCCGTATTCGATTGAAATACATTAATTATTTTTCATTTTATCAAAAAAAGCCTTTTATTATTCGGATAGTAAAAGGCTTTTTTTATATTTAGCTGTCCATTTGAATAGGTGGGTAAATACTTCATAATAAATAATAGAGATGAAAACAGTTGACAACTTAAACTTCGCTGACAAAAAAGCGCTAATACGTGTAGATTTTAATGTTCCTTTGGATGACAATTTTAATATTACAGATGATAATAGAATTCAAGGTGCGACACCCACGATTAAAAAAATATTAAAGGATGGTGGATCTGTTATCTTGATGTCACACTTAGGTAGACCAAAAGATGGGCCTACAGATAAATATTCACTAAAGCACATTGTTTCACATTTATCTGGAGTGTTAAAGGTTGATGTTCAGTTTGCTGCTGATTGTATTGGTGAAGATGCGGTTGAAAAAGCAAAAAATTTGAAACCAGGTCAAGTTTTACTTTTGGAGAATCTTCGTTTTTACAAAGAGGAAGAAAAAGGTGATGTTGCATTTGCAGAGAAATTATCAAAATTGGGTGATGTGTATGTCAATGATGCTTTTGGTACAGCTCACCGTGCTCATGCTTCTACTGCTGTTATTGCTCAATTTTTCCCTGATGCGAAATATTTCGGGTATTTAATGGCTGCAGAAATTGGTAATGCAGAAAAAGTGTTGAATAAAGCTGAACGTCCATTTACTGCTATCATGGGAGGGGCGAAGGTTTCTGATAAATTAGAATTAATCGAAGCTTTATTGGATCGTGTTGATAACCTGATTATAGGCGGAGGTATGGCTTATACTTTTATTAAAGCTCGTGGTGGAGAGATCGGTAAGTCATTAGTTGAGTTAGATAAGTTGGACTTGGCAACGGAATTGGTTAAGAAAGCAGCGGCAAAAGGCGTTAACCTGGTATTACCGACTGATGCTCAAATTGCGGATAAATTTTCAAATGATGCAACTGTTTATGATGGACCAAATGATCAGATCCCTGCGGAATTGGAAGGATTGGATATTGGTAAAGAATCTGGAGAAGCGTTTGCAAAAATAATTGAATCGTCTAAAACTATTCTTTGGAATGGTCCTATGGGCGTTTTTGAATTTGATACCTTTGCTAAAGGTACAAAAGCTGTTGCCGATGCGGTGGTCAATGCAACTGAAAAAGGTGCATTTTCATTGATCGGTGGTGGTGATTCTGCAGCTGCAGTTTCTAAATTTGGCATGACTGAACAGGTAAGTTATGTATCCACTGGTGGCGGTGCTTTGTTAGAATATATGGAAGGTAAAGTTTTACCTGGAGTAAAGGCTATCGAAGAGTAATAACTTTGAAATATAAAACAGGAAAAGGCATCGTTAGATGCCTTTTCCTGTTTTAAGATTTTAGTAGGTATAATTTAAACTAACGGTTGGTACAACTCTTTGTGTAGCGGTAACATCGTTGATATAAGTGAGTTTAAGAGCGGCTTCAAAATTGGGTAATGGGTATCTGAAAGCATTAAAATCTGCTGACACAGAAAGACCGAAAGTTTTTGGACTCATGTCGGACTGGTGATGGATATTTTGATAGTCGGCAAATACCCCTCCCTTAATTCTTTTGATGTACGTTATGCCTCCAACTGCCCAATCTGGATAGCTGATCGGGAATCTGTAGTTTAGTAATAAAGTGTTTTTAATTTTCTCGTACTTATAGTACCCGTAGCCGCTAATTGTTGGTATATCGTTGCTGTATTGATAACGGCCTGATGCTTTTTGATAACCAAATCTAATTTGAAATCCATGATTACTGACAAATCCAGGAATATAGAATCCACTTCGAATGGAGAAAAGATTTCCTTCTTGATCTTCGAATGGAAGGTGGCGATAAGTCATACTAAAGTTTTGTCCCCATCGAGGTGTGATATCCATTTTTGACATCATGGCGTTTCTATTCCAATAAATTTGATAAGTTAAGGGGAACAATACCTTTGAGTCGAAGTTTTTAAGGTTTTTAATACTTGTGTTGTATCGTTGAAGGTATGATGTCGCAAAATTGAAACCTAAGCTATAGACATAATTGCTTTTATAGTAAGCCAATGGAATGGAGATCTGACCACTTATATCATGCTCTCTCCAATCGAAATTGATCGTGCTATCAGATTTACTATTGATTTTTGCTGTTCCTATCTGTCCTTTGTTTTCATATTTAAGTGTGAATTTGGGAAAATATTTATTGTAATT
The DNA here is from genome assembly GCF_025961315.1 of Sphingobacterium kitahiroshimense. Taxonomy (NCBI): domain Bacteria; kingdom Pseudomonadati; phylum Bacteroidota; class Sphingobacteriia; order Sphingobacteriales; family Sphingobacteriaceae; genus Sphingobacterium; species Sphingobacterium kitahiroshimense. The sequence continues at coordinate 2,464,454 of NZ_JAOQNK010000001.1, read as the reverse complement.
TAAGGTTGCAGAGTAAATAGATTTTTTAATATCGGTATCGTATTCGTAACCGAGTACAAATTGTGTTGTATTTAGAATATTGTTGGAAAGCCAAAATACACCTGGTTTGAAGTTATCTAAGCTTTCGAAATTGGTGTTGCTAAGAGAAAGGCTGTGAAAATTAAATGTTCTAGATAGGCCTTTATAAGGACTTACATTGTAATCTGAAACACTTTCTGTGATGCTATCAATTTTGTTTTTTAAATTGTTACTAATAGTTTTTACGCTATATGGGTTCTTAAGAACTGTATCGGCGTCATTAAATGTTATTTTGGATATTTTATATCCATTGTACTGGTAATTATTAAAGAGAATTTCTTTTTTATTGACATCATAAGAGGGGTTGAAAGCTCCGAAAGTGGTATTTGTAAGCTTCGTTAATGCTTTTGATAGTTTATTATATTGATATAAATTATCGATACCTGAATATTGTGCTTTAAACAGAAAAAGGTGATCGTTTATGTATTGCGGTCTTTCAAATTGTTCATTGTTCCAGTCCTGAAGAAAAGTAATTTGGGAGGATTCTAATTCGATTTCTACTAAGGTTGTGCCTTTGTTTGAAATAGCAATAGCTACTATTTTTGAGCCCTCTTCATTAAATGAAGGCTGTTGAAGATAAATATCGGAAGCTATCGGAATTCTTTTTAATATTTTTTTGGTTTTAATATCGAGCAATAGAATTGCTGTCTGATTACTTAAATCCACTTCAATTGTCAGTATTTCTGCTTTGGATGGGTGTAGTATGGGATAGAAATAGCGACTTTTAAAACTAATCTGCTCTCGCTTTTTTGTTTCTAAATGGTAAAGGTTAATTACATTGTAGGATCTTTTTGTGTATCGGATATCTCTTTTAACTTCATCCCATACAATCATATTATTTCTGAAATCATAGTTTGGGACGATTTGATTTCCCAATTTTAACAATGATTCTATTTTATTGTTGTTATCTATTTTAACGATTTCAGCTGTTTTTTCTGGGGTCTGTAAAATAGATAGGGTGCTATTGTCGTGATTGTTTTTAGGCAATAACCAATCCTGGTAGTTTTTACTGGATGTTGGTTCAATTATCGGGTAGGATATCGTTGGTCTTTCATGTTCTTCTTTTTGCCATTTAATATTCAGATCATCCATCGTATGTGTAAATAGACTCGTATTATTAAATCCAGTTGTTTTTTTTAGCGACCGACTAAAATTGTAGGGCATCAATATATTTTTGTTGATGTTTTGATACAGTTCGGGTTCAAAGTTCTCCTTTACGTTTTGTTTTAAATAATTGGTCATGAAATAACCAATGGTATAATAGCTCGGTATTTTATCACGATAAGAACCTAATAAATATTTCTCGAATTTATATTTTTTATCAGTTCTTTCATTAGCTTTTAGCGTCATTTCAAAAGAGGGGAGTCGACCTCTTCCTCCTTTGGAATAAAATGTTTCTGCCCAGACTGCATCACCTTCAAAATACCAGGAAGGCAACGTTAGACCGTATATAGCAAGGGCAAGCTGTTCTAAGAACGGTGCCTTTAATTTTCCGGTCAATTTATCAAATTGAGCAACGTGTCTAAGTTCGTGCAATGCTAGATTGGAGAGCCATTCCTGATTATCTGGCTCAGGGGTTGGACTGCTGTACAGCTCCGATTTGCGTGGAGCGAGTTGGACAAAACCATTAGGACGAAGTTCGGTGTTTTGAAGAATTAAAGAAATTTTACGCGGTTTTACTTGTAAGTCTTTATAATTTGTTTTTAAATGCTGTGTAATTTGACTGGCAAGCGTTGAAGCCTTTTTTTTCATTTCGACCGGAAAGATCAGTTTAAATTCTTTAGTGTCAATCTGATGCCATTTTTGCGATGGAGGTGCCTGACTGTCTTCAAATATTTGGCAAATACCTTTATGAAAAGTTAAAATCGATAGTATGAAGGAGAGTAGGCAGATTTTCATGTACTTAAGTTGCTGTTGCTAATTATTTTAGATCGATGGTTGTTTCTTAACTTTCGAATAACTATATAGCTTGATCGTTAGGTGTTTATGTTTTGTAATTCGTTTAAATGTATTCAATAATTTGCAAATTAAATATAGGTTTTTTATTTCAATTTACTGAGTTACTTGTTCTTTATGTTGTAATGAATTGATAGTTAGTGTTGTTGTTATTTTCTTTGATTTAGATTGTCTTATTTGGAGATTTTATGAATTGGATTTAAGAAAAATAACATCTAACTTTTTATAAATGACTGTTTTTCAATAATTTGTTTTTGTAAATTATTGTTGGAGACACTATCATTTATTTTTCTATAGATTAGGTGTATCGATTATGATCACGATCTTTATTTTATGATCTAATACTGCATTAGAATATGTTTTTTATTGTTCTATTACCTATTGAAAATTTCTATTTTCAATAGGTAATAAATAAATTCTTATATTATTTTTAAAAAGACGATTTTTGCATAAAATTTTAAATACACCGATGTAGCATATTAGTAAAGAAAGGGAATTATGGAAGAATTGGAAATGCAGGTAGAACAAATCGAACAGTTCATTGAGTCGAAGGATAATGAGGGGTTACAAGCATATTTAAATGAGCTAAATATTTCGGATGTAGAGGCGTTGATCGATGAGCTACCCGAATATGGCCACATATTCATCGAAACATTAAATTTGAACCGTGCGGTTAATGTATTTCGTATTTTAGATTTCCCTACGCAAGAGCGTATTTTTAAGAAGCTTTCAGGTGCAAAAATTAGTGAATTAATTAATGAGATGCCTCCGGATGACCGGACATCATTTTTCAGTGAACTGAAGGATGGTGATGTCGTAAAACAATTGATTATTTTACTGCCACCTCAGGATCGTAAAGAAGCTCTTTCTTTATTAGGTTATCCTGAAGATAGTGTGGGGCGTCTGATGACCCCAGACTATATCACTGTAAAACCACATTGGAATATCATCCGAATTCTTGAGCATATTCGCCGTTATGGTAAAAATTCGGAAACAATTGATGTCTTATATGTCATTGATGCCGCAGGTAAATTAATAGATGATATTCGTATTAAAGATGTGTTAATGGCAGATCCAAATGTTGTTGTTGGTGATCTTATTGACAATAGGCTTATTTCTCTACATGCGAATGACCCACAAGAAGAGGCTGTGAATATTTTCCGGATGAATAATCGAGTTGCTTTACCTGTTGTTGATGAGCAGGGAATAATGTTAGGTATTGTTACGATCGATGATATTCTTTGGGTGGCAAATGAAGAGTATACGGAGGATATGCAACGATTTGGGGGAACTGAAGCTTTAGATGAACCATATCTGGATGTGTCGATTGTTAATTTAGTTAAAAAACGTTCTGGGTGGTTAGTGGTCTTATTTTTCGGTCAACTGTTAACTGCGACAGTCATTGAGCATTTTGAACATCAATTGGCGAGTGCTATCATGCTCTTCGCATTGATGCCACTGATCATATCGAGCGGTGGTAACAGTGGCTCACAAGCATCTACCTTGATCATTCAAGCCATGGCATTGGGAGAGATTACGATAGGGGACTGGTGGCGTGTTATGAAGAGGGAGATCGTTTCTGGTTTTCTGCTTGGTTTAATATTAGGTATTTTAGGTTTCATCAGAATTATGACTTTTCAGGGGTTTTCTGATGCTTATGGTGAACATTGGGTTTTAGTGGGGCTTGTGGTTGGCTTTTCTTTAGTAGGAGTAGTGCTGTGGGGATCCTTAATGGGATCTATGCTTCCTTTTATTTTAAGAAAGCTTGGTGCTGATCCTGCTAGCTCTTCAGCTCCATTTGTATCGACTTTGGTTGATGTGACCGGCCTATTAATTTACTTCACATTTGCTGTTTTACTCTTGAAGGGTGTTTTGATCTAAATGAGATGAAAATTATTCTTGTTGGAAGCGAGGGAGTTGCAAAAAATGTTTTTAAAAGATTTGTAAGATTGCAATAATCTTCCGATAATTGCATCACCGAAACGGAAATGACGCTTCGGAAAATTAACCGGATTCCTGAATAGCTCAGCTGGTTAGAGCATCTGACTGTTAATCAGAGGGTCGCTGGTTCGAGCCCAGCTTCAGGAGCAAAACGATTTTAGATAGTAAAATCGTGATTCAATCGAAAGTCTAGATTGAATGTATTTAAGAGATAAGAATGCAAATTCTTAAATAACCAAAGAGCTATAGTAATATACTCTTGAATGATTCCTGAATAGCTCAGCTGGTTAGAGCATCTGACTGTTAATCAGAGGGTCGCTGGTTCGAGCCCAGCTTCAGGAGCAAATGAAAGCCTTTCCAGTTTGGAAAGGCTTTTTGCGTTTAGTGTGATTTGATTCTGTTTTCAATCATTCCTTTAAATTGAGGAGGAGAGAGCGCTTTTAATTTTTGAAGTTGGTTTGAACCCGATGCTTTACCGGAGAGCATAGATGTACTATTCGAAAAGTTTCCTGTTACGATGTAATCATATGCGGCTTTAAACGATTGTTCATTTAAATTGCCGAAAGGGTAGTAGGCGTCATCGTTACTTGATTTGTTAACGGATATACCGTTATAATAATCGCTTTCATTTGATGCATTTCGTGATTCAAACATACTGAAATAGACATCATAACCGCCGATTGTCAAGGGGAAAAAACCAATTGGTTTTCCATAGGTTTTTGCTCCCACGATTTTTACGGTTAGATGTGGTTTAAATATATTGATCAATAACTCACTTGCTGAGGCTGTATTTTCTGTTACAATAAATACAAGGGTATTGATATTTATATTACCTGTAGGGTTGAATTTGAATGTATTCCCCGAAATACTGTAATCTAAATCGGTGTATCTGACCTTAACTTTCTCGCCCTTACTGTTTGTCGTTTCAAGGCTCAAGTTCTTTAAATATTTTGTTTTATTGTTTTGCATGGTGCTGTTGAAGTTTTCAGTAAACATAACTTTCCCATTTAATGAATTGGGAGCTATTTTATTGGCAAGAAATTCGGCAGTATTGATATACCCACCTCCGTTGTAGCGCAAATCAATTATGAGATCTGTAATACCGGCGTGCTGAAATTTATTAAAGGTTGCCGTTAAATCGGCTTGGGTGTGGCTTAGTTTGGAGAAGGAATTGAAAACAAAATAGCCAACCTTTTTTGTTTTATCTAAATATATGCTGTCTTTAATGACTGATTTTGTTTGATATTTTATTTTGTTCAAAGTTATCTCAAATGGGGTACCGCTACTTTTTTTTCCTTTAATAATTGCAGATTGGCTTTCAAAAAGCGCGTTGCTTAAGGAGGGTACTTCATGATTGAAATTGGTGCCATACTTAACTCCATTGATTTCGGTGATGATATCTCCACGTTGTAATCCCGAAATTGCAGCTGGTGATCCAGGATAAGTCAATTGAACTAGGATCTTGTAATTCTGCTCGACCCCGTATAGACCTATCTTCAGACCTAAATCGTCTCCATTTCCTTCTAAATCGAGGTTTGACAATTCATTTTTTTTAATGAATGATTTACTTCCATCGTAGCTTTCTTTGTCGATGTAACTGTATTTTGTATCGTTATTATCGATTTCATTGTATTCATAGGGTTTTCCAGTAGCAGGGTTTGTACCATATCTAGTAATATTGAATAGTACTTTATTCAAGCTATTGAATTCGACGCTTCCTTTGCTAAATTGTCTCGGATTAAATACTTCATACGTGGGTAATTGGTCGTTCCAGAAATAAATGTCCTGTGCATAGTAGAATAGTGAGTCAGCTAATCGATCTACGCGACTGACTTTTTTTTCAGGTTCTGGTTCTACAACATTCTCCTTTGGCTTTTCTTCCTCTAGATTTTTTTTACTGCAACTGAACAGCATAGGCGCAAATAAAAGCAATGTGATTGTTTTTAAAAGTGGTTTATTCATGAAAATCGGTTATGTAAGAAATTTATAGTGATGGTTAAGCTATGTAATTGCCTTGTTTTCAATCGCTACAATTTGATAATCTAAATATGATGAATATTTAGATGAAAAAAAAGTAAAAAATCTTTAAAAAAGATTTGGAAATACGTTGGATTTAGCTATTTTTGTGGCATCAAAAGAGAAAGATATATAGTCATCTTTCTTATGAAGATTCCTGAATAGCTCAGCTGGTTAGAGCATCTGACTGTTAATCAGAGGGTCGCTGGTTCGAGCCCAGCTTCAGGAGCGTTAGGTGAAACCGGCTTTATAGCCGGTTTTTTTTTGTTTACAGTTATTTATTTATATACTATGAGTTTAGTAGTAATGGGCACGGTAGCATTCGACGCTATCGAAACGCCTTTTGGTAAAACAGATAAAATTGTTGGCGGAGCAGGTACTTTTGCAGCTCTTTCTGCGTCTTTTTTATATGACCAGGTGAAATTAGTAGGTGTAATCGGTGAAGATTTTGGTGATGATAACTTAAATATCATTACGAGTAAAGGTGTAAATGTAGAGGGGATTCAGATTATTGAAGGTGGAAAATCATTTTTCTGGGCAGGTAAGTATCATAATGATATGAATAGCCGTGATACAATCACTACAGAATTGAATGTATTAGCTGACTTTGATCCGATTATTCCTGAGAGCTACCAGGATTGTGAGTTTTTGCTATTAGGCAATGCTACTCCTCAGATTCAGATGACTACTTTAAATCGTCTAAAGAACAAACCTAAATTGGTTGTTTTGGATACCATGAACTTCTGGATGGATATCGCGATGGATGATTTGAAAGCGGTGTTGAAGCATATTGATGTTTTGACAATCAACGATGGTGAAGCGCGTCAATTATCTGGTGAATATTCGTTGGTGAAAGCTGCCGCAACTATTCTTGAGATGGGACCTAAATATTTGATTATTAAAAAAGGTGAGCATGGTGCATTATTGTTTGGTGAAGGACAAATTTTCTCTGCACCAGCATTACCACTGGCAGAAGTATTTGATCCAACAGGTGCTGGTGATGCATTTGCTGGTGGCTTTATAGGATATCTGGCGAAGGTAAAAACGATTAACTTTACCAATATGAAAAATGCGGTTATCTATGGATCGGCGTTAGCATCATTCTGTGTTGAGAAATTCGGTACGGAGCGTTTGCAAACGTTAACGCAAGACGAGATTGAAGCTCGATTAAAAGCCTTTGTTGCTTTATCTAAATTTGATATTTAATTATCCGATCTTTCCTATTATAGGAAATTTTTTAAATACTTGATCTGAGTGAGGAGCTTCTGAAAGCTCCTCAGTTAGGTCTTGACCTGCCCAATGTTCGTAATGTTTTCCGGACCTCCATAATCGACTTTCTGTAACATCATATATAATGCCCTGAAAAGCAACCCATATTTCAGGCTTATCTTGCCCATTTCGTAAAGCAAGTTTTGATTTAGAATATACCGTTAACTCCTCATGATTGTCCATAGGACGAAGTTATAAAAAACTTAGTCGATAAGTTTATATGTGGATAATGATTTCTTCATTACTTTGCGGGCGATATGTATCCGGGTTTTTACAGTACCAATTGGGATTGCTAAATATTCTGAAATTTCATGGTATTTATAGCCTTCGAAATACATGCTGAATGGAACGTAGTAGTCTTCCGATAATTTTGAAAGCGCATCATGGATGTCTTCCATGACAAATTTGTTTTCACCTTGATTTTTTGATGCTGATAAGATCAAGTTTGCATTTGAAATTTCTTCTTCTTTTGTTATGAAAGAATTCGTTTTAACAATTCTGCGGTAATTGTTAATGAATGTATTTTTCATAATAGTATATAACCATCCTTTAAGATTGGTTCCTTCTCTGAAGTTGTTGAAATATGTAACAGCCTTTAGCAGAGTGTCCTGCACTAAATCGTTAGCATCTTCGTTGTCATTTGTAAACTTCTTTGCATAGTGTTTTAGAGAGTCTGACTGCTCTACCACTAACGAGTTGAATTCATACTTAGTCATATCACTGAATTTTTATTCACTTTAAAATGAATGGTTTACAAAACACTGAGTGAGAAATTGAAATGTTGATTCCTCAGCGATTTTAATACGGTTCAGTAGACTAATCGCAAATAGTATGCTAATTATTGAGAATTGATATAAATTTAATAAATATTTAACAGGAAGTTTCGTCTATAGAAATGTTATTTTGTGTAAAACGCCTAGCCAGAAGCTTTAAATGACCATTTTTATAAAGCTATTTTTAAAATATTTTTTTATTAAAAATCAAAAAATATTTACTTCACGTTCTAACTTTACATTGAATTTTTGATCAACATCGTTTATTATTTTAGACGATAATTCAAAAATTTCAGTTCCGCTTGCAGATTGTACATTTATTAGTACAAGTGCTTGATTTTTCCATACACCTGCCTGGCCGATCACTTTCCCTTTCCATCCGCATTGCTCTATTAACCAGCCTGCAGCTAACTTTACACCACCATCGGGCATGTTGTAACTGACTATATCTGGATAGAGTTCTTTTAATCCCTGATATTTATTTAATGAAATAATCGGGTTTTTAAAAAAGCTTCCGGCATTGCCTACCGTACTTGGATCAGGTAATTTTTCAACTCGAATAAAGGATACCACTTCCGCAATATCTTTTATGGTAGGATCACTTATATTTCTTTTTTTTAGTTCGGCACTTATGGCTCCATAAGAGGTATTTATTGATGGAGAAGAATTAACTTTGTAAGTAACCTCTGTAATTATATATCGTCTTTTTTGTTCTGATTTGAAAATACTATCCCGGTAAGAAAATTTGCAATCTTCATTATAGAATATTCTAAACACTCCTTCTAATGTGTCGAAAGCAATACAACTGTAAAAAATGTCCATAAGCTCGGTGCCGTATGCGCCTATGTTTTGAACTGGAGAAGCGCCCACTGTTCCAGGAATTAGAGCCATGTTTTCTAAACCACTATAATTGTTATTGACACAGAACCAAACGAGTTCATTCCATATTTCACCACCTGCAGCGGTGATAAAAATGTCGTTCTGATGCGGTTTTGCTGTAATCCCCTTAATGTTGATTTTAATGATATAACCTGCGTATGGTTGGGTAAATAAAATATTGCTTCCACTTCCCAATGTCAAGAAATCTTTTTCAAATATTCCGGCTTCATAAGCGCTTAATAACTGAGTGGGTTCTGTTATTTCAATGAAATGTGAAGCAACTTCAGTAATGCCGAATGTGTTATATTTTTTTAAAGAGATATCTGACTGTATATTTATACCCATTGTTGACTAGTTTTTTCAAAAATTCAAAAAAATAAATTATCTTTATATAATAGTTAGTAAAGATAGTACAAAGCAGTTATTATGTGTAATTAATTTTTGAATTGATGGCAAATGCAGATTTAAAGAGGACAAGGATTTTAGAGGCAGCAACGCGTAGATTTGCTCATTTTGGTATGGCCAAAACAACCATGTCCGAAATTGCAACTGATCTGAACTTTTCAAAAGCACTTCTTTATTATTATTTTCCAGATAAGAATAGTCTTTATTCTGCTGTATTCGAGTATGTGATTGATAAGATGGTGCAGGATATTAGAGAGAAGATCAACACCTGTGATGATTTTGAAGAAATCATGATTTATACCATCGATAAAAGAGTTGAACTAATTAATCAATATTATAATCTTTTTGAATATACGATCAATATGGTCAAAGAACTTCCTGAAGAACTGGAACGCGTTTTCAAAGAATCTTATGTAAGGGAGGTTGATCTTTTTGCTGAAATATTAGAAATAGGTGTTGAAACTGATAAAATCGAGGTAGAGGATGTTGAAGAGACTGCCCGCATTTTATTATATTCTTTGTTTGGAATGAGAATGGGAATATTGAAAGATATGAAGAATATGCTGTTTCCGACCAAGGATGAATTTGATGTGATATTAAGTTTGCAGAAGAAGATGATGCAAATATTTTTGAGAGGTTTAAGAAAGTAAATTATTCTCTCATTTCTTTCTTCTTGATATCTGCTAAAATTTGTTTTGCGTGTATTCGTGAATTTTCAATGAACCATAAATGAGTATTTAAACCTCCGCAGACCACTCCTGCAAGATACAACCCATCAATATTTGTTTCCATACTATCAGGATCATGTTCAGGAAGACAGGGTGATTCGGAGGGAATATGAATACCGATTTTTTTAAGAAAGTTGAAATTTGGCTGATATCCTGTCAGGGCCAAAACAAAATCATTTTCTAGTATGATATCGCCTGTTGGGGTATGGACGTGCGCGTGCGAATCTGTGATCTCTTTTAATTTGCTATTATATAGTACACGTATTTCGCCGGAGGCGATTCTGTTTTCAATATCTGGTTTGACCCAATATTTTACTCTTGGACTAATTTCTTTCCCGCGAATCACGAGCGTAACGTCTGCGCCTTTTCTATAAGTCTCAAGTGCGGCATCAATTGATGAATTGCTTGCTCCAACTACAATTACTTTTTGATTGGCATAATAGTGCGGATCCTGATAATAATGTTTTACTTTTTCTAATTCCTCACCTGGAATATTAAGTAGCGTTGGGATGTCGTAAAACCCTGTAGCAATGATGACATTTTTCGAACTGTAGGTATTTTTTATCGTATTGATTTTGAAAAGATGGTGATCTTTTGTTATTTCAGTTACTTCTTCGAATAGTCGGGTATTGAGCTTAAATTTCTGCTGGATGCGGCGATAATATTCTAATGCTTCTGCTCTTTTTGGTTTAGGTAATGTGGTTACAAATGGGATGTCGCCAATTTCTAAGCGGTCGGAAGAGGAAAAGAAAGTCATATTTTGCGGATAATTATATAACGAGTTCACCAAACATCCTTTCTCCAGGATCAGGTATGTCTTGTCATTTAAAGATGCTTCTAAAGCACAGGCCAGTCCAATTGGTCCTCCGCCTACAATGATGATATCGTAATAATTATCGTGCATAGTTGCTTGTTGTATGAAAATTAATGCATTTTATTGTTTAACATGGGGTCGATCTCAGCGCTTGTTTTTTCTTTTAATTGCTGTACCAATTTAGCTATGTCTGCAACAATTTTAGTAATAAATTGAAGTTGTTCGGTCATTAAAGTACTGTTTTCATCGGCCGTTTCATCAACTGATATTTGATTTTCTGGTATTTGAAAATCTACAGGTATAAATTGATTTTCTTCATTGGGGTTGGCCAATGCTTTGATAGCCGTTTCTAAGGAACTTAATATTTTACGGATCAATTTAATATGTTCTTTTGTTATTGTGTGGTTGACTCTTGAGGATGTAACCTGATTATGTAGGGTTACTGCAAATGAGGCTAAAACATGGTTAAAAATAACAAACTTGTTTACATCTTTTGTGTATTTCTGTTTATTTTTTGGTTCCGTCAACATGCGTTGAAAGGTTGATCCCATATTGGCTGTTTCAACGTAAAGTTTTTTCCTTACCAGTTTGTATTCTGTAATAGTGGGCTCATTTCCTGCGATTTCTTTTAAAGTTAGTGCTATATAGTGATAGCTTGCGATAAGTAGTTTTTGCATGGAGAATTTGACCTGCGTCGCTTCCCAATTTGGGAAAATGACATAACTGGACAAAAATGCTATCATGCCACCTATGAAAGTATCTAAAATACGCTCTTTTGTTACCTCCATGGTATTTGTACTTACAAAACTTAGCATAATGAGTACATAGGGCGTCATAAAAATAACAGCAACGATATAATTGACCCGAAAAAGACTGTATGCACTTAGGAAGAAAAAAATAAGCAAAACAAAGCGAATCGTTTCATCGTGAACTACGAATAAAATAAGAGCGCCAATAAGACCGCCGATTACGGTTCCCATGAGACGCTGTATATTTCTTGATTTTGTTAAGCCAAAACCAGGTTTTAAAATCACCATAATTGTCAACAGTATCCAAAAGATATTTTCAGTTATATGAAATGATTTGGCTACAAAATAAGAAACAGACATGACAATAGCCATGCGTAATGCGTGTCTAAAATAAGTGGATTCTAGGGTTAAATTTTCTCTTATTTTTTTAAAATCAATGATCGAAGGTTCTATAAATTTTTTTGCTTCGTCAATTTCCATTTTATTAACTTCTGTAGATTTTAAATGGGAATAGCTGTAGATATCATTGATATGTCTGATGATATCTCGGACATTGATTAAAATCTTCCTTAAGGCAATCGTACTGTATTGAAGCTCTTTTTCAACAGTATCAATTTTTTTATGTAATAAATTGATCTCTTGATCAAAGTTATACATAGGTTTCGGCATTCTGTTGGCATTGAGTTGATATGCAATGTGATCGAGCTCATTCGTCAGTTTTAAAATGATATGTTTGAATTCGTTCAAAATACCGGTATGACCAAATTTTTCACTGACGGTGTTATAGTCATAATGTGTTGCCATACTTTGTTCAAAAAGGTCAATGATATCATTGAAGACAAAGGTTAGATAGCGGCCCGTTTTCGTGGTATCTTTTATGGATCGCTTACTTTGAAAAAGTAAGTTTCTTACATTTTCTTGATGATCATTTACTTCTACTTGTTTTTCGATAAGTTTAAGGTAATTCTTATCATTATCTACATTGATATCATAAAAATTAGCCTTTAATCTGAGGTAATCGGCAACATGACGAATGGATTCTGCGAGTTCCTGCTGTGTTAATCTGTATGGACGAATCTGCGTGATGGATAGGCTGATGATGATATACCAGAGGCATCCGATACTATAGTAAAATAGATATGATAGGGCACTAAATAGGGTAAATGGCGTATCGACATGTATCAACATCATTAGCATACACATTAATCCTACATTCGCAGCTCGGGCATTGAAAACTGCAAACATTGCGAAGATAAAACATAATGCCGCAATGAGTATGGTCAATAAATAGATATTAGCGTTTACGGAAACAGTAAGTATAAAGGTAATGATGGTTAATATACCTGCAAAATACATTCCGGTACGGCGATGGGAAGGGGCACCGGGCGTGTCTGATAATCCGACCAATAAGGCTCCTAATGACACATATGTACCATTTATGAATTGACCCATGGCGGCAAAAATAATGACAGGAACTATGCATCCAATGGTTATCCTAATACCATCTGCGAAATATTGGCTATAAAAAAAACTCTTTATCTCTTGTGTCTGCTTCATAATATCGAATACAAACAAATATACAAGATTGAATAGGAAAAGCTATGCTTTTTATTGTAAAAGCATAGCCTGTTAATATTTAAATATAAGAATCTAAATTCCAGTTATTTTGGTTTCTATATTTCCTTTGGTTGCCTTAGAATAAGGGCATACACGATGTGCTTTTTCGGCAAGCTTTTGAGATTCTGATGCACTTAATGTGGGAATGTGCAAATCAATTTCAGCTGAGATAAAAAATGCATTGTTTTCTTCATTAAATGAAGCTCTTACGGTTACGGTAGCATCTTTCATGTCGACATGATCTTTTTCTCCTACTGCAGCTACGGCACCTAAAAAGCATGAACTCCATGCTGCCGCAAATAATTGCTCAGGGTTGGTGGCATTACCTTCACCTCCCATTGCTGTTGGTTTTTTAACGATTAAATCAATTATTCCATCTGAAGATTTCACTTCGCCATTACGTCCGCCTGTTGCCGTAACTTCTGCTGTATATAGTTTTCCCATTTCGCTATTTGTTGAATGATGTAAAATAATATAACAAATGGCAAAAGGTTTTTGTTCTTAATAATATTGTAATATTACAATGTTATTATTATCTATTTTTCATTTAAATGATTATTTGAATATTAATTTTATATATTTGAATGTTTGATCTTATTCAAACATTCTCCATTAACGACAATTTGTTTTTTCTATAATATGAAATTGAGTACAAAAGAAGCCGTTTTTCAAAACGAAGTTTTGACGCGATTTGAACTTTTTAAAAGTCTATTTTTAACACTGCCCTTCCAGCAAGTGAAGGATACTGGTACCTTGTTACCTTTTTTTGCCCAACATTGTGAGAAGGGTGTTGAGAAACATCAAACTCCAGAGGAAATTATCAATTCTTTCTTTGTGCAGCATGAGCTTTATTCGGATGAACAAACTCAGGTCGATCTATTATTTCGATTTGTGCAATATATAGAAAGACAGGTGGTTCTTTTTGATGCTATTGAAGATTCTTCATTTAAAGCGATCGGCAAGACTGATCAATCTTCACAGCTTGGGTCTTTAATTAAATCTTCTGAAATAAATCCGGAATTAAAGCGTAAGATAGTTGGTAAATTGAAAGATTTTTCGGTTCGTCTTGTGTTAACGGCTCATCCAACTCAGTTTTATCCTGGGACTGTTCTATCGATTATCAATGATTTAATTGGAGCGATTAAGGAGAATGATATTCACAATATTCATTTATTATTGCAACAGTTAGGTAAAACACCATTTATTAATAACAATAAGCCAACTCCAGTTGATGAAGCTATTAGTTTAGCTTGGTTTTTGGAAAATGTTTTTTACAAGGTTGCTTCTGAAATCCAGACATATATTGATGATGAGCTAGGTATAGAGACGGAAGAGGTTAGGCAATTGATTGAACTGGGTTTCTGGCCGGGGGGAGATCGTGACGGTAACCCTAATGTAAGTGCTGAAAGTACTAAAAAGGTAGCGACACTTTTAAGAACAATCTTATTTCGCTGTTATTATAGGGATTTTAGAGTTGTAAAACGTCGCATTACATTTAGAGGGGTTGAAAAATATATGGATAATCTGCAGGAACTGTTTTATGAAAATAGTTTTAACCCTGTTGAGAATCCTGTTGATGAAACAGCACAGATTGTTGAAAATCTAAAAGCTATTCAAGTTGTGCTTAAAGAGGACCATAATAATCTTTTTGTTGAGATTGTTGACGATTTGTTACGCAAAGTAATGACCTTCGGTTGTTTCTTTACCACGCTTGATATTCGTCAGGACAGTAGTATTCTGACTCAAACTTTTGAATATATCATTAAGAAATATCCAGAAGAAACTGGTATTTCAGCTGATTTCTCATCGTTATCTGAAGTAGATAAACAGACTGCTATTGATTTTAAAGAGTTAGATCTAGCGTTTGATGAAGAGGCTACCGCATTGGAAGTTGATACTTTACAAGTTATTCGTTTACTGAAAGATATTCAAAAATCAGGATCTGAGCGTGCTGCACAGCGATTTATCATCAGTAATTGTCAGCAAGCGAGCGATATTTTGGGATTACGACAGTTATTTCTCTGGTCTGGCTGGAAGAAAGATACTTTAACTATTGATTTTGTACCTCTATTTGAAACTGTTGATGATTTGACGCGTGCTGCTGATGTGATGAAATCACTTTATACGAATAAGGAGTATGCAAAGCATCTTAAATTGAGAGGGAATAAGCAAACAATTATGCTTGGTTATTCTGACAGTACTAAAGATGGTGGTTATTTGATGGCTAACTGGTCTATTTATAGTGCTAAAATTGAATTAACCGCTATTGCTCGAGAATATGATGTGGATCTCGTATTTTTTGATGGTCGTGGTGGTCCGCCTGCGAGAGGTGGGGGTAAAACGCAACGTTTCTATGCATCAATGGGTGAAGAAATTGCTAATGATCATATTCAGTTAACTATTCAGGGACAAACTATAAGTAGTCAATACGGTTCTTTAGATACAGCACGATTTAATATCGAACAATTACTTCATGCTGGGATTATTTCAGATCTTAAACAAAGGTCGGGTGATACTTTAACGCCGCATCAGAAAGGTATTGTGGATAAATTGGCAGATCTCAGCTATAATAAGTTTATGGATTTACGTAAGAATCCTTTATTCTTAAGCTATTTAGAAAATTTATCACCTTTAAAAGCGCTTTCCTCTATCAATATCAGTAGTCGTCCAGTTAAAAGAAATTCGGATAAGGAGCTGAAGCTTAAAGACCTTCGTGCTATCAGTTTCGTAACTGCCTGGAGTCAATTGAAACAAAATATACCAGGTTTTTATGGTGTCGGTACAGCATTGAAATGGGCGGAACAAAATAATCTTTGGAAAGATGTTCAACAGTTATATTTATCTTCTGGTTTTTTTCAGACTTTAATTGATAACTGTATGATGTCCATGACCAAATCGAACTTTGACATTACTTCTTATATGCAATATGATGAGAAATATGGTGAGTTTTGGAAGATGTTGCATGCCGAGTTTTTAATTACCAAAGAGTATTTATTAAAATTGAGCAATACATCGAAATTAATGGAAAATTACCCTATTGATCGTGAATCTATATTGGCACGTGAGAATATTGTGTTGCCATTATTAATTATTCAACACTATGCTATCAAGGTAATCAATGAGGGTAAATTGGATGAAAAGAAGCGAGAAGCTTATGCTAAATTAATTGCCAGAACAATTTATGGGGTTGTTAATGCCGGTAGAAATGTGGCATAAAGTTCAACTCTTTTTTAATTAGAGTTTTGAACCCCGTTTATTTTATTATTTTTGTGCTGTTAATATAATTGATATGAAATTTAATAAGTTATTTGTAGCGGTAGCAGTTTGTGGAAGTTCTTTATTAGCTTCTTGTAACTACCAAACAGGTTTGGATAACCAATATAAAAATTCGCGTGCTTCTTTGGCTGATGGTGATGCTTATGCCATGTTTAAGTTTGTGGGTGAGCAAGGGAACTATTTGATGAATTTGGCGAAATTTGCTGAGTCAAAATCTACTTCTGCAGAGACGAAAGCTTTATCTGCAAAAATTCAAGAGTCGTATAGTACTATTCTTCCGCAGTTGGATTCATTAGCATTGAGCCTTCATGTTAATGATGCGATGAGAGGTGTTCCTGCTTTTCAAGCTCCGGTTGCTTTAGGTGCGGACAGTACTGCAGCATTTAATGATAAAGCTTATACTCATCTTGTTGCTGAGATTCAAGCTGAAGTAAATAAAAAATTGACGAAAGAGTCTCACAATACAAATGCTGCTGTTAATCACTTTTCACATGAGAGCTTAGAAAAACTTCAAGAGGTTTATAAACTTGCTGGTGGTAAAGTAGATGAGCATGCACATCACTAAATAAAATCTTATTTTAATGACTGTAAATAAAATAATTACAGGTGTTTTGTCGTATGGAATGTCCGGAAGGGTATTCCATACGCCATTTATAGCCAATAATGATCGCTTTGAATTGCGGGCAGTTGTAGAGCGATCAACTAAAAAAGCACAATTAGATTATCCTTCGATTATCAGTTATGATAGTGTTGAGGAGCTTCTCGCAGATGATGCAATTGAACTTGTCATTATCAATACACCAAACGATACCCATGTTTCTTTAGCTAAGCAAGCTTTGCTGGCAGGAAAACATGTTCTGATTGAAAAGCCTTTTGCGCCTACGGTATTAGAAGCAAAGGAATTATTTGATTTGGGACGAAAGGTTGGAAAGTTTGTATTACCTTATCATAACAGAAGATTTGATTCGGATTTTAATTCGCTAAAATCTGTTTTGGAATGTGGTAAAGTTGGTGAAACTGTTGAACTTCATTTACGATTTGATCGTTATCGTGCTGAGATTGGACAAAAGGTCTTTAAAGAAACTAAGCGTCCTGCCGCAGGAATTTTGTTTGATCTGGGATCTCACTTACTGGACCAGGTGATCTCTTTATTTGGCAAGCCATTAACTGCTGTCAAAAGAACATCTATACATCGTAAAGATTCTGAGGTTGATGATTTTGCTACACTTCTATTGACTTTTGATCATGGTCTTACCGTATTTATCACGGTCAGTATGTTGGTCTTAGAATCACAGTACAGCTTTCTGCTCCATGGTACACAAGGAACCTTTGTTAAGGATCGTACGGACGTGCAAGAGAATCAACTGATTGATGGTATTAGTCCTATTGATGAGCATTATGGAGAAGAGAATGAACATGCCGAAGGATTGCTTACTTACTTAGAGCAAGGTAATATGGTCTCAGAACGATTAAAAGCTTTAAAAGGTAATTATATGCTGTTGTTTGATGCTGTTTACGATCAAATAAGAAACGATAAGGCTTATTTTGTTACGGAAGAACAGATTTATTGGCAATTGGAAATTTTGGAATAACCGACTTAGTGTTAAATTATTATCTTGTTCATAATTATTTAACACTAATTTCACTTCGTCTTCATTTATTATTTATATTTTCGAAACAATTAAAGAAGGCTTATTGTGAAGGAGTATTTTATCCATTCTCAGTAAGAAATCAATTTCATTTTTATTTACTTTAAATGTATTAATGTGAGGTATGCTGCGATAGATATCGGCTCCAATGCGGTTAGACTTTTAATTGCTGATATTGTTCAAGAAAAAGAAGGTTTTTCTTTTAAAAAGAATACCCTACTAAGGGTGCCGTTGCGTCTTGGTGATGACGCTTTCATCCATCAAAAATTATCGCCTAAAAAAGCGGATAATTTAGTAAAGACTATGCGTGCATTTCGTGAATTGATGGATGTGTATAATGTTGAAGATTATATGGCATGTGCTACATCGGCGATGCGTGATGTAACCAACGGTCCTGAGGTTGTGAAAAGGGTAAGTGAAATTGGTATTGATATCGCTATTATTGATGGAACCAAAGAAGCTGAGATAATTTACAATAGCCATCTGGAAGCTAAGATGGATATGGATAAAGTTTATTTGTATATCGATGTTGGCGGTGGAAGTACTGAATTATCGTTGTTTGCAAATGCCAAATTGGTGAATTCCAAATCTTTTAATTTAGGAACAATCCGTATTTTGGATAACAAAGATGAACAGGAGACCTGGGATGACCTTAAGGAATGGGTAACGACTAATACAAAAATGTATAAGCAGGTGTACGGTATAGGAACGGGTGGTAATATCAATAAGCTTTCTCGCTTGGCAAATGAAAAAGGTGATAAGCCTATTTCTTATGCAAAATTGAAGGCTCTTTATCATTATCTAACTTCATATTCTTTAAAAGAACGCATTACTTTATTGGGATTAAATGATGATCGTGCCGACGTCATTATTCCAGCGACAGAAATTTTCATGACTATCATGAAGTATGGACACTTGAAGCAGATTATGGTACCTCGCGTAGGATTAGTTGATGGGGTTATCCATACTTTGATAAAAAAGAATTTGCTAAAATAAGAGGTGAAAATAAAAATGAATATACAGGTAAAAAATACTTGTAGAATTTAAAAAAACGTTTAAATTTGCGATACCATTTTGAAATTAGGCCCAGGTGGCGAAATTGGTAGACGCACCATCTTGAGGGGGTGGCGCCTGTATGGGTGTGGCAGTTCGAATCTGCTTCTGGGTACATCATATTGATGATAAAAAAAGGTCTGGATATTTTTCCAGACCTTTTTTTATATTCGATTAGCTCGTACCGTTATTTCGGCGATATCTAATACTTCTATTTCCGTTTCTTTGTCTTTAATTTTTACTCCATCTTTAAGCATAGTCATGCAGAATGGACAGGCGGCGGCAACAATCGTAGCTTGGCTGTCGATTATTTCCTCTATGCGTTCTATATTGACGTCTTTTGTGCCTTTCTCAGGTTCTTTAAACATTTGCCCGCCACCAGCTCCACAGCATAGTCCATTGCTTTTACATCTTTTTAATTCGATTAATTGTGCATCTAGACTTTCCAGTACTTTTCTGGGCGCTTCGTAAACTTCATTGGCGCGACCTAAGTAGCAGGGATCATGGTAAGTGATCTTTTTACCTTGAAAAATATGACCGTCTGCAGGTTTCAGTTTTCCTTCATCAATTAGACTTTGAATCAATTGCGTGTGATGAATCAGTTCGTAGTTCCCCCCAAGTGCAGGATACTCGTTTTTAAGGGTGTTAAAACAATGGGGGCATGCTGTTACTATTTTTTTTACTTCATAGCCATCTAATACCTGAATATTCATCATGGCCTGCATTTGAAATAGAAATTCATTGCCAGCACGTTTTGCTGGATCACCGGTACAACTTTCTTCTGTTCCCAATATCGCGTATTTGATTCCGACATGCTGTAGAATACGGCAAATATCTCGGGTTATCTTTTGAGCCCTTTCATCAAAACTTCCGGCACAACCTACCCAAAATAGAATATCTGCTGTTTCACCTTTAGCCACTAACTCGGCCATCGTTGGGACGTGTAATTCTTTTTCCATCTTTATCGTTTTATAAAAAGCATTATTGTTGAGAAGTCCAGTTTGCCCGATCCATTTGTGAATATTTCCAAGGTGCACCGTTATTTTCTACATTTCCAAACATTGTATTAATGCTTGCAGGTGCTTGTGATTCTTCCATCACAGAGAACCTTCTCAATTCAATAATTATTTCAAGGGGATTGATATTCACTGGACATTGCTCTACACATGCGTTACAGCTTGTGCAGGCCCATAATTCTTCACGAGTTATATAAGTGTCTAATAAAGATTTTTGATCATCTACAAAGCTTCCATTTGCTTTTATATTTTTTCCGACTTCATCTAGACGATCCCGTGTGTCCATCATGATTTTTCTTGGAGATAGCAATTTGCCTGTTATATTTGCGGGACAAGAGGATGTGCATCGTCCGCATTCTGTACAGGTGTAAGCATCCAGTAAGTTTTTCCATGTTAAATCCTGAACATCTTTTGCACCAAAACGAATAGGTTGATCTGATACAGGAGGGGTGAAGGTTGGATCTAACATCGCTTTTACCTCATTGGTTACACTTTCCATATTCGTTAACTCTCCCTTGGGCTTTAAATTCGAAAAATAGGTGTTCGGGAATGCCAGCAAAATGTGCAGGTGTTTTGAATAGGGTAAATAATTAAGAAAAGCTAATACTCCTAGAATGTGGAACCACCAGCAGATACGCTCAATCAATATTAGAGCAGATGGATCGGAAGGTAGGAATGAAATTATATACTGACTGATTGGAAATGAGCCGGCAATAATATAATGTGATTCGCCATAGAGCTGTAATTTTTGATCTGCGGCATTCATTAATAAAAACGCTGTCATTAACAGAATTTCTGTAATCAGAATAAGGTTTGCATCTGTTTTTGGCCAATTCTTTAATTCTGGGCTATTGAGGCGCTTTAAGTGAAGGACATTTCTGCGAATAAAGAAAATGATACAGCCCAACAGAACACCAAAAGCTAACCATTCGAATGAGGCAATCAAGAAATTATAAAATCCTCCTAAAAATGATAAAAAACGATGGGTACCAAATATGCCGTCTACTACGATCTCAATCATCTCTATATTGATAATACAAAAACCGATATAAACGAAAAGGTGAAGTATTGCGGGAATAATCCGCTTAAACATTTTTTTTTGACCAAATGCAACCAAAAGCATGGTTTTAAAACGTTCGGCAGGTTTGTCATTTCGATTAAGCGCTCTTCCTATTTTTATATTTTTATAAATCTGCCTAGCATTTTTTGCAAACAGAATAATTGCGCTAACAAAGCATAATGTAAATATAAGTTGGTTAATCATATCTTTTTATCACTGTATACACAAATATAATATAAATAATATATTATGCATGCATAATATATTATTTAGAATTTTTAAAAATTAATGACTTTTTTGAATAAATAAGTTTGGCATTTTGGTTTAGAGGTAGGGTTGAGGTCTGTATTCAATTCTGACGACAGATATATTGTGTTATGGAATCTTTATGATGGTATTTACTATTTTCGGTTTACTATTGCTTATTAGCTACAAAAGGTAAGGTAAGGTAAGGTAAGGTAAGGTAAGGTAAGGTAAGGTAAGGTAAGGTAAGGTAAGGTAAGGTAAGGTAAGGTAAGGTAAGGTAAGGTAAGGTAAGGTAAGGTAAGGTAAGGTAAGGTAAGGTAAGGTAAGGTAAGGTAAGGTAAGGTAAGGTAAGGTAAGGTAAGGTAAGGTAAGGTAAGGTAAGGTAAGGTCATAAAAAAAACAGCAGACCTTGAAGGGACTGCTGTTTTTTTATAACCTGAATTTATTTCAGGATTTAATTAATTATTTTTTTGCTGGAGTTGCAGGAGCAGCTGTTGCAGAAATACCTAATTTTGTTTTTAAAGCAGGTGTTAAATCATCTCCGCCTTGGAAATAAGGAATGTTTGTGCTTGAGATATCAAAAACATAAGCAAATCCTTTTTCTTTAGATACAGCAGTAAGTGCATCTGATACTTTTCTATGAATAGGAGAAATCAACTCTTCTTCTTTTTTGTTTAATTCTTCTTGAGCAACACGTTGGTTTTCGTTGATACGAGTTTCAATATCGCGTAGTTCAGTACCTAATTTTTGTAATTCAACATCAACAGTCTCTTTGTTTGCTTCGCTTCTGTTACGTGCTTTATCATTTGCTTCTTTTTGTTTCGTTTGATACATCGCATACATATCTTGAAGCTCTTTCGTTTTTCCGTCGCTTAAAGTTTTCAATTGGCCTTCCGCTGTTTTGAATTCTGGTGTTGCCTGAATTACTTCAGCTAAATTAACGTGACCAATTTTTTGTTGTGCCTGAGCTAACTGAGTAGCGAAAATAACTGCTACAAATGCAATAGCACCTTTAAATAAATTTCTCATTCTTTTCATTTTAATCTTAAATCGTCTCTTCAAATTATAATGAGACAAATTTTTGTGTTTCTAATTTAATACTTACTACTACTGGTATTTGTTCTCGCAATATTAATAAACTAATATTTAGTTTGCAAGTGCTGAATTAGGTTTTAATCCTAATTTAATAATGACGTCATTACTTTTATCCAATTTTGGATTTGCATATAGGAATGTTACTTCTTGACCTCTATCCAATACAAGATCGAATCCTTGCGCTTGTGCTATATCTTGAATTGCTTTGGACACGCGTTGTTGTATAGGTTGAACCAGTTGCTGACGTTGTTTAAATAACTCGCCTTCAAAACCAAATTTTTGTTTTTGATAATCTTTTACTTCTTTTTCTTTTTTCACGATTTCATCTTCGCGACGTCTGCGCATATCTTCATTTAGTAAAACTTGATCATTCTGATAAGCTTTATACATTTTTTCTATTTCAGCATATTGTTGATCTACCTCTTGTTGCCATTTTTGAGAAAGATCATCTAACTGTTTTTGTGCGGCTGTATATTCAGGGATATGCTTTAAAATATATTCTGAATTAACATAGGCAAAATTTTGTGCAAAAGTAGCTGATATGGTAACTACGACAAATGCTATTACTAAAACTATTTTTTTCATATTCTCTGAAAGTTTTATAGACTATAATATATTATTTAACACTAATTTACTTTAAGACCATGGATAAACCCAATAGTTTAATTTGGGAAAATCATCTCCAGTAAACTTACTGCCCAAAAATAATAAAAAAGAAGCAATCTATGCGATATTTTTCGGGTTTAACACTATTTAACTTGTTTGCCCTTTTTCCTTCATGTTATGAGTAGTATAGATTCTAGTGATTAATGATGATTTGATGAATTATCATTTTTTTTTGTTGGAACTTTTATTGAAATATTATCAATGATATGTAGCATTTAATGCGTGTTTTTTATTTGTTCCGTTAAATTAGTAGTATCACTTATAATCGTTTTTTATAGGTGCTTTTTCGAGGGGGTTATAATCGAGTTGCTGGATGTGAGTATGGTATTTTATACTTTTGGCATAGGAGATGAAACGCGTTTTTAGAATAATTGAAAACTTAGTGTTTAAAACAAACTTCTCAACCCTTTTAGGAATTGGTGGTAAAAAGAAAGGCTTTCACAATGGTGAAAGCCTTTCTTTTTATTTTGATAGTACCTGAGGGTTGGATAAATCCAGCGATTAAAACCCGCCCATATTTTGCATGATACTGAATGTGAAATTTTGTTTCCACTGGCTACTTTGTAAACCTGGGATCGGATCAAATGCGTGACCGTAATCGATACCTAACATACCAAATATAGGTAAGAAGATACGTGCACCAACACCCGCTGCGCGTCTTACTTTAAATGGATTGTATTCAGAGAATTTGTTCCAAGTATTACCAGCTTCAGCAAAAGCTAATACAAAGACTGTTGCTTGTTCATTTAACATGACAGGATGTCTCAATTCCATTTGGTACTTGGTGTAAATTGGACTACCTGAACGCATAGCGATATTAACGTTTTGTGTTCCTTCTGGAATAATGGAACCATTTGCATAGCCACGCATCGCGATGATTTCAGATCCCTGTAGGAAATCAAATCCTTGCATACCGTCACCACCTAGTTTGAAGCGCTCAAATGTAGAGATTCCTGTTTTGTTGGAGTAGCTACCTAAGAAACCGAACTGTGCCTGTGCTTTGAACACCAATTTACCAGCAATCTTTGCATACCATTGTGAATCAAATTTCCATTTGTGGTATTCAGTCCATTTGTATTTAACTTCCGGTGCAGATGTTTCGTAGTTAATTTTGTTAAACAATGAATATGGAGGCGTAAGTTGTACTGAAAACTTTAGATTAGACCCTGAAGTAGGGTAAATCGGTGCATCAATCGTATTACGGCTGATTTCCTGTGTTAAGTTAATGTTGTAAGCAGTACCGTTGTCAAACAAGAAATAGTTTGAATAGTTCTGTAATTTGTAACGTTGGAACGAAAGGGAAGTATTTACCTGGAACCAGTTGTCTGGCCATTGTACACGCTTACCTAATGTTGCGGTAACACCAGTCATCCAGATACGGTTAAGATCTGAATCTTTTACCATCTGCTCTCCTGTATAGTAGTTAAAACCTCCGTAAGAAGAGCTTGATGTATATGCGCTAAGACCAAAATAAATTGGTTTTTTACCGCCTAACCAAGGTTCTGAGAATGAGAAACTATAAGATTGGTAACGTTTACCTGAAGTTTGTCCACGAACACTCAATTTTTGTCCATCACCGCGTGGTAGTGGTTTCCAAGAGCTCTTATCAAAGAAGTTACTTGTCGAGAAGTTATTGAACGTTAAACCTAAGGTACCGATAATTTGTCCAGCACCGTAACCGCCTGATAGTTCAACTTGATCGGAAGGTTTTTCTGTAACGTTATAAACGATATCTACGGTTCCTTCAGCATGGTTAATATTTTCTGGAACTGGATTTGTTTTCTGTTCGTCAAAATTACCCAACTGTGCAATTTCACGAACAGAAGTCATGATAGCTTCTTTTGAAAATTTTTGACCTGGTTTTGTACGAATAGATCTTAATACTACGCGATCATTGGTCACGTCATTTCCTTTTACTATAATATTGTTGATGGTGAACTGTGCACCTTCATATACGCGTAAATTTAAATCAATTGTATCGTTATAAATACGCGTTTGTTCAGGATCAATTGAGAATGTCAAATAACCATCATTCATATACAGAGAAGAAATATCATCACTATTTCTTCCTCCACCCATCAATTTAGTCGTTAATTTTTCTTCACTAAAAATATCACCTTTACGGATTCCTAAAATTCTATTTAAAACTGTGTCTGTATATTTTGCGTTTCCTGACCATTTAATATTACCAACATAATATTTAGGGCCTTCATACACATCGATATTGACTAAGACATTTTTATCATCAACTTTAATTACGGAATCTTGGATAATTTCGGCATCGCGGAAACCTTTGTTTTGCATTTTCGCAACTAAGGTTTCTTTTGCTTCTTTATATTTTTCTTCTTTGAATTTTCCAGGTCCAAAAATACGGAACCAAGCTTTTTGCTTAACCCCTTTTAAGTTCTTACGAAGCTGTTTTTGTGTGAATTCCTTATTTCCGGTAAATGTTATCTTTTTAACACGAACTTTATTTTTACGGTCAACATCAGCAATTAATATCTCATTATTAGCTTGAGTAGTATCTTTAATAGTACTAATCTTAATTTCTGGATATAAATAAGCTTTCTCTCTTAAAAAACGTTGAATTGTATTGCGTGTTGTATTGATCAAGTTTTCATTGACAACTTTACCTGCGTTATCTTTTAATCTTTTACGAACTTCCTCTGTTTGACTTTTACTTAAACCGTTAATGTCTATACGGGTTAATCGAGGTCTTTCGTTAACACGAATGTTTAGAAAAATAGTTTCACCTTCTATTTTTTCAGCCCATAATTGGACATCATCAAAAAGTCCTTGTGCCATCATCACTTTCACGACATTTGATGTGGCCTCACTAGGAACTTCAATATATTGGCCAACGACAAGTTTGGAGATGGTAATTAATACATTGTTGTCAAGATGCTGCGTTCCCGAAACAGTAACACCACCAATAATATAGTCTTTAGGGGATAAATAACTTATCTGGTCGGGGTCATTCAGGTTTATAGCAGTTCCATTCACTTGAGCTTGTGCGAATTGTGGTTGGGTACATGCTAAAAATAATATAACAAATAGTATGCGCTTCATTTATAAATTTTTATTGATGCTAAAGTACACCAATCAGTTGTTAATTTTTGTTAATTAAGAAAAATTTAAGAACCAGCAGATATGAAGGTTTAAAATCAGTCAGCAAAGTTACTAATAAAGATTAGATCTGTTCACTTGTTTTTCCAAATCTTCTTTCTCGCTTTTGATAGTCAAGAATTGCCTTAAAAAGGTCTTCTTGTTCAAATTCAGGCCACATCTTATCTAGGAAACAGAATTCAGCATAAGCAATCTGCCATAAAAGAAAATTACTAATTCGATATTCTCCGCTTGTTCGGATTAATAAATCTGGGTTTGGTAAGTTTGAAGTGTAGAGATTTTCCTGAAATACCTCGGTTGTTATATTCTCAATTTTCAGATCTCCTTTAACAACTTTTTCTGCTATTTTTTTTGTTGCTTGGACGATTTCCTCCTGCGAACTATAACTTAATGCTAATGTTAGTATACATTTATCATTGCCGGCAGTTAAATTCATTGTTTCCTGCAATTTTTCTTGACAATTTTTAGGGAGCTTAGATAGATCTCCAATTGCATTTAAACGAACACCGTTTTTTTGGAAAGTTTTCACTTCTTTTTTTAACGAAGATACCAGCAACTCCATTAACGCTATTACTTCTAGTTTGGGTCTATTCCAGTTTTCTGTTGAAAAAGCATACAAAGTAAGGTGTTTTACGCCAACCTGTAAAGTTGCTTCTAGTGCCTCTCTTACAGCTTTTACTCCGCTTTGATGACCAAAAATCCGTAATTTTCCTTTTTCTTTTGCCCATCTTCCATTGCCGTCCATAATAATAGCAATATGTTGAGGAAGATTGTTTTTGTCAATATGATCTATTATGCTCATTTTCTATTTCTTTACTTCTGCCTATCTCACGATTGGTAAAAACATTTATTTCTAAATATATGCTACAAGTGTATCGTTTTTTCGTAAGATAGTTGTTGAAATTGGCCTGATGCCTGTTTTAATTTCAATCGTGTATACTTATTTTAATTTCGTTGTATACAAACTACCACTGCAATTAAATTATTAAATTAGTGTGAAGTGCTACGTCAGATTTCCTTGTATCAGGTGTGATTTTCATTTGAAAAATGTAATTTCCTAATATCCTCAAGAAATTGCGCTTGCCATTAAGCAATTTTTTCTTCATTAATTTTTAAGTATTGCTGCATAAGGATAACTTATATTAACCAGATTCTTTAAAATATCGTGCGGTAAATATAAATCTTTTTGACGAATAGCGGATTACAAATTCATGTTAACGCTAATAATTTCTTACATCTAAGCCCCAAAGTAGTTTCTCCCGGAGTGTTTCAAAATAGCTTTCACCTTCTAATCTGATTAAATTAATATAGAATGGCGCTTTAGTTATTTTTAGTTTGACATTACTTTCTATTGTTTCATTTTTAGAATCGCAGCTCAATATATATTTTTCGGAACGACTTTCAATTTCTAATGCTAATTCAAATTCAGATGATATAACTACTGGACGAACATTTAAATTGTGTGGTGAAATTGGGGTAATTACGAAATTGCCACTTCCAGGCATAATGATAGGTCCTCCGCAACTTAATGAATATGCCGTAGATCCTGTTGGTGTCGCGATAATTAGACCATCGGCCCAATAGGAGTTTAAAAGTTCGCCATTTAAGTACGCATTTACTGTGATCATTGCAGAACTATCATATCTAAAAACGGTAATATCATTCAAGGCATAATTACTGTTTCCGCCAAATAATTCTCTGTCAGGCGATTCTACGGCTAGTAATGCTCTTTTTTGTATTTTATAGTTTTTAGCTAGAATTTGATCAATTGAAGGTTCAAAATCTGTTTTATTTATGGATGCTAAGAAACCTAATCTTCCGAAATTTATGCCTGCAATAGGGATTCCGGAATTATGGATTAGTGATACTGCTGATAACATAGTTCCATCACCACCCAGGCTTAACATAAAATCTGTGTCTTTTGGCAGATTCTCATTAGAGCTGTAAGTGGAGAAGGTTTTATTACAGTCAAATTGTTTTTGTAGAAAAGTATAAAAGCTGTCGTAGATCCAAATCTCAACATTTTTCCCATTTAAATATTCCAGTAAATGCTTTACATGGGGAATAACTGAAGGACTAAATTCTCTACCATAAATTGCTATTCTCATATTGTACAGTATTTTTTATTCTAGCAGTAATGATTGCATTATTTTGCCAAAGATGAGAAAAAACTAGCGTATTGCTAAATATTGATGTAATTCATGAGTTGTTGGTAACGATCTTCTAAATCATCAAATTCTTGCAGTGTATTGAAAGATGCAATGACTTTATAATTTTGTCGTGCGAAGGAAGATAGTAGAGAAGCGATGTTTGACTTATTTACTTTCATTGTCACAAGCAATGTTGCATTTTCAGGGACTGTTTTTGTTGAACAGTTTAAAATTTGAGCATTTTCTGCTTCAACTAGATGTGCTATTTTAGATAAAGAAAAATCATGTATTCCAATTTCTAAGGTAATAATTGCTCCTATATCATTTAGTGATTGCAATACTGAAATCGTTTTTACCAACTCTAAAGAAGTCAATACTCCTTCAAATTTATTGTTTTCATCTAACACAGGTAAAGTACTTATGTTATAAGCTGTCATTAAACGGATCGCATCGTATGGATGTTGATTTGCCTTGATATAAATTGGGTCAGTTTTTAAATGAACAGAAGCAATTGTATTTTGATCATCAAGGGCATTCAGTAAATCATTTTGAGAAATAAATCCTAAATAATTATCACCATCAACAACAGGCAACAAATGAAATTGGAAATCTTCCATTCGATCTAAAGCAAAAGCAATTGTGTCAGATTGCTTTATCGTCGTGTTTTGTGAAAGAGGAATGTTCGCTATATACATATGGATAATTTATCTGTATACTATTGACCTTAAATTTAGTAAAATGTTTAAAGAAAACCTTTTTTATTAATAAAAAAGCTTTCTTGCATTAAAGGTCATTAAATTTTTACTTTAACTTTGCACAGTTTATATATTATTGATAATGGATTGTACAAATTTTATCTACTTTTACAAAAGTGCGATTTATATTTTGAATATATAATGAAGTTAAATCATAGTACTGAAATTTTATGAGTGAGGTTGCAAGTCGGAAATTTATTGAAGTTAGAGAAGTAATTCGCAAGAAAAGTCCCAAGTTGATAAAATGGATTCCATCTTTTTTATTAAAGTATTTGGAACGAACTATACATGAGGACGATATCAATGATATTATGACTCGGTTTTCGGACTTGAAAGGTTTGGATTTTGTTGATGCTTTAATTAAAGATCTAGGCGTTAATGTTGAGCTAAAAGGTGCGGCTAATATTCCGATTGATGAAAGCGTTATTTTTGCTTCAAATCATCCCTTAGGTGGATTAGATGGAATTGCTTTTATGCATGCTATTGGACAGTACCGTAAAGATGTTAAATTTTTAGTCAATGATATATTGATGAATGTCGGTAATCTTCAGCCGCTATTTATACCTGTAAATAAATTAGGGGGACAAGGAAAAAGTGGGATCGCCGCCATAGAGGAAGCTTACGCGTCTGATAGTGCTTTATTGGTATTTCCTGCGGGTTTAGTTTCTAGAAAACAGGGAGACGGAAGAATTGAAGATCTTGAATGGAAGAAAAGTTTTATAAATAAGGCAAAGAAATATAAAAAAGATATCGTACCTGTCTATATTGAGGGGAAAAACTCTAACTTTTTTTATAATTTTGCAAGGCTAAGACAGAAGATTGGCTTAAAGGCAAATTTGGAAATGCTTTATCTACCTGATGAAATGTTTTCTCAACGCAACCAAACTGTGACGATTGTTATTGGCAAAAAAATATCTTACACACATTTTGATCAATCTAAAGGCGAAAAAAAATGGGCTGAAGAGGTGAAGCGATTGGTTTACGGAATGTCTCAAGAAAAATAGAATTATGCAAGAAATTATTGCTCCTGTTGATAGAAAATTGTTAAAGGCAGAATTAGGTAAAGATGCTTTTATACGATATACCAACAATGGAAATAACGAAATATATTTGATTAACTATCATAATGCACCTAATGTGATGCGGGAGATAGGACGATTAAGAGAATTGACGTTTAGAGGTGCTGGTGGTGGAACTGGTTTATCAATTGATATTGATGAAAATGATACATGCGAAGATTGCTACGATCAATTGATTGCCTGGAATCCTGAAGAAGAAGAAGTTGTTGCAGGCTATCGTGTCATCAAATGTGCCAATGCTTCGGTAAAAGATGGTGTCCCAAATTTATCAACAGCTCATTATTTTCAGTTTTCCGAACGATTTAAAACGGATTATTTGCCCTATACAATTGAATTAGGCAGGTCTTTTGTCCAACCAAAATTTCAACCAGCAATTGATAACCGCAAAGGAATCTTTTCTTTAGATAATCTATGGGATGGATTAGGTGCATTAGTGATGATTAATCCAGATATTAAGTATCTTTTCGGTAAAGTGACCATGTATCCGCATTATAATAAAGAAGCCCGTGATTTGTTGCTTTATTTCATGGAGTATCACTTCCCTGATCATGAAAATTTAGTGGTACCAATCCCAAGTTTAAATTGTGAAAATGATTTTTCTAAATTTGAAGGTATTTTCGATGGATTAGATTATAAGGAGTCTTATAAATTATTAAATAGTAAGGTTCGTGCGTTGGGTGAGAATATTCCTCCTCTGATTAACACTTATATGAATCTATCTCCAACGATGAAATCGTTTGGGACAGCAATTAACGATGAGTTTGGTGAAGTTGAAGAAACAGGGATTTTGATCATTATTGACGATGTTTATCCTGTGAAAAAAGAAAGACATATGAATACTTTCGAACGTGATCGGGAGTATGGTAATAAAAAACCAAAGAGAGGCTAAGCCTCTCTTTTTTTGTAATTATTTTTTGCTTTAAGAATCTCTTCTTCTCGAAGAAGTTCTGTTTCTATTTTCAGATCTTGGACCGGATGACGTTCTTCTTCTATTTCCTCCAGGACTAGCGTTATTTGAACTTTGGCCATTTCTGGATGTAGATGATGGTCTGCCAGATTTCTTTGCTGTACCAGCTTTCTTTGGTGCTACACCTGAGATATGTAAAGCATAGGGATGCTTCTCAACTAAAGGGATCTCCATACGGATGGATTTTTGGATATCTAGTAAGAATGCATATTCTTCTTCGTCGCAGAATGAAATCGCTTGACCATCTTTACCTGCTCTACCTGTACGGCCTATTCGGTGTACATATGATTCTGGTATATTGGGTAAATCATAGTTGATTACAAATGCCAACTCATCTATATCAATACCACGTGCAGCGATATCGGTAGCAACCAGTACACGTAGTGTACGATCTTTGAAGTTTTTAAGGGCATTTTGACGGGCACTTTGAGATTTGTTTCCATGAATGGCCGCAGATTGAATATTCTTTTTTGCAAGATCTTTAACGATGCGATCTGCACCATGTTTAGTTTTAGAAAAAACTAACACGTGATTTATATTTTTCTCCTTTAAAACATGGATTAACAAATCTTTTTTATCGTTTTTCTTAACGTAATAAACTTCCTGTTGGATCTTTTCTGCAGTAGTAGATTCTGGAGTTACTTCAACCTTGATAGGATCAACAAGAATATGATTTGCTAATTTCTGAATCTCAGGTGGCATTGTTGCTGAGAAAAATAATGTTTGTCTTTTTTCAGGTATTATTTTAATTAGCTTCTTTACGTCATGGATAAATCCCATATCTAACATACGGTCAGCTTCATCTAAAACAAAAAATTCTAAATGTTTTAAATCGATATATCCTTGACCGTATAGATCTAGTAAGCGGCCTGGTGTAGCAATAAGCACATCAACACCTCTCTTCAAGGCATCACGTTGTGGTTGTTGTCCGACACCTCCAAAAACAACTAGACTTTTAAGTGGAAGATCTTTGGAGTATTGATTGAAATTTTCTTCAATTTGAATTGCTAGTTCACGTGTGGGTGTTAAAACTAATGCACGAATATTTTTTTTCGCAGTTTTAACTTTTGAATAACTTAACATTTGAAGTATAGGAATGGCAAAGGCAGCTGTTTTACCAGTACCTGTCTGAGCGCAACCTAATAAATCATTTTTTCTAAAAATAATAGGAATCGCCTGTTCCTGAATTGGGGTAGGAGTAGTATATCCAACAGCTTCCAATGCCTTAAGGATTGGTGCTATGAGTTTTAAATCTTGAAATTGCAATCTAATTTATTTATTTGTAAGCGACAAAGGTAGCTTAATTTTATGGATTGCAACTGAAATTTGTTGAAACATTTATTTTTAATATGATCTAAAAATATGATTAATACCTACTTATCCTCTTGAAATCCTTCAAAACTTGGGTCAACGATTTCTTTCCATTCTGGATGTTTTTTTATATACGCGTATACCAAAGGGCATAATGGAAAAAGGGTGTAATGATGTTCTTTCAGGTATTGTAATGTTTTTTCAATGACAGCAGTTGCTACTCCTTGACCCGCTAATTGAGGGTCGGATTCGGTATGAATGAGCCAAACTTTACTAGGTCTTTCTTTGAATGCGATAAAGGCTTGGTATTCTCCTATATGAAGTTCAAAATGATTTAATTGATCATTTTTAGTTAAAGGTAAGTTGATAAATTCTTCTTTCATGGTTTGTTATATTTTATATGGATATAATATCAATTGCATGCATATTGTTTTGACGGGTCGAATGATAATGGTGCTTCGGGTAGACAAATAATCTTATTTTTAGCATAAGAGTTTCCTGGTAGCACTACTGGCGATCTCAGTCTGTTATTCATCTTATTTTAGCATGCTTCTTCTAAACCCTTTATATTAATTTTTTTCATCTTGACCAAAGCTTCCATTGCTTTTGGATTTGAAATGAGCATATGAATTCTTTTAGGAATTATTTGCCAAGAAAAACCAAATTTGTCTTTTAGCCAGCCACACATATTTTCTTGACCTCCATTTGCGGTCAACATATTCCAATGGTGATCGATTTCTTGTTGATCTTCACATTCAACGACAAATGAGACAGCATCTGATGGTTTATATGATGGACCTCCGTTAAGTCCCATAAATCGAGTTTTGTTAATTTCAAAAATAACGACCAGAGAATTGGATGAGATGATTTTTCCATCTTTAAATACTGAACAGTAGAAGTTTGCTGCATCTTGGGCTTGACCATCAAACCATAAACAATTATAAATTGAATCTGTCATAACTATGGTTGGGTTAAAGTATTATATACCTAAAATACAAATTAATCATGAATAACAGATATTAAATAAAACAAAAAAGGTTAGAAATGAAAATTTCTAACCTTTTATTGTGAGTTGACTACGCGCTTATTGGTAGCCCAATAATTTCATAACCTGTTTTGAATTTTGTTCCTCACCAAAAACTTCGTAATTGAATGTTTCGTCGCGGTTACGGCGAATCAGTACATGCTTTGGAGATGGTAATAAACAATGATGTATACCGCCATAACCACTCAATACATCTTGGTATGCTCCTGTATGGAAGAAACCTAGATATTGTAATTTACGTGTTTTAGGCATGAATACTGAACTAGTATGTGCTTCTTGATTGTAATAATCTTGGCCATCACAAGTAATACCACCTAGGTTTACCCGTTCATATTCAGAATCCCAATTGTTGATCGGAAGTAAGATATATTTTTGATTTAAAGCCCAAACATCTGGTAAGTTTGTAATAAATGAGCCATCAATCATAAACCATTTTTCACGATCATTTTGTAATTTACGACCTAAAACCTTGTAAAGGATACCTGATGCTTCGGCAACGGTATATTTACCAAATTCAGTAATAATATCCGGTTCCATTACTTCATGTTGTGCACAGATCTGCTTGATCCTGTTCACAATTTCATTGACCATGTACTCATAGTCAAAATCATGCACTAATGAATCTTTGAAAGGCATGCCTCCACCGATATCTAAAGTATCTAAGTCTGGGTTTACTTTTTTAAACTTACAGAACAATGTAACATATTTTTCTAGCTCATTCCAGTAATACGGGGTATCCGATATACCTGAATTGATAAAGAAATGTAACAGCTTTACTTTGAAGTTAGGATTGTTCGCAATTTTGTTGTTATAGAATTCTATAACTTCTTCGATACGAATACCTAGTCTTGAAGTGTAAAACTGTGAGTCTGGCTGTTCTTCCGATGCGATACGGATACCTAAAGCACATGGTTCATCCAATTCAATTTCATCATCATAGAGATTGAATTCCTCTTTGTTATCTAGGACGGGGATAATATTCTTATACCCATCATGGATCATGTCGATGATATACTGTTTGTATTGGTATGTCTTAAAACCATTACAAATCACTGTAATGTCTTTTTTTACTGTACCTTGACGTTCTAAGGAATCGATCATCGGCATATCAAATGCAGATGATGTTTCTAAGTGAATCTCATTCTTCAATGCCTCTTCAACAATATGTTTGAAGTGGGAAGATTTGGTACAATAACAATATTTGTAGGACCCTCTGTAGTTGTGTTTCAAAATTGCGGTTTGAAACAAAATTTTCGCTTGTTGAATTTTTTTGCTGACGATTGGCAAATAAGTAAAACGCAACGGCGTACCGTACGTTTCTATCATTTCCATTAAATTCAAATCGTGGAAATACAATTCGTCGTCGATGATTTCGAATCCGTCTTGCGGAAAACCAACACTTAGGTCAAGAAATTCCTGATAGCTCTGCATTTTTTATTATTTTTGCAAAGATATACTTTCAATATGAATACAAGAATAGCGAATGTGAATTATTTTTGTATTCTATTTCAGGGAGTTGCATATTTTACATAATCATTACATGGCGAATTCTATTCAAAACAGACTTATTGAAGTCACTGTTCAAGCTGTAAAACAGCTTTATAATGCAGATATTTCTGAAAATCAAATTGCTCTGCAAGAGACACGCAAAGAGTTTGAGGGGCAAATTACAATTGTAACTTTTCCTGTTACCCGATTTTCTAAGAAATCTCCTGAGCAGACTGGTACGGAAATAGGTGAGTATTTGAAAACTCATATCTCAGCTATTACTGATTTTAACGTTATTAAAGGGTTTCTAAATATTTGTCTTTCGGATGAATACTGGATTTCTCTTTTAAACGAGACTATCGTGAAATCTGATTTTGGGGTATTTCCTTCGAATGGTAAAAAATTAATGGTGGAGTATTCTTCTCCAAACACCAATAAGCCGCTTCACTTAGGCCATATTCGTAACAACCTATTAGGATATTCTGTTGCAGAGCTTTTAAAGGCTTATGGTTATGATGTCATAAAAGCCAATCTGGTAAATGATCGCGGTATTCATATCTGTAAATCTATGCTTGCATGGCAAAAATTCGGAAATGGAGAAACTCCTGAGTCTACGGGTATGAAAGGTGACCATTTGGTGGGTAAATATTATGTAGTTTTTGATAAAGAATATAAAAAAGAAATAGAAACACTCAAAGTTGAAGGTCAAACTGAAGATGAGGCTAAGAAGAATGCGCCATTGATTAAAGAAGCACAAGCGATGTTACAGCAATGGGAAGCTGGTGATGAGGCTGTGATTGATCTTTGGAAAACAATGAATACCTGGGTATATGCTGGTTTTGAAAAAACGTATAAGCAACTAGGTGTTAACTTTGATAAATATTATTATGAATCAAATACGTATTTGTTAGGAAAAGATATCATTCAAGAGGGTTTAGATAGTGGTGTTTTCTTTAAGAAAGAAGATAACTCTGTTTGGATTGACTTAACTGCCGACGGATTGGATGAAAAGCTTGTCCTGCGAGGCGATGGTACTTCTGTATATATTACTCAAGATTTAGGTACAGCTCAATTGAAATACGATGAGTTCAAGATGAATGATTCTATTTATGTGGTCGGTAACGAACAAGATTACCATTTTAAAGTATTGTTTTTGATCTTAAAAAAACTTGGTAAATCTTGGGCAGATGGCTTATTCCATTTATCTTACGGGATGGTCGATTTACCTTCTGGAAAGATGAAATCGCGTGAAGGTACAGTTGTAGATGCTGATGATTTGATGAGTGAGATGATCGAAACAGCGAAAGAGCGCACAGAGGAACTGGGTAAAACGGAGGGCTTGTCTGAAGAAAATAAAAATGCACTTTATAATACCATCGGTATGGGGGCTTTGAAATATTTCTTATTGAAAGTTGATCCCAAAAAACGTTTATTGTTCGATCCGAAAGAGTCTGTTGATTTTCAAGGAAATACAGGTCCTTTTATCCAATACACTTACGCTCGTATTAAGTCTGTTCTTTCTAAAGTAAATTTTGATGAACAGTCGAAAGTATCGGTGCCAGTATCCATATCGGCTTATGAGCGTGATTTGATTATGACTTTGGGTAATTTTCCAAGTATTATAGCAATCTCAGCTCAAGAATTCAGTCCAGCGCAGATGTCTAATTATATTTATGATGTAGCTAAATTGTACAATAAGTTTTATCATGAAGAGACTATTTTAAAGGC
This sequence comes from Sphingobacterium kitahiroshimense, assembly GCF_025961315.1. Lineage (NCBI taxonomy): Bacteria > Pseudomonadati > Bacteroidota > Sphingobacteriia > Sphingobacteriales > Sphingobacteriaceae > Sphingobacterium > Sphingobacterium kitahiroshimense. The sequence goes on along the minus strand of NZ_JAOQNK010000001.1, from coordinate 2,427,519 downwards.
AGAAATTGAAGAAGTGAAGAATTTCCGTTTGCACCTTTCGGCTTCTGCAGCAAAAGTTATTGCAAAAGGAATGAGTTTATTAGGAATTGAAGTTCCTGAACGTATGTAATTTATCTCATGATGGCTCAAAAAATCCGTGTTGGTTTAATTGGTTTTGGTATTTCAGGACAAGTATTTCATGCTCCTGTGATGCGATCTATTGCTGACCTAGAATTAGTAAAAATAACTGCTCGCAAAGCGGAGCAAAAATTAATTGTAAGTGAAAAGTATCCTACAGCGTTGGCTGTAGATCATGCTGACGAAATATTAAATGACGATTCCATTGATTTGGTGGTTATTGCTACCTCTAATGATATGCACTATCCTTTTGCTAAGCAGGCATTGCTAGCAGGGAAACATGTGGTAGTCGAAAAACCGTTTACCAATACATCTGAACAGGCTGATGAATTGATCGCATTGGCAAAAGAAAGTGGTAAAATTTTATCTGTATATCATAATTTAAGATTCAACTCAGATTTTAGAACGATCAAAGAGGTGATTAAGGATGAACGATTGGGGCAGATCAAGAATTTTGAAGTTCGTTACGATCGTTTCCGTAACCATCTTAGACCGGGTGCGTGGCGAGAAGATAATCTGCCTGGTTCAGGAATCTTTTATGATCTTGGAGCGCATTTAATTGACCAGACGCTACAACTCTTCGGTAGACCAAATGCTGTATTTGCAGATTTGACTATTCAAAGACCTGGAGCGGGGGCAATTGATAATTTTGAAATACTACTTTACTACCCGGAAATGCGTGTTTCTTTGAAAGGAGGGATGCTTGCTAAAGAGCCGACTCCGCGATACACTGTATTTGCATTAAACGGAAACTTCCTTAAAAATGGTGTTGATCCTCAAGAGGAATTATTACGTGCTGGTGCATTTCCTGATGAAGATCCAAACTGGGGCAAAGAAGATCCAGCTATTTATGGTAAATTAAATTTACTTTGGAATGGCGAAGATCTCGAAGAGACCGTTACTTCGAAATTAGGCAGCTATCCTGATTATTACCAAAATATAGCAGATGCTATTCTTGGGAAAACTCCTCTAATTGTTACAGCAGAACAAGGACGTGATGTTATTCGTATTATCGAACTGGGGATACAAAGTCAGGCGGAACGCCGTGTCATTTCATTAGATAATGAACTAATAGGCTATTAATATATAAATATGAAGCAATATGATGCCATTATAGTTGGGGGAGGGGCGTGTGGGCTCATGTGTGCTGCTCAAGCTGGATTATTAGGTAAGCGAACTTTAGTGATTGAACGAAATGATAAAGTTGGAGCTAAGATTCTAATTTCGGGCGGAGGAAGGTGTAATTATACCAATTTGGGTACTGACATCGATAATTTTGTGTCTGAGAATGCAGACTTTTTAAGATCTGCATTTAGTCAATGGACGGTAGATGATACATTGAGTTTTTTTGAGTCGCATGGTATATTTGGTGAGGAGAAAACGTTGGGACAATTATTTCCTTCTTCGAATAAGGCTAAAGATGTTGTAGCCGTTTTTACTAAGATCTTATTTGCTACGGATCAGGATATAAGATTAAACACGGTTGTTAAAGCTATAGAAAAGCTTGAGGATGACTTTGTCTTAACAGTGGAAAGTGAAAAGGGCATTCAGCAGTTAACGACAAAGAAAGTTGTTATGGCCAGCGGAGGTTTACCTGTCGCGAAGTTGGGAGCCTCTGATTTTGCTATTCGTACGGCTAAGAAATTTGACATGGCAATTGTCCCTACCGCACCTGCTTTAGTACCTCTAACTATTACAGGAAAGGAGGCTGAATGGTATGCTTCTTTAGCTGGTAATTCAGTTTTTTCTAGAGTTTATAATCATAAGATTAGTTTTGAAGAGAACATCCTTTTTACGCATTGGGGCTTAAGTGGTCCTGCGATTCTACAGATTTCATCTTATTGGCGTGCTGGAGAAGAGTTTTATATTGATCTTTTACCTCGGTTTCAATTGGATAAAATAATCAAAGATGAACGTAATGAAGGTGGAAAACGTTTGGTTTCGAGTATCTTGAACGATTACTTTACTAAACGTATGGTGGAGGCACTGGGTAAATTTCTTCCTTTAGAAACTAAAATAGCATCTTTAAGTAAAGCGGATGCAAAATTGATTATTGATACTATTCATAAATTTAAAGTCAAGGCTGCTGGAGATAAAGGGTACGATAAAGCAGAGGTAATGCGTGGTGGTGTTTCTACTGCAGAGCTGCATGCTAAGACTCTAGAAAGTAAGCGGGTAAGGGGATTGTTTTTTGGAGGAGAGGCTGTTGATGTCACCGGTTGGTTGGGAGGCTATAATTTTCAGTGGGCTTGGGCATCTGGTTATGCTATAGCACAAGCACTTTAAATTCAAAATTTCATTCTTTTCTTTATTTATAGGGAATAATTATCAATCTAAATCCTACCTTTGCAGAAGAAGCAAACTGGTTCTACCGCTGCTCCCTTGAGGAGGAGAGGAAAGTCCGGGCAACGCAGAGCAACACGCTTCCTAACGGGAAGGATGCTGTTACAGCAGACAGAAAGTGCCACAGAAAATATACCGCTTTTCGGAGTAAGGGTGAAAACGTGAGGTAAGAGCTCACGGTCTTGTATGGCGACATACATTGCGGTAAACCTCGTGTGTTGAAAGACCAAATAGGTTGCGAAATTCGAAGGCTGCTCGTCTTCTTTTAGTTTAGGCTAAGATTCGTAATGGGTAGGTTGATGGAGCTAGTTAGTGATGACTAGCCTAGATAAATGGTAGAAACTCCGATTTTTTCGGTTTACAGAACCCGGCTTATAAGGTTTGCTTCTTTTTTACTATATTACCAATAATTTAGATAACCTTTAAGGAAGAGTAATAATACTTTTATGAGTACAATATTAATTATTGATGACGAACGGGCAATCAGAAATTCACTAAGAGACATCTTAGAGTATGAAGATTATAATATACTAGATGTAGATAATGGTATTGAGGCCTTAGAGATCATTAAGAAGGAAAAAATTGATCTTGTTCTTTGTGATATTAAAATGAATAAGATGGATGGTATGGAGGTTTTGGCAACTGCCCAAAAAACAAATCCAGATCTTCCTTTTATTATGATTTCGGGTCATGGTACGATAGAAACTGCTGTCGAAGCCGCTAAAAAAGGTGCCTTTGATTTCTTAGAAAAGCCACTTGATTTAAATCGTTTACTTATCACGGTAAGGAATGGCTTAGAGAAGGTCTCATTAGTTACTGAAACTAAAGTTTTAAAGAAAAAGGTAACGAGCTATAAAACCAAAGAAATCTTAGGTAAATCTGAAGCGATTAGTCGTATTAAAGAAACAATTGATCGGGTTGCACCTACGGAGGCTCGCGTACTTATTACAGGTGCAAATGGTGCCGGAAAAGAACTTGTTGCACGTTGGTTGCATGAGAAATCTAATCGTGCAGAAGGTCCTTTAATTGAAGTTAACTGCGCAGCAATACCATCGGAATTAATTGAGTCTGAATTATTTGGTCACGAAAAGGGATCTTTTACTTCCGCTATTAAACAACGTCTTGGTAAATTTGAATTAGCTACCAATGGTACACTTTTTCTGGATGAAATAGGCGATATGAGCCTTTCTGCCCAAGCTAAGGTGTTAAGGGCTTTACAAGAGCATAAGATAACCCGTGTAGGTGGTGATAAGGAAATTGATGTGAATGTTCGTGTTGTTGCAGCGACGAATAAGAATCTCTTTAAAGAGATTGATGAAGGGAATTTTAGAATGGATTTATACCATCGCCTTTCTGTAATTCTTATTCACGTACCTTCATTGACTGAACGTGTGGATGATATTCCTTTATTATCGAAAAATTTTTGTGAAGAAATTTGTAATGAATATGGGGTTCCAATAAAAGAAATTACACCTGCTGCATTAAAAGAGTTGAGTAATCTTCCTTGGACGGGTAATATTCGCGAATTACGTAACATGATTGAACGCTTAATTATTTTAAGTGATAAATCTATTACGGATAGGGATGTTATTGCATTTGCAAATCCTTCAAACACGGTGAATGCTATTTCTTCTCATGCACATACGGATAATGGATCTAGCCATACGACTCAAAATGGTGGAAAGGTTGATCTAGATAACTTTGCTTCTTTTCAAGATTTTAAGGATTTTGCAGAGAAGGAGTTTATCAAATATAAATTAGAGAAAAACACGTGGAATGTTTCTAAAACTGCTGATGATTTAGATATTCAGCGAAGTCATTTATATAGTAAGATCGAAAAATTCGGTCTTAAAAGAGATTAGAAAAAAGGGCTTGATAATTTTATCAAGCCCTTTTTAGTAATTCTAAAATCTTGTAAGTTGATATCTCCGTGTAGTCATTGATGTATGCATGACAGGTTGGAAGTTGATCTTTGGTGTGGGTAGATAATACGCCAACTACTGTCATTCCCGCATTCAGACCAGCTGTAATTCCTGAAAAAGAATCTTCAAAAACGACGCAATTTATAGGCTCTACCTCTAAATTATTAGCGGACGTTAGATAAACTTCTGGATGTGGTTTATGATGACTAACATTTTCACTACATAAGATCGAACCCATTTTGGATCGGATATGAAGTGCATCTAAGATTAAATCCATATTTTCTTTAGGTGCAGAAGTGGCCACTCCAGTTTTTAAATCATTTCTCTTGAGGTCTTCTAAAAATTCTAAGTAACCTGCTATTGGTGTGATCTGATCTTTATAAATAATTCTAAAGAGTTCTTCTTTCTCAAACTCTAACTTGATCAATTCATCAGGAGCTATTGTTCTCTTGAAAAAATGTTGCATGATATAGCTATTGTGTTTACCATACATATGCTCCTGAAATTCTTCTTCACTACTTTCAATATTGTATTTTTTGAAAAATGCTTCAAAAGCTTTAGCGTGATAGGGATTGGTGTGACAAATAACACCATCCATATCAAAAATAACTGCGTAATTACTCATAGTGCTAAGGTACATTTTTGACATTAAAATATGATATTATCCTGGTTAAGTTTTGTCATTTGTAACTTAAAAAACTAGGAACAAAAAATAATTCGTATTTGTTTTGCTTGCTTAGCGGGAATTTTAAAGTGATTTATTGCTTTGTTAATGAGTTGTTGTTGTAGAAATGTTGCTATAATGGATAGTGTGAGAATAGCTATCCAATTTAAATACCAGTTTTCTAAATTGATCAAGAATAGAAATAATATATGCCATAGATAAATCCAAATTGTTGAAGAGCCTATGAAATTTAAAATAGGTTTGTTTAATTTTTGAATAGTTGGTTTTATACAAAATATAAGTGAGAAAATACTTACTGCATAAAAAATATAAAACGAATGTGGTGGATATTTCAATGCTCCAATATCAAATGGTATTCCCAGGTGGAATTTAAAATATATCAAGCCTCCAATACTTATCAAAGCACTTATGATAAATAATAGTGTTTTAGTTCTTACATCATAATTTCGGTATTGTGCTCCTAGCATGAAGAAAATGAGAAAACCTAAGCTATAGGTGCCAAATTGATTGAAGTATTTTTGTACGCCTGGTTGAAATAAATCAGTTGAAAACTGAACGACCATTTCATAAATGGCATAATAAATCAGTAATTGCCATTTATTTTTAATGACTTTACTGAACAATGGCCCTAGGATGGCAATCATTAAAAAGATGCGTATAATCCAAACATAGCCAAAGCCATCTAATAGCAGATAGCTCGAAATCATAATATCTGGAAACTGTGTGTAATTGATCTTAAAGGATAAGGGGAAAAAGTACTGAATGATGTAAAATATCGATAAGAAAATCCATACGGGTACAACAAGACGGAAAAAGCGTTTCCATAGATAGGTTGTAAAATCGGTTATGGATTTAAAGGTTTGATTTTTGTTCCCAAATAAATATCCTGAGATAAATACCATTAAAGGAACATCAAAGTTTCTGATTTGAAAAATTGTAAAGGGTGGGTTTACATGTGCGAGAATAATGCACAATAAACCTACACTACGTATAATATCCAGTGAATTGTCCCTTTCTAGCATCTTTTTTTTGCGAAGATAGTGAATAGGTGAAATTTGCAAAGGACTTATACGTATAATCGAAAAAAAATATTATTTCTTACTCTGGCTTCTTCAGTAGATCTTGAATTGTTGCGGAAATTATTGCAGGATCTTCACCATCTTCTAAAAGTGAAAAAGCAATATAGGTGGCATATATTTCAATACTGAAAGTTTCGTGTTTGTCAGCAATAAACCCGTCAATTTGTTGTTCGTTACAATCAAAACCAATTTGTTGTAATTCATTAAAAAGGTTTGTTGAAATCGTTGCATGATCTTCGCCACATGCGAATGCAACTAAAACATGAAATAGAAATTTATCGATGATTTCACTATCAGTTTCTTTGAATAAAGATAAAATATGTTTGTAATCAAACCTTGTTTTTGCACTGTTAACAATGCTGTCCCAAATTTCATATTCTAAAGTTGCTTCCATACTTCAGCTGTTTTTTATTTATAATCGGTAATCTAAATATACTGAAAAACAGTTAGTAATGAAAGCTTTGTTAGAAAATTTTTATTCGTTATGAAATTCTTTTTTTTGCTTTTTACGTCAACAATTGATAAAAAGAAAAAAGAATCTCCCCAATAAAGCAACCCAGCAGTATTCCTAATATTATCGAACCAGTTACTTTAAACCAAGAGGGAGTTTGTATTAATTGTAATTTCATGATGCAAAACTCGTAATTAGATTGGTTTTCCTAATCAATTTTGGTTTCATTAGTTTTATTTGTAGTCGTTTACTGACGTTGTATTTTCAACCTATTAACCAATGAGAATTATATCTGATAATTTTTTAAGATTTAGCACTTTTTTTGAGTAATTTTAAGAGAGCAAGAATAAACTGACACATTTAATTTTAAAACCTTTTATTTATGACAATTAAGATTCTTTTATTTTTTTTAATGATCGGTTCTCATGCTTCAGCACAAGAATTGAATCTTCTTAAAATTCGTAAAGAGTATTCTTTAGCAGTGAAAGATGAAAGTATTTGTGAAAATAATCTGAATTTACTACGGGCTAAAGCGAAAGAAACGACTGATAGAGGTTATTTAGCTGTTTATGAAATGGTTTTTGCTAAACATATGGGTAATCCATTCCGGAAACTTGGTCAATTTAATAAAGGTAAAAATTTATTAGAGACCTTAATTAGGGAAGAACCTAGTAATGTTGAACTTCGTTTTATCAGGTGGAGTGTTCAAACTCATGCACCTTCTATTTTAAATTACAGCAATGATATCAAAAAAGATAAATCTTATATAATTGACCACCTATATAGTCTTCAGCATCGGGATGTAAAAGAAATTATATATAAATATATCAAAGGTGCAAACTCTTTTAGTGAAGATGAATTGAAAGAATTGATGAAATAATGATTTTTAAATTAGATTTCTTTTATAGATATTTTTATAGGTTTAACTTTTATGTTTAAAAAGTCAGTAATGTGACTTTAACTTGATGAATGGTGTTTTATATATTTTTTTATAATTATTATTTTTGCAAAAGATAATCTGTAGCAATTTTATTAATAAATTAATTGTATGGCAAAGCGTAATTTTGTTTCAAATTCCACTGAATCTTCAAGGATGTTTAAAAGTGATTTTTTAGAATCATTGACAAAAGTCCATTGGAGTGTTCCTTTAATATTTTACTTACCAATAATTGGTTACTTTTCATGGACTGCTTTAGGTCCTGGAGATATGAGTATTCTTTGTTATATCCAGTATTTTGTCTTTGGACTTGCTTTCTGGACTTTATTCGAATATGCATTACACCGTTGGGTTTTTCATTATCATCCAACAACTAAGTGGGGTAAGAGAATAGCATTTATTTTTCACGGTGTACATCATGATTATCCAAAGGATAGATTAAGATTGGTTATGCCATTATCTGCGAGTATACCTTTGGCAGCATTGGTTTATTATTTGTTTACTTTCTTTTTTAGTTCGGATATTATATTGGCGTCTTTCTTTTCGGGTTTTATGATTGGTTATTTAATTTATGACGAATGCCACTACGCAATGCATCATGCTAACTTTAAGAGTGGAATTTTTAAACGAATTAAACAACACCATATGTTGCATCATTATTCTGATCCAGAACACGGATTCGGTGTAAGTTCAGCTTTGTGGGATGAGATCATGCGCTCTGGCTTTCCAAAAGAGGATGAAAAAGTAGAAAAAACAGAACGAATCAGTATGGATAAATAATACTTAAAAAACAACAAAAGCCCAACTTTGCAGTTGGGCTTTTTTATTGGCGGAGAGCGAGGGTTTATCCCATGATTCCAAATGAGGATATACTACAATAAAACATTCGCTTTGCTCATTTCTTTGTTAAGCAAGTATATAAAGTTCTATAAATGACAAAAGCCCAAATTGCTTTGGGCTTTGTTATTTGGCGGAGAGCGAGGGATTCGAACCCCCGGACCTATGACAGTCAACAGTTTTCAAGACTGCCGCATTCGACCACTCTGCCAGCTCTCCGCCACAAAAGTAGAAAAATTCATTTAGTCGCCAAAACTTATTTTTTACTCCATTGAAAATGAGGGAGATTAATTTTTTAAGCTATATTTTAGTTAAAAAAAAGGCTTAAATTACTTTTAAAGGCTATGGAAGTAAGATTTCATAACAGTGTTTTTTGATGTTCTGTGCGATTTTGTCAATCGGTAAATCATCACTATCCGTTCCGAAAGGTTCTTCAATGGATTCTCCAATTAATTCTAATGATGCTAGTACATAAAATATAAATGGTACTGCTGCAATGACAAAATAACCAATTGAAAAGACGTATCCGATGGGGAGTGTTGCTGTATAAAGGATGATGAACTTTTTTATGAATGCGTTATAGGATAGCGGTATTGGTGTGTTTTTAATCCGTTCACATGCTCCACATACATTGGTGAAAGATTCAAGTTCATTGTTGATGATTCGAAATTGATCTCCTGTTATTTTTCCTTCTTTATAGAGGGAATTTGTTTTTTTAAAAATTAATGATGCTACCTGATTGGGACCATGTTTTTGATCATCCAGATTTTCTAATTCCGGATGTGACACTTCATCAAGCATAAATTTGGTGTAGTCCGAACGAAGAAAGGTATAGAGTGTTTCTGCATAAAGCGGAATTGCTTTCCTATAAAAGCTGCGGTTTACCTTATCATCGCTTTCCAGAAATGCATTCATTTTATAGGATAAACTTCTACTGATGTTTGTTAATGAACCCCATTGTTTTCTAGCTTCCCACCAACGGTCGTATGCAGTATTAGTTCTAAATACAAGCAAAAGGGAGAGTACGAATCCAAGTAAGCTATGAACTATTGTGATATTTTTAATCCAACTTTTTTCAGCTAGTTTTAGATATTCCAGTTCTAGGTACGCAATGCCCCAAGAATATAAAGATGCTAAGATAAGATATGGAAATAATTTACGGAAAGTATCCGTTTTATGGAGTTTGAGAGTTGAAGTAAGCCAATCTTTTGGGTTGTAAACAATCATAGACAAAAATACAAAATGTTTATTTTAATTTTGATTCTTTGTAAAAGATAGATTAAATTCATTGCCAAATGAAGAAAAAGAAAGTTCAGCGCAAGAAATCAGGCGAGATCACAGATGACAATGGTAAAAGATGGAAGTATATCGCATTTTCTGGAGCTTTTATTCTTCTTGTTCTTTTAGCGTTTGCATGGCATTATCGTGCGGGAATTAGATATTACCTCAGTACTTTGGGGAAAGCTCGAGGAACTGCTCATAAAGAGGCTAAATATGATATTCGAAATGTGGAGATTATGTCGAGCCATTCAGATAAGATTTTTGGTTTAGATATATCGCAATATCAAGGTGATATTAACTGGATAGAAGTTAATACAATCAATGATCAATTTCCAATAGATTTTATTTTTGTAAGGGCAACGATGGGTGAAAGTAAGGTGGATGATCGATTTGATGATAATTGGAAAGCAGTTGCTACTAGAGCGAATTTAAGAGGGGCTTATCACTATTTTAGACCAAATGAAAATTCCGTTAAGCAGGCTAAAAATTTTATTAGGACTGTTAAACTTGAATCAGGAGATCTACCGCCTGTATTAGATATTGAGGAATTGCCTAAACATCAATCCATGGACAGTCTGAAAGTTGGTTTAAAACGGTGGCTGGACGAAGTTGAATCACATTATAGGGTAAAGCCTATTTTGTATTCAGGAGATAAATATTATACAGATTTTCTTCAAAAAGAATTTAGTAATTATATTTTATGGATTGCCAATTATAATTTTTGGGTCGAAGATCTTAAAGATCATTGGAATTTTTGGCAGTTTTCCGAGAAGGGGACTGTTAGAGGGATTAACGGGAATGTGGATCTAAATATCTTTAATGGTACTATTGAAGAACTTGAAGAAATTACTATTCCTTTTAAAAATTGAAATTACATAATCTTGAGACAATAAATACAGAGGATGTTTAAGGGGGTATATTCCTCTTTGAAATTTATAAACATACATCATTATTTTCTGGTGGAAGCGATCAGCATCGCACATCAATTCACAAAAGAAGTTGAAAGTATCGGTTTTAATTGCTTTATCTTCTTTTAAAAATTAATACAGATGAAAAAAGAATATTTAACTTATATAGTTGGCGCGTGTGCAACAGTATTTTTTATTTTAACATTTACACAGATCGGTTTTGGAAAAGCAATATCGGAAAGTGAAAAGAGATCTCCTTCTATTTCGCTTATCCCTCCTGTTTCAGCTTTGAATTTAACGCAATTTATGTCATTGGAAGCAACAGGAGCATTGGTGTTAGATACCAGGTCGGTAAAAGATTTTGCAGCAGGTTATATTCCTAAGTCGGTGTTTATCGGTTGGAACGGCCCATTTAAAGCTTGGGTTCCAAAAATATTAGCCAACAAAGACCAACCGATTATACTCCTTTCAGATCAGGAAACAGTAGCACAGGTATGCTTAACATTGGAAGAATTAGGCTATACGCATATATTAGGGTATCTTGAGGGAGGTGTGGGTAGTTATAAAAAGCAGTACCTTTTAGATTCTATACCAGAGGTCGATGCTTCGACTTATTTAGATTTATCAAACGAAGGTCAAATAATAGATGTCCGGTCGGAAAAAGAGTTTGCCACAGGGCATATTGACAATGCTATGAATTTTCCATTAAAAGATTTAGGTAACTTTAATCTAGATTTACCAGACAATAAGAATTATTATGTCCAATGTCTTTCTGGATATCGTAGTATGATTGCTATGTCTATTTTGAAGAAGAAGGGCTTTGAGCATGTAATAAATATTAGAGGTGGATATCAGGCATTGAAACAATTAAAAGAGGAGAAATAATGGCTACATTCGATGAGATTATTAAATCAAATAATGTTGTACTGGTAGACTTCTTTGCAACTTGGTGTGGACCGTGTCAGACCATGGCACCCATATTACAAGATGTAAAAGAGTTTTATGATGAAAGTTTGTCAATTATAAAAATTGATGTGGATAAAAATCCTAAGATAGCATCCATTTATAAAGTAAGTGGAGTTCCTACTTTTGTATTATTTAAAAATGGTACTCAAGTATGGAGGCAAAGTGGAATGATTACTAAAACAGATCTACATAAGCTTATTGATGCTCACAAATAAAAAAGGAGATGATTAATCATCTCCTTTTTTTCTGAATGAAATTTTATCAATTCGATTACCATCCATATCCAAGACTTCAAATTTTATATTTTTGTACTGGACCTGTTCTCCTTCTTCAGGAACGTGGTCAAGGAGCAAAAATACAAGTCCACCTAAAGTGGTAATATTATTTATTTCATCTTCGTCTTCTTCAGAGAGACCAATTTCAAACTCTTCCATAAACTTATCCAGTTGGTATTGCCCATCTGCAATATAGGATCCGTCCTCACGTTTACGGATTCGAGGTCTGTCGATTGATTGATCTTCAGGTAAATTACCTACCAGGTCAGATAGAATATCCCGAAGGGTAATAACGCCTTGTGTAGAGCCATATTCATCAATTACGATAGCCTGGTGTATATGCGATGCTCTCAGGCTTGTTAAAATACTGTAAGCGGAGCTATGCTCGTTAACAAATTTAATAGGTTCTATCAAACTGTTTAAATCTATCGGTTTTTCTTTTAAATATTGTGAAAGTAATTTTTTTACATGTACGACTCCTTTTATGTTATCAAGATTACCTTCGCAAATTGGGTACATGGTATGCTCCGTGTTCATAATGATATGTCGATGTTCTTCGAAACTATCTTCTAGGTCTAAAAAAGCAATATTACTTCTATGGGTCATTAGATTTATTGCTTTTTTATCGCCTAAGCTTAATAATCGGTCTACAATATCGTGTTCTATCCCCTCAATAGCTCCACTATCCACTCCTTCATCGACCAATGCTTTTATTTCTTCTTCTGTTACTGAATTGTGTGTGCTTTTGATATTAAATAGTTTGACAATACAATCTGTTGAAATACTGAGTAGCCAGACAAAGGGACGAACTATTTTACTCAGTAGATTCATTGGGTAAGCGATGACCATGGCATACTTTTCTGGAATAGCCATACCGATTCTTTTTGGCACTAGTTCTCCAAGTACCAAAGAAAAAAAAGTGATGATAAAAACAACGATTACTACAGACAACTGTTCACTGTATGGTGCTAAAAATGAGATTTGAACAAATATCTGCTTCAGGTAGACTGCAATACTTCCGCCGCTAAAAAAACCTGTTAGAATCCCTATTAAAGTAATTCCTATTTGAACAGTGGATAAAAAATTGTTTGGAGATTCTTTTAAAGCTAAGGCTATTTTAGCTGCAGGGTTATTTTTGTCAGATGCTGCTTGCAGTCGGGCTTTTCTACTGGAGACGATTGCAATTTCTGATGCAGATAATACTCCATTTAGAATAATTAGAGCTAATATAATAAGGACTTCTGTGAGCATGTTTTTTTTATACTTAGGCTAAATGTAGTAAATTTTTAGAAATTTATATGTAAAAAAGATTGAGAGATCTCTTTTGTCAGGGCATTAGCCTTCGTCTATAACGTAAAAAGGCTTCTATTTAGAAGCCTTTTTGTTATTTTACAATCCGCTATCATCTAGCATGAATGTGTTTTTCTTCGTTTTCCATTTTCCGGAAGTAAAATCAGGAAATTCAACAGTTTTATTACCTTGTTTAATTGATTCTGTTGATAATGGGAATACTGCACTCATTGTAACAGAGTCGTAAACATCGAAAGGAGTTTGTTTTCCTTGTTTGGTAGCTTGGATAAAAGAGTTGAAGACAAACCAGTCCATTCCACCGTGACCTGAGCCTGTTGCTAATGTTTCATACTTTTTCCAAATTGGGTGATCGTATTTATCTACCCATTCCTTTGCAGGGTCCCAAGTATGAGGTTTTGATTTCCCTTCAATATGGATACCTTGTGCAACGTCCATCCAGATTCCCTCTGTACCTTGAACACGGAAACCGATTGAGTATGGTCTTGGCAAGTGCGTATCATGTGTTAACATGATAGTCTCTCCATTTTGACACTGAATCATTGTTTGGGTGATATCACCATTTTTATAATTCAATTTTGCATTTGGATGACCTGGAGATTGTTTTTCAACATATGCAGCCAAGCCTCTCGCTTTACTCGAATAAGACGTAAGGTGTGTAAAACGATTTCCAGCATTAATATTAACGAAAGGAAGAATTGGACCTAAACCGTGCGTCGGATATAAATCACCATCTTGTTCTACGTTATATTTTGTGCGCCATTGTGCCTCAGAAATTGCTTTAGGGCCAAATTCTACACCTTTACCGTAGTAGCTTTTTCCATCATTAAAAAGAACTTCACGTAAATCATGTTGGTACCCACCTTCTAAATGAAGTAATTCTCCAAATAATCCTTGGCGGTGCATGTTAAGAACAGCCAATACATCACGACGATATGCCACATTTTCTAAAGTCATGTAAGGTTTCCCTGTTTGTTCAGATGCTTTTACTACATCCCAGTGATCTTGTACTGTTAGTCCTGCAATAACTTCGCAACCTACATATAGGCCTGCCTTCATGGAGTCAATTGCTTGATCTTTGTGGAATTCCCAAGGAGTTGCAATGATTACAGCATCTAACTTTTCTTTACTTAACATTTTCTTGTAAGCATCGATACCGCCTGTGTATTCTTTCGGAAGTTTAATTCCTTTTTTATCAAATTGCTTACGACATTGTGATAAAGATTCTTCTTGTGTATCACAAATTGCAACAACTTCAACATCGTCGCGGTTTAATGCGATAGCAACATGGTTACGGCCTCTAAGTCCTACTCCAATAAATGCTAACCTAACTTTACCATCTTTTGCAAATAAATCTGTACTAGAAAGGATACCCAGTCCAGCAGTTGTAAGTGCTGTAGATTTTATGAAATTTCTTCTGTCCATAATTTTTGTTCTTTTATAATCAGGATATTAAATATCCCTTTTAAGTTATATTGTGAGTTTAGTGTGATATAACTTAATTCGCTATCAAACAAATATATAAAATTGGAAATACAAACTTAATGTGCAAACGTTTGTCTAAAATGAAAAAAAAGAACAAACGTTTGTGTTGATATTTTATTAGCACTTTTCACAACTATTTGGGATATTGCAGTCCAGTTAAAAACTTAATTATTTATAGTTAGTATAATTTTTAATGTCAAATTCGAATCAAATGAATGGTCTGAAAGCAGCAGCAGCGTTTTCTTTAAGTGAAGATATCATAAGTGTGGAAGCTTTTGGTTCAGGACATATCAACGATACATATCGTGTAACAACAAGAAATACCATTGGTAAAACCTTTTTATTACAAAGGATAAATCATCATATTTTTCAAAATGTTGATGGTCTCATGTTAAACATTAAACATGTCACCGATCATTTAAAAACTAAAATTGCGCATTTACCAATTGAAATTCAAGAGTCAAGGGTACTCACTATAATTCCGACTAAATCAAATGATTTATATCATCTTGATGAAGATGGAGATTATTGGCGGATGTTTATTCTTATTGATGGTACCAAAAGCTACGATGTTGTGGAGACGACAACGCAAGCTTCAGAGGGAGGGAAAGCTTTTGGTCAATTTCAATTACAGTTGGCAGATTTAGATGCTACTCAAATTGTTGAAGTATTGCCAAATTTCCATAACATCCAGTTTAGGTTGGATAATTTAAGGAAGGCAATTGCGGCTGATTCACAAGGACGTGTTGAGGGCGTAAAAGATATTTTAGAATTTATCTTCTCTAGAGAGGACCGTATGCGAACAATTCTTGATCTAGCTTCTAAAGGAGATCTTCCTTTACGCATTACTCATAATGATACAAAATTTAATAATGTATTATTGGATCAAAATGATCAGGCGCAATGTGTGATTGATTTAGATACGGTCATGCCTGGATATGTAGCATATGATTTTGGAGATGCAATTCGTACGATTATTAATCCAGTGGAGGAAGATGAGAAAGACTTGTCTAAGATTGTTTTAAATATTCCTCTTTATGCAGCATACGCAGAAGGATATTTAAATGAAGCTAAAGAGTTTTTAACTGATATTGAGGTGCACTCTTTGTTAGAAGGCGTATTTTTACTGCCATATATGCAAGGTGTACGATTTTTAACAGATTATCTTGAAGGAGATCATTATTTTAAAACAAAGTATGATGATCATAATCTCGTTAGAACCAAAACGCAATTGAAATTGGTTGAAGAGATGGAAAGACAAGAAGAGGAGTTAAAAACTGCCATTAGTTCAGTTTTGCAAGATTAGTAATCAAATAGTAGAGAGCATTGATATTTCAATGCTCTCTTTTTGCTTTAATTTAGTATTATTGTATATGACAAATTCAATCATTATATCATCAATTAATCTGGAAAATAGTGATTTAAAGGGGTATCAATCTTTAAATGAATTATTACGTTCTACATCTTGGAATCATATAAATGTCGCGAACTGGAATGAAGATTACCCATATATTCCTCAAGCTAAGTTTAGGGTAGCGTATGATCAAAAGGCGATAATTATTCAGTATGAGATCGAGGAAGAAGTTATCAAGGCACAATATCATGTACACAATGATAATATCTGGGAAGATAGCTGTGTTGAATTCTTCATTTCATTTGATAACAAAGAGCACTATTACAATTTTGAGTTTAATCCTATTGGAGCAGGGTTGATTGGGTATGGCACTAATGTGAAGACTGAGCGCTCGCGATTAACAGAAGAGCAAATTGATCAAGTTGATGTATTTAGTACTATTGAGCGTACTCAAACAGGCTCTAAATGGAGCTTGATTCAGTACATTCCATTTACAGCTTTTACACATAATCAAATTACAAATTCCTTTTTAAAGGAAAATAAGATTTTTGCTAATTTTTATAAATGTGGAGATCATTTACCTCGACCTCACTTTTTATCTTGGAATAAAATAGATCATCCAACTCCTAATTTTCATTTACCTGAATTCTTTGGTGAATTGATTTTTGTATAAGAGTTGGATGACTCTTATTCAAATTATTTGTATAAACTTTCTTTCTTGAATTTCTTAACAAGCAGTGCATATACTAATGCACGGTATTTGTTGCGGTTTGATTTGCCAATTTGAGTAAAAACTTCTTCAATAGCCGCATCTAATTTTGCATCATCTGTAAGACCTAATTTTTTGATTAAAAAATTGTTTTTTAATCTTTTAATTTCTTCAGGATCAGAAGATGCGATTGTTTCAGCATCTGCTTTGTAAATAGAAGGACCTAACCCTTTTGTAACAGATTCGATAAGAGAGTCTTCTAAGGATAGTTTTAATTTTTTTGCCTCTGCAATATATGCTGAGATTTTTTCATCTAATTTGCTCATAATGTGGTCTTGTTAAATTAAGTAGTTTCTAATTTATGTTTAAATTAAACAATATTCCTTAAATAAGGAATAAATATTATCTTTTTTTATGCTAAAATTGACTATATTTGCAGTAGGAGTAAAGGGTAAAAAATAAATACCTTATTTGGAATATTTGTTACGGAATATTCTTGCAAATAAGGTTTTAATAAATTATCTTTGCACCTCAATTATTGAATATACGTAATCATAAGATAAAAATGAAAAAAGATTTGCATCCTTCAAATTACAGATTAGTTGTGTTTAAAGATATGTCAAATGACTATTCTTTCATCACAAAATCATGTGTTGATACAAAAGAGACAATCACTTGGGAAGATGGTAATGAATATCCAGTTGTAAAATTGGAGATTTCTCATACTTCTCACCCTTTCTATACTGGTAAAATGAAATTGGTTGATACGGCTGGTCGTATTGATAAATTCCGTAGCCGTTATAACAAAAAGTAATTTTTGTTATCCTAAGGGTAGCACAATATTAAAACTCGATAATATCCATTATCGAGTTTTTTTTTGTTATTTTTATAGGGTGATAGTTATCTTATTTGATCAGTCAACAGAGTCAAGGTACTTACAATGTTTTAATGGATTAGGGGATCTATTTAACTCTGATTCTTTGTGGCCCTTTACAGAAGTTAAACCTACCGCTTCGTTACGTATTGGAATACTTCCCTTGTTTGAAAAGTGGAAACATGCTTTAGATGCTGTTGTTTTATATGATTGCTTAGACAATTCTTTATCTATCGATGAACAGATTGCATTATCATCTTATGAAGCAGAGGAACTCTACTTTGTGTCTGTAAATGTTATTCCCAATGAATCCTTTCTTGAAAAATTAATTTCGTTGTCGAAGGGCCAGTATCTTAAGTCTGGTAATGATCTACTTGCATTAAGGGCTGATTTTGACGAGCCTTCTAAAGTGAGGGTGGCCCATATACCTTTTGATGAGACCCTCATTCGTGTCCGATTTATAGAAGATCTGTATTTACATGTTGGTACGGAGATTATACGTGATTTTGAGATCTTGACAAAACATTTTTCAGGTGCACTTTATTCTGAGAGCAATACGGTGATTGGTGATCAATTGTATATCGGTAATTTCGTTGAGATGGAATGTGTGACTCTGAATACAAAGACAGGTCCAATTTATATAGAAGAGGGTGCTGTCGTTATGGAAGGGGCTAATTTAAGAGGACCATTGTATATTGGAAAGCATGCTGTTGTTAAGATGGGGACAACGATTTACGGAAATGTTTCAATTGGTGAATGCGCAGTAGTAGGAGGGGAGATCGCGAACTCAAGTATCGGGAATTTTAGTGCAAAAGGGCATTACGGATATTTGGGTTGTTCGGTGATTGGTGATTGGTGTAACCTTGGTGCGGGCACAACAAATTCAAACTTGAAGAATAATTTATCTCCTGTTGAGCTTTATGATTATTTATCGAAAGGATTGCGTGATACAGGATTGATGAAGTGTGGTTTATATATGGGAGACTTCAGTCGATCTGGAATACAGTCAGCTTTTAACACCGGAACTGTTATTGGTACAGGATGTATGTTAGCATTGACGGATTTTTATCCTAAATTTGTTCCGTCATTTACTTGGCTATACGGGGACATAAAGGAAGCTTATCAACTTCAAAAGTTTATTTCTGATTTAGAAGTTGTATTTTTATCAAAAAATAAAAGATTAGACAAGAGACTAATTGAAAGAATTATAGAAATTAATCAATCAACATTTAAAAACTAAAGTATTATGCGTAAGAAAATTGTAGCAGGAAACTGGAAAATGAATTTGGATTATCAGGATGGAGTTAGCTTGTTCTCTGAAGTTGTGAATATGGCTAAAGATGAAATTGTTGGTGACCAACAAGTCGTTGTTTGTAGCCCATTTATTCATTTACATAGTATTGCGCAATTGGCAAAGACGGCTTCTCATGTTGCTGTAGGTGCACAAAATATCCACCAGGCTGAATCTGGAGCTTATACAGGAGAAATTTCTGCAAGTCAAGTTAAATCTGTAGGTGCTGATTATGTTATATTGGGACATTCGGAGCGTAGAGCTTATTTTGGAGAAACAAATGCCTTATTAAGTGAGAAGGTTGATGCTGCGTTAAAGCATGGTTTGTTACCAATTTTCTGTATTGGTGAAACTAAAGAGGAAAGAGAGTCTGGAAAGTTTTTTGATATTATAAAAACACAATTGGCAGAAGGGGTGTTTCATCTATCCAAAGAGGAGTTTGCGAAAGTTGTGTTGGCTTATGAGCCAGTTTGGGCTATCGGTACTGGTTTAACAGCTTCTCCAGAGCAAGCTCAAGAAGTTCATGCTTTTATTCGTGCTACTGTAGCGGCTCATTATGATCAATCTGTTGCGGATGAGACTAGTATTTTATATGGAGGAAGCTGTAACCCTAAAAATGCAGGTGAATTGTTTGCACAACCTGATATTGATGGTGGATTGATCGGTGGAGCTTCTTTAAAATCAAGAGACTTCTTAGATATCGTTAAAGTTTTTAATAAGTAAAAATCTATTATGAAATATAGTGAGGTAATATTTACGCGAATAGTAGGGGAAGAGTGGCAACAGGATTTGTTTATTGCCGAGCTAGCTGATATAGGTTTTGATACTTTTGAAGATACTGAGACAGGGTTTGCAGCTTTTATTCCAACTGCAAACCTTGATCTTCAGGCATTGGAAACAGTTATTCTTCAACAAGAAGACGGTTTCGAGGTTCGTTATGAAGTGGTGGATATACAAGATCAAAATTGGAATAAGTTATGGGAAAGTAACTTTAGCCCGATTTTAATTGATAATGATTGTTATGTCAGAGCTAATTTTCATCCGGCTAAACCGGAAATTCGTTATGAAATAATAATAGATCCTAAGATGTCGTTTGGTACGGGGCATCACCAGACCACAACTATGATACTTCGTTATATCCTGGAAAATAACATTCAGGATAAAGAAGTTTTGGATATGGGTTGCGGTACAGGTATATTGGCTATTTTAGCATCACAAAAAGAAGCAAGACATGTATTTGCTGTAGATTTTGATGATGTTTGTATCGCTAGTGTTGAGGAAAATAAATTACTGAATAACGTTAGTAATATAGAATCAAAATTAGGTTCATATGAAACATTAATAGGTCGGGAATTTGACATCATTTTAGCTAATATAAACCGTAATATATTGTTAGAACAATTTCCGCAGTATAGCAAGTCTCTTCGATTAAACGGAGAGTTGTATATTAGTGGTTTTTTTGATGGGGAAGATTTATCAATTTTGAGAACGAGTGCAGAAGCTATAGGTTTTGAGTTTGTTTCCAATAAAGTAATGGACAACTGGTGCTCGGCTAAGTTCGTGAAAGTAAAATAATAATATGCGCATACATTTTATTGCGATAGGAGGAAGTATCATGCATAACCTTGCTATTTCTTTGGAAAGGCAGGGGCATCAGGTCTCTGGGTCTGATGATCAGATTGTGGAACCTTCCCGTAGTCATCTCATTGATGCAGGTTTATTGCCTGAGCAACTAGGGTGGTTTGACGAAAAAATTACCGATGATATTGATGCTGTAATTTTAGGAGCTCATGCACTTATCAATAACCCTGAGCTTATAAAAGCGCAGGAGTTAGGGTTAAAGATTTATTCATTTCCCGAATTTATTCAAGAACTTTCTCAAGATAAAACGAGGGTGATCATAGCAGGTAGTTATGGTAAGACTACGATCATGAGTATGATCATGCATGTTTTAAAAACTCTTGAAAGACCTTTTGATTATTTAGTTGGAGCGCAACTTGAAGGTTTTGATAATTTGATCGAAATTACAAAAACAAACAAAATTATATTAATCGAGGGTGATGAAAATGTAGCTTCTAGCTTGAGTAATAAGTCAAAGTTTATGTTTTATAAACCAAATATTGCCTTGATTAGCGGTATAAATTGGAACGAATATAGCACGACAATAACTTTCGATAACTATTTAAAACAGTTTGAAGACTTTATTAATACGATAGAGTCTAAGGGAACTCTGATTTATAACAAAGAAGATAAATATCTGCAAAAGATTATAACAGATACTAAATCTTGTAAAATTAATCGGCATGGATATCAGATTCCTGAATATGCTATTAATAAAGGTACCACATATATTAAGTCCGTAAAAGGTGATATTCCTTTGCAGGTATTTGGGAAGCATAACCTTTCAAACATTGCTGGGGCATATACGGTTTGTGAGTGGCTTGGTATTAAGAAGGAGGATTTCTTTGACGCCATAAAAACTTTTAAGAGTTCAATTCGTTATCTGGAATTTGTAGCAAGTTTCGAGGGATCTGTTGTTTATCAGGATTTTGCTCATACTCCTAAGAAACTGAAAGCAAGTATTCATGCTATTAAAGAGCAATTTCCAAGTCAAAAGTTGGTTGCAATAATTGAATTAAACGCTTATGACAGTTTGGATGAGAAATTTGTCAGTCAATATAAAGATACGATGAATGAAGCGGATCTTCCGGTTGTTTTTATAAATATGGAATCAATTAAGGAGGTAAATAAGTGTACTACACATCTATTGGAAGACATCCGAAACGCGTTCAATCGATCAGACGTGGACATTGTGACGAATTTAGGTGATCTCTACGATTTCCTTGAGAATTTTAAATCAAAAGGCAATAATTTATTGCTGATGAGTTCTGGCAATTACAGTGGGGTTAATTTGACCGAGCTGGCGGATCATTTTTTTAAGAATTATTAATAAAATTGCCTTAACACTTTGAATAAAAGATTTTTTATTTTATATTTGTTTTGTAAATAAAAAAATCTACCAAATGAATGCACTAGGAAAAAAAATTAGACTACTGAGACACCAAAAAGGGTGGAGCCAAGAGGATGTTGCAAAGAGATTAGATATCTCAATTCCAGCTTTTTCAAAAATTGAAACAGGAATTACAGATGTTAACCTTTCACGCTTAAATCAAATTTCGAAATTATTTAATTTGTCAGTAGTTCAGCTTTTATCAACTTCCGATATGGAAGAGGATAAAGAAGCTATCAATGAATTGGCAGAATTAACTAAAAAATTGCAATCCCGTGAAACTGAAGTTATCGAGTTGCAAAAGAAAGTTATTGATCTTTACGAGCAATTGCATAAGAAATAGGTTTTATTCAATTTTGGGAATGAATAAAATAAAGGCTTGCAGATATTAATCTGCAAGCCTTCTTACTTTTTGACTGACAACGTAAGTTGTTTTCTATAGATCTTTGTGATTGATTTGGATTAAAATTCGTCTTCGTCTCCGAAATCGTCAAATTCTCCAATAGAGTCAATGTCTTCTAAATTAAAGTCATCTTCTAAGATATCATCAGAATCATCATCAGGTCCATTAAATGAACCAAATTTATCATCTTCTACATTCATAGATTCACTTTTCATCATTGCCGTGTTCATAAAATTATATTTTTTTTTGCTTATTTAATAATGTAAAATTATATAACAAAATTCGAACTTTAAACTTTTTTTGAAAAAAAATAATCAATCTAAAGGGCTGATTATTAGTGTTATTCGTTGATTTGTAAATGCGGAGCAAAATTACTAATGTCGTTATTCGACGACCTCACCAATTTCATTGTCTACAGAAACGATATCTTTAAGTTGTGGTAGGTCTCTTACACCATTAATGCCGAAGTGGTTCATAAATTGAGCACTTGTGCTGTACAGCAGAGGTTTTCCTATTGAATCTGACTTCCCAGCAATCTGAATTAGTTTTTTTTCTAAAAGTCGTTGAACGGAGTAGTCACAGCTCACACCTCTTATCTGTTCGATTTCTAGCTTTGTAATAGGTTGTCTATATGCAATGATTGCTAAAGTTTCCAATGCCGCCTGACTTAACTTTTTCTTGTCCCGATGCAACTGTAATTGATTGATCGTTTCATGGTAAGTTGATTTTGTCAAAAATTGGTAGCTGTTATTAATCACTTTTAATTCCAACACTTCATCTTCGCTTTGATGCTTAATGATGATCTTATCTATTAAATTTTGCAATTCATCTTTTGAAATTTCGATCGCTAAAGCTTCTTGCAATACATGTTTGATATCTTGCGACGTAATGCCGTCTTCCGAAGCATATATAATTGCTTCTATGTTACGAATAATATCCTTCACTGATTTTAGTAATTGATGACTTGTTCTACCATATGTTCAGGAAGCTCGCGGAACTCATAACGCTGCGTTCTCAGTTGGGGTTCAAATCCAGCTTCTTTGATCGCTTGTTGAATAGATTTTGCTGTAAATCTATGCGGAGCTCCAGCAGCAGATACTACATTTTCCTCGATCATGATGGAACCAAAATCATTAGCACCGGCATGTAGGCATAATTGAGCTGTTCGTTTACCTACGGTCAACCAAGAAGCTTGAATGTTTTTAATATTTGGAAGCATGATTCTGCTTAAAGCAATCATACGGATATATTCTTCCCCAGTTACGTCATTTGTAATGCCTCTGAGCCTTTTTAGTAAAGTACCATCATCTTGAAATGGCCAAGGAATAAATGCTACAAAACCGAAGTGGTTTTCAGGCTTTTCAGTTTGCACTTCTCTAATCCAGACCAGATGCTCGAAACGTTCTTCAATTGTTTCGATATGACCAAACATCATTGTTGCTGAGGTTGGGAGATCAATTTGATGTGCTGCACGCATTACATCTAACCATTCTTTTCCGCCACATTTCCCTTTTGATATAAGGCGTCGTACACGATCATTTAAGATTTCTGCACCAGCTCCTGGTAATGAATCTAATCCGGATTCCTTTAGGGCTTTTAATACTTCAATATGAGATAGATTCTCTAGTTTAGCAACATGGGCAATTTCTGGAGGACCTAAAGCATGGAGTTTCAATGTTGGATAGAGCTCCTTTAATTGTTTAAAAATAGTCGCATAAAATTCTAAACCAAGATCCGGGTGATGTCCCCCCTGTAACAATAATTGATCTCCTCCGTACATAAAGGTTTCCTCAATCTTCTGTTTGTATGTTTCAAGATCTGTGATGTAACTATCTTCATGGCCAGGTCTGCGAAAGAAATTACAGAATTTGCAGTTTGCAATACAAACATTTGTGGTATTTACATTACGATCGATTTGCCAAGTTACCTTTCCATGAGGTACTTGTATTTTACGTAATTCATTTGCAACATAGCTTAGATCAGCTGTGGCTGCATTATGATATAAATATATGCCTTCTTCTTTGGTTAAGAACTCAAATTTTAAGGCTTTTTCTAATAAATTGCTTACATTCATTAAGAACAAATATAAGGACCTTTTACTTTATATTTATTGATTGTCTGTAAGTTTTCATTAATACTCATACGAAATGTTTGAAGTAGCTGATCATTAATTAAGCAATGTTTTTTAGTGTAATAGCTTTCTGCTTGTTTTTATATTGAAAGCGAATGTTTACTTAGGTTAAATAATAATTGTTTGGCTGTTTCCCTCATGCTCATTTATGGCCATGAGGGAAACAAGTTAAATCCGTATTATGTCTCAATTTTCGTAGTTTTACAGGGATGGAATTTTTTAAGAGAATATTTATTGTTTTAATTTTAGTTATTAATATTTATAATGTTAATGCCCAGGTGTTTAGTGAAGTTTACGCTAAATTGCAGCAATCTCAAATACTTAATGATCATTTTTTTGGATTTTCCTTATACGATTTAGACAGTAATCGTTATGTAGTTGATATTAATGGTCACAAGCATTTTACACCGGCTTCTAATACTAAGGTTTTTACGCTTTATACAGCTCTAGAAATGCTTGGTGATTCAATTCCTGGGTTACAGTATGTTGAAAAAGGTGATTCGCTCTTATTTTGGGGAACAGGTGATCCGACTTTTTTACACAGTAAAATGGATTCACATGTTGTCTACAACTTTTTAAAGAAGACAGAAAAAAAGCTGTTCTTTATTCCAACTCCTATGCAGAATCGTTTTTTTGCTGCAGGTTGGACAATGGATGATTTTGATTCTTATTATCAACCCGAAATTGCAACATTTCCAATTTATGGAAATGTCGTTACTTTTAGAGAGAATTCGAACAATGGTCTGAAGCTTGTTCCAGACTTCTTCCAAGATAAGTTAACGATTGATCATTCTTTAGATAAAGGTAAGTTTACATTAAGTAGATCATTTATTGGAAATCAATTCTTACAATCTCGGGAAAAGGTACCTTCCAACTATGTTAACGAAATTCCTTTTAAATATTCGGATACTTTAGCCATTAGATTATTATCAGACACTTTAAATAAATCTATTCAGATCATTGAATATAGTAAACCAACTGAGGTAAAAACTCTTTACTCTAATGCTACCCGTTATGTTTTACGTGAAATGATGTTACCTAGTGATAATTACCTCGCTGAGCAAATTCTCATGATGATATCACTACAGAAATTTAAGATGTTTGATACTTATTTAGTCCGCAACTGGATGAAGGAGCATTATTTTAAATATTACTCGGATGAAATTGTATTACATGATGGATCTGGGCTCTCTTCTTATAATAAGATAACGCCACAAAACATGATTGATGTTTTAGTGGCTATAAAAAATAAGCTTCCAGATGAATCTCAACGATTTAAACTTTTTTCTACAGGTGGCGTTGATGGTACATTAAGACGTTCATACAGTACTGACCGTGGTGTTCCATTTGTGTTTGCTAAAACAGGAACCATTACATCAGTTTACTGTCAAAGTGGATACTTAATAACCCGATCTGGAAAAAAACTTGCTTTTTCTTTTTTAAATAATAATTTTATTGATGAAAGAAGCGCGATTATTAGAAAGGAAATGGTTAATATCATGACTTATATCAGGCAGAATTATTAATATTTCAGTTTATACTGCTTAATTATTATTTTTATCGACTAAACCTTCAGTATGTCTGTTATTAAAAAAGATAATAAAAAATTAATTCGTTCTTGGGCCATGTTTGATTGGGCTAATTCGGCCTACAATCTGGTTATTACATCAACGATTTTTCCTGTTTACTATACAACAATCACCAATACAAAAGAACATGGTGATGTGGTTAAGTTCTTTGGGTTTGAATTTGTTAATACGGCATTATCAAATTTTGCTTTAGCATTTGCTTATTTGGTCATGGCATTGACTTTACCTTTTATTTCTTCGTACGCAGATGCAAATGGCAAGAAGAAACAAATTATGAAGTTTTTTACTACTGCTGGAGCAGTCGCATGTATGGGACTCTTTTTCTTTAAGCTGGAAACTTTGGAAGTTGGTATTATCTGTTTTGTGATTGCCGCGATGGGGTATATAGGCGGTGTTCTATTTAACAATTCTTATCTTCCTCTTATCGCTTCTGTGGAACAGCAAGATAAGGTGAGTGCACAAGGTTTTTCCTATGGTTATGTGGGCTGTGTTACCTTACAGATTTTATGTTTTATCATTGTATTGAAACCTGATTGGTTTGGTATTACTGATCCTTCTTTACCGGCAAGGGTTTCCTTTTTAATGGTTGGAATTTGGTGGTTGGGATTTTCTCTTATTCCTTTCAAATATCTTCCTAACATTCCGGCTACCCGAAAAGGTGAGGGTTCGTCATTAATTAACAAGGTAAAAGCAGAAATTTCTTCAGTTTGGGGGCATATTCAGCAGATAGAGGAGATCAAAAAATTTCTTCCCGCATTTTTCTTTTACAGTATAGGGGTACAGACATTAATGATTGTCGCATCGGCATTTGGAGAGAAGGTATTGCATTTGGGCGCGACTAAATTAATTGGTACTATTTTATTGATTCAACTTGTTGCAATTGCAGGTGCATTTATTATGTCGGCTATTTCAGCTCGTATTGGAAATGTTCGAGTGTTGATGTTAGTTGTGGTTATTTGGATCAGTATCTGCATTTCTGCTTATTTTTTAACAACCGAAATTCAATTTTATATATTGGCAGCTTTGGTTGGACTGGTAATGGGAGGAATTCAATCGCTTTCAAGATCGACATTCTCTAAATTAGTTCCTGAAGGTATACAGGATACAACGGCTTTTTTCTCTTTTTATGATGTTACAGAGAAATTAGCAATTGTGGTGGGTTTGTTTTCGTTTGCGCTGATTGAACAAATGACACATAATATTAGATATTCGGCATTATCCTTATCTTTATTTTTTGTAATTGGATTGTTACTGCTCGCTCGTCTGTTGCGGTTCAATAAATCCTAAATTTAAATTTTAGAATATTAACATATGAAAGTTGAACTTTTTGTTCCTTGCTTTATAGATCAGTTGTATCCGGAAACGGCTTTTAATACTATTCGACTGTTAGAGAAAGCAGGATGTGAAGTTACTTATAACGCAGAACAAACATGTTGTGGTCAACCTGCTTATAATGCCGGTTTTTGGGATGAGGCAACAGTTGTTGGGCAAAAATTTTTAAAAGATTTTAGTGCAGATCATTATATAGTTTCGCCATCTGCATCATGTACCGGAATGGTGAAGCATAGTTACAATGATTTATTCACGGGCTCTATTGAGCAGTCACACTGTCGTTCGATACAGAAAAATATATTTGAAATTTCTGATTTTTTAGTAAATGTCGTTAAGAAGGATTATTTTGGTGCTGAGTTAGAGGGGATTGCTGTTTATCATGATGCATGTTCAGCATTACGAGAGTGTAAAATCAAAGATGAACCGCGGCATTTATTAAGTAAAGTCCTTGGTCTAGAAATGGTGGAAGTAAAGGATAGTGAAGTTTGCTGTGGTTTTGGTGGGACATTTTCAGTAAAATTTGAAGGAATCTCTTCTGCTATGGCAGAGCAAAAAGTAAAAAATGCCATGGATATGCATGCTGATTACATTATTTCGACAGATGCCTCATGCTTACTTCAGTTACAAGCATATATCGATCAATATCGATTGCCAATAAAAACTATTCACCTGGTTGATGTTTTAACAGCTGGTTGGGGTAATATTTAAAAATAAAGAACTTAAACTAAATACTATAATTATGAATTCAAGAAGAGATTTTCTCAAAAATTTGGGTTTAACGGCTGCCGGAGTAGCCTTAATGCCGAGCTTAGATTTGCTGGCAGCACCTAAAAACTGGTTCGATATTTCATTAGCTGAGTGGTCATTGCACAAAACATTATTTAAGGGAGATCTTAAAAATATCGATTTTCCTGAATTAGCGGCAAAAAAATTCGGAATTTATGGAGTTGAATACGTGAATGCTTTTTTTAAGGATAAAGCACAAGATATGACGTATTTGAAAGATCTTAATAATCGCGCTAAAGACAATGGTGTTCGTAACGTTTTAATTATGATCGATGGCGAGGGTAATTTAGGTGATGAAGATGCTACTAAACGTAAACAAGCTGTTGAAAATCACTATAAATGGATTGATGCGGCAAACTTTTTGGGATGTCACGCAGTACGAGTAAATGCCGCTGGTAAAGGTACTCCAGAAGAAGTTAAAAAAGCTGTAGTAGAAAGTTTATCTACTTTGGCTGATTATGGTAAAAAATCGAAAATAAGTGTTATCGTTGAAAATCATGGTGGTATTTCATCACATGGCGATTGGTTAGCAGATACTTTAAAAACTGTAGGTAAAAAGAATTGTGGAAGTTTACCTGATTTGGGTAATTTTTATGAGTATGATCGTTATCAAGGTGTTCAGGATCTAATGCCGTATGCCAAAGGAGTGAGTGCTAAAACACATGATTTTGATGCAAATGGTAATGAAACTCAAATTGATTACGCACGCATGCTTAAAATAGTAAAAGATGCTAAATTTAAAGGTTATATCGGTATCGAATACGAAGGAAGCAATATCAGTGAAGAAGCAGGTATTTTTGCTTCAAAAAAATTATTGGAGCGTTTACGTCCAACAATTTAATAGTTAAGTATAATAGCGTACAAAACTTTTAGATAGCTGAAACCCTTTATTTATGCATTTGCATAAATAAAGGGTTTTTTTTGTTGAATTTAAATCTCTATTAGACTTATCTGTGGGATTGATTATTTTTCTAAGCTGTGAAGAAACTGCGTGTCATTGTATTACTTTAAGACCATTTAGTACCTGTCTCATGTCGCTAGCGTGTTGAAGTATGACTTTTAAATGCTTAAGATAAGGCAAAAACAGTTTTATGAAAAATTCGATTGTTCATACGGCAACTGAATTAAATTAGTATTTTGCAACTCCTTATTTAAAGAAAAACAAATATTAAAACAAACCAAAAATATGAATCAGGTAAAAGATGATGCTCTTGCCAAGCATTTGCATCAGCTGCAAGTAGAAAACATTTTAGTAAAAGGTCATCCAGCGGGTTTATTTGTTTTATTTTTTACTGAAATGTGGGAACGTTTCAGTTATTACGGTATGCGCGCTTTGCTGACAATTTTCTTAATTAGTGAAATTTCAAGTGGGGGATGGGGATGGACGAATGCTGAAGCGATGAAGCTGTATGGTCTTTATACTGGTTTTGTGTTTTTAACTCCGCTCATCGGAGGAGTAATTGCTGATCGCCTGCTTGGATATAAAAATGCAATTTTAATTGGTGCCTTAACGATGACCATAGGTCACGCTTCCATGGCGTTGGAAGGAATAAATTCTAATTTTTTCTTTCTAGGATTAGTACTTATGATTTTAGGTAATGGAATGTTTAAACCCAATATTGCTTCGATGGTTGGAAAATTATATCCCGATTCTAGTAGTAAGAAAGATGCCGGTTACACTATTTTTTATATGGGTATCAACGGTGGTGCATTTTTGGGTATGATGTTATGCGGTTATATCGGGGAGAAAGTTGGTTGGCACTTTGGTTTTGGCTTAGCAGGTGTTTTCATGTTCTTGGGTATGTTGCAATTTTATTTTGCTCAAAAGATATTTGGAATTATAGGCGATTCGCCCCAATTGCAACAAGTTGATCAGGTAAAAGAAATAGATGATCCTAATGAGTTAAAAACACCTGCACATGTAACCCGTGACCGATTAATTGTTATCGGTATTTTTATGTTTGCGAGTATTATTTTTCATTTAGCTTTCGAGCAAGCTGGAGGATCAATGACAATTTTTGCAAAGAATTACACTCAACGTGTTCTCGAGGGAAATACTGCGATTATTTTTAAATGGGTCGATGCGGCTTTGACGGTATTTCCAATACTCGTCGTTTCCGCCGTTTTATTTGCTTTAGCAAAAAAGATCTGGTCCAAGTATCCACTTATTGTCATATGTTCGGCACTTTCATTTTTAATTATCTGGATACTTTGCGGTTGGAAATTATTTAGGGAATTCAATTCGTTGAGTTCTGAAGTTACTGTCTCTTGGTTTCCAATGCTAAACTCGTTTTTTATCATTACTTTAGCGACCTCTTTTAGTCGTATCTGGGAAAGAGTTTGGAATCCTTCGGGGCCTATAAAGCTTGCTTTAGGTTTAGCAATTGTTGGTTTAAGTTTTGCAGCGTTGGCCTATGGCAGTTTAGCTATCCCTCAAGGGGCTAAAACAGCTTCAGTGAGTATGATCTGGTTGGTATTGGCTTATTTTCTTCAGACAGTTGGAGAGCTCTGTTTATCACCAGTTGGTCTTTCTTATGTAAGTAAATTATCGCCTCAGAAAGTCATTGGTCTTCTATTTGGTATCTGGTATTGCGGAAATGCGATTGCCAATTTTATAGGAGGTTTTATAGGTTCTTACATAGATGATATTACGGCAACACACTCTATGTCTTATTTCTTTGGTATGTTTACCGTTGTTTCTTTTATATTTGCCTTAATATTGGTTTTGTGTAGTTCGGGGATTAAGAAAATGATGCACGGTATTCATTAATCCATAACTTTTTGTTAATTTGCTAAAATTTTAAACTTAGATAACCCTATTAATATATTATATGTATCAAGAAAGAGATGAAGCTCTTGTTATCCATTTGAAAAAACAAGGTGTGGACGATAAGATGGTAATTGGACATCCTGCGGGATTATTTGTCCTATTTTTTACCGAAATGTGGGAACGTTTTAGTTATTATGGCATGCGTGCTTTACTGACATTATTCTTAATCAGTTCTCTTGCTGATGAAGGATGGGGATGGAGTAATGAGGAAGCCATGAAGCTTTATGGACTTTATACTGGTTTGGTTTATTTGACACCATTAATTGGTGGAATGATAGCTGATAAGTTGACTGGATTTAAAAAAGCAATTTTAATTGGTGCATTGATTATGACCATGGGCCATTTATCTATGGCTTTTGAAGGGATAAACCAAAATTTCTTTTACGTTGGCCTTGGTTTAATGATTCTTGGTAATGGTATGTTCAAACCAAATATTTCCTCCATGGTTGGAAATCTTTATCCAGATGCTAGTGCTAAGAAAGATGCGGGATACACGATATTCTATATGGGTATTAATGCGGGATCTTTTCTTGGTATGTTACTTTGTGGTTATATTGGAGAGAAGGTTGGCTGGCACTACGGATTTGGTTTAGCTGGTGTTTTTATGTTTTTTGGAATGTTGCAATTCTACTTTGCCCAGAAGATTTTTGGTGTCATTGGTGAGTCTCCAAAAGCTACCAAAGCTTTTCATGATGAAAAGATAAAAAATCACGAAGAAGAACCTGAGGAAGTGATTCCTCCAAATGTGGTAAGGGACCGTTTGATTGTGATTGCGGTATTAATGATTGCAAGTATCGTTTTCTTCTTAGCATTTGAGCAGGCAGGAGGATCAATGTCTATTTTTGCTAAAGATTATACACAACGTGTTCTTTCGGGAAACACAGCTACTACTTTTAAATGGATAGATACCATTTTAACCATTGCACCAATGGTTATTGTTAGTGTTGTCTTGTTTGCATTAGCAAAACGTATCTATAAGCAATACCCATTAACTATTATATTTACAGGAATTTCATTTGCAGTTATCTGGTGTTTAGGTTTATGGAAAGTTTTTAGAGAATTTGGCGCTACAGAAACAGAAGTAGCTGCTTCATGGTTCCAAATCTTAAATGCTTTTTTTATCATTTCATTAGCAAATTCATTTAGTAAGTTTTGGGAAAAGGTCTGGAATCCATCAGGTCCAGTGAAATTTGCTTTAGGACTTGCTTTGGTAGGTGTCGGTTTTGCCGCTTTAGCTTACGGCGCAAGTGAAATACCTCAAGGAGCTAAGACTGCAACTGTGAGTATGATCTGGTTGATTATTGCTTATTTCTTTCACTCTACAGGAGAATTATGCTTATCGCCAGTTGGTCTATCTTATGTAAGTAAGTTATCTCCTAAGAAATTATTAGGTCTATTGTTTGGATTTTGGTTCTGTGCATCTGCAATCGCTAATTTTATAGGTGGTTACTTAGGATCATATATTGATAAAATTACTGCTGAACATTCTATGTCATACTTCTTTATGATTTTTGCCATTGTTCCAGCAGCTACAGCTTTAATTTTATTAATTCTAAACCCAGTGTTAAAGAAAATGATGCACGGTATCAATTAATCTGTGCTCATTATATAATATTTAGAAGAGGCGTTTCGGTAGAGACGTCTCTTTTTGTTTTTAAATGATGCCTTATAATAGAGATAATACAATTATTCAGTAAAAAATGCGATTGTTTTTTGTTTCTTTGTAGACTGTTAATACATTTTTTTAATACGCATAAATAGATTTAAATTATTGATATGAGTCAAGCATCTAAGGCTTCATTTTCAGGAGGGACGACTTCTGATTTTTATAAATCAAATGTTTTAGGACAACGATCGGGATTATTTGTCCTATTCTTTACCGAAATGTGGGAACGATTTTCGTTCTACGGTATGCGGGTATTGTTGATCCAGTTTTTGACTGCTGCAGTTCTAAAAGGAGGCTGGGCATGGAGTGCAGAACAAGCCGGAGCATTATACGGTACATATGCGATGATGCTGTATTTAACTCCAATTTTGGGTGGTATTATTGCCGACAAATATATTGGATCACGTAAAGCTGTAATTATTGGATCTATCATCATGACAATCGGTCATGCTTCAATGGCATTTGATACACAGATGATGTTTTTTATTGGTTTAGCATGTTTAGTGATCGGTACAGGTTTCTTTAAGCCTAATATGCCATCTATATTAGGTGAAATGTATAAAGATCTACCTGAAAAGAAAGATGGCGCTTACACGATCTTTTATATGGGGGTCAATGCAGGGGCATTTTTTGGTATGATGCTTTGTGGTTATATTGCTGAAACACAAGGATGGCACTGGGGATTTGGTTTAGCCGGAATTTTTATGCTTTTAGGGACATTACAATTTGTGTTTGCTAAACCTTTAATGGGTAATCTAGGGATATTAGGTAAAGCGAAAGACTTAAGTGCTGAAGATAAATTGTTAGAAGATGCTGACAAAAGAAATCCTTTTACTTCTCTTGATTACATCTTAATAGCTATTATCTCGATCATAGGATTTTTATATGCTTTTAATGATCCATTGTCTAAAAATGGTATTATAGATATGTTTAGTGCATTGGACTTACCATTCCTGAGAGGTCAATACCTGATGATCTTTATTGCTTTAGTTCTTTTCATCTATTTAATTGCATCTCGTATAGGACGATATGATAAAGTTGTAAGGGATAGAATGATAGCTGTGGTATTTCTAGCATTCTTTTTAATATTCTTCTTTATGAGTTTTGAGCAGGGAGCTACTTCATTGGTTATAGTTGCTCGGGATTATATCGATAGAAGTTTAACTGGTGCTGCTTTGACTACTTTTAATATTGTAAATGCGTTATTAACGATTGTTCCTTTGGGACTTATATCTTGGGTATTAATCAAGTTAGCAAAAGCGACATGGAATAAAATTGCTTTATCTAATATCATTTTGATTATTTGTTTTGTACTTATTTGGGGTGCAGCAATCTGGATGTTGAAAAATGAGTTTTCTAAAGAAGCTTCGGAGATTACTGTTTCTTGGTTCTCAACATTAAATTCCTTTTTTATTATTGCTTTAGCTTCAACGGTTTCTAAACTATGGGAGTCTAAGTATAATCCTTCTGCCGCGATGAAATATGGTTACGGTTTAATTTTAGTAGCGATTGGATTTTTGGTCATTGGTTTAGGCTCATGGGGAATTGGTGAGGGTGTTAAAATTTCCATGATTTTTCTAATTCTTACTTATTTATTCCACACTTTGGGTGAGTTATTTATCTCTCCGGTAGGTCTTTCTTATGTTTCGAAACTTGTACCAGGCCGTATGCTGGCTTTTATGTTTGGTATCTGGT
Organism: Sphingobacterium kitahiroshimense; assembly: GCF_025961315.1. Taxonomy (NCBI): domain Bacteria; kingdom Pseudomonadati; phylum Bacteroidota; class Sphingobacteriia; order Sphingobacteriales; family Sphingobacteriaceae; genus Sphingobacterium; species Sphingobacterium kitahiroshimense. The sequence continues at coordinate 2,393,255 of NZ_JAOQNK010000001.1, read as the reverse complement.
ATTTAGCTATTGCGATTGCGCAAAAAGTTGCCGCCGTATTAGGTGGACAAGTTGAGACTATTCAGCAGGAATACTCCTTAAGTCACTTCTTCTTTTTGTTTACTGCTATTCCAGCAGCAGCAGGTTTGTTAGTAATGGTATTTAATCCTATTATTAAAAAATTGATGCACGGCGTTAAATAATGAAATCTGATAGAGCTTCCTAAAAAGGAAGCTCTTTTTAATAATAATCGAAATGTCAAAACAAGGACAACAAACATTAGAACAGGTTCAACATTTTGAAGGAAAATATCCAAAGCAGATTTGGAGTTTATTTTTCTCGGAAATGTGGGAACGCTTTTGCTTTTACGGTATGCGGGGTATGCTGGTTTTCTTTATGATCACGCAGCTTAATTTTGCAGAAAAGGAAGCAAATTTGCAATACGGAGCGACTCAGGCTTTTGTATATGCTTTTACTTTTATCGGTGGTTTATTTGCTGATAAAATATTAGGATTTAGAAAATCCCTTTTTTGGGGTGGTACTTTGATGATTGTAGGTAGTGCATTATTAGCAACAGATCCACATCAATTTTTCTTCTTCGGATTAGCATTTATCATTATCGGGACGGGTTTTTTTAAGCCAAATATTTCAACAATGGTGGGTGAATTATATCGCTCGGATGATAATCGAAGAGATGCGGGATTTTCATTATTCTATGCTGGGATTAACTTAGGTGCATTCCTAGGTGGGTACATTTGTGTTGCAATTGGAAAGGGGTATATGCTAGCTTCAGTAATTGATGAAGCACATCGGTGGAATGTTGCTTTTGGTCTAGCTGCTATCGGTATGCTGATCAGTCTCATTAATTTTCATTTTACCAAGTTTCACTTAGGACCTATCGGTTTAAAGCCAGGACATCCAGATGCTATTGTTAAAGTTAAGGCATTACCTAAGTGGGCAGAATATGCTGTTTATCTAGCGACTTTATTATTAATACCGTTAGTGCAGGTGATGGTTTCTAAAACGGAGTATACGGATATTTTTATGTACCTAATCGGTCCATTGACATTGATATACTTGTTCTATGAAATGACAAAACTGAATAAGGTCGAAAGAAATAAATTGATTGCTGCTTTGGTCTTTATTTTATTTTCTATCATTTTTTGGGGAATTTACGAACAGAGTGGTGGTTCATTGAGCATTTTTGCAGCGAAGAATTTGAATGACTCCATGTTAGGTGGATTATTTCATTTAGATCCTAATGGCGTTAATAATTCGGGAGGAGCATTTTTCATTATTATTTTGGCTCCAATTTTTGGACTATTATGGATTTGGCTGTCAAAAAGAAAGATGGAACCGAATACCATTATTAAATTTGGTTTAGGATTTATTTTTCTAGGTTTAGGTTATTACGTATTATTTGGAACTAAATTTTTTGCGCAGGATGGAATCGCATCTTTAGATATCTTTACTTTAGCGCTTTTAGTGATCACTGTTGGTGAATTATGTTTATCGCCTATTGGTTTGTCTATTATGACTAAACTGTCGCCAGGGAAGCTGCAGGGCATTATGATGGGGATGTGGTTTTTAGCAAGTGCTTATGGTCAATATGTAGCGGGTTTAATAGGAGCTAGTATGGCTGAAGCTCGAGAAGGTGATTCTTTGGCGGATAAATTAATCACTTATACGGATAGTTATAAGCAACTGGGTGTTTATTCTTTAATAGCCGGGGTGGTTTTAATTGCTTTATCACCATTGGTGAAGAAATTAATGGGGGGAGTGAAATAATCCACTTCTCCATAATTTTGTGAAATAATAAAAAAGCTCGATAATTAATTATCGAGCTTTTTTATTATTTCTGATCGTAGATCCATTTAAACTTATATTCCGTTTCTGGAACCTTCATTCTGTCTGCTAATCTAAGTAAGCGATCTGGTAGTCTCATTAGATAATCTCTCGCTTTTTCTCCTTTTTCATTTAAACCGGTCACTTGATCGATTTTCCAATCAGCATTTAATTCTTTTAATATATCAACATAATCAATTGCTGTATAGATATTGAGACGTTGTGCTGCATCAGAAAAGTGCGCAAATGCTTCCCCTTGTGGTTCTCCAGACTCTCTTAAGAATTGAGCAGGCATAACAATTTTCTTACGCATCATATCTTCAAAAGCAATCATTACTTCACTAGGGTCAACGACTAATGCATGTGATATAAATGACATATATGCTTTTGCATGACGTGCTTCATCTGAAGCAATAACACCGCACATTTTTGCTAATAATTTATCACCGCTCTTTTTGGAGAGACCTGCGACGCGGCGGTGAGAAACATTGGTTGCTAATTCTTGGAAAGATGTGTAAATAAAGTTACGGTAAGGGTCTGCCCCGGTACCAATATCAAAACCATCTTTTATTAAATATTGTGTTGAGATCTCGAATTGACGCATATCAATTCTTCCTGATAAATATAGATACTTGTTCAGAAGGTCACCATGACGATTTTCTTCAGCAGTCCAAGCACGTACCCATCTCATCCAGCCACCTTGTTCATTTTTCTCTACATCCTCAACCATGGTTAACCACGATTCGTATGTAGGTAACGCTTCTTCTGTAATCGTATCACCAACTAATACAGCAACTAAATCATATGGAAGTTCTCTTGCACTCTCTTGTAAATCTCTAATTTCTTCAAAAAATGTATCTCTAGAAGCATCTGGTAGAAAATCTGCAGGTTGCCACATTTCGTCTACAGGCTTTAAATAATCGCTCATCTCGTTAAGCATGAACGGTTCCAAATAGCTCATAACTTCTTTTCGTGAGCCTTCGGGTAAATTTAGAGGTAATTCTTGCATATCAATACAAAGATAATTAAATAGGTTCAATATTGATTGTATTAGAAAAAAGATTATACGTTTATGTGATAAAAATCAAGTATAGAGGTGGATTAAAAAATTGGGACAAATGTATCGCTATATTTAAAAAGTAGATAGCGAAGACATTTTTTCGCTAAAATACTGTTAACTTTGCTCATATCATGGAGCAAAACAAATTGAAAGATTTCGATGTAAGTAAGATAAGAGCAGACTTTCCAATACTTAAAAGGGAAGTCAATGGAAAGCCTTTAGTTTATTTAGATAATGGAGCGACGACTCAAAAGCCGCAGTCTGTTATTGATGCAATAACTCATTATTATTCAGATATGAATAGTAATGTTCACCGAGGAGTTCATTATTTAAGTCAAATTTCCACGGACGCTTTTGAAGTGACTAGAAGGAATATTCAGTCTTTTATAAATGCTAAGCATGAGCATGAAATCATTATCACTACAGGTACTACCCATAGTATTAATATAATTGCGACTTGTTTTGGTAAAGCGAATATTGGTTCTGGTGATGAGATCATTATTTCTGCAATGGAGCATCATTCGAACATAGTTCCTTGGCAGATGATCTGTGAAGAGAAAGGTGCTATTTTAAAAGTTATTCCTATGAATGAGCAGGGGGAACTGGATATCGAAGCTTATAAAGGGTTGTTCTCTGAAAAAACTAAGATTGCTTCTTTTACTTATGTTTCAAATTCATTAGGTACGATCAATCCTATTAAAGAGATGATTGCTATAGCACATGAACATCATGTTCCTGTTTTATTAGATGCAGCTCAAGCTATTCAACATATAAAAATTGATGTACAAGATCTAGATGTCGATTTTCTTGCTTTTTCTGGACATAAAATGTATGGCCCTACGGGTATTGGAGTTTTATATGGAAAAGAGGATGCTTTGAATGCTATCCCTCCTTACCAGGGTGGGGGAGATATGATTAAAGAAGTGACTTTTGAGAAGACAACGTATAATGAATTACCATTTAAGTTTGAGGCGGGGACACCAAATATTGAAGCAGGTATTTGTTTAAATGCTGCTATCGAGTACATTAATGCTATCGGTATTGATGAGATTGCTTCTTATGAGGAAGAATTATTGACTTACGCACAAGAGCAATTGGAAACTGTACCAGGAATCCGTTTTATTGGTACAGCGGCTCACAAGAGTTCGGTAATCTCTTTTCTGATTGATGGTACTCACCCTTATGATGTTGGGGTTATTTTAGATAAGTTAGGAATTGCAGTTCGTACAGGGCATCATTGTGCACAGCCGGTTATGGACAAATTCGGTATTCCAGGTACAATAAGGGCTTCATTTGCCTTGTACAATACGAAACAAGAGGTGGATACTTTAGTTGCAGGTCTAAAGAGGGCTGCAAATATGTTAGTTTAAAAAAATATAAATAGTAATGACTATTAACGAAATACAAGATGAGTTAATTGAGGATTTTTCTTTTTTTACAGATTGGATGGAAAAATATGAATATATCATTCAATTAGGAAAGGAAGTTCCATTAATAAGTGAAGAACATAAAAAAGATGATTACATCATTAAAGGATGCCAATCGAAAGTTTGGTTATTTCCTGAAGTGAAAGATGGAAAAGTGTATTTCACTGCTGATAGTGATGCAATCATTACAAAAGGCTTGGTGAGTTTGATGGTAAAGGTTTTGTCTGGTCATACAGCAAAAGAAATTGTGGATGCTGATTTATATTTTATTAATCAGATCGGTCTTCATGAACATCTTTCGCCGACTCGTGCCAATGGATTGCTATCCATGGTGAAACAAATGAAATTGTACGCCTTGGCTTTGCGGGCGAGAGCATAAATAAATTAGAACACTATTAAGTTAAGGGTTTAAGTTTTATTAAATAAAAAAATCCCGAGGAGAATAATTCTCATCGGGATTTTCTATTTAATAGCTTTTATTTGTTATTAAACTTCTAATAACAAACGAGCAGGATCTTCTAATAACTGTTTTACACGTACTAAGAAGCTTACAGACTCACGACCATCAATCACGCGGTGATCATATGAAAGTGCGATATACATCATTGGACGGATAACGACTTGACCATTCTCTGCAACTGGACGTTGGATGATGTTGTGCATACCTAGGATAGCAGATTGTGGAGCATTGATAATCGGAGTTGACATCATTGAACCAAATACACCACCGTTCGTAATTGTAAATGTACCACCAGTCATTTCGTCGATCGTTAATTTGTTGTCACGTGCTTTTACAGCTAATGCGCCAATTCCTTTTTCGATTTCATGTAATGACATTGACTCTGCGTTTCTAAGAACAGGAACTACTAATCCTTTCGGAGCAGAAACTGCGATTGAAATATCTGCAAAATCGGAATATACTAATTCATTTTCTTCAATTCTAGCGTTTACTGCAGGCCATTCTTTTAATGCTGTTGTAACAGCCTTAGTGAAGAATGACATGAAGCCTAGACCTACACCATGCTTTTCTTTGAAGGTATCTTTGTATTTAGCACGTAGATCCATGATCGGTTGCATGTTAACTTCATTGAAAGTTGTTAACATTGCTGTTTCATTTTTAACAGAAACTAAGCGTTTCGCAATTGTTTTACGCAATGAAGTCATTTTCTCACGACGTTCGTTACGTGAACCAGCTACAGCAACTGGAGCAGTAGCCTTTGGTGCTTCTTTAGCAGGAGCAGCTGCTTTAGGAGCTACTTGTGCTTTTTCAGCATCTTCTTTTGTAATACGGCCTTCTTTACCTGTACCCTTAATAGTAGCAGGATCAATTCCTTTTTCTCTTAAAATTTTAGCGGCAGCAGGAGAAGCAGTTCCAGCAGCATAAGAATCAGGATTCTCATCAGCAACATTAGCTGTTGCAGCAGGAGTGCTAGCTTTTTCTTCAGAAACAGCAGCTGCAGGTTTTGCATCACCAGCAGGAGAACCACCTTCTTCGATAGTACATACTACAGCACCAATTTCTAAAGTATCACCTTCTTGAGCAATGATTCTTAAAATACCTGCTTTTTCTGCTGGTAATTCAAAAGTTGCTTTATCAGATTCCAATTCAGCGATGTTTTCGTCCATTTCGACGTAATCGCCATCTTGTTTCAACCATTGTGACAAGGTTACCTCAGTAATGGATTCACCTACGGTTGGTACTTTAATTTCTAAGCTCATATATAATGTTCTTTACAGACAATTGCGTCTTTTTGATAAAAGACGCAATTGGATAAAAATTGTTTTTATTCGAATGATTTATTTAAAATGCTAGCTTGTTGTGCTACGTGCTGTTTCATATAACCAGTAGCAGTACTACCGCTTTCCTTACGTGCTACAAATCCAGTGAATGCAATTTCAGTATTCATTAGTTTACGACAGTAGTAAGACCAAGCTCCCATGTTTTCGTTTTCTTCTTGAACCCAAATAAATTCTTTTGCTTTGTTGTATTTTTTACGGATAGCTTTCAATTGTTCCTCAGGAATAGGGAATAATTGTTCTAACCTCACAATTGCAATATCTTTACGTTTATCAGCTTCTTGTTTTTCTAATAAATCGAAGTATACTTTACCAGAGCAGAACAACACACGTTTTACATCTTTTGCATTTACATTTGCATCGTCAATTACCTCTTGGAAAGTGCTGGTCGTGAAATCTTTCAATGAAGAAACAACTTTGGGATGGCGCAACAACGATTTTGGAGTAAACGCTACTAATGGTTTGCGGAATTCACGAACTTGTTGACGGCGTAATAAATGGAAGTAGTTTGCAGGTGTTGTACAGTTTGCTAAGATCAAGTTTTCGTCCGCACAAAGCTCTAAGAATCTTTCGATACGAGCCGAAGAGTGCTCAGGACCTTGCCCTTCCATACCGTGAGGTAATAACATTACTAAACCATTAGAACGTTTCCATTTCGTTTCTGCAGATGATAAATACTGATCCACAATAATCTGTGCACCATTGTAGAAATCTCCAAATTGTGCTTCCCAAATTGTTAATGCATGTGGGTTTGCTGAAGCATAACCATATTCGAAACCTAATACTGCATACTCAGAAAGTAGGGAGTTGTAAATTGAGAATTTATCTCCACCATTGATATTTGCTAATGGTGTGTAAGTTTCTTCTGAATTTTCTAATGTTAATACAGCATGTCTGTGAGAGAATGTACCACGCTGTACATCTTGACCAGAAATACGTACGCGGCTTCCTTCATTTAATAATGTAGCATAAGCCATTAATTCGCCCATTGCCCAATCGTAAGAATCTTTTTCAATCATCTTTGCACGATCTTCGAATAAGCGAGAGATTTTACGGAAGAAGCTTTTATCTTTAGGAAGTGTTGTAATTTCTTTTGCTAACTGTAAGAATGTTTTATCCGATACATTGGTTTTTACAGGTTTGAAAGATTCACCTTTTTTAGCAGGACGAAGACCTTTCCAAGCGCCTGAGAACATTGGAGTTTCTTCTGTTAAGTTAACAACTTCTTTTGATTCTTCTAATTTCTCTTGTAGAATTGCTTTGAAGTCTTTTTCTATTTTTTTAGAATAAGCTTCATCTATACTACCTTCTTCGATTAATTTTTTAGCATAAACTTCCTTTGGATTCGGATGTTTTTCGATCAATTTGTACAGTAATGGTTGCGTAAACTTAGGTTCATCAGCCTCATTATGACCAAATCTTCTGTAACATAATAAATCAATGAAAACGTCAGTTTTATATTTTTGACGGTATTCCACTGCCAATTTAATGGCATATACTAAAGCTTCAGCATCATCACCATTCACGTGGAACACAGGTGAAGAAGTAATTTTTGCAACATCTGTACAGTATGTACCAGAACGGGCGTCTTTATAATTTGTTGTGAAACCAATTTGGTTGTTAATGACAATGTGGATTGTACCACCTGTTTTATAACCATCCAATTTGGACATCTGTGTTACTTCATATACAACACCTTGACCAGCGATAGCAGCATCCCCATGAATAGCAATAGGAGCGATTTTAGATGAATCGCCTTCATATTTCATGTCAATTTTTGAACGAACTAAACCTTCAACAATTGGATCTACGGTTTCTAAGTGAGAAGGGTTTGGAGCTAAACTCAAATGGATTGTTTTACCATCATCTGTTTTAACATCTGTTGAATAGCCTAAGTGATATTTTACGTCACCACCAAAGTTAATTTCAGGGTCTTCGGCATAAGTTTTACCTTCAAATTCTGAAAAAACAGTTTTGTAAGGTTTACCCATGATATTTGTTAATACATTTAAACGGCCACGGTGAGCCATTCCGATTACAAATTCTTGGATACCTAATTCAGATCCTTTTTCGATAACAGCATCTAAAGCTGGAATTAAGCTTTCTGCACCTTCTAAAGAGAAACGTTTTTGACCTAAGAATTTTGTTCCTAAGAAACTTTCAAAAGCAACTGCATGGTTTAATTTGTCTAAGATTCTTTTTTTGATGTCTAAAGAATAGGTAGGCTTGTTACGATCAGCCTCCATACGATCTTGTAACCATTTAATTTTTTCCGGGTTACGGATGTATTTGAATTCTGCACCAATTGAGCGACAATAAGTATCTTCAATTAATTGTCTAATATCTTTTAATTTGGCAGGACCTAAGCCAACTTCTACACCAGCATTAAAGATTGTGCTCATGTCAGCTTCAGAAAGACCAAATGTCTCTAATTCTTTTCCAGGATAATATTTGCGACGTTCACGTACCGGATTTGTTTGCGTAAATAAATGACCACGGTCTCTGTAGCCATTAATCATGTTCAAGACATTAATCTCTTTTAAAACATGATCTGGTGTTGCATCTCCAGAAACACCAACACTTTCGCCAGCATTTTGACCAAAGTCAAAACCTTCAAAAAATTTTTGCCATCCAAAATCTACGGATTCTGGATCTTGTTTGTACGCTTGATATAAGCCGTCGATATAGCTCGAATCAGCGTTACTCAAATATGTAAGTTTGTCCATCTATTTGAAAAAATATGAATGTGTCAAAGTTAGGAATAAAAATAGAGTTTTAGGTACTGTGATTGATTATTTTAGTAACGAATTTCATTTTTAATCTTGTTTTTATCGTGAATAAAAATTTGACTCTATATGATGATTTGCGATTTAATTATTCAAATAAGCCATTTTGTTATTAACCCCAATAATCCTCTGGTTCTTGAATTCCTTTTGGATAATGTGTATTAATTAACTTTTGCCAATCTATTGGTGTATTATCTTTTTCACTTGTGCCGACCCCTGCTATATGCGACCAATTGCCATAGTTGGTTGCGGGACTGTAGTCGAATATATTTTGTTCAAACCAATATGCGCCTTTTAGCCAATTGATATTATATTCTTGCACAAGAAAGCTCGATACAATAATTCTCGCAAAGTAAGGGAGGTATCCTGTTTTTTGGAGTAAGATCATGCTTTGATTAACAAAATCATTTTCTGTTTCTCCAAATCTCCATTTATCAAAGAGTAATTGATCATTTTTACTCATTATTTGCTCTTTTTTAAATCCTTTCTCCTTAAAGAAAACATTTGGATATTTTTTTAACATGAATCTGAAATAGTCTCTCCAGAGTAACATATCTATAATTTTGTCAAAACGTTTATTTTTCTTACCGTTTTCCCTTTTCTTAATTTCATGATACAGGTTTATCGGCGATAATGAGCCCAGTGCTATAAAAGGAGATAGTAATGTATAGTCATGTTCTGACCCTCTAGGATCATCCAGTACAGCCTGCATCATTTCAAGTGCTAGATCTTCTCCACCTTCAATGAATTTGTTTTTAACAAGTCGTATTTCTTCTTTGCTATAACCTAACTCTTCCAAAGTAGGTAGAGCTGTTTTCTCGAGATGAGGGGCTGTTACAAAATTAGTAGGGTAATCTGCTGATCTTCTTACAAAACTTTCCCGCTCTATTTTCTTTTTGAATGTTGCAAATGAATTTGGAATATCACGGATTGGAAAAGGTAAATCTTCTTTATGGTAGAGGGTGTGACCGATGATATGCTTTAAATTAATTTTACTTTTCCAGAGTTCTTCTTCTACTTTTTCGGATATTGTAGTTTCTCTGTTAGCAACTTCACGATGATGATATACTTCATCGACCTCATATTTTTGTGCAATGCGAGGAATAATATCTTCAGGATAGCCGACAAAAGTAATCAGATCACTTCCTAAGGATTGTAATTTTTCTTTCAGGGCTTTAACTGTTTCTAGTTGGAAAGCAGCTCTTATAACATTTGTATTTAAGAAGTCGTATTGGTTTTTAGCATAATATCTGGGATCAAAACAAAAGATAGGGATGATAAAGGAACTTTTTGAGGATGCTTCTAAAAACACTTCATTGTCATGAAGCCTCAAATCATTTCTAAACCAGATCAACGCGGCCCTTTTTTCCATACAGATATAATTTTTTTGTATTATTTTCCTCGAAAAAGCTTATAGGAAGTACAAATATATAAGGTTATTGTTTGTTTTATGGACATTATTTACATATTGACAATAAAAGGACAATAATTGTAAGTGTAAAAAAATGGTGGTGATTAAACCTTAGTGTTTTTTATTTGTTTAATCTCTAATTAAAGAAATTTGAATGGTTCATTCATGGAAGTATTAATTACAGGTTTAAACACGTATTTGGGTAGAAGGGCTGTCAGTCATCTAAATTCTGAGGAATTTAAAGTCACTGGATTGGTTCGTAATTTGGAACTTTTTAATAAACGATTAAATGAACCTGTAACAGCAGATTTAATTGAAATTGATTTATTTAAAACAAATACTTTGAGTAAAAATTTCTCTTTAGGAAATTTGCAGTTAGGGATTTATTTTACTCAGGTTCCGGGTTTGAATGACCAATTAAATATGCAAATGGAGCTTATTTCACTTCGAAATTTTATTCAAGTTTGCAAGGAAAACATGTGCAATAGAATTGTGTATGTTGCACAGTTGATGGATTCGTTCTATATTGATGCCATTCAGAGTTTATTTGAGGAACATCGAGTTAAGTATACGGTTGTCCTTAAATGTAGTGCAGTAGGGAAGGGCACTATTATTAGTGATATTTTCGGTCGCTTGGCCAAGAGTAAATTTATTCCTTACTGGAAACTTATCGGCGATTTAAAATTTAAGCCTATCCCACTATTGGATGTTTATCGTTGGATTAGGACAATTCCCTGGGAAGATAATTTTATTGGTGAGGTAATTTATTTGGGCGGGGAGGAGTCTTTAAACTATAAACAGCTTTTTAATCAATACATGGAAGTTTACCATCCTGATCGTGAGTATAAAACATTTTCCATCAAGAAATGGTTGGTAAAATTGGTTTACACTCGTTTTTATCGAATTCATGAAGAGAATTTTGATGAATTTAGGAGAGTGATGAAATATGAAGCTGAAGTTGATAATACCAGCTGGTCTAGAAAAGTGCACTTCACTTTTACCACAATTAATCGTTGCTTTTTGCTTGATCAATAAATCAAGGTAAGTATTTTTAAAACTTTTTCCTCCCAATTATTCTGTTAATTTTGTAATAGAACAATAGAATGGAGCTATATGGGATATAGAAGTTTAGCGGAGTGTGTTAGCGATTTAGAGCAACATGGACATTTGATCCGAATTAAGGAAGAGGTAGATCCTTATTTAGAAATGGCAGCCATTCACATGCGTGTTTTCGACGCAGAGGGACCGGCTTTGTATTTTGAAAATATAAAAGGCACAGATTTTCCAGCAGTTTCTAATTTATTTGGGACTTTAGACCGTTCTAAATTTATGTTTAGGGATACATTAGATCATATTAAAAAGCTGGTTGATGTCAAGATGGACCCTACCGCAGTTTTAAAAAATCCGTTTAAATATTTAAGCTCTTCGGCTGTCGCATTAGGAGCTCTTCCTTGGAAAAAGAAATCCAATGCCTCTATTTTGTATGGTAAAACTGAAATTAGCAAGTTGCCTCAAGTAGTAAATTGGCCTATGGACGGTGGTGCATTTGTAACCATGCCTCAAGTTTATACCGAGGATATTACTAAGCCGGGTATCATGCAGGCAAATCTAGGGATGTATCGTATACAACTCTCTGGTAATGATTATATTCAAGATAAAGAAATAGGACTTCATTATCAATTACATAGAGGTATTGGTATTCATCAACAAAAAGCAAATCAATTAGGGAAACCTTTGAAAGTTAGTATTTTTATCGGAGGGCCACCTTCACATCCTCTCTCAGCAGTAATGCCCTTACCTGAAGGGTTGTCAGAAATGATTTTTGCCGGGGCTCTAGGAAATCGTCGATTTCGTTATTTTTATGATCATGAGGGATTTTGTATTTCAGCAGATGCTGATTTTGTGATAACAGGAACTGTGTATCCTAATGAAAATAAGCCTGAAGGTCCTTTTGGTGATCATATCGGTTATTATAGTTTAACCCATCCTTTTCCTTTAATGAAAGTTCATAATGTGTATCATAAAAAAGATCCGATTTGGTCTTTTACCGTTGTTGGTCGCCCTCCACAGGAAGATACAAGTTTTGGTAATTTGATTCACGAAATTACAGGTGCCGCAATTCCTAAGGAAATTAATGGTCTGCAGGCTGTTCATGCTGTTGATGCCGCTGGTGTGCATCCTTTATTGTTTGCTATAGGAAGAGAAAGCTACACGCCGTATCAAAAAGTGGATAGACCGCAGGAGATCTTGACGATAGCCAGCCAGGCATTGGGTAAAAATCAACTGAGTTTAGCGAAGTACTTATTTATTGCAGCGATTGAAGATGATCCTGATCTTAATATTTATGATGTTGCAGGTTTTTTGCGTCATATGTTAGAAAGAATCGATCTTTCAAGAGATTTACATTTTCATACTAATACGACTATAGATACTCTCGATTATTCTGGTGATGGACTTAATGCCGGCTCTAAAGTTATTTTTGCAGCCGCAGGTTCAAAGAAAAGAATATTGAGTAATGAAATTCCTTTGGGATTATCGGTTCCTCGTCCTTTCAATCATGTTAAGATGGCGATGCCGGGTATCCTTGTTGTCGATGGTGCTGCATTTACATCTTATGAGCAAGAGGAAGTGATTTTGAAGGATTGGTGTGATGGAATGAAAGACGTTGATTTTACGGGGATACAGATGGTTGTTTTAGCTGATGACGCATCTTTTACTGCTGCAAATGAAAACAATTTTGTATGGGTAACCTTTACAAGATCGAATCCAGCATATGATATTTATGGTGTCAATAGCTTTACAAAATATAAACATTGGGGTTGTTATGGACCGGTTATTATCGATGCAAGACGTAAGCCGCACCATGCTCCTGACTTAATTAAAGATCCTGCTGTTGAAAAAAGAGTAGACGCAATGGGAGCAAAGGGGGGATCATTACACGGTATTATTTAGTGATCAAATATAACTTTTAATAGTTTTCGTCAAGGAGAGGGTTTAAATATGATTATTTATGCCCTCTTTTTTATTGCGTATATAAATAATATTCAATTACAATTTTCAGTAGTTTTACTACCACCACTTGAAACTATGTTTCAATAAACAAATAATTGTTACGATGATGATCTCAAAGTCCGTACTAGTCCGTGAAACTCCGTACTTGTCCGTGAAAGTGCAGACACCATTTGACATTGACTCGTTAAAGATAGTATATTCCTAGGGCAGTGTTTTGGAAATAATTTGTTATTTCTTCGCTGTATATTCAACTTTGTTTAGGTAGGGAGCTAAACTATAGTCAAAAGCATCTCGAGCAAATGTTGAATCATATACGTTCAAGTCCCGAAAGTTTTACGAACAATGCTCAAATAGAATTCATAGACCTATTTCCCTTTTAAAAAATCAGTTATACCGTTATTTAATTCTTTACCTACTGTTTATTGTTTTTTATGCGCTCTTTTTGTACCCTCAGTAAGCTTTGTTTACAAAGTTTACAAATTTGCTGCCAATCCATTACGAGGATCAAGATTTTTATTTGAGATTGGGAGTTTTAAGAGATTATATTTTAGGAATATTTTTTTCACCTAAAAGGGGGATGATATTCTAGTAATCTGTTTTTATTAGCTTGCTTGTATTTGTTGTTTTTTAGAGAATTCAATTTCGTTAAACGGAACGCTTCTAAATAGAAGTGAGATTGCGTAAAGTTAGTTCATTATCTCTAGTTTTGTATAGAAAACACATTAATAAAATAGATATGTCGAAGACGAAACTTACAATTAATAATAACGGATCAGTAAAAATTGAAGGCGATTTTGAAATCGTTGATAGAAATGGTGACACTTATGGTTTGCAGGGAAGAACAGTACTTTCGATTTGTCGTTGTGGATTATCCAAAAATAAACCTTTTTGCGATGGTGCTCACAATGGTCATTTTGAACATGAGGCTATTGCCTTTGATCTTCCTCCAAAGAAAGCATAGCCACTTCTGTAAGCAAATTTGATTACGAAATTAAAATAAATAATACCCATTTTGATGTCATTATGATGTCTAAATGGGTTTTTTGTTTTAATCTGAAATTGCTATTTTATGCATTTAAAATGAAAAGTCATTGCATAAAAAAACCTTCATCAAATGATGAAGGTTTTAGCGGAGAGCGAGGGATTCGAACCCCCGGACCTATGACAGTCAACAGTTTTCAAGACTGCCGCATTCGACCACTCTGCCAGCTCTCCGTCACAAAAGTACAAATTTTAAGCTCAATACCAAATTTATTTTGGCATTTAAAGCTGTTTTAATGTATTGTGAGCTGTATCATCCTGTTTTTTAGTTACTTTTATTTTGATTTTTTTCTTTAAATCTTTATCCCTAGTTTGCAATCATGGAGAAGGATTATACTTTATTACGATCGTCGTTAATGTCATCATGTAAATTACATGTTGAGGATCGCATTGCAAACTTAGAACTGGCATTGAAATCGGCTCACGAGGCAAGTACTGATGATACTAAAAGTAGTGCGGGTGATAAATATGAAACTACGCGCGAAATGATGCAACAGGATATCGCGAGATGTCAAATGCAGTTGGCAGAAGCAAAAAAGGATGAATTAATATTAACGGGGCTTCTTGAACCTAATCATTTGGATTTTGTACAGAATGGAAGTATAGTGGAAACAAATTTGGGTATTTATTTTATTGCAATTAGCATTGGTGTTGTGAAAATCGATCATGATAAGGTGTTTGTAATATCTAATCAATCGCCAATCGGAAAGTTGCTTTTACGAAAGAAAGTTGGGGAATCATTTGTCTTCAATAATGTAGAACAACGTCTACTTTCTATTAATTAGTTTGGGGATCGAAACTATTTACTCTGATAATTGTTTAGATTTAAGTGTCTATATTGGATGATTTAGGCTTTAAAAAAAAATAAAAAACTGTGATTATGGAGTTAAAAAGAGTATTCCCAATGTTAATGATGGCGGGCACTTTAGCTGTTGCAATGCCTTCCTGTAAATCTAAAGTTTCTGATGCTGATTTAAAAGCTAAAGTAGAAACGGTGATTACTAGCCATCAAGGTATAACGACATCGGTTAAGGATGGTGTCGTTACTTTGGAAGGTTTCGCATCTTCAGATGCAGAGAAGGCTCAGATTGAAACTGACGTCAAAGCTGCTGATAAGTCTATCAAGTCTGTTGTGAATAATATTATCGTGCAAGCTGTTCCTCCGGCAGAGATTTCTGTTAATACTGTGGATGAATCATTAGCTAAAGGTATTGTTGATGCTACAAAAGATTTTCCAACTGTGCAGGCTACTGTTAAAGATGGAGTTATTTCAGTAACTGGAACTATTGAAAAAGCAAAGTTAGTAACACTAAAACAAGCTTTGGATAATTTACATCCCAAAAAAGTTGATCTGAGTGCGGTTGTCACTAAATAACTAATTCAAAAAACGAATATCATGGCTTTAGAAGAAAAATATAAAGTATTATTGGATACTGCGAGATCATCTGGTATTAATGATTTAAATTATGCCGAGCAGGATGGCGTATTGCAAATTAGGGGTACTGCCCCTTCTGCAGATGTTAAGAATAAATTATGGGAAATATATGGAAATATAGACCCAAATTTTGCAACAGGAGATGTGGTTATGGATGTAGAAGTAGCTACTGAGGTTCCAGGAAGTGAGGTCAGGGTTATTACTGATAGTTCAAATCTGAACATTCGTAAAGGACCTGGTACTGATCAGCCAATCGTTGGAAAAGCTGCAAAGGATGAAATCATCACATTGATTAGTAAAGCTAATGACCAGTGGTGGTTAGTTCGGACAAAAGATAATGAAGAGGGGTATTGTTTTGCACAGTATCTACAGACAGTTTAAGTCTTTCTTAACCTTTAATAGAGCCTAAAATTATATTATTTTAGGCTCTGTTCGTTTTATAAGGTTGTAGCGGGACCTTGACAATTAGGGTAGTTGTAATAACAAATTTCAATATCATTTGAAACATTGTTATCTTTGAGCTTTTGAGCAATTTCTTAATTATATTATGCGAAATTTAGTGCTTGTATATTTTTTGTTTATACTTTCTTTTTCATCTTGTCAAACAGATCCGCCCACATTTGGTGATATTTTAGCAAAGTCATTTGATCAAGAGATATTTAAAGATTTTGATAGTACGGCATATTTCTCTGCTATTGAGAAAGAATTAAAAGGTGATAACTCTCGTTTGTTTAACCCGAAATGGATGCGTGTATTAGCAGATTCCTCTCGTGGTTTTACCTGGATACCTAATCAGTTGTTTACGGGTGGTACAGATACTTTATTGTACTATCTAGAAAGATCTGAAGAACATGGTATTGATCCCTCAATTTTTCATACTGTAGAAATTAGCCGTGCTTTGAATCGGCTAAAAAGTAAGCAAATAACGGATTTAAATGAGGCTTACCAATTGTTGGCAAAAGTGGAAGTTCTTTCTTCAGATGCTTTGGTTGCCTATTTGAACGTATTGGAAAACGGTATTGTAAATCCTAAAAAACTTTACGGAAGGTATTTTGTCGGGCATAAACGATATTCGTTAGATAAGGCAAAGCACTTGTTGGATAGTGCTTTAAATGTTTCGGAGGTTGTGAACCATGCTCAACCTACAAATTCGATTTATAGAAAATTTCAGCATCTGTTGCTTGAAGGAGATCTTAATAAGGAAGAACGTGTCAAAGTTTTGATGACCATGGAACGGTTGCGGTGGATGGGGGAAGATTTTCCTGATAAATATGTCTTCGTGAATATTCCGGAAATGAAACTTCAGATGATCACAGCAGGGGCTGTTGAACAAACGATGAATGTTTGTGTGGGAGAGACTGAAAACAAAGCTTTTGCTAAAACAGGGGAAAATCACGAAACTCCTATGATGCGCGGTGTACTGGATAGAATGCAAGTTAATCCTGTATGGAATATACCTAAAAGTATTGTGAAAAAGGAACTGTTAAATAGTGTAAGAGCTAATCCAGGTTATCTTGAGAGTCGGAATATGGTGGTTTATAATCTAAAGGGGCAAATCGTTGATCCTTATACAATAAATTGGCAGGCAGATTCGGTAGAGAATTTTAAATTTAAGCAAAACCCTGGATTTGATAATTCATTAGGGAATATAAAGTTCATCTTTGCAAATCCTTATGCTATTTATCTTCACGATACTCCTGCTAAACAGAAATTTAAGGTGAGTAACCGTGCTTTGAGTCATGGATGTGTACGTGTAGAAGATCCTACCAGTTTAGCTGCTTTTTTAGTTAATAATGAGAAAGAGGCGGAAAAAATTGCAACAGAAATCAAAGATTCAGTTAATAATTCCAGATGGGTGAAAATGAAAGAGGGCATCCCTGTTTACCTATCTTATTACACGACTTGGTTAGATGAGGATAATAAAATTCAACAATTTCCTGATATCTATGGTTATGACGAACGATTGAAGGTGGCAATGAAGAAATATCTCAATTAATTTTTAGTATCCGAATAAAATAAAATCCCCTTTACAAAAGTAAAGGGGATTTTATTTTATTCGGATTTGCTTTTACTAGCTTTCTTTGTTTTTTTCTCAGCTCTTTTTTCTTTTAGCGTCTTTTCAGCTTTCTTTTTATCATTCTTTACCGCATTTTGTTCCTTTGCCATAACAGTTATGTTTAAGTGAATAATAATTCTTACTAAAGCTACTGATAATAAATAAGATTATTTCTGTCTTAACGTATTTAATTGTTTTTGAGATATAATAGTTTATTGGAATAGATATTGAAGTAAATATACATTGCACCATTGTTGAGATTAAACTTTGATCTTATATTTTAGTCTTAACGGGTGGTTTTTATAATTTAAGGACATGAAGAAACAATTTCTAGGTAAGGCTCTGGCTCTATTTGAAAGATTTAAAACACATAAAATTACGTCGGCGGATTTAGAGGAAGCTGAACAAAAGGCGAAAAATTTGGATGTTCGAAAGGAAGATTTTCAATTGTTGATAGCAATGTGTAAGGATACATTTTCGGGAAAATACAAAATGAATAAGTGGAATTTATCCGTTATCGTTGCGACTATAATATATGTGATATCGCCATTAGATGCTATTCCAGACGTTATTCCGGTGTTGGGATGGATAGATGATGTGACTATTATTGGATATGCTATCTCAAAACTCTCCGAAGAAATATTAAAATACAAGTTGTTTAGTAAACAATCTATTGTAGTCAAATCTTAGGTCTAAAATATATTCATTTTTACAAAGCCCTTGTTATTCTAAATTTCAAGGGCTTTATTTTTGAATTGCGATTTGTTTTTTTTTAGCAAAAATATGTTTAAATCTATATCTTAATTTTAGCTGTTTAAATAATATTTAAATTAATTTGTGGTTATAATGTTCTTATTTTCAAAGCATTGTAAATGTGTAGTTTCAACAATAAGCTAAATTTTGTTTGTATCTATGTGTTATATTTAGCTAGATTTGAACAATATTTTAAAACAAAAGTATGACTTTATCAAAGATTAAACAGTTAGCTGCTTTGGGTATTCACCAGCCCAAGGAAGTATTTTGTCAATTGGATAGAAATGCTCTTATTGGACATGCTATTCAAAAAGGAGAAGCTTCATTGGCTGAAAATGGGGCTTTGAATATTTTGACCGGTAAATTTACGGGCAGATCTCCTAAGGATCGTTATCTCGTAAAGGATGAGATAACTGAAAACAGAGTTTTTTGGAATGAAGTTAACCAAGCAATTACTCCAGATGCATTTAATAAATTGTATGATTTGACTACTGAGTATCTATCGGCTAAGGAACTTTTTGTAAGAGATTGTCAGGTTGTATCGAGTGATGATTTATCGAAACATCTTTTAGTTGTCTCCACAAAAGCTACTCAGGATCTGTTTGCTTCCAATATGTTTATTGAAACAAACGGTATTGAATATACTGAGGTCAATTGGACTGTTCTTGTAGCTTCGGATCTTCAAGTTCCTAATTTTCAGGAGTTGGGTCTTAATGCTCCAAATTGTGTTGTTATTGATTTTAGTCGTTGTGTTGTCTTGGTCATTGGGACTGGTTATACTGGAGAAATTAAAAAAAGTATTTTTTCGATTTTGAATTTTATATTGCCCGTTGAGGATGGAGTTTTGTCCATGCATTGTTCTGCAAATGTTGGTAAAGATGGAGATACCGCTTTATTTTTTGGATTATCGGGTACGGGTAAAACGACACTTTCTGCGGATGTGAATCGTAATTTGGTTGGTGATGATGAACACGGCTGGTCTGACAATGGTGTGTTTAATTTTGAGGGTGGGTGCTACGCAAAGTGTTTAGGGTTAAATCCGCAACAAGAACCGGAGATCTGCGGAGCTATAAAATCGGGATCACTTTTGGAAAATATTAAATTTCACGAGGGTACAGCTGTTCCTAATTTTGAGGATGCAAGTATTACTGAGAATATGCGTGTTTCTTATCCTTTATCCTATATTTCTTCCTATAAAGATGTTAAATTGGTTGATGCACCTAATAATATATTTTTCTTGTCAGCGGATGCTTTTGGAGTTTTGCCTCCAATATCAAAGTTAACTATAGAACAGGCCATGTATTATTTTATCAATGGCTATACTGCAAAGGTTGCTGGTACTGAGATGGGTGTTTCAAAACCAACGGCTACATTTTCAGCTTGCTTCGGGCAGGCATTTATGCCATTACATCCTATGGAGTATGCTGAGTTATTAAGAGATCGATTAAAAAAGAATCCAGATACTAAGGTTTGGTTAGTCAATACTGGCTGGATCGGAGGACCTTTTGGTGTGGGTAGACGCATCAAGCTCGCTTATACGCGTAGTTTAATTCAGGCCGCATTATCAGGAGAACTGGAGGAATATCCTATGGAAGTGCATCCGATCTTTAATTTAAAGTATCCCACATTTTGTCAAGAAGTTCCAGAGCAGATTCTAGGAGCCAAGCAATTGTGGGGCAATGATGATGCCTATGATGAGCAGGCCATGGCTCTAAAATCACTTTTTGAGAATAACTTCAAAAAATATCAAGATACCTATTTTACTACCGTCTAATGTAAAGGCTAAATCATTGTGTATATATGAAAACGTTGGGTCAATTTATTATTGAAAAACAGGCTGATTTCCCTTTTGCAAAAGGAGAGTTATCCCGATTGTTAAGAGATATTGCTATCGCCGCAAAAGTGGTAAATCGTGAAGTTAATAAAGCGGGGTTAGCTGATCTTCTGGGTGCATGCGGGGATATGAATATACAGGGCGAGGTGCAACAGAAACTGGATGTCTATGCTGACGTTCAATTTACTTCCGCACTACAGCGGGGAGGAGAATGTTGTTATTTAGCTTCGGAGGAACATGAATTGGGCATTGATTTGTCGCATGATGTTGTTTCCAAGAATGCTAAGTACATGGTTTGTATTGATCCTCTAGATGGTTCTTCTAATATCGATGTGAATGTTTCAGTAGGAACAATTTTTTCAATATACAGAAGGGCGAACAATGAACCTGTTTCGATGGCTGATGAACTATTGCAACAGGGGCGGAAGCAGGTTGCGGCAGGATATATTATCTATGGTTCGTCAACTATGCTTGTATATACTACCGGAAATGGTGTGAATGGGTTTACTTTAGATCCTTCTATAGGAGAGTTCTGTTTATCTCATCCTAATATGAGAATTCCTGAAAGTGGGCAGATTTATTCTATCAATGAAGGAAATTATATTAAATTTCCACAAGCGGTCAAGAACTATATTAAATATTGCCAAATTGAAGATTCGGCTTCAAAACGTCCTTATACTTCCCGCTACATCGGGTCAATGGTTGCTGATATACATCGTAATTTGATTCGTGGAGGTGTTTTTATATACCCTGAAACATTATCTTTTCCTACAGGAAAGTTGCGTTTGATGTATGAATGTAACCCTATGGCTTTTATTGTTGAGCAGGCAGGAGGCAAAGCTACTACTGGCAGTGAACGGATTTTGGATATTCAGCCTACTGAATTACATCAGCGTGTTCCTGTAGTTATAGGAAGTAAACTCATGGTTGAACAGGTGGAGTATTTTTATAGTATGGAGCTTGAATCGTCGTTGAATGTATAAAAACTCATGAATGCAGGTTTGTTTTAAGCTTTACTTTCCTTAAATTTGATTTTACATTTGAATAGAATTGTATGCGCAAGATTATAAGAGTTTTCACGTTATGCTTTGTTTTTTTTACTTTTCAGCAGATTATTGCACAAACGAAGCCTGTAGGAGAAAAAGATACTTTATCATATCCTTATCATCCTGAAGCTAATGCACAAGAGGATTTAGATAAACTAATAGCTCAGGCTAATAAAGAGGATAAAAATATTATTATTCAAGCGGGAGGTAATTGGTGTATTTGGTGTTTGAGATTTAATGATTATATTCATAAAACTGCTGAGATTAATGATTATCTCCGTCATAACTATCTATACTACCATCTTAATTATTCCAAAGAGAATAAAAATGAGGCCATATTTAAAAAGTATGTACCTGATTCGTTAAAATTAGGATATCCTTTTTTTATTGTCATGAATAGTACAGGTGAAGTCCTTAAAATTCAGGAAAGTGGTAGTTTAGAATCTGGTAAAGGCTATGACAAAAATAAGGTCATGCAGTTTTTTAAAAGTTGGTCTAAAAAATAAATATTTATAACCTTCAAAAAGGGCTTTGGGAAATAACTCAAGGCCTTTTTTGTTTACAGAATAAATTCAATTGATCTTAAATATTTGGATTCTTTTATTGGGACTCATATTTTGAATTATTTTCTATTGACAATTGGTTAGTTTTGTAAACTTATTCTCTTAGCATTTTGTTTAAGAGATGACCTTACTCTCAAGGTGGATTTTTTTAAGGATTGAAATGGAAGAAAAATTAAGAATATTTGATTTAGCTGAACGGCAGTTAGGATTATATCCCGGTCTAGCCATGTTCTCCAGTAAAATAAATGGAGACTGGACTGATCTAAAGACTGATGAGTTTATTGGTCAGGTTAATGCGCTATCAAAAGGATTAATAGAATTGGGGGTCAAGCCTAATGAAAAAGTTGGTTTAATCGCCGAAAGTAGTGTGCAGTGGCATATTGTTGATTTTGCAATTCAACAAATTGGAGCTGTAGTTGTTGCTATTTATCCAAATATTACGGATGCTGATTATCAATATATTTTTAATGATGCCGAGATTCGGGTTGCTATAGTTAGTACAAGGAGTCTTTATCAAAGAATTGTTAATATTAAAAATTCCATCTATACGCTCAAGTATATTTTCTGTATGAGTTCGCATGATGAGGTACGGAATTGGAAAGAGATTGTTCAAATAGGAAGTCATATTGAGGATGGGCATCTTCAAAAACTGAAAAATGCAGTAAAATCTGATGATCTTGCAACTTTGATTTATACTTCAGGAACTACAGGAAAGCCTAAAGGTGTGATGTTGTCACATGATAATATCATAGCAAATGTTCGATCGGCCCGAGAGATTACCCCATGTAAGGCTTATGATCGCGGACTAACATTTTTACCTCCTTGTCATGCTTATGAAAGGATGGTTATATACACTTATTTTTATATCGGTATAACCGTTTACATTGCAGAGTCTTTTGATAAGATCGGTCAAAATCTAATAGAGGTAAAACCTAACATAATGACTGCTGTCCCTCGCATTTTGGAAAAAGTATATGAAAAGATCATTAAGAAGGGACATGACCTGCATGGTCTTAAACGTAAAATATTTGATTGGGCTGTATCGGTAGGGGAAAATTATGATCCCGATCCTCAAAAAAGAAGTTTTGCATATGATGTTAAATTAAACCTAGCTAGGAAACTGGTATTAAATAAATGGTATGAGGGACTTGGAGGTTCTTTACAGACAGTTGCTTCTGGCAGTGCTTCTTTGCAAAGTAAGTTGACACGTGTTTTTTTAGCTGCAGGTATTCCTATTTATGAGGGATATGGGATGACTGAAGCATCTCCACTTATATCTGTTAATCATTATTTAAGAGGCACTCGTGTAGGTACTGTTGGACTTGCGGTAAAGGATGTTCAGATAAAATTGGCCAGTGATGGTGAGGTTTTAGTGAAGGGGCCAAATATCATGATGGGATACTATAAAAATTCGGAAGAAACGAGTAAGACGATTATTGATGGGTGGTTGCATACAGGTGATATCGGAGTTTGGGAGGACGGTCTATTTTTAAAAATTATTGATCGAAAAAAAGAATTATTTAAGATCTCAGGAGGCAAATATGTGACTCCTCAGCCTATTGAAAAAAAATTAGTAGAGTCTAAGTTTATTGAACAGGCGATGGTGGTTGGTGATGGGATGAAATTTGCTTCTGCTTTTATAGTTCCTGATTATGGACATTTAATTGACTGGGCCAAATCTGAAAATCCTAATCTTCTAAAATTATCTAAGGCAGATTTTCTGAAGCAAGATCAGGTTATTAAAAAAATAAATCAAGAAGTGCGTATGGCTAACCAACATTTTGGTAATTGGGAGCAGATCAAAAAACCTATAATCATTGCAGATGAATTTACAATTGAAGGGGGAGAACTTACTCCTACATTAAAGCTGAAACGTAAAGTGATTTTGCAGAAGTACAAGACAGAGTACGATCATCTTTATCAAAGTGCCATTGATTGAATTTGATAAAAGTCAAATATAGGAAATGGTGATTACAAAAAATATGTTTTAGCAAAGAGTAGATATTTTTGCGTTACGTTTTTTTGTCCACACGTAATTTCTAAAGCGAATTTGTTTGTTTTTTATTTAACAAGTGCGGTTTTATATTTTGTATTTATTGCCGATATGCTTGATGAATAGGGCTGAAGTCGATATTTGTGAAAATTAAATTCTTAATTATGAACGAAGTAAAAATTTATTGTAAAAAAAGATTAAAAACAGTTTCTAAATACCAATAATTGTTCTACTTTTGTAGCAACAAACACGGTAGATGTAGCTCAGTTGGTTAGAGCATCGGTTTGTGGTACCGAGGGTCGTGGGTTCGAGCCCCATCATTTACCCCAAGCCAGTACATAAGTACTGGCTTTTTTTATTCTCTTTTATTTCGACAGGTTGTTCAAGTAGTATCCTATATTTTTATTAACTTCAAGCATACAACTTATCAATGAAAATGCATCGCTATCTTTTCTTTATCTTTATTTTTAGTCAAACCACCATTTTTGCTCAGCAAAAATTACCGAAAGGTTTTAGTTATGTTAAAGATATCATACCTGGAATAAATGTTGATCTACGTTATTATAGTTCACATAATTTTGTTGGTAAGAAAATCGACGGTTATAAATCGCCTGTCCTTATATGGAGTACTGCAGCGACAAATGCTTTGAAAAAAGTGGAGAAGGAGTTAAATGCACAGGGAATGTCATTGAAAGTTTTTGATGCTTATCGCCCACAAAAAGCGGTTCAGCATTTTAAAAGATGGGCTCTACAAATTAATGACACTTTATCAAAAAGAGAATTCTATCCGAATCTAGATAAAAGAAATTTATTTAAATTAGGTTATATCGCAAGTAAATCGGGGCATAGTCGAGGTAGTACGATCGATCTAACGATAGTCACTCTTATTGATCATAAGGAATTGGATATGGGAAGTCCTTTTGATTTTTTTGGACCAATATCCCATTTTGATACTGAGGAAATTAATGCGACGCAGAAAAAGAATAGAATAATGTTGAAAAGCATCATGATGAAACATGGTTTTAAAGGCTATGCTAAAGAATGGTGGCATTTTACTCTAATTCATGAACCTTACCAAAAAACATACTTTGATTTTGATGTTTATTAAGTTGGTGCTGTTTTTTTGAAATTCAAGAAATTGAAAAACTAACTTTGTTATGTTAATTTTTTAGATCTATCAAAGCGGTAAGAAATGCCTTATTCATTCCTGTTATATGGTTTAAGTATATCGATAGACATGCGATAATGAAAAATTAACTATTCGTTTATGGAAAGCATTCTTTAAAAGCATATACATTCTATCTACGCTGGGTTCAACAGTTAAATCTTATTTTCTGGCTTCTTTTTAGTTTTTTATGGTCGCAAGTTTTAGGAAAAGCCTGTGACCAATTTGTGTAATACACCTATTACTAGATACAATTGTCAGATCTGTTCTGGAAATGCCTTTATTTTAATTTGATAAAGTAATCTACATAACATGAATTTAGGAATTTATTTCGATTCGAGCTCTAAATAAAAATGTTGGAACTTTTATTTCAGATTAAGGATGTCTGAAGGTTCTGCTAGTTCCTTATAATCGTAGATATTTAGTTATTTTTGTTGAACTTGAATTTGATTGCACACATTCATCTTGAGTATCCTTTGTTTTTAATTTAAAGAATATTAAATGAAACCATCTAATTATATATTGATTTTGTTTTTATTGCTCTGCTTTAGTGATAAAAGTTTCGCTCAGATCGCTGTTGATACGATTAGCGCAAGGAAGAGCGAATACATTGTTAAAGCTTCTCGTAATAAGGAAAATCGTAGAGAAAATAGGATGCGACGCAATTTTGTAGATACTGTCGCTAGTTTGCAGTCGAATAGTACTGTTGATAGTCTGCGGGCTGATCTATCAAAGATCAATGTAAAATACATTGCAAATATTCGTGCATACGCATTGGAAAGTGAGGCTATACATAAGCGTGATATACGGACTGAATTTATTGAGAAGGTGAATAATTTTTCTGGAACGCTTCCTCCAGATTCTGTGACTTCATGGACGCATTATGTTCGCACTCAAATCGCTGATTTAAATGCATTTCACAGTAGTTTAGAAAGTTACAACCGTAGTCTTAATTTGACTTTAAGTCAACTAAAAGGGTTTCGATCAAAGTATAGTCAAAGTGAAACTAATGAGCGGTTAAGCACTTATTTGACTACATCAGAACAAGATGTGCAACGTAAAATTGATTCTTTACAAGTGTCTGTAAGTATTACCAATGATAATTTGAAGGCTTATTATGGTTTATCCCATCATGTGAAGGAAACTGTCTCTAAGCAAACTAATGCAGGGAAGTCGGATACCTCAGCTGTAAAAAGTTCATTATGGAAAGCTGGAGGTGCCGCAGTTACAAAAGAGAAAATTTTAAATAATTTAAAAGATAATTACAGAAAGAGTAAATCGCTAGATACTTATGTGAATAAGACTGAGTGGACGAGTCGGGTGTTATTGATTATTTTGGTATTTGCTTATCTCTATTGGATTGTTTCGACAGCTTATGTATTAAATAAGCATAACAATAGCCTATCTGCTACGAAATCATCTTTTAATTATTGGGTTCCTGTTGGAAAAGCATTTGTTCTATTTCTGACGTTATTACCTATTGTTTCCATTGTTACTCCAACTTTGGTTATTCAAGGGATGCAATTGCTAATTATGGCCATATTTGGTCTTTTGTTAAGAAAGAAATTTACTGTAAAACATGGTAAAATTGTAGGATTTTTACTTCTTTTTTATATATGCGATGTCTTTGTCAATTCTGTTGTGAGCGAAGACCTTATTATGCGGATTGTTTGTATTTTATTTAATATAGTGGCTTTAGGAATAGGGTTTTATCTAAAAAAGAATATTAACGATCCTACTGCCGCGGGCTATATTCAACTTCCAGTTTTTATCATATTTGCCGTTTTAAATATTGGTGCAATTATTCTGAATATTTTAGGCTATGTTGATCACTCTCGTAGTTTTAGTATTGCTGGTGCGGTTGGTCTTGCACAATCTTTTACCTTGACTTTTTTCACGCAGATGATAAAAGAGGATGTTAGAAATCAGTTTTCAAGAAATCGTGTGAAGAGAGGATTTTGGTTGCGATTTAATGAAGAACGTGCTTTGAAGGCTACAGGGGATGCTTTGAAATTTGTTTGTCTTCTACTAGCCATTATTGTGCTGGCGAATAACCTTCAGTTTGCTGCTTCTTTAGCATCTTCGGTGTCTAAATTTTTGAGCAGTAATCATCAGCTCGGTGGAATTAATTTTAATTTTGGTAATTTATTGTTAGCGGTAATTATATTGGCTGCTGCTAATTGGTTTCAAAAGAATTTGAATTTATTGTTGATCGGTGGTGAAAATGGAACGTTGAGTACTGATTACGATCAGAAAATGACCCTTTTTCCCTTATTTAGGTTGATTATAATTGTTATAGGTTTTTTTATAGCTATTTCTGCTTTAGGTGTTAGTCTTGATAAGTTGACGGTAATCGTTGGAGCCTTAAGTGTTGGTATAGGTTTAGGAATGCAGAATATCATTAATAATTTTGTTTCGGGTATTATTTTAGCTTTTGATAAACCTTTTCGCGTTGGAGATCGCATTGAGTTGGCTGATAAAAAGGGTAGGGTAAAAGAGATTGGTATTCGCGCGAGCATCTTAAATACTGGAGATGGGGCCGAGGTTATTATCCCAAATGGTGATTTATTATCTGGACGTGTGGTCAATTGGACTTTATCTAATGATGATGCAAAAACAAGTTTTGTTATTCAGGTGGATCGTACAGCTGAACTTGATACTTTAAAATCGTGGATTACAGAGGCTGTTGAGCATAGTACTTTTAGTAAACCTGAATTGGGTATTGGCATTAGCGTTCAAGATATAAGTGAAGAAATGATTTACCTTAGTATTAGTTGCTGGATTGATAATTCGGGTAATAGTGGTGGTTTTAAAAATGATGTCTTGATTGAATTGAATAATCGGTTCAAAAAAGAGGAACTGAAGTTTTACAGTATTGCCCCTTCAAATAAATAGTTGAACTTATATAATAATAGCAAAAGGTCAGAATTATAACTTAGTTCTGACCTTTTGTTATTTCATCTAAATGCTAATGCTATATAGCTGTTTCTGATAAGTAGAATTTGATTGAAGGAGTTACAAATTGATATGCACTTTAATTTAAATTGAAGAATAATGTATTTTAATAGATACAATCTTTTATTTTCAAATCTCTTTCCTACATTTACGGACCTATAAATACAGTTTTAAAACAAATTATTATTTAACGTCTAAACAGCTATAAATAAAATAAGAAAACACAAAATTGTAACATAATGTATAAACAACACAGAAAGGTGATGTTTGCTTTGGCATTTCCTTTAATGGTTAGTATTGCTCCTACGCAGGCCAATTTCAAGGGAGAGGTTTTGCAGAAGCAAATTAATCCAACGTTAACTATTGTGAGCGCAAAAAAAATAAATGCGACGACAATAGAGGTTTTATTTTTCGATAATCAACGATTAACATTTGATTTTTACGGAGGACATATTTTTCGTTTGTTTCAGGATAATACCGGAGGTATCATTCGTGATCCAGAAGCCAAACCTGCAGCTTCGATATTAGTTTCAAATCCCAGAAAGCCTGTTCATCTTTTAAATCTTAACGATTCAAATAATCAGATAACTATTGCTACAGATGAAATTTCTGTTGTTATTGATAAGTCAACTAATTTATTGACTGTTGTTAATCAAAAAAATAAAGACAAGTCTATTGTTTTTACAAAACCTATTCAATTTGAAAAGGGAAAGGTAACTTTAAGTCTTCAGGAAAAACCGGAGGAGTATTTTTATGGGGGAGGTGTTCAGAATGGTCGTTTTTCTCATAAAGGAAAAGTAATCTCTATTGAAAATCAAAATAGCTGGACCGACGGTGGTGTTGCTTCGCCTACTCCTTATTACTGGTCATCCGGAGGATATGGTTTTATGTGGTATACTTTCAAGCCCGGTAAGTATGATTTTGGTTCAAAAGAAAAAGGACAAGTTCAATTGACACATGACAGCGACTATCTTGATGTCTTCTTCATGGTAAATGATGGCGCAGTTCCTTTGTTGAATGATTTCTATCAATTAACAGGAAATCCTATTTTACTTCCGAAGTTTGGTTTTTATCAAGGTCATCTGAATGCTTACAACCGAGATTTTTGGAAAGAGGATGAAAAGGGCATCTTGTTTGAAGATGGGAAGCGCTATAAGGAAGGTCAAAAAGATAATGGCGGTATAAAGGAGTCTTTAAATGGAGAATTGAATAATTACCAATTCTCGGCGCGTGCTGTTATTGATAGTTATAGGAAGCATGATATGCCTTTTGGCTGGTTGTTGCCTAATGATGGTTATGGAGCGGGTTACGGACAGACAGAAACTTTAGATGGTAATATTGCTAATTTAAAAAGTCTTGGTGATTACGCACGTAAGAATGGGGTTGAAATTGGATTGTGGACACAGTCTGATTTACATCCAAAACCTGAGATCAGTGCATTATTGCAACGTGATATCGTAAAAGAAGTGAGAGATGCTGGAGTTCGTGTTCTGAAAACGGATGTTGCCTGGGTAGGTGCTGGTTATTCTTTTGGATTGAATGGTGTGGCGGATGTTGGTCATATTATTCCTTATTATGGAAATGAAGCTCGACCGTTCACTATTTCATTAGACGGATGGGCAGGTACGCAACGTTATGCCGGCATTTGGTCTGGCGATCAAACTGGTGGTGTCTGGGAATATATCAGATTCCATATTCCGACATATTTAGGTTCAGGTTTATCTGGCCAGCCTAATATTACATCCGATATGGATGGTATTTTTGGAGGTAAAAATAATGCGGTCAATATTCGTGATTTTCAATGGAAAACTTTTACTCCAATGGAGTTGAATATGGACGGGTGGGGTTCGAATGAAAAATATCCACATGCACTGGGTGAGCCTGTTACCTCAATTAATCGTAATTATCTGAAATTAAAATCAGAGCTTATTCCTTATGCTTATAGTATTGCTAAAGAAGCAGTAGATGGTTTACCGATGATCAGAGCACTGTTCTTAGAGTACCCAAATGCTTATACACAAGGAACATCTACACAGTATCAATATTTATACGGTCCTTCCTTTTTAGTAGCTCCTATTTATCAGGCTACGAAATCTGATGATAAAGGTAATGATGTGCGTAATGGCATTTATTTACCAGAGGGTACTTGGGTAGATTATTTTACAGGTGATAAATTTACTGGAAATGTTATTCTCAATAATTTTGATTCGCCGATCTGGAAATTGCCCGTATTTGTAAAAAATGGTTCCATTATTCCCATGGCAAATCCAAACAATAACGTTCATGAAATAAATAAAGGACTTCGTATTTATGAAATCTATCCAGAAGGAAAAACGTCTTTTACGGAGTATGATGATGATGGGGTTTCTGAAGCTTATAAATTAGGTAAAGGATCTTCTACCTTAATTGAATCATCTTTAGACGGAAAAAATCGGTTAGCTGTTACGGTGAATTCTACAATTGGTGATTTTGATGGTTTCGTGAAAAATAAGCAAACAGAATTTAGAATAAACGTTACTTCAAAACCTAAAAAACTGACTGGACTGATTGGAAAACGCAAGGTTAAATTGGTTGAAGTAAATTCTTTAGGAGAATTGGCTAATCAAGAAAATGTTTATTTTTATGATGCTGCGCCTAACATGAATAAGTTTGCAACTAAAGGTAGTGAATTTGAGAAGCAGATTATTACTAAAAATCCTGTTGTACATATTAAATTGGCCTCTACAGATATTACAGCAAATAATGTAAGCTTACTGTTGGAGGGATTTGAATTTAATCCACAGGATCGTTTCCGCATTTCTTCGGGTGCATTGATTGCGCCTCAAAATGCTATTGTTAGTGAAGATAATAAAGCTGCATATACATTGAAGCCGACATGGAGCAAGGTAGACCATGCTGATTATTATGAGATCGAATTTAAAGATATGCTTTATTCGACGATCAAGGAGAATGAATTGCTCTTTGATGGGTTAAGTCCAGAAACGGCGTATACTTTTAAGTTAAGAGCTGTCAATAAGAATGGTTTTTCTGATTGGGTTGAAGTTAAGTCCGTGACGAAGTCAAATCCACTGGAGTTTGCTATTCATGATATTAAAGGCGAAACAACAGCTGAGAATCAAGATGGATCAGGAGTTGATAAATTTTTTGACTTTGACGAAGGTAATATGTGGCATACTGCATGGGGTAAAAATGCATTACCATTTGATATGATTTTAGATCTAAAGTCTGTTAATCAATTGGATAAGATTCACTATTTACCTCGTACAGGTCGTGGTAACGGTATTGTGCTGAAAGGTAAAGTTTATTATAGCGCAGATAAAGATAGCTGGACAGAAGCAGGTGCATTTAACTGGGCTAATAATGATGAACTGAAGATCTTCAATTTTGCTAATCAGCCTACAGCTCGTTATGTTAAGTTAGCAATTACTGAAGGAATCGGCGGATTTGGTTCAGGTCGTGAAATGTATGTTTTTAAAGTTCCTGGTACAGAGAGTTACATTCCTGGTGATATCAACAACGATCGTTTGATAGATCGAAATGATTTGACTTCTTATACAAATTATACTGGTTTGAAAAGGGGTGATGCTGATTTTGAAGGCTATGTTAGTAACGGTGATATTAATAAAAATGATTTAATTGATGCTTATGATATTTCAGTTGTAGCTACTCAATTAGATGGTGGTATCAAAGATCCTAAAGTCGAAAAAGTTGCAGGTGAAATCAGCTTATCGATTCCGAAAGCAAGTTATAAGAAGGATGAGATCATTGAAATTATGGTTAAAGGTAAGGATCTTAAATCTGTTAATGCCATCAGTTTTGGATTACCATATCAGTCGCAAGATTACGAATTTATTTCAGTTCAGGCGTTAGCTGTTAAAGGGATGGATAACCTGACCAATGACCGACTTCATACTAGTGGTGAAAAAGTATTATACCCTACTTTTGTAAATATTGGCGATCAAAAAGCTTTAAATGGAAATGAAGATCTATTTGTTTTGAAACTTAGAGCAAAAAAAGATTTAAAATATACATTGAAAGCTGTTCAAGGGTTTTTAGTTAATAAAAATCTGAATACATTAAGATTTTAAATTCCTTTTATTTTTTATAAAAAACGGGCTTAGAGAAATATTTCTAAGCCCGTTTTGTTTTTGATTCTTATCCTAGTATTAGACGGTATTATTAATTTGAAATAATTATCTTTATATAAACAATTATAACCCAATGAGTGAATATTAAGTATTCATATTATGTTTCGTGGTTTTTATTTTTAATTGTATGCCTAGTTTTAGATTTGATGTATGAAAAGATCCATAAAAATTATCAAAAATAGATCTGATATAGGGGCTGGAACAAGAGGTTCCGATTTAGGAATTGATGCTATTGAGGTTGCTGCGATTAATAAGGGAAGCCAATACTTTCATAATTATCCTCATATTGATGTGGAAACTCGCAATGATGCAGTTTACGACCCGTCCTTCCATCCCTATGCTAAAAGAATTAAAGAAGTCTACGAGCAATGCCGTGAGGTTGCACTTGTCGTTGAAAGGACATTAAGAGAAGGTTTCTTTCCTTTAGTTTTTTCAGGGGACCATTCATCTGCTATTGGAACTATTTCTGGAATAAAATCTGTTTACCCCGATCAATCATTAGGGGTAATTTGGATTGATGCTCATGCCGATATCCATTCTCCTTACACCACTCCTTCTGGTAATTTACATGGTATGCCTTTGGCAGCTACATTAGGCGTAGATAATTTATTGTGCACAGTTAATCGGCCTGATGAGGAGACGAAAAAATATTGGCAGAAGTTAAAGGGTATTGGTGGACATTTAGGGAAATTTCAGGCTCAGGATTTGATTTATTTTGGTGTACGTGATACTGAACCTCCTGAGGATATATTAATCAATGATTTAGAAATTAAGAATTATATTGTCGACGAGGTTCGTCAGTTATCTGTAAAGGGCTGTATACGTGAGGTGATGAAGAAACTCGCCGGTTGTGATCTGATTTATGTTTCTTTTGATGTTGATAGCATGGATAGCGAGTTAATTTCTGATGGAACTGGTACGCCTGTACCTAAAGGTTTTTATGCTTCTGAAGTTATAGAATTGCTTGAAGGTATATTAAGCTCTAAGAAGGTTGTTTGCTTTGAGGTGGTAGAAGTAAATCCGTTATTGGATCACCAAGGGAATAAAATGGCTGAAGTGGCTTTTGAAATATTGGAAAAAGTAACTAAATCCATCGAAAGATAATCTATTATTCATGACTTTTAAAATTTGAATGGATTAAAAAGGCGAAGGATTATTTGATAAAAACAATCCTTCGCCTTTTTAATTTTAATATTCTTTAAGTATCTATTGTGATTTTGGATACCTTTTTTTATTTTATCGTCTATTTGTTGGATATTGTGATTGAATCTTGCATCAATGATTCTCGATATAATTTTTTATCATCATTGTCCATATCTGTATCCAGATCATCTTCTTTATATTTCCCTAATTTTATTATTGGGTTTTGTGCACTACCAGTTATTCGCATTGGAACTCCAAAAATACCAAAAGGAGGGAGCCCTAATCGGAATCCAAGATTCATCTTACCATCCAGTGTGACCTGTCCTTCAAAACGAGGTCTGAAAAATCCCATTTTCATTTTAGTACGTGCAATAGTCATTACATTATTGGCTATGGATGTATTGATCTTTACTTTTTTGACCGATCCATCAGCTAGACTTTCTTTTGAAGTTTCTTTTGAAATGTTGTTCAATAGTTTAAACCCCATGAATTGGATCTGTTCAAGGGTCAAGGAACCACTTCCTTTTATTGAAGGCATTATTGGATTCATGTTGTTATCTAGAAGTCCTGATAATTGATACTCAAGCGATACCAGTCCATGGGCATTTTTCGCAGAAGAAACCATTTCTTTAAACATAGGGATTTCATGATAAGCACGCTGGATGTCAAAACTATCAGCTTTTACGAGGTAATCAAATCGAGCTTTATTGCTGTTCAATGCTTTATATTGACCATTCATAGCCACTTTTAATCCTGAAAGTTCAAATCTTGTATTTGAGAATGAAAGGTTTCCATTTTGAATTGATACTTTGCTCGTTAGTTGATTTAATGTAAGCTGATCATATTTCATTTTATTTACGATGCCATTAACTGAGATATCTAGATTTTTTGGTAGTAAAATTACGCCTGAATTAGTACTTGTTGGGCTACTGTTTTCAGTTTCAGCAAAAAATGTAAAATCATTTACATTAATAATGGGGCTGCTTAATTGAAAATTACCTTTTAATGTCTGTGTTGTGTTTGTGAAGTATTGGATAAGATTATCTAAGTATCCTGTAATATTTAATTTGTTATGTCCATATGAAGATGCGACATCGCTAAAAACTAACTTCTCTTTGGCAAAAGTGAAATGTCCTTTTTTAATATTAAAGGGTTTAGGAAATAATTCAGATTGTACTTGTATTTGCCCGATGTCTAATGTTCCATGGTTCTTTAATTTATGGTATTGCCCACTTGTAGCATCGCTTTGTAATCCGGCGAGATCCAGATCGGTTCTAATATAACCATTGACGTTTATCCCCTCTATGGCAAATATTTTATATAGGGGTTCTAAATTAAGCTTCCCTTGAGACTTAATTGCATAGCGGATATTTTTAAAGTTTTGCAAATCTGCTTGCAAAAAGAAAGGTTCGCCAGCTAAATTGAAAGATATCGGTAAAACTTTAAATTTTAAATCTTTTAAAGAACCTTTTTCACTGGATATAAAGGTTTCAATATTTATCTCCTCAATTGGAAGGGGATAATTTAGTGTTTTTAGAAATCCGTTTTTTAAAGTAACTGTTGTATTTGTTTGTGGAAAAGTACCTTTTTTTAGATCCATTTTACCATCAGCTACCATATTGACAAAGATTTTTCCCGATATTTCAAGGCTATCGACTGGATATACTTTTTTAATATCGGCCAATTGAATATCAGCCTGCATATTTGATTTGACATCTAATTTTAGCAAATCGTTGATATGTATAAATCCTTTTATGTAATTGTTCAGTGCTTTAATGTCAATATGATCTAATGCAATTTGAGCATTGGTGATTTTTGCATCATTACATGTTGCTTTTAAATCATACTCAATTTTTTCGATAGCTGCAGGTAAATTTGCGAGTTTGAAATACCCTTTGCGTAACGTATTGTGAATATCAAAATTAGGTATAGATGCAATGGTAGTATCTATTTTATTTCTTAATCCTGAGGTTTTAATAGCCGTTGCGTAGGTTCCATTAATAAAACCAGCTAACATCCAATTTCCTCTAAAGCTTAAGGTGGGCAAAGCTAGTGCATTACTGACAGCACTTAAGTCTAGATTACTTTTAAATTCAGTATTTACATATAAAGGATTTAGTCCTTTAACTATTCCTTTGCTGTAGAAATATCCGGAAGCAACCTTAAATTCAAATTGTTTTAATTCAATTAAAAGAGAATCTGGGTTTAATTGAGGAAGGTTAATCTTAAGTTTTGTCTGTAGATCTTCTATTGGGATTTTAGCCGTCTTATTGGAAAAGTATCCATCTGTAATATTTAAACCCACGGTAAGATCTGGCATTTTATGTTCTTCCACAATGTATTCCCCTACGAGATCTATGAATAGTTCTGAGTTACCTTTTATTTTTGTTTCGGCCAACCATTTCGAGTAGGAGGTCGGAACTAAAGATAGTAATTCAGATAAAGTGCTTTTACTGGATTTTAATTTAAAATCCAGATGATAGCCATTTGTTAAGAAACCAAATTCACCTTTAAATTTAACAGGAAGTTTATTGATCCGAATGTCATTCCTTTC
This sequence comes from Sphingobacterium kitahiroshimense, assembly GCF_025961315.1. Taxonomy (NCBI): domain Bacteria; kingdom Pseudomonadati; phylum Bacteroidota; class Sphingobacteriia; order Sphingobacteriales; family Sphingobacteriaceae; genus Sphingobacterium; species Sphingobacterium kitahiroshimense. Next base: position 2,357,252 of record NZ_JAOQNK010000001.1, on the reverse strand, counting down.
AAATATAAAAGCCAATGTATTGGTGTTTACTTTAGTCATGAGACTGGCATGTATCATTTTATCATCTACATATTTTTCTCCGTCGAAAGTTAGGCTTAATGATTGTATGTCTGCTTTGCTATCTAAATCAAAAAGTGAAGACATGAGATCACCATGACCTTCATAATCCATTTTTTTAGCTTCTAGGATGATTGGAACTGATAAATCCTCGTAATACACATCTACTTTTTGAAGTAAAATGCTTTTAAAGGCTAAGTCAATTGCGGTACTTGTTTCATCAGTATTTGTTATTTTATCATTCTTTTTTTTAACGATATTATAATTAGACTCACCATCTTTATTTACTTTAACATGGATTTTGCCATGATCGATATAGAATTGTTCAACGACAATTTTTGACTTTAAAAGGCTTAGAATATCGACTCCAAGACTTACTTGTTTTGCTTTTAATAGTTCAACATCTTTAAATGGAGCAGATCCTTTTAGGGAAAGGTCATGAAGGGAAGCTGTTAATGCAGGGAAGTGGTCGAAGAAAGATAAATGAATTTTACTGTAATTTAACTCGCCATCAATCTGATCATTAATAACCTCTTTAATTTTTGTATTTACTTGTTCCTGAAATAATAAAGGAATAGTAAAAATGAGTGCAATAAATAAAATACAAGCTGTAAAGATTATTTTACCAGTGAGTAAAAAGTAGGGTAGATATTTTTTTAACACAAATTCTTTTTTTGAATTTGCAAAGAACGTATAAATCTTTGTAAAACAATATTGAAAAATTACAATTTTCAATATTCCTATACAAAGTGATGGTAAAGAAATTCGGAGCCTTTATAAACTTGATCTTATGAAACGGATAGCAAATAGGGGGAAGATATTTTTATAAAATATACTAAAGGGATTAATAAATAAGTTATTAATCCCTTTAGTATACGTTTAATGAGCGTTGATGTCCACTTCAAATATCCCAAAGATATTGTTGTCCGGATCAGTAAAATATCCTTGATAACATTTTCCTATTACTGCAAACTTATGTAAGGCAATCTTTCCGCCATTATGTAAAATGTTTGCTGATGTCTGATCAAAATCGTCAACTTCCATTGAACATGTAAATGCATTAGTACCACAATTTGACGGAGGAACTTCTGCTGGACGTTTTAATAATCCACCCATTATACCTGCTGTTTCTATTCGATAGTATTCAATTGGAAGGTTTTCTTCTTTAATAAATGTCCAACCAAAAAGTTGTTGATAGAATGAAGCAAGGTTTTTAGGATCAGTTGCTTGAATCTCAAAGTATACAACTGCATTTTTCATTATTGCATTTTTTTATTCCCTTCAAAATGAATCATCCACGAAATACCATATTTATCTTGGAATGATGAATATAGCTCAGCCCAGAATTGTTCTCCTAATGGCATTTCGATATTTTGTGCTTCTGCAGTGAGTTTTGCATATAAGTCTTTTGCTTCATCAGCTGTTTTTGTATCCAACATTAAATAAGCATTTGTTCCAGAAGTTGCTTTATGGCCGAAACCTTCGATACAATCGGATCCCATTAGCATGACAGAATCATTGATTTTAATTGCTGTATGCATTATTTTATCTCCTGCATCAGCAGGTAGTGGATAATTTGGATCGGCTGGCATATCCTTGAAGCGGTATATACCTAGTGATTCTGTATTAAAAACAGATTGGTAAAATTTGAAAGCTTCTTCGCAATTACCGTTAAAGTTTAAGTAAGCATGTAAAATAGCCATAATTTTCTTTTTTATATTTAAGTTATATCAAAGTTAGTTGTTGATTTGACAACTGTATGTCAGTAAATAAATTGGTAAAAAATATTTTTATTATTTAAGTTTTGTTTCTATTCATAAACCAGAATATAAAAGAACTGTTTTAAAGTCTTGACGATCTGTTGCTTTATTTATCTTACTCAAAAGTAAAGTAAACCCTAATCAATCGACTTCGCATAGGACAAGTAATTTTACTGCTCGGATAAATTATATTTCTTTTCGGATTCGACTTAACGATGTGTCTGTTATGCCTAGGTATGAAGCTATATATTTTAAAGCTGCTTGCTTAATTATTTGGGGTTTGGTACTGATTAAATTATGATAGCGTTCGGTAGCAGAAAGTGAAACCATATCTATAAAACGTTTTTTGTTAATGTGTAAAGCATAGGTCATCCATGATCGTCCCCATTCATTAAAAGCTGGAATGGTATGATACAAAGATTGAAAGGTATTAAAATCAATTTTCCAAACGCTACAGTCAGTTAAACATTGAAGATTTTCGGGAGAAGGAAATTGAAGAAAAAGTGAAGTGACTTCGATAACTACATCATGATCACCAAAGAAATCAGTTGTAATTTCATTTCCATTATAATCATGAATAAATGACCTTATCAGGCCACTTTCCAAAATATAGTATTCATGTGCCTTTTCGTCTTTGCGGAGTAAAAAATCATTTTTAGAAAAATGAAGAAGCTCATGTCCGGTCATTATTTTATTTAGGTCACTTTGTTTAATTGCTAGATTTTCATAATGATGAAGTAAAGCTTTCATAATGGGTGATTTATATTTTTTTTCTAGTATGAATTTATGCAAAAAATGCCAAATCTGGTTAGAAAATGAAACAAGTATATTTAGTAATGCATGTTTTATTGTTGATTATTAGAGGGTTCTTTATTTTTTATTTGGTACTGATTGAGTCATTTTAATGTATAAATGGTAAAGAATTTAGTTGTTTAATGTTAAATTTTTAATAAAATTTAAAAAACATTATGAATTTAATTATTTATTGCTTTAATTTGTGTCAATAATTCAATCAAAAGAAAGAAACAATAAAAAAACAATAATATGTGTGGTATCATCGGAGCATTTGATTTAAAGGAATCTGTCACATTAATCAGACCTCAAGTTTTAGAAATGTCTAAGCGTATACGTCATCGTGGACCAGATTGGTCAGGTATTTATAGTTCAGATCTGGCTATACTTGCGCATGAGCGACTAGCTATTGTAGATCCAAAATCGGGTAGTCAACCTTTATATAGTCCAGACGGGCAAGTTGTCTTAGCTGTTAATGGCGAAATTTACAATCATCAGGAATTGCGCGATAGTCTGCCAAATTATGATTTTGCTACACAATCTGACTCTGAGGTTGTACTCGCTTTATATTTAGAGAAAGGACCTCAATTTATAGAAGATTTAAACGGAATTTTTGGTTTTGCTCTTTATGACGCTCGCAATGATTCATTTTTTGTCGCTCGTGACCATATGGGTATTATACCTTTATACTATGGTACGGATGATAAGGGACAATTTTTTGTTGCTTCGGAATTGAAGTCCTTAGAAGGATTTTGCACTACTATGGATCAATTTCCTCCGGGACATTATATTTATAGCATTGAAAGTAAAGAGCCTAAGCGTTGGTATTCAAGACAATGGGAATCATATGACGCAGTTAAGGATGCTGAAACAGATATAGCTAAATTGCGTGAAGCTTTAGAAGCTGCTGTTCACCGTCAATTGATGTCTGATGTCCCTTATGGTGTCTTATTATCCGGAGGTTTAGATTCATCAGTAATTGCTGCTGTAACAAAAAAATTTGCTTCCAAACGTATAGAATCTGGTGATGAAGAAGAGGCGTGGTATCCACAATTGCATTCTTTTGCTGTTGGATTAAAAGGTGCTCCAGATTTAATTGCTGCACAAAAAGCTGCCGACCATATTGGCACTATCCATCACGAGATTAACTTTACTATTCAGGAAGGGCTCGATGCTATCCGCGATGTTATTTACCATTTAGAAACTTATGATGTTACTACGATAAGAGCTTCTACACCGATGTATTTATTATCACGTGTGATCAAATCTATGGGGATAAAAATGGTTCTTTCAGGAGAAGGTTCTGATGAGTTATTTGGAGGATATTTGTACTTTCATAAAGCACCGAATGCTAAAGAATTTCATGAAGAGACAGTTCGTAAATTGAAGAAATTGTATTTATATGACTGTTTGCGTGCTAATAAATCTTTAGCGGCATGGGGTGTGGAGGGACGTGTTCCATTTTTAGATAAGGAATTCATGGATGTTGCCATGACGATCAACCCAAAGGATAAAATGATTAAGGATGGTAAAATGGAAAAGTGGGTGTTACGTAAAGCATTTGAAGATTATTTACCAGAAAGTATTGCCTGGAGACAAAAAGAGCAATTTTCTGATGGTGTAGGTTATAGTTGGATCGATACTTTAAAAGAACAGGCTGAAAGTAAAGTAAGTGATGCCGTATTTGCAGGTGCGGCGGAAAGATTTCCTATCAATCCTCCTAAAAATAAGGAAGAGTTTTTATACCGTACGATCTTTGAATCACATTTCCCTTCAGAAGCGGCTGCTAAAACAGTGCCCTCTGTTAAGTCTGTTGCTTGCAGTACTCCTGAAGCTTTATTATGGGATGCGTCATTTCAAAACTTAAATGATCCATCGGGCAGAGCTGTTGCTGCGGTTCATAATGATAGTTATGTTAAAAAAGAGGTATTGGCTGATTAAGATCTAAATTACATCGATAAAATGGAAAGGCCTCATCTTTTAGTAGATGAGGCCTTTTTTATGTGACTTTAATGTGTGTAGCTTTAATTTTTTGACCGAAAAATATTTCTGCTTTTGATTCAAAATCAAGTGGATCATCGGTTGTATAAAATTGCATGCTTCCATTTTTAGAACTTTTGTATTCAATATCATGGTGCAGGTCCAAATATTTTTCTAAGCTTTTAGCGACGAGTGGTCCCTGTGAAATGATATTGATATGGCTGGGTACAAATTGCTTAATTACGGGTAGTAATAAGGGATAATGTGTACAGGCCAATATGATGGTATCAATATCAGGCGATTGTTTTAAAAGTTTTTCAATATCTTTTTCAACGAAATATTTTGCTCCTTCTGTATTGATTTCATTATTTTCAACTAAAGGTACCCAAAAAGGACAATCGTGTTGAAATACTTTTATTTCGGGATAAAATTTGTTGATTTCAATTTTGTAGGATTCCGATTTCACTGTCCCTGTTGTTGCTAGTATGCCCACCTGATTTGTTTTTGTGAATTCTTTTACAATTTCAGTTGTTGGACGAATGACACCCAGTACTTTTTTTCCAGGAGGAAGGTCATTTTGTTGGATTGAACGTAATGCTTTGGCAGAGGCTGTGTTACAAGCTAGAATAACAAGATTACATCCTAAATCAAATAACTTAAATACACATTGTTTTGTAAATTCATAGACGGTTTCGAATGAACGGGTTCCATAAGGAATGCGAGCATTATCGCCTAGGTAGATGTAATCGTATTGAGGCAATTGTTTTTTGATCTCTTTAAATACGGATAAACCACCATATCCAGAATCAAATATCCCTATTGGACCAATTTGTTTTTTTTCTTGCTCCATAAAAAAGTGCTATAAGTATTACCTTATAGCACTTTTATTACTATAGGGTAAACTATATTTGTTTAAGCAAAGATGGTTTTTCTTTATAAATTTTCCATATTAATTCTCCAAATAAAGTATTTTGCCATGCAAACCATTTTCTGGTAAAGTTTTTTGGATCGTCTTTATGAAAGGATTCGTGCATAAAACCTGTATCTCCATGTGTAGCAATCAACATTTTAACACATTCGATTACCTCTTTATCATTATTTGATGTAAAGGCACGCATCATGATAGACATTGGCCAAATGAAATCGCGACCAATATGTGGTCCACCGATACCTTCTCCAGCAGTACCTTTAAAGAAAAACGGATTGTTTTCTGATAGGATATATTGACGTGTACGTTGATATACGGGGTCTTCTACTTTTACAGCATCCAAATATGGTAATGAAAGTAAACTTGGAACGTTTGCATCATCCATCATTAAGAATGAGCCGAAGCCATCAACTTCAAAAGCATATACTTTTCCAAATTGTGGGTGATCTATTATTCCATGTTTTTGAACAGCTGCTTCCACTTCATTGGCTAGTGCTTCCATTTTAGTGGCTAAAGTATTGTTATTTTTGACTTTTCTTAAGATTTCTGCAGATTGTCTAAGGCTGACTACTGCAAAAAGATTAGAAGGAATCAAGAAAGAAAAAACAGTTGAATCATCTGAAGGTCTAAAGCTGGAGCAAATCAAACCAACAGGTTTAACGGGATATCCATAACCATCAACCTGCAGGGTGTCTGATCCTCTTGGCGTGGTACGCATAAATTTATATGGACCTAGATTTTCTTTACGTTGTTGCTCAATAAATGTCTGATAGATTTTTTCCTGTGCAGCTTCCCATTCTTCATTAAAAGGGCCTGCATCATTTGTTTCTTTCCAGTAGTGATAGGCGAGTCTGATGGGGTAACATAGCGAATCGATTTCCCATTTACGTTCGTGAATCCCTGGTTTCATGTCTGTATGGTCACTGAACCATTCACCTTTTTTTGTAGGATCATTGTAGAATGCATTAGCATAAGGATCTATGTTGATGCATTTACTCTGTTTATGTATTAATCCAGAAATCAGATTTTTCAAACTTTTATCATCTTTCATAAATGCGAGGTATGGCCATACCTGAGCGCTACTATCTCTTAACCACATCGCATCAATATCACCCGTAATTACATAGGTATAATTGCGATTATTTTCAACATATGGGAATACTGTTGTGTCTAAGGTATTTGGAAGACAGTTGCCAAATAACCAAGCCAATTCTTTATTACTTGTTGCTTTACCAAATGTTACAATTGCATTTTCAATAGCTTTACTTGAAAATAGACGTTTATCTGCAGGAATACGCACTGTTGGGAATGAAGTCTGATTCGAAGCAAAAGATACTTTGCTTGCAAATAATCCAGCACCCAATACGGCTGAATTTTGAATGAATGTTCTGCGTTTCATTGTTAAATTTCAAAAAGGTTATTTATTATCATACTGGTTTTCTCTGTATTGCAAGGTAATAAAAAATCGTTAAAATGGAAAGCAAATACGTTTTAGCATGTTTTTTTTGTAAATAGTAATCTTTATAAGTTTAAAAAAGCGTTATTTTGTTTTTTAGGAATAGATTTTGCTGTCCTACTTTACTGTATAAAAAAATCTCATGAAAGAAAAAGTGTCATTAAAATTTTTAGCATTTGCTGGAGTGCTTGCACTTGGTATGCTAAATCAGAACGAATTAAGCGCACAAATTAAAAATCAACCCTATTCCTATCAACTTTCTCAAAAAATGAACGATGTACTGTATTCGCCACATACGCGTTTACATACATCATCTAAACCATTTCTATTTACCGATGAATTATTGGCGAAGTTTGATTCTATAAAAACGAATCAGCCGGTAGCTTCGGATAATTGGTTTATGCGTAAGATATTTAATGAACATCTTATTGAGGTAGAGAAAGATGATTATACTTTTTATGCTGATTTATTGCCCGATATGATAATTGGGAAGGATATGATGGGCGATAAACGCCGTACTTGGATGAACTCTAGAGGTTTTCAAGCGGGAGTCACAGTGGGAGATAAATTTACATTTTACACCAGTGCAACGGAAAATCAGGCCGTTTTTCCAGAATATTTGTCGGATTATATCGATGATAGAAAAGTTATACCAGGAGAGGGGAATACAAAACATCAGTCTAATAATAAGAAAGACTGGATGAATGCAACTGCTAGTTTAACTTATGATTTTAGTAAGCATTTTCAGGCTACTGTAGCTTATGATAAGAATTTTATCGGTGATGGATACCGTTCGCTTTTATTGTCGGATTTTTCTTCTAATTATACACATTTAAAATTTACAGGTACGATTGGTAATGTTCAGTATACTTCAGTCTGGGCGTATATGAATGATCCAACCAATAAACGTTCTAATGCCTTAGGTGAGACTGAGCGATATGGTGACGGTAAGAAGTGGGGTGTTTTTCAGTATGTGGATTACAATGCTACGAATAGATTTTCGATTGGATTTTTCCAGGCCATCACCTGGGCAAATCGTGATGCCGCAGGTACTCGAGGTTTTGACTTTACTTATATTAACCCTGTAATGTTTTTACGTCCGGTCGAATCTAATAATTCAACATCTCCGGATAAGATGTTTTTAGGTTTGAATACAAAGTATAAAGTTCTTAAGAACATAACAGCTTATGGCCAGTTCCTATTAGGTGAATTTACGGCAAAGGAGTTTTTTGCGGGTAAAGGTTATGTGCATAATAAATGGGGAGCTCAGTTTGGTGTACGGGGATATGACATATTTGATGTAAAAAACTTAAACTTTTTAGTTGAATACAACACAGCCAGACCTTATACCTATGCCCACTTTGATTCTGGTTCAAACTACAGTAATAATGCTGAGCCATTGGCGCATCCTTTGGGAGCTAATTTTAGAGAGGTTGTTGGTATTGCTAACTATGCATGGAAAAGATTTGATTTTTCTGCGCAGCTGAATTATAATGAAAAGGGGTTAGATCTTGAGGATGGTTCAAATATGGGAGGTGATATTTTTCAGTCTTACCGTACTTTTGCTAACATGTATGGTAATCATATTGGGCAAGGGATAAAAAGTCAAGTCGTTTATGCAGATGCTAAAGCTGCTTATGTTCTGAATCCTAAGTATAATCTTAGATTCGAATTAGGTTATTCGCAACGTTATCAAAAGATACAATATGAGACCCCGCTAACGCATAAATCGGGTGTATTTAGTATTGGTCTTCGTTCAAGTTTTAGATCATTATATAGTGATTTTTAGTCTGTAAATTGTTTAAAAGAAACCGAGCTTGGTTGCTCAAGAAGCTATTTATTTTAATGAAAAACATATTAATTCTCAATGGACCTAATCTTAATTTATTAGGAGTCAGAGAAAAATCAATTTATGGAGCACAAGATTTTGATAGTTATTTTTCAACTTTAAAAAATAACTATGAATCTGTTGAGTTGAGTTATTTTCAAAGTAATACTGAAGGATTTATTATAGATAAATTGCATGAGGTAGGTTTTGAATACGACGGTATTGTACTCAATGCAGGGGCTTATACGCATACTTCTGTTGCAATTGCTGATGCTATTGCGGCTATTAATACTCCGGTTGTAGAGGTCCATATTTCAAATGTTCATACACGGGAGGAATTTAGGCATCATTCGTATTTGTCAAAGAATTGTGTAGGAGTCATTTGTGGCTTTGGTTTAGATAGCTATCGATTAGGAGTTGAAGCACTTCTTGCCCGCTAGTATTGATATTATATAATAAAAAATCCCCTTGAGCGATCAAGGGGATTTTTTATTGTTTTTAATTATTCAAATCATTTATTTCTTTAAATGCAGGTCAAAGTATCTGGCAATTTTTTCATACATATGAATGCGATCTTTCCCAGAAACATTATGTTCATGAGTAGGGTATAGGAAATAATCAACCTGTTTTCCTGCTTTGATACATGCTTCTACAAACTCCATACTGTGCTGTTGTACCACTACAGGGTCTTGAGCTCCGTGAATGATTAATAAGTCGCCCTTCAGCTGATCTGCTTTATCAATTAGTGTAGTCATTTTATAGCCTTCTGGATTTTCTTGAGGCATATCCATATAACGTTCTCCGTACATGACTTCATAGTATTTCCAATCCATTACTGGACCACCTGCTACTGCTGCTTTAAAGATGTCGTTATGGTGTATCATAAATGATGTTGTCATAAATCCACCGAAACTCCAGCCGAATATACCCATCTTGTTTTGATCAACAAACGATTTGGATTTCAAAAACTCGATACCTTTCATTTGATCAGCCATCTCTGCTTGTCCTAATTGACGGTGTGTTGCTGTTGCAAATGCTCTTCCACGAGCGTCTGTTCCTCTATTGTCCATTGTGAATACAATGTAACCTTGTTGCGCCATGTACATATCAAAATAACCCGCACCGCCTAACCATTTATTGGTTACTAATTGTGAATGAGATCCTCCATAAAGGTAATACATCACGGGATATTTTTTATTTGCGTCAAAATCACTTGGATAAATGATACGGCCAGTTAAAGGTGTTGCTCCATCTGCAGATGTCAACGTGATAAATTCTATTTTAGGAGGATTGATCTTTCCTAAAAACGGATTTGTTGATTCCACTATCTTTTCTGTTTTACCGGATTTTGTAGCTTTTATCTGAACAATATTTGGAGTTGTCAGATTACTGAATTGGTCTAAAATATAAGAGCCATCACTGTTTAATTTGGCATTGTGCGTTCCTGTACCCTGTGTTAATTGTATTGTTTTACCGGTTTTAAGGTCTACTGAAAATAGCTGACGATCTAAGCCATCATTAGTGACACCTGTATAATAAATTAAATCTCCTTTTGGCGAAAAGTCGCCTAGCTGCTGTACAATAAGATTTTGATGTCCTAATTTTTTGATCAATTTACCATCAGTATTATACAGGTAAAGTTGATTGAAACCTTCTCTGTCTGATTGATATAGAAATTGTTTTGGGTTATTTGGTAAAAACAATAAATCATTTTGAGGTTCTACCCATGTCGAAGCTGTTTCTTCAAATAATGTTTTGATTAGACGACCATCTTGTGCATTATATTGGTTAAGTTTTAGATGATTTTGTTCACGATTTAATACCCCAACATAAATTGATTGTCCAGAAGGATCCCATGTTACCGCTGTTAAAAACTGTTCTTTTGGTTCTCCCGTCGCAAGGGTAATTTTTTGTTTTGTTTTCGTATCATAAATGACCAAGGTAACTTCTTCACTTTTCATACCCGCCATCGGGTAGCGAATATCTTTGACTGAAGCTACACGCGTGTCCCATTGGATAAGCGGATACTTAGTAACCATCGTCTCGTCTTTGCGGTAGTACAATAATTTGTCATTTTGCGGGTTCCACCACATACCTTTTTTGATACCAAATTCTTGTCTATGCGTATAGTCACTTCCACTAAGAATACCGTCTACTGTATCTGCAGTAACAACAGTTAATTGCCCAGTATTGTCTTTAATTTGTATATTATTACCAATTAAAAAAGCTACTTTACTGTAATCTGTTGCATATTCTTGATTTGTTGCCTCCAACTTTGTTTCCAACAGATGAACTATTTCTTTATTCTTTACGTTAACAGCGATATGATAATGAGCTTGTTTCGTATAGAGTATAAAGCTGATCGTATTTGCATCCTCCCATTTATAATCACTAGGAAAGATCTGCAAATTAATCTGCTCATTTGGAATCCTTGTTTTTAAAGCATTTTGTAAGTCATTTTTGCTCAGTATTATTTCCTCAGACCCTGTGTTCGTAGCACTTTTCTGAACTAAATTTTGATATCCCTTATCCAAATAACTAATGTTATTGCTGTTGGGTATCCAATTGCTGCTAATAAGGGCAGTCGGGGCATATGTACGAGGTCCAAAGACTGTTTCTTCTATATTCAAGTTGCGCTGACCATAAGCCATTGAACTTGCTAATAACAAAAGTAGCGTGAGTTTTTTCATGCATTTAAAGATTTTTAGTGCCTAAAATTATTGTTTTCTTTTGACTATTTCTCATTTGTGTTGCTAAAGAAGGTCTTTTTTTGAAAATAAAATATTGATTTTTGATGTAAAACAATATTTTATGAATGTTTTATGGTTATATGTGAACTTTATAGGAGATGAAAATTTCTTTTTGTAGTATTTAATTTGGTACTTTTGCAAAAGTTAAATGATTAGCATATGCATAGTCTTTTATCGACATATTTCCACATTAATAATATAACCTACATTGCGTGATCATTTAGAAATAGTATGGCAAAAGGCACGGTTCTTTATCAATAGTCAACCGTTTCATGAAGGATTAAAAATTACGGTGGCAGTGCTAATTCCGGTTGTAATATTTGCTTGTTTCGGCCATTTGCACAATGGTGTAACCTTAGGCATAGGTTGCATTATTGCAAGTACTCCAGATCTGGTTGGTCCTTACCGGGAACGCCGTCAGTCCTTGTTTATCAATGTTGCTGTTATTTTCGCAATGAGTATGCTTACGCGTATACTTCCTTTTTCAGATGTGTTCCTTGGTTTGTTTATTGCTTTTTTCTCTTTTGCAGCTTGCATGCTCACTGTTTTTGGTATCAGAGCTATGGGAATCGGAGCTTCTTGTTTATTGGCTCTATTTTTTAGTTTGACATTGACACATGAAAGCAGTCATCCTATAACAGAGGCTTTATTGATGACTGGAGGTGCATTCTGGTATATGATTTTTGTGTTAGCAGTACGCTACATGAGACCTTATCGGGTCAGTCAACAGGTTCTGGCGGAGTGTGCCTATAAGATCGGTACTTTATTGCGTATCAAAGCTTGCTTCTTTGATGTTCATACTGCGATTGCAAAGACTCATAAACGTGTTATTCAGATCAATGTAATATTGAATCAACGACAGGAAAATGTACGTGAAGTTTTATTTTCTGCGGCTACTGAGAAGCAAGTTGCAAGTTACCAATATAAACAGCTTACTTTTATTTTCGCGACCTTGATGGAACTGTTTGAAAGAATAAATGCTTCTCATCATGATTATTATCAGATTCGTGAAAAATATGGACATACAAAGGTTTATCAGGTCATACCTGAATTGTTAATTAGCTGTGCTCAAGAATTGGAGCGACTGACGACTCCAATCAGTTTATTGAAGCCACCGAAGACAGCTATTCAATTTACAGGACAGTGGGATAAAGCCTATGCTGAGGTTATCGCTTTAGAGAGCCAAGAGCAAGGAGCAACAATCGTATTGAAGAAAATCCTTGTTAATATCCGTTATGTCATGCAGAAAATAAGAGAGGTTCATCGTATTTTATCTAAATCTGAGGAAGTTCATGATCACTCTGAGTTACTTGCACACAAAGAACGTTTCTTTAAACAAAGAACCTTTTCGTGGCCAGCATTACAGGCACATTTAAATTTAAAGTCACCAATTTTTAGACATTCACTTCGTGTCGCTATTGTTATGTTGGTTGCTTTTGTTATTACTAAAACACTTCCTGTTTTTTTTCCAGAATACATTGCTTTGACAAAACATAGTTTTTGGATTTACATTACCATAATTGTTATTCTGCGTCCTGGTTTCAGTTTAAGCAAACAACGAAGTATTGATCGATTGAAAGGATCATTTCTGGGGGGCATGTTGGGATTATCAAGTATTTTCTTGATCACAAATATTTATGTACTCCTAGGTCTCATGTTAGTTTATATGCTATTGACTTTTACTTTTTTAAGAAGTAAATATGTTTATGGTTCGTTTTTTCTAACTGCCTTTTTTCTAATTGCTTATTATTTCTTTACAGGAGTAGATGATTTTGGCGTTCTTTTATTGAAGGAACGTCTATTGGATACTGTAATTGGCTGTGTGCTTTCATTTTTATCTTTTCATTTCATATTTCCTACTTGGGAAAGTGATTCAGTAAAGACGTATTTGAAAAATGTGATACAGGCGAATGTACATTTCTTATCTGTTAGTTTTCGTAAGTTATCGGGTGATAAAGTCGATATTGCGGATTATAAATTGGCTAGGAAAGAAATTTATCTCAGTTTAGCGGAATTGAATGCACTAAATGAACGTATATTGAATGAACCTATATTTCAACGCCCGTTCACAAAGGAATTAAATGACTTTTCTATTTTTACGCATCAATTGATTTCCTATGCTATGGCCTTTACAAATATGCTGGACCATAGTTCCGGTTTAGCCTTTCATGAGGAGCATGAACGGCTGATGAACAAGATTCTTTCGAAATTAAAAAAGACCTATACTTTGTTTGCCACTGATTCATTAGAAATTCTTGCCTTGAAAACAGCTGTTTCAAAAGCGCATATTAGTGATCAGAGTGACGAGCTATTAATTAGAGAGCAATTAGAATTAATGGATGGTCTTGTGGATAAATTGTATCATAATTCTTTAGATATTTCCTTACTGGCTAAGCGGTCGCTATAGGTAATTTCAGAAAAATAAAAAAGGTAGCTTTTGATTTAAGCTACCTTTTTTTATATGTATTTTATGCCAGCGGGTTTACTTGATCTGCAACTGGAAACTCTTGCCCAGTATTTCCGATTAGTTTGTTGAGTTCAAATCGGGCATTATCTGTCATATCTTCACCTCCAGCCAATTTAGCTTTGTCTAATAAGTCTAAGGCAAGTTTCTCTTCCTCACGTTGTTCATTAACAAGCCATTGAAGGAAATTCCATGTTGCCCAATCACCTTCTTGCATACTTAAATTTACTATTTTATAGATAGATTCTGTATTTTCTATTTCTTGTTGCAGTACCATTTCAAAGCATTCTAGAATGTTTTTAGGTTCTGGTTCTGGTTTCTTTATTGCATCAATTTTTACAGATCCACCTCTTTCTTGAATATATTCTATTATTTTGGCCATATGTACGCGCTCTTCTTGGGAATGCTTCATAAGAAACGAATTGACACCATCTAACATATTCTGATCAGCCCAACAAGCTAACATTAAATATACTTGAGCAGAATATGCTTCTAATGTAATTTGATCATTCAAAGCTTTACTAAGAGTCTGTGATAATCTATTGGTTGTTATTGCCATTTTTTTGAGATTTATACACCACGAATTCGTATAGGTTTATTCGGGTGTCTGTTAAAAAATTGTATACCTGTGTCACATATGTTAATGTGTACTTTATTAGAATCAACAGCCAGGAGACGAAAATGTTTGCAGATATTCTTTTTAGGGATGAGTAAAATGAGCCAATTCTTTTTATTATAAATAGTTGAAAATGGATTATTCGGTGATTTTTGTGATGTTGTTTCTATTGATCACCTTGTTTATCTTCAGATTAGAACTGTATGTATATATTATATATTAGTTGTCTATATTATATCTTATCATCTTGATCTTTATGTCTATAACAAAGCAAAATTTTGCTTGTCATATCGATAATAATTTAATTTTTATATCTTTAACATAAGATTATTAACCAATGAAATTTAATTCATATTTATTTTTTTTATTCTTTATAGCGGTTTTGTTTAATAGCCATGTTCTGGCTAATAACAAACTTAATAAAGCTCCTGTTCCAACTTGGGTTAGAGCGAATAAACTTTCACCTTCAAAAATTGATATTAAAGATATAGGACAAGGGTATTATTATGATTTGATTGAATATCAGGTTAATATAGGGGAGCAAATTAAGTTTTTTAGAGATGTTAAAGTTTTATTTGATAGTAACGGTGCTGAAAATGCAGGTCAAATTTCAATAAACTTTGATCCAAAGTATCAGCAGGTTACTCTTCATGAATTGAAAGTAATTAGGGATGGGAAAACTATTGATAAGCTTGATGTCGGTAAATTTACCTTAGTTGCTACTGAGACCGATTTATCTCGATTTATCTATAATGGAACTTATTCTGCTTATTATATATTGGATGATTTAAGAAAAGACGATAAGATCATTGTTTCATATAGTTTGAAGGGATTTAATCCTGTTTTTGAAAATAAATTTTTTGACAAATATTATCTGCAATCTTATGAACCTATCGGTTTGGCAGTAGTTAATTATATTGTTCCGAAAAATAGGAAGTTAAATTTTAAATCGCATAACAATGCTAGTAAACCGCTTATAGAAGAAGGTAGTAATCACGTTTCTTATAGCTGGGAAGAGCAGTCGTTTCCTGCCGTTGAATTTGATGAATATGCGCCTGCATGGTATACAAATCTACAATGGATAGAGTGTACAGAATTTAATTCTTGGTCAGAAGTAGGGGGCTGGATGGCGCGGACTAATCCAACTGTAGATTTTAAAGACGGTTCTCCGCTAGCACTTCTACTTGATAGATATTGGGATGATTCTCAGGGAGATTCGATGAAATTTCTGAAAAAGGTAACACACTTTGTGCAGAATGATATTCGTTATATGGGAGTTGAGCTGGGTGAATTTTCTCATCGTGCTAACACACCAGAAAAAATTTTTAATCAGCGATACGGTGATTGTAAAGATAAATCGTTGCTGATGATTTCCATGTTAAAACGGAAAGGAATAAAAGGATCTTTGGTTTTAGCGAATTCGTACCTTACATATGGTATGGAAGATTATCTACCATCGCCAGGTGCTTTTAATCATGTTGTGGCTGCTATTGAGATTGGAGACAGACAACAGTATATTGACCCTACCATCACTAATCAAGGTGGCGGGATTACAGATTTATATTTCCCTTACTACGGTAGAGTTTTAAAAATCGATGATTCGAAGCATTTGACATCTGTTGATAAAAATGTCAATGGATTAACAAAAATTTCAGAAACTTATTTGCTAGATAGTAAGGGTGGAGCAATTTTAGAGGTTAAAACGAGCTATAGCGCCTCTAGTGCAGACTTTATAAGAACTTCATTTAAAGAAAGTGCAAAAAATCAGATACAAAAGAGTTATTTGGATTACTACAAAAAAATGTATCCCAAAATTTCCATTAAAGAGTCACTAAAATTTGAAGATGAGTTTGATAAAAATATTATTCATGTAACAGAGAGGTATTATATTGAGAAAATTGGTGAAAAAGATGAGGCGTCAAATAAAAATATCTTTGGCATATATGCGAGTCAAATTAATAATAATTTACCTGAACTTAATTCATCAGAAGGTTTAGCGCCTCTTGGTTTGTATTTTCCGTATTGCTTAGAATATGATATTCGCATCGTAAATCATGGCGGGGTTGAATTTAATCCAGAAAGAGAGAGCTCTTTCATTGATCGTGATTCTTATTATTTTGGTAAAACTGTTAAAACGTCAAAAGACACGCTTATTATCAGCTACAATTTTGGATTCCACAATCCTTTCGTAGCATCGAGTGATAAAAAACAATATGTTGATGATTTTAAAAACAGAGATATTTTATTGTACAATGCATATTACATCGAGGATAATGGAATAATCGTCGGCTCTAACATTTCAGGTAAAATCAGTATGCTTACAATTTTTGGATGTGTTTGCATTATTTTAATCTGTGTTATTTTTATACTTCGCTATAATAAAACAGCATCATCTTCAATGATTCAATTATACGAGGAGCCCGAATACCATTCAGTTGGGGGATGGTTGATTTTATTAATTATTTCGATGGTAATTACTACTCTAAGAGTTGCGTATAATTTTTTTGAGTCTGGGTATCTAACTCAGGAGATCTGGGAGAGTTATAGGTATACTAGTTATTTTCCGGACTATGTTCATAAAATATTTGTTGCGAGTGAAATTTTATTAAATATCATTCTCTTAATGGGTTTTATATACTGCATCTATTTATTTAGTAAAAAAAGAGATCTTTTCCCACAAACTATGATTGTTGTGCTCGCTGTGATGTTTCTTTCAAATGTTGTTTTTACTTTTTTTAATTATTTTTATATGAGTAATATTTTAGCTCCCGATGTAATTTCTACAAATGTGAAGAATATCATCTACAGTGTGCTATGGGGGATGTATCTTTATAATTCAGAGCGTGTGAAAGGAACTTTTGTAAACGCTTATAATCAAGAATTAGCGATTGATAAAGATACTGCACTGTCGGAATAGATATGACTACTATATTTTTATTTGCCAGTTTTATGTATGCGTTTTTAAATTAGATCATGATGTTGTATAAAATTTTTGTATTCTTTTGTTTAATCTTAACTAATTTCACTTCTTCAGCGCAGGGTTATAAATTGTTGCAAGATATTTCTTATGTAGAAAAGTCTGAAAAAGATATGTATAAACAAGAGCGCTGTAAGTTAGATTTGTATTTTCCGGAGGACAAATCGAGTTTTGCTACAGTCGTATGGTTTCATGGCGGAGGATTAGAGGAAGGAGAAAAATATGTACCATTGGAGCTTAAGGAAAAGGGGATTGCTGTAATTGCTGTTAATTATAGATTGAGTCCCAAAGTAAAGGGGCCAGATTATATTGATGATGCTGCTGCTGCTGTTGCCTGGGCGTTCAATAACATCGCAAAGTATGGTGGTGATCCTACTAAAATATATGTATCTGGGCATTCGGCTGGAGGTTATCTAGCATTGATGGTCGGATTGGATGTGAGCTATCTGAAGAAATACCATATAGATGCTAACCAGATCAAAGGTTTAGCTCCTATCAGCGGACAAACAAATACCCATTACACTATCAAGAAGGAACGTAAACAGTCAATGGAAATACCCATTATTGATCAGTATGCACCTATTCATTTTGCTAGAAAGGATGCTCCTCCGACTTTGTTGATTACAGGTGATGCTAGATTAGAATTACCTGCCAGATATGAGGAGAATGCACATCTGGCCAAAGTGCTCGAAAACTTAAAACATTCTAAAACGGAGTTATTCCAATTACAGGGTTTTGATCACGGTGCTGTGTATGCCCCAGGTTGTTTGTTGTTATTAAGATGGATGGAGAAACTAGACCGAAATTAATAATGAAAATTTAGGAATAGATTAAGATACCTTGATCTTGTTGATTTTTAATCTATTCTGATTTTTACGGTTTATAATCTTCTTTCAGATTTTGAATTGAATTCATCGTCATATTATTTTTTGTGGTTTATAGTAAATGAGTGAGAATGTTGCTTAAAGTGTTAGGAAATTAGCAATTGTACGAACTATTTAGGTAATTTAATGTTATTGATTATACTAAACTATGCCAATTATGAAAAACGAAAAGATCAATATGGATGCACGTATTTTACAATATAATCTGCATTATGGTTTTATGGAAAATCCTATGATGTTCAATTTTGAATATAATCCTCACAGACTTATTGTAAGAAATTATGCGCTTAGGAATAATCACATAGAGGTATATAAAGGTTATCTGCTTAACTTTTTTCCAGATAGGGCCACTAAAGAATTGGAGCAGTTTGGTGTAGATATCTTACATTTAAAATACTTTAATAAAGACGAAGCATCAAAGTGGCTAATGACTCAAGATGTTAAAGTTTTACAATCTGATATTAATGCAGATGATCAAGATGCTGTGTTTAATATTGTTTATTTATCAGATCAAGATGATATTAACCCTTATCTGAATGAGGACAATGATGATTTCATCTTGCGTCATTCTTGTCCAAATCAAGTACTTAAATCAAGAGAAAAAATATGGTTAGATACGAGAGTTGATGGAATTGGTTTGCAATTCTTATAATTTAATTGATCCGTTTCTGACCTTCTTCTATTTTATTTATTTCTTGCTGAAAACACCAAAGTATAATAAGGTATTTTACTTTTTATTTTCTAGCATGGTCTC
The DNA here is from genome assembly GCF_025961315.1 of Sphingobacterium kitahiroshimense. NCBI lineage: Bacteria > Pseudomonadati > Bacteroidota > Sphingobacteriia > Sphingobacteriales > Sphingobacteriaceae > Sphingobacterium > Sphingobacterium kitahiroshimense. The sequence continues at coordinate 2,338,006 of NZ_JAOQNK010000001.1, read as the reverse complement.
TGGTTTCATATTCTTTGCTCCGATATGTCTTCAAATTTGTGTGTGAGTTACCAAAAGCTTATTTTTATCTTTTGAAGGAATTAAAAGGTAATCAGATATCATGTCATGAATATAGAGCAACAAAAAATTATCTTGGTAGAGGACGAACAAGATGTAGCTGATCTGATTGTTCAGGGCTTGGAAGAGGACGGTTATCAGGTAATTCATTTAAATAAAGCAAATTTATTACAGGAGCTGCTTAGCAATCATGATATATCTCTCGTACTGTTGGATATATTGTTACCAGGTACCAATGGGCTGGAGATTTGTAGACAAATCCGGTTTTGGGGTTATACTGATTTACCTGTGATGATGCTAACTGCCTTGGGAACTCCCGAAAATGTTGTTCTGGGTTTGGACAACGGGGCTGATGACTATCTTTCTAAACCTTTTAAACTGATTGAACTTAAAGCAAGAATTCGTTCTTTGATTCGACGCAAGCATTCCATACTTCAGGCTACACAGCGGGATCAGGAACCAGTCCATGAGATATATAAATACGGTTTTTTTGAAATCGATGATTATAAAAAAATAGCTTATTGTGAAAAACAAGAATTAACGCTTACGAGTACAGAATATCGATTGCTTTTATTGTTTATCCAAAATCCCAAAAAAGTATTTGAGCGTAGCGAACTGCTTGATCGGGTATGGGGAATAAACTTTGATATTGGTTCTAATGTAGTGGATGTTTATGTTAACTATCTCCGCAAGAAAATAGAAAAAGTATCATCCAAAAAAGCTATACATACAGTGATCGGTATGGGATATGTTTTAAAAGTCGAAGATTAAGATTTTATGCATAATTATAATAAAAAGCTTATTTACCTCATTACCATCCTGGTTATCTATGTCTGTTGTTTTGTTGGTTTTATTTTTTATTCTATTTCCAATTTTGCGTTTCGCGATTTTTATAAACGGTTAGATCTGAGACGGAATATAGCAGCTGAGAAGTTTTTAAATAATGGTAGCGCAGATCAAAATAACCAATGGAGCTTAGAATTTATTGAGAATCTTGATAATCAGCACGAATTTCTTGTCGAGTTCGATGCCGCTGGGAATATTGTGAAGAGTCGCGGTTTTAATCGAAAGCTATGGAGTAAGATCGATAAAAAAGGTGTTTCTAATTTTAAATCCGATAGTCAGTTTTATTCGACCAAATTTTTTGAAAAGGATGGACGAAGGTATATAATTGGAGCTTCTGCTGAGAACTACTTTTATACGCATCATCTTGCATATCTTCGAAATCTGCTGATAATTAGTTTAATCTTGGGTATACTTTTTATTTTGGTAGTTTCCGTTTTTATGAAACGTTCTTTTTTGAAGCCTATCTTAACAATGATGAAGGAGGTGCAACAAATAGGTTCTGAAAATTTACATAAAAGATTGGATGAAGTTAAATATAAAGGGGAACTTAAGGATCTTGCCAGCACTTTTAATAATATGTTAACAAGATTAGAGACATCATTTGAAACTCAGAAAAATTTTATCAGTAATGCTTCACATGAATTGAATACTCCTTTGACTTCCATAATAGGGCAGGCAGATCTGGCGCTATCAAAAGAGCGAAGGAAAGAAGATTATCAAAAAACTCTTTTGAAAATTATTTCATCTGCTGAGCATTTAGAAAAAAAAACAAAGGCACTTTTGTTGTTGGCACGTACTGGTTTTGTCAGTAATTCATCTTCTTTTAGTCCTGTTCGTATTGATCAAATTATAATGGATGCAGAGTTGACAATCAAAGCTATTAATGATAAGTTTCGTATTGTTACTGATTTTGACTTATTGCCAGATGACAGTATGCGTCTTAAAATTAATGGAAATGCTATTTTACTTCAATTGGCTTTGTCCAATATTATTAGTAATGCCTGTAAGTACTCATCTAATAGGACTGCCTATATTGCTTTAGGTGCTTTGGATAATAAGGTGTTTATTTTGATCAAAGATGAGGGCATAGGTATCCCTTCAGAAGATTTGGAACATATTTATGATCCTTATTTTAGGGCTTCAAATACCGATGGTATTGACGGTTATGGTATTGGCTTGCCTTTGGCTCGCAATATCATTAAATTACACGAGGGGACGTTAAAAGTTAAATCTTCTGTAGGAAAAGGAACAACAGTTGAAATAGAGCTCCCTACTTATCTTAAATTTTAATCCTATTCTAATCTTTTCATTTGTTTTAATCTCATTTTAATTTCAGCTTTGAAATTCTAATAGAAAGCTAATTTCAGCTTCATTCCATTGCAATCTCTCGGTGTTAACTTTGTATCAAAAGTAATTTGATATGAAGAAACGTATATTGATTCCTAGTGATTTTACAATAGATTCCCTTTTATTTGTGATCCAAAGTCTCGAACATTCGAAGGCGAAAGAAGTGGAAGTCGTATTGGTATATGGCAACCGCAGTAGTACGTCTATCAGTGAATTGCTAGGTATTAAACTGGAGGATCAACTGTCAGATCTTCATTCGGAAGATTTTATTAAAGCTTGCCAGATGATCTGTAATCGCTATGAAGATCGGAAGTTGGTCATATATACGGATATCATCGGTACCGACAATTCAAATTACTTACATAATTATTTATTAGGCGCAAAGATTGATGAAATCAGAGTGCCATCAAATTATGCATTTGAAAAAAGAACTAAGCATTTTTTTGATGTAGGAAAGGTTTTACTGCGGTTGAACGCGCGTAAACTGGGGCAAGTCGGAATTATACAGAAACCCGGTACTGAGAAATTTGAGTGTAATGTTTTATCTGATTTATTCTTTAAAAAAAAATGGGATGTCAATTATTAAAATAAATCTGCTGGTTAAATTCAACTTTATCTTACTTGCTTTGCTTCTTTTTTTAGCAACAACTATGGTGATGTTTTATGAAAGTCCAGAGCGTATGTTGGAAGGAGAATGGGTCGAACAAGGATGGTATTTTGAAAAAGTGGATAATATGCCATCTTTTCAAAAGCAATCGACGATTCATGAAGAAATTAAAAATACTCTGATTGCACATTTACCGCCTCTTCAAGACGGTTTGTGGCACTTTGAAAGAAAAGGAAGCCGCAGTTATATTGCCCATCATCATGATAATAGATATAATTGGTTTTTAAAGGGAAGAGGTCATATTTTGGAGCTACGGAAAGACGATAAACTTGTGGAAAGTTTTGTGATACATGAACTTAGTGATACCAGATTAATACTACATCTTAATTTAGATCTACAGGCTAAGGGAATTGCACGAATTGTGTTGGAGAAAGGAGAAAAAATAAATTATGCTAAGAAAATATAGTAATCATCGCACGATACAAGACAATATTAAATTGGGATCCTTGACTGCTTTTTCAGCAGGTATGGTCAATGTCGCATCGGTCATCGTTTTTTTTTCATTTACCTCAAATGTAACGGGGTATTATGCCATTTTTGCTCAAGAGATTGCTAAGGGTAACTGGTATCAGGGGGCTGTAGTTTTATTCTGGATATTATTATTTTTAATCGGCAGTATGCTTTCGAATATGATTATTATTCATGGAAAGGGGCGTTTTAGTGCTTTTCTTACTCATTCTATACCTTTAGTTCTTGAAATATTAAGCATATTATTTGTCGGCATTTATCTGGATTTTTTTTATAAAGATTCTTTACAGGAAACAGAAATCTTGGTGGGGGCGTTGTTATTCGCTATGGGGCTACAAAATGGATTGACTGCCAGTATTTCAAACTCAGTAGTAAAAACGACTCATTTGACTGGGCTTACAACAGATCTGGCTATTCTGATTTCTATGTTTACAAAGGAATCTAACAGACATAATAAAGCACTTGTTGATAAGTTTAATTTATTGTTGAGTATAGTAATGGCTTATGTTGCGGGCGGGCTGTTAAGTGGTTTATCATTTGCTTTTTTGACCAATAAGACATTTTACGTAGTATGTTTTGTGCTATTGATCATAGGCTCTTATGATTACTATAAACTATATATTATCAAAAAACAATATGTGCAGCGACACCGCCAATCATTAGTTTCCTAGCTTTTTATATATTTTTTATCATTTCAAGTTGAGACACATTATTTTCAAGACTTAAACTTTTAAAAAATCCGGTGCTTTCTGAAGAACTATTGTCGATATTAAAGGCATACAGTTCTTTTGATCCGGTTGATTGTGTCATCGCATTTATCAATTGTGTTGCTATGCCTTTCCGTCTATGGATTGTAGGAACTGCAATTTGTTGTATTCTTTTTGTCTGAGCATTATAGATTATATATCCGGCCAATTCGTCTTCTAAATACGCGCAGAGGATAGTAATCTTATCTTTGCTTTTTTCTAAAGTTGTTATGGAATTTTGCCAAGATGGTTTAATTGACCAAAAAGATATAAAATCATCCCATTTAAAATTTTCTACTTGTTTAATAGATAAAAAACTGGATTTCTTATCTGATTCAAAAGATCCTTTAAAACAATCTAGCGTTCTATTAACCCGATAATTCATTTTCTCATAGGCGCGTATTGCACGTTGGTTACCGACAATAACTTCCAGTACCATATGATCTACATCAAGATCTCTTAGTTTTGGGATTAAGTAATTATACATTTTACCTACCAAACCTTGTCCTCGAAAATCAGGAATGACTCCAGTAGCAGCATTATAAGCGACCAATTTTTCACCATTATGATTTAAGGCATGAAGCATAAAACCAACTAATTTACCTGAATAAAAAACTCCTAAAGATAAATCAAGCCGGATGTTTTCGGTGAAAATTTTATATTCCAACTGCTGAGAAGTAAGTTGAAATGGAACGATATAATCAGAAAATGATTGGTTCAAAATTTCTGTAATGTAATCAATTCTGATATTTTCTAAAGTTGTAATTTCCATTTTTTATTACAGAATGCTTTCTTATTATTTTTGAGTAAGATGAGTGAACTATTCTATTCACTTTACTAAGGTATAACTTTCTTAAGTGCTAGAAGTTTTACTGTTTTAGTGTACCTGGAGAAATGCCAAATTTCTTTTTAAATGCTGTTATAAAATGTTGGGGATTCTGATAACCGATGTGGTCTGCCACTTCATTTACATATTTTTCCTCTTCTAACAACAGCCTTTTTGCTTCTTCCATTTTCAGATCTTTGATGTAGCTGTATACTGTCATTCCAAAAAGCTCTTTAAAGCTTAGCATAAGTTTCCGTTTGTTCATGCCAATAAGTTGAGCCAGTTGTGTGATGGTTAGGAATTGGTCCATGTGCTGCTCGATTAGTTGCTTCGCATGAAAGAGTTTATCTCTATCCATTTTTCCAAAAGAGGGAGATTTTTGGTGGGGATGATTATTGGATTTTTGTAATTGCAGTAGGAAAAGTTCTGTCATTTTTGCTTCCATATATAGCCCGCGCATCTTTTGATTGTAAGGGTTAATTTGAATCTGAGCAATTGTATTACGCATTGCTGGAGTAGTGGTCATCACAGTTCCTGAGAATAGATTTGATGTGTCAGAAACAAAATCACTTAATAATTTTTCAAAATGAGATTGGCCTATCCTAATTTCCAAAAAACTTCCTGTTTCAGTTGGAGACATCACAATATCTTGTCTATAATCTTCTAAATATGTTATAGTATTGCTTCCTTTTATAAGATTCAATGGTTGTCCGGAACGATAAGCTCCACTAGATCCATCTAATCTGAAGTGCATTTCAAGAGCTTCTTTTTCAATATTAATCTGGAGTTGCTCTTCTTTAATTAATGTGTAATTGCACTGGATAAATTGTAACGAATCAAAGGTCGTTTCGTGAAAAAAAAACGCACCACCTGATTTTGTTTTTATATTATGTTTCTTTTCCGAATAAGCAGAAAACTTTTCGCTTTTTAGACTATTGCGTTGGATAATAGTTAATTCCTGATTTTGCATCATTGCGTAGGTTTTAATCTCTATTGCGTTATCTTCTCTCGATATGTAATGATAATATTTGTACAAAGGTAAGCAAATAAGTTTTTATGTATTGTTTTGGAATGAACTCGATATACAATTTGCTTTATTCCTTCATAAGTTGAATTTTTTTAAGACAGTTTAAAATGAAAGTTGAAAAAATACAGGATGTTATTGTTGTCGGAGCTGGGCAAGCTGGACTGGCCATAGGCTATTATCTTAAAAACCATAGAATAAAACATATCGTATTGGAGCAGCATTTTATTGGTTATTCGTGGAAAGAGCATCGCTGGGATTCATTCAAAATGAATACACCGAACTGGATGACCACTCTTCCTGGTATGGATATTCCGATTAATAAAAGGGAATACTTTATGACTAAAGAAGAATTTGTAATGTATTTGAAAAAGTATGTTCGAACATTTAACCTACCTATATTAGAAAACCATAAAGTAATCGGAATTGAAAAAACTGACATAGGTTTTGCTGTTAATATAGAGAAGGAGGGTGTATTTTATACATTTTTATCAAAAGCAGTTGTAATCGCTTCGGGTATTATGAATAAGATTTCATTGCCCAAGCTATGGAAAAACGTACCTGCTCATGTAAAACAATTTCACGCTTCCGAATATAAGAATGTGAAACAAATGCCTACTGGAAATATATTGGTTGTGGGAGGTGGGCAATCAGGTTGTCAGATTGCTGAAGAACTGGCTCTGGCAAAGAGAAAAGTATATTTAGCTGGAAGTAAAGTCGCAAGAGCACCACGCCGCTATAAAGGGAAAGATATCATGGAATGGATGGATCGGATGGGGATGATGGATATGTCCAGTAAGTTGTTAAAAGAAAAATCTCATTTACTTGCTGTGCAACCTCAAGTTTCAGGTCTAGGTTTGTTAGGACATACGGTAAGTTATCAATCATTGTATAGTATAGGGGTCACAATTCTTGGTGGTTTAAAAGGCGTAGATGATGAAAATCTATATTTTGATGATAATGCTAAAAGTAATATCCATTATGCAGATGAAACCTCGGTTTTTATTAAGAGTCAAGTAGATGCTTACCTTGAAAAGCATTCTGCATTTATTTCAGAAGAAGAGGAGGATCTTTCAGATTGTCCTGATAATAACTATGTTTCAGCTTCCGATTTACGTATACTTTGTTTAAGAGACTTTGATATAGCTACAATAATTTGGGCTACAGGGTTTGGATATGACTTTAGTTATCTAAATGCATCTTTAGTTGATGATAAGGGAAGACCTGAGCATGTAGATGGTGAAATGCTAACGGAGGGTCTTTATTGCATAGGCTTTCCCTGGTTACGGAAGAAAAAATCAGGACTTGTTTTTGGAGTAAGTGATGATGCAAAAGCAATTGTAGAAAAAATTATGCAAAATTTGAATAAGAACCAATGAATTGAAGTGTAATTTTTATCCCTTTTGAGCAAGAAGCTATTGTGAATAAAATGTCTATTTCGACATAAAAGACTGCTATCTGCATAAAAAGATAGCAATCTTTAATGGTCTGATCTATTATGAGTTGTTTAGTGACTCATAAATACTATTGATTAATGTCCGTATTTGAGAAATATTTTGATTAGAAAATGAAAATTCATCTGAGAATCTATTTGCCCCTTTCAAAAATTCTCTCAATTCCTGACCGTGCTGAATGTTATCTTCGTTTATGAATCTGTCTTTGTAGTTATTGAGATAGTTTAGATATGCTTGAATAGTGGTTTCATTTGCGGCTTCTTTTTCTATTAGTTGCAATAACTTTAGATAATCATTTTTTATTTTCTCTGAACTTACCATGATAATGGAATTTGTATTACTAATTTTTTAAAAGCATCGTCTCTAACTGCTGGAGGGATGAATAACTGTAGTTCTCCTCCAGGTAGGTGTGGATTAATTACACCTGCTGCAATAGGTTGTTTTGCGGTAATTCCCTGCCAAACTTTTAAAGTCTGCTTTTGTGGAACTTCATATTCGTAGCATTTACTAAAATCGTTCCAAGCGGGCTGAACGGCAGTACCACCAATAACAGCTCCAACAGATTTTGGTTTTTCCTTTGTCCAGTATCCTCCTGCAGGATTACCTCCGGTTACCCGGTAAATTTTTGTTCCGGAAGGTAGAACCGTTGCTGTTGCATCAACAAAGTTGGCGGCCTCAATAGCTGGTAGATCTAAAGCTGGATCATTCCAATCCGGATGGTTAATACCTGCCAATAAACCATTTGATTTATAATCAGATTTTGCGATTCCTGGAATATTGTTCCAATCTTCTATATGAACTCTTTGGTGATAAATGCTGATTGCAGTTTCAAGTTTAGTCATTAAACAAGCTTTATCACTCGTTTTAGAGAAAGCTTCTTTTAGCTTCGTATTATCTAATCCTTTTTCTACCCAATTATTTAATTTGGCCTTAGTACCTGTACCAAGTGATCTCTCCAGATCATCCATCCATCCGGTTGGGTTTTCAATTTCTTCATTAATTGGATCATTGTCTGAAGAACAGTTAATAACAAGTTGACTTGTGAAAATCAACAGAATTAACATCATTTTTTGTGTAAATCTAGTCATAAGAATCTTACGGTGTTTAGGTTTTTGATAAAAATATATTTAATAAAAATTAATGAGTTTAGATCTGAATGGTATTTTTTAAAACTAATTTTGTTCTATTAGGGAATTAAATTCATTTTTTATTTTATTTATTATTTATCAATTTTAATCATAATTAATTAACCCTGCAATAGGAAAATTAAAATAACTTTAGATAATTAGGATGTGATTCTATTTTTATGGAATTTGCGGTGTAGCATTTTTATTATAAGCAGGTAAAAATTTAATTTTTACGAGCGATTCTGCTATAACAACATTTTTTTGTATTCTTTTGGTTGTCAGCTGAAACAAAAACATCATTGCTAAAGGGGGGATAGCAAGTGCTGGAAATCAAGATTTATGTGATACGTAAATCGAATGTTCTGAAATTTGGATATTATAATTTCAGAAGGGGAACGCGTAAGAGTTTATCAGAGGCAGTTATATATAGATATCCATCTCCACCGAAATTACAGTTTGCCGTTGCAATTCCGAGTTTAATTCTACCTATTACATCTCCTTTATCGTTCAGTATGATAATTCCGCTTCCAGCAGCGGCAAAAACATATCCGTCAGGATGTACTTTAATACCATCGGCAGCCATTGGTTCTGATGGAAACTTTAATTTGAAATCAACAAAAACCTCTGGTTTTCCCACTTCTAATTTATTATTTAAAGAATATTCCATAATAAATGGGTGCTTGTGATCACTAATGGAGACATACAGTTTATCTTGTTTTGTTGAAAGTGCTATACCATTAGGTCTTGTTAAATTAGAGATTATTTGGATCGCGTTTCCAAAGGAATCTAGTCGATATACACCATTACTAATGATCTCTCTATTTATAGTATCCACTTCCCGGTTAGGGAGTCCGTAAGGAGGGTCAGTGAAAAAGTAATCTCCATGATCATGTTGACAGATATCATTAGGGGAATTAAATCTGAGCTGTTTCCAGTGTGTACTTAATGGTGTAAATTTTCGTTTATTGAGATCGATCTGAACAATTTGTCTATTCCCATGATCACATGCAACGAGATATCCTTCTTTGTTGATCACGAGCCCATTAGTACCTGGTTCTTCACTGTAGATCTCAGTTCCTTGGTATCCTGCAGGTTGTATAAATTTCTCTACTCCATTTTTTGAGGACCACTTATATATGGTGTTCAGCCTTGTGTCGCTAAACAAGAGATAGTTACCTTTTTGAACCCATACCGGTCCCTCTGTCCACTGGAAACCTTCTGCTAGTAACTCAATTTTTATAAGAGGGTCAATTATTTTTTTAAAATCGGGGTGAAATACCTCTATTTTAGCTTGATCATAGAATTTTGAAGGAGTTTGTCCGAATACAGGTGATGAAAATATTATAGTCAATATAGCTACTGTCAATTTTATGTTTCTATGAATAGTCATTATTAAAATTTTGATTGTGGTTTAAATTGAGTATGGTTTTGAATAGATCAGCATTTCTATAAAGTTTTATCCTTTTATAAAACACAAAAATTTAAAAACTATTGGTACTCAGTTATTAATAAAGATAGTAATATTTATCGTTTACTAAAAATAATCAATTCTTCTTATCCAGAAACTTAACTATATGTATGTTTAGGGTTATTTCATGGTTGTATATATTAACCTTTGTTTAGGTTAGATGGCAGAGGAGAAGATCAAAATAGCAGTAGCTCCCGTTTATTATTTCAGATTGGAAGATGAATTTTTATCGGTTAGGGTAATTGAAGTTTTATGATAAAAAAACTCCTGCAAACTTTATGTTGTGCAGGAGTTCCTTTTTTTGTTAGCTATAATTTCGTTTATTTTAAAACGAATTTGAATCCCAATGAGAAACTTGATGGATCAAAGTTAACATCATGAGAAATATTCCACCAAGGTTTCCAATCAAAATGCATCGCCAATGGAGCGGAAGGAATTCTAAATTCTAAACCGAGCGCTGGTCTTATTGCAAAATCTACATGCGTATCATCACCATCTTTCCAATGATACTTTTTGTACCCTTTATCATAATCGATAAACGATACTTGCGGACCAACACCAATATACCAGGAAAGACCACGAGCTCCTGGAATTCTTTTGTTATAGGAATAGTCAACGCCTAGCACTGTGATATTATCCCCAAATAATACCTGTGCATTTACAGCGTCATTTCCGCCAAAGTTATGTTTTATTTGTGGACCAAATAAAGTTTCGCCATCACCTAAATCTATCCCTAAACCAATGGCCGTACGATAAGGTGTTTGTGCATTTGCCTTCTGATGAGCGGCAAATAATAAAGTAAAAAGAGTAAGAAAAGGTAGAATTACTTTTTTCATGATAATTATAAAAAATATTAGTTTAAGTTTTCAAAAGGAAAACTTTCGCTGTTATAACAAATAGTTTGCCAATCCCCTCTAATTTAAATGTTGAAAAAGTCATCATTTTGCTAATGAGGTAGTTATTTTGTTGTTTAATATTTTTTAAAGCTAGATCACTTTACAATTTAATTTTCTGATTCTATTTGCCTTATTTTTTTTATTTTGCTTCTATCTTCCATTCATTCGAGTAAAATCCTGCATCTATTATATTCTCTGGACCATTTTTTAACATATCTAAATTGAAGAACATATAATCTGGAAAACCACTAGCTCCTGCAAAATATTGATTTGCTCCTGTGGCCTGCATTCCTTTAAGTCCAGTTCCTGTAATCACGCCAACACCTCTGGTTTCGGTTCCTGGTTTTTTCCAGTAAAAGTAACCGCCTAAATTATTGCCTTTATAAGTTTGTTTATCTATTTTAATTTGATCAGACGTTACCGTAATTGGGCAGTCACTAAGCAGTTTGTTCCAAGCACTATTTGTTTTTGCATTACCAATTAATATAATATTGCGATCAATGTATTTTTCTGCATCAAAGTCGCGGTCAGCTATCATATCAAATGTTCCATTACCTCTGTAATACCATGCTTCAGCATCATGGAGTACTTTTTCTAAAGCCCATTTATTTTCGTCTTTAGTTCCGGTTGTACCATAAACATACACCATACTGTGGTTAAAGGCCTCTTTAAAAGAACCGTTCCGGTGAGGGCCTTTTTGATCTAGCTTTGGTCTTTCAACAACTAACCAACCTTGGGTTTCTCTTTTGAGGTACACTACAGATTGTTCAATTGTATTCCACTGATAGGTAATTGTATTGGAGCTGTCGATATCAATCGTGATGGGTTCATTTTTCTGAAAACCTTCCAAATTTAATTTCAATATCTGTACATTATCTGTTTTACCGATTAGGGTTCTTTTCTCCAGATTTCTAGTAAGTACAATTTGTGAATAATCAAGTGGCTTAATCTGTTGATAGATCGTACTCCAGTAGTATGTCGCTGAGATACCAGGATTTGATGTTTTGAAATCAATATGATCGACTTCGTTTGTTGTTTTTCTTTGATGTATTTTAAAGTAATCAAATAAAGGTTTCCAGTCGACACTTTCATTACTGTACCAATGTGATCCACCTGGATATTCGTAATAGCTAAAATCCGGATGAAAAGTTCCGAGTAATTTACGCATTTGACGTGCATATTCAACAGATACTGTTCGATCAGCATCACCATGGAGCACATATATTCCTAAAGGTTTGTAGTTGCTTGCATATGCAATTACATCACTTTGATTTCCTGACTTTAATAATATGTCTTCATACATATTTCGGCCTTTTTCTGGTATCAGCCCATCAGCAGATCCGTAGCCTTTTAAAGTTGGATATCCTGCACAAGGTGCTATTGCTGCCCACTTTTCTGGATAAGTAGCGCCTAGGAACCAGGTGCCGTGTCCGCCCATGGAATGACCAGTTAAGTAAATTTTTTGGCTGTCTGGCTTTAACGTTTGTTGGGCAAGGTCGAGTACTTCTAAAGCGTCCATTCTGCCCCAATCCTCCCAGTTGAACCCGCGGGGGCGACGATTGGTCGGTGCGACAAGTGTTCCCCAATCCTTTGCTTGATAAGCCTGTGCTTGCCCTAAGGCTTCTACACCGGCACCATGTACTGAAAAGAAAAGTGCATCTCCTGCTTTTTCTCCTCCTAAGGCTGGATTTACGGCATAATATTGTAAACTATTATCTATTTTGCTGATGAATGTGATTCGATAGGGAGTATTTCCCGATACACTTCTCAGCGGTATTTTTTTCGTCTCGATCAACTTTTCTTTATCCCAGATAGCGATATCAGTTTGTACTTCACCTAAACTATTTATTGCAGATGCATCAACAGGAACGATAATTTTCCGTGTACTATTGGCCATAAGAACAGGTGCTGTTGAAATTACTTTTCTCCCTCCAGTATTGCTCTGAATTTTTATATTATGAATATTTTTATTACTTGTATTAATCAGAACTAGGCCGATAAGGAGATTCTGATTTTGTTTACCCTGTACGATATCTGGAAGTGTCAGGTCTTCGGTTGCTATCTGTATTTTGTTTTTTGGAAAACTGAGTGTCGCAGCTATGAAAGAACCTCTTACATAAAATTCGTTTAAGCCTTTCTTCAACTGGACGGGAATATATAGCCAGCCCATACGATAGGGGTCGCCAGTATGCATTTCACCATTAATAAGAACTGCGCTATTCCCTCTGATATTGAGTAGAGCGGCCTGTTCTTTATTTGAATGGTAAGTAAGATAAAGATAGCTCGGGCGCGGCCCTCTATATGTTGATGCGGCAGATGTTGTGTTTTGACTTTGCTGTGCAATACGACCTGGTCCTGGTGGATTATTGGGTTGCTGTAGGTTGGTCGCTCTATTTTGTTGACGTCTAAAGAAGCCACTAGTATCGGCTTTTACAATAGTCCATAAAGCTTTATCATCTTTGCCATCTAAAGTTGTTCCTGCCACAGGGGTGGATAATTTATGCTGGTAAAAATACCAGAGTAGTTCGTCTGTATATATGGCTTCCCTTCCATAGGTAAAGGATGCTTCTATGCTAAGCCCTTCTGTAAAGCGATGTATGTTTTGTGCCGAAGAAGGTATGATTATTAAACTTAAAAACAAGATTATGAAAATCGATTTTATATTTAAGAGTGATTGCTGGTATTGCATGTTGAAAAAGGTTTAGTAAATCTAATATACATATCTTTATTGAGCTCCTCTTCATTCTTGATGTGAATTCAATGTTTTTGCGTCTGAGTGGATCAATGTCGTCTTATAAATAAATATTATTCGGGTTATTTTTTGCAATGGCGAAACCTATTATTTGTCGTAAATTTGTATCATTACTTTGTTGCAATCTATTGATAAAGTAATGTTTTATACTATTTATTAGTAGTATCATAGACGTAGGTCACTTAGCTTTACTGTACTCGTAAATTGCTAATTTATCTGAATATGTTAAATTAAAGTTGAAGTGAAGGGAGTAGAAAATAAAGGAACTTATTGGGTGATGTGCCGGGAATGCTTGGGACGCGGAAAAAAAAGACGTAAGCTTAGTAAGAAAGTACGGTTAAATTACCAGCTTGCATGCGATCAATTTGAAACAATGAAAGGTGAGGGCAATGTACCTGTTCGCCCTAAAGGTCATCAATATACTTGTTTGCACTGTAATGGTTCGGGCTTGATTCTGTCTAACGAACCAGTTATACCTGACGAAGAGCATTATCCACATGTTGCTATTATTGGTGCGGGTATTGGTGGTATTGCGCTAGCGGTGGCGTGTATGCACCGTGGTATTCCTTTTACGCTTTATGAACGCGATCGTGACTTTAGCACTAGGTCTCAGGGTTATGGACTTACTTTGCAACAGGCTAGTAAAGCTATTTCTTCATTAGGTATTTTAACTTTGGACGAAGGTGTGGTTTCCACAAAGCATGTGGTTCATACAACTGCAGGTGAAGTGATAGGTGAGTGGGGGATGAGGAAATGGTTGTCTTCGGATGTTGAGATGGTTGCGAAACGTTCGAATGTACATATAGCCCGTCAATCACTACGGCAGGCACTTTTACAGCAGCTTGGTGGAAATGATAGAATTAAGTGGGCACATCAATTGGTGAATTTTAAGCAAGATGAGAACGGGAGGGCTGTCTTAGATTTCCAAGTGAACGGTGAAATCATAACTTCGAAAGCCGATTTAGTAGTTGGTGCAGATGGTATTCGAAGTTCTGTCCGCAAGTTATTGCTTGGTGATGATGTGAATCCTTTACGTTATCTTGATTGTATGGTGATATTGGGTATTTGTTCTTTGAGTGCGCTCAATAATATCACAAGCACTTTATTGGACGGTGCGACGGTTTTTCAAACAGCTAATGGAAATGATCGTATTTATATCATGCCCTATACTTCAGATTCTGTTATGTGGCAACTTAGTTTTCCTGTCTCTGAAAATGAAGCAAAAGCTTTAAGTTTACAGGGACCGCAGGCCCTTAAAGAGGAGGCATGCCGCAGGACGCCATGGCACGATCCTATTCCTCAGATTCTAGCTGCTACCGAGGTTGATCTTATTTCAGGTTATCCTGTGTATGATCGAGCGTTACTTGAAGCGGGGCTTATGGATAATGGGAAGCAGGTAACATTAATCGGAGATGCGGCCCATCCTATGAGTCCCTTTAAAGGACAAGGGGCAAATCAAGCCTTACTGGACGCATTGGCATTAGCGCGGGGTATTTCAAAAGGATGTGGATCATCTCATTGGAAAAAAACTGGAATAAGGGAATCCGTGTTGATGGAGTATGAGTCAGAAATGATAACACGGAGTGCTGTCAAAGTGAAGGATTCTGCAGATGCTGCGAAATTTCTGCATTCAGAAATGGTACTTTTTGAAAGTGATGCGCCTAGAGGGAGCTGTGTAAAGAAAATTGAATAGGATTTAATTTAGTTTTCTTTAATATGAGTTTTCTGTGATTTAATGAACGTTTTCCTATCTCAACATTAGAAAAAAACAATTCTCAAGGTTATAATCAATATGCTTTTCAATCAATTTGATTGATTAACTCCTATTTTATCTAAGAGTAATTTGATCAGATCAAATTCTGCTTGCCATACATTCTGTTTGGCTTTATGATAGGAGAGAATTGATTGATTGTAATCTGATAACATGGAGCGTCCTTCTCGATATCGTGATTCTTGTTCTTTTTTTTCTTGTGCTGCCAATTGTTCAATATTATGAAAGCGGAAGAGTTTTTGTTGTGCAGTCTTAATTTTAACAATTTGCTGTTGCGTATTGATCTGGTCGATTTGCTGTTCCTGTTGTAATTGTAATTCCAATACACCTGAATTTAATATTTCTTTTTTCAAGGTTGGCTGTGCGGTAAAATAAGCGGATAAGGGTATGCGAAGCACTAGATTAATGTAACTATTTCCATACCACGAATGGCCTCTATCCAAGCGGAATTCATTACTAAAATACTGTTTCCCTAGGTAGGCGTTTGTTGATAGGGACGGCAACAGCTGTTTTTTGACACCTTGCATCTGTAATTTGTTGATCTGTTGATCTAATTCTAATGACTTAATGGTATAATTTTCCTGTTGCAAATTTTTGACGAAAGAACAGATTTCCTCGATATTTGAATTTAAGGATTGTGTTTGAGCGAGATCGGTATACTTTCTTAACTCTAAGTCAGCATCTTCTAGAACCGACCAAGCATCGTATAGTCCGATCAGATGCTGTTCATATTCTTGTTGCGCATTTAAATACTGACTAGATGGGAGACGTCCAGCTTCATAACGAGCTTTGCTAATTTTCAAAATTTCATTATAAGAAGCAGAATCCTGTACTGCGAGCTCATACTGTTGTGTTGCAAGTACAACAGAAGCATAAGCTAGTGTAGCATTTTTTTTCCACTCTTGTATATGTTGCTCTTTGTTGATATCTTCTTTTTGTATTTCAAATGATTTTTGTTTCTCATCGAGCTGTCGTTTTGGATCAAATAAATTCCATTCCATCTGTATTCCCGCTTTGGAAGACCATTTTGTGGCAAATTTTAAAGGAAGTATAGCACCTTCCAATGCATTCGGATCAAATGCAATTGCCGGGACTGGCGTGGTCGGGATAATAAGATTCCGTTGCAGGTTAGCATCTATGTAAAATACCGGAATACGAGTATTTCTTAATTCTTTTAATTCCTGTATTTTAATTCCTCTTTTTAAAAGATCTTGTTGGTATATGAGGTTTTTATCAACCTCTTTCCATAGTTGTGCAATGCTCAATTTTTGTGCTTGAACGAAGATTGGAAAAATTGTTAGTATAGTAAATAGGATCTTCTTCATGTTAAAAAACAGATGCCGGTTCTAATTTGGTTATTTTTCTAACTGCAAATAATGAACCGCCAATTGAAATAAGCAATGTAATGAATAGTAGAAACAAGGCAAAAAGTGGGGAAATATCAATTACTAATCCAGCACCGGCAACACCGAATTTAAATCCTGCCAATAAAAACATGGCAATAAGATAGCCAATGACAGCATATAAAAATGCTTGAGCAATAATAAGTTTATTTACATAGCTTTTTTTTGCTCCGATCGCTTTTAGCGTCCCATAATCTTTAATTCTATCTAAAGCAGATGAATATAAGGTAAGTCCGATAATGAAAAAGCCACTAATCATAGCGAAAAGGACAAGAGTTCCAAAGCTCATTCCCATATTGGAGGTAATCAAGATTTCTTTGATTGTTGACTGTTGCAATTTCTTGGCATCCCAAGCACGGAGCTGTGGAAATAATTGCTGAATATCGTTGCGTACCTTTTCCTTATCTGTTCCGGGCTTTAATCTTGCAATAATGATGTTGACTTTAAAAGGAGATACATTTCCCAGAAATATGGCATTTTCCATAGAGGTATACATTAAACTTGCTCCGAAAGCTTGCGCTTGCTTTGTTATTACACTAATTTTGGCACTTTGACCATTGATTTCGATGGCTTTATCGACAAATAAATTTGTATTCCATGTTTTTGAACTGAAAAACTCGGCCGACACTGTACTTGGAGTTGTTAATGAAGATAAATTTCCTTCCTTTATCCTTTCGGTCTTAGGGCCCATAACAAAGTCTGGAGCATCGGCACCAATTAGCGTTACTGAAGCCGTTTTTCCATCTAAAAAAGTTGCTCGTGCTGGTGCTAATATTACAGGATAGGTATGCTCAATATCGTTTAAGCTCCCTATTTGCTGAACCAGTCGCTTATCGATACTATTTACAGCATTTATATTGTTACTCTGTGCTTCAATAATCCATAGATCATTTTCTTGAACAGGAGCATTGCCCACTAGATTTCCCATTAGCCCCATCAGAAAAAAAAGGAGCCCGAGCTGTTGTCCGATTAGAAAGATACTGATGACAATTGCCGTAATGATTCCTACACTTTTTGCGCGATCATATTTGATGAATTTAAAAGCTAATGCTAACATGCTATTTCATCTTTATTGTACAGTCTACCTTGGCATTGATAGGTAGTTGATTATTGTTATTTACCTGTATTTTTATTTTTCGAACACGGCGGTCTTCTCCTTCATTTGCGGTTTCATATAGAATCGATTTGTTCGATAAGATGGGGCTTATGTAGAAGATCTGTCCCGTAGTAGGATTATCTTTTCTGCCTACCGGCAGGATAGTTACCGATTGACCAATTTTAACATCCTGAGCAAATAATTCATCGACTTCGGCTTCAATAATTGGGTTTGAAACATTCACTATTTTTCCAAGCTCATTTGCATTGCCGACACTTTGCCCAACTTTGGCAGTTAGATCCATAATAATTCCTGATTTACGTGCATTTATGTTGAAATCATTCTCCTGATTCTGTATTTTTTGAATCTGTAAATATTGTTCATGTTCTTTTATCTGCTGCGCTCTGCGTTTTTCTTGAAGACCTTTTAACGTTAATTCTTGTTGTCGCCAACTGGTAAGATCCGTTTCCATTACCTCTTTTGACTCTGCATTTTGGGCAAACAGACGTTTAGAAGTTTCATATTTAGCTTGCAATTCTTTTAGATTTAAGTTTGCTTTTTCAATATCCTCAACTGTAGTTCTGTTTTCGGTGACTGCCGCATTTAACTTTGTTTGCTCTTGCTCGATATCTAATGTAATATTGCCTTTATCAAGTAGTACAAGAAGCTCTCCTGCCTGAACTGTATCTCCCTCTTTAATCAGTACCTGTTTAATAATTGCAGCGGTTGTGCTAGCAATAATGGCCCAATCTTCTGAAGGAATTATCTTACCAATCGCTTTTATTTCGGTTATATCTTGTAAGATTTGTTTATTAGTATGTGATGTTTTCGGCTTCTTATCCGAAGTGCAGGCCATTGTCATCATTACAATAGCTATAGTTATCGCGATTCTATTTGTAATCTTGTTCATTATTAATCACATCTGAAACTTTTCCTTCTTCTACATATATTACTTTATCTGCATATTTGCGCAGACGTAAATCATGGGTAACAATAATGACTGCCTTGTTTTTGGAAGCTAGTGTTTTTAGTTCTTGCATAATGCTTGTGGCACTTTTAGCATCAAGCGATGCGGTTGGTTCGTCACATAGGATCATTGCAGGATTAGTCACCAAAGCACGCGCAATTGCTACCCGTTGTTTCTGTCCCCCACTTAATCTTTTTGGAAGTGTCTTCATTTTAGTTGATAATCCTACTTCATCCAAAGCTCTGCTTGCACGGACGATAGCTTCCTTTTTTGTAATGCCTTGCAAAATGAGTGGTTGGATTACATTTTCTAAAGCATTTAATGGTTCTATAAGATTAAACTGTTGAAATACAAAACCGATTTCATGTAACCGTAATTGTGCTAAATCGGATTCCTTTAAGTTGTTAACATGTGTTTCTTTATAAAAAACATCACCAGCGGTAGGATAGATCACAAAGCCTAAAATTGATAATAGTGTTGTCTTTCCACTACCCGAAGGCCCCATTATTAAAGTCAATTTATTTGTCTCAAAACTAACATTGGTAGTATCTAATGCAGTTATAACAGAATCGCCTGTCTTGTAAATTTTTTTAACGTTTTTTAGTGTGACGATTCCTTGTTGCATGTCGAATTTTTATTAAAACAAGTGGTAAGAGGCAATGTTTGCACCGACTTACACGAATATCGATAAAATTTTATAGAAAGTGATAGATAAACGATCATTTAACTGAGGTACTTCCCTAACTGTTTTTGAACGTGCGATATGGTATGTAGGTTTGCACAAATATCAAAAAGCTTAATAAGGTAATATAACTGGCTGTGCTGAATAGTAAAATGCTTTATTGGACGGCCTTATTGAGCAGGAATTATGTGATCGAAAGTGCTCAATGGATGAAAAGAGCTGCGGTAAGTAATCCGGCATTTGCATTTACTTTTTGAGAAGAAAAGAAAATGGTATTTGCATGGGTGCAGATAAATTAGGAGGGAGTAACAGTTTTAAACACTGGTCTGTTAGAAAGAGAACTTAAGATATAACAGCAGATTCGAGAAGGGCGATTGGAGAGGTACTGGCCAGAGCTCATACGTGCGGTGTATTTTTCATTAGATGATAGGATGTTTTAGTATTATTGATTCTGCCATAAAAAAAGTGTAACAAAATTGATAAAGATGCGACTAATACAAAAATAACTTTATTAATTATGAAGCAGATTCTTTATGCAATTGTATTTGTAATTTTGGGTATGTCAAATACGCAAGCACAGATCAAAGGCGATTGGACCGGTACATTGGATTACCAAGGTACTGCAATTGCCATTATTTTTCACTTAACCGAGACTGACGGTAAAGTTCAGGGTACTATGGATGTTCCACTTCAGGGGGCTGTTGGAATTCCCCTGTCTGTTGTCACTTTCGAAAACAAGCAACTTGTTTTGAGTATTGAGCAAGCAGGAATTAAGTATAGTGGTAAATTGGAAAATGGAAAAATCACAGGTACATATACACAAGGTGACGCCAAGCTACCTTTAATTTTGGAAAATAAAGTAATCACTAAGCCTGGCGATACTACATTGGTATCTACCAAAGAACAGTTAGCAACACTTATTGCATTGGACAAAGGTAATTTTAAATATCAGGTTGAAGATTATTTTGCGAAACCAAAGCTATCCGGTTTTCAGTTATCTCCAAATGGTAAATATATCTCATATCGCGAGAAGGATGATAAGAATAAACGCCATGTAATGGTAAAAGAAGTCGCTACTGGTAAAGTTATTCGGGCTATTGAAGAAAAAAATGAGCTGATCCGCGGTATGGGTTGGATTAATGATGATCGTTTAGTGTACGTCATGGATCAGGGTGGTAACGAGAATTACCATCTTTATGCAATAAATATTGATGGAACTAATAATATTGACTTGACACCTTTTGAAAATATTCAAGCATCGATTTTGAATATGTTGAAGGAACAAAAGGATTTTATTATTATCCAGATGAATAAAGATAATAAACAGGTATTCGAACCTTATAAAGTTAATATTCAAACTGGGGTAATGGAAAAACTATTTACGAATGAAGATCCTGCAAATGCAATAGTTGGTTATGAATTTGATAAGGATGGTAACCTTCGTGGATATGCAAAGATGCAGAATGGTATAAATAGTCAATTTTTTTATAAGCCTCAAGGTGCCACAAATTTTGAACTTTTCCATACGACTAAGTGGGATGAAACATTTAGTGTTGTATCGTTTAACTATGCTTCTAAGAATTCCGATGAAGCTTATGTCTTAACTAATTTGGATTCCGACAAATCTCGAATTGTTTTGTACGATCTTAAAAATAAAAAGATATTAAGAGAAATCTACGCCAATGAAGAATATGATGCGAATCTAATTTCTCTTTCCAGAAAGCGCAATTGGGAAATTGACTTTGTGGGATATGAAGGAGAAAAGGTAATTATAAAACCGGTCAGCGAGACTTTTAAGAAAATTTATAAAAATCTGGAAAGCCAATTTAAAGGTTATGAGTTCTCGATTGCTGGTAAAACAGACAATGAAGATCAATTGTTAGTTGTTGTTCAAAGCGACAAACTTTATGGTCGTTATTATCATTATGATACCAAAAGTGGTAAAGCGACTCTATTAGTGGATTTGATGCCACAATTGAAAGAAGAGGATATGGCAGTGATGCGTCCAATTACTTTTAAATCCCGTGATGGAATGACTATTCATGGATATATCACATTGCCTAAAGTAGCTCTTGATGGTAAAAAAGTTCCTTTGATCGTAAACCCACATGGTGGTCCTCAGGGAATACGCGATAGCTGGGGCTTTAATCCCGAAACACAATTGTTCGCAAGCCGAGGATATGCAACCCTTCAAGTGAATTTCCGTATATCTGGTGGATATGGAAAAGAATTTCTTCGTGCCGGTTTTAAGCAAATAGGTCGTAAAGCGATGGATGATGTTGAAGATGGTGTACAATATGCTATTGAGCAAGGTTGGGTTGATAAAAGTAATGTCGCGATCTATGGAGCTAGCCATGGTGGATACGCTGTACTAAGAGGTTTAGAAAAGACACCTGATCTGTATAAAGCGGGAGTTGATTATGTTGGTGTTTCTAATATTTTTACACTTATGAGTTCGATTCCTGAGTATTGGAAACCTTATAAAGAAATGTTATATGAAATATGGTATGATCTGGATAAAGAAGATGAAGCTGCAATCGCGAAAGAAGTATCACCAATTTTTCATATTGATGCAATCAAATCACCTTTATTTGTCGTACAAGGAGCAAATGACCCACGCGTTAAAATTGCTGAAGCTGATCAGATTGTAAAAGCTTTGCGGGATAAGGGTGTTGATGTACCCTATATGGTTAAATATGATGAAGGACATGGTTTTGGTAAAGAAGAAAATCAGATCGAGTTTTATAAAGCGATGATGGGATTCTTTAGTAAACATCTTCACTAATCAGGATCAAGATTATTTTATTAGAAAGCTGTCTTCTTTTATAAGGAAGACAGCTTTTTTATGTTAAAGCCGAGAGCCGATATTCGTTTGGACTAAGGCCTACATTCTTCTTGAAAAACCTTGAAAAATGTTGAGGATATTTAAATCCTAATTCATATGCAATTTCATTGATGGATTTACTTCGGTTGTAAATTTTATTTTTAGCTTCATCAATGATCTTATCCTTTATATATTCCTGTGCTGATTTGCCAGCTTCTTTTTTGATTAGGTCTCCAAAATAATTGGGCGATATGTTTAGTTTATCTGCAAAATACGCCACGGAAGGAATACCGTTTTCAATTAAATTATCACACTTGAAATAATGATTTAATAGCTGTTTAAAATTCTTTACCATCCCCTGATTAATATGATCTGGAACGCTGAATTGACGATCATAGAATCTTTCACAATAATTTAAAAACAACTCGACATTCGAGATTAATAGTTTTTTGCTGTGCTTGTCTATGGGTTGACTTAATTCATATTCGATTTTTGCGAAACAGTCAGATACAATCTTACATTCATTTGGAGTTAATAGCAATACTTGATGACTGTTATTTTGAAAAAAATGATAAACATTTAAATGTTCAGTAAGTGCTGTTCCTGCAATCAGATCCGGATGAAATACTAAGGCATGCCCTTTTCTAAAAACCTGATCGGCCGTATTTTCGATTCCGATCGTGTTGCCCGGAGCAATAAAAGAAAGCTTGCCTTCATGATTATCAAGTATAGATAGTGCAATACAATATAAATCCAAATGGACATTGCAATCTGGACGTAAGGTTGCTTTAGACCAGTCAACGATATTAACTAACGGATGGCGCACTTCAAAATGATTGAAAATGTTGAATGCATAAACGCTATTTAGATGAGTGATTTTTTTCATATTACTTACATTTATGATTTGATCAATTTTTGCCATTTAAGATAGGTTCCTGATCTCCATAACCATTCGATCGGACCGTAACGAAATTTCTGTAGCCACATATGACTTAACTGAATCTGGAGCATAGTATAGCCTAAACAGATCATAACGCTTAGAAATATACCAAGATCATATAGACCAAAGCCATATCCATAGAATATAAATACACCTAAGATCGACTGTACCATATAATTGGTCAGCCCCATTCGACCATAGCTTTCAAGTTTTGAAAGTTTCTTTTGCATCGTTTCTTTACTGTAAATAACTATGATGACAGCTAACCATAAATATGCTGCTAATAGGTTAATGAGATTATCTAAGGGAATTACTAGCCATTCAGCAATTGGATTACCATGTTGTGCCGGTAAGATCGGTTTTATAATATAAAGTAATATAACGGCACCTAAGGCCATCCAAGCTAAGCGATAAATCTGATTTTTGTATTTTTCAAGTTTTTCAAATAAACGTAAACGACCTGCCAATAATCCAAGAATAAAAAAGCCCATTGTCATATAGCCTCGTCCATATTCCTCAAATTGGAAGTTGAATTTAAAATGTAACTGTTCACTAAGGTTGTGCTGTATGTTTGTTAAAATCGATCCATTGAAAAATATTTCTTGCCAACGGCCTCTTCTTTCAGTCATCGTTTCAGTAATAGTTGATAGAATCTCTGGAGCAATTGATTTGTAAACAATGTTAGATAGCTGTGCACCGCCCAATAAAAAGAAAATCGAGATCGCAATCAACCATTTGTTGGATAATTTATACATAAAGATCAGCGGTACACCCAATAGCGCATAGATGATCAAGATATCATTTCGAAAAAGAGCGCTATGTATAAGACCGATGATAAATAGGATAATAAGACGCCAGAAAAATCGACCACGAAAATCAATACCTTTCTTAGCAGCATTATCCATTTGTATAAAGAAACTCAAGCCGAATAAAAAAGAAAAGATAATAAAGAATTTCCCCATGATGAAATACTGCAATATCCAGCTTAAGATCGAGTCCATTGTACCGATCCAGGGCAATGGTGGTGGGGCAGTACTAGTGAATGCACCGAAATGCTGTAAGGCATGTGTCATACAAATACCGATTAGAGTAATACCCCTAATAGCATCTATGACAGTTATTCTATTGTTTGTAATTGCTTGTTTTGCTACTGGTTCCATAAACTATCTTGTAATAGGTAGTCGCAAAAATGTGGAAATTTATTAATGCCTATATGTAGGGATGGAACAAAGCGAAATATTGATTACTGAATACGAAAAATCTGAGAAATAAACGACGATGGTTTTACATATTTACCATCCATTCTTTAAAATCTGAAGCTTTATTTTTACTGACATAAATGCGTTCAGGGGTTTCTGTATCAAGTGTAATAAGTAAGCGGTTATCAAACCAGATGGTGATGCTCTCGACTGAATTTCTTGCAATAATGAACTGTTTGTTAGCACGATAAAAGTTCTTAGGATTTAAAGTAATATAGAGTTGCTCGAGTGTTCTTGAATAAGGATATTTACTGCCATCTTTGAGATAGATATGGGTACTTTTATCTGTTGTGTAAAAAAAAGAAACAGTCTGTAGGTCAATTGGAATTAATCTGTCTTGAACAGGAATTAAGATTTTATCTTTATACTGTTTGGCAGGAGCTAATTGCGTAATCTTTGAGATATAGGCTACTAGATCTGATTGTGTAAAACGTTGAAATTTTTGCAACGCGCGGTCAAGATCATTTTTCTTTATTGGTTTTAGCAAATAATCAATACTGTTGACCTTGAAGGCTTCAATAGCATATTCATCATAAGCAGTAGTAAAGATTATAGGAATTTCGACCTCAACATGATTGAAGATAAGAAATGCCGCACCATCAGAAAGATGAATATCCATTAAAATGAGATCCGGCGGTGGATTTGTAGTTAACCAGTTAATGGTCTGGCTGACACTTTCTGTATTACCTAATACCTGAATAGTGGGATCAATTTCTTTTAATATCTCAACCAAGCTTTCATAAGCTGCAGTTTCGTCTTCAACAATTAATACCTGCATCAATAATTACTTTAAGGGTAAATAAACTGTAAATGTTTTGCCATTATCTTCAATATGTATCGGTTTTTCCAGTAATAATATAAATCTACTTTCTAGATTTTTAAGACCTGTTCCGTTACTGACGGGTGCGACCAATTTAGGGTAAATAGGATTTGAAACAACAAGTTCATTGCGGTCATTGAAGTAAATATCAATGATCATTTTATGATCGCTGTCAATGATATTATGTACAACAATGTTATCCAATAAAGGGAGGATAGATAACACTGGTAATTTATAGTCCAATACTTCATCACTTATATCAACGTTATAGGTCAATTTATTGGCAAAGCGAACTTCCATCATATATTTAAAAGCATCTACGAAAGCAAGCTCTTCTCTCAAAGTAACCAGACCTTTTTTGTCACTCTGCAGAATGTATCGGAATACATCAGATAATTTGTTAACATAAGTTAAAGTGACTTCATCATTCTTTTTTCGAATTAAAGAAGTTAGACCATTTAGGGAATTAAAAAAGAAATGTGGGTTGATCTGATTGGTAAGTGCATCATAGCGGCTCTGTAGATTTTTCATGGTTAGCTCCTCAATCTGCTGTTCTTTTTTTCTCTTATCGCGATAGAGCTGTATAATGTACCCCACGAGCGAACTCAGGATAGAAACAACAAAGAATTGAAAGAGTACAAGACTTCCAAAATGCCTTACTTTGGTAAATAGTAAAAATGAAATACCGCCATATACAACGTAGCCGCTAGCTGATATCAAAAGATTGTAAGCGATCCGTTTTTTTAAGGTTGAAGATCGAAGATAAGTCAGATTGCTTTTAATCAAAATAAAAACCAATGAGACAAAGAACAGGTAGCGAAATAAGAAAAAGATGATATGCTGCATTTTTCTTGTTTCTTCTAATCCTCTTAATTCAAAAGGTAACCAGGTGATATCCGGGTATATAATAAATGTTGCGGCAGCGATACTGATTAATAAGACCTGCCATGAACTGTATTTTGCTAACAATATTTTTTTGATTTTGTACAACAATAAATAGTACTATTTATAAAGATACAACCTTCTGTTTCGAAAATAAATACCTGACCCGACTAAAACGAAAAATAAAGGATGAAGACGAAAGTATATTTTGTAATACACCATTCCCTTAAGCATGTAAATAGAGTTATGCTGTTTATTTTTATAAATATCCATCAGTCCTTACATGATTTTTATAAACAAAATCATGTACAATGATGTCTGTTTAATAGAGAATGAATAAGCATCGGTAATAATGGTAAGTGAAACCGTAATCTGTATACACGACTATTCAATACCATAGCTGAACTTTGCATTGTAATACCTGTTTAAGATCTTAAAAGAAAAAGTAGCGATTGTAAAAAATACTTATTGTCAGTATAAAAATATTAAATCATGGAAAAAAGGAATTTAGGAAATAATAAACTTGAAGTATCAGCTTTGGGTTTGGGTTGCATGGGGTTAAGTTTTGGTTATGGACCTGCTACAGATAAGCAAGAGGCTATTAGCTTAATTCATGAAGCGTATGAAGCAGGGGTAACATTTTTTGATACCGCAGAATGTTATGGTCCCTTTATTAATGAAGAGCTACTAGGTGAAGCCTTGGTCCCTTTTCGCGACCAAGTAGTAATTGCAACCAAATTTGGGTTTCAGGAAGGTGATTCAAAAAAAGGATTGGATAGTAGTCCATCACGCATAAGAGCGGTAGCGGAAGCATCCATGAAAAGGCTTAAAACAGATTATATTGATTTATTTTATCAGCATAGAGTGGATCCGAATGTTCCGATTGAAGACGTTGCAGGAACTATTCGTGATCTGATAAATGAAGGAAAAATTAGACATTGGGGGCTTTCAGAAGCGGGTGCGGAGACGATTCGTAAAGCACATGCAGAGCAACCAGTAACTGCATTACAAAGTGAGTATTCGTTATTCTATCGGGATCCTGAAAAGGAAATTATACCTACTCTTGAAGAATTGGGTATAGGTTTTGTTCCTTTCAGCCCATTAGGAAAAGGATTTTTAACAGGTGCTATCAATGAATTAACACAGTTTGATCCCGCAGATTTCAGAAATATAGTGCCTCGGTTTTCACAAGAGAATAGAAAAGCTAATGAAGCCTTGGTTGATTTGTTGAAAGTAATCGCTATTGATAAGGAGGCTACTCCGGCACAAATAGCATTAGCTTGGTTATTGGGACAAAAGTCATGGATAGTACCTATTCCAGGGACAACAAAAATCCATCGATTACAGGAGAATATCAGCGCATCTTATATCAGATTATCGGCTGCAGATATGGAACAGATTGAACAAGCTACTTCAAAAATTACGATCCAAGGAGCGCGGTATCCAGAAGCTTTACAAAATCGAGTAGGGAAATAAGTAATAAGGGTAGTTTTTTCCGTAATCCGTATACTAAAATAAAAACTGACGGTTTGATATTTGTCTAATAAATTGATTAATAATGAAAGCATTAACAAAATACGGATTACTATTAAGTGTAGCTTTATTATTGCTATTATCCTGTTCTCAGGCTCAAGAACCGATAAAAGAGCAGTCTAGCTCTGCTCCAATAACAGACAAACCGCTTCATGATAAAAAGATATTAATCGTGTACTTATCGCGTACAAACAATACAAAGGCAGTTGCTCAGATCATCCACAAAGAAATAGGAGGTGATCTGGTGCCGATCGAATTAATGACAGCTTATCCACTGGATTATCAAAGTGCAGTAGATCAGGTTGCTCGTGAAAATCAAGGAGGCTATTTGCCTCCTTTAAAAACGCAAATTGAGAATATAAAACAATATGATGTAATTTTTGTCGGGTTTCCTACTTGGGGAATGCAACTTCCTCCTCCAATCAAAAGCTTTTTGTCCCAAAATGATTTAAGTGGGAAAACGATTGTTCCTTTTAACACGAATGGCGGGTATGGTATTGGTAGCAGTTTTGAAACTTTAAGGCAATTATGTGCTAATAGTACCGTTTTAACAGGCTATTCTACTACAGGCGGAAAGGAAAAAGAAGGACTTTTTTTGGTGATGAAAGGTGCAAAAGAAGAGCAGGTTAAAGCGGATATAAAGAAATGGCTAGCAACGATTAAGATAGATAATTAAAGATTAGGGGAGCTGGTCTAAGTATATGCTATTTATAATTATTAAATAGGAGAAGTATTTATCTGTAAGAATATAATCTGTAAATTAGTTTTGATATTTCAATAAATTATGAATTTTCAGCTGTCAGATCACAGTTAAATATGGTTGTAAGGTGATGGATAAGAGCATAGACTATGGCGTTTTTTTACCGAATAAATCCCTTTGGGATTATGTAGAAAGCTTTTGGTTTTTGCATAATCAATCTGATCAGGAAAAAGAAACAGTTGGTTTACCAGATGGACGAATTGATCTGATATTTTCTAAATCACCGGAAAATCCTTTTCAAATCATATTATTGGGACTTGGTACACAACATAAACCGGCGACTATTCCCGCACGTATAAAGATGTTTGTGGTAAGTTTTAAATTACTTGCTGTCGACTATATTTTGAAACAACCTATTTCCGATCTAGTGGATTCAGGCAAAGTGCTTACAAGTGATTTTTGGGATTTTTCTGAAGATGATCTGCAAGATTTTAATTGTTTTATGAATAAAGCAACACTGACAATGGAGTCCTTAATTCCCCATCAAATCGATAAACGGAAACAACACTTATTTGATTTAATTTATGCCTCGAAGGGATCCGTGACTGTAAAAGAATTAGCAGAAAAAGTGATATGGAGCAGCCGTCAGATCAATAGGTATTTCAATCAGCAATTTGGCCTATCCCTGAAGGTATACTGCAATGTCTTACGCTTTCGAGCATCTCTGGATCATGTTGCACAGGGGAAATTGTTTCCTGAAGAGAATTTTTTTGATCAGACCCATTTTATAAAAGATATAAAAAAATTTTCTGGCGTAGTACCGAAAGAATTATTGAAGAATAAAAACGACCGATTTATACTATTATCTTCTCTTAACTCTGAATAATTTTACCACATCGTGTTAAAAGAAAAAGAATGTTAGTAGAAAATAAGAAAATTGCTATCGTCGGAGGTGGCGTTGGCGGGTTAACTTTAGCTCGTCTTTTACAGATGCAAAATGTGGAAGTAAATGTTTACGAAAGGGATATTAATCGTGAAGTGCGCGTGCAAGGATCTACGTTGGATCTTCATGAAGGTACTGGATTAGAAGCGATGAAGCGTGCAGGTCTTCTTCAAGAGTTTTATAAACATCACCGACCCACTGCAAGTAAATTGTTGCTTGTCGATCAGGATCTTAACATTCACATGGATGATCATGATCGTGAAATTGGAAAAGGAGAAGACCGACCTGAAATAGACCGCGGACCATTGCGTGATATTCTGTTAAATTCATTAAAACCCGATACTGTCATTTGGGACAGCCAATTTGTGTCCATGGAATCACATCAAGATGGATGGTATTTAAATTTTAAAAATGGCACAACTACATATGCAGATTTGGTAATTGCTGCCGATGGAGCTAATTCAAAAATTCGTCCGCTCATTAGTACTATTAAGCCTATATATTCTGGTATCACCTTGATTGAAGGTAATATCTATGATGCCGCTATTCATGCTCCAAAACTTGTTGAATTTGCGAAAGATGGAAAGGTGATGGCTTTTGGGCAGGGGCAATTTGTGGGATACGGATCTAAAGGTGATGGTTCGATTATGTTTGTTGCGAGCTTTAAATGTCCAGAACATTGGTTCAAAGAAAATGGAATAGATTTGAAAGACAAGCAGCAAGCGGATCAATGGTTCAGACAGGTGTTTGTGGAATGGAGTACAGCATGGTCTGAATTTTTTAGAAATGAGCATGTTCAGTTAATTTTACGTCCACAATACTACTTTCCGCTTGATCAATCTTGGGAAGCAAATCATAACCTGACTATGATTGGAGATGCGGCTCATCGGATGCCACCCTTTGCTGGTGAAGGTGCCAATGTTGCGATGCAAGATGCATTTGAATTGGCATCATGTCTTACCAGTGATAAATTTAGTGATTTAAAGAGTGCTATAGCATTTTTTGAAGCAGATATGATCAAGAGAGGTGCAGAGGCTACAGCAGATACTTTAAAGAATAGTGAAATTATGCATGCCAATAATGCATTAGAGCAAATGCTTACATTTTTTAATCTTACACATGAAGATTAGTAATATTGTATTTAAATGAGCAGGAAATAGTTTCTGCTTATTTAAATTTCGTGGGTGAGACGCCTATATATAGTTTGAAATCTTTTAAAAAATGGTTGTAATCATAATAACCAGATAAGAAAGAGTTCGATATGAAATCCTTTTGATAGTTGCTCTGCCACTCGCCATATATATAAATGAAGCGTTGTAAAGAAATGTATTTTTTAGGAGAAATTCCCATGTATTTTACAAAACTTCTCTGTAGCCATTTACGATTTATTTTTCCTCCCAAACCATGGATTACATCTGCTACAGATATATTTCCTTTTTTCTGTTCAATTTTATTTAAAGCTTCTTGAAGCAGAGAAGGTAGGTTTTCTGCTGGAGTATATGTGCGCATGGTGTTTTCCAGTAATTGCATACGATCTGCAACAGTTTTATTTTGATACAGTTTATCGATTAGCAATTTTGATTTTTCACTTATGATGTCAGTTAAGCTACAGACGGGATGTGAAAGAAAGAATTCTGGTGCTACATCAAAAATTTGATAAAAGGATGAAGGATGAAAACGTAATACAATAATATATTCAAGATCTTGAGGTAGTTGCCAGTAAGTATTCTGTATTGTCCCACAACATACCCATGCCGCATTTAATTTGATTGTTTGATCAGCCTTTTTAATATGAACGATATCCGTTTTATTAGGCATAAAAATTAAAGTAGGAAGACCGTCATTGAATAGTGCCTGGTTGCCTTCTAAGTCTTTGCATGAAAATACATATGCACCTAAGATGCATTCTGATTTAAAAAATAAATTAGAATCCCTCCAGTATCTTGTTGATTCTCCTATTATGGAATCAGATG
Source organism: Sphingobacterium kitahiroshimense (assembly GCF_025961315.1). Lineage (NCBI taxonomy): Bacteria > Pseudomonadati > Bacteroidota > Sphingobacteriia > Sphingobacteriales > Sphingobacteriaceae > Sphingobacterium > Sphingobacterium kitahiroshimense. The sequence continues at coordinate 2,306,535 of NZ_JAOQNK010000001.1, read as the reverse complement.
GTTTAATATCTCCAAAAAAATTAATGGGCATAGTTTTACAAAAGTACTTAAAATATATTCAGTGCTATGTCGAATTATTGTCCAATTTTTACTTTTCTAGTTGTATTATGGTCATTAAATTTGTTTCAAACTATTACTTAATCAGTAGATTAGATGGATGTGTGCTCATTTAGAATCTTGATCCTGGTGAAGTGATATTTATTGGCTAAAAGCCTGATTGTAACAGATTGTAATAAAAATAAATGATATGATTTATAAGACAGAAGAAGAAGTAGCATTAATGCAAATAAGTGCAAAATTGACAAGTCAAACATTGGCTGCTATTGCATCGATTATTAGACCAGGTATCACAACACTTGATATCGATCGTTTTGCAAATGAATTTATTCGTGATCATGGTGCAATTCCTTCGTTTCATAATTTTGGTGGATTTCCATTCCATATCTGTGCTTCAGTAAATGATGCTATCGTACATGGATTTCCAAATCATAATCCTTTGAAAGAGGGTGATTTAGTTTCCATAGATGTTGGAGCATTTAAAAACGGATTTCACGGAGATCAGGCATATACATTTATCATTGGTGAAGTTGCTCAAGAAGTAATTCAATTAGTCAAAATCACAAAGGAATCATTGATTAAAGGTATCGAGCAAGCTGTGCATGGTAATCGTATTGGCGATATAGGTTATGCAATAGCCTCTCATATTTCACCATATGGATATGGTTTAGTACGCGACTTGGTCGGTCATGGATTAGGACGTGATTTGCACGAAGGACCAGATATTCCTAACTATGGACAACGTGGTAAAGGTAAGGTCTTGAAAGAAAACTTAGTGATAGCAATTGAACCGATGATTAATTTAGGAACGGATGATAATTATACAGAGGAGGACGGTTGGACTATTCGGACTGCAGATGGTAAACCTTCAGTCCATTTTGAACAGGATGTATGTATTAAGAAAAACTTTCCTCTAATTCTGACAGATATCAAAATTATTGAAAAAGCGGAAAAAGAAAACAATAACTTAAACTCTTCTTACTACTAATTTGAGGAGTCTTACCGTGCTATTATCATGAGAAAGTGATCGATTTAAGATCATTTTCTCATGATTATTATAACAACCAAACCGCCCGTCTCCTTATTTTCAGGATCAGTGTAAATTAAGGTGTGATGCTAAGATATATAGGAGAGTACGATTATCTTCCATTTACGTGTTAATATGGTTTTTAAAATCAATTGTAGATGAGTACTCATGTTTTTAGAATTGATATTGCCTATCGATTATTTAGCTTAAAAACATAAAATACTTCAATATTAATCATTAAATTTGATGAGTGCTCTGACATATAATCTTTTGTGTAGGATAAACTTATTAACCTAATTATTAAAGAGAATGCGCTTTTTGAATATATCTATACTGCTGACCATATTTCTTTTTGTTTCTGACGCATATTCAAAAGTGTTGGCACAAGATAGTGCAAAGCAAGATTTCGTTTCACGTACCGAAATTTTTTTTAAAGAATCGGCGAAAAAAAGTCTTCAAGATATAGAGACAGATAAAGCGGCCATACGACAAAATCAAGTCATTGAAGAAATCGAAGTGCTGTCGAGGCAAGCCCGCTCTTTTTTGAAAAAAGGTTTTGATACTGTAGCCCTTATTCGTGATCTGAATCAAGTTTCCCAATGGCATAATATTTCTAAAGATGGTGTCTTTGAAAATAAGGGTACAACTCAAACCTCGCGCAACCTGACCACAACTTATCATATTCTTGATGCTCTTCATGCAGAGGTTTCTATCTATAAGAAACGGGTTGATCGTTATTTAGACCAGCTGGTTCGTTATAGATTTCAGATTGATTCGTTATGTAATGATAAATCACTATTTATATTATCTAAAGACTCAACGGAACTCAATCAATATATTCACAAACTGAAAGTTGTAGCTGTGGAAATAACTCCTGTCACAACTTTATTAAAAGATAATATTAATACTATACAGACCATACAGAATCAAGTTAATTTTGAGTTGCTTCAACTTCAAACTGGAATGGAAGAAATTGAATACGATCAACAGCAAATTTCAGATAAAACATTTCAACAAGAATTTTTAAATCTTTGGGAAGAAAGTAATTTTGATCGGCCGATCCACGAAGTGCTTTACTTTTCCGCACTAAAAGCAAAGCTGGTATTCTTTTATTACCTAAAGGGGCATTGGGGAAAGATTATTCTTTCTGTTTTATTGTTACTTCTCGTAACGACCTATCTTTATTCTTTACGATCTGGAATTAGAAATATAAATAATAAAGAAGAAGTGAAAAGTATGCTACTAAGCTCTCCATTTCTATCAGGAATAGTGATTACGCTCAGTGTAGTTCAGTTTTTATTTCCTAATCCACCATTTGTTTTTACTGCGGGAATTGTATTGGTATCTGCTTTGATGATCACTATTATATTTAGAAAAGAAATTTCTAAATATTGGTTGGGTATTTGGGTTATTTTTGTCGTTTTGTTTGCCTTTGTAGCCGTAGATAATCTTGTATTGCAGGCTTCTAGGCCAGAAAGATGGTTAATGGTTATTCTTGCCATGATAAGTTTTGTTACTGGTATCTTTATTCTTTTTAATAAAGAGCGTCATCAAGAATTGCGTGAGCGTTGGATTCTTATACCAATCTTTCTTATGACCATAATGGAACTTTTTTCGATTTTGTTTAATGTATTGGGGCGCTTCAATATTGCTAAAATTTTGATGGTTGCAGGTTTGATGAATGTCGTTGTTGCGATTGTTTTTCTTTGGGTGATTAGGCTGGTTAATGAGGGATTGACTTATGCCTCTAATCTTTATAAAAAGCAGGAAAGAAGACTTTTTTACATTAATTATAATCGAGTTGGTAAGCGGGCCCCATTCTTTTTTTACGCTATTTTAATTGTTGGCTGGTTCGTATTATTTGGACGAAATTTTTATGAGTTTAGGCTTTTGTCAGAACCATTAAAAAGTTTTTTTCAGGAAGAACATCAGTTAGGAAGTTATACCTTTTCGATATATAACTTGCTTATTTTTATGCTTATTATGATCGGAGCCACCGTACTTTCCAAAATAGTATCTTTTTTTGCATCAGACTCCCAATGGAATTCCAACGATGATAAGCAGGAGAAAAAGTTCCGTTTGGGAAGCTGGATTCTGCTCATTCGTATCAGTATTATCTCAATCGGTTTTTTCCTAGCCTTCGCTGCTGCCGGAATTCCCGTGGATCAAATCATGTTAGTGATTGGTGCTTTGGGTGTAGGAATTGGTTTTGGCTTACAATCACTAGTCAATAATCTAGTCAGTGGATTGATTATAGCTTTTGAAAAACCGGTTAACGTAGATGATCTAATCGAAATTGACGGACATGCCGGTAAGGTTAAATCTATTGGTTTTCGTAGCAGTGTAATTGCTACACTAGATGGTGCTGATCTCATTATGCCTAATGGTGATCTTTTGAATTCCAATGTATTAAATTGGACTGTCGGTGGTTTTAAAAAACGAATACATATTCAGATAGAGGTAAAATATGGGTCAGATCTGGATAAAGTAAAAATGTTAATCGTAGATGTTTTACATAAGAATGATCAGATATTCGTTACTCCTGCTGTATCCGTGCAATTTGGAAGTCTGTCAGCACAATCTATAATGATAGAAATTTACTTCTGGGTGAAAACTTTAAAAGACACGGGTCAGGTAAGAAGCGATGTGATTAAAACCATCCAATCTGTATTTCAGGAGAATGGAGTTGATCTGGCCTTACCGAAACAAGAGCTACTGTGGAAAAATGAACCTGAGTCAAATAATACGAATGACTAATCATATGAGAATGGTTTACGCAATTAATAAATACTAATCAAGGAACGATGAGAAAACGGCTTTTTGCCACGCTGTTCATATGCATAGTGCTTATGCAAGGCTGTATTAAGGATGCACCGCAAAATCCTGAGGCAGATATTGAATCTGTTACTGTTGATCCACATTTACTAACTGGTAATGTGTTTATAGATCAGATAAATCGGACAATAACATTCAACCTTACAAATGAAGCCTATGAGTCAGGAATCTCTCCGGTGTTGACCTTATCTAGGGGCGCTTCCGTAAAACCAGCAAGTGGGACACTGATCAAGTTTGACGGTGATCAAGATATTGTATATGATGTCACTTCAGAATCAGGAGAAAATACCAAACGATATACGGTTAAAGTTGTGAATATTGGTCATTGGGATTTTGCTTTTCAAAATTGGGCTAGTCATCCTACCGATAAATATGAGTATCCGGTAGAGGATGATGGATTACAGCTCTGGTCCTCCGGCAATCCGGGAGTTGCGCTATCGGGTGTTCCTGCGCGCAGTGACGCATACCCGACGCGATCCACTACAGATGGTTACCTTGGAACGAAGGCTGCAGAACTGGTTACGATTAAAGGTACACCTTTTTCAGAACTTATTGGTATTCGACTGTATGCAGGTTCTTTGTTTTTAGGAAATTTTAATGCTTCTCAGGCTATGCTTAATCCGTTGGCGGCGACAGAATTTGGAGAACCTTATAAGGGGCTTCCTAAATCTTTCACAGGTTATTATAAATATAGTGCAGGACCTGATTTTATAAATAAGGTAGGTCAGGTTCAGCCAGGAGTGAAAGACAAATGTAGTATCTATGCCGTTTTGTTTAACGGTCCGGATAGACTTAATGCGACTAATATTATGAATTCGGACCGGATAATTGCGCGTGCGGATCTTCAGTATGGCTCTGATAAAACCAATTTTACACGTTTTGATATTCCTTTTGTATATAAACAGGATGCTAGTATTGGTAAAAATTTGATGATGGCCATTGTTACCTCGTCCAGTGCTGAAGGGGATCAATATAGAGGAGCGATAGGATCGCGATTGGTGGTAGATAGTTTAAGAATCGTACCTTTATTATGAAGAAATATATAACGTTATCCCTTTATTGTTGTCTATTGGTGGGATCAGGTATCCTGTACGCACAAGATAAACAGCGAAAGTTTTTATTTGATCAGATTAAGCATTCAATTACATTAGGTTATAATATTGGTGCTACGGCTCCTTTTTCTTTTCCTAATACCATTCGTCAGATCAATAGTTATGCACCGATATTTTCACCTTCTTTTGGCTATCAGGCTACATATGATCTTTCATCAAAGTGGTTTGTAGGTACTGGATTAAGCGTAGATGTTAAAGGAATGAAAGTAACTGACAGTGTCCAGTACTTTCATACTATTATTTCTGTGGATAATGGTAATGGTGAAAAAGGCTCTTTTGAAGGAGATTTTACAGGAACAAACGCCACGACATCCCGAAATGTGTATTTAACGCTACCTGTTTTTGCAGGTTACCGTCAGGGAGAATGGGATTTTAAATTAGGGATGTATTTCGCTTGTTTATTATCGGCTGAATTCAAAGGAACTGTGTCAGATGGTTATATTAGAAAAGGTAATTCATTAGGTGAAAAAGTATTGATTGAAAGTGCTGATTTTGACTTTTCAAGAGAGGTGAGATCCTTTGATATTGGAGCTCATTTAGGAGTTTCAAGGCATTTTGGTCAACGTTGGGTGGCAGATCTGACAGGACAATTAGGCTTAAATCCGGTTTTCCCTTCATCTTTCCGTGGAGTAGGATATAATTTGCATAATATTTATCTAACACTTGGTGTAGCATACAAACTTTGGTAATATAAACTTGAATAGGTTGGCTATTTTTGATAGTTCTGATATTTAAAAACAAGCTCTATTTCAGAGCTTGTTTTATTTGCTTAAATCAAGATACAAGCGCAGCATATTTATATAACTAATTGTTTTTTTTAAGAGATGTTCTCTTTATTTGGTTCATGGTGTAGTGATCTAATCAAAGAAATTATAGCTTTCTTATCATATCCGTATAATGCATGAAGTTGATTTTGGGTTCCCTGTGTCGCAAATGTATCAGGTAACCCCAGACGTTTTAAAATGGAATGATATCCATTATCTACCATAAATTCCATTACTGCACTACCTATCCCGCCTATGATACTACCATCTTCTATAGTAATCACGACTGAAAATTGACTAAAGACATCGTGCAGTAATGTTTCATCAATAGGTTTAAAGAACCGGAGGTCGTAATGGGCTACATCAATGTGATCATCCAAAAGTTCTTGACAGGCTTCTACTGCAAATTGACCTATCGGACCGAGCGATAATATGGCTATTCTTTTTCCAGATTTGATTTTTCGTCCCTTTCCGAGAGGTATTTTGCAAAACTTACTTTTGAGCTCACCAGAGCCTACGCTTTTTGGATAGCGTATCGCGAAAGGACCATTTAACGTATCGCATTGTGCTGTGAAAAGCAGATTTTTAAAATCATCCAAATCCATGGGAGATGCACCTGTTATGTTGGGTATACATCTAAGAAAGGAAATGTCAAATGCGCCGTGATGTGTTGGCCCATCTGTGCCAACAACACCTGCACGATCTATGCAGAATACAACAGGTAACTTTTGCAAAGCGACATCATGTATGAGCTGATCGTAGGCGCGCTGTAGGAATGTTGAATATATTGCGCAAAATGGCAACAGGCCGTCAGCGGCAAGTCCAGCACAAAAAGTAACGGAATGTTGTTCGGCAATACCGACATCAAAAACTCGGTCAGGCATTTCTGATTTCATCTTCGATAACGAGCTACCCGATAACATGGCTGGACTGACTGCTATGATGCGGTCATTGGTTTTTGCTAGTGTAAGTAGCGTATTTCCAAAAACCTCCTGAAAAGTGGGACTGCGATTAACTGTACTCAACTTCGATCCCGTTGATTTATTAAAAGTTCCTGGAGCATGCCATTTTTTAGGATCGGCCAGAGCGGGAGCAAATCCCTTTCCTTTGATAGTAACACAATGAAGTAATTTTGGTCCTGGTATGTGCTTTAGTTTTTCGAACAAACCAATCATTTTTTTTAGATCATGTCCATCTACAGGACCAAAATATCGTATGTTTAATGCTTCGAAAAGATTACTATACTGCATAAATCCTCCCTTAATGATTTTATCAAATTTTCGCAGCGTATCTGAAGCCCATTTTGTGGATGAATTTTCTGATGAAAGGAGATTTTTGAGATGTAACTTTAACGTATTGTAATATTTAGCGGTAGTGAGATCTGTCAAATAATTTTGTAGTGCACCGGTATTGCTATCGATAGACATATTATTATCATTGAGTATAATAAGCATGTTTGGTTGTTCATATCCCGCATTGTTCATTGCTTCAAAGGCTTGTCCTGCTGTCATCGCCCCATCTCCAATAACAGCAATATGCTGCCGGTTGAGTTCTCCGCGATATTTGGCTGCGATAGCCATACCTAGGATGGCCGAAATGGAGGTAGAAGAATGACCAGTTCCAAATGCATCAAATTCGCTTTCGTCCCTACAGGGGAAACCGCTTATACCTCCTAGTACTCGGTTAGAGTAAAAAGATTTTCTTCTTCCTGTGAGTAATTTATGAGGATAAGCTTGATGTCCTACATCCCAGATCAGTTTGTCTATAGGCGTATTAAAAACATAATGTAAGGCCACAGTAAGTTCAACAACACCTAAACTAGAACTGAAATGACCTCCGTTTACGGCAACATGATCGATAATAAACGATCGTAAGTCTTCGCATACAACTTGTAAAGAGGAAAAGGATAAATTGCGTAGATCTACTGGACTACTTATGAAATTATTAGGGGACATAGTATTTTTTTTCTCAAAGGTAAATTACTTAGATTTGCGATATAGGTGTAGATTTTGTAAAACTTACCAGTACAGATATGAAGGCGTATAAATTCGAACTATTTACCAGTACTATAGAAAAAAATATCAAAGATGGTATTTTCAAGCCAGGTCATAAACTGCCTTCCGTTCGTGAGTTGAAAGAACAGTTTAAGATCAGTGTCAGTACAATACAAAATGGGTACGAATATCTGATGATTCATGGTTTAGTGGAAAGTATTCCTAAATCGGGTTATTATGTAAGTTATCAAACAAAAGAAAATGTAGAAGAGTTAAAAAGTGACCGTATTCCAGTCATTAGGGATGCTATATTTAAGGATCATCTTGGACTTACAACTTCTGCGGGAGCAGGAAAGACATTTTCTGAGTTTAATGTAGCTGCTCCTGGAGATTTGCTTGTGCCACAAAAGTTAGTGTTGCGGACAATGCAACAGGTGATCCGGGAGCAGGGGGCAGGTCTACTTCGGTATTATCCTTCAAATGGTTCTGTTGAGTTAAAAGAACATATTATCACACGTGCGGCAGCTTATCGTACTGTTATTCATATGGATGAGCTAATTATTACAGATGGTGCATTGCAGGCTTTATATATTGCTCTGGCTACAGTTTGTTCTTCGGGCGATGTTGTAGCAGTGGAAAGTCCCTGTGTATTTTCGGTACTTGAAGTAATAAGGGTATTGAACCTGAAAGTTATCGAGATTTCTGTAGATCCGGTTTTGGGATTTGATATTAATTTTTTCAGAGAGGCATGCCTTCACAATCCGGTTAAAGCGGCGATTGTAACTTCAAATTTTCATAACCCGACAGGGATATTAATGTCAGATGAACAAAAGCTAGCCTTAGTTACTGTAGCACAATACTATAATGTTGCGCTTATTGAAAATGATATGTATGGTGATCTGAATTTTCATGGACAGCGACCGACTACTTTGAGAAGTTTTGATGTAAGTGGTCTAGTTCTTACTTATTCGTCCTATTCGAAAACTTTGGCTCCCGGTATAAGACTAGGTTGGTTGGCGGCTGGAAAATTTATGCAACGGGCAGAGCAGATTAAATTTTCATTGGGAAGTACCGTTTCTCCTTTATATCAGGAGACGCTAAATAAACTGATGACAGGAAGTAGTTACGATCGTCATATACGTTCCTTTAGAATGCAATTGGCTAAGAATGCCTATAGTACTGTACACTTGCTTTCTGCTAATTTTCCGGACAGTACTTCTATTTTAATGCCAGCAGGAGGCTATAATATTTGGGTAAAGATGCCTGACGGGACAGACATGCTTAAATTTTATAGACAATGTGAGCAAATAGGAGTGAGATTTACTCCTGGGTATACTTTTTCATTTTCGGGGGCGTTCGCAAATTACTTTCGAGTAGTATTTGCAGACAAATTTTCTGTTAAGAAGATAGAAGCGATTATGCTTGCTGGTCAACTAATGCGATAACAACTGTACTGCTTCATGTTGCATAAGCTGTTCTCTTTATTCTTTTGAAAGACTTATACATTTGTGCACACACATTTATGATATCAGTATGAAAATAATAATCAAATTTACTATAGCTACAGAAGAAGGATTGGCAGCTCTTTTAACATTAACGCATGCGATAGCGATAGAAAAGTTTTCAAAACATCTAGAGCTTTCGTTCGTAGAGAAATATATACATGAAAATTTTAGTGATAGCAATTTGGTTGAAGAATTAAATAGCATGTCAAATCAATGGCTCATCGCATACGTCGATAATATACCGGCAGGATTCGTCCAAATTACGTCAAAGGGCGTTAGACCTTCGAGTTTAGACCGTAAACGGGCTATCCGTATTGCCAATTTTGGGATCTTAAAAAAATATTTTAATCTGGGTGTAGAAGAAGCATTACTGGAAAAAAGTTTATCCGTCTGCAGGCCATATGAAGCGGTATGGATCCACGAGTATATTCAAAATCCCTTTATCGGACTTTTTGAAAGTAAGGGATTTGTTAAACAGTCGGAGATAAATCAACTTGATGAATTGCCTTTGAATGCAGTATATTTAATTGCATAATTTATTTAAGAGAATGTTCTTGAAATCTTAAAGGCAGACGTTAAGTTTTGTCTTCTGATTTTATTGACAAGGAAAAAGTATATATCTAATCGCGATCATATACATTAATCACTATTTTTTAGTACCTTATATTACGTTAAATTGCATCTATTCATGTGATTATAAATTTCTTGAATACGATTTGAAAAAAAATGTCCCGAATTACGATCCTCATTTGTCATTAAAATAAATAGTATATTTATTAACCTTAATTAAGAAAAGATGAAAGAGTTTTTATTGTTGATTCGTGAGTCTTCGACTTATGGCAACCTATCGGTAGAAGATATGCAGGCTGATATTCAGGAACATATCAATTGGGTAGAGGAACTGGTTGCAAATGGACATTTTCTAGAAGGAAATCCACTAGAAGCTAATGGAGTTACATTAAAGAAGGATATGATTTCAGATGGTCCATACATCGAGACAAAAGAATGTGTTAGCGGTTACTACAAATTAAGTGTGAAAAGTTTGGAAGAAGCAACACAGCTTGCTAAAAGTTGTCCTGATTTAAAGAATGGTGCAACTTTAGAAATACGGGAGATTATCATTACCGATGAGCAATAAGGACATTGACAAATTAACAGATCATCTTTTCAGGGAATACCATGGAAAGATGATTTCGTTTTTGTCTGCAAAATTTGGATATCAGCAGATCGATAATATTGTTGATGCAGTTCAGGAAGCATTTGAAATTGCCCTAAGTGAATGGAGATATAAAGGAACTCCCAAAAATTGTTTCGGATGGTTAATTTATGTTTCTCAAAATAAATTAATCAATAAAATCAATCGAGATTCGGTTGGAAGCAAGATTCTTAATCGAATTTCGTACGAGGAAGAAGAATCAATTGCGTCACATGAAGCCGAAGATAGTTTACTTCAATTGTTGATCTTCTTTTCTAAAATCAATGTCTCTGACAGAAATAAGTTGATTATATCTTTGTTTTATTTATGTGGATTTGGCTATTCTGAAATATCAAGAGCCATGATGTTACCCGTTGAAACTATTAAAAAGATCATCTTACGAAGTCAGGTTTTAATAAAAAAAATTGCTATTCAATATGAGAAATGTGAATTCGAAAGCTTGCATAATGAGATGCCCCATCTGCTTCATGTATTGTATTTGATGTTTAATGAAGGCTTCAAATCTGCTCAAAAACGAGAATCAATAAAAAAGGATTTATGTTTTGAAGCGATTCGTCTAAGTGTTTTAGTCAAAAAATATCAGGAGGATCATTGTGAATTAAATGCTCTTTTAGCTTTATTTTTCTTTCATGTTTCTCGATTTCCTGCAAGGATTCAAGAAAATGGATGGATATCTATTCAATTTCAAAATCGGACGCTTTGGGATAAAAATTTGATAAGCGAGGGATATGCTTATCTTAATAAAATAGATTTAAGTAAAAATAGGCTGAATAAATATCATTTAGAGGCTTTAATTGCTTCAGTGCATTGTTCTTCACCTAATTATGAAAAAACAGATTGGAGATTGATATCTACCTTGTATTCTCAATTAGAATTTTTAGAGCCTAATGCTATAGCAGTAAAAATAAATAGGGTTATTGCTGAGAGTAATTACTTGCCAATAACTCCATTGATTAAGAAAATGTTTGATTTGGAACCTATGTTAAATGACTTTCTTAAATTTCCATTTTATAGCTCTTTAGCATTTCTTTATGAAAAGGGGGAAAAGAAGGAAATGGCCTGCCATTACTATTGGTGTTCTTTATCATATACCAACAATCAATTTGATAACGAATACATAAACCTGAAATTAAGCCTTCTACATTCGTGATCATAAAAAAAGCCCAACTTCGCTATTGGGCCTAATTTATAATTACTGTAAATATTATGTTTAGAGTTGTCAGCTGGTCATATGATTGTACCGCCCTTCGAGATAAAGTATTTTTTCACACGATCGTATCTTTCCAGATCTATTGGTTTAGATGCACCCGCTATAATACTCGATTTAAAACCTAAATCTAAAGCATCGTTTGCAGTGTAATATACGCAGTAATCAGCAGCCACTCCACAGACAGCTACTTCTGTAACACCTCTACCTTTAAGATAATCACCCATTCCTGTAGATTTTTTTCTACCATTATCAAAAAAACCACTATAGCTATCAATTTCTTTATCCATTCCTTTTCTAAAAATAGCTTCAATTGCATTTGTTGAAAGTCCAGAGACGAATTCAGCGCCTTTAGTTCCTTGTATGCAATGCTCTGGCCAAAGTACCTGATCTAATCCATTTAACATTATTTCTTCAAATGGCTCTTTGCCAGGATGCGAGGTATAAAAACTTTTATGCCCCCTTGGATGCCAATCTTGTGTGGCTACCACAAGATCATACTGTGTCTGTAGCTCGTTAATTTTGTGCACGATTTCATCACCATGATTAACAGCTAAAGCACCTCCTGGTAAAAAATCATACTGTACATCGATTATAATTAAAGCTTTCATAAAGAAAAGTTAAATGTTAGTAAGGATACCTTGATATGTACTATTTTCCCTAATATAAGAAAAATGTTAGTAATTGCTGTTGTTGCTTTATTAAAAGGAAAAAATAATTATTTCGGATTGTTTTATATGGTAAAGCATTCGTTTATGACTCTTTTTCACATCATCACTCCATGTACTCAGATCTTAAAGTTGTTAACTTTATTAGTATATTCCTTGTTTAAAAATTAGGATGAATGTTATAGCATATGTGTTTTAATTTTGAAAATATAGCGTATTTATCAAAACTATAAACGCGACATTATTTAGAAATATTAAATCCATCATTATATTCATGGCATTCTCATTTTGTATCTTTAGAAGATTGTTTAGAAAAAAGAATTGATATGGATCATATTATAAACCACTTTAACCAGTATCTGCCCCTTGATAGCGAGGAGATCGCGGTTTTAACAAACCATATTACGAAGAGAACTATAAAAAGAAGACAGTTTCTTTTACACCAAGGGGATGTATGTAAGTCTTTTACCTACATACAGAGTGGTTGTTTTAAAATGTACGGTATAGATGATAAGGGGGCTGAACATAATCTTGTCTTCGCAGCTGAAGACGATTGGATTTCGGACATAGGTAGTTTACATCGTGAAACTCCTTCGCAGTTATATATAGAAGCAATAGAACCTTCAGTAGTATTACAGATTTCCAAAGGTGATTTATGGTATTTATACACTAATTATCCAAAGTTTGACCGTAATTTCCGTGTGATTATTGAAAATAAATATATTGAACTTCAAAATCGATTATTACAAATGTTTAGTTCTACCGCTATTGATAGGTACGAAAGTTTTATTAATCAATATCCCAATTTAGCAAATAGGCTACCTAATACACAAATCGCCTCTTATTTAGGTATAACTGCAGAATTTTTGAGTAAAATAAAGAACGATAGATTTAGAAAATAACTATACTCTTAAACTAGATTAAGGGTATTTCTTATTATAGCTTATAGGTGTAGGTTGACTATTCATCGCAATTTTGTATTGTCAATAATGACAAACAAATTTTTAACATATAAAACGATGAATACAGTAGATCAACAAGTAAAAGTAGCCGTTATTGGTTTGGGTAATATTGGTAAAGCCATAGCCACTAATCTTGTAAAAGGAAATCACCCGGTTATCCTTTCCTCTAGAGCATTTGAGAAGGCAAGCAATCTGGCGGACAAATTTGGAAATCTTGCCACTGCAGAGGAGATATCCGATGCGATTCATAAAGCTGATGTAATCATTCCTGCGATTTACTTTGATAATATTAAAGAATTTTTGGTGCAGTATGCGACGGAGCTAAAAGGAAAAATTATTGTAGATGTTTCAAATCCAATTGCTCCAGATGGCAATGGAGGTTTTAGAAAAATTATTGATCAACATGATTCTGCAGGTCAGACTCTATTAGCTTTGGTACCTAAAGAAACCAGTTTTGTTAAAGCATTTGGAACTCTAGGTGTACATTCATTATCAGAAGAGGCTTTCGTTACCCCTCAAAATAAAGTGTTATTTTATGCATCGGATAATACTAATAGTAATCAATTTGTTGAAGAATTAATCAAAGCCAGTGGTTTTGAACCTCTTCATATTGGAGGTATCAATCAATCTATTCGCTTAGAAGTATTTGGCGATCTTCATGAGTTCGGAGCACTGGGAAAAACAGTGGTACTTGATGAAGCAAAGGATATTATTGGTCAACATAAAATCTAAAATCATATGATAAAGGCCATGGTGGCGGCAGTGTTTTTTTTTATGTTATTAGCCTGCCAAAATGAAACAAATCAGCGGAATGATTATGCACATATTTCTAAACTTGAAAATTCAACAGTAATGAATAAACAAACAATAAAAGCGGAAATCGAAGATGCTTTGACTATTTATTTTGAAGCCCTGAATAAATCAAATGTCGAGCAGGCCGTCGGTCAATACATGGCTGACGGTATATTTATGCCAACAGGGTTGCCCACAGCAACAGGAACACATGAACTTACAATAGCTTATCAAAATGTTTTTAAAGCAATCCTGCTTAATGTATCCTTTAAAATGGAGGAAGCAGTTATACTTGAAGATAGTGTAGTATTTGTTCGAACTCAATCAAATGGAAGTCAATTGATCCGTGCTAGTGGACAAAAATCTAACGAGTTAAATCGAGAGTTTTTTTTAATGAAAAAAGAAAATAACAAATGGAAGATCGCTCGGTACATGTTTAACCAACCAAAATAGGTACTAGATAGAAAATCGTAATTTAAAATAAAAATCAAAACCCTATAAATTTTCTGATTTATAGGGTTTTGATTTTATGTAATATGGTAAACCGGCGGATTTTTTTTAAAATAATTTTAGCATTTTTATTTGACTATTTATATAATTGAATTGAGAGCCCCTGACTAGTTCCATTTTTTAAATATATTTGAAACAAACTAATTGAAGTCGGCACTTCTGTAACCTTATTTATTTTTACATATAGTATAAGTTTCGGACAATCTTGTTCTTTAAATATCGACAAGATCGTTTCGAATATTGGTTGAACTATAGCGAATATTGAAAATGGTTTATATTAGTTGTTTTAAAAAATGATTTTTATAGGGATGAAAGAATATTGTCTAAAAATTGGTCGCTTGCTGAAATTGAATAGAATTTGGAGCATAATTTTCTGCATTTATTTTTTAACCATATTTGTAAGCTGTGACTCCAGTCAGAAGCCAACAATTTCTAAACATGCAGGTTTGACTTTGGACAGTGTTGCAAAGCATCATTTGTTAAGTTCGATTATAAATTCAACACAGGATAATAATCGGATCAGAGATAGTCTATTTGTCGAGTATGAAAAATCACCCAATTTTAAGCAGAATATTTATTATTGGGCACTCAAAGCACTTAATTTACCCTTTGGTTTCAAAGATGATTCACTGATAAATAGTGTGAATAACATATATATATTACCTAAACAGGTGGATGAGTGGGCTTTAAAGAAATATTTGCTCTTAAAAAGTAAAGCCGACCATACAGATATTAATAGCTCAGAAGTGACTAAGGAGCTTATGAATACGAGAAGTCAGGTGGAGAAATCTAAGTCTGTATTCTTATTTTTATATGACAACATGTTGGCGATGATTTTTTATACTAATCAGGACTCCGAGAATTCTTTACGGTATATTAAATTGTTCAGACAAAATCATCCCTATGCAACATCTGCACGCTTCCTTCAAATGTACTATGATATTCGTTTTATGATCTCCTTAGATCTTGATGGAACTCCTGGGGCTGAGACATATCTGGATAGCTGTCAAGCATTGGCTAGAGAATTGGATGATACATTGGCCTTAATGCGTTCGATTGACTTTGAATCACAATGGCTGAAAAAACAGGGGAAGACAAAAGAAGCTGTTGATCGACATAGGATATATTTTAACTATCTCACCAAAACGAAAGAGAATACGGCGTTAAAACAGTACAATAATTTTGCCGACCTATTCCTTGCTAACAATCAACCTGATTCGGCTATTCTATATGTAAAGAGGGGGATGGAAATCGCTCGTAAAAACAAAAAGGAAACCAAAGATATGACTTCGGTATTGGATATCTTAAGCAAATCTTATGAAAAAAAGGGTGATTATAAACAGGCTTACCTGTATGGTAGAAAACAATATGAAGCATATCTACAGGCCACTGAGGTGATGCAAAAGACAGCGATAGCTGACATTACTGCACGTTATGATGCTCAGAAGAAAGATGAAGCAATTCGATCTCTTCAGGAAAATAATGATTTAAAGAGTAAATTTATTACCCAACAGCGATGGACCTTTATAATTTTCATCATATTGACGATTTTTATTGTCTTTTTTGTTTTCAGCTCCTACAAACAAAAACTCTTCAAGGCTGAACATGATAAATTGTTATTACAACATAAACAACTTGTCTTAGAACAAAAAAATAGACAAAATCAGCTAAATCCTCATTTTATATATAATTCTATTGCCAACTTGCAGGGCTTGATCAGTACCGATAAAAAATTGGAAGCAAATAAGTATTTGGTTACACTAACAAAAGTTATCCGCGATATGTTAGAGTTAAATAGAAAAGATTTTATACCGTTAGAAAAAGAAATAGATAGTCTTAATAACTACGTCAATCTTCAACAAATGCGTTTTAATCACTCTTTTGAATATCATGTCGAAACAGGCGATTTAGACTTAGATAATACACTTATTCCTCCGATGTTAGTCCAGCCCTTTTTAGAAAATGCGATAGAACATGGTCTTATGAGCCTGGAGGATAAAGGTTGTCTACAAGTTAGGTTTTACCAAACTAAAGGTACGCTACATATTGAGATTACTGATAATGGAGTGGGAGTGGCGGAAAACTCACAGATAAATAAAAAGAAAGAATCTTTATCTCAGGTAATAACCGAGGAGCGTATTGAACTGCTATTTGGAAAGGATAAGCATGTTGCAGGTATGCGGAAACATCCGAATTTTAAACAGGACGGAACAGGTTATCAAGTTGAAATATATTTCCCATTAACTCTGAATTTTGATTAGATTATGTTAAAGATTTATGTACTCGAAGACGAGGCGAATATACTTCGTTATATCCAATCCATTTTGGATGAAATACCCTATGTGCGGATGGTTGGAAGCTCGTCTAATATCAAAAAGGCCGAGATCGAAATTCCGAGAGAATTACCGGACCTTATCTTATCAGATATACAGTTAAAAGATGGTCTCAGCTTAGCATTATTAGCCAATCTTAATTTAGATGCTAATATTATATTTATAACTGCTTTTAACCAATATGCTATTGAAGCGCTTAATCTTGGCGCTATTGGTTATCTGACAAAACCGATCGATCCAAGTTTACTCATGGAGAAGATTGAACAATGCTATAAAAAGACGACAGAATTTACGCTAAACCAATTACAGCTCAAGATTGCAGAAAGTCATCTTAAACATCCGGCTACTCCAAAAAAAATAGCACTTCGAACCTTTGAATTTACACAGATTGTTGATGTAGAGGATATTTTATACTGTTTTAGTGATAAAGGATATACTACTTTTCATTTAAAAGATGGGGTCAATTTAATGGTTTCTAAAGTAATAAAGCATTTTGAAGCGATGTTGCCTCAAGAACAGTTTATACGTTGTCACCAATCTTATCTTATTAATTCCCATTATATCCATAAGTATTTTAAAGACGGGCAACTGGAAATGAAAGATGGCAGGATGATTCCTATTTCAAATCGAAAGCGAGAAATGATTATGCAGTTTATCGAAGGATTGGGATAATTTTATTTTTTGAACAGGTTTAAAATTTAATGTCACCTGTACTTAGATAATGGATTAAAATTTGTGTAAATAGCATATTGTATTTAGTTTGAATCAGCTCACTCTCTGTCGTGAGCAGGTTCGAACGCGATGTATTTAAGTCGTATATACTGATTCTACCTGCCTCGTAACTTTTTAAACTTAAATCAAAAGCCTTTTTAGTGACTTCCAGAACATTAGTTGCTAGTTTATATTGTTTTTGATAATTATCCAGATCAAGTAATTGTTTTGTTAGCTCCTGCTTGATAGTAAGCTGTTCTAATTGTATTTGTTTTGCATTTTCAGCCTGTTGAATCTTATTCTTTTGAACAGCTGTCTTAACCGTATTTTTGTTGAATATTGGTACATTGATGGTCAGACCTATCTGTTGAGAAAAATTATTTTGAAGCTGATTAAATAAAGGAAGTCTTCCAAAACCTGTAGTTAAATTGTTGAAATAAAAACTACCCAATGTCAGACTCGCATCAATCGTGGGGTAAAGCTGGGCTTTTATAGCTTTTTGATCAAATTGAAGTGCCTCACTTAACAATGCATATTTTTTTAATCCAGGGTGTTGTTTTAAATAGGAACTGTATAAATCCGAAGATTCAGAACTTGATTGATGTAACGGTGAAAAAGCCTTAGTTTCCGTATTAATTTCAAAATTTTGATCTGGTTCAATAGCCATTATTTGTTTAAGTTCCAATATAGCTTTATCTATAGTGTAGTGCGCCTGTCTATTTTTTTCGTTCTCACGTTCATAATTAGCCTTTGCTTCGTATAATATAGTAAGCGAAGTGGCTCCGAGGTCAGTTGACTTTTGTACTTTTAAAAGTTGGCTCTCTGCAAAAAATAGAGCTGTATCTACTGATTTGCAGATCTCTTTTTGCAACAATACGTTTAGGTAAGCCTGGATAGTTTTTAGTGTTATTTCTCTTTTGAGTAAAGCTAAGTCTTGTCCGCTTGCTTCCATTTCTCTCTCTGATTTCTTAATGAAATTTTTCAGTTTGCCATTGTTTAAGATCGAATAGGAAGAAGACAAACCTAATGTACTGTTGAAGTTGTCATTTCGTGCATTGTTACCAAAAATATCTTGAGATTGTCCAAAATTGTTGTATAAATTTGTAAATCCATTTAGATTAGGTAGACGTTCATTTTTGTAATTTTTTATATCTAGATTTTTGTCTTCAAGAACTAATTTCGCTTTGTCTAAAGTGATATTCTTTTCAAGTGCAACGGCAATGCATTGGTGTAAGTCAAAAGTCTGTTGTGCGAACAAAACTTTGCCTGTAATGCATGTGATGCCAAGCGTTAGTAATATATATCGAAATAACACAATCATTAATTATCTTGATATCTAAGTAAACTCCTTAATTGACTCAATATTCTTTCAGCAAGTGTTAATTCTTCTGTAACAATATCAGCCGTTCCGCTCAATTCCTTGTCAAATACAATTGTTTTATGATAAGAAGTCTGTAATCCATTGGGCAGTGCTACTTCTATATAGTATTTACTGTCTTTATCTTGAACTAAAGCAATGGATTTGATTTTCCCTTGTACTATACCATATTCCTGGTACTTATAATTATCAAGCTTGATCAATACCTTTTGATTTATTTTTATTTTACCTTGATTCTGCGCTCCTATATGCATTTGTCCTATTGTTATCTGTCTATTGTTTGGCAGTATACTGAGCAGGGTACTGCCCGCTTTCACAAATTGTTTCTCTCCTAAAAATTGGAGATAACTTAATGTTCCATCTATAGAAGCATAGACGAGATAAGTTTTTTCCCATTGTCGTAGTGCTTTTTTGAGCTTTTCAAGTAATAAGATAGAAGCAGATGAATAGGAAGTTTTTTCTTTAACAATATTTACATCTGCACCTGATTTTATTTTTTTAAAGTTTAAAATAGTTTCTTCCAATTGCGCAATTGATATTTCTGTATTTTTGAAATTCCTTTGCGCTTCCAATAATTTTACTTTTTCATTTTCAAGTTCTAGAGCAGCTATCACACCTTCACGATGTAATGATTCGGAACGCTTGTAGTTTTTTTCGGTCAATTGTAACTTACTTGATTCTAATATATGTTGTTGCCTAAGATTTGCAACACGTTCTTTATAATCTGTAATACCTTTAAGGGCCGTTACCTCTTCTGCAGCATAAGGCTGTAGATTGGTAAATAATATCTCTTCCTCCAGCGCCTTGGCAAAGGCATTGTAATCTTCCTGTACTTCACCCAATCTAAAGCTGGAAACAAGTTGTAATGGAAATTTACTAAGTTGTTTCGTCGATAGAGAATCGAGAATCTTCTTTAATTGATATATATCTTGATCATCGGCTGACGACTCCAAAACCATCAGTAAGTCTCCTTTTTTTACTGTTTTTTGATCTTTTGCGATCAACTTTTCAATCCGTGAATCGATCCTAACCTCAATTTTCTCTGGTGGATTTTGAGATGATATAATAATAGTAGATGAAATGAATTCTGGATATTTAATAATGCATGCCAGTAAAAAAAATAAAAGTATTATACCTAACATCACTAGACTTCCCCAACGGATAAGCCAATTTGGCGGTGTTTCTAAAACCTCCTGTACCTGCTCTGAACGCAGATTGATATTGTCCAATATGTTGTCTTTAGTTGCCAAGTTCTAATTGATTTTTTACTAATCGATAATATTCTCCTTTTAAGGATACAAGCTGTTCATGGGTGCCTTCCTCGACCACTTTACCTTTATCTAGTACGATTATTTTGTTTGCATTTTTTACAGTAGATAAGCGATGTGCGATAATCACTGCCGTTCGCCCTTTTAGGAACTGATTCAAATTATCTGTTATAACTTTTTCTGTATTTGCGTCAAGGGCAGAAGTTGCTTCGTCGAAAAATACATATTGTGGAGATTTATAGACTGCACGCGCTATTAACATCCGTTGGCGTTGCCCCCCGCTGATACCTAATCCTTCATAGCCAATTTTTGTATTGTAACTTACTGGCAATGATTCAATAAAATCTTTTATATGTGCGATTTCTACCGCGTGCTTTAATTTTTGCTTATCTACACTAATATTACCCATTGCAATATTATTTGCTATACTTTCATTGAAAATGTAACCATCCTGCATAACAACGCCACAGGATGCACGCCACATACTGGGGGCGATATGGCGTATGTCGGTCTTCCCAATCTTAATTTCGCCTTCATCTGCATCGTAAAACTTTGTTAAAAGTTTCATTAAAGTCGTTTTCCCAGATCCACTGGCGCCTACAATAGCGGTCGTTTTTTCATAGGGAATCAATAGATTCAAATTTTCAAATACAGCATGAGTTGATCCTTTATAGCGAAATGTTAAGTTCGTTACTGAAATATTTTGTTCTGGAATTTCAGACGCATAGTTATTATCCAGACTTTCCTCATCGTCCTTTCCGTGGATTTCATTCAATCGCTCCAGTGCAATTTTAGCATCCTGCGTTTGTCTGATGAAGTTCATAAATTGGATTAATGGACTATTTAGCTGTCCTATGATGTATTGCACAGAAAGCATCATTCCTAATGTCAATTGACCTTCTACCACCAGGCTTGCCGCGATAAAACTGATGAATACATCTTTAAGTTGATTGATAATATTTCCACCTATAGTCTGTATCTGTTCAAGCTTAAGTGCTCTAATTTTAATTCTGAAAACTTTAATCTGAATACCTTCCCATTGCCAACGTTTATTGGTTTCGGCATTATTCATTTTGATTTCTTGCATACCATTGATCAATTCCATGACCTGGCCTTGTTCTTCTGCTAGCTGGGAGAACTGTTTGTAATCTAATTCTCTTCTCTTCTTTAAAAAAAATGCGATCCAAAAGAAATAAAGAACAGCACCTACCAGATAAATAATAAAAAGCTTATAGCTGTAAAATAGAAGAACAACACCAAAAACCAAAAAATTGATCAATGAAAAGAGTGTCTGTAGAGAGTTGTTGGTAAGTAATTGTTCGATTCGACCATGATCAGCGATTCGTTGCATGATATCGGCCGTTACCCTTGAATCAAAAAAGCTAATAGGCAAACGCATCAATTTAATGAAGAAATCAGATACAATAGATATATTGATGCGTGATGATAGGTGCAGTAAAATCCATCCTCGGATCACTTCTATGCCCATTTGTCCAATATAAAGCATAATTTGGGCAAATAACACTAAATAGATAAAATTTAAATCTTGATTCTGAATCCCTATATCAACGATACTTTGTGTCAGAAACGGAAAAACCAAGGACAGTAAACTTCCTCCTATCAACCCTAAAGCCAATTGAATAATAAAGGATTTATATTTAAAAAAATAATGTTTCAGATAGTTTTTGATAGAAAAGGATCTGTCTGAAATGTCTTCTTGTTGATCAAAACGTGCTGTTGTTTCTAGAACCAGTACAATACCTTCTTCTGTTGTATCGGTAGCACCTTTTCCTATCCAGTTCTGTAGAAATTCTTCTTCTGAATAGCTAATTAAGCCGTAACTTGGATCTGAAATATAGATTCGGTAACCCTGACGTTTTTTTTGAATTTTATAGACAACAACGTAATGTTGTTTCATCCAAAACACTACACAGGGAAGTGGTGCGTCTTCAACAAGTGTCTTGAAATCTATTTTTACAGAAAGTGTTTTAAATCCTATAGATTCGGCAGCTTTACTTAATCCCAAAAGACTTGATCCTTCGCGTGTTGTCTCGGACAAATCACGGAGCATCTGGAGGGGTAATATTTTTCCGTAATATTTACTGATAATGCGGAGACAGGTAGGTCCACAGTCTTTGGAATCCGGTTGTTTATAGAATGGAAATTTTGCCATATTTAATTTTTCGGAGCCAATTGTTCAAAACCATAGTACGTTATCGCTTGTTGTTTTAGCGGATTCATAGACCATTCCGACCATTCATTGCTATAGGGGTCATAGCCACATTTTAAGGGTTTGGAAATATCCAAACCTTTTTTATTGTATTGGGAACGTTCTGTAAAAGCCCTGCAATCGGTGCATACATTTCTAAATTCACAATCTTTACAAACCATTATTTCTTCTTTTGTCAGATGCCAATATTCCTGAACCGAATTTTGCTGTAATACTTCTTCTAAAGTCATCTCTTTTATGTTACCAAAAGATTGTGGCATTGCTGGACAGTTCTTGATATTACCATTTATATCGATTCCAATCTTTTTGTGAAGGCAAGAATTATGATTTATAGCCTCTAGAACTTTGGGCATATTTGTATTGAAATAATCTGTGTTTACTTTTCCGCAGGAATTAATAGATAGTGCATCTTCAGTAAAATCAACCATAAATCTGAAACTGGAATTCGATAGCACAGGGACTTTTTCACATTGATAAAATACAAGATGATAAATCCGCTGACTTCGATCATGAACAGCTTGAAGAAAAGCTTCGTTAAGAGCAGTAGAATAGGCTGTAAATATTTCTAAACCTTCTAAAGGTGTATTTTCAAAAGCACGGTCAAAATCGATGATCTCTTGTGAAGATGCTGAACTTCTGCAAAAAACAACCACATGTTTAATATTTAAATTGGTTATAGATTTTATTAATGTTTCTGGTACGGATAGTTTTTCAATTTCTATGAATAAATTGGAAACCAATTGATAGTCATGGTACTCGTAAGATAGTGGGGGAAAATTTCTATCCCAATCGTTTTCCGTAATAAAACCATATTCCTTTTCCAATAAATAATCGAGATATTCTTGGACAATCATTTTGGATTCTGGATCATAATTGTCAAGTACCGATTCAATGGAACTCGATTTTAATTCTTCAATAAGCTCATACAATTCTAACGGATATAATTTGGAAACATTTCTCCCTAAATCGGATATTAGTATACGATTATATCCCTTTGTTATAAAGATGTCAGTATACAAATTAAAAAATCTCATATCAGTCTTGTCAATCGTTTAAATGGTTTTGTCCGTAACAAATAATCTGTTTGATACGTTGAACATTTTAGATAAAGCGATGAACCTGAACTGGAATCTAAATTATTCGAACTTTTACCATCATACAATTCCATGTATTCAAATGTCAGAGGAAGCTTATTCTCTTCTTTTATAATCAGGTCTTTTACTTTTTCTTCCATATTATAGATATGTTGCTATTTCTCTTTCTAATCCATAGTTGCAGGCATTGGACATTCCTAAAAATTGACCAATGGCATTAATTTCTAAAAAATAAAACTTATCGCCAGATTTAATAAAATCTAAAGACCCTGAATTTAGATCTAATGCCTGCATCAATACCGTAATTTTTTGCTCTACTTCCAGAGGTAGGTTATACCGGACATTTCTATTGGGAATTTTGCTGTTGTATCTTCTATGATCAATCTTTGTTCTTTCATCATTTTGTGATATAATGGCTGTAGAATAAATTTTTCCATTTAAGTAGAAACTTCGTATCTCGAAATCTTTTTCGATCTTATCTTGAAAAAAAGAAATAAAGAAATTGGATTCTTTCTTTTGCTCGATGACCGATGTGTACATAATGCCATTCTGATTTTCATGAACCATATCTATTATCGGCGTACCAGAAATGGGTTTCACAATGGTTTGATTGATGATAACATCCTTCATATCTTCAGCCAAAAAATAAGGAGGTACATCCAATCCTACTTCTTTTGCTTTTTCTAAAACCAATAGTTTGTTAACATGACTATTACTTTCCTTATTGATGTGTTTTTTTCCTTCCAAAGATTTGATTACATAATCTGTTAACCAGTGCTGCACTTCAAACATATAGCGATTTATAGCTTGATTCTCGTACTTTAATGTATCAAATGCGATATTTCCTCGTCGATACCATACAGCAGTTATTTCATCAAGAAAAAATTGATTTCGCGTGCTTTTTAAAAGAATTCTTTTTTCTGCAGTTTTGATTTCAAATACCTCGTTTTCATGAATACGGATAAATTCCTTCTTCATAGCAATAAGCCACTTTATGACCGTTGTGGTCGTGATTTCATTGTTTTTAGAGATGATTAAAATCATAAATTTGAGTAGTGTATTATTTTTAAGTATAACAGTCTTTTTAAAAACATAAGCTGCTTTTGCAAACAAAAGCAGCTTATGTTTTAGAAATATATTTCGATTAAAACTGAAATTTAGTTTAATCTAGGTGAGGAAATCGGCCATCTTTGATCCATACTCTTGACAGGTATGTACCGCCATTTCCATCATAAACATCTACATCAGAGCAACCATGTGCATCGACGAAGTTTGAACGTATTTCATAAACACCACCAGACATGGCTAATCCGCCTACAGTATTTATATCGATTTTCTTCTTTTCCAAAGCAGAAAAATCCTTCATTCCAGTTAATTTCTTCATAACCTTAAAATTGAAATATTAACAACCTGAACAATCATAAAATCTAGCACGCCATTTACCTCCATGATAGTAATCTACATCCTGACATCCATTTTCATCTAAGAAATTAGATCTGATATACTGAGGCCCACCAGCCAAACTACCTAACACAGCTTTAGAATTATCTAAGTCTAGTTTTTTGTTTTCTAAAGAAGAGAAACTCTTCATTCCATTTAATTTTTTCATTTTTTTAAAATTTATAATTAACAAATTCAATGTACAATTGCTTGTGTTCTTTAAAATCAATCAGTAAGTCAATGGGACTCGGGCAACATACATATTCGCCAGGTAATCAATGTTCTTTTGAATAATGTTAGATGTACACGATGTGATGAATCGATTCAGTTCTTACCAAGAAACGTCACAATCTGACATATCCCATCCTCTTCCAACAAATCTACTACCGATGTACATATCATAATCTTGAGCACCGTCTGCATTTAAAAAGTTAGAAGAAACTTGGGTGAAACGTTCCTGAGATATACGACCTCCAGTAACACCTTCCACATTTTCTAAGTCTAATTTTTTGTTTTCTAAAGAAGAGAAACTCTTCATTCCATTTAATTTTTTCATTTTTTTAAATTTTATAATTAACAAAGGCCATGCACCATGTATGTATTCTTTAAAAATAATCAATTTAAAAGAGGTCTTTTTAGGCAATAAATATTCGGTTGGTATTTATGTATTTTCGAATGCTTTGGGTAAATATTCGGTTGATTAATAATTTTCTACGGTACGTTTTACATCATTAAATTTCAAAAAAAATACATGTAAAAAATGAGAAAGCCCAGCTTTGTAGCTGGGCTTTTTAGTAGTTTAGGGAGGGAGTGTTATCGTTAGTCACCTATGTAGAAGCTTTAAGCGATAGATAATCACGCCCATCATTTATTCTTTATACTACAATTATTTCTTAGTCTTTTGTCTCAAATTCAATATGATCGTGGTATGCGATTATCGCACATAAAGTATCTGTAAGTTTCTCTCCTAATTCGCTTCTGCTTTTAGAAAATTTTGTCCAAACAATTTTTACAGATGTCGCATAATCGTAAACACCAAAACCGCCACAAAGTAGGTCATTAAACGCGTCTAAATTATGCCCCGTTTGCCAATCAAGATCTTTCGTCAAGACTTGGTCGACTTCATGATAGAAACTTTCTAAATCAGAAAAATTGTCTCCGTTTATTATGATTGTCAGTTTGTCCATTTTAATCTTACATTATTATGTTCGCTCCTAATGGTTCAGCAAAACCAATCTACAAAAAAAGTAGGAATGATACCTATGCTACAGGAAGACTTTATCTAAAAATAAAACCATTCGCTATGCTTATTCACCTTGTCGTGTAAGCGTGTGTTGTTTTATTTCAAAATTCAATTTACTCTTTTGAGTATAAACTGTCAAGATATTCAACGACTGGTCACGTAATGACCTTGTTTGTTTTATATCTAAGAGTTCATTTCAGCGAGACCCTAGATAACCATCTTTTAGAGTCTCGCTAGGGTCTCGTTGAAAATGAGAAGTATTGAAAAAAACGATATGGCGTATAAAAGAAAAACCCTACAAATTGTACAATTTGTAGGGTTTTAATACATTTTCCTTGTTAGGATGCGGAGAGGGCGGGATTCGAACCCGCGGTACCGTTAAGTACACACGCTTTCCAAGCGTGCTCGATCGACCACTCTGACACCTCTCCGGAGTCTGTTGGCTTTAAACGCAGTTTTTATTTAAAAACTGGTTGCTTGTTTTCTAACAAATACTATATGCTTTAAGTCACGTTTTGCAAAACTGTGCCAAAACTGTGACGAAAAACTACACAACACCCGTAATCTTACAAGGTAAGGTTAGGAGTACAAAAGCTTTACAAGCAAATGAAAAATGGTTTATTGAGTTCTATTTCGAAGGAAAAAGACATCGTAAATCTGATGGATTAAATCGTATTAAGGATTATCAAAACAAAATTAAAGGTTTTTCAGAATTGCGTATCTATTATGAAAATCAATTGCGATCAGGTCAATTCAATACAATTGAAGCAATCAAATTAGAGATTCCTATTGTCTCAAAAGCAATTGAAACTTTTATTCAGTTCCAGATTGATAAAGGTTCAAGAATTAAAACAATACAGAGCTATTCTAGCAAACTCAAACTTTTAAATGAAACCTTTGGAGCGGTAAAAGTTGATTCATTACAATTCAGTCACATCAACAAACTTCTTGTTTCACTAGGTAAAAAATGGATGCCAAAGACATTTAATAACTGTAAAGGCATCTATTACGGATTTTTTGAATTCTGTATTTCAGAGGGCTTTATTGATGTAAACCCCGTATCAAAGATTAAGAATAGATACGTTTCTAAAACGGAGAAACATAAGGTATTCACGGACGAAGATTTTAAGACTATTATGACTGCTGTTGATAAAGACAAGATGCTATCATTGTTTGTAAAATCTATTTATTACACCTGTATTCGTCCAAAAGAATTGATGCAACTGCAACGCAAGCATTATGATTTCGAAAGAAATCTGATTTTCATTCCCTCACATATCAGTAAGAATAGAAAAGATGGTCATTCAACCATTTCTTTGAATTTTAAAAAGCTTTTAG
The DNA here is from genome assembly GCF_025961315.1 of Sphingobacterium kitahiroshimense. Lineage (NCBI taxonomy): Bacteria > Pseudomonadati > Bacteroidota > Sphingobacteriia > Sphingobacteriales > Sphingobacteriaceae > Sphingobacterium > Sphingobacterium kitahiroshimense. Next base: position 2,278,851 of record NZ_JAOQNK010000001.1, on the reverse strand, counting down.
AACCCTTTAGACATATAGATGACGAATTGTATCTATTCTGTAATGATGATTGTTTATATGGTACCATTCCATATCATCCAAATAGACCATACAAACGTTTTATTTCGATTCTTAAAAAACTCAATTTACATACTAAAGGATATACAATGTACAGCTTTAAGCATTTTAGTAATGTAAAGAAATTTCTCGCAGGATGGAGTTTAGCTGAAATTATGAAAGCTAATCGACACGCATCTATTGAAGAAACGGAAAACTATTTGAAGGATTTACTTGATTTTGTTGATATATCAGAAAAAGAAGTGCCAAGTATTTAAGCCTTTGCTATATATAATACCCCCTTAAGGGTGTGTAAATAACTGCAATCAAAAAATAAAATTAGCCCATTTCTCTTTGTGAGGATGGGCTTTTTTCTTTATAATTGGTATTTAAACAGTTATTTTATGGATTATCAGCTTAAATGTCAAGAATATGATTTCAATATTGTTTTTGATGAATTTCTTCTTAAATATTTTGACCCTTCTGAATTAAAAGTAAAAGATATGGGTGTTAAGTCACTGGTAAAAGGAAAATCAGATGAAGAACTGGCTTTAGAATTGTCAAAAATTCGACTGACCTCTAGATGGTGTCGTCATGATTTCTATACCTACAGCTACATTGATGAAACAGGAACTGAAATATTTCATCCTGATTATGATGTATCTACATATGCTAGTAAAGTTTTATTTAAGATGGAACAATCTGATTTAAATGAAGATGACTTAAAAGATGTTGAGGTCTTTGTTTTTTTGATGAAAGAACTAATCATGCTTTATACGACTGACCAATGGCATGAAGTTTACTCGAAAATGAACTCAGCAAACACTGAAACAATTGTATATTATGATGCCCAAGATATTAAAGCTCTTCGACTGTTACTTGATAAATTGGAAAATATTGAAACAGCTGAGGTTTTTTTTAGGAGAAAGGATAAATATGGGGTTGTTATAACTGCTGAAACTCAAAAGTTAAATGATAAAGAACTTAAAATGGCATTATCATTATACACTAAGCAAAAATATTACGAGTTTATATATGGATTTAATGCATTCACTCACCTTCCAACCGATGAAAGATCCGAAATTAAGTCAAATATCCTAAACATTCCTACATACATCAGAAGTCTGTAAAATGATGATGTTGCCTTTACAATTGATATACTCTCCACCATACATGGCGTTAAACCAAGCTTTACGTCTGCATACTTTAAAATATTAGAGGACCATGTAAGCTCTTTGTTAGTCAACAATAAGATTGACCCTTTATATGAGTACTTAAAACTACTTGTTCCTAGATTAAATAAGGCAATTGAGGAAAATGCTGATACTACATATCGTAAGAAAGATAAACACCTTTTATTATTCTCTTTATTGCGTTCTGCAAACTTATTACCAGACAAAGAGAACTTAGGTCTTGATGGAAATATCGATGTCAAAGAAGATTTCATAAAACAGCTCTTGCGTTAGAATACTCTAAATAGCTCAATCACCTAAAGGGGAGATAGAAAATTAATCATTTTTTATCCTCCTTTTTTTATGTCTTTATTTTGGCAATGTCAACAGCAAGGAACGGCAAAATTTATAAAGCTAGCAGTTGATGAATGTTCTTTGACTTATTGGTTATATCATAACAACGACCTGATCAATAGCTTATTAATATTGGTTCAGAGAAAAGGGGGAGACGGAAAATGAAGTAAAATTTAACCCTCTTTTTATTTTTAAAATCTTTGCATCATCAACAAGAAAGAGATTTAAAATAATCAAAAATGTTGATGAGTTCTTTGACATCATGGTAATACAAAAATTGAATACGGGATGGTAAACTCCATCCACAGTTAACTCAAAAGGGGGCGATCTAAAATCAATTATTTTAGTGCACCACAGGAATTACTGCTTATTTGCCGGCAACGAATCAGTAACTATCAAGCTCGAGATTGGTGGTTAACAAAAAATAAAAATGGAAAATTCACAAAGTGCTGATATCCCTAACCAGGTTGCGGAGTCAGAAAATAATCAAACGCAGTTAATCAATAATATTAAAATAAATAAACCTAAAAATATGGTAAAGAATAAAATAACAGCAGAGAGTTTAATAATCGAAAAGTCAACAAATGGTGTGGCCTCTAAAGAGGTGCTTAATAACTACAGTGCGTCTTTAACAGAAGCAGAAAGAGCGAATCTTACCAAATTATTAAGACATATTAAAAGTGGTTCACCAATAAATTTCAATCAACGAAAGATGCGCGATAAGGGTGGAAAAGACTATCATTTTATTCATCAATCTCTTGGCGGAGACGCTAGAACTGGATATAAGGTCATAATATTTGAAGGATTTGACCTTCTACTTGAACGGATGATGGTTGAAGATTTTGACAACACATTATTTGATGATTTAGCAACAGAATTAGCAAAATAAATTTTAAACCCGAGAGGTTGAAAGACACCTCTCACAAATTGTAAAGATAATGGCACAAATAGATTTTGAAGCTTTAAAAGCGAAATACTTTGGTTCAGCAGTTAAGGGAATCGAAAAGAAAGTCATCAATAAAGACAATGTGTTTTTAGATGATAATGAAGAAGGAATCTTTGATTCTTTACAACTTTTAGGAGACCTATCTTCATTAGGTAAAGATGTAAATGGTCTGAATGGAATTAAAGAATTCTTGCCTGCACTTACTAATAATAGAATTCTTCTCCTCAGTCCCCTTAAAACGGACAGAGCAGGAAAACCATATTATTGGGTAACTGATAGATATGGACGTGTTAAGCGAGAATTTAAACTCCCTGCCTTTGAATGGGTCGATAAATTACTTGAGGTTTCAGGTCGTGTTAAAATCGACCTAAAATTGGAAGAATTGATTCCTTTAGCTATCCAAAAAGTACAAGAAAAATCACAAAAAGTTTAAACAATGGGGGCTTTAATGCCCCCTTAATATATAAAAATATGAAAAAAAGATACTTAACCCTAAATAAAGGCGAGTTTTTAATTGATATAATGCCTAAAATTGAATCAAATACAGTCATAAAGAAGAATGTTACAAGTATTGGTGCTACGACCCTTGAAATTGAAACTTTAAGGAATTCAATTATTATTTTACCGAACCTTCCAGTTATTTTATTAAAAGAAAAAGCACATCAAAATAGGGATGTACTTGCTGTCTATGCTGAACGTACGATATTAGATATTATTGATTATATCAGTGACACAACAATACCTTTCAAAAAGATTCTCACTACACCAGAATCATTTCATAAGATTTTGGAGGCAATGAGAAATCAAAAAATTGATTATAGAAAGGATTACTTTCTCTTATTTGATGAATGTGATAAAATCTGTAAGGATATTGATTTCAGAAAATCAATCAGCTTGCCAATAGATGAGTTCTTTAAATTCGAAAATAAAGCTTTTATTTCTGCTACGGCATTAATACCAAGGGATCCAAGGTTTGACGAACAGGGTTTTGAAATGATTCATATACGACCTACATATAAAGTTGCACAGGATATTAAACTCTTTAAGACAAACAGCGCTTTAGATGCATTTGGGTATTTGATAAATCAGGATATTACCGAGAAGCATTATTTTATTTTCTGCAACTCCTTAAGCATAATAACTCACCTTATAAATTCGAATAATTTAAAGGACCAAAGTTCAGTTTTTTGTTCAGAATCAAGTGCAGAAAGGCTTAAAAGCGCTAAATTTAATCATATTGGGCATAAGTTAGATGAAACAAAATTCTCTAAGTATAATTTTTTGACTAGTCGTTTCTTTTCTGCTCTTGACATCTATTTTGATAAAGATGTGGAAATTTATATTATCTCAGATTTAGGAGTTGCAGACCACACTATAATTGACCCTGCAACAGATGCTATTCAAATCATTGGTCGATTTAGAAATAAAGACATCAAGAAAAATGTTACTATCTTTTTTACAGAAGATAAAGACTTGATTTCATTAAGTGAGTCCGTTTGTCTTGGTATTATTGATGGCTATAAATTAACCTATGATACTATAAAAAATATAGGTAAAACACTTAGTGATAAGGAAAAAGCTAGTTTGATGAAAGAGATAACTTCGTTATTGGAGTATAATCAGTTCCTGAATAGGGATGGTACCAAAGATTATTTTAAAGTTGATAATTATATCTACAAGCATTCGCTTAATAAATTATATCAGGCATATGATAACCTCATTAACGCTTATAAAGATTTAAAAATCGAAGACACAGATAAAACTTATTTTAATGTGACGTATGTTGGGCAAAGTGTGAGTGTCATTCCGAGCTCTTCCCAAAAGCTATTTAATACTGCTGGTCAAAAGTTTAAAACAACAGTTCGAGAAGTTGTGGCTTTACTTGAAGGTATGGAGGATAAGCAAATGTTTGAAATATCAAACAATGATGTTCTCAGGGCAAAATTGAAGTCATTGTACCCTGAAATTGTTGATGGATATGATTTAATTGACAGAGAAACACTAAAGTTAATTGAGAAGCCAAGAGAGTTAGAACGAGAAATTAAAAGAGCTATCAATGCAAAAATTTCTACAAGTTTTCATTTTTTAAATGATTTAAAAGTGGAGTTTTTAATTGGCGAAAAGCTTAGTACGAGTGACATTAATGCAAGATTTGCAACGTTAATTAAAAAGCATGGGTTAAAGATGAAGGCAACTACAACGCAACTTGAAAATTTCATTCTTTTAAGAAGATGCAAATTATATGATAGTACTTGGGGTCTTCGAATCGACGGATATAAAGATATTTCATAAATATAATTTGCATTGATTTTTACACCCTTAAGGGGTATTAAAACATTGCAATAATTATAAATCTGATCGATAATGTTTTCACAACCTTTTAGAGGCTAAACAATTTGAGACAGTAATTTCTCCACTTGAAACAAGGTGGAAAAGTTACTGTCTTTTTTTGCATCGTCACAACCGTACCATTAATAATATTAATGAAATCAAGTAAGCTCAAAAAATGCTACTCATTTAGTTGCAATGTATATATGCCACAAGTTGTTAAATGATATAATTCACTACTGATCAATGAATTACAGGTTTTAATTCTTGAACCAACGGTTTTAGCCTCTAAAAGTCAGGGCAATACACCAATCCCCTCGTAAATATCAACAACCATTTCCTTTCATTTTCAAGAAAAAAAAACACAAAATTTAAAAAAAATGCGTGTTTTTTGCACACCCCGGGTATACATGAAACAACCCCAACCTTTGTTCTACGGGGAAGGGAATCAGCATATTTACTTTCTACTATCCTTAAACTGAATGAATTTATTGTAAAGTAATCTAAAAATTAACATACCTTTGTATTTAAATCAAACAACGAAATATAGAAACAAAAAATATATAAAATATCAAGTTAAGCGTTAACTAAAAGTTCTTGTGATAGGAAACCTGAGAAATTTCAAAGCACAACAAGGACAGTTAGAGTAACGTTCTACGCATAAAAGCGTGGGGCGTAACCTTCCTGTTTGTGCATGGCCTTCTCAGGTGCCACTATCAGCAGTTCTAGGTTATAGTCCCACGCTTTTGTATTTACTAACCTATCGTAAAGGGATTCATCGGTACCTATTATTTTAATCATTATGCCAGCTATAGTTCTTTTTGCAATCTTATTTGCATTTTTTCGCTTGCGTTATTTGTCTGACCCAGTCAAATATAAAGGTTCAGGAGATGGTTCAACCATGTGCTTAATAGCACTTCTTTTTAGCATTTTCGCTAAAGTTGTTAGTTGATTTATTTAAAACGCTTTAATTATGACCGCTCAATCAAGTGAAGTATTTATTTATCAAGGCAGAATTTATTCTGATGCCTACAACGAACCATTAAGCAAATATCTATGCGATAACAATCTAAGTGAGGAGTTCATGGGCATTTCTTCCGCTTGTTGGCGTGGTTATACAGGTACATGGGAAATCATTAATAGTAAACTGTATTTAACAAATTTCTCGGGTTCAATGCAAATACCTAAAGTAAAAGGTTCGGACAAGACAGCACCTTGTGAATTTACTAAAACCGATCCACTAGAACCTTTTGGAATTAAGGGTGTTGGATTAGATTATTTATTTCCCGATCAAAAAGAAGTATTTGCCGAGTGGTATTCAGGTGAAATCAAATTAGGAAAGGGCTTTGTAAAATCAGATCATGACAATTTTGAAACACTTTACCGTAAAGAGACTTTTTTGAAATTTAAAGAGGGTATCCTAATTGAATTAAGAGTCGTGCGCAATGATATAAGTTTTCGTGACCGTATTCCTAACTATATAAAGCATATATATGAATCTGATGGTGATGATGATTTTCCATCTTTTCAAAATGATGATCTTTTAGTAAATAAAAAACCTCGCAAACTATTTAAAGAGAGACTTTATTCAATATTGGGAACGACTCTTTACACATTACTCATTTTTCCCTTTGCTGTTGTACAGTTAGGTGTAATTTTTTTTGAATATATCTGTGACAAAATATTTTTAAAGATTAAGAATTAACCAACTAAGATTGTAATACCTGTATGGTTTCCCGTATCGGCTGCCCATATGCCTAACGTATTTTTGAAGTGAAATTTAAGCCAATCACTTCTTGTATTTTAAACTGTTGTAATGGCTAACGACATTAAGCTTATTATTAATTTTATGAAAAAAGTATTTTTACTATTGATGACAGTGACAGCTATGCTGAGTTGTTCAAAGGATAATAGTCAAACTGTTGATGAAAAAAAAGATTGTTTAATCACAACTGTTGATATGGGGCTAAAGGATGAAGGTATTTTACATCTCAAATATGATTCACAAAATCGTGTTTCTCAAGTGAAGTTCGAGATGGACGAAACTGATTGGGGTGGCAAACATAGGATGCTCGAATATAATATTTCCTACACATCAAATAATGTAACAATTATTGGTGATGAATCTGCATTATTTACTTTGGATAGTAAAGGGCGTATCATTAAATCTGTTGAAAGTGATTCGGGAGAACACACATATATCTATAATTCTGAAGGCTTTTTAGAAAAAATTATTTCGAAAGGTAACACTGATCATGTTTTCACCTATTTGAATGGGAATCTTAAAAGTTATGTAAATGATCCATATAATATTTTTACAGAATATGATTTAAATAATCCTTATGTTCCCTATTCATATGATATTACCCAACAAAGTGGGATAATACAGTATGCTTATGGTATAGTTCTTTATGAGCAAGGATATTATGGTAAAAAATCACAAAATCGTGTTAGACAAATTTCCGGAAGTGGTATTGGTGGAGGTAAACACGATTATTCATATATACAGGATGAAAAAACTGGTAAAATGAAATCTGTTTTTATAAATCAAAAATACGATTCTTCTACTGATTTAGAGCGTATAAATTTCACTTATTCCTGTGACTAAATATTCGTAAGTTTTTAAATCTACCTCAATGTTAGCCTCTCCACATCGGAGGGGTTTTTTTATGCCTTTTAATTTACAACACAATATGAAAAATTTATCAAATGTGGCGGAAATCACCGTCCAATTTAAGCCTAATTTTAATGTTTCTGAATGTCCTCAAATTTCTGATTCATCTACAGCTCATACAATATTAAAAGAGTTCTGGGACGAAGGATTGATGCAATTTTTGGAAGAGTTTAAGGTCATCTATCTCAATAATGCAAATCATGTTCTTGGCATATCAGATATTGCAATGGGAGGGAGAGCTTCCGTAAGTGTGGATATGAAAACCATTTTTTCTATTGCTCTAAAATGCTGTGCATCAAAAATTATCTTATCCCATAATCACCCATCAGGGAAACTAATTCCTAGTTCTCACGACCATGCTATTACGAAGAAAGCTATTGAGGCTGGTAAGGTTTTAGATATACAGGTGTCTGACCATTTGATAATAGGTGTTAATGGTTACTACAGCTTTAGAGATGAAGGAGATTTTTGATACTTGGAATTTAGTTTTTTATACCCCTTAATAATTTTGTTGTCTCACCTGTAATCATCACCACTCACTTGAAACCTTTGTGGGTTTCTGTGAGGGTGATTTATCATTTTATAACCTTATTTTGTCAAATAAATAAAAATATCTGATCACGATTTGTTAAAACATTAAAACACAATAAATGTATAGGTTTCTGAACCTGTTTTTTGAAATCCCAAAAAGGAGCAAATTCTATTTCCTCTTATTAAAAGATATTGCTGGATAGTATTTTTAGGATTTAGCCTATAAATATTATTTCGATCTACTTCATTCAAATCATGAAATTTAGCTTTCTCCTTGCTATCAAATAATCTGTACGATGTCAGGTTGAAATCTTTATTTGTAATATCCTTCTTAAGTAAGGAAAAATGTTCCCCTAAATTATTTGGATCGCGTAAGCTCTCTATAGCGCCTATTGCATTATTATAACCTGCTGAGTCATTGTAAACAACATAATTTAATACTATCTCCTTTGGGCTAACATTTGAATTATATACCTTCTCATAAAATACTTGTATCAAATAATTTTGATCATTAATTTGTGCTTTACACAAAGATGAAAATATAATAATCATTAGAAATAATAAGATCTGATTTTTCATATCATTTTTTTGTTAAGGACAGCTTCCCTTTTTCGAGGGGGCATTGGACTTTTTTGTATTTTTAGTTGTATTCGGGAAATTCCCTGATTTAATGTCTTCTCCTAAATTTCCCGGAGATGTTCCATTAAAGACCATATTTGTCGCTTTAGTTGACGGAAGATTAATTCCTCCCAATTTCCCAACAGCTATTCCAAAATCGGTGCAATCATAAATATTAACATTATAAGTTTGAGGAGGATTATTGGCATATGATACTATGGAATTTAGCTGATTAGCAGTTATATTTTTTGTTATACTCACATGATGCATCTCTCCACTATTATCCCTAAGTTCTGAGTTATAATTTTTACCTACAGCAACCATGGCGCTATTTGATCCACTTTCTGGATAGAAGCCGTAATAACGTTCAATACCGCCTTGTTTTATACCAACAAAAACATGGCCAACTTCATTTGGTCCTACTAGATCTCTACTTCCTTCTTTTGCTTGTTGAACGTATATTGTTAACTCAGCGGGCTGACTAGTATTAAAACAGTTGTTTTCTTTCTTCGGATCAATTTTCGGACCTGACGCTAAAATATTAAAGGAAGTTATTGCTCCACTTCCCCCACCGCTTCCACTACCGCTTCCCCCACTTGAACAACCGTCACAGCCGATATCATCGAACGGTGGAAAGTCTGGTAAATTTGGATCGATCACTTCATCTGTACATATTTCTTTCATTACTGTTACGCAATGTCCTTCCATGCATACTGTTTGTTGTGTAAGTTTTACGGCAGGTTTTCGTATTTAGCTTTGCAAGCTTATTATTCGAAGAAGCGTAAATCTCTATCAGCTCATTTTTTGAAATATATTTATTGTCTAAATAATTTATATAAGATGATTTCGCTGTTAATAAGTCTTCAAAAATAATAAGACCACCGCTTTTAAGATCTTTAATATCATCTGGAAATACTGTTAATACTTTAAATTTCCAAACCTCATCGATTTGAGATGCTAATAACCAAGTTTTATCAGCCAATGAATACTCAGTGCCATCCAATGTTTTTGAGAATCGAGTACTTTTTGATGTTAATGGAATGTAATATCCTCCTTTTACATTTTGTTTTTTATTCCAATCCGGGACGTAATCATAATTTTTAATTTTGATCTCCCCCTTAGATTTATCATATGAAGATATCAAATTATTGTCAATCTGAGGAAGTTCATAATGTCTACACCCTAAAAAGAATAGTATAAAGGCTAAACAGATGTAAGTAAATTTCATTTTTATAAGGTTTATTTCCTTTAAAGATACTATCTTTTATTATTTAAAGCGTTAATAAGAAGAAAAGAATTTGTTAATTAATTTTAATTGGTGGAAATAAGGCATTCCGTTTTGGAATTACCGCCATGAAGATACGCCAAACCAAGTTAAAAAAGAAACAGGATTACATCCCAATTCTTTTTTAATGCTCCGCAGTTTGTCATACTTCCTGTTTTGGAAACTCCTTCACTTCATAAAAACTCCTTTGTGTTTCATAATAAGCATTACATGCCTATTAGAAACTCAACCGTTTTTCGAATTTGGCTCGCCTGCTTAGTCGCTCAGGCTACGATGTTGTCACTATTTTTGATATCCCCCTCACACAATCCCTTTTCAAAAATACCGCCAACAGTCTCCGTGTACTTCGTACATATCGTTGAATCATGCTACGCATTTTTTTTCAACGACCTTCGCTCAACTCGCAGGACGGCGAGTGTATTAACTGGATTGTGTTACTAATTGTTGCAGAAAAATAATACCCCTTAGGGGGATGAGAAATTGTGCAATTTGATACAAAGTATTTGGATTTAGACGAAGGAATTTAGCAGGGGATACATATGTAAAGAATGAAGTCCAAAATAAGTGTGCCAAAAGTGTGACAAGAAAGTATAATAAAATAGGGTTTCAGATACGTTATGATTTGCGTATATTTGATGTAAATGTGCCTTAAATGCATAAAAAAAGCCCTATCGTAAGATAGAGCTAGTATTTGAGCGGAGAGGGCGGGATTCGAACCCGCGGTACCGTTAAGTACACACGCTTTCCAAGCGTGCTCGATCGACCACTCTGACACCTCTCCGGAGTCTGTTGGCAAAAATAGAAGTATAATTCTATTTTCCAAAACAAATTTTATTAAAATGTGTTATTTCCGCATTAATAAAAAAACTACCTTTACTCAAGGTGTTTGAAATAAGAAAATTATGGTCAATAAAAAATTATGGGCAATATTACCGATTGCAGCTCTAGCATTTGGTTGCCAATCCAATAAAAGTTCGGATCAGAAACAAGCAGATCGAACTGTATTTTTAGATGTATCCGGTATGGATACGACAGTTCATCCAGGAGATAACTTCTTTATGTATGCCAATGGACAATGGTTGAAGAAAACAGTTATTCCTCCATCAGAGTCTGGCTGGGGATCATTTTATACCTTGAATGATGAGAACTTACAAAAGCTTCATGGTATTTTAGATAAGGCCGCTCAGTCCAATAGTAAAAAAGGTACGGATCAACAAAAGGTTGGCGATTTCTATTCCAGTGGAATGGATACCCTGACGATAGAAAAGCTTGGAATTTCACCTATTCAGGCTCAGCTGAAGAAAATTGATGATTTAAAATCCATCGAAGAACTGATTGCTTATAGTGCCGACGGTTTTAAAGAGGGGGAGGGAGATCTTTTCTCATTTTATATCGCTGCCGATGAACGTATGAGTAATAAAAATGCCGCTACTTTTGTACAGGGGGGACTTAATCTTCCTGAAGCAAGTTATTATTTGGATCAGGATGAAAAGGCAAAGAAAATACGTGAAGCTTATACGAATTATCTCAGTAAGCTGTTTACCCTTGCCGGTCAACAGGCTACAGCTAAAGCGGATGCCGAATCTGTCCTTAAGATTGAAACTGCAATTGCGAAATCTCATCTTAATCCAGTTGAATTACGTGATCCGATTAAAAACTATAATAAAGTTGCGGTAGCAGCTTTTCAAAAGGAGACACCTAATCTGAACTGGAATGATATCTTGGGCAGATTAGCAATTAAAACAGATACTTTATTGGTACAGCAACCGAAGTTTTATGTTGCTCTAAATAATTTGTTAAAATCTGAACCGCTACCAGTATGGAAACTAAAATTGAAGGCGGATCTGTTGAATTCATCAGCAACAGCATTGACAAAAGACTTCCGTAATGCACAGTTTGAACTGTATGGTAAAACTTTGCAGGGGCAGAAAGAGCAAAAGGAACGCTGGAAACTTATGGTCAGTACGGTCGATGATAACTTAGGAGAAGTACTTGGAAAATTGTTTACCGAAGAATACTTTAAACCTGAGGCTAAGAAAAGAATGTTGGAGTTAGTTAATAATTTAGAAATCTCATATCGTGACCGTATTGAAAAGTTAGATTGGATGACTCCTGAAACCAAGAAAAAAGCGATCGAAAAACTGCAAGCTTTTACTAAAAAGATCGGATATCCAGATAAATGGAAAGATTATTCTGATGTAGAAATCAATAAGGATACTTATTATGCCAATTTACAAGCTGCATCACGTCATGCTTATAAGGAAATGATCGAAAAAATGGGCAAACCAGTTGACAAGACTGAGTGGTTGATGACAACACCTACTGTCAATGCATACTACAACCCACCTTATAATGAAATTGTATTTCCTGCAGGAATACTACAGTTTCCATTTTTTGATGCAAATGCCGACGATGCAATCAACTATGGTGCTATAGGAGCTGTAATCGGACATGAAATGACGCATGGTTTTGATGATCAAGGTCGTCAATATGATAAAGAAGGAAATCTAAAAGATTGGTGGACTCCAGAAGATGCAACTAAGTTTACGACAAAAGCTAATCAGGTAGCCTCCTTATACGACGGTTTTACTTTACTGGATAAACAACATGTGAATGGAAAATTGACATTAGGAGAAAATTTAGCGGATATCGGAGGTCTTAATATTGCATTCGATGCTTTCAAAAAAACAAAGCAAGGACAAGATGCAACCAAAATAGATGGATTTACACCAGACCAACGTTTCTTTTTAAGTTTTGCTCAAGTTTGGCGTATTAAAAATAGTGATGAGCGAATGAGCATGCGTTTGAAAGTCGATCCGCATAGCCCTGAAGAATTCCGTGTCAATGGTCCAGTCTATAATATGGAAGCTTTTTATCAAGCATTCCAGGTTCCAAAAACTGCGAAGATGTATGTAGCACCAGAGAAACGTGTTGCTGTTTGGTAGTGGTAAATAAAAAGTGTAATATATTTTTAGAATTGAATAATAATTGCTAATTTTGCCGTTCATTAACAATAAACACATTTAATTAATTTATTAACAATGTACGCAATAGTAAATATAGCAGGACAGCAATTCAAGGTTGCAAAAGACCAATTTCTTTTTGTGCACCGCTTACAAGGAGAAGAAGGCGCTAGTATTGAATTTGACAATGTATTGTTAGCAGAAGATGGTGGTAAATTCACAATCGGTACTCCGAACGTGGCAGGTGCTAAAATTTCGGCTAAAATTTTGTCTCATTTAAAAGGTGATAAAGTTATCGTTTTCAAGAAAAAACGTCGTAAAGGCTACAAAAAGAAAAACGGTCACCGTCAACAATTCACTAAAATCCAGATCACTGGTATTACATTATAATTGAATTTTTAATCAGACATTAGTCTTAAATTGAGATAAAGAAATGGCACATAAAAAAGGTGCGGGTAGTTCTAAGAACGGCCGTGAGTCACATTCGAAACGTTTAGGTATCAAAATCTTCGGTGGTCAAGCTGCTATCGCTGGTAACATCATCGTTCGCCAACGTGGTACTAAACACAATCCTGACTTAAATGTTGGTATTGGTAAAGATCATACATTGTTTGCTTTAGTTGATGGAAAAGTACTTTTCCGCAAAAAAGCTAACAATAAATCTTATGTTTCTATTATTCCTGCAGAAGTTTCTGTAGTTCCTGTAGAGAAGGCATAAGTTTTTTTGCTACACAATATTTGTAAAAGGCGTTAAGTTTACTTAACGCCTTTTTTATGTTTTAAAGCTTAAGTAAGAGCTTCTTAATAAAATTGTATACATTTATTTCTTCAAGAATCTAAGTTTGGTACAATTTTATACAGGAATTGCAGTTTATAGATAATATTAAACGTTCATGATTTATAAAAGTCTACCTTACAGTATTCCAGCAGTTGTGTTATTGTTGTTGTCATCTTGTAGTTCGATGTATATGCCCAATGTGCCAGCCGCGCCAATGTTTAAAGATGCTGGTGAAGTATATGTTTCCGGAAATATTAATTTAAAGGGAAATATTTCTGCCAGTGGAGGAGTCGCCGTTTCAGATCATATCGGAGTGATTGCAAATGGTTCTTATGTGGACCGAAAAGATAGTCCTACAGATTTTGCTCAAAAAATGGGTGAGTTGGGTATTGGCTATTTTACGACTTTTGGTCAACGGCGCAATCGTATTCTCGAAGTATATGCAGGTTATGGGATGGGTGTTGTAAATGAACTAGATACAAGGACATCAACGGCGGGGCCGGCAGTGGTAGAAAGCCGAGATATGGATTTTAATAAAATATTTGTCCAAGTCAATTACTCTTCCACAAAACGTGAAAAAATTCGTTTGTTTGGTGGAGATCGCGCCTTGAACTATGGTACAATTTTACGATTGTCACATGTAAATATGACAGATTTTAAAATAAACCAGCTTAATGCAAATAAAGAACAGAATGTTTTGATAGAACCTGTATTCTATACCCGTATGGAAGTAGGGCGTGGCTGGCAGATACAATATATGACTGGCATGAATTTCGGTTTGATGAGCAATGATTATTTGAAAGCAGGGCATCCGATAAATAGTTTGGGAATTCTTTATAAATTTGGAGGGAAAAATTAAATTATGATAAAAGTATTGAAAAAGAACTGGCTATTGATGTTAATGAGCGTGGCATTTTTGAGTAGCTGCGGGATCAGTAGGCAAAAAGCCCAGATTGAAAATCTTGGTAAGTGTAAGTTTGATATACAGTCCGTTGATAGCATTCGTGTAGCGGGAACTTCCATTCAAAAAATAGTGAAAGCAGATGGTATTGATCTATCGGCACTACCGAGTGTAGCTTTGGGAATGTTGCGTAAAAATATTCCATTGGATGCCGTAATTCGCTTGAAAATTGAAAATCCGACTTTAAAGAAAGCTGCAATTAATCAGTTTCAATATATTATTCTGTTTGAAAAAAAGCAATTAGCAGAGGGAATTGTTAATCAGTCGATTTCTTTGGACCCTGGACAATCTACGGTGGCCTCGGTAAGATTAAATACAAATATTTATGAGTTGATCAATAATGGTGATCTCGCTGGGTTTATCGGATCTAATTCAAACACTAAAAAGGGTTTGTTTACAATAAAGATTAAACCTTCGATAAATGTCGCCGGTAAATCAATTTTTTATCCCGGATATATAACGATTGATCGTGAAGTTAGCCGTAATATTTTATTATAAAGGATACTTGTAATTTTCAAATAGGGTCT
Source organism: Sphingobacterium kitahiroshimense (assembly GCF_025961315.1). Classification (NCBI taxonomy): domain Bacteria; kingdom Pseudomonadati; phylum Bacteroidota; class Sphingobacteriia; order Sphingobacteriales; family Sphingobacteriaceae; genus Sphingobacterium; species Sphingobacterium kitahiroshimense. The sequence continues at coordinate 2,263,678 of NZ_JAOQNK010000001.1, read as the reverse complement.
GTAAAACATTGTTTTACAGACCCTATTTTTTTTATTCAATTGTCATTTTTTATCTGTGTAATAAAAAAGTTATGATACTTATTGTTTAAATTACACAATGAAATTAATATCTTAGACAAATAATATATCTGGATTAGTGGTGGGTGATGACCAATTATTTATAGAAAAAAATAGAAATGCGTAAAAGTTTACTTGCTCTTATCTTGTCAGGAATGTCCAGCTCGTTGTTTGCACAGCAAAAGGTGGAAAGCTACGTACAAGAAATAAAAGGGACAAAATTGAAGTTTGACATGGTTGCGATTCCAGCTGGCGTATATAAACAAGGTGGGAATGTTAAAGCAGATGAAAAGCCTATTCATGAAGTGAAAATAGCTCCCTTCTGGATAGGGAAATACGAGGTAACCTGGAACTTGTTTGAACCTTTCTTGTATAAAGATTATGAGTTGACTCAAAGTATAGATGGCAAGATCACTCCCGAAGTGGATGCAGTAACACGTCCTACAAAACCATATTTAGATATGACCTTTGGTATGGGTAAAGAAGGTCACCCAGCTTTGGCCATGACCCATTATAATGCAATTCAGTTCTGCAAGTGGCTGTACGTACGTACAGGAGTTTTTTATAGATTGCCAACAGAAGCGGAATGGGAGTATGCTTGTCGCGCCGGAAGTGATAAAGCGTATAGTTTTGGAGATGATGCCGCTCTATTGGATCAATATGCTTGGCATAAAGGCAATAGTGACGGTTCAACACATCTTGTTGGAACTAAGAAGCCAAATGCTTGGGGTTTATTTGATATGCATGGAAATGTTTCAGAATGGACTTTTGACCAATATATCGAAGATTATTACCAGCAGTTTGACGGTAAAGTAGCTGATAACCCCGTTGCAATACCTACTAAATTATATCCCAATAGTGTAAGAGGCGGTGCCTTTGATAGTGAAGCTGTAGATTTAAGAAGTGCATCTCGGGTAGCTTCAGATCCATTCTGGAAACAACTAGATCCACAAATTCCTAAAAGTAACTGGTGGTTCCCTGAAGCTCCATTTGTAGGAATGCGCTTAGTAAGACCTGTGACACCTCCTTCGCATGAAGAAATAATGGCCTATTATGATAAGGCTCCAATTAAAGATTATTAATTATAACCAAAAAACCTAAAATATGGAAAATTTTGAACGTCGTGATTTTTTAAAAACGACAGCAGCTATCGCAGGCGGGACAGTTTTAAGTTCAGTGCCATTGGTAGGAGCATTTGCCGCAGGAAGCGATGTAATTAAAGTTGCATTGATCGGTTGTGGTGGACGCGGTACAGGTGCAACTTTTGACGCCCTAAGCTCAGGATTTAATATTAAAGTCGTTGCATTAGCTGATGCTTTCAAAGATAATTTGGACAGCACATATAAAACATTAAAAGATAAATGGCAGGATAAAATTGATGTTCCTGAAAAAAATAAATTCGTTGGATTTGATGCCTATAAAGAAGCTATTAAATTAGCCGATGTGGTGATCTTAACAACTCCTCCTGGATTTCGTCCGATTCATTTTGAAGAAGCTGTGCGCCAAGGTAAACATGTATTTATGGAAAAACCTGTTGCCACAGATATCCCAGGGATCCGTAAAGTTTTGGCAGCTGCTGAAATTGCTAAGAAGAAAAAACTGAATGTAGTGGTGGGTCTTCAACGTAGGTATCAAACAAACTATAGAGAAGCGATTAAAAGAATTCACGAGGGTGCAATCGGTGATGTTGTTTCTGGACAGGTATACTGGAATAGTGGTGGTGTTTGGGTAAGACCACGTAAGCCGGGACAGACAGAAATGGATTATCAGATGCGCAACTGGTATTATTTTAACTGGTTATGTGGTGATCATATCGTAGAGCAGCACGTTCACAATATTGATATTGCCAATTGGGTCAAAGGTGCATACCCGGTACGTATTCAAGGTACTGGTAGCCGCGCGCATAGAACAGGTAAAGAATATGGTGAGATCTATGACAACTTTGCATTGGAGTTAACTTATCCTGATAACTCAGTTGTATACAGTCAGTGTGCGCACTTCGAAGGGGTTACAAATCGTGTCGACGAACAGTTTCAAGCAACAAAAGGTAGAGCTTACCTGTCAGCAAATGGACAAGCAGTACTCTGGGATGCTAAAGGAAATGAAATCTATCGTCATGAACCAAAAGGAAATCCAAATCCTTATCAACAAGAACATAAAGAATTGTTTGAAGCAATTTCAAAAGGTGAATATAAATTTGATAATGCAGAATATGGTGCATATAGTACTTTAACAGGTATTATTGGTCGTATTGCATGTTATACAGGAAAAGTAATTAAATGGGATGCCGCCTTAAAGTCGGAAATCGATATTATGCCTACAAATTATGCATGGGATGCTTTACCTAAGATATTACCAAAAGAAGATGGTTCGTACCCGGTAGCTATACCAGGTCAGAATACAAATTTATACATTTAATAAGAGGATGCATTCATGTATTTTAAATCATGGATACTGCTCTCAATTAGTTTTTTTGGCTTGTGCAGCATAACAGCTGCACGAGCTGAACAAGCTTCTTATTCTTTAAAATCTCTCCGAAAAACTGTTTTATCTGGCCCTGCGCAGGGTACTTCTTATCATATTACGTATTTTGATACACAGGAGTTGGTTTCAAAAAATGATATCGATAGTGTTTTGAAAGTCATTGATTTGTCAATGTCGATTTATAACCCATCCTCTACAATAAGTCTATTTAATAAAGAGGAGAGAAGTGCTGTCAAGTTAGATCGTCATTTTCAAAAGGTTGTTGATGCATCATTCCGCTATAATCGCATCACGAAAGGTATTTTTGATATTACGGTAGCACCACTTGTCCAATTGTGGGGGTTTGGACCTAAACAGATTAAACATTTTCCAGACTCAAATGAAATCAATGCAACCCTAGCGTCTGTGGGAATGGATAAGTTAATTTGGAAAGCTCCTTATCTTAAAAAAAGCAAACCTAACGTCAGTATTGATGTCAATGGTATTGCACAGGGGTATTCAGTAGATGTCTTGGCTAAATTTCTTGAAAGTAAGCATATCAAAAATTATATTGTGGAGTTAGGTGGGGAAATGCGTGTTAAGGGAAGAAATCAGGCAGGTGAATTTTTTAAAATTGGTGTTGAAAGACCAGCCTCCAGCCACAATCAATTACTGAAAACCGAAGTTGTACATATCAAATCTGGAGCATTGACGACTGCTGGAAATTTTGAAAAGTACATGATGAATGGAAAACAGAAGATTAGTCATCATGTCAATCCTTTGACGGGATATATGTTTTCTAGTCCAGTAGTCAGTGTTACGGTATATGCAAAAACTGCAATGGAAGCAGATGCCTTGGACAATTATTTTATGGCCCTTACACCAGATGAGATACTTGATTTTGTGAAGAAGAGAAAGAATTTAGAAGTTTATATTATATTTAACAATGAAAAGGGAGAAATAGAAGAAAAGTACTCGAAAGGGTTTTCCAACTTTTTTCTAAAAAAAACAATATAAATGAAATTATGAAAAGATCTGAATTTTTAAAAAACACCTTATTGGTTGCAGGTTCCGCTGTGAGCTTGAATACTTTAGCGGGTGAACAACAACAGAAAAAAAATAAGGCAGGAGCAGTATTTAACTTAGATTATGCACCGCATCAGGGCATGTTCAGTGCAACTGCTGGTAAAAATTTTGTTGATGAAATAAAATATATGCATGAACTGGGATTCAGAAGTATCGAAGATAACGGTATGACAGGACGCAGTATCGATGAACAAAAGAAAATAGGTGAAACGTTGGCATCTCTTGGGATGCGTATGGGCGTTTTTGTTGTTCCAAAGGGCGGGAACGGTGCCAATACTTTAGCGGCAGGTAAACAAGAATACATTGATATCTTTCTGAAAGGCTGTAAAGAGTCTGTGGAAGTTGCAAAACGTGTCAATGCAAAATGGGTAACGGTTGTTCCTGGCGATTACGAACGTAATCTATCTATCGGGGTACAAACTGGTAATGTGATTGAGGCATTGAAGAGAGGGGCAGAAATTTTTGAACCACATGGCATAACGATGGTACTGGAGCCTTTAAGTGACAGTCCTGATTTATTTCTTAGATATTCAGATCAGACCTATGAAATATGCAAAGGTGTGGGAAGTCCTTCATGTAAATTATTATATGATGCGTATCATATGCAAAAAAATGAAGGTAATCTCATTCATAAAATGAATGAGTGCTGGAATGAGATCGCTTATATTCAAGTAGGAGATAATCCAGGAAGAAGGGAACCTACTACAGGTGAAGTTAACTACAAAAATGTGTTTAAATGGCTTCACGAGAAGGGATTTAAAGGCGTGGTCGGTATGGAGCATGGTATGTCCAAAAGTGGCAAGATCGGCGAAGAAACTTTGGTCAACGCTTACAGAGAAGTAGATAATTTCTTAGTGTAACTTGTACAATTGTTTTTTTTATGCTAGATTGTCATTTTAAAAACCAAATTCTTGATAGAAATCTCTTATTTTAAAATAAACTAAAACATATAATGTCCACATCTATTAGATTTAAATTATCCTTCATGATGTTCCTGGAATTCTTTATCTGGGGCGCATGGTTCGTTACATTGGGTACATACCTGAGTAAAAATTTACAAGCACAGCCGCTTGAAATTGCGAATGTTTTTTCAACCCAATCATTAGGTGCTATTATTGCTCCTTTTATTATCGGTATGATTGCCGATCGTTACTTTAACGCGGAACGTATATTAGGCGTATTGCATATCATCGGTGCGGTATTGATGTATCAAATGTATAATGCAACTGAAATTTCTTCTTTTTACCCTTATGTATTGGCTTATATGGTTTTATATATGCCGACACTATCATTGGTAAATTCGGTATCATTCAGACAGTTGACCAATCCTGAGAAACAGTTCTCTAATATCCGTATTTGGGGAACTATCGGTTGGATCATTGCTGGTCTTTCAATCAGTTATTTGTTTAAATGGGATGCTGCAGAAGCTTCATCTGCTGGAGCTTTGAAAAATACCTTTTTAATGGGGGCTATTGCTTCTTTGGTGTTAGGTTTATTCTCATTTACATTGCCTAAAACGCCACCTGTTAAAATTGAGTCAGATCAGAAACCATCATTCTCATCGATCATCGGATTGGATGCAATCAAATTATTGAAAGACCGTAATTTCTTGATTTTCTTCGTTTCATCGATTTTAATCTGTATTCCTTTAGCATTTTACTATCAAAATGCCAATCCATTTTTAGATCAAATAGGAATGGAAAATCCTACTGGAAAAATGACAATTGGTCAGATTTCAGAAGTATTATTCTTATTGGCATTACCTGTTTTCTTTTCTAAATTCGGCTTCAAGAAAACGATTTTGGTTGGTATGCTTGCTTGGGCATTAAGATATATCTTATTTGCATATGGTAATGCGGGCGATCTTTCTTTCATGTTGATATTAGGTATTGCTTTACACGGTATCTGTTACGATTTCTTCTTCGTTTCTGGACAAATTTATACCGATAGTAAAGCTGGAATCAAATATAAAAGTGCTGCACAGGGTTTGATTACATTAGCGACTTATGGGGTAGGTCAGCTTATTGGATTCTGGGTTGCGGGTTTTATCGGTGAGAAATATGCATACTTGCAACAAGCTAATGTTGCTGATTTTTGGAAACAAACATGGATTATTCCAGCAGGAATAGCATTCGTAGTCTTTGTTATCTTTTTAGTTGCTTTTAAAGATGAGAAGGTCGAGAATAAAGCGGTTGCTGAGTAAAATTAATAAAAGACTAAAACTAAACAATAAAATAAAATGGCTGAAAATAACACTTATGATGCTATTGTCATTGGTTCAGGAATCAGTGGTGGATGGGCAGCAAAAGAATTAACAGAAAAGGGTTTAAAAACCCTTATGTTAGAACGTGGTCGTAATATCGAGCACGTAAAAGATTATCCGTCGCCGAATAAGAATCCTTGGGATTTCCCACATGCCGGAGGACGTACGCAAGAGATGATCAAAGAACGTCCAGTTTTGAGCAGGGATTATCCGTTAAATGAAAAAAACTTAGATTATTGGGTAAATGAACAAGAAAGTCCCTATACCGAAACTAAACGTTTTGACTGGTATAGAGGTTATCACGTAGGTGGTCGTTCATTGATGTGGGGAAGACAATCTTACCGACTTGGCGATTTAGATTTTGAAGCAAATTTAAAAGATGGACACGGTGTAGATTGGCCGATCCGTTATAAAGATATTGCTCCTTGGTACAGCTATGCAGAGAAATTTGCTGGTATCAGCGGTAACCGTGATGGTTTGGATGTATTGCCTGATGGTGATTTTATGCCTGCTATGGCGATGAATATCGTGGAAAAGGATCTTGCAGCACGTTTGAAAAAAGAATACGGTGGTAACCGCCATTTTATTATGGGAAGAACAGCAAACATTACTGTTCCTCATCATAACCGTATCAACTGTCAATATCAAAACCAATGTTGGTTAGGTTGTAATTTTGGTGCTTATTTTAGTACACAATCGGCAACATTACCAGCAGCAGTAGCAACTGGCAATTTGACATTACGTCCATTCTCAATTGTTACGAAAATCATTTACGATAAAAATACCAAGAAAGCAAAAGGTGTTGAAATTGTAGATGCGGAAACAAATCAAACGTATGAGTTTTTCGCTAAAGTGATCTTCGTTAATGCATCTGCATTTAACTCAACTTGGGTACTGATGAACTCAGCTACAGATGTTTGGGAAGGTGGACTTGGAAGTAGCAGTGGAGAATTGGGACATAACGTAATGGATCACCATTTCCGTTGTGGAGCAGGAGGTAATGTAGAAGGATATTTAGATAGCTATGTATTTGGTCGTAGACCAACAGGATTATATGTGCCACGTTTTGTTAACGTTGCTGGAGATGACAAGAAACGTGATTATGTCCGTGGTTTTGGTTATCAAGGAGCTGCAGGCCGTGGTCGCTGGTCTGGAGAGGTCGCAGAAATGAGTGTAGGTGGAGCATGGAAAGATGCACTTACCGAAGCGGGTGATTGGAACGTAGGTTTTACTGCTTTCGGTGAGATTTTGCCATACCATGAAAACAAAATTAGCTTAGACAAAACTAAAAAAGATAAATGGGGTCTTCCTGTATTATCAATGGACGTTGAAATCAAGGATAATGAGTTGAAGATGCGTGGTGATATGCAAAACGAGATGAAAGAGATGTTGGAGAAAATTGGTGTTAAGGACACATATACTTATGATAACGTGTATGGTTTTGGTCAAGGTATCCATGAAATGGGAACTGCTCGTATGGGTAGAGATCCTAAAACATCTGTTTTAAATGGAAACAACCAGGTTTGGGATGCACTTAACGTTTTTGTAACTGATGGTGCAGCGATGACATCTGCAGGCTGTGTCAATCCTTCATTAACGTATATGGCATTAACAGCAAGAGCGGTTGATTTTGCTGTAAGTGAGTTGAAAAAAGGTAACCTTTAATCAGTTATAAATCTAAATTATGGAAAAGAATAATTCATCAAGAAGAGACTTTCTGAAAAAAGCTGCCTTATTTGGCGCTGGAGTGACTATACTGCCCCGCCATGTATTTGGTGGAGTAGGTTTTACAGCACCGAGTGATATGTTGAATGTTGCATCTGTAGGTGTCGGTGGTATGGGGGGATCAGACGTATCGCGATTTGCAACAAGTGGAAAAGCAAATATTGCTTACCTATGTGATGTAGATACGCGTCGTGCGGCAGATTCTGTGAAAAAGTTTCCGAAGGCAAAATTTTATAAGGATTTCCGTGATATGCTCGATAAAGAGCATAAACATATTGATGCAGTTTCAGTATCAACACCAGATCATCAGCATGCTATTGTAGCTTTGGCAGCAATGCAATTGGGTAAGCACGTTTATGTGCAAAAACCATTAGCTCATGATGTTTGGGAAGCACGTGTTTTGACACAAGCAGCCAAGAAATATAAAGTTGTGACGCAAATGGGTAATCAAGGAGCATCAGGTGATGGTGTGAGACAGATGCGCGAATGGGTTGACGCAGGGATGATTGGAGATCTGAAAGAGATCTTCTGTTGGACCGATCGCCCTGTATGGCCTCAAGGTATCCAATGGCCTACACAACAAGCTCCAGTTCCACAAGAATTGGATTGGGATCTTTGGTTAGGTACTGCTCCAAAAAAAGATTATGTTGAAAAATTGATTCCTTTCAACTGGAGAGGATGGTGGGATTATGGAACAGGTGCATTAGGTGATATGGGATGCCATAACATGGAAGCGCCTTTTAGTATCTATGGTCTTCAATATGTAAAAGATGTACAGGCAACTGTTGGATCTGTATATGTTGACGAATTTAAAAGAGGATATTTCCCAGAAAGCTGTCCGCCGTCAAGCTATGCCGTAATGACATTCCCGAAAACGGATAAAACAGCAGGAGATGTTAAGCTACATTGGATGGATGGTGGAATTCAACCACCAAGACCAGATGAACTAGGTCCTAATGAGGCTTTTGGCGACGGTGGAAATGGTATTTTATTTATCGGTACGAAAGGTAAAATATTGGCCGATACTTACGCTGCAAATCCGAGATTATTGCCTACAACTGTTTCTTATACGACTCCAAAACAAAAGTATGCACGTGTTAAAGGTGGTGCTGATGGTCACTGGGCGCAATGGGTTGAAGGTTGTATTGCTGGTTATGGTAATATGCAGATGTCTTCTCCTTTTGAAATTGCTGGACCATTGACAGAAGCTTTACTGATGGCAAACTTGGCTATTCGTGGATCGGATTTGAAAGTTGATAATAAATATCCAGGAAGAAACTTACGCTTATTATGGGATAATAATAATATGCGTGTGACGAATTTTGATGAAGTAAACCAGTTCGTGAAGCGTAACTACCGTCCAGGCTGGGAAGTTAATTATACAATTTAAGTATTAAAAGAGATTGATTATGAATAGAAGAGAAGCAATTCAACGTGTCGCAATGTTGATGGGAGGCGTGGTCATTGGTTCAAGCCTTTTTCTTGAAGGTTGTTCACGCTCTGCTACTAAACAGGTAGAAGTTTTATTCGAACCTAAGACAACCGATTTATTGGGAGACTTAGCCGAAGCAATATTACCGAAAACCTCTACTCCTGGAGCTAAAGAAGCAGGCGTGGGAAGCTTTATCCCAGTGATGGTAAGAGATTGTTATACCGATGAACAACAAACTGTTTTCATGGATGGAATTAACAACCTAGATAAAAAAGCACAAGAGTTAATGAAGAAAAATTTCTTAGATCTTTCTGCTGAAGAACGTACAAGTTTTGTAAACTTACTAGACAAAGAAGCTGGTGAGTTTAATAAAAAACAAGATGAGGCGACAAAAGAAGAACGTGAGAAAAATGCTGTAAAACAAAATGAATTATATAGAGAAGTGGAAAACAAACCACCTCATTGGTTTACAATGTTTAAGCAGTTAACCTTAACAGGATACTTTAATTCGGAACTGGGATTAACTAAAGCATTGCGCTATGTGAAGATTCCAGGAAAATTCGATGGAAATTACCCTTATAAAAAAGGTGATAAAGCTTTTGCAGGTTAATGTAAAAACATAAAGAATAAAAAGGGGGTACTTCAAGCGAAGTACTCCCTTTTTATTTAGTTTCGATTTCTAAGGCGAATGAAACACGTTCTTGCTTTGTGACCGTCATGAAATAGCCCTTATCTGTTGAGTTACCACTAATTTCTACACGGTCATTATAGCGGAGTTCTCGTAGGTAATTCATTTCTATGGATACAATTTGATTTGTTAGCACTAATTCCATCGGTAATCTATCCATACACCAATCTAAATATTTGACATTATTAGCATGATTGACAATATCCAGATCCGATATTTTAACCGTATAGTTTTCGATTGGTTTTACTGTCTGTGCTAGATTTAGTTTTGAAAAAGGCTTTTGCGTACTGTGACGCTCTGGAAATGTTTTAAAATCGCCAAGTGCTATTGCCAGTTCCTCAGGTCCTCTTTTTACAGTATTGATAACCGCCCAATAACTTGTAGCAGTCACATAAAGTTGGTTATTGACATACACCTCAAAATTACGGGTTGATTTAGCCCCTTCTAAGTGCTGAATCCAGGTTTTTATGGTCACTATATCCATCCATTTTGGCAAGCGGTTTATTTCAAACCGGATACGGCTTAACACCCAGGTCTGATTATTTTTGGCCATTTCCCTAAAACCAAAACCTGCAATAGTCGCATGTTCACCAGCTGTGAGTTGCAGTAAATTGGAAAGATCAGAATAACGGATTCTGGCATTTGAATAGCATTGTGTAAAATTGATTTCCCAGTTTTTTTCAAATGTTGAATTGTCCATTTTTGATAAATTTCAACAAATTTAGGCATTATTATGCTGTAGAATAAGGCATTTTGTAAAATAAATGTTAAAATCGAAATAGTATTGGTATTTTATCGAGGATTCCTTACATTTAAATAAGGTTAAGTATATGTTATAACAATTAGGAGCGTTATAAATGAAATGTCTTACTTAATCAAAGTGTCAATTATAAATTATTAGTAGTATGATCGGAGAATTGATAGAAAAAGAACAAATCTCTTCATTCAAAATAGTCGCGGCGAATGAAGATAAAAGTCAAACATTTTTAGAAACTTTAAAAGGAGCTTTGCGATTGGGGAATGAATTTAAGTCGAAGACTACAATAGCCTTTCAAACAGAAGTAGGTCCTAAAAGAATAGAAACAACGGTTTGGTCGTTAACGGATAAGTATCTCCAAATAAAAAGCGGTGTATTGATTCCTCTGAGATCAATTTTAGCAATAGAATATTAAACAAAAATAATTACTCAAAAAAAGAAAAGTGCTGTTGTATCAGCACTTTTCTTTTTTTTCCTCAGCTAATTCCCGATCTTCCTGATCTAAATCTAATGTATTGTCTTCTTGTTCTGCATCCGCGGATTTTTCGTATTGTAATACGGTCAGAATTGGGAAGTGATCTGAATCAAAATTATTCAGTCTTTTCATTTTCTTTAATTTGAAGTCTGTACTACAGAAAATATGATCTAAAGGAAAGCGCATAAAAAAATGATGTGCATGAAAAGTATTCAGAAAGAAACGGCCTCTTCTCGGATCAAGTAATTGACTTGTCTTTAAAAATAATTCAGTGGTATAGCTCCAGGCGACGTCATTCAGGTCACCGCAAACTATCACTGGTATTTTTGATGCTAAAGCTTTATCTGCAATCAGAAGGAGTTCCTTATCACGTTCTGTTGACCTTGGGTTTTCACCTGGTACAGGAGGAGTCGGATGTACCGCATATAATTGAATGACCTGCCCATTTCGTAAAATTACTTTTGTATGAATGGAAGGGATATCATCCTCCACAAGAAATTTGACTTCACTTTCCTTCAATTCCAATTTAGAGTACAGCAACATACCATAAGTGTTATCTATCGGTTTCTCTATACGATAAGGATAGGCATCTGTAGCTTCCTTAAGCTGTTCCATCCATTCATGACTGGTTTCCAGTAGTAGTACCAGGTCAGCATCAGTCTTTTTAATTTCCGCAATGCAGCCTTTGTAATTGGTATTATCTTCAAACACATTTGATATCATAATACTGATGGTTTGATCGGGTATTTCCTGTCTTACTCTTAAAATCTGCTTTTTTCCAAGAGGAGTAAAGGGAATGATCTGTTTTAATAGGTATAAAATAGTCCCTGAAAGTAAGGTTACATAAATATAGAAGGTTAACGTTCTGTTAGAGAATATTAAAAGGAGCGCCAGTGACAGGGCTGTTAATACAAGCTTTTGTAGTCTTGGATACTCAAAAATTCGGAACGTCCAATAATCATTTCTTATTAATGGAATAAAACTTATAATGATTAGGATGGAAGAAAAAATATATAGAGCTGTGTGCATATGTAATCTATTTGTGCGATAAAAATAGAAAAATAATCAAGAAAAGATGATTCGGGCACAATAAAATGAGAATTGGAAGATAGCAGAAGCAGGCTATAAGGGCATCATGTATGGGGAATCGTTAAAAATGCATACACCATTATGTAAACTTTCTGCTGGAGTTTACATAATGGTGTAACAATGGATCAGCTATTATTCTTCGTATAAGCGCTCAACGGCAAAACCATTTTGTTTCAGACGTAGTGCTATTTCAAACGCTTGAATATTTAGAGCTTCCAATTTTAATATTAATCCGTTACTGAATCTGTTAATATTAATGGTGATGATGTTGGGAATCTTCTTTAAAGTTTCCTCTAATTGATGAATTTTGTCTTCATTAATTAGCATGGTTTCAAAAATGTATTTTTCCATAACAATAAATATTAAGGTTTTAAAATCAATGTACTCGGTAATTTTTTCGTCCATTGCTCTTTCTCAAAAGAAATCTGTTTCCAAGCAATGAAACTTATCAGTATAATATCGAATGAAGAATAATCAATATCTTTAGTCTTGGGTTCCTCTATAATATTGATTTGATTAGGTGCCGCATAATCTAACGAACGAATAGCCTCTTTGAGCTCTACAGAGGTTTTAATGACCTCATCTTCGTCTAAGAAACTTATTTTTACATCGTTGTTCTGTACAAGTTTGTGCACATATATTAATAAGAAACTATCACTAAGTGTTTTGATAGGAACCAATATGTTTTTCACCTCTTCAGGAAGACCCCTATCGACTAAAATTCCACAAGGAATATGAACAGCTTTTAAAAGCGCTGTCGTTTTATCTTCAAATCCGCTATGATTAAATAAACTTTCTTTACCTGTTAATGAACCTAACAATCTTTCCGGATTAACGACTTTACTTGTAAACCCGATGATACTTCCTAAAACAGATCCTTCATAGACAGATTGACCGATACCTGTCAACAGTAAGTCGAAATCTTCTTCATTGGCCATTTTTGCAATGTCGTCGTTGATATTGTCGGTACCTCTAAAAATACCAGTGTACGGTTGCTCTATTTTTTCACTTTCATCATTTAATACTGAAAAATTATCTCTTTCGTATTCGATCGAATTATAAGTATTGAGTTCATTCCCGATCGAAAGATGTAATGCCGTTACCGTACTATTTTCTTTTGATTTTTTAATCAGCATATTGGCAATACGGAGTAAAATTTTTCCAGAATTTGGGTTGCCAAATGAAATCAGAATATTGTATTTATTTTTCTTCGAAATGAGATCGCCATTATTTTCGATTTCAGGCTTAAAAAATTTATTAATTAAATCTAATGCAGGCCCCGTCATAAATGTTGTGATCAAAGCCATAAGAACCAGTATTGCGAACATTTCATCAGTAAGGACTCCTAAATCATAACCTATGTTTAGAGCGACTAGTTCCATCAAACCTCTAGTATTCATCAAAGCTCCTATGGTAAGGCTACTGTGCCAGTTTTGCCCCACAAATCTTGCCGATAAAGCACTTCCAATAAATTTACCCACTACAGCAATTGTAACCACCCAGAAACAGGTTTGCCAATGTTCGGCCTCATTGAGTAATCCAATCTGTGTTCTTAGGCCTGTAAAGACAAAAAATAGCGGTAAAAGAAGTACTTGCGCTACATCTTCTACTTTTTCAATAAAGATACTTCGAAAACTTGTGTTGGTTGGCATGATTACACCAGCCATAAAAGCTCCAAATAGGGCGTGGATACCGATAACTTCGGTGGTCCATGAAGAAATCAGCAATGTTAGAAAAAAGATACCTACAATCGATTTGCCTAACCGTTCTTTAGTGGAGTGAAGGTCACCGATACGTTGGAGAAATGGTTTTACGAACCGGACCATCAATAAGACATAGCCGGCCGCGAAAGCGATCGTGTAAACTGCACTGACTACAGATCCTGCTTTTACAACCGCAATAACAGCTGCCAAAAGACACCAAGCAGTGATATCATCTGCCGCTGCACAGGTGATGGCAATCGAACCTAGTCGTGTTTTGCTCATACCCCTTTCCTGTACGATCCTTGCCAAAACAGGAAATGCAGTAATACTCATGGATATTCCAATAAAGAGCGCATATGATAAAAATGAAATACCTTCAGGTGCTGTTGTCTGGAAGATCACATAGGCGAGCCCCATTCCTAGAAGAAAAGGAAAGATAATGCTTACATGACTGATAACTATGGCATCTTGAGCTTTGTTTTTCAATATTTTCAAATCTAGCTCCATGCCGACGACAAACATAAATAGCACTAAACCTATTTGACTCAATACCCCCAGATTTCCCAAAGAACTGAATGGAAATAAAAATGTGGATATTTCTGGAAAGTAATTCCCTAGTAGGGAGGGCCCTAGTGCAATACCCGCTACGATTTCTCCAATAACAGAGGGTTGACCAATTTTTCTGAATAATATACCAAAGATTCGCGCTACAAATATGATTGTTATGATCTGCAACATGAGTATTGCTAGCGGGTAGGAAAGATTTTCATGCAAATGATCTAAGAAATGTGACCATGCTGAGTTGAGTGGTACATCTGCAGTTGTATGTGGTTGATTTTCAAATTGGGAGCCCTGATGGATAATAAAATAGCCTAAAGCTATCCCAATAATTAAAATGGCTAGATAAAAAAAGGTGGAGCGGTACTTACTTTTAAACATATTTCGTCGGATTGTAAAGAGCAAGTATAATAGCTAAAGTTTTTTCTACAAAACGAATTCGTGTTTTTTGTACCAGACCAGAAAAAAAATGTACTAAACATTTAAGCTGTTTACAAAATGATCTTTGTAGGGTGCCGATAAGGTAAGTTGTTTCAGGTCATGCATATCTTTTATTTTACACGCGACATACTGTGCTGTGTAAGACGAGACCACAGCTAATGCAACAACATTTCGTCTGTTGATCCTACAGAATTTTCCAGAAGGTAGGATCGCCAAAATTTCATCTAAACTGATGTTTTTCGCAAGAATATTTTGACCGTCTTTCATATAGATGTATTTATCCCGCCTATCATGATCGGCCACCTCAATATAGGCAATTTGATCTATTCTTATCCTTGTTTTTCCTTGATTACTGTTTAACTCTATAACCTCTAAACCCGTTTCCTTTGTTGAGTTAAGCCACTTCAAGGCTTTATCAAAAGCAGTCTGTAATCGATCAGCCTGATAAGGTTTTCGTATATAATCCACAGCATTGAGATCAAATGCATCAGCAGCATATTCCTTATGAGCTGTTGAAAAGATAATTGCTTTGTCAGAAAGTATCCGGGCGACCTCTAGTCCGTTCATACCTGGCATATGAATATCTAGAATACAGGTGTTAAAATCAAGTCTGTCAATCTGTGCTAAAAACTTTTGGGGATTATTGAAACTTTTCACGATTTCTACGTCCTTAAAATTTTCACATAAAGCTTGAATGTAACTTAGTGAAGGAAGTTCATCATCCAATAAAATACATTTAATCATTTTGATAAAGTTTTATTTTTACGGTTACCGTGTATATATTTTCTTTTTGCTCAGTATTCAAGCTGTATTCAGTACCGTAAATATTTTTCAACCGTTTTGAAAAAGTTTTATTGCCCAATCCACCTAGGCTTGAGTCTATTTTTTGTTTTTGCATGACCCGATTAGAAACGGTGAGGTGAAAATAATCGTCGATAACCTCAAACACCACAGAGATAAAACTGTTTTCATTTTGAACATCAGCATGTTTGAAAGCATTTTCAATTGGGTTGATGGTCATAAATGGAGCAATAAGCATTTCTCCAGCTTCGGCACTAATTTTTTTTCGTATATGTAGATCAAATAAAGGACTTATTTTAAGTTTATTGATCTCTATTAGATTTTGCGCAAAAGCGATCTCATCTTTTAACTTTACGAACGTGCCATCTGTTTCATAAAGAATATAATCTAGTACATTGGATAATTTATCAAGTGCATGATAACTTTGGTAGGCATGAGACTGAATAGCGTTTAATGCATTTTTTAGTAAGTGTGGGTCCAACTTATAATAATTCGTTTCATCAGGAAGAGAAATGCTATTTAAATCTCGATTTTGTCGAATTAATAGTTTATTTTGACGTTTTAATATACGAATCTTCAAGTAGAGGAAGACCGCTAATAAAACAAGAATAAAGAACACAAGAAATAATAAACTATAATAAAAAGTAGACATACTGACTTTGTTTTACTTCGAATATAGCAATTTTCTAAAAAGGCAATGGAATTTTAAGATTTCAATAGGAAATGGGAATCTATAGATCGACTATAATAAAATACAAAAACTGATCCCAAAGCTAAATTTTTTCTATTTCTAAAGATGATCATTTTTTTCATCAAGGAAAATATATATACAAACAGACTAATATACTTACCGGAATTGTTAAGTTATCATAGCCATCTTTGCTAAATGCCTCTGCTAATGTAGCAGTAAGAGCAATTGTGGCTATTACTATAAATTCCTCCGAATCTAAATTAGAATTATAAACGGATCTCCATGTTAAAAACATAACGATCATAGCACATATAAAGAAAACAGTAGATCCCATTAAAGTTTTTTTTACACCAAAGATCTTATATTGCGCTAAAGGCCATTTCTTGCCGGATAGTGCGGCCATAGGATCGCAAATAGCTAAGGTAACTAAAGGTAAATAATAATATATATAGCATTCATCCAAAGACGTCTGGATTAAGAAGCACAGATAAACTGCCACTGGATATACAATACTACCTACGGATTTTCTGTCAACTGCATTGATGGATTTTAATAAATTAAATTTTAAGGATAGGAGTAAAATCACAGCAAATAATCCACAAAGAAATAGGACTGACCAATGATTTTTCAATAATATTGGAAAGAGCAAACAAATTAATCCCGTACCAATATGTACAAGTTTTCTTGTCAATTCTACCTTAATCTTGTATTGATGGTATAAAAATTCAGAAAGAGCAAATAAAAGCAAGAATGTCAATGCCAGTAAAAGCAGGTTTAACAAATCGTTTTTCATTATAATATTTCTTTAAATAAATCAGCTAACCAATACATAGCTCCAGAAAATATAAAGCTGTCAAAGCGATCTAGTATCCCACCATGACCTGGAATTAGCTTACTATAATCTTTAATTTGATATTTACGTTTCAGCAATGAAGCTAATAAATCTCCAGTGAGTGCTGTAAAACAAATAGAAATTGCTGTCGCTATGGTTTGGCCAATTGAAAAATCGATGTATTGGAAAAAGAAAAAGCTGGTCGATGTTGTTAGTATTAAACCTCCAAGTAAACCTTCAAAAGTTTTATTGGGACTAATCTGAGGCAGAAGTTTTCTTTTACCAAATAATTGACCAGTAAGTTGGCTGAATCCATCAAAAGTGACCACAGTAAAGTATACAAAGCATACGTTTTCTGTTAAAGTATTGTCACTGAATTTGATAAATGCAAATAGGATCGTAAGGTAAATAAATACAGAAAAAAAGAAAAATATAATCCGTTTATTGGAAAATATATGAGCTTTTGAAATTTCAAAAAGACCTATTATTCCAATGCAAATAGCTAGAGATACTGTTAATTCAAAATAGATACACGAAAATACCATGATCAGAATTACAAAGTACAACACGAGTTTTAACCAACGTTCATTAGCTTGTCGCAGCTTACTCTGTTTATTGATATACTGTGTAACTAAACTGCCTATTCCAAAAAACAGGAACAATATAGAACCAATAATTAAGTACATGATTAATTTCTTTTTTGTTGCTGTATAAGAAATATGCTCTTTAAATTAGAGTGTAGTTTTGGTAGCGTAATAACCAAGATTAATTCCTCTAGGTACGCTAGACAACTAACAACTAACATCAAGTGAAAGTAGAATGCACTAAAGCCAAATACGAAGTAGCTGAAAATAAATATGCCCTGTAAGTAGCCAGTTATTTTATAAGACCATAAATGAAAGCTAGGGAATCTTTGAAATCTGATAAGCGCGCATAACTGTGGAATTAACCACATCGCAATTAAGATTATAAATTCTATTTTGTATGTTGCTACGAATACTTTTTCTAAACTAATCATTCCCATGAACGCCATAATATAAGTCCCGATGTCTGCAATCGAATCTAGTTTTGCACCAAACTCTGTTTGAAGATTAAACAGTCTTGCGATTAATCCGTCAAGTATATCAGTTACTAGGTTTATGGACAGCAACAATATAAAGGACTCTCTATTTGCTGTAATTATAGTATAAATGATAAAAGGTAATGCCAATAAACGGTATAGTGAAAGTGCATTTGGCACATTCCATCTGTTTTCTTTTTTAGTTTCCATATTACAGTGATTTTTTTCTACCGAACTTTTGATGAGCCTGCGTAAATTGACCTGCTGACAGCGCCGCGGCGATCGATAACTCGCCGGCAAGAACAAGAGCAGCAGCTATCTCGGCATATTTTATTGAATTTCCTTCTCCATAACAGTCCATCATATCCAGACATTCTCTTTGAGTAGGTAGATTGGTTCCTCCACCTACCGTTCCTACGATCAGATTTGGCAATGTAACACAGGCGTAGAGAGATCCATCACTATTTAATTCCATTCTTGTAATTCCTGTTGCCGCTTCTGCGACGCAGGCCACATCTTGACCGGTAGCTATAAATAATGCTGTAAGCCCATTAGCATAATGACCCTGTGCGCCTATTGCACCGCTCTGGATCACTCCCATTGTAGAAGTACGCCAATACCTATCCATGAGTGCAGATGACGTTTTAAGTACCTCTGATACAATTTTAGCGGATAATTCAATTTCCGCTGTGACTTTCTTACCCCTAACGTTATTAAAGGAATATGCTGTTGCTTTTTTGTCTCCTGAACTATTTCCTTCTATAAACCAATGGCTAGGTTTAACGGGACATTGATCAATCATAAATCGACAGATCGCATCTGTACATATCGTGACCATATTTTGTCCCGATGCATCTGCTGTAAAGTATTCAAAAGATATGGTGAGATGGTTTCCTTCAATCTGAATCTTTGTATCTGTTAGCTTAGCAAATCTGCTTGTATTTTTAACAATATCGTGGAGACTTTCTTTTTTAGCAAGAAACCAAGAGATAAAAAGGCTTAAATCATTTAAATTTTCAAATTTGAATACAGGACTTCTCTGGATACCTTCCTTTAGACATATCGAAGTAATTCCTCCAGCTAGTAAGCATGCTCTCGCTCCACGATGATATGAAGCCACCAGCGCGCCTTCACTGGTAGCTAATGGAACATAGTAAGCTCCATTTGCTGCTGTACCATGAACTTTTAGCGGGCCAATGACCCCCGTAGGAATTTGACTTATCCCAATAAAATTTTCAATATTTCCATTTAATAGCGATAAGTTGATGTTACTGTCAGTAAGTATTGGAAATTGTTTATTCGTTTTTTTGCTGAGATAATCACACAGTTTCGCTATCTCTGTTTGGCTGATTTCTGAAGAAAATGGTAAAGCGCATGCGTCTTCAGTATGAACGTCATATGCTTCTGTTTTTTTTAATAATGTTTTCATAATGAGCTTTTAATAAATGGACTGTTTGTTTCGTATTCCAAAGTTATTGTGATAATTGCATTTAAAATTGTGACAAACAATAAAAAATATTTTTAATTTTGTGATTATCGCAAATAATTAAACCAATGTATCAAGAAAAGCTAATCCAAGAAATATATGAAAAAATCGACGCTACTAAGTCTATTATAGAAGCCATTGCAAATGCGCTTGATATTAGTTATGATGCGGCACATCGAAGAATTTCGATGAAAAGTAAATTTTCGATAGAGGAGACAGTTCAGCTGGCTAATCACTTTGCAATTTCTTTAGATAAGATGTTTCAAAAGAGTGATCATGTTTTAGTAAAAAAAACGACAGAAATCCGGACACCACATGACCTTTCAACTTATCTGGAAAATTCCTTTAAGTCTTTAACAGAATTCAATCCTGATCTTGGTACGTCCCTCTACTATTCCGCTAAGGATATTCCAATTTTCTATACCATAAATACAGGATTACTGTCAAGCTTTAAAAGATACGTCTGGCTCAACTTATTGAGTTTTGAGGGGCTGGAAGTATCATTCGAATCTTTTTTATCGAAAAACCCCTTAGACAATGGCGGAAAAAAATTGAACGATTATTATTCCTCCATCAGAGTAAAAGAAATTTGGAATGATACAACTATCAATAGTACGTTACAGCAGATCATGTATTTTTCACAAACTGGTTTATTGACCGCAGCGCACGGGACGATTCTCTGCGATCAGGTCAAAGAGCTTTTGTTTTCGCTGGAGAAGAAATGTGTTCCGAATAATGACCAATACCAACTGTATTATCATGAACTGTTGATATTAAACAATAATGTTCTTGTTTCGAACAAAGATAGAAGGGCTTTATTTGTCCCCCATACCATGTTGGGATATTTTATCACACACGATACTGACACCTGTCAACACGTTTCAAATTTTTATCAGCACCAGCTTAAGAATTCCAGGTTGTTAAACACAGCAGGAACAAGGGATAAGAAAATGTTTTTTAATAAGGCTTATCAAAAAATTGATCTGTATAAGGCAAGAGTAAGCGCGATGGATGAAATTTGATTTAATGCTAATGGGTCGTTTATATAACTGCAGTTTACAGTTTCGATCAGGTGTTGCTTTTAGTATGAAAATCTAGTATTTAATAAAAATATTTTAGACGGCATAGAAAACAAGAAAAGCTCATCTTTTGGATGAGCTTTCTTGTACCTAGGGCGGGAATCGAACCCGCACTTCCTTAACGGAAACAGGATTTTAAGTCCTGCGTGTCTACCAGTTCCACCACCTAGGCAGGTGATATTAATGTGGAGCGAAAAACGAGATTCGAACTCGCGACCCCAACCTTGGCAAGGTTGTGCTCTACCAGCTGAGCTATTTTCGCATTGCTAACAGTTAACAAGTTGTTTTCTGTTTTGGTGATGCAAATATACGGCGATTTTTATAAAATCAAAATTTGAAACCATCATTTTTTTAATATTTAATGTAATGACCTCAAATATTGGCTCTTATTTTTTAGATTGAAATGAATAACAGAAAAACACATTGATCTGAAACTGGAGTATAGATGTTTTTTCAAAATTTTGCACCTATTATACGATGCACTATTTGTACATGTTTCAAGTAAAATGACAGCCTTTCTAAGCCGTCATTTTAAAATGTTCATTTATAAATTTTCTAAAAGTAGCCGAGATCTAGTGCTCTATTTTTTTGAAAATGGAACAAGCGATATGACCACCAAAACCAAAAGTATTGCTCATGGCTATATTTACTTTTTTATGCTTTGCTTTTCCGAGAGTTAAATCCAATTTATCAGCAAATTCTGGTTCTATTTCTTTAGAGTTTATCGTAGGCGGAACAATATCATCTTGAACCGCCTTAATACAAGCAATAGCTTCGATAGCTCCAGCAGCTCCCAGTAAGTGCCCTGTCATTGATTTTGTAGCGCTAATAGATACCTCGTTGTTAAAACCAAACATTCTTCCCATAGCTTTCAGTTCACTTTGATCGCCCATAGGAGTAGAAGTTGCGTGCGCATTGACATATTCTATATCTTTTGCAGCGATATTCGCATCCTCCAAAGCAAGTTTCATTCCCAGAAATGCCCCGTCTCCTTCAGGATGTGTGCCCGTAATATGATAAGCATCCGCCGCTAAACTTCCTCCAATTATTTCAGCAATAATCGGGGCATTTCTTTTAATCGCACTTTCATAGCTTTCCAATACGATAGCCCCAGCACCTTCTCCTAATACAAAACCGTTACGATGAATATCAAAAGGGCGGGAGGCACCCAAATAATCTTCATTACTTGTTGATAAGGCTTTAGATGCATTAAATCCACCGATGGAACTTTCGGTTATAGACGCTTCAGAACCTCCGGTAATAATCATATCTGCTTTGCCCCAGCGGATATAATTAAAGGCATCAACAATCGCAGTATTACTTGCAGAACAAGCAGAGGCGGTCGTATAATTTACTCCTCTAAGTCCATATTTAATGGAGATAACACCTGAAGCAATGTTTAAAATACGCTTAGAAATAAAGAACGGACTGAAGCGTGGTATTCCATTTCCTTGCTTAAACTCCGCTATTTGTTGCTCAAATGTTGAAACCCCGCCATCTCCTGAAGCCCAGATAACACCTATCCGATCTTTGTCCAGTAGATTGAAATCAATCTCAGCGTGGTGAATAGCCTCATGAACGCTAGCTAATGCATATTGCGTAAAAAGATCTAATTTTCGTAATTCTGATTTTTCCATGAATTGTAAAGGATCGAAATCTCTTACTTCACATGCGAATTTTGTTTTAAAGTTTGTCGCATCAAATTTAGTAATCATTTTTGCGCCACTTTGTCCCATAATCAGTGCATTCCAAAATTTATCTACGGTATTTCCTAAAGGCGTAATCGCTCCAATACCTGTTATAACAACTCTTTTCATCATTTAATCGTTTTTAATTAAATCTTCTTTAATAATTTTTTGTATGAGAGTGAAATCTTCATCACCGGTCAGTCTAGTAATTTGTACACTTGCAATCATCGTGGAAATAAGTAAGACGGCTTTTGTTCTAGGCTCACCTTTAAAATGAAAAGTACCCTGTTCTTGACCATATTTAAGCCATGCAATCACCCAATTTAACACCTGTTCGGAAAAAACCTTTAGATGTTCAATTATACCTATATCTAAAGTATTGTAATCAGTAGATAGCGATCCAACGATACATATTTTATTGTCATTTTTAATATTCCTGTATATAGAGAGGAACTTGTCTAGTTTTTGTAGTGGAGACTTATCTTCAAAATCCTTTTTCATTTTGTGAAAGTTTTCAATATGATAATCTATAACTGCAATTCCCAAATCTATCTTTTGTGGAAAATGATAATGAATAGAAGCTTTTTTTATTCCAACGGCATTAGATATATCAAAAAAGCTAAAGGCATTGTAACCCTTATCCCGAATCAGGCTATCAGCAACTCGTATGATTTGTTCTTTTGTTGACATCAATTATTTTTTTGTAAATATACAAACCTACCAGTTGGTAGGCAAGGGTTGCTGATATTTATTTGAGATCAGTGGTGTGGTTGGATTTTTCCGCATGATCAGGCCTACCTGATTATGCAAGAACTTTTTTGAAGGGAGCGGATGTATTATCGCTGGGGTTATTGTATTTTGAAATACATGATGATCAGGATTTAAAATCCGAAATTTAAGTTTTAAGGGATATCTTGGTCAATTACATGTAAAGGGAGGCAATTCGAAATATTTAAAATAAACAAGAAAAGCTCATCTTTTGGATGAGCTTTCTTGTACCTAGGGCGGGAATCGAACCCGCACTTCCTTAACGGAAACAGGATTTTAAGTCCTGCGTGTCTACCAGTTCCACCACCTAGGCAGGTGATTTAATGTGGAGCGAAAAACGAGATTCGAACTCGCGACCCCAACCTTGGCAAGGTTGTGCTCTACCAGCTGAGCTATTTTCGCTTTTGATACTGCAAATATAGGGAGATTATAGATACTACAAAATGTTTTTTTATAGCTTAAGCGTAATTCCCTCAAATGAAGCGAGATAATTTTTATCCCGCTTCAAAATACGATGTGTTTAAATTTGAATTCACCACCTTGCTAGATATGTAGGGGAACTAATACAAGCTTTCATAGTAGTCAAAACTTAAAATGAGAGCGTAGTGAATCTCCAGTGGTAAGTATCAACTAGCGTCAGTTTGTCGGAATCAACAGGTAGATCTGTTATAATTTTTAATACCTGCATGGCCATCATACTTCCCATGATTCCAGGCAGAGGGCCTAATACCCCATATTGATCACAGCTAGGAACATCTTTTGGATGGGGAGGCTCTGGAAATAAATCACGCAATTGTTTACTGCCCATGTAATTGAAAACAGCCATTTGACCTTCGAAAGCAAGAATACTTCCATACACCAAAACTTTGTTGGAACGTACACAAGCATCGTTGACCAGATAGCGTGTAGTAAAGTTATCAGAACCATCTACAACAATGTCATATCCCGCTAGGGTAACATCAACATTCTCCGAAGTGATTTTTGTCGCAATGCTGTCGACTTGGATGGATGAATTGAGTTCGCGGATATATACTGCCGCACTTTTTACTTTTTGTAGATGTACACTTTTTTCATTGTGTATAATTTGTCTGTTGAGATTATGAATTTCTACATGATCAAAATCAACAATCCCTAAATGACCTACTCCAGCAGCAGCGAGATATTGAAGAACAGGCGAACCTAGTCCACCTGCTCCAATTACAAGGACTTTTGCCGCCATAATTTTCTGTTGCCCTTCAACACCAATTTCATTAATAAAAACTTGGCGGGAGTATCGATCAAAAGCACTGTGCTGTTGCATAAATACGATAATTTGTGTTATAATTATTATTGCCTACCAGAGTAGCTTATGTCCCAGTCTTTCATAATGGGATCGTATCCAGCCTTTCTGATGATACCTTGGATAGTTTCCATACTGCGCTCATCACTGATCTCAAATTGTTCAAGCGACTGTGGATCGACCACATAGCCTCCTGGATTTGTCTTCGAAGCGGCGCTCATGGTCGTGACACCGATAGGAATGATATGGTCTCTAAATTTCTCGCGTTCACGAGTTGATATGGATATTTCTAGATTTTCATTCCATAAACGATAAGCGCAGATCAATTGCAGTAAATCACGATCTTCCATAATAAAATTCGGTGTGGATACACCTTCCGCAGGTCGTAATCGAGGAAATGAAACTGAATATTTTGTACGCCAATAATGCTTCTCAAGATAATCAATATGTAACGCATTGAAAAAGCTATCGACACGCCAGTCTTCTAGACCTAAAAGAACACCAAGACCAATTTTATGAATTCCGGCTTGACCTATACGGTCTGGTGTATTCAGCCGATACTCAAAATTTGACTTTTTGCCTTTTGGATGATATGTTTTATAAACCTCTTGATGATAGGTTTCCTGATAGACAAGCACAGTATTAACCCCTTCTTCCTGCAGAATACGGTATTCTTCTAAAAGCAGAGGTTGTACTTCAATGGATATCTGCGCGAAGTGGGGCTTCAGCAATGCAATCGCATTTTTAAAGTAATTGATCTCAACTGTTTTATTGGCTTCTCCGCTTACCAATAATACATGACTGATACCCATAGATTTTAGCGCCATGGCTTCTAGCAGTAATTCTGTATTTGAAAGTGTTTTGCGCTTGATCTTATTGTCCATACTAAAACCGCAATAGGTGCAGATATTCTGACATTCATTGCTTAGATATAAAGGAGCATATAACTGGATTGTCTTACCAAATCGACGTTGTGTGATCTGTTGCGTTAATTGGGCCATTTCTTCTATTTCAGTAATGGCCGCAGGAGAAAGGAAGGTTAGAAAATCAGTTAAATTTCTTTTTTCTTTACGGAGACTTCTTCTGACATCCTCAACTGTGGTATTATATATCTTTTCCTTGATTTCCTGCCAGCTGTATAGTGTAAATAGTTTCTGAAAAGTTTGCATAAAACGTTCTTAATCGATTAAAAATGAAGTTAGCGGACTAGAAGCGATAGCACGATTTTCTGATATACCTAATCCTGCCTGATAAGCTTTGCGACCTGCTATTACAGCTTCTTTAAATGCCGTCGCCATCTGTATCGGATATTTTGCGGATGCAATAGCTGTATTGACTAAAACAGCATCAGCACCGATTTCCATTGCCTTTGCAGCATCGGAAGGAGCACCAATTCCAGCATCAATAATAACAGGAACTTGGCTTTGGGCGATGATCATTTCTAAAAAGTCCAATGTTCGAAGTCCTTTATTACTTCCTATGGGTGCAGCTAAAGGCATTACTGCCGACGTTCCAGCTTCTTCTAGTCTTTTACAGAGCACTGGATCTGCATGCATATAAGGGAGCACAATAAAACCGAGTTTTGCAAGTTGCTCTGTAGCCAACAATGTTTCGATCGGATCGGGCATCAGGTAGCGTGAATCTGGATGAATTTCGAGTTTTACCCAGTTCGTTTCCAGGGCTTCACGAGCAAGTTGTGCGGCCAAGACTGCTTCTTTTGCATTACGTGCTCCAGAGGTATTGGGGAGTAAATTTACGTCAGGGATCTGTAAAGACTCGAGAAATGTGTCTGAGGAAGACTGATGGTCCAAACGCTTTAAAGCCATCGTGACCAATTCAGAACCCGATGCGACGATAGATTCCTTCATTTGTTGCAGACTTCCGAACTTTCCTGTTCCTAAGAATAGTCTCGATTGAAATATCTGATCTGCTATTTTTAATGTATCCATTGTAGTTTATTTTTAAGTTCTTGAATGTAGTGAGGGTGTACGGTGATTAAACTTGACAGTGCTATCCCATAAATGCCAATATCTTGTAGGGGAACGATATCATCAAGTGTTATACCGCCAATAGCGTAAATCGGCGGATAGTTTTGACCGTTGTTTTTTAAATGATAAACGATGTCTTGATATCCTGTTAAGCCTAATATTGGACTTAAATTGTTTTTAGTTGCGGTGAACCGTAAAGGGCCAAGACCGATGTAATCGCAGTTTTCTGTGATGCGTTGCTGTACGTCAGAAATATTATTTGCTGTACCACCAATTATTTTGTGCGGTCCTAATACATGTCGGGCCTCTTGTATGTCAGTATCTGTTAATCCCAGATGAACTCCAGCAGCATCAATGGTTTTGGCTATGTGCAGATAATCATTGATAATAAGCGTAGCACTATGTTGCAAGCAATGCTGTTTAATACGACGTGCTAATGCGAGCACTTCATCTTTAGTGCCTTGTTTCCAGCGTAGCTGAATCCAATCTGCACCCGCTTGTAGTGCATTATTAATGTTAGTCTCCTGTTCAATAGCCGTATCTCCCTGCGAGATATACTGTATCTTACTGAACGTGATATTTTTGGGGTATGCTGTCATTGCTATTTCAATTTTTTTACTATCGCATTTTTCTGCTCAGTATAATCCGGTTTGGGCATTTCCTTCTAATCATCTGTAAAGGAATGAATTACCTGTAAGAGCAATTGTTACAGGCAATACGCATGATCTTTTATAAGACAATTTTTAAAACTTTTTACAGGTTGTGCACTCTTCCATATTGTTCCTAATAAAGCTACACCATCGACGCCGGCGTCATATGCAAGGCCTAGGTTTTCGGAATGGATACCAGCAAGCCCAATTAATTGAACTTGCTGATTATTCCGAAGTTTTAGCTGATCTTTGATAGTATGCTCCTTACCATAACCTGGTTTTGAAATACTTGAAAACATCGGACTAAACAGTGCATATGACCATTGGTTATCCAGTTGATTAAAATCTATCATACTGTGTACAGATGTTGATCGGATTACGGTATGACTATACTGATTTTGTTTTTTTGATTTTCGATCATATTCATTAAAATGTAACCGGTTTAAGTTTAACTTTTCGGCTAGATGATGATGGCTATGCATGACAAGACGATTTCGATATTGCGGATCTATTCCATAAATAAATTGACACATATCATCATCCGAAAAATTATATTTTCGAATATGCAATAGTTCCAATCCTGCATCCAGTACACTGTTGATGGTCTGGAGTTCGTTATCAATATCATGCTCGGCTGTCAAGACGATGATCATAAGTATAATTCTTTACCTTGTTCGATAAACTCTTTTGACATATCGATCATGCCTTGTTCTGCAGAATCCCGGATTTCCTGTGTGATCTTCATCGAGCAGAATTTAGGGCCGCACATCGAACAGAAGTGAGCAACTTTAGCGCCGTCTGCAGGTAAAGTTTCATCATGAAATTCTCGGGCTGTGTCAGGATCTAAGGAAAGGTTAAACTGATCTTCCCAACGGAACTCAAACCTCGCTTTACTTAGAGCATTGTCTCGGTATTGTGCACCAGGATGTCCTTTAGCCAAATCTGCCGCATGTGCAGCCAGTTTGTAGGTGATCACGCCATCCTTTACATCTTTTCGGTTAGGTAAACCGAGGTGTTCTTTTGGGGTAACATAACAAAGCATGGCACAGCCGAACCAGCCAATCATTGCCGCGCCAATTGCTGAGGTGATGTGATCATAACCCGGAGCAATATCTGTTGTCAATGGGCCTAAAGTGTAAAATGGTGCTTCTTCACAAACCTCAAGCTGTTTGTCCATGTTTTCTTTGATCATGTGCATAGGTACATGACCTGGACCTTCGATCATAACCTGTACATCATGTTTCCATGCTATTTTGGTCAACTCACCCAAGGTTTCTAATTCAGCAAATTGTGCAGCATCGTTAGCATCAGCTATAGAACCTGGTCGCAGTCCATCCCCTAGTGAAAAAGCAACATCATATTCCTTCATAATCTGACAGATCTCTTCAAAATGCGTGTAGAGGAAGTTTTCTTTATGATGGAACAGACACCATTTTGCCATAATCGAGCCACCTCGGGAAACAATACCTGTTACACGTTGTGCTGTTAAATGGATATAACGTAAAAGTACTCCTGCATGGATGGTGAAATAAGAAACCCCTTGTTCGGCTTGTTCAATTAGTGTATCTCTGAATATTTCCCATGTCAGATCTTCTGCAACGCCTTTTACTTTTTCCAAAGCTTGATATATAGGAACTGTACCAATTGGCACCGGAGAATTACGGATGATCCATTCGCGTGTTTCATGAATATTTTTACCTGTTGAAAGATCCATAATTGTATCAGCACCCCATCGGCATGCCCAGACAGCTTTATCAACTTCTTCTTCAATGCTTGAGGTAACGGCACTATTACCAATATTAGCGTTGATCTTTACCAAAAAGTTGCGGCCGATGATCATCGGTTCGCTTTCTGGATGATTAATGTTGTTTGGAATAATTGCTCTTCCGGCGGCAATTTCTTCTCTTACAAATTCAGGGGTAATTAATTTCTTTGGGGTACGGGCACCAAAACTGTGACCGGTGTGCTGATGATCCATACCTTTAGTTGCTGCTTCGATTTGCTCAATACGCTGATTTTCGCGAATGGCTACATACTCCATCTCTGGAGTTATGATTCCTTTTCTTGCATAGTGCAGTTGACTTACATTTTTACCCGCTAATGCTTTTTTAGGTCTATGGCTGTATTCAAAACGGAGTTCATCCAGGTTCGAGTCTGCCAATCTTTCTTTTCCATAATCTGAACTGATTTGTGATAAAACTTGAACATCTTTTCTGTCCAATATCCAATTTTCACGAGTTCTAGGAAGACCTTTGCGTATATCAATCTGTGCTTGTTCATCCGTATACGGACCAGAAGTGTCATAAATAGTGACTGGAGGATTGATTTCTATTCCACCCTTGCTAAGTTTGGTCGGACTTAATGTAATTTCACGCATGGCAACCTGAATAGGATAGAGCTGACCTGAAATATAGACTTTTTTTGAATTTGGAAATGGGGTCTGGGTAATGTTTTGTTCTAACATGATGGTATAGTAATAGGTATAAGAGATTTATCCGCCCTGTGTTGCAGCGATAATTAGAATTGAGTCCTGATGCTGTAGTTTGGTTGTTGCCCAAGCCGTTTTGGGTATAACCTGGTTATTAATAGCGACAGCAATGCCCTTGCTTTTTGCTGGGAATTCCAAAAGCATCAAACCTTCCAAAGAGGAGGGGGGCTGTTCAAAAAAACGTAATTGGTGATTAATTGTGAGTTCCATTCCTTTTAAAATTTTTAAATAAAAAACTTTAGGAATGGCCACAGTTGTGCCGGTATATGCACAATGAAGACATCTACTTTTCCCTACGCCAGTATGATCCGGATCAGGTTCTAAGGGTAAAATCTCAGCCTGCAAATTTTGCAGACACCCCTAAAGTTTCCACTAAACTAGGTAAAAAATCTCAATAAACGAAAATAGGTAGATTTATTTTAGTCTGTCCATCTTTTTGTGACAGAACCATATACTTTAAGAAGTGAAGTGTTTTATTGATGGGGACTGCTGGTATAGCGAATAATGATTCTCCCTGGCAGAGGTGGAGTTATGGGCAGGGAGAATCAATGGCAAATACTATAAAATATGCTGGAGTTTAATATATTGAAGCAGCATAATGGTTTTGGCATCTTTGATTTCGCCATTATCAACCATTTGCATCGCTTCTTTTATAGGCAATTCCAAAACTTCAATATTTTCTTCCTCCTGTTCTAGCCCACCACCTTCACTGACTTTCATTTCTTTAGCATATTCGGCTATAAAGAAATACAGAATTTCTGTGACAGATCCAGGGGACATATAAGCTTCAAATATTTTACGTACATCTGTAATTTTATAACCCGTTTCTTCTTCAGTTTCTCTTCTGATGCAATCCTCGGCATTATCTTTATCCAACAAACCTGCACAAGCTTCAATCATCATACCGCTCTCATTTCCATTGACAAATGTAGGTAGACGAAATTGACGGGTAAGGATAACTGTTTTCTGTTCTTTGTTGTACAGTAAAATAGTGGCACCGTTTCCTCTGTCGTATGCTTCCCTGCTTTGACTCATAATGGTGCCGTCCTTTTTCAAATATTCGTAAGTGATCTTTCGCAAGACGTACCAATTGTCTGATAAGACCTTGGTTTCTGTGATTTTGATGTTATCTATCATGATTGAGGTATTTCAAATTCGCATTATTAATAATTGTCATATGCATATTTTTCAGTTCTTTTATACTTTTTTTCTAAAATACGGTGGACTTTTAAAAGTAAGTTGTCGATGGCTAAAGGTATATAAATTTATAAACTCCTAAAATTGTTTATATGGGAAAAATCGATCGTGTTGAAGGAAATTTTATTCAGTAGCGATTGCCTTATGAGCTGATATAAAATGATGAAGATCATGTAGAGGACAGGTTAAAAAGTACTTGAGATCTTAGATACATTTTATTGTGTATTTATAGAGGGTTTATAGAGATATACCTCTATGAACCCTCTATAAAACCTCTATAATATCACTATCACCTATCTAGAAATATACAAGATGGAAACAATAAAATGCAATGGTAAATCTATTGATATCAATAAAAAAATCAAAGGTCTATAAACAAGAAAAGCTCATCTTTTGGATGAGCTTTCTTGTACCTAGGGCGGGAATCGAACCCGCACTTCCTTAACGGAAACAGGATTTTAAGTCCTGCGTGTCTACCAGTTCCACCACCTAGGCAGGTGATATTAATGTGGAGCGAAAAACGAGATTCGAACTCGCGACCCCAACCTTGGCAAGGTTGTGCTCTACCAGCTGAGCTATTTTCGCATTGCTAACAGTTAACAAGTTGTTTTCTGTTTTGGTGATGCAAATATAGAGCTAATAATTAAAAAAACAAATTTTAATATAAGCTTTATTGTCTTTTTTTTATAAGCCCTTTTCTTTCAGGAGAGAAGAAATGAGATCACTTTCGAAACCTCTTGATAAAGCATATTGAAATAACTTGTTTTTTAGAATATAGACATCTTTATCTTTCAATGATAGTTGCTTTTTATCTAAAAGATCATGGAGTTTATCTTCATACTCATCTAAATCAATTTTTGAAAATGCAATTTTGATTAAAGGGTCGGATACCCTTTTGAGTTTTAAGGACTGCTTAATCTTAATCTTTCCCCAACTTTTTATTCTAAGCTTACCTAGAGTATAGGCTATAGCAAAGCGTTCTTCATTTAGAAAATTGTCCGATATCAATTGTGAAATGATTTCCTCTACATCTTCTTGATGCAAGCCCCATTCGTATAATTTATCCCGGACTTCTTGTTGTGCCCGTTCTTGATAAGCACAATAACTGGCAGCCTTAAGCAATGCTTGCTTAGGTGTGTATATTTTTTTTCTCGTTTTCTCTTCGTCAAACATCTTTACAAATTTCAAAAATATATTGAACTTATTGAAAAATTGTGGAGCTTTGATTGAATAAATATTTTAAAAAATGTATACCATATCGGATATTTCAGAGATTGTTGTTCCTAAAAGATCAATTATTGTTCATCATAAATCTATCATTCAAAATCTGATTTATGATACACGTAAGATCGTAAATGCTGAAACAGGATTATTCTTTGCCTTGATCAATCGTCGTGATGGACATGAGTTTATCATGGATGCCTATAGTAAAGGGATTAGAAATTTTGTGTTACAAAATGACTTTCAGCAAGAACTGATATTGCCAGATGCTAATGTTTTATGGGTCGCAGATACTTTTTTAGCATTACAGGCAGTAGCAGAAACTCAGCGCATGAAATTTAAATCTCCTGTATTGGGTATTACAGGGAGCAACGGTAAGACTATCGTCAAAGAATGGTTGTTTCAACTGCTATCTCCAGAATATAAAATCTATCGCAGTCCTAAAAGCTATAATTCACAGCTGGGTGTTGCTTTATCACTATGGGAACTAAATGAACAATATAATTTCGCCATCATAGAAGCTGGAATAAGTGAGGTCGGTGAAATGGAGAAACTCCAAAAAATGATTAAACCTACGCATGGTGTATTAACCAATATCGGGGTAGCCCATAAAGAAGGGTTTCAATCGAAAGAGGAAAAAATTGCGCAGAAGCTGAAACTTTTTACAGATGCTGAGGTATTGGTCTATCCTAAAAAGTATCTTGAACAGATCTATATGCCTTCTCAGATTTATAAATTTGCCTGGGGAGAGGATGAATCGTGTCAATTAGAGGTTTATTCGCTTAAGAAGGAAGGTGATCAATCTACATTGGTAAGTTTATGTTTTTCCCGCCAGTTTTTTACGGTTAAAATTCCTTTTGTTGATCAAGCATCAATTGAGAATGCGATTTCATGTATTGCAGTGATGATTACTTTTGGTTATGATTTTAATACTATAGCCGATCGTATTGCCACGTTGCAACCGATGGAGATGCGTCTTGAATTGAAAAAAGGAAAACATAATACTTCCATTATTGATGATTCATATAGTAATGATCTGGTAGCGCTACAGATTGCATTGGATTTTTTAAAGCAACAAAAGCAAAATTCTCGTAAGGTCCTAATCTTATCCGATATTCCTGGAGTACAGTTGCATGATGAGAAGAGTATCAGTAAACTAAAGCGTTTGGTCGCAGCTAGTGGATTAACTGATTTGATTTTTATCGGACCTATTTTGAGTCAGTTGGAAGCACAGTTTTCATTACCCACGGCCAGCTACTCGGATACAAAATCATTTATAGATGGTTTTAAGCATATTGATTATAGCAATTCAACGATCTTGATAAAGGGTGCACGTGATTATCATTTTGAACAGATCAGTAAACGATTGGTTGCTAAATCACATGATACGATATTAGAGATTAATTTAAATGCATTGGAACATAACCTCAATGTATATCGGGGTCTGTTGCCTGCAGGTGTTAAATTGATGGCTATGGTGAAAGCTTTTTCTTATGGAAGTGGAAGTTTTGAAATTGCTAATTTACTACAGTTTAATCATGTGGATTATTTGACGGTTGCTTTTGCTGATGAAGGTGTTGATCTGAGAAATGGAGGCATCACACTTCCAATAGTGGTAATGAGTCCTGATGAAAATGCCTTTGATGCTATTGTACATCATAAGTTGGAACCAGAGATCTATAGTTTTAGAGTTTTAAATTCATTTCTCCGCTATCTCTTACAGCAAGGACTAAAAGATTTTCCAGTCCATATTAAAGTTGATACCGGGATGCATCGTCTTGGTTTTATGCCAGAGGAAGTTGATGAACTGCTAGCGATATTGAAAAATCAGGATGCGATGAAAGTGCAGTCTGTTTTTTCACATTTAGCTTCGGCAGGAAATGCTGTTGATAATGATTTTACTGAGAGTCAGATTCATCTTTTAGATGTTTTCACTACAAAACTTAAGGAGGAATTAGGGTATTCTTTTATCAGACATATTGCTGCGACATCGGGTATTGATCTGTGGCCAAGTGCTTATTTCGATATGGTACGCTTAGGGATTGGTCTTTATGGAATTGATATGGATCGAGATGATCTGCCGGTGAGAGAAGTTAGTGTTCTGAAGACCAATGTTACCCAGATAAAAGAGCTTGCGGCTAATGAAACAGTAGGATACAATCGCGCTGGTATGTTGCAACGTGCGAGCAGAACCGCAACCATCAAGATCGGTTATGCAGACGGTTATGATCGAAGGTTCGGTAATGGAGTAGGTAAAATGTCGATCAACGGGCAACTGGTTTCTACCATTGGAAATATATGTATGGATATGTGTATGTTAGATGTGACAGATATTAATGTTAATGAAGAAGACGAAGTCATTGTTTATCCTGATATTAAGGAAGCGGCATTGGCTATAGGAACCATCCCGTATGAATTGTTGGTCAATATCTCACAACGGGTGAAAAGAGTTTATTTTTACGAGTAATTCGAGGCTTATTTCGCATCTTTGTAGGGTCTTTTAGGTACAAGTAATATGTTATCAAAATTAATTAGAGCTTTTTTAAATTATCTTATCAAAGGAACTTTGGTCGTTGTTCCTTTAGCTGGTGCGGTTTTTTTAATTGTTTGGATTGTTGCTTCAGTCGATTCGGCGCTTAACCTTACAGGGTTATTCCTAGAGGATGAGACAGGACATCCTTTATATATTCCCGGAATCGGTATTTTAACAGTCATTTTATTTTTGGTTGTAGCAGGGATTGTTTTTACCAATTTTGTGACAGATCCAATTAAACACTGGCTGAATAATCAGATTAACCGTATTCCTTTGTTGAATACGCTATATTCATCCATTAAAGATTTTACTGAAGCCTTTGTAGGTGATGCCAAAAAATTTAATGTTCCTGTCCTAGTTAAAGTGAATGAAATAGGGGTTAGTAAAATTGGTTTTCTGACACAATCAGATCTATCAAAAATTAAGCTTACAGATGAAGTGGTGGTTTATTTTCCCTATTCATATTCATTTGCAGGTCAGGTGGTCGTTGTAAAATCATCCTTGGTAA
Source organism: Sphingobacterium kitahiroshimense (assembly GCF_025961315.1). Lineage (NCBI taxonomy): Bacteria > Pseudomonadati > Bacteroidota > Sphingobacteriia > Sphingobacteriales > Sphingobacteriaceae > Sphingobacterium > Sphingobacterium kitahiroshimense. The sequence goes on along the minus strand of NZ_JAOQNK010000001.1, from coordinate 2,228,672 downwards.
CCAAATTAGATATGTCTGCTACAGACGCGATGAAGCTCGTTGTTTCAGGTGGTGTCAGTGGTTTAGAATAAGATACAAATACATACGTTTATATAAAACAAAAGGGAATCATTGGTAAAATGGTTCCCTTTTGTTTACATTTATCTTGAACTTTAAATCATAATTAGTGATGAATGTTAAATTTAAAACAGTAGAAGAGTATATTGCTTGTTTTCCAAAAGAAGTGCAGGAGATCTTGTTGCAGGTCCGTAATACAATTCTGCAGCATGCTCCTCAAGCTACTGAAGGAATAGCTTATGGCATGCCAGCTTATAAATTAAAAGGAAAACCGCTTGTTTATTTCGGTGGTTATCAAAAGCATATCGGATTTTATGCAACGCCGACCGGTCACTCAAAATTCGAAATAGAACTTGCTTCTTATAAGCAAGGTAAAGGTTCGGTGCAGTTTCCGTTACGGGAGCCGATCCCATATGACCTCATCGCAAGAATTGTTGAATTTAGGGTTTCAGAGACATTAGATAAGTTTAAATAGGTTATTAGGATTTTAAATTAAAGGTGGTGATGGATCGATTATGGAATCGTTTATGGAGCAGTAAAGTTCCTGAAAACTTACACGAACAATGGAAAGATAAGGCAAAACTTTCTTTTGTAAACAGTCAGTTTGATGTAGAACTTATACGAGGTTGCTTGGATAAAATTAAGGATGATCCAAAAAATACTTTATTTTTACAAGCTTTTCTAGCTTATCAGGATATTGCTTCGCAATTGGAAACTCAGAATAGTGCTGAAGCAGAAATTGATTTTATGGAAAGATATGTTTCTTTATTCAGTCAGATTTCTGCTGTAGACCTTTCCGTTGTGTGGACTAAAAAGATCGAATATCCCACTTTGTCTGTACCGAGGTTTATCTTGTTGCCATTGGTTCAGAATGCTTTGTGGCAAGGATATCATGCAGCAGCAAAATATCCAATGAAAATCAAGATTTCAGTATTTGAAAAAATCATTTCATTGGATATTACAAATCATGTTAATCACCATATTGTTGATCAAAAAGGTAATGACTCTGTAGAGAATTATCAGGCTCGTCTACAGTATGAATTTGGTGATCAACATACACTTATTATGAATAGCAATGCACATACATTTCGCGCAAATCTAACTTTGAGGTTTTAGATAACCTCAAAATGTGCTAGAGCATTGTATATACCGTCATTGTCTACATCATCGGTAATATAGTCTGCAATAGCTTTTACCTCAGGATTGGCATTACCCATAGCAATTCCGTAGGCCGTATGTTTCAACATGGTGATATCGTTTCCACCGTCACCAAAAGACATGGTTTCCTTGATGTCGATATTAAAGTGTTTGATGAAAATATCGATACCAATTTGTTTGCTTTGACCTAAAGGATTCACATCTGCAAATAGCGGGGTCCAACGGCTGGCCACAGAATTGGGCATTACATTGTTCATAAATTCTTCCTGTTCCTCCGGTTGAATGAAGATATTGGTTTGAAGTACAGATCCCATATCAAAGTCTGCGTACGATCTTTGAGGCGGGACAGGTAAATTCAAGAGTGCATACATGGAAGCGATCTCTGGTGTTACTTGAAAAATGCTGATTTCTTCTTCAGACATCAGCGAGAAGCTTACTTCATTTTTTGCAGCATGGTCAATCAAAGATTGAATATCAGTGGCGTGAATACCTTTTCTGAAAAGTACATCACCCTCTTTCGTGATGCAATAACCACCGTTGAATGTGATAAATCCGTCAAAGTCAAGGTATTTGATATGATCTAAACTATTGATAGACCTTCCCGTAGAAACAATTACTTTTATACCTTTTGATTTTAATTCTTGAATGGCTTTTTCGGTTGAAGCGGGTACTTTGTGGGTGTCGAAACTAAGAAGAGTACCGTCGATGTCAAAAAAAACTGCTTTAATCATGCTACTTTATAAATGTTTGTGATACAAAGGTAAACATTAGAAGATTGCTTTTTGCCCCTTTGATGTCATAATGAAGATGTATTATGGGTATTTTGCTATATTTTATCCATCAAAAAGTATTGAATTTAAAATAAGATTATTTGATTTGCAATTCATAGAACAGCTTCTATGTTAAGTAAATCTTTTCAAGAACGCAGGAGATTGCTTCCGGTGATTTTAAGATGCGTTCATGACCGACACCATTCAAGTCTATCGCCTCTGTCGGGGGATGAACTTTAAAAAATGATTGCAGATAGGTATAGGGCGCAATTTTGTCCTGGTGATCATAGAGTACAAGATGCTGCTGGCTATTATCAAAATCGTATAAACTGTTTAAATGAAAGTAAGCGGTTTTCATATTGAATTTTTCTTCAAAATTCAGAAAAAAGTGTTCTTGAACATCTTTTGGTACAGCTACGAAATCCATACTAGCTGCGAAATTTGCTTTTAAATCTATTAGTGGAGTAAGGCTAATGATCCAGTTCGGAGTATGTCTAATTTTTGCTAATGCTGCGATATTAGCCATGGCACCGAGAGAATGACCGATGACTATTGCAGGTAAACCATAGGTATTAATAATAGTTTGAACAGCTTCAATGTATAAAATTAAATAATTCTCCTTCAGCTCCTCCATTTCCAGGTGCGTCAAATGCGATTATCGTTAAATCTGGATTTTCCAATAGTTTATCAATAAGCATCGAAAAATCTGCGGCTTTTGATCCCCAACCATGCGTCAACAAAACTAAATCTTTGCCCGATCCCCAACGGTAGGCAGGAAAAGATAATAGGTGACCACTGAAAAATTCATCCTTTACTGCTAATTCATCTTTTGAAGCTAACTGTATTAGTAGCTCTTGATGATGTCGCAATGGCATTTTAGGGGAATAGCAGATATACGACCAAATATCATCTAAATTAGCCGTTATAGAAATATGTTCTAAAGATTTCAGATATTCAATGCTTTGCTTTAGTTTTTTCATCAGGATAATTATTTAAAAATGTATGTTTTAAGGGCATAGATGAGCTCTTTACATTCGCTTTGTATGTAGCAATTCCATTTATTGAAATAAGCTCAGTAGGCGTTCTTTATTCATAAAGTCTGCAATCGGATTATAAGTACTGGAAATGATGTTATCTGCTATTGCTGTTTTATTGGCTTGCAGTTTCATGATTTTATCCTCCACAGTATCCGGGCAGATTAAGCGTATCGCGGTGACATCTTTTGCTTGACCTATTCGAAAGGCGCGGTCGATAGCTTGCGCTTCAACTGCAGGATTCCACCAAGGATCAACCAAATATACTAAGCTCGCCGCTGTAAGATTTAAGCCCGTTCCACCTGCTTTTAAACTTATCAGTATGACTCGCTGTGCTTCATTTTCTTGAAATTGCGTTACAATATGTTGTCTATCTCTTGTCTGTCCTGTTAATTTTAGCACTTTGATATCGTGTTTGGCTAAAGCTGTTTCGATTAGATTTAGCATGCTCACAAATTGGGAAAAGATGATGATTTTCTGATATGGACTTTTGTCGAGTACTTGTTCGATAAGCATTTCAATCTTGCAGGCATCTTGTTCTACACTTAGATCATCTGTTTTTAGCAATTTTGTTGAATTGCAGATCTGGCGTAGTTTGGTCAATCCTTTTAAGACATGCATAGGGCTTTTACGGATTTCATCCCCATCTTTGACCGAGATAAATTCTCTAAACTCCTTTTCATAAGTCTCGTAGATATGCCTTTGCGCCGGTTTCATTTCGCAGTAAAGTACGATTTCATTTTTTGCAGGTAACTCTTTGGCAACCTCCGTTTTTGTACGTCGCAAAATAAAAGGTTTTACTTTGTGTTGCAATTCTTCCAATCTTTTTTTATTGCTGAATCCATCAATAGGCGTAGTATAGACATCTTTAAAATATTTTTTCGAACCTAATAATCCGGGATTGGCGAACGACAGTTGGGCAAACAAATCCATGGTGCTGTTCTCGATCGGTGTACCTGTAATTACAATACGATTACGAGAACTGAGTTTGGTAACAGCTTGGTAACGTTGTGATTCGGGGTTTTTAATCTGCTGTGACTCATCTAAAAAAATATAATTAAAAGTGTGTTTTTTTAAGTGATTGATGTCTGATAATAAATTGTGATAAGAAATCAATATCAGTTCATATTGTTCAAATCCTAGGGTACTTTTTTGACGATCAGCACCCTGTAAGACAAGTGTCTTAATCGATGGCGCAAATTTCTCCAATTCGTTTTTCCAATTGAAAATTAGCGTAGTTGGAAGTACCAGTAAATTGCAATTGTTTTTTACTTTTTTACGTTGATCTAAAATAAAAGCAATGACCTGAATGGTTTTTCCAAGTCCCATATCGTCCGCTAAGCAACCACCAAAATTGAATTCATCTAAAAAATTAAGCCAATTCAATCCATCATGTTGGTAACTACGGAGGCTACCGATAAAATCTTTGGATAGTACGACCGGTTTGACTTGATCGATATTCCTGATTTTACTTTTGATTTCTTCCAAACGTTCTTTTGCTATTTGGGATAACCATTGTTCCTCAAAATATTGATCAATGGCTGTATAATTTGTTTCTGCAATCTGTAAGTGGCTGTCATCAATGATTTCGCCTGCTAAAAAGAACTGTTCAAATTTATTCAACCATTCTTCGGGCAATATACCTTGCGTACCATCATCTAGTGTAATGAATTTTGATTTATTACGAATAGCTTTTTGAAGGTTTTTAAGCGAACCTTTACTTTTACCAAACTGCAGATCCACATTTACATTAAACCAATTCTGTCCACTGAGCACATGAATTGCTATTTTACCTTTAAATGAGTTTAATTTATTAGCTTTTATTTCGTTAAATCCGATGATGGAAATATGATGATTGCGCCAATCTTCAAACACATTTAAGAACCAGTCCAGTTCAAGAAAATGTTTACGATGCAGATAGAAGTGCTGAAAATCTTCATCAAGTTGCTCCTGGAAATAGGGATGTTGCTTAATGATCAAGCTGATGATCTTGAGTTCTGCTTCGAGATCCCGTTTCACTAAAAATTTTTGTCCATTTTTATCAAATCCGAAGATAGATCTTCTGCTTCGAACAGGAACTTCTACATCCGCATATCGCATGGTCGGAATGAGATTGATATAATCACCAGATTCTTCAAGATAGATAATCGATTCGGTGTCGTTATAAAACTGTTGTTCTTTGATTTGTTTACTATTTGCTTTGGGAATATGTAGATAGTTGACTTCTACAATCTCCTCCATTGCTACTAAGAAATCCTTGTTAAAACCTTCGAATTTGGACTGATGTACGATAAGGTGATCTGCTGTCGTGTTGAAAAGTTTGAACAGGGCAAGGATTTGTGCATGCTCTATAAAATAGAAATGTTGCTGTAATTGAATGAAATAATCAAAGACTACAGGAAGCTGCTGTAAAGCGTGATCTTGTCCAGCGATTTGAATTGAGCTTCTAACAGTGAAAAATCTCCCGATGCGATCGATGTCAATTCGGATTGTTTTGGGTAGTTCTCTTAATGTGATCTGCGTCAGACTATTTGCCCCGATAGTTTGCGATAAGGATTTATCATGTTGATAGATTTCCAGTCCTAGTGGATTTTTAATCAGCTTTTTAAAGGCGGTGATCTGTTGTTTGCTTTCTTCTATTGTGTTCTGCCCTAAAAAATGAAGTGCGGTAAAAAATTGACTTTCTGTAATATCTTTACTTTTCCAGATCATTTCCTCACATGAAAGTTGCTGTACTGGGTTTTTTAGCGAACCATTTTTAGCGCGGGCTGCACGATAGAGTAACACCTGAGGGTGTTTATAGTATTTATGCTCTTTAAGTACTAGAATGTTGCTTAGCTGTTCTAATTCCTTATTGTTGCGTTTTAAATCAGGATTTGTTGCGGTGTTAAGAATATCTTGAGATAAATCTAGTAAATTATCCTGTTTTTTGATGGTTTTTACAACACCGTCTATGCATTGAATTTCGAAATAATCCTCGAGTTGCTGTTCATCTTCTATCCCATATTTAACTGCTATTTTAGTTAGATAATTCTGATAAGCATGATCGGAGAAAAATAAATATACCTGATCATTTTTAAAGATTTCATTCAGAACTAGCTTTTGATGGATACAGAATTCTTCGCTTTCAGAGCAATTGCACAGTAATGAGAGTACGGGAGTGTCATAAACGACAATGATATCGTAGGGAATACCTAGGGAGAGGATAGAGAAATGGCCTTCATTTTTCTTTAGTGTCAATATGCGGATTGGAGCGTTGCTATCGGATAAGTTTGACATCCAAGAATAAAAGCTGTATCGATTTTCATTGTTAAAATGAATATCTGAGAATCGAAACTGGTGAAAATCATCTGAACCCTGTGGCAAAACGTCTTTTGTATACATGCTACTCAAACTTAGATAAATTTGTTTTATTTACAATTTTAATTCCGTCATATAAAACCAATTTTATTCTTCAATATTTATGGTCAGAGTCTTTAAAACTGTTATATCAGTATGAATATAAGCGCAACGATGTAAATTCGTTTTCCAAAAATATTTTTTGCTAAAAGACTAAAAAAGCATTTTTTAAAATTTATAGTGCTAAGTTGTAACATTTGATGATCGGTCTGCATCTAATGAGAAAAATATAAATTATGGAAAAGGAAACAATGGGTGCGATTATGTTCGTATCATTTTTTAGTACAATTTTCTTCACGCTTTATTACTATTTTCAAGCAAGAAATAAAGAGCGTATGGCCTTGATCGAAGCAGGGCTGGACTTATCTCAATTTTATAAAAAACAAGTTCGAATTTCACACTGGTTACGTTTAGGTGTATTTATAGTAGGAATTGGCATCGGGCTGTTGATAGTTGGTTTAATTTCGCAATATCAGACCGAAAATATTGTCGGTGTACTTAAAGTTTCGATTATTGTACTTTGTGGCGGTATTGCCATGATTGTTGCTAATTATGTAGATAAACCTAAGCAGGATAGGGATTGATGGATCAACAGTATATTGATAAAGTTTTAGCGGGAGATCGCGATTCCTTTCGATATTTTTTGCAAAAATATCAGGATATGGTCTTTTCTGTTGCAATGAGTATTGTGAAAAACGAATCGCTTGCAGAAGAAGTCGCGCAGGATGCTTTTGTCAAATGTTACCATAAACTCGACACGTTTAATCAGCAGTCCAAATTTAGCAGTTGGTTATATCGAATTGTCGTCAATACAGCCTTTATGCAATTGCGAAAGATTAAGATTGAAGTCTTAGATTTTCAGTCTGATTATGATAAAGAGGTGATCGATGAAAGTGACCTGACTTTATTGGAGGAAGAAGAACGGAGTCAGATGATCAATGAAGCACTTTGTCTATTACCGGCAAATGAAAGTTTGGCTTTACGGTTATTTTATCTGGAGGAAGAAAGTATCAAAGAGGTTTCGATAATAACGGGCCGGACTGATGCAAATACAAGAGTCATCTTGCACCGGGGCCGTAAACGAATGTACGCCATATTGAAGGAATTAATGAATAAAGCAAATGTGTAGCATGGAAAATAATGATGAATTAATGAAGACATTAATGCAGAGCAGTAAACTTAAAATGCCTTTTTCTGATTTTGAAAGTCGCGTAATGCAAACAATCGAACAGGATGAAAAAAAAGCGGTTGCTGTTTTAGAGGATCGTAAGAGAGGAATTTATTTTTTCTTAGCAGGAATGATATTTGGGCTTGGACTGAACTATCTACTCAGCAAGTCATGGAAAGACCTCCAATTCAATTTACCGCAGCAGGAAAATGCCTTGTTAGTTTCTCAGATCATCTATGCGATATTGATCCTGTTTTTTATAGAAAGGCTTGTTAAGCTATATCACTTGAACCGTCAGATTAAAGGTTTATAAAATAGAAAAGGAGAATACAAGATGTATTCTCCTTTTCTATTTTATCCTCTTTCGCGCTCTAGTAAGATCATCATCATAAAACAAAGAATAAGTCTTGTTTCATCCTTTGGGTTGATATCCGCGAGTTTGTCCAATGTAAATTTTCGGCCGAAAAAAGAAGGTTTTTTCTTGAGCTGTAATATTTTATTTCCTTCTTTATCATACATGGTGTATGAGGGGTTGAATACATATCCGGTGAGAATATTGAGTATCGGTATTTCTCCTAAAAAGCTGTCGCCAACTTTTACCCAGCCATTGTCTTCTTTGATGGTATAATCTTCAAGACCATCTATGTCTAAAGCATTGTAATTAGCTTTCCATATCGATCTCATTCCTTTTCGGCCTACTTTACCAATCGTTTCAGTAGTTCTGGTATCTGTAAAAGTATAATTTGCATTGAAATCTAACCAACGGTCTGCTTTTATACCATACTGCTGTTCTGATCTACTTTCGTCTGAAAAGATCATAATTTCATCTTTAAGCTTGAATAGTTTTTGACGAACATAAAAGAGTGTACGATCCTCACTATCCTTAATGGTGAAGTCATTATGAAAAGTCGAAATTTTAAACAGAAAGTTTAATGGATAATTGAAATTGCTCATGGTATCTAAATGCTCTTTTTGTAAAGCTATTATTTTTAAAGGTATGTATAATTATTTATATTGTGTTGCAGGTAGTTTAATCTGTATTCGTATTTAAACGGTATGCAAAGACAAGCATGTGCTTCATCTGCAGTCCGTTCTCTATAATAGGGTCAGCATAATTTTCCATAAAGAAGTTATGACGGATGTGATTCATTTCAAAACCATTGCGCATATAGAATCGATGCTGTTGAAAGCCTACATCCGCAGTACCAACCCAGATATGCAGTAAATTTTCTTCCTGTGCATGGGATTTTAAGAAAGACAGCATGTCGCTGCCCAGACCTTGCGCTTGGTACTGTGCTGTGATCGCAATATTTTTTAGTTCAACCGTATCTGAATTTATTTGTTTTACTGCCATGACTCCAACAATCTCGTTAGTTATTCGATGTACTAATGTAAAGATGGTACAGGTCGAAATATACTTGTCGATAGCTTCTTTCGTCTCATCTGCCAATAACAGTAAATCGTAAGGTATAGCTTCATCAGTTGAATGTTTTCTGATGATATAGTCCCGTTTCATTTAATAACTTAGTTTTAGTCCAGCGAAAAAATTTCGTGTTGGTGCGGCATTGTAATATCTATTCCCAAATGCATTAATGTCATTTCCTAAACTGTATTTTTCATTCAGTAGGTTATCCACTCCGAGGTATACATTTGCCATGAATTTAGTTGAAAATTTGAATCCCCATTGGATCTTTGCCTGAACCAGATGATAGGAATCTGCAAATGCTGTATTTGCATCATTTAGCGGAATTTTTGACGTATAATTATGTTGCACATGGAGACCAAGTTGATGGGCAAAATCTAGGTTTAAAGCATGAACAATAATCCAGTCCGGTACTGCAGTAAGTTTATTATCATCATAATTGTTATTCCCTATCTCATAATCTTTAAATCGGTAATGATTGTAGGTCACGCTCGAATTGATGTACAGCGCCTGCACCAACTTTTCTGAAGAAGGCTTTATAATGTACCCCATAATGGAACTCTCAATTCCACTTTGGTTTACCTTTCCAGCATTTTGGTAATATTCTACCGCATTTGCATTTAACTGGCGAATAATTGCATTATTCATTTTGTACTGATAGTAGGATATATCGGTAATAAAACGACGGTTCATCCATTCCCATCGTAATCCGATCTCTTTGTTGTAACCAGATTCAGGTTTCAGAGCTGTGTTGATGATATTGTCCGATGATCGGACTTCAGCAATTGTAGGAGCTGAGAATCCAGAGGAAATGGAACCTCGGATGGCTAGTTTTGGTGTAAGCAGATAGGATGCCGCAAACTTCGGCATCCACGTTGTTCCAAAAGAGATTCGTTCTTTTTGTTGCGAGGTTTGAGGATATACTTGTCTATAAGCAATTTGATTTTGGTTCAACCCAAGAGCACCCTCCACGGTCAATTTTTCTGCAAGAATAATTTTACCTCTTACAAAATAGAAATTCTGCCAATTTTCCAATTTATCTTCTGCTTGAGGATCTGTGGAAACTCCGTTTTTATTATCATAATTAGCAATATCATACCAACCTTTTTGACCTTCTGTACCAATTTGCAATTGCCAATTCAATTGATCCTGCGATTCGTAAGAAAAATAGCTTCGGTACCCTAAGTTTTGTTCATCTCGATATTCATAATTACTGATAAATGGATTTTCTATTTTTGATGATGAGCCAAAAATAGTGGTCGTATTGGATAGTTTATTACTTATGTTGATTTTATGGGATATTCCTCCGAAAAAGGTTTTATTATCAATCGCCGCTTTTTGTTGTTTAGCCGATGGTGTGGCTGGAGTAGCGGGACGTGCCATACGTGGGTTTTCCTGATATTGTTCTAGCGTAAGTCCTCCTGGTGTTTGATAATTCAAATCACTATAAAGGGCAAAGACTTTAAGACTTGCTTGTGGATGATAGTTCCATAGGTGTGCTGTTTGAATAGTTTTTTTATTTAAAGCCGAATTTTCTCGATAACCATCGGATCTTGTAAAACTTTGATCAAGGGAAAATTGATATTTTTGGTTGATCTGCTGTAGTATCGAAAGTTGTTGTTGTGCGAATCCAAAAGATCCACCAGCAAGGTTAAGTGAGGTTTTCGATAACGGACTATGTTGAAAGCCATTAGGTTTAATCATGAGTACACCTCCCGAGTTCGGTCCGAAAATAGATCCATCAGGACCTTTTAGAACTTCAATTTGCGAAATGGAAGCCGGATCAATAAGATTGAGGTAAGTATTCCCACCTGCGTCTGTTATTGGAAATTCATCGACATATATTTTCACATTACGGATACCAAAAGGAGAACGGATTAAACTACCACGAAGGGCCAAACGGTAGCTTCCTGGTGAGCGTTCTTCCATCCGTAAGCCCGGAACGGTATTCAAGCTCGGTAATAAAGTAGCTCCATTTTGACTAAGAATTGCTTTCTGCCCGACTATAGAAACAGATCCTGGTGTTGTTAATAGGGGCTGTTCTGTAAAATAGCCAGACACTTTTGCTGTTTCTAATTGATAGGATGTAATGGTATCTTTACTAACCTCCTGTGCATATAGAGAAGGTGAAAATAGTATTAATGCGTAGAAAGCAGATTTAAAAACAGACATATGATATTGGGGCTCAAAAACAATTTGCCCCTAAAATAATGAAAAACTTCAATTAAGCCTGCTTTTTAAAAGGTTTCATTTAATCCAAGGAATAGACCTCTTTGATGATACCCACCAAAAGCATAATCAATACATAAATTAGTGCGTGTGGCTTTATTAAACAGAATACGTAATCCTGCTCCTCCAGCAGCTCTCCAAGATTGAAATAATTTGCTGTCCATATCGTTATTGGTCGATTGGATATTAAAAAAGGTTGCTCCACTGATAAATTTATTACGAAGTATCGGGAACCGGTATTCTGCCTCATTATAGAAGTAAGATAAGCCTTTGAAAAACCCAAGCGTATAACCGCGCCCTGACCGTGCATAACTATCTTTGGCAGTTCCTGGTAGATCAAGATAAGGTAGTCTTCCTGCTATACGGTAAGATCCATAATTCCATAATGCAAGTACATGTTCAGGGTTTTCCTCAGAAAGACTAATGTATTTTCTAAAATCTGTGGTAAGCTGAATTGCATTCTTACTACTGCCCATCCACTCCTGGTTCATACGAATTCCAATATCCGAATAAATTCCTTTATACGCACGATTTGGATTATCACGTGTCATATACTGAACATTAAACAGAAGACCATTTGAATTGAATTTTTCAGGATCAAAACCATAACGTTTACTATAGACGTAATTTGGATTGTCATTGTTTTCGGTTGATGCTTTGATATTTCTGCGAATGTCAAATGCAAAACCAGCACCCAGAAAAAGATTATCTGAAACCCGTTTATAGAGCTTTTCATTGATGCTAAAGGATGTATACTTGTAGACAAACATGTTTTTGTCTGGGTTAGCAAGAATATCATCATCATTTTGTCCAGAAAAAGTTTTAGTCATTCCTAAGCCGGCATCTGGATTGACCATTTTTACAATAGCCCATCCTCCCTGGATATTCCATTTATTCTCTCTGGTATAGATGTTATGGCTTACGTAAAAAACCATAATACCTTTTGTTGTTACTGAAGCTGTTGATGCTGCTGTAGACATTGTGGTATTCGATTTATCTCCCAGTACAATGCCTGCAACTCCCTTTATTCCGATTTGAGCTCCAATAGTGGGATTTAAGGCCACACCAGGCATCAGGGTAATTCCAGAACGTTTTTTATTTGGGTTTCGCTCTCTTTTTGGATGAAGAATGTTGCGAAATAAATCGGATATATCATATTGATAAGAAGCGTTAGAATCAATTTTATGCTGCATATAGGTGGATTTTGATTCTAATCTAGAAGAGTCCGATACAATAGTGACCTGAGCAAGAACTGGGGTGATATGAGTTGCGAACAAAAGTAATAAGGAAACTAAAGTTATGTTAACAGCTTTAAAATGAGGTAAAGATCTTTTCATGTATCAAGTTTATATTGCAACATATGAGTATAAAATTTAACGTTTTAGTCATATAGATAGTATGCAAACTTAGATAAATTTGTTTGTATTTTTTTTATTTGGCACTCATGATTCTTATACAATTATCGATATCTCTTTGGTATCAAGAATTATTTTATTGAGGAAATACGGTTAAAAGTAAGACTTGCGATATTTTTTAGCCAGTAATTTTTAATATACGACACATCTCCTTGTTGTACGACGTTTAGGAACTGCTTATCTTTAGCAAAAAAAAGTACATGAAAATAAAGATTCTCTTCAGTCTGGTTTACATTGTCGTCTGTAACATATTCCTGCACGCTCAGGAATTATATACTCCTCGTCATATTAAGCAGGCTTATAAAAATGAAACGCGAAGTTTAACCGGTGCACCAGGTGCAAAATATTGGCAAAACAGAGCGCAATATCACATACAGGTAACGGTAAACCCAGAAACAAAAATTGTTTCTGGAAAAGAACGTATTCAATATGAGAACAATAGTCCTAATGCATTAAAAGATCTTGTTATTCATTTTGCTAATAATGTACATAAACCTACAGCCGCAAGAGCTGCGGACGTCAGTACAGATTTTCTCACTTCGGGACTGAAGTTGAAGTCGTTTAAAATAGATAATAAAGTGTATGTTATCGATAGTAAGGACTGGACTTCCGCCAATCGCATTAAGTTGAATAAACCTGTTGATCCCAAATCTTCTGTCACAGTCGAAATGGAATGGGAATATCCATTGTCATTATCCAGTGACCGTGAGGGGCAGATTGATCCTGGTACCTATTTCTGTGCGTATGCATACCCGCGTATAGCAGTTTATGATGATTATAATGGATGGGATGTCTTGGAACATAACGGCCGTCAGGAATTTTATAATGATTTCAATGATTATAAAGTTGAAATCCGCGTTCCAAAAAATTATGTAGTATGGGCTACAGGAAGTTTTCTAAACCCTGAAGAGGTACTGCAAACTGAAACATTAGACCGTTTTAAAAAATCTTTGATTTCGGACCAAGTGATTACGGTTGCAAATTTAAAAGAAATGGAGACACAAAAGGTGACAAAACAGCATGACTGGAACATCTGGAAGTTTGAAGCAGATCATATCGTTGATTTTTGTTTTGCTTTGAGTGATCATTATGTGTGGGATGCTTCTAGTGTTCAATTGAAAAGTAAAAGAGTAAGTGTTCAGGCGGCTTATCTGAATGGGACTAAGGATTTCGAGCAATATGTAGGTTGGGAGCGTTACTGTATTGACTGGTTCTCTAAAAATTGGCCAGGAGTAGAATATCCATTTCCAACGATGACTGCAATTCAAGGATTTGCGGATATGGAATACCCGATGATGGTCAATGATAGCAGTGTGCCGGATAACTTGATGGATGCTAGACAAACTGTAGACCATGAAATTGCCCATACTTATTTTCCTTTTTATATGGGAACTAATGAAACCCGTTATGCTTTTATGGATGAAGGTTGGGCTACAGCTTTGGAATTGCTTATTGGAATGGATGAAAATGGAGAGGAAGCTGCTAAGCAATTGTTTAAAGAATTTCGGGTAAAAGGATGGATTCAGGATCCTGCTACTGAACAAGATCAGCCATTGATTTCTTTGTCTTCACAATTGAGCGGTAAGGGTTATGGTAATAATGCCTATATCAAATCGGCATTATCTTATTTGGCACTGAAAGATTATCTAGGGGACGAAGCATTCAGAAAAGCTTTACATCATTATATGGATAATTGGAACGGGAAGCATCCGACTCCTTGGGATTATTTTTATTCTTTCAATACAGGATCTGGAAAAAATCTCAATTGGTTCTGGAATAACTGGTATTTTAGTAATCATTATATCGATCTGAAGGTGTCTAAGGTCAGTCAAAAAAATAAAACCATTAGTTTAGAGATTGAAAATAATGGTGGATTTGCAATTCCATTTGATGTGATATTGACTTATGTGGACGGTGAAAAAGAAAAAATTCATTTTACACCACAAGTTTGGGAGAGTAATCAGGCTGTTACTACATTAAAACTGAAAACTAAAGCAAAGGTGAAAGAAGTTGAGCTTGATAATGATATATTTATGGATTATACCAGTGAGGATAATCGAGTAACACTTTAATATTACTGTTTTGTAATCTCTGAGAAGATTTTGCATCTTACGGTTTGGGGCTGTTATTTCTCTTAAAAGCGGGAATAATAGTACTCAAACCGTTTTTTTGTGCTCTTATTTTCGATAAGGTTCTGAGATTTTTAGGGAAGAGAGCTGCTGCCTTTTATTGAAAAAGTAGACTATTTAGGTATTTGTAGATGACTAGGTATTTTTTTTCGATTTTCTTCTGGTGTTCTTAAATATCATACGGCGTAACTGAAAGAAACCCAGTGTCATTTTATGATTTGACCGAAGATAAGGTATGCTCATAATTACCAGTAATGATATGCACGCTGAAGTACCTAATGCACCGCCAAAACCATCAAAAAATTTACTGGTGTTGATATAGATTAGGCTGTATACAAGACCTGAAAGTGAAACTCCGATAAATGTAGACAATTGATTGCTCGAAACCATACCAACAAAAGAAGAACCTATAAAAATCAGTGGAATATGATTGACTAATTCTTTTGGAATATAAGAAGGAAAAAAGTGGACAAATCCAGCAACAATGCTGGTCAATAGGGATGAGGATAATACACCTCCAAGTTTCAGCTTATTATTAAAATAATAAGTGAGTAAACTTCCGAAAATTCCTGTAAATATGAGAATCGCTGTAAATATCATTATCTAGAAAATAAAAATAGAATCAAGTAGGTAATGGTAACTCCGGCAAAAGCCAATGTTCCAAGTTTTCCGCCAATTCCGTTCAACAAACTTTTTGATATGATCAGCAGAATAGCCGTACAGATACTGGCTGCGAGAATGAAATAAATATCATGAGCTACTTTGGTATTGGACATACCTACGAATGCACCGCAATAAATAGCAGGAGGTAGATGGGGCAGATAACTTGACTTTTTGTTTAGGTACGGAATTAAGGCGCCGGTGAGCCCTACTAAACTTGCTGAAAATACCGAACCTAATCCAAATGCGTGATTTAAAAAATAACAACTTATTGCACCAATTGGAACCCATACGGCAATATAAACTTTTTCAAACGCTAATTTATTATGATGAACTGGTGACTTAAAAAAGGAGAAAAGTAATAAGAATGAAATTAGAATGATGAAGAATGATAGGGCAATAGTTGAGTTATTTTCCTTAAAGATTGCTAATAAAAATAATAATTGTATTACGAAAAGTAATAATAAAGAGGTATAACGAATAACTCTATTTGATGAGATTTTTGACATTATTGTGCAAAATTACAAAGAAAATTGGGAAAAAAACATAAAAATTGAACTATTTTGAGATGAGTGAAATTGATTATATAAGTTTTCTGTCGGTTTTTTTATGTGATTGTGCAATAAATATTTCTATATTTAGCCTCACATTTTTATATCAAAATCTAATTAATCTTAACTAATGAATACTATTTTAAGTACGAAGGATTATATTGTATTTTTTGTATACTTTATAATTGTTGCTTCATATGGTTTGTGGATCTACTACAAAAAGAAGTCAGCGTCAGAAGGAGCAAAGGATTATTTCTTGGCTGAAGGATCATTGACATGGTGGGCTATTGGTGCCTCCTTGATCGCTTCAAATATTTCTGCCGAACAATTCATTGGAATGAGCGGTTCGGGCTTTAAAATGGGACTTGCAATCGCAGCATATGAATGGATGGCCTCCATAACCCTGATTGTTGTAGCCATATTCTTTATGCCGGTCTATCTTAAGAATAAGATTTTTACCATGCCTCAGTTTTTAAACCAACGCTATAATAGTACTGTAGCGATGATCATGGCTGTATTTTGGTTAATGCTTTATATCGTGGTCAACTTAATGTCGATCTTATATCTTGGAGCTGTCGCTATCAGTGGTATTTCTGGTTTAGATTTGACTTTATGTATTATGTTATTGGCTGTTTTTGCTATCATCATCACATTAGGTGGTATGAAAGTTATTGGGTATACAGACGTTATTCAGGTATTTTTCTTAGTATTAGGAGGTTTGGTAGCTACCTACTTAGCACTTAATATCATTTCAGATGGTAATGGTGTTTTAGCTGGTTTTACCACTTTGCATAATGATGCTCCTGAGCATTTCCATATGATATTCAAAACCGACAACCCTAATTATATGGACTTACCTGGTATCAGTGTTCTGATCGGGGGTATGTGGATAGCCAATTTAAGCTACTGGGGATGTAATCAGTATATTACACAGCGTGCATTGGGAGCTTCTTTGCCAACAGCAAGAAATGGTCTATTGTTTGCCGCATTTTTAAAACTCTTGATGCCAGTGATTGTTGTGATCCCAGGTATTGCTGTTTACTATATTGTAAATAAAAATTTAGGTGCTATTGATGCATCAAGCTTATTGACCTCAACTGGAGCACAGGATCCAAATAAAGCATATCCAGCGCTCTTAACTCTTTTGCCTGCAGGCTTAAAAGGTCTTTCATTTGCCGCATTGACTGCTGCAATCGTCGCTTCTTTAGCGGGGAAAGCAAACAGTATTGCGACCATTTTTACGTTAGATATTTACCAAAAAGCAATTAATAAAACTGCTTCTGAAAAGAATTTGGTTAATGTTGGAAAAATAGCTGTTATTGTTTCCATGATTTTAGGAACAGGATTGGCACTTATTTTAGGTGAATCGCTAATGGGAGAAGGAAAACAGGGATTCCAATACATTCAAGAGTATACAGGATTCGTTTCTCCGGGTATTTTTGCGATGTTTATTCTCGGGTTCTTTTGGAAAAAAACAACATCAAATGCAGCGATGTTCGCAACGATTGGAGGCTTTATTTTATCTGTACTATTCAAAAAGTTGCCAGATATGATGGACCTTTCTTTCTTATCAAGCACCGGATTCTCTGTGCTGAATCCAACAACAGGTATTTATGAAATTCCATTTATAGACAGGATGAGTTTTGTATTTATCATCTGTGTGATCTTCATGGTAATCATTAGTTTGATTGATAACAAACGTGGTATTGTCCCTAAAGGATTAGAAATTGATGCAAAAATGTTTAAATCTCACAATGGTTTTGTTATTGGATCATTATTAGTACTCATGATTGTGGTTGCCCTATATTCAATTTATTGGTAAGAACTACGTGTGCACTATAATACAAGAAAAGGCACCCAATAGGGTGCCTTTTCTTGTATGCATTATTTTTTATTAATTTATAGCAATCGAGAAATCTTAATAGTAGTGGGATTGAAGCCATGTAGACATTTGATTTGATCGCATTTTTTTACATGCACTATTTATATAAAATGCATGCTATATTAAAATTTGTTAGATAATGACATTTTAAAAAAAAATATAAGTCTAGTCGTCAACTTTCACAACATGTTGTCAACTTCATGTTGTCTGTTTTTCATATTTGTAACGGCTTATGTAAAGATGGTGAACGGCTAGTATCTTATGATTTTTCCGACCTACTTGTCTGGCAAGTAGAACTGATAGAGAAATCTTCATGACTTATTTATTCTTGATACAATAAATTTAAGTGAGTTTTTTTGCTCTATGATAGATGCATGTTCTTGTTTATTTGTGAATGTAGTAGGTCGGTTTTTTATTTTCAATTTTTTATAGGGAAGTCAAGTGATTTGGGAACATACTTAGTATAGCTAAAGCTTTTAATTACACGAAAAACTTATAAACATATAATAAGAATGAAAACATTAAGGCAAGATCGTTTTAAAACTCGTGTCATGAAGGAGTTTCAAACTCATAATCGGGAACAACCTTTAAAAAGCATTTTAAAAGTAAAACCTCCGGAACAATACTATGCACAGTTTACATCTCCTTTAAAAGGACTTGATTCTTACAGTGCTGTTGTGCGCGATGAAAAAGCCGATATACTTCGAATCTCATTAGTCAATATGGCGATTTATGAATTTTACTTGTTTGCGTTTGGTTTATCGGCAAATTTTCCTGTCTCACGTATTTTTATCTATGATGATAATCGGTGTCAGTATTTACATACTCAGGATTGTGGAGACTCCGCATTATGGAGGGAGAAGTATTTGTATTGCTATGAAATTACTTTACCTGCGGCAACTGAAAGAGAGGAGTATCAGCAGCGTATTTTAAATGATTTGGACAGTATGTTTCAGCTGGAGGTGAAAATCGAAAAAGAGCATGTTGTATCTGATATTTATTATAATGAAAAACTGGGTTGTCCAGTAGCAACAAGCTGGCATGAACAGACTGTGATGACAATAAAACCTAAGAACGTATTATGTTCATGATTCTTTAATGAAGTCTGTTTTATGATGAAAAAATTACGTGAATAAAAAAAGCACATAGATGAATATGTGCTTTTTTTATACGGTGTATAAATCTGTTTTTATCTCTGACCAGGTAAATAGATTTGGAATCCAAGTCCTACTCCTAAACCAGAAGACTTCTCACCTAAGTTAACGTTCGATTTGGTATAGTTATAACCGACAGTAGCCTCAAGTGCAACTGTTCTTGTAATAAAGTGTGCATAACCAAGATTTGCTCCTAAAGCTAAGGAAGCACCTTTTCCAACTGAACTACCTGCGATACCAATATCACCTTGTCCGAAGAAACGTCCTGACGAAGATGAACCTTCTGGGAAATAATATCTGACAAAAGGTGCAATACCATAATTCCATTCGTTATCATGATCTTTTACAGCAATAAATCCTAAGTTAGCTTGAGCTCCGATCGCGATACCATCAGAAACAAAATAACCAGCTCGAGGTTGTACGTTGATATTAAATGCTTTTCCTTCAAAACTATAACCAAGATTTGCTAAGGAACCACCAACCATCCAGTTACCTTTTTTTATTGGGGCAGTTCCAACATCTGCTGAACTTTGTGGAACAGTTTCGATTTTTTGTGCATTTGCGCCGAAAGCTATTCCCCCCATAATTGTAAGTAGTAATGCTAATTTCTTCATGATTCGTAAGTTTTCTATATAATTAACGATTGTTGTTTATTATATAACAGTAAACGAAATCAAAAGTTTTCTTTTTTTTGCTTGTAACTTACAATTAAGATCAGAAATTAATTATTTTTAATTTTTAGCTGTTAAATTTTCTGTTTTAAATTGCTTTTAAAAGAGCAGCAACGAATTTAAGTGGTTATTGTATTATTGTTTTTACGATTTGAGAAATGTGGGTAAAACTTGGAGGAAGTTCAATTAATTGAAAATTTCTAAAATGTATTTCCGAACCTTCAGATTCAAGACATAGGTACCCTTTCTTGATAGTCGAATTGCGAATACCATTGACAAATTTTCCGTTCACAGCTAGTTTAATTGTACCGTCCACGCAGATGATCGTATATTTATTCCATTCCCCTTTCCCTTTAGCCCGATTCTCTATCGCTTTACTTCTTGTACCGCGTGGATTATCTGGTATTGTTTCCACACCGCCCACACCAAATAATTCGCCATGAACGTAAGCGATTGGCGGAACAACACCGTCTTTGGTATTCTGTTTTACCCAATCCAATTCCAGCATCTGCACTTCAACTCCTCCTGGAAGTCTTCCTATGGAATCGGGCTCTGCATCCGACCATACAAAGATACCCGAGTTACCTCCTGCATAGATATGCTTCCATTCGACATGGATAATAAAGTTTTCATATAGTTTTTCAGACCGCATGACACCAATAGGAAGCCCTGTACATATTAGTGATTTTCTATTTAAACGCCAAGTATCTTTGGCTGTGTTTACATTTAGCCAGTTGATTGAATTTTTCGTGGGCTTTTTTGATAAAAGTAGATCCTCAAGTTGTACTTCTTCGCCAAAAGATAAGGTTATTTTTTGAGCGTAGTTATGCTGGCATAAAGCGAGCAAAAGAAAAAATAAACCGATAGTTTTAAGGTTCATATTGATGTAGTGAAACGGTTTGAAAAAGGTTAAATAAGGGTTATGATTAAAATACTGCGTACAAGCAAACTTAAATAAATTTGTAGTACTAAGCAATATAATTATAGCCGATTCTATTGCTCATCATCTGACCCAGTGGATATGCAGGTTGTCTCAGTATTTAGCCTTTTTAATTATTTTATCGATGTTTTTTTTATTATAAAACTTTTGATAATCAATATTTTGGAGGGTGTTGTTGAGAGTGTGTATTTTGAACATTTACATGAAAAATGATCATTAAAGATGGTGATCAAGACCATTATTTTTCTTATCTTTAGCAATAAGGGAACTTTTTTCAGTACGATAATATAGGAGAAAATTTCTTGGACATTAAACAATAAAAAGTTTAATGCATCTGCTCGGCTATCGGGCTCATTTATAATATCCAATTATATGATAAAAACTCCAGGGCTTCTTTTCAGAGAAGCGATGCAACAGGAAAAACCATTACAGGTGGTTGGAACTATCAACGCGAACCATGCTCTGCTAGCTCAGCAAGCAGGTTTTCAGGCCATTTATTTATCGGGAGGAGGAGTTGCCGCGGGTTCTTTGGGAATTCCTGATCTTGGTATTACCACGCTTGAAGATGTACTGGTTGATGTGCAGCGTATTACGAACGTTTGTCCAGTCCCTTTATTGGTCGATATCGATACCGGATTCGGACCCTCGGCATTTAATATAGCACGTACGATTCAGTCTTTGATCAAGGCTGGTGCCGCAGCTGTTCACATGGAGGACCAGGTGGGAGCAAAACGTTGTGGACATCGACCAGGAAAAGAATTGGTATCTAAGACAGAGATGGTGGACCGTATTAAAGCAGCTGTGGATGCACGTACGGATAATACATTTGTAGTCGGCGCCCGTACAGATGCTTTAGCATCCGAAGGTTTAGAGGCGGCTTTAGATCGAGCTATCGCTTATAAAGAGGCTGGAGCTGATTTTATTTTTGCAGAGGCTGTTCATGAACTGGACCAATATAGACGATTTCGTGATGCAACCCAATTGCCTGTTTTAGCAAATATTACAGAGTTTGGTCAAACGCCAATGTTTACTCGAGATGAATTACATCAAGTAGGAGTTTCAATAATTTTATATCCGCTCTCTGCTTTTCGAGCAGCTAATAAAGCGGCTGAAAATGTATATCAGCATATTCGAAAAGATGGTACGCAAGCTGGCGTTCTGGTAGGTATGCAAACCCGTGAAGAACTTTATCGTAGCATTAATTATTATGCATATGAAAATAAACTAGATCAATTGTTCAATACTAAGCATGATGACAGAAACAAATGAAATGGGTTTTAAACCCAAGAAAAGCGTCGCATTATCTGGTGTTGCCGCAGGCAATACAGCATTAAGCACCGTCGGAAAAAGTGGTAATGACTTACATTATCGAGGTTATGATATTTTGGAACTTGCAGATCAGGCTAGTTTTGAAGAAGTAGCCTATTTATTGATCTATGGAAATTTACCGACTAAATCGCAATTGACCACTTATCAGGCACAATTAATAAGTCAACGTGGATTACCGATCGCGATACAGAAAGTTTTAAAACAATTGCCGACAACTGCTCATGCAATGGATGTTCTTCGAACTTATGTTTCAGTATTTGGGAGTATTCAACCTGAAAAGGAAAGTCATCCAAGTGCTGGTGCGCGCGATATTGCCAACCGTTTAATGGCCTCTATGGCTTCTGCTTTATTGTATTGGTATCATTTTAGCCAACATGGCCGAGAAATTGATGTCGAAACTACCGATGGAACTTTGGGTGCGCATTTTTTGCACTTGTTGCATGGCACGCCGCCATCTGCATCTTGGATAAGAGCCATGCAGGTGTCTCTTAATCTGTATGCTGAACATGAGTTTAACGCATCTACTTTTGCCGCCCGTGTTATTGCAGGTACTGGATCGGATCTTTATTCTTGTATTGCAGGAGCTATTGGTGCCCTGCGGGGACCAAAACATGGTGGTGCTAATGAAGTAGCCTTTGAAATACAGAGTCGTTATGCCAATGCTGATGAAGCGGAGGCTGATATTCGTAAGCGGTTAGCGAATAAAGAGGTTATTATTGGATTTGGTCATCCTGTTTATACCATTTCAGATCCGCGTAACCAGGTTATTAAGCGTATTGCTAGGGAGCTATCGGAGGAAGCGGGCGATATGACACTATATTCCATTGCCGAGCGTTTGGAATCTGTGATGTGGGAAGAAAAGAAAATGTTTCCCAATTTAGACTGGTATTCGGCCGTTTCATATCATATAATGGGTATCCCGACAGAAATGTTTACCCCTTTATTTGTACTGTCACGGATAACAGGATGGTCGGCACATGTATTTGAACAGCGTCAGGACGGGAAGATCATTCGACCTAGTGCTCACTATATCGGACCAGAAAATAGACCTTATATTCCTATTTCTGAAAGGTAATGTGAGAAAATATACAAATGAACACAACAATTGAAATTTAATATTTACGAATAGTTTTTTAGAAAAAATGGCATCACAAATTTCGAATGAACGACCACCGGTTGATCAGGTCTTGGCTGATATTGCAGATTATGTACTTCAATATAAGATTGAAAGCAAAGTTGCATGGAGAACTGCATTTTACTGTTTTTTGGATACATTAGGATGCGGTTTTGAAGCGCTCACTTACCCTGCCTGTACAAAATTGTTAGGTCCGGTGGTATCTGGTACCATTGTGCCAAACGGTGCGAAAGTTCCTGGAACAAACTACCAATTAGATCCGATACAGGCTGCTTTTAATATCGGTACAATTGTGCGCTGGTTGGATTTTAATGATACTTGGCTTGCGGCAGAATGGGGACATCCTTCGGATAACTTAGGAGGCATTTTAGCAACGGCTGATTGGTTGAGTAGAACCCGTATTGCTATGGGTGAAAAACCTTTAAAAGCAAGGGAAGTCTTGGAAGCAATGATCATGGCACATGAGATTCAGGGTGTTCTTGCTTTGGAAAATTCTTTTAATAAAGTGGGCTTAGATCACGTCATTCTTGTTAAAGTAGCTTCCACAGCTGTGGTTGGTAAATTGTTGGGATTAAGTCGTGATGAATTGATCAATGCTGTTTCACTGGCATTTGTTGATGGGCAGGCACTGCGAACATATCGTCATGCACCCAATACAGGTAGCCGTAAATCTTGGGCAGCAGGCGATGCAACATCACGTGCTGTAAAGTTAGCATTGATAGCCAAGACAGGGGAAATGGGATATCCTTCAGTATTAACGGCTCCAGTGTGGGGATTTTATGATGTTTCGTTCAAAGGAAAGGAATTCCAATTTCAGCGAGCTTATGGTTCTTATGTGATGGAAAATGTTTTATTTAAGATTTCTTTTCCTGCTGAATTCCATTCTCAGACAGCCGTTGAGGCCGCCATGTTGCTGCATGATCAACTTAAAGCAATAGGGAAAACTGTTGAGTCTATTAAGCATATAGAAATTAGGACCCATGAAGCTGCTATTCGCATTATTGATAAAAAGGGGCCACTTCATAATCCTGCTGATCGAGATCATTGTATACAATATATGATTGCGGTACCTTTGATCTATGGCCGATTGACAGCAGAAGATTATGAAGATCGGATAGCTATGGATCCTCGAATTGATGTTTTGCGTGATAAAATGAATTGTATCGAAGATTCTAAATTAACAGAAGATTATCATGATCCTGAAAAAAGGGCAATTGCAAATGGATTGACGATTACATTAAATGATGGAACAAAGCTCTCTGAAATTTTGGTTGAATATCCAATAGGGCATCCACGCCGCCGCGATGAAGGTATTCCTAAACTGATTGAAAAATACAGGATTAATTTGGCCCGCATATTTGCAGATAAACAACAGAAACAAATCTTAAATGCAACATTGGATTACGATACTTTTATCGATATGGATGTTAATCAGTTAGTTGATTTGATGGTGAAATAAAGTTAGTTAGTTAGTTAGTTAGTTAGTTAGTTAGTTAGTTAGTTAGTTAGTTAGTTAGTTAGTTAGTTAGTTAGAGAAGGTTTTCATAAAAGTTTTTTTAAAACCTTTATGAAAACCTTTTTTGAATTTATAAATTTTGTTTTTGGATAGGCCAGTTGGATTGAAGGCCTAAATAAAAGGTGAAATTTTCTGCGGCGAGCTGATGTAATGAGGTTGGAATCATCCATTGTTCACCTAGTCGCTCAAAACGCTGACAGTCTTTTACAAATTTTTGGAGTCCAACTTGGTCTATATGACCAAAGACACCGCCAGTATGAATGGGATAGCCAATCCCTAAGGTAGCGCCGATATCGCCATCGATCGGCCTGTCGAGTATCCCTTCTATTAAGCATCGGTAACTATCCAATGCCATAACATGTAATAATCGATCCTGAATGTTGATGGTTTCGGGCAATGTAGTTAAGGTCGGTAAATTCGAATCTTGCCAAATTGTTTTTTTTCCAGATGCAATTTCATAGTCATAAAAACCTCGATTGGATTTTCGTCCATTTCGTCCACTATCCACAAGTTTTTTTAAGTAATCATAACATCGCCTCTGGCTTGGATGTAGATGGGGTAGCTGGTCGTATACATGCAGCATAAGCGATAGCGAAATTTCATCAAGAACTGCCAAAGGACCAACAGCAAAACCAGCATTTATTGCCTGTTCATCAATGAGAGATGCAGGAATACCTTCCAACAGCATCGTCACTGCCTCCAGTAGGTAGTTGAAAAAAATACGGGAAGTAAAGAATGCAGGGCCATCATGTACAACAATTGGAATCTTTCCCAGTTGACGGACTACTTGTAGAGCCTTAGACAGGGTTTGTTTACTTGTCTGATTCCCGCGTATGATTTCTACTAAAGCCATTCGATCTACAGGTGAAAAAAAATGCATTCCAATAAAGTTTTCTGGTTTCGGACTTACTAAAGCCAATTCACTGATGGGTAATGATGTGGTATTCGAAGCAAAAAAACCATTATTATTTAGGAAAGGAAGTGTTTCAGTACTGACAGCCGCCTT
Source organism: Sphingobacterium kitahiroshimense (assembly GCF_025961315.1). Classification (NCBI taxonomy): domain Bacteria; kingdom Pseudomonadati; phylum Bacteroidota; class Sphingobacteriia; order Sphingobacteriales; family Sphingobacteriaceae; genus Sphingobacterium; species Sphingobacterium kitahiroshimense. The sequence goes on along the minus strand of NZ_JAOQNK010000001.1, from coordinate 2,203,046 downwards.
AAGATTTTTGTCTTCAAACACAGCTTCGATAATGAGATCAACTTCTCCAAAATCTTTTGTCTGATCTGTAGGGGAGATTCGGGAGAGGAGAGCCTGTCTTTTTTCTTCATTCATTTTTCCCAGTTCCACCCATTTTGCTGATACTTTTTCTGCATATTTTTTTCCTTGCTCTGCTTGTTGTAAAGTCACATCTTTCAAGATAATATCAATTCCTGATCGGGCAGCTTCGAATGCAATTCCAGATCCCATCATTCCAGCGCCTAATATTGCCATCCTTTGTAACTCGAAAGGGGTATGGACTAATGGATCTGTAGCTTTTGTAGCTTCATTTATACCGAAGTACTGGGTCCGGATGATACTGCAGGTAATAGGATCGCGCAGGGTCTGGATAAAATACGCTATTTCAATACGGAGTGCTTCTTGTTTTGAAAGATTGTGTTTTTGATAAATAACTGCCATACAGTTGTCTATATTTGGCTTAATTCCTAGGTTACGTTTTTTGATGGGTACGGTAAGATTATCCCATTGTGCTCCATCCCATGGTGGAGTTGGTTTCCGAGCCTGTTCATGCACATGTTCTAAGATCCATGTTTTGGCAAGAAAGATTGCATGATCTATATTTGAAGAAATGAGATCGATTAAACCTATTTCTTTAGCTTTTTGTGCTGTGATTATTTTAGCCTGTAGCACCAATGGAAGAGCATCTTGTGCATCAAGTATCTCTGTTATTTGTATCGTGGCACCAAACCCTGGAAATAATCCATAGTTGACTTCTGGAAATCCTATTTTTATCTGCTCAAGGGCAATCCGGCAGTGTGCCCATAGTTGTGTCGAAAGCTGTAAACTCATACAATCACTGTCCATTAGACCGACAATTGGTTTCTTTTGTTGGTTAAGCTCATTAAAATTTGACAGGAGTGATTTCAAACGTAGCTTAAATGAATTTTCATCTGATGCTTGTTGAAGTAAAATATCATAGTTAATAGCTTGGCCTATAAGTGGATTTTTGAATATTATTCCTTTTACTTCAGTGAGATCAATCTGATCACGGATGATGGTCACAAATTCTTCTAATCGCTCTAAATCATTTCCATGGATAGTTTCTGTAGAAATTAAGGGGCTAATCAATACGACTCCCTGTTCATCTCTTTCACTTAAGAAATAAGTAAAATATGTAGGATTAATTTTCTGCATTTTTTTAAGTGTTATATTCCCTTATGGGGAGTTGCAGTATAGAGTTTAATTAATTAGAAGAAATTGTTTTATCGGACTTGGATTGATAATTGACTTTATCAATTGTCATTTTAGCAATAATTTCCAACATGATTTCAGATGTTCCCCCGATAATGGTACCGACTCTTATATCACGGTACAGACGGGCTATTTTGAAATCTTCTGTAAAGGCATAACCACCAAAAAGTTGAAAACATTGGCTTACAATACGAACCGCAAGCTCACTCGCCTGTAGTTTCGCAATCGAACATTCTTTAACCGCATATTTTCCAAGTTGTTGCAAATCGCAACAAGCATATATAAATGCTTTTGTTGTAGCGATATCTGCAACCATTTGTGCGACGCGATGTCTTACTACTTGGAAATCTTGCAGTTTATGCTTAAATACTTCACGTTTGTTAATATATTCTAGGGTATACTGTAAGGCAGAATCTGCTGTAGCAATGCTATGGATTGCTGCGGTCAGGCGTTCCAGCTGTAGTCCGTCCATCAGGTAACTAAAACCTGCACCTTCTTCACCTATTAAATGTGAAATGGGGACTTTTACCTGATCAAAACCCAATTCTGCTGTATCAGAAGCATGCCAGCCCATTTTATTGATTTTGGTTGCAGTTACTCCTGAAGCATGACGGTCGATCAAGAGCAAACTGATACCTTTACTACCTTTGGTCGGATCGGTTTTAACAGCAGTAATAAAAAAATCGCCATAGTAACCATTGGTGATAAAGGTTTTCGAACCGTTAACAATGTAATAATCACCTTCCCGGATAGCAGTTGTTTGGATTTTTTGTACATCAGATCCAGCACCTGGTTCTGTAATAGCTACTGCACTGACCAAATCTCCAGCAATAACACCTTTTAAATATTTTTCTTTTAATTCTTCAGAGGCATACTTGAGTAAGTATGGGGCTGACATATATTGAATGACTAATGCTGTTATCGTGAATCCTCCCGAAAAGCACTGAGAGAGCTCTTCGCACAGAATCATGGAATAATAAAAATCAAGGTCGAGCCCCCCATAAACTTCAGGATAGTTGAGTCCTGTAAAGCCCATGTCACCCATTTTTTTCCAAATGGCACGATCTATTTTACCTTCTTCTTCCCATTGGTCAATATAAGGCAGGATCTCTTTACGGATAAATGCTTTTAAACTTTCGCGAAATACGTGGTGCTCAACTGTCAATTGTGTTGCTTGCATATGCTATCAAGTTTTATTGGTTATATTTTCTCTTTTGGATTTGGTGATCCAAATAAGTTGAAGCTAATTTAAATTAAAAAGCTGACGTTTCCATTTATTTGAAAGTTAATTTTTATGGTAACTTGTTTTTATGGGAGACTGTTCGCTTGTTTTAAGTGTTTTAGGCTCATTTATAAGCTTATTAAAGATTTCTGTTTAACCGATTCATTTACTGTTTACTATTTTTTGTACCTTTAAATATAACTTTATGATAACGCTCTACTGTTTGTTTTCTTCGTAGGTCAATTGGGATTCGCAGTTCGGGGGAAACCGGATCTGACTTCTAGATAAAACAAGGTAGTAGCATAGATAACCAAAATAATAAACGATGACTAAGAAAGTATTTATTGTCGCGGCGCAACGTACCGCAATAGGAAGCTTTGGAGGAGGATTATCCACTTTGAGCGCGACAGAATTGGGTGCTCAAGCTGTTAAAGCAGTTTTGAGTCAAGTTGCTGTTGATGGCAAAGAAGTGGATGAATTATTAATGGGCTGTGTCCTACAAGCTGATTTGGGACAAGCTCCCGCTCGCCAGGTTTTAAAATATGCAGGTTTACCCGATGATATTCCTGCGACTACTATTAATAAGGTTTGTGCAAGTGGAATGAAGGCGGTAGCATTAGGGGCACAGGCTATTTTATTGGGTGATGCTCATGTGGTACTTGTTGGCGGTATGGAAAGTATGAGTCGCGTACCTTATTATGCACCTACAACACGTTGGGGAGCGAAATACGGTCATCAAAGTTTAGTAGACGGAGTACAGAAAGATGGACTGAGTGACGCTTATTCGCAAGACGCAATGGGAGTTTTTGGGGAGCTGTGTGCCATTAAATATGGTATTAACCGAGAAGAGCAGGATGCCTATGCGGTATCGTCCTATACCAGAAGCCGTGATGCCTGGAAAGAGGGAAAGTTTGATAAAGAAGTGGCTCCGATAACAGTTTCTACCCGAAAAGGAGAAGTTGTTGTCAAGCAAGATGAAGAATTTACGCAGGTCAATTTTGAGAAAATTTATACTTTGAAACCAGCTTTTCAAAAAGACGGAACGATTACTGCAGCAAATGCTTCTACTTTAAGTGATGGAGCTGCGGCATTATTACTCATGTCCGGTGAGAAAATGGAAGCATTGGGTTTACAGCCTTTAGCTGAAATCATTGCATATGCTGATGCGGAACAGGAACCGGAATGGTTTACAACGACGCCTAGTCTCGCCGTGAAAAAAGTATTAGCAAAAGCAGATCTAGAATTGTCTGATATTGACTTTTTTGAATTTAATGAAGCTTTTTCTGTTGTAGTATTAGTAAATGCCCGTTTGCTGGATATTTCATTGGAAAGGATGAATGTTTATGGGGGAGCAGTATCTTTAGGTCACCCTCTAGGGTGTTCGGGCGCCAGAATTTTAGTAACCTTAACAAGTGTGCTTGAGCAGGAGAGAGGACAGTATGGGTTATCAGCAATTTGTAATGGTGGCGGTGGTGCTTCTGCAATGATTATTAAAAGATGTAATGTATAGTAGCGATCAGGTTAGATATATTATCATACATACATATGGGCTGAAGGTTATACTACTGAGTTTAGAGAATATTGTTAAGTGACAGTACTCATTTAAATGAAAGGTTCCTATCTTTAACATAAACTTCTTTATCGAAGGTAAAAGACCGTTTTTCTTATATAGAGAAACGGTCTTTTGTTTGCACCTAATTTGTTCGGCATAATTACTTCTTATAACGATCGCTAATCTTTTCAATATAATGTTAGAAATCAAAAGGGTAGGCTTCTTATTTCTAATATTATATTTAAAATTTTTTGCGTTTTCTTTTATTTCTTTAATAAAAAGTACAAAATAATTTGCATTCTTATTTTTCCTTTCTATATTAGTGTATTAATTAAATAATACAGTAGTATGATAACTATTAAAAACCTAAATTTCAGCTACAGCAAATCGCGACCATTATTTAAAAATATGGATATTCATTTACAGGAAGGGCATATTTATGGTCTATTGGGGAAAAATGGTGCAGGCAAGTCGACGTTACTGAAGAATATGGCCGGTTTGGTCTATCCTGTAAGTGGTACGATTGAAGTGTTACAGCATGATCCTTGTAAACGCGAACCTGCTCTGCTTCAGGAAATCAGTTTTATTCCTGAGGAATTTCACTTACCAGCAGTGAAATCCGCAACTTTTGTAAAAGCGAATGCCGTTTTTTATCCAAAGTTTGATCATGCATATTTTCAAGAACTGATCAGAGAGTTTGAAATTCCGATCGAACAGAAGCTTGCAGATATGAGTTATGGGCAAAAGAAGAAATATATCATATCATTTGGTTTGGCTTCCAATACCAAAATCATGATTATGGATGAACCTACTAATGGTCTAGATATTCCTTCTAAAGTGCAATTTCGCAAAATTATGGCCTCGGCTATTGCCGACGACCGCTGTGTTATTATTTCGACACATCAAGTACGTGATCTCGACAACCTGATCGATGCGGTTATTCTATTGGATGAACATCGGGTGGTATTAAATGCTAATGTTAATCGTATTACGGATCATATCAGCTTTAAAAAAGTACCTGAGTTGAACGATGATGTGCTTTATTCAGAACCTGCATTAGGTGGTTTTAATACCATACAGTTGAATGCGATGGGAGAAGACTCGAAATTAGATCTGGAACTGTTGTTTAATGCTGTTTTACAGAAAAAAGAATTGATTACAAACCTTTTAAATGTTACTGAAGATGTCGAACGTATTTAATGTTAATCGCTTGTGTGCATTGATTCGCCGGCAGTGGATTTCTGTCGGACGCATTTATTTGATGTCACTAATTATTATTGCTGGAGTTTTTATAGCTTTTTATAGTTTCTATTTTTCTAGATATTTTGAAGAGCTAAAATTTGGAAATGCTACTGGAGAATATTTGCTCAATTTTAGAGTTCCTTTATTTTTCATTTTGGGTTTATTCTTTATCACTGTTGTCTCTAGCAGTTATTTCTCTGACCTAGGCCAAAAAACAAAAGCCATCTTTGAATTAATGATGCCAGCTTCTCGTTTAGAAAAATTTCTTGCAGCTATTTTTTATACTGTTATTGTGAGTTTAGGGGCTTACTTTTTACTTTTCTATTTAATTGATCTGGCCTTTGTATCTTATTTAAGAAGTACAGGTTCTTCGATAATAACCAAAACTTATTCTACTGGTGAAACAGTGATAACAGACCATTGGCTTTATTTCTTCAAATTGGAAAAATGGAAGTACTTACATTATTTATATTTCCTACCATTCTTATTGAACGCTTTGTTTTTACTGGGTTCTATTGCCTATAAAAACTTTCAATATATTAAAACTGCTATTACCATGATTATATATATAGCGATCTGGATGATTTCATTTATTTATGTGATGAAATTAACTACTAAAGATACCATTCAAGTTGGAGGAAATGCTTTTCAAGATGAAATCCATGTATTTCAGCTCATTATGGCGATAGGAATTATTTTAACATTAGTTTTTTGGGGGGTAGCATTCTTGAGATTAAAAGAAAAGGAGGTTTAGTATGGATTTTAATGCTAATAAAGCCATTTATCTTCAGATAGCAGCTTATGTATGTGATCATATTCTGTTGGGGACGTGGAAAGTGGATGATAAACTTCCTTCGGTACGGGAGTTGGCGGTACAATTGGAAGTAAATCCAAATACAGTAATGCGGACTTATGACTTGTTACAGCAAAAGGAAATAGTAGTGAACAGACGAGGAGTTGGTTTTTTTGTAACTGATGCTTCTGTAAGTAATGTGAAGGCATATCGAAAAGCGGTGTTTTTAGAAGAAGATCTTTTTCCATTTTTTAGAAATATTTATTTACTAGAAATTAGCTTAGATGAATTAAAACAGCGTTACCACAACTTTATCGAACAAAATTTTAAAAATAACGAATTATGAAACTGAGTACTAAATTATTGATAGGCTTGGGGATAGCGCTACTTATTATTCCTACAGTCACGACCTCCTATATCGTGGGGCATAATAGTATCGATATAAACGTGTATAATAAAATACTGAACCAAGAGGGAAAAGATCCAAATACGAAAGACACGTATCTTAAAACCGTTAAAAGTAATAACTTTAAAAAGGTCAGCATTACTGGAAGTGATAGTTTAAACTATATTATCCCTATCAGATTATATGTGATCAAGAGTGATAAGCGTGCTGTGAAAATAGCAAAAGAGGATGCTGAACGGTTAACAATTAAATCGGATGAGAATGGACAGTTAAGTATTAAGTTCAATTTTTATGGCAATTACTATAATACGCCAATTTATATCTTTACACCCAATCTAGAGCAGATAGATTTAACAAATTTGATGGTCAATGAATTTTCCACTAAACAAGATGAATTAACGATCGTAGGAAACAAACTTTCAGGATTTGTTATGAATAATGGAACGCAAATCAACAAATTGAATTTTATACTGAAGTATTCGCAATTTGCTATTAATAACGGAGAGCAAGATAGCCCAGTTTCATTCAATTTAAATCACTTGAATTTCGATTTAGATAGTTCCAATGTGAATTTTGCAAAGAATAATTATGAAAGCGTTCAAATTAAAGCTAAAGATTCACAGTTGTATTTTGTAGGTGAAAATGAAGGTAGATATTTGAAAAATATGAATTTAGAAACGATTGGAGCGAGTACAATTGGTTTCAATGATTACCAGATTGGTGCATTATCTGGAAAACTTTCAGACGAAACAAAAACAGACTTTACACTTTCTACCTTGCGTAAATTTTTAAAATAATCGTTTACGTCAAAGTTGTTAATTAACAAAAACGCTCTTCAAATTTAATTGAAGAGCGTTTTTTATTTTATATTGCGTTTAACTATTTCGCTTTTTTTAGAGGAACCTCAGCGGCCTGGTAAGTTTCAGGCTCAGCTTTGTAAATTTTGAATTTTACTTCATAACCCTCTGGTGCGTAAATAACGATTGGCATTCTTCCATTGTAATCGGTTATAACAGATTTAGCCTGTACAAAGCTGTTCTTTTTTTCACCCTGGCAAAGCATTTGAGTCGAAGCTACATTTCCATTTGTTTTGAAAACATAGTAATTATATTCCCATCCCTGCAGATCTTTTTTCTCAAAATCACCGGCTAAGAAGTAACTGTTACACGCGTCGGTCTCCATATATTTGCCAGCAAAAAACTCAATCTTTTTATTATTATCACCATCGATTCCTGCATGAGGGACTTCAATGACATATTTTACCATCCCTTTTTCTGGTGCTGGAAATACATTTACGTCTTGTTTAAGTAATGTCTGTGCCATAGCGGATATCGAAATTAATAAAGTAGCAACGATCATACCTGTTTTTAACATTAACTTTTTCATATATATTATTTTTACATGTGTATTATTATCAGGTTAGAGCGATCTGTATACGATAAGTTTAATCCGTTGACGATTTTTTTTATCATGAAAAGTTTTGGAAGTCGTTTTAAATTATGCTATTTTCTTGATAGACAATTTATTGTATAGCGTTTTTCTTGTGAATTTTTCTCTTGATTTAAGACTAAATGGCTTTGAAAATATCATTTTATACTTTATAATGGTAAATAGCTCGCTTTTACAGTAATGTTTGCAGTCTTTTTTCGAGATGTTGTATTGAATGCACCACCATAAGAAAATTCTTCGTTATCATTTTGACCAGTTATCTGAAAAACGCCTAAATCAGCTTTTACCAATTGACCTAAAGTGGAGGCAGATTCGGACGCTATATTCTGTGCACGTTGGTGTGCATTTTTAGAAGCCTGAGAAATGAGTTCTAATTTTAAATCTTCCAGCTTAGAATAATAGTAGTTGGGTGTACTTGAACTTAATTCAAGCCCTTGAGAGATTAACGTTGATATTTCGCGAGATGCATTATCGACTTTGTTAAGATCTTTTGATTCCACTCCAACAGTTTGCGATAAGGTATATCCAGAAAACGTATTATAGCTACTGCCTTTACCATCTGTGTGGTATTCAAATTCTTTATTAATATTAACAGCTTCAAATCTTATCTCTTCAGCTTTTAAACCCTGTGCGATCAAAAAATTGCGAACCAGCTCACGATCCTCAGCTAATTGATCTGATGCGCCTTTTAAATCGAAATTTTTACGACTGTAGCTGGCATTCCATTTTACTAAATCAGATTCAAAATCTTTTTTAGCATTTCCATTAACGGTAATCGTTTGTGAAGATTTGAATTTGTAACGGTATGCATTGCTAAAAAGGCATGCACTTGCAATAATAACAATACCTGCAATAAGTGCTATTATAATTGGATTGTATTTCATAATCATTATTCTAATCAGGTTATTTAACGTTTTATCGACTTACTATGTAGCAATCATGATACCAAAAAAAACTGTTATTTTTGAATTTAAATAGATAATTTGCAGTTTTTGAATCAATTTGTTGATATAAGTAATAAATAATGAATAAAAAAATCATTCTTATAGGGTTGTTAGCAATGCATGGAGCCGTTTTATTCGCTCAAAAGCAACCGCTTAACCATACGGTTTATGATGGATGGCAAAGTTTGAATGCAAGTGAAATAAGTGGTAGTGGAAAATACATCACATTTCAAGTACTGCCACAGGAGGGAGATGGAGCCTTATATGTCAAGGATAATTTAAACAAATCCATACTTGCATTACCAAGGGGATATAATGCCCGTTTGACCAATAATGAAACGCATGTCATTTCATTGATAAAGCCTAAGTTTGCTGATACACGCCAAGCGAAAATTAAGAAAAAGAAACCGGAAGAAATGCCGAAAGATTCACTTGCTATTTTTACGGTAGCGACTGGAAAGCTTTTAAAGTATGCAGAAGTTAAATCTTATAAATTGGCTGAGGAAGCTAATGGTTACTTTGGATTCTTAACGGATGATAAAGGGATAGCTCCTACAGACACCGCGACGTCAAAGACTAAAAAAGCAACTAAAATCAGCACATTGCATGTATATGATCTAGCAACAGGTGATACGGTTAATTTTCAACAGGTAGATCAATACGACTTTAATAAAGCGGGAAACAAGCTGGTTTTTACCAAAAAAACTGAAGCTAAAGATTCTACATCCAATATTGCAGGTGTTTATTTATATGATTTGACCAATAAAACATTAAAAAAGATTACAAATGGTCACGGAACGTATAAAAACTTCACTTTTGACGATCTTGGCAATCAATTGGTCTATTTAGGAGATAAAACTGCTGAAAAATCTTTATTAAAAGAGTTTAATCTTTATTATTATACTGCACAGCTTGATTCAGCGCGCATTGCTGTTCAGAAAAATACTTCAGGAGTACCTGCAAATTGGGCAGTAAGTGGAGATGGAGAGTTAAAATTCAGTAAAAATGGGCAGAAATTATTTTTAGGATTGGCACCTATACCTAGAGTTAAGGATACGACATTAGTGGATTTTGAGCATGCGAAAGTAGACGTTTGGCATTGGCAGGATGATTACTTACAGCCGCAGCAATTAGTCAATCTTAAAAAAGATCTTGCTCAAAGCTATTTGAGTGTATTTTATCCGCAACAGAATAATCGTGTGATTCCTCTAGTTGATGAGAAATTTAATCCAGTACGTACAACAATTGAAGCCGACCAAGAATATGTTTTGGCAACCACTGATTATGGACGTAGAGTATCTACGCAGTGGGATTATAGGAGCAAACAGGATGTATATGTCGTCTCTACCGTTTCTGGTGCTCGTCAGTTGGTAGCTGAAAATTTATCAGGACAAGCTGTTTTATCACCAGATGGTCAGTATGTGCTGTATTTTAATCAGGATAGTGGCAATTGGTATTCGTATCAAATTGCCTCCAAAAAAGTGTCGATATTAAATGATGGTCTTCCTGTATCCTTTGTCGATGAGGATAATGATATGCCGGCAAAACCAGAAGGCTATGGTATGGCCGCTTGGGGAGCCGACAATAAAGGAGTATATGTTTATGATAAATATGATATCTGGTATTTCGCTTTAGATGGATCGGATAAATATTTAGCCACAAATGGATATGGAAGGGTATCCAGTACCGTATTGCGTTATAAGAACTTAACACATCCGCGAAATAGCAAGTGGAAATCCAACACACTTGATGAGCGTCAACGTGTTTTGCTAACTGCTTTTAATGAAAAGACCAAAGAGAATGGTTTTTATGAATTGAGAGGTAAGCGGAAAGATCCAAAAGAGATCTTGATGGCACCAAAGGTTTTTAGAAATTTACAAGCATCCGAAGATCAGAAATATCTGATTTATTCAAAAGAAGATTATGTCAATAGTCCTGATTTATATGTGAATAGCAATACGTTTAAAAAGGAAGAAAAATTGACCGAGTTGAATCTGCAGCAAGCGAATTACAATTGGGGAACCGCGGAGTTGGTACAATGGACTACACCTGCTGGTCATGCTGCAGAAGGTATTCTGTACAAACCGGAAGATTTTGATCCGAATAAGAAATATCCAATTATTGCTTATTTCTATGAAAAATTATCAGAAGGACTATATAGTTACCAAGCGCCGGCGCCCACACCGTCTCGTTTGAATATACCTTATTTTGTAAGTAATGGTTATTTGGTTTTTGCGCCTGATATTTCATATGTTACAGGTGAGCCTGGTAAATCTGCGGAAGAATATATTAATTCAGGAATGAAGCATCTGGCGCAGAATAATTGGGTAGATTCATCTAAAATGGGTATCCAAGGACAAAGCTGGGGAGGCTACCAAGTGGCGCATTTAATAACAGCTACCAATATGTATGCAGCAGCTTGGGCAGGTGCTCCAGTTGTGAATATGACTTCAGCGTATGGGGGTATTCGTTGGCAAACAGGCATGTCCCGTCAGTTTCAGTATGAAAATACACAAAGTAGAATTGGTAAGACCCTATGGGAAGGGCAAGAAGCTTATCTAGCCAATTCACCTTTATTTCATTTGAATAAAGTGACAACACCAGTCGTTATTATGGCAAATGATAATGATGGAGCAGTGCCATGGTACCAAGGCATCGAAATGTTTACGGCATTAAGACGCTTACAAAAACCTGTTTGGATGCTTAATTACAATGGTGACGAACATAATTTGTTGTTAAGACAGAATAGAAAAGATATTCAAATACGAGAGCAACAGTTTTTTGATCACTATTTAAAAGGAGCGCCTGCTCCGAAATGGTTGAAATCTGGAGTTCCCGCAAAAGAAAAAGGAATCGATTGGGGGTTTTCTAGTGAATAATTTTAAAAAGAGCTTATTTGTTACAAATAAGCTCTTTTTTTTATGTCTAATTGTAATTTTTTAAGGTTTTCAATAAAAATATTAAAAAAAATTTCAATTTTTATTGAAAACAACATACTTTTACAAAGTAATTTGATGGAAAGATCAAAAATAGGGTATAAAAAAACTTAAAATCTCAATCACATAATGTCTAACTTAAGATTTAAATCTGTCGAAGCAGCTGTATCTCGCAAAAATGCTTCTTTAAAAGTAGAAACTAAAAAAGCTACCGATATTTACGGTAAGAATGTTTTTTCAATTGCGAAGATGAAAGATTATCTTCCTAAAAACTCTTACAAGGAATTAGCACAGGCAATCGAAGATGGAAGTGCAATTTCTCGTGATTTAGCGGAGCATATTTCACAGGCGATGAAAAGTTGGTCACTATCTAATGGTGCTACGCATTATACACACTGGTTCCAACCTTTGACAGGATCTACTGCTGAAAAGCACGATGCTTTCTTTGAGCCGGATGATAATGGTGAAGCTATTGAGAAGTTTACCGCAGATGCTTTGGTACAGCAAGAGCCTGATGCATCAAGTTTTCCAAATGGAGGTATTCGTAATACATTCGAGGCACGTGGCTATACAGCTTGGGATACTTCATCACCAGCTTTCCTTTATGAAACAGGTTCAGGTAAAACATTATGTATCCCAACAGTTTTTGTATCATACACAGGCGAGGCATTAGATTATAAAGCTCCTTTGTTAAAAGCTGTAAGTGCTATTGACAAAGCTTCTACTGAGGTAGCACAATACTTCGATAAACAAATTACAAAAGTAAATGCTTCTTTGGGTATTGAACAAGAATATTTTTTAGTTGATCTTTCTTTATATAATGCACGTCCAGATTTACAATTGACAGGACGTACTTTATTCGGTCATATGTCCGCAAAAGGACAACAATTGGATGATCATTATTTCGGAGCGATCCCTGAGCGTGTTTTAGCATTCATGGTCGATTTGGAAAATGAAGCTTTGAAATTAGGTATTCCATTAAAAACTCGTCACAACGAGGTTGCTCCTTCTCAATTTGAGTGTGCGCCTATGTATGAGGAAATCAACTTAGCAATTGATCATAACCAATTGTTACAGAATTTAATGGACCAAGTGGCAATGCGTCACCATTTCAAAGTGTTATTACACGAGAAACCTTATAGCGGTGTCAATGGTTCTGGTAAACATAATAACTGGTCTTTGATTACCAATACAGGTGTTAATTTATTGTCTCCTGGTAAGACTCCAAAAAATAACCTAATGTTCTTGACATTCTTTGTTAATACCATTAAGGCTGTTTATGAACATGCGGATTTATTACGTGCATCGATTGCTAGTGCAAGTAATGATCACCGTTTAGGTGCAAATGAGGCTCCTCCTGCTATTATTTCAATCTTCTTAGGCTCTCAGTTAGATGATCTTTTAGAAGAAGTTGAATCGGCTCGTGTTGCTAAAAAAGTAAAATCTGAAGCGAACTTATGGCATGGTATTCCTAAAGTTCCTGAATTGAGATTGGATAATACAGATCGTAACCGTACTTCCCCATTTGCTTTTACAGGTAATAAGTTTGAATTTAGAGCTGTAGGTTCTTCTGCGAACTCTGCATTACCAATGACCGTATTAAATGTTATTGTTGCGAATCAATTGATCGAATTTAAGATCGAAGTTGATAAGCAAATTAAAAAAGGCATTAAGAAAGATTTAGCATTATTGAATGTTGTGCGTAAATACATCAAAGATTCTAAATCAATCCGTTTTGAAGGTAATGGTTATAGCGAAGAGTGGGAGAAAGAAGCTGAGGCAAGAGGCTTGTCGAATAGCAAATCTACTCCGAAAGCTTTAGACGTTTACGTAAAAGAAGAGTCGATCGAGTTATTTGAGAAATTAGGTATTTATACAAAACGTGAAAGTGAAGCACGTCATGAAATTTTGTTGGAAAACTTTTACAAAAAACTTCAGATCGAAGCTCGTGTTATTGAAGATATCGTCAATAATCAGATTGCTCCTGCATGTTTGATCTATCAAAACGAATTGATCAAAAACGTACAAGGTCTGAAAGATCTAGGATTCGGAAAAGAGGCATATAGCTCTCAGTTTAACTTCTTAGAGCGTATTTCATTACACGTTAATACTGTTCTTGAGAAAACAGAGGCGATGCGTAAAGAACGTAAAAATGCAAATCAAATCGAAGATATGCGTGAAAAATCAATCGCATATGATGAGGTTGTTAAACCTTATTTTGATGAGATTCGTTACCATGTCAATAAATTAGAGAAAATTGTTGATGATCAAAAATGGCCATTACCGAAACTTCGCGAACTGTTGTTCATTAGCTAAGAATTGGTAAATTAGGTATAATTTAAATTGATACATCTTGAAAGCGCGCGATATTTTATCGGGCGCTTTCTTTTTGCACCTTAACTGGTTACGGTGCAAAAGTCAATATTGTAACAATCTACTGTATTGTCATATTAATTTCATTTTATCATAGGTTATTCGTTGTTCTTTTTTTTACATTTAGTTATTAAAAGAAGAAGAAGAAAAATGAAGAAGTTTAATTTTAAATACAGGAAAATATCCTTAGTTACTGCAGTGATTGCAACTGCGATGACTTTAAGTGCTTTTATTCCCAATCAGGAAAAACCAAAGGAAGAAAAGTTTACCAATCTAAAAGTACTCCCTAAAAATATAACTCCAGATGAGTTAAAGTTAGTGATGCGCGAATTTAATAGCTCCTTGGGAGTCAAATGTGGATTCTGCCATACTCCTTCAAAAGATGATCCTAAGAAAATGGAATTTGCGAGTGACGAGAATAAGCATAAAAGTATAGCACGTGACATGATGAAGATGACAGCCAAGATCAATAAAAAATATTTCCATAGAGCAAATAAGGAAGGGGAGATCAAGGCAATTTCATGTAAAACATGTCATAATGGAAAGGAAAACCCTGAAATGAAAATTGCGAGTTTATAGCATTGCTCCATAAGGTAGTTCAAGCTTACTATTATCATTTGGCTTGATTGAGAATCAATATCCGATAAAGATTATAAACCTGTCGATATTTGTGATCTTTATTTTTTTATTAAAAAAATAAAGTCGTTCATAATCAGTTATTTTCTTGTTTAGGTGCATTTTTATTTTGCATATATCAAAAGAATATCTACATTTGCATCACTCCAAACAACGAAATACTTGTTTGAACGGACCGCCCGGATGGCGGAATTGGTAGACGCGCTAGTCTCAAACACTAGTGGGAAACCGTGCCGGTTCGATCCCGGCTCCGGGTACCGAAAAAGGATCTGAAGTTAATTCTTCAGATCCTTTTCTTTTATAAAACCTACTCCTGTTGTTTCACACAAGTCTTTATTTTTTATCAAAAGGGTACCCTAATGAGGTATTTGTCACTTTAAAAAGAGTTTAAACATGCTGAACGACTTACTTTGTGGATAGTATGTTCTAGAATTGGAGCTTCTTTTTTTATACTTTATTTGATTTAAATCATTTATATTTACTTTTATAATCATTTGCTATTGCAACTGCTTACCCTATTTCTGTTACTATAAAACCTACTTTTTAATGTACTGAGAATAGAAGATATGCAACCTAAATTCTAAATAATAAAAAAATGAAACAATACTTGCTAGTTGGTATCCTTTTCTTGTTCACAGCGACATCGTATGCAAAAATTCGTCTTCCTAATATTTTAGGGAGTAATATGGTCCTACAACAAAAATCCACGACTAAGCTATGGGGATGGGCAGAGCCGGGTGAAAAGATTAAAATCACTACTTCTTGGGATAATAAGGTTAGCGAAAACGTTGCCGACGGAAATGCAAAATGGCAGATCGATATCCAGACGCCACAAGCAGGCGGACCTTACAGTATTACGCTTCAAGGAAATAATAAAATAGTCCTTGAAAATATATTGATCGGAGAGGTGTGGGTCTGTAGCGGTCAATCTAATATGGAGTGGTCATACAATCAAGGTATCACAAGTATAAAGGATGAGTTTTCCCAACTAAACACACGTAATATTCGATTGTTTAATATCCCTAAAACAACTTCTCAAACACCACAGGATAATAATGAAGGTAATTGGTCAGTTTGTGACAGTAACGCCATAAAGAATTTTAGCGCAGTAGGTTATTATTTTGGTAAACACCTCAACGAAGATTTAGATGTTCCAATTGGATTGATCGGTAGCAATTGGGGCGGTACACCAGCTGAAGTGTGGACTCCCGAAGAGCTGGTGAATAATAATACGGTTCTCAAAGAAGGGGCAACTAACAATAAACCTACAGCGTGGTGGCCTGTATCGCCAGGATATGCTTACAATGCCATGATTGCTCCACTTGTCAATTATAAAATAGCAGGTACAATCTGGTATCAGGGTGAAAGTAATAAAGAGACAGCATCTACTTATACGGAATTGATCAATACCATGGTTGGATCATGGCGTAAGGCATGGAATAAAGAATTTCCATTTTATTATGTACAGATTGCACCATTTCGTTATGAAAGACATGGTGTCGGAGCTTTATTGAGAGAAGCGCAGGCTAAAAACCTTACTACAAAAAATACAGGAATGGTGGTGATTTCAGATTTAGTCACAGATACGTTGAACATTCACCCTACAAATAAAAAAGATGTAGGTCTAAGATTAGCAAACCTTGCTTTAGTAGAAACCTATGGTCTTAAGAAAGATGCGCACAAAAGCCCGATGTTTAAATCATTAACAATAAAGGATAAAGAAGCTATCCTCGACTTTGATTATGCTACATCAGGATTAGTTTTAAAAGGAGATCAACCAAAGGAGCTTTTTATTGCTGGAGCGGATAAAGTATTCTATCCTGCAACAGTTAAAATAAAAGGAAATCAACTCCTTGTCTCCAATAAACAAGTGAAGGCTCCTGTAGCGGTACGCTATCAGTTTAGTAACACTGGAATCGGAAATATTTTTACTAAAAATAATCTTCCAATGGCGCCATTTAGAACAGATAATTGGGAAATTGATACAAGCCCCTTGAAATAATGAAATAGATTTCTGATGGTTGCTTGTTAGCATCATAAATCTATTTGCACCGCTACTTCTTTAGATTAGAATTTCATTAGATATTCATATTTCTGTTTAATTTCCTCTAACCTTTCTTTAAATTTGTGAATTAAAGTAAATTACTATGCAGATATTAGTTGTGGAGGATGATAAACGGATCAGTGATTTTCTAATTAAAGGATTAGAAGAAAACGGCTATTTGGTTACGTTATGTCGGTCTGCAGAAGAAGTCATTGCTAATTACCTCAATATAGCATGGGATCTCTTGATTATTGATATTATGCTTCCGGGAATGGATGGTAGACAACTGGTCAGTACTTTGCGCTATAAAGATTGCCGTGCACCTGTCTTAATGTTGAGTGCATTAAACACGGTACAAGATAAGGTCGATTCTTTAGATATTGGGGCTGATGATTACTTGACCAAACCATTTCACTTTGATGAATTATTATCTCGGATTAAAGCACTGACCCGTCGTAGTCAGATTGGCTTTGACGTTAAAAAAAGCCAATGTATACAGATCGGATCACTCATGATCGACAAAGATCAATATAAGGTGTTTGATGGGGGACAGGAGGTGGAATTATCACCTCGAGAATTTAAACTCTTGATGTACTTGGTGGAAAATCAGAATAAAGCGGTTAGCCGAATTCAGATCCTCAATGCAGTATGGGGAATCAATTTTGATAATCAGACCAATGTCGTTGATGTTTATATTTCTTATGTTCGCAATAAGGTAGAAAAAAATCAAAAATATATTTTTACTGTAAAAGGAGTAGGGTATCTATTTAAGTTAGAACAATGAATTTAAAGAACCGACTTTCTATATATGCAGCTTTCATCTTTGGAGTGATTATTTTGATTGCCTCGACGATCATCTATGTGTCTTTTTATACTAAGATGGAAAGCCAGGAATTTCGGAATCTGGAGAGTAAGACCCTCTTATCTGCTCTATTTTATCTGGAGAAAGACGAGGTGTCATTTATCGAACATGAATCGATTAAAAATCAACTTCAGAAGAATATTTCTAAACGCAATATACTGGTTGTGGACTCCCTTAATAGACGCTATGATGGACTGATGGAGGACGATGCTCCAGTTTCTTCAGATTTTTTCGATTTGGTACGTAAACAGGATGAAGCACAACTTAAAACAGATGCTTTTTTTTATAATGGACTTTTTTATCATGATAATGAAGGTGATTTTGTTATTGTAACACGGGCGTCAACAGCCGAGTTTCAAGATCAGATGAAACTGTTGTTGCATATCTTATTGGCTGTATCGCTAATTGGATTGATTTTGATCCTGATTTTCTCTCAGTTTCTTGGAAATATTGCTTATGATCCGATCCTCAAGATGATCAGTCAGATTAAGAAAAAAGACAATCAAAATTTCAATGAACCCATTGTATTAAATAAATCCTATCAAGAGGTACAGGAATTAGTTGATACCTACAATCACTTTGTTGAAAAGCTAAGTCAGACCTTTTCCATTCAAAAAAATTTTATCGATTATGTTTCTCATGAATTGCGAACACCCCTTGCCGCGATTTTAGGGACATTGGAAGTGAGTAAACAAAAGCCTAGAACTGTCGAAGAGCATGAGCTCGTCAATTTACAGCTGAAACGTTATACCGAAGATCTCCGTGATACGATCGATCATATGATGATTCTATCGGGCGCAAAGACTAATTTTGAGACTAAGATCATACGTATTGATGAAGTACTTTGGGAAATTATTGAGCAACTTACCTTAGTGCATGGTGCCCAGATCAGTGTTGATATCCAGGTTGCAGATACCGATATATTAAAAATCGATGCGAATGATAAGCTGTTACAGCTTGCTGTTCAAAATATAATTTTAAATGCTGTCAAGTATTCCAATAATCAACCTATCGTTGTTCATCTCAAATCCCATAGTGGTAAATTGCTTGTTGAAATCATCGACCAAGGAATAGGTATTCTGCCAGAGGAACTTATTCGCGTGACCGAAAATTTTTATAGAGGTGAAAATGCACATGGTTATACGGGGAAAGGGATTGGTCTATCGTTAGCGAATGTTATTTTTAAACTCCATCACATTCGTATGGATATCAGTTCTAGTACAAAAGGGACAATCGTCTCGTTGTATTTCTAATCAAATTCTAATCTACTTCGAAATTCCTGTTAATCTTCTAAGCATAGCTTTGCTAAAAATAATAAATAGTGAAGATATATTGGTTTATAGGTGTTTTTCTATTGACAGTTGGTCAATCGCGGGCACAGACGTATTCGTTACAGGCATTGAAGGATATGCTTCTGCAGAACAATGGACAACTTATTGCTCAAAAGTATCAGATAGCTGCTTCAGATGCATTGGTCGTACAGGAAAAATTATGGTCTAATCCTACTCTAAGTATTAGTGAAGTCAATCTTTGGAAAAATGGTACCTCAGAGACTTTACCTTATCTGTTTGGAAAATACGGGCAACAACAGCAAGTCGCGGTAGAATTAGAACAGCTGATTGAAACTGCCGGAAAACGTAAAAAAAGAATCAGTCTTAAATCCTTAGAAAGGAAAGATGCTTTACTTGATTATGAAGAATTACTTCGTGAATTACAATTTGAGTTAGATGAAGCATATTGGAGCTATATGGCTGTCTCCCGAAAAGAGTCGCTCGTGGATTCCATTGTAAATCTCTATCAGAATTTGGAAAATCAATATAAACGTCAATCCGACCTCAATAATATTCCTAAATCTGATTACCTCCGTATTCAAGCTGCGCTTATCAATTTTGAAAAAGATCGTGTGGAACTTTATGCCGACAAAAATAATTGGTTGACAAAGATTAAAGTTTTGACTCAGAATGAAACGATTGAAAATCTGCAAATTGAACAATCTGAGGTGCCGTTAAATTTATCTCAAAAAATACCCCTTGATATTGAGCATCAGTTATTAGATCAAAATATTGGTTATCAAAAACAAATCAACGAACGTGATAAGGCAAAGCAACAGCTTTTGATCGAAAAAGCTGAAAGAACGCCCAATCTAACATTTCAATTAAGTTATGATCGTGGTGGAAATATTATGCGTGATTTTGTAGGTGCTGGAGTTAGCATGGACTTACCTATTTGGAACCGAAATAAGGGAAATATAAAAGCCGCCGAAAGTATGGCAAAACATGCTGAATCGCAACAAAATGTGTTACTCAGTCAATTGAAAGGACAGCTCAAAGATTTACAGTATCAAGTTGCACTATATGAAGTTACTTTATTAAAATCAAAAAATATTGCTTCGGAAGAACGCAAAGCTATGATTGCTAACTACCAAAAACATTTACAGAAGAAACAGATCACTTTATTGGAGTTTATTGATTTTATAGAAGCTTATCAGGAAACCGAAACGGGTATTGTTGATATGACTTTAGCTTATCAAATGGCACATGCGCAATTACAATATTTAACCGGACAAAAATTTTAGAAAGATGACGATGAAAACCAAACTTATATATTTACCGATGGTCATTTTTATGAAATTGCTATCGGGATGCAGTGCCGATGCCACTTCAAATACAACTGAAGGTATAGCCGATACCACCAAATTCTGTCTCAGTGAACAGATGAAAAAAACAACGACCATAAGCCCGATCGCTTTATTACCCATTACGGAACAATTATCGCTTTCTGGTAAAATTGATTATAAT
Source organism: Sphingobacterium kitahiroshimense (assembly GCF_025961315.1). Taxonomy (NCBI): domain Bacteria; kingdom Pseudomonadati; phylum Bacteroidota; class Sphingobacteriia; order Sphingobacteriales; family Sphingobacteriaceae; genus Sphingobacterium; species Sphingobacterium kitahiroshimense. Next base: position 2,182,538 of record NZ_JAOQNK010000001.1, on the reverse strand, counting down.
GAAAATGATCTAGTTGCCTTTAGAAGTTTATTGGAAGGTACAGTTGAAAGTGTTGGATTTGAATTGGGAGATTATGTTAAAGCTGGCCAAATATTGGCGACGATTAAATCGACACATGTTCAGGAACTCTTTCAGGAACAGCGTAATTTACAAAATCAAATTGTAATGGCGACTAAGCAGTTGCAGACCAAAAAAGAACTGTTGCAAGACGGTATGGTAGCTGGATCGGAGGTTCTGACCAGCGAACATGAATTAGCCAGTTTAAAAATTGAATTGGATAAAGTTCAGCAGATATTAAAAATGTATCGCGCAAAAGGACAGGGATCATTTGAAATTGTAGCGCCTAAGAATGGTTATATTATTCAAAAAGCGGTAAGTATTGGACAAAGTATTTCAACAGACCAGGATCCGCTTTTTTCGATTTCTAATCTGAAGCAAGTTTGGGTGATGGTTAATATTTATGCCAACAATTTAAAATACATCAAAGAAGGTGATGCGGTAAAGGTAAAAACCATCGCACAGCCCGATATTTTTTATGCTGGAAAAATTGATAAAATATATCATGTGTTTGATGACAATGAGCATGTATTAAAAGCTCGTGTGGTACTGGAGAATCAAAATCTACAATTGATGCCAGGTTTAGCGGCCGATATCATTATTGATAAATCCAATGGAGGTGCACAAGCTTATGCTGTTCCTAATGGCGCCATTGTCTTTCACAACAATAAAGAATATGTCGTTATTTATAAAAATGACTGTGCTATTTCTACAAAACGTATCACGACAATTTCTTCCAATGAGCAGTATACATTTGTTCAAGAAAAATTTGATGAAGGCGAACAGATCATCAGTAAAAACGCTTTGTTATTATTTGAACAGTTAAATCCCTAAGGTATGCAAAAGTTAGTTCAAAATATCGTGACCTTCTCGTTGCGAAATACAACCTTTATTCTTTTTGCAACCTTAGCATTGCTGTTTGGAGGTGTTTATGCGCTACGACACACAGCTATTGAAGCATTTCCCGACGTAACGAGTACCCGTGGCCGTATTATTACACAATGGCCTGGAAGAAGTGCAGAGGAGATGGAAAAGCTGGTTACTTTGCCTATATCAAAGGTGATGAATAGTATCCCGCATAAATCCAACATTCGTTCCATATCTTTATTTGGATTATCAGTTGTTACGGTCCAATTTGAAGACGGAGTTGATGATTTTTATGCACAGCAATATGTTTCCAACAAATTAAGCGGGGTCAATTTACCCGAAGGAGCAAGTGCTGAGATTGAACCTCCTTCGGGTGCAACTGGAGAGATTTTTAGGTATGTGATTAAAAGTGATCTTCCATTGAAAGAAGTAACCGCTATTCAGGACTGGGTAATTGAACGTGAGTTGCTTTCTGTACCTGGAGTTGCCGATGTTGTGAGTTTTGGTGGTGAAGAGAAGACTTATGAAATCAAAATTAATCCGACAGAACTCAAAAATTTCGACCTTTCTCCATTAGATGTCTATGAGGCTGTATCGAAATCAAATGTGAATGTCGGTGGTGATGTCATCGAACAGGGAAGTCAGGCTTATGTAGTACGTGGAGTAGGTCTATTGGATAAAATTGAAGATATTGGGAATATCACAATCAAATTAAACGGTTCTACGCCAATATTGATTAAAAATGTTGCTGAAGTCGTTGTTTCGCATAAACCTCGTCTGGGGCAGGTAGGATATAACGAGAACAATGATATGGTTGAAGGAATTGTGGTTATGTTGCGTGGAGAAAACCCCTCAGCTGTTATTGAAAATCTGAGAACAAAAATTACAGAACTTAATGAGCGGACATTACCTGATAATGTAAAGATTGAAACCGTTATCGACAGAACCAAATTGGTGGACAATACGGTGAAAACAGTATCTAAAAATCTGGTCGAAGGTATTCTGTTGGTTTCACTGATTGTATTTATCTTTCTTTATAATTGGAAGTCCACCTTTATTGTTGCTTCGGTCATTCCGCTTGCATTCCTGTTTGCTATTATCATGCTGAAAATTCAAGGACTGCCGGCCAACCTAATATCTATGGGTTCTTTAGATTTTGGTTTATTGCTTGAAGGGACGCTTGTTATTGTAGAGACTGTATTTGTAGCCATGGCTACGTTATCACACAAAGTAGGACCCGAGCGTTTTGCTAAAATGAGTAAGCTAGGGGTGATCAAGAAAAGTGCTGGTAGTGTAGCTTCTTACATCTTCTTTGCATTGATTATTCTGATTGTTGCACTACTGCCTATTTTTTCTTTTCAAAAAGTGGAAGGAAAAATGTTTACTCCTTTAGCATTTACGTTGGGTTATGCTTTACTTGGTTCTCTGATATTAAGTTTGACCTATGTTCCAGCGATGTGTAAATTGTTGTTTACCAAAAATATCGACGAGAAAGAAAATGTGATCACCCGATTTTTTCAGAAAACAATTTTCGGGATGTATGCCGTGGCATTCCGTTATAAAAGAACAACCATAGGTCTATTTTTAGGTATTTTAGCTTTATGTCTTTTCAAATTTATGCATTATGGATCCGAATTTTTACCCAAACTCAATGAGGGAGCGATTTACATCCGTGCAACACTGCCCAATAGTGTCAATTTGAAAGAATCTACCCGTTTGACCGCAGAAATGAAAGATTTAATGCAAAAAGATTGCGAAGAAATCGATTTTATTTTGACGCAAACAGGTCGGCCAAATGATGGGACAGATCCGACGGGGTTCTTCAATATTGAGTTCAATGTTCAACTGAAAGATGCCGGCGAATGGAAAAGAAAAGTATCTAAAGAAGATATTATTCAAGAAATGCGTACCAAATTGCATCATTATCCCGGTATTACATTTGGATTCAGTCAACCGATTCAAGACAATGTCGAGGAATATGTCGCAGGTGTGAAGAGCTCTTTGGTTATCAAAATTTTTGGTGATGATCTCTATGATTTAGAAAAATATGCCAATAAAGTAGCCACATCTATTGCAAAAGTTAAGGGTATAGCCGATATCAATGTGTATAAGAATATCGGACTGCCAGAACTCAAAATACAGTTGCACGATTCCAAGATGGCAAAATATGGGATTCAGACTCGAGATGTTCAGGCTGTTATTGAAATGACGATCGGAGGACAGGCTGCGACAACTTTTTATGAAGGTGATCGACAGTTTGATGTCATCCTTCGTTTTCAAGAAGCTTATCGTGATACCCCAACTAAAATTGGTCAAATTTTAATACCGACCAGTAACGGACAGAATATCCCATTGCAGGAGATTGCGAGTATCAATTATCAAACGGGGCCTGCATTTATATATCGTGAAGGCAATAGCCGCTATATCGGTGTCGGATTTAGTATCGATGGCCGTGACTTGGGAAGTACGATTGCAGAAGCGAAGCAGGTAGTAGCCGCAGAAGTAAGTCTACCAAAAGAAAATCATATGGAGTGGGCAGGAGAATTTGAAAGTAAAGAGCGTGCCGCTAAACAGTTAGCTTTAGTAGTTCCTATCTCTTTAGTGCTGATTTTATTATTACTGTATGCCAATTTTGGAAATATAAAAGATACAGCCATTGCTTCTCTCACATTACCTTTTGCCTTTATTGGAGGGTTTATTTCACTATGGGCCACAGGCACCATCTTTGGGATATCAGCAGGTATCGGTTTCATCATTTTATTTGGAGTGGCTACGATTGATGGTATTGTACTTATTGGTGTTATCAGAGATAACCTCAGACATAAAATGAAGTTGAAAGATTCCATTATACATGGTGTCCGAAGCCGGATCAGGCCTGTTGTTATGATCGCTTTAATGGGGTCAATGGGTTTATTGCCCGCAGCTTTATCAACAGGTATGGGTTCTGAAATCCAGAAACCACTTGCCATTATGATCGTAGGTGGACTGCTGATTTGTCTTGTACTGTCATTTACTATTTTACCAGTTGTTTTTTATCTGGCTTATCGCAAAGAGAAGGTCTAAGGGCAATTAGCTTTTTAACTAAAAGATCTCCAATAGTTTCGTGCTTTTGGAGATCTTTTTATGTAGAATAAGGTGATGCCGATCAATCTGAAGAGCTTACCTTAAAACCTATCTTTTTTCTTTCTTTTGGAAGAGGTTCTTCTAGTGAATGTTGACATCAAACAATTGCTATTTCCGTTTATGATTTTGTGTTTGGTCTTAGTGACATCTATTACCAAGCGCATCCATTTACCTGATATCGCCAATACCCGAGCTGAACCTGGTGAAAAACGAGAAAGGAGCATCCGGTCATTTCGACATTTTGCCTTAGGGGTAGTGGCTATCTTTTTTTATGTTGGGACAGAAGTTGCTATTGGAGCTAATAGTAATCTTCATGCTTTTGAATGGGAAGAATATAGACAACGGATACTTAACGATCTCAACAAGTACTTCGGAATAGAAGAGAACTTAGAAAGATAAATAATAGTAAAAGGTAGTCGCAAAGTATTGAACATAGTAGGTAAATCTTTCGACTTGATTTTTAGGGAACAGCGGATGATGATCATGAAAGCTAAAGTTGTCGTTGAAGAAAACTAAGCATTAATCTTAGAAAAATATTAAAATAGAATTTCTACCTGTGAACTCCGGATGCCCCCGAGGTATAATTGACACATTAAACATGTCAATAATACCTCGAGATGAAAAGGGGCGGTTTAATGCCTAAAAAATCAAAATAATAAACAAAACTATACACGATATAATCAAGCTCTGGGGATATCTCCGTAAGCTATTGAAATCTGATGGGAAAGGATTTCTGTTGAGTAGAAAGCAGGAGGAATTACCTGAATATCCTGTAACTAAAAATGTAGTAAATAATAATATTGCAGAAGCAACTAATGTAATTTTTAGCAGTAAATGTACCTTCGGTGAAGGTTCGCTTATTGTTGGGGATAAGGTTATAGCTGACTCAGGACTGGATTACTATTTCTCTGGCTATTTATTGCTAAATAAGCAAAGAATAAGCAATAAAACAGCAGAGAATAAGCAGGCAAGGTGTAATGCAGGTCATATGCAGAAGCCTAGAATTATCAAAGAAACGGCCTATAAATGGCAACGATTCGGTAATCAAATACCAAACAAACGGTAATGGATTAGCAATAAATAAGCGGACAAAGACCATCGCAAAGAGATCAAGCAGAATAAATTCTGATTTTTTCTTAACCAATTTAACACCAACTTCTAAGTTTCTTCGACTGAGCTTCGAGTCGGCATCGGTATTTCATCGGCTACAGTGCATGAAAAGTCGAAGCACGGTCGAACAAAAGTCAAGTGGAAGTATAAAAAGAGGTGAAGAAAAGGAAAAAAAAGTTAGTAGAAGTTTGCTGGATGTGGCAAAACAGCAAATCAACGCATTGTCCGGGAGGTACACGCTATATACCTGCTTTTAACCTGTTTCGGACCTTGTTTTATTTCCGGCTGTCGATGCACAAGGGAAAGGACGGTGTAGCTACTTTGCAAGTGTTGTGCAGTTACTGGGAAACTTAGTACGAGGTTCAAAGAAGGCTAAAACAAACGCTGATCAAAATAGTCGTTTTCCGCATCATTGTCGATCTATTTGTAAGATCTCGCTCAAGAGGGTTTGGTGTGTAGCTCAAGCGTCCGTAATGCGTATGCTAAGTACTGGTAAAGCATGGATAGTGCGTAAAACGGTACCCGTTTACGCACTACTAACGCACTATCAACGCTTTATCTATGCTTCATCCATACTTAATCCCTACATTGAAAGCGCTTTATTTAAAATAAGAAGTTTTAAGCGATTGATTTCATTTAGTCAGGTCCTATGGCTGGTTTTGCGTTAATAATCTGTCTAATCGCTTAAAAAGCTTTTCAAATCAAATGCATGGGAGTGTAAGAGATGTTGTGAATGAGCGTTTTGGAAAGCGGTTGCTAAAATAAAGGTTTTCAGCAGTGTTGCTTTTATTGCAGTTGATGACTTTCGGATCGGTATCCAAACAATTCCTGAGTAAGCAGAATTATGTGTTGCAGGGAAAGGTTATTTCTGCTGTAGATAAAAAGCCGTACACGCTCTATGCGGGCGTGTTGAATCGGATAATATGAAGACATCGACCAATAAAGATGGCATGTTCAGTATGACCGTATCCCAACGCAATGGTAAAGTGAAGTTGACTTCTGTCGGCTATAAAACCCAAGAGTTGAATTATAATTAAAGTATATTATTGCACATGCAACTAAACCATTTGTAAGATCAGATTGAAGAGGTGGAAGTGGTGTCTGTCGGGTGCCAAAAATACCTAAAGAAAGAATGACAGGGAAGTTGGTTCTATATTCTTACAATCTTAAGAAGAGTGAGGCGCTGAATTTACCAGGTGATATGGGGGTGTTGCTGGTAGGAAGATTGTATAGTTTTTGTTTTCAGGTATATATACTTTTTATCGGCCCTAATATGGATATTGATAAAATATAGACTCGTAAAGTACGGATTTATAAAAATATTCCTTTAGTAGCTTTTGTAGAAGAAATGAGCCGTTTGGAAGGGTTTACGATAAAGCGATGGGATTGTGTACCCAAGAATTAGTTAGTCACGGTAGCCGTATATTATCAGAGCGCTAAAGAAGAGGTTTATAGTGCTATTAATGATTTTGGGGTGCTTTTTACGAGGAGAAAGGAATATTTAGTTTTTGCCCTGAAGATGAGAAAAATAAGATCGCAATGATTGAAAGCAGAAAACATGATAAGCAGTTTTAAACAGTTTTTAGACATGGTGATTTACAGGATTGAAATTAATGAAGTAGTCGAGAGACAAAAATGCCGAGCAACCGGTAAGGTACGGTTTAACAGTAAAGCGGAATCGACTTTCTTTATTCATTGGCTTAAATAGAGGATTCTCAAATGGTTGGAAAAATCTGCGTGGCGGAAGCTCCGTAATAAGGGATTTGGAACGAAAAGTTCAACTTCACGATATGTATACTTCTGTGAAGGATACCACAGCACAAAAGAGCATCCATATGATTATCAAAAGAAAAATAAAATCGACAATAGGAAATATTTTGATAAATTAGTGTATACTGAGAGTACGGGGGGATGTGAATGAGTGGTAGCTCATTTTTTGGAAATAAGAAATTGGAATGATCGATAAAAAAAATAAAATAGCCTGTTTCGGCGAAGTACTGTGGGACATATTCCCTGGAGGAGATAGAAGAGCTGGGGGAGCCCCCTTTAATGTCGCTTATCACTTGTCTAAAATGGGGGTTGAGGTCAATATGATAAGCAGCGTAGGAGATGACGAATTAGGTCGTGAATTGCTGCAGAAAATCGAAGATTGGAAAATACATTCTACTGGCATACAGGTGAATAGTGCTTATCCTACGAGCACAGTTGTTGCGACTATCGATGAACATAATGATGCACATTATGATATTGTCCGGGAGGTTGCATGGGATTATATTGAAGTGAATGCTATTAATCAAGCAATGGTTAATGAATCGGATGCATTGGTTTTTGGTACACTGGCCACTCGTAATACCCAGTCTAAGAATACATTATTTGAGTTGCTTGAAAATAGTTCTTACAATGTATTTGATATCAATCTGCGAGCGCCACACTATGATATACATGTGATAAAAGATCTGTTGCATAAAACACAGTTAGCAAAATTTAATAAAGCCGAGTTACGTATGATGATTGACTTTATGGGTAAGTCCTATACGACAGAAGAGGATTGTGTAAGTTTCCTACAGGACACTTTCGGGATGAACGAAGTTATTGTATCCAAAGGAAGTAAAGGAGCACTCTATGCTGATCATCATGATTTTTATTCCATATCGACGATCCCTATTGAAGTAAAAGATACTGTTGGTAGCGGAGACTCCTTTTTGGCGGGATTTTTATCAAAAAGGTTTGAAAAAGGAAGTTCAGCAATTGAAATTATGAATCAAGCTGTTTCACTGGGAGCATTTGTTACTGCTCGAGAGGGAGCATGCCCAGATTATTCTAAGGCAGATTTTATTGCTTTTCAAAAAGAATCAGCACATAAAGATTAGATGTTAAGCTATTATTTTCATGCAGGCCTGTGTTTATTTGATTCATCAATACAGACCTGCATGTTTAGTTTATTCTGACCAAACTGCCAGCTCATTGCCATCTGGATCTATAAATTGAAATCGTCTCCCACCAGGGAAGCTGAAGATTTCTTTTGTTATTATACCACCAGCTTTAATTACTTTTTCAAGAGTTGTTTCAAGAGCTTTAGAGTAAAGGATAATTAATATACTTCCCTTTACAGGAGTTCCTAAAGTAAAACCACCATCAATATATTCACCTTCAAATGCAGTGTAGTGAGGTCCATAATCGGTAAAAGTCCAACTGAAACATGCTGTATAAAAATTTTTGATCTGTTGAAGATCTTGAGATAAAAATTCAATATATTGGATCTGTTCGTGCTTGAGTTTTTGTGTAGGTGTATCTTTCATAATTTTTTTGATTATAGATACAAATATAATGTACTATACTTATTTAATTCTGAAAAAAAGACGATGATTGCACCTCTTCTTAAGTGATCAATAATTCTATGTAATTTACGCGATGATTTTAGAATAAAGAATATTTATAGATCAAGTTAATCTGATTAAGCTTTTATAGAAAGGGACACTTATAGGTTCATTTTAAGAATTCTTTTCGACAGTTTAATATTCTTCAAGTTGTCTATTTAGTATAACTTTTTTTATTTTAATGGAAACGCCACGAATTGTAAGTGATGGTTTACAAATTGTAAATGCTTCGTGTTTTAGTCTTGTCGATTTTTATTTTTGGCCAATAAATTGTTATCAGTGAAATAGTAATTTGAATACTAGAAATACAACCGAAAATAAGATGGATCGAACCAATTCTAACTCAAGTCAATTTCAGAGCTCGGATAATTTGCCGGAACCGAAACCTAAATCAAATAAAAAAACTATTTTTTGGGTAGTTCTCATCATTGCCTTACTCGCGATAGTATGTTTTATTGCTTTTCAATTTGGAGTTTATAAACAGCGTCAGGAAGTTTATACAGAAGAGATCGCATATCCCGCTGATAGTGTTTTTGTAAATGGATGGGCTAGTCAAGAAGATTATGCATATTGGAAAAATGCGGTTTTTACAATACCTGAATATAACGATATTCCTGTTCCATTTCAAAGGGCTATCGTAAAGATTTTTATGGACAATAAGTTCATGCAAAATGAAGATAACATTCAATATTTTTTCACAAAAATTAAAGATCGAGCACCTAAAGTAATTGCATATGGCAATTTTACTGGTCAAGGGGATAAAGAAATGGCTTTTCTACTTGAAAAACAAGATTTTGCCAGTAGTGCCATTTTCATTATAACTGATCAAGGTAATCTCCTGTACTGGAAAGAATTAAGTTCCGAGTTGCCGACCATCAAACGATTTGCAAAAGGCGCACTAATATATTTGAATGATATGAAGCTTGTTCCTGCACCAACTGATGGTATAATAAAGCAAAACAAAAACTCAAAATATGTGCTGATTTATAATCGTGAGACGAAAACCTTTGATGAACATTATCAATATACAGATGAGGATGTTAAAAATTCAAAACACGAAATGGAAGGTGATGAGGAAACAGTAGAAGAGGTCGATACCGCTGTTGTCGAATAGCCACAGTGTTTTAATGTATTTTTATAAAAAGCCATTGTTTGTAAAATGATACTTAACTATATATACTCATCAGTGCACCGATTGAATAAGGTCACAACTGAATCTAGCAATGAATTAAAATCATGTAATAAAGACTCGCAGATCGATTCGATAAAGGCTCATCATAAAGAGGGTCTATTAGATGGTAAATGAAGATGCCTCCAAAATATAGCTTCAGCATATCTTGAAATTAACCGTACTCTATTGAACTTTTATAAAAAATATACAATGAAATTACTTCACTATTATTTTATTGCTACTGTGCTATTGATATGCATTTCTCAAAGTGGAAGTGCGCAAAGCAAAAAAACGAAAAAAATAATAAAAAAGGAGATCCTTAAACCGATTAAGAAACAAATTGAACCACCGGTTGTGGTGGGAAAAATAACTGATTCTATTTTTGCAGAAGTGCCTCCTATGATTGCATCTCCGATAAAAAATAATGATCTAGAAAATGATATCGCTGACAATGCTAAAGCCGCCCGTGAGAAAAAGTCTTATGATAAACCCTTTCAATTTTGGCCATCTATATATACGGTGATACATGAAGATTATCAGACATATTTGAAAAAGAAAAGATCGGCATTGAAAAACTATAGTACAGGGAAATTTTCGAATATGAATAAACCTGTACTGAAGTCAGTAAATGAACTTTGCTACGTCTTAGAGAATAATAAAATGGACACGGTTCGTTATTATGGCGATGGATGGAACGAACGTAAAGTATATGATAGCAATGGCATTCTGACTCATCTTTATGTTATTTTTGAAGATGAGAAGACTAAGCAAGATAGTGCTTATCTCACTACAGAGTACTTTTACAGTGGAGCACAATTAAAACTAAAATTATTTTTTTGGTGGGAGACAGGTCAAAAAGAAGCTGAAGAAGAACTGGAATATAATGACGAAGGGGAACTTTGGAAAGTATACTATACTTCTTTAGATAAAAACGGTGATGAAGTGATCGAGGAGGGCAGAGGCTTTCGGACGCTCTATAAGTACGAGGATCATAGACAGATTGAAGAAAATTATGAACGTGTCGAGGATGCTATGAATGAATTTGTCTTAAGTGAAACAATTTATAAAACACTTGGTAATGGCGGAGTGCTTATTGAAAGTAAAAAAGTAGAGTGGCCACAGAAAACTCCATCTATAATTACCCGTTATAAATACGATGCCAAAGGGAACAAAATTTTTTCAGGAGATCAAAACTCTTCTTACACCTATCAATATAATGAACAGGGGGATGTTGTCTCTTCCATTTACAAAACCGCAGATCCTAATTATGGTAGTACAACTACCTATTCTTATATATATGATCAGAACAACAACTGGGTGATGAGAGAAGAGGTTGTTATTGATAAAGATCAAGAAACGACAACAGAAAAAGTGTTTTTATGGAAGCGCGAGCTTTCTTATCATGATTAAAACTAGCTATTAGCCGAGTTCTTTCTGGAGATTTAAAAATTCTTTCTCAAATTTTTTCGCGTAGTTATATCCGAATTCATATATCTGATTCACTCTACTTGTGTCAAATGTTTTAAACTGATTGATTTCCTCAGGCTGTATAAATATATCGCAATCGCCAGGAGCTTCAGCCTTAATGTTTGAGGTTGTAATTCGGATAATACGTTCCACAATCTGCTTGTAGTTCAGTCGTCCTTCGGAACGGTTGACCGGATTCACATTGATGCCGATACTTTTATTGCATGTTGCTTTAATCTGCTCCACCGGAAAGTTATTTAATATTCCGCCATCACATAAGTAACGGTTATTTTTATAAGCTACCGGCTGAAATACCAGAGGAAAACAGCAGGAAGATTTAATAGCAAAAGATAGTGAGCCTTGGTTGAAGATAAGAGACTCCGCATTGGTTAAATCTGTAACAGCAACATATAGGGGCATTTTCAAGCTTTCGAAGCTGTCGTGCGGAATATATTTTTTAATGATTTTTTCAAAAATATCTGCACTGAACAGGCCATCAGTTCTAATGGAGAAGTCGGAATAGGTGAAGAATTTTTCCTGTTTTACCAACTCCAATATCTCTAGCGGAGCGTATCCTTCAGCTATAAACGCACCGACCAAAGCTCCTGCACTCGCTCCTGAAATAGCATGAAGCTGTATGTTCAGTTCCTGAAGATATTGGAGTATGCCCAAATGGGCGATTCCTCTAAAGCCACCACCGGAAAGCGTAATTCCTATTTTGTTATTTACAATCATTTAAATTTTATTGTAAGAATTCCTAATACTAATAAAAAAAGCAACGATCCATATTCACTAACTATTGAATGTAGTCTGTTGTTAGATTTTAAGTAGGTTTTTCCAGGCTGTATTTAATTATTAAATTTCTCTTATCATTGATTTCCACATTTGCCAAGGATATCTTGACATATAAAACTAGCAAATAAAATCATACGATCAAAAAGCTGTTATCATAATGCTTGCTGTTCTACAATAAGACAAGTCTATTTTTTACTTTGCATTGATGTCTGTTATATAAGCCTACGGTTAGTCCGTGATCTTCATTGTACAACGACAAAGATGATGAGCTAAGCGCTATATATTCTATATAAATGGCTATAAAGATTATTATTAAACTGTTATAAGGAGATCACTAAATATTGATAATTATAAATGTGAAGACATGTGATTTGATTTTATTTATCAATGAATCAGTTATTTATATATTTATTTTATGATTTTCCTTAATGAGTATTTGTTAATTACGAATATTTCGTAAGTTTACAAATAAATCGTAAAATTATGAAGAAAATCTTATTAACCACATTCATTTCATTCAGCCTGCTCTCTCTTCATGCACAAGAAAAGGCAATTGCTAAAATACATTACATCTTTAAGCATGTTAATGATACCACACAAAAAGACAAACATATACGTGATGAAGTTGCTACTTACCTTGGTAAACAAGCTAGTTATTACACCAGTTATTCTAGTACTAGAATGCAAGAACAGACTTCAAAAATACTATCAGCTCCGGATTTTGATGGTAATTTAGTGATTTCCAGATCGACTAGTGGTATCAAGGAATCTTATCTTTTAGAACCTTCGAAGTCCAAGATGGTAGAAGTAAAACGTGTTGCATCTGATGAGTTTTTATTAGAGACTACTTATCCTAAGCAGGATTGGGATATAGAAGATGAAACCAAAGTAATTGGTGGATATACTTGTCAAAAAGCAACTACAACTTTTGCTGGTCGTCATTACACCGCTTGGTTTACAACAGATATTCCTTTTTCTTTTGGACCTTGGAAATTGCATGGCTTACCAGGACTGATCTTGGCGGTAAAGGATGACAAGAGTGAGGTGGAATTTGAATATTCTGGCTTTGATAAATTAACTGATGATGTACAAGTGAAAATTGGAACTCCTGCAAATGCAATTTTGTCTAAAAAAGATGAAGTAGAGAAATTAGAGCAGGCTTTTAAGGCAAATCCCAGTGCCTATATGCAAACCAGATCTAGCCGAAGATCTACAGGCGCTGGTGTTTTTGTTAGCATTAGTGGCGCGAGTTCATCAGCTCCAGCTATGGATGCTTCAAAAATTAAATCGATGACTATTAAGAATGATGATGATTATAAGCCCTCTTCTGTGATCAATAATCCACTCGAGTTAAAACCGTATTAAAAACCCTAAAATTATTCGAATCGGAATATAATACTTTGGCTTCGTTACGCCTTATTCTTAATTCAACTGCTTTAGACCAAAAAAATGAAAAGAAATCTATTCATCGTATTGATGTTATTAACGGGGATCACTGTTAAGGCTCAAGAAAAGGCAATTGCGAAAATTCACTACCTCTTTAAACACGTTAATGATACAACACAACGAGATAAATATCGGAGAGATGAAGTCGTAACTTATTTAAGTCCCCAAACAAGCTATTACACAAGTTATTCATCTACTAGAACACAAGAACAATCTGCGCAACAGATGGATGCTCTAAATTTTGATGGTCATGTTATTGTTTCGAAATCCACTAGCGGAATAAGAGAATCTTATCTTTTAGAATCCTCTAAATCCAGTATGATTGAAGTGAAACGTGTAGCATCCGATGAGTTCTTGTTGGATGCAGTATATCCTAAACAAGACTGGGATATTCATGATGATACTAAAGTAATAGGCGGATATACTTGTCAAAAAGCGACAACGACTTTTGGCGGTCGACATTACACAACTTGGTTTACAACAGATCTTCCTTTTTCTTTTGGACCATGGAAATTACACGGCTTACCAGGATTAATTTTGGAAGCCAGGGATGATAAAAGTGAAGTTGAGTTCGAGTATTCTGGTTTTGATAAACTTGCTGATAGTGTTCAGATTACGATTGGTGCTCCGGTTGATGTTATTTTATCAGCACCTGAAGAGGTAGAAAAATTGTACAAGGCTTTTAAAACCAATCCAAAGGCGTATATGCAAACAAAATCGGGTGGTTCTTCCTCTATAAAAAAGAGTGGAGTTTTTGTAACGAGCGACGTGCCATTTTCAACTATCGACCCTAATAAAATTAAATCGATATCTATTAAAAATGATGATAATTATAAACCTTCTTCGGTCACTAATAATCCTTTAGAATTAAAACCATAATATGTTATTAAGATCTCTTACTGTAATATGCTATATACTTTGTAGTGCATGGGTTTTTGGGCAGCAGGTTGCCATTGAAGGGGTATTAGTAGATAAGGCGTCGGGAAAACCGTTAAATTATATCCATGTGGTACTGAAGTCAAGTGACCATAAATTGTTAACCTTTAAAGAAACAAATGAGAATGGGGCTTTTTCTTTAACTACATTGAAAGGTGTGGATGGAGCATATCTCGAGATCAACCACTTAGGGTATCATAAAAAAATAATTCCATTGACAGATCTTCGTACTAAAAAAACGATTGAACTTGAACAGAAAGCTGTTTTATTGGATGATGTTGAAGTCAAAAGTAGACCGAAGATCCGTCGAATCGGGGATACATTATCTTATGATGTTTCGACGTTTGCAAAGGATGAGGATCGTAGCATTGGTGAGGTTTTAAAACGCATGCCGGGTATTGAAGTTGGAGAAAACGGTGCTATCAAGTACCAAGGTAAATCTATTTCTAAGTTTTATATCGATGGAGACGATCTGCTGGATGATCGCTACTCTATCGGCACGAAAACTATTCCACATAAGATGGTAAAGGATATACAGGTACTGACCAACCACGAACATATGAAAGTGTTGAAAAATAAGCGTTTTACAGATAATGTGGCGATAAATCTGGTTATTAAAGACGATGCTAAGCTCAAGTTAACCGGTCAGGCTAAACTGGGAGCGGGAATGCCCAAGCAATATGATGCAGAAGTCAATACGATCTTGTTCAATAAAAAATATAAGGTATTGAATGTGCTGCAGGGAAATAATATAGGTAATGACTTGACTGGTGATTTTACTGGATTTAATCAAAGTTCCGTGTTTGCACAAATGGGGTATTCACCTATAAATAATTTGCTTGCTGTAGGGACTGTTGGTGGTCCTCCTGTAGCAAAATCAAATTATTTTATGAATAATACAGTGGCTTTAAATGCAAATAATCTATTGAATATAAAAAATGGTTTGCAACTGAAGTCGAATGTACAGCTCTTGTATGATAAGAATAATACCACTTTTCAAGGAAAAACAAGCTATTTTTCGGAAGAAGGAGATTTTGTATTTGATGAAAACCAATATACAGAAACAGCGGAATGGCTAGCAGCATTTCGGTTGTCATTGAACAAGAACATGGAAAAGCGTTATATCAATAATACGTTCTCGTTCGAATATGAAAAAGAAGATCGGCGCGCCACAATAGGGAGTAATGGAAATACTATTTTCGGGAATTTGAACCATAAAATTAGAGGCTTTTCTAATCAATTGGAATGGGTTCCTCAACTTAAAAATGGAGATATTGTGCAGATCAATTGGTATATGAATTACGCCAATAAACCACAGACCTTAGCTTTTTCTCCTGGTCTTTTTCCGGATATCTTTGCTTCAGGAATATCATATGAACAAACACTGCAACATGTTGAAGTTCCCACAATTTTTACGAATGGTAGTATCGGATATAGGCTTCCCAAAGGAAAGATCAAACAATACTATACGCTGGGGGCAATGATGGAAGACCAAAAACTCAAATCGGGTATTGATCTCAATAAAGAAGGAATTGTAAAGGCTACAGATGTTGATTCTACGGAGAATAATATGCACTGGAATCGTTCATCGTTTTCTGTCAATGCAGACTATGAATGGAGTATTAATAGACTAGCCACAAAGTTGAGTTTGCCTTTATCATGGCAACACACCAGTTATATTGATGACGGTTTTAGTATCGATAATAGCCAGAATAATCTTTTATTTAATCCTTCATTTTCAGCTCGTTTGCAAGTACACCAAGAGAATGAACTTAGTTTTTCTTATCAGAGAGGCAATACTTTTGGAACTATCGAAAATGTGTATCGAGGTTTACTGATTAGAAATTACCGGACTTTATCGACTAATAGTGGTGGGATCAATGAAAATAGGAGCAATAATTTTGGATTAAACTATAAGTTAGGTAAAACAATAAAACTGCTATTTTTTAATTTTGGATTGGGCTACAACCAATCCATATCAAGTACAATGCTTTCTAATGTAATCAATGAGGAGTCGACTCAAACACAGCTGATCGCCCAAGAAAATGAAGTGAAGTCCTATAGTGCTTCTGCTGGGATTGATAAATACATTTTTGCTTTATCGAGTACGGTGAAAATTGCTGCATCGTGGTCTTTGTCGGACTATAATCAGTTATTTAATGAGGAGATACTTCCATTTCAGAATACAAGTTATACGTTGAGGCCAAATATGGAATTTAAAATATGGAAGCAGTTGAACCTTTCTTATACTGGACAATTATCTTGGGTAAGTACGAAACAAAAGGGTGGATCTGATGAATTAAATAGAAATACATTTAATGCTTCACATCAAATGAGTTTACCGGTAAATCTATTTTCAAGCGTTCATTTGCGTTTAAGTGCTAGAAATACGTATTCCCATCAACCGGGATTGAAAGATTTTAATTATGTTTTCTTTGATACATTTTTACGCTATCGTCACAAGAAGTTGAAAACGGATTTTGAACTAAATTTGACGAATTTGGCAAATGTGAAGAAATTTGAAACCTATTACATATCGGCGAATATGCAGACTCATAATCAGTATGAACTACGAGGCAGGATGGCTGTTTTAAAAGCGGTGTTTAATTTTAAATAATAGTTGATCTAAAGGAAGTTTTACCCTTGACGGTTATTTTTAGCCAACCTCGACCGCAGTAAGGTTAAAAGCTGTTGTTCTGAGATCGCTAAGACATCAACATCGATCCAAAGTAAATCTGGTTTTGACCTAAAAAGGCGACCTATTTTATTTAAAGCAGTTAAGTATGTCGTACGTTTAACTTGGTCATATTTTTTTTCGTTCCTAACTTTGATAAAGATTTGATTTTGGGTACGAAAAAAGCCAGATTCAAAACTTTGAATTTCTTCCCAAGGAATAAAAATGGATGTATCAGCGGTGTTATTTAATATACCTTGTTCCTCAATGCTTAATCCTGGTCGGCCATTTTTATGATCGATCCAGAATTTTATCTTGTGAAAATATAAAATATGTAAAGTTATGCATATTAAAAATATTAGTATGGGGGCATAGCTATTGGACGAGGTATAAAAGATGAAAAGTAATAGTACAATAAATGCAATACAAAGGAAAATGCCTGTCATAATATTGCTCTTCTTAAATTGTATATCTACCATAAGGATCTCTTTTAAATATTAAAATTATCTTTTTTATTTGATGCCCAATAAGGTGAAAAACTCCTCCTTTTTGTTTACAGCGATCGCTATTGATTTGCCATTGGTTAATTCGATCATATTTCCGGTAACTGTTTTTACAGCTTCTATGTTGAGGATAAACGACCGCTGAATACGAAAAAATAGTTGCTTATCAAGGATTTCTTCCATGGATTTGAGCGTAGCTTGTGTGGTATATGTTTTTTCGTAAACAACGATTTTTAGATAATCTCCTTGGGATTCAATGTACAGAATTTCATGCAATAAGATCTTCACTAATTTTCCTTCTGATTTTATAAATATACGATCAGGTCTTGCTTCTTGTATCTTTGGAGTTTTACCGGCCAATACACTTTCTTTGGCTCTATTTACTGCTTTTAAAAAGCGATCGAATCGAACGGGCTTAACTAAGTAATCTGTTACCCCAGCATCAAAACTATCCAATGCGAAATCACGATGTGCGGTAATAAAAATAATAACAGGTGGATTGACCAAGGCATTTACCAACTCCATACCATTAATTTTCGGCATCTGGATATCGCTAAACATGATGTCAACAGCATTACTTTGTAAATACAGCAATGCTTCTACAGGATCTCCAAATGAGCCGACAAGCTTAAGGAAGGGTATTTCTTTTACAAATGATTCTATAATTTCTCTACCAAGTGGTTCATCATCGGTGACGATACAGGTGAATTTATCCATAATTTGCTAAATCTATTTTTAAGTTGACGATAAATTTATTTTGTAAATGCTCTATTTTGAGTTCGTGTTTATTGGGATATAACAATTGAAGTCTCTTTTGTAAATTAGATAGACCTATACCACCAAAGTTTTTTGTCGGGACAAAGTCTTCAACATCATTCTCAAGATGAAAGTAAAAATGATGATCCTTAACTTTTATCGTCAAATATATAAGCTGTTCTTTATTATTTTTGAGTCCGTACTTAAAAGCATTTTCAATACATGTAAATGTTAAGAGAGGAGCGATGTATAAACCTAATAATGCACTTTCTTCAGGAAGATCAAATTGGATCTTTTTATCTACCGGGTATCGCATTTTTTCGAGTTCACCATAGTTTTTTATAAATTCCAATTCTTTCTGCAAGGATACTTTTTCCGTGTTAGACTCATAAAGTGTATAACTCATAATGTCCGAAAGACTTACAATCACCTCTGGCGTAGTGGGATCTTTCTTAATTGCAAGACCATAGAGATTATTTAAAGTATTGAATAGAAAATGTGGATTAAGCTGTGCTTTTAAAAAATTCTTTTCAATATTGATATTCTCAATTTCTAATGAAGCTTTTTCGTTTTGAATTTTTAAGGTTTTACTGTATAATTTTGAAATTTCAAATAGAATTTTGACAAAAAAGAAAGGCGATAGAATTGAAATGACAATGAATGCTTGTGAAATCATGCGTTTTACAGATACGGCTTGTAAGAACGTCTGATCGGCACTCATCTTAATAGCATTCTTTAGTTCTCCATTTTCTATTTCAAAGCCCAGCGCATGGTAGATTAGGGAGAAAAAATAGGTAGTAGCAATCCAGATAAATAGCAATATCGGCAAACTAATGACTAGAAGTAAAATGATCTTATTCTTGCTACCGGATAAAATCTTGGGAAGTAACACATAAAAGAACAGATAGAAAACGAGCATATTAACGCTTGTCATCCTAATGGTTAGGATGGTAGCATTAAAAAAAGAGAGTTTATATGCAAGTATGTAGCTCAACAGCAATAAGATGGAAAAAGTGAACCACATGCAGACATGAAGTAAAATTCGACTGGTTTTGCTGTATAAACTATCAAAATCAAATTCAGCTATTTTACTTGTTAAATAACTAGATAAAATTCTCGTATCCTGCGACATGATGTTTGTTTAAATGATCAACCAAATATAGTTTTTTGAACGAGTTATAGGATTACTTTTCATATAAAAAGAGAATTGCTTATGGTATTTACGATCGCTTGTTAGCAGATTCATGATTCACCTATTGCCCTATTTCAGCATATGTTCCACTATAATATTCGTATCAGTGCATTCAATACATTGACCATATTGTGGCCTATTATGGGATAAATCAGATTACCTGTAAATTTCCTTAGCAAGCCAAGACTTAACGAAGATATCAGCGTGAGGTAGATGATGGTTATGATATCAAATTTGAGTTGATGATCTTCCGTTAACACAAGACCATGTGCAACACTGAATAGCAGGGTCACGATAATAAATCCCCAGCCAAATGAGATGCCTTTGATATTCCATTGGGGAGTAAAAGCTTGATCAAGAAGCCAAAAGCAAATGCCTCTAAAAACTAATTCTTCGGTTAAGCCTGGCATTGTAGCCTGGAAAGCGAATGCCTCAAGATCAAAATGACCTCCTTTAGGGAATAAGATAAATTTGAAAATCAAATCAAAAAGTAAGAATCCAAGGAATATGGATATACCGAATTTCACCTGTTTCTTTGCATTACTTTTCGAGGTGAATCCGATCTGCTCACGATGGGTTTTGCTTACCGAGAAAATGATGGTCAGCGATAACAATAAACTCAATATTTTACCGATCCATGAAAATTTAAGGCCGATCGAATCAAGGCTAAAATATTGTCTGCTAAAATGTTGGATATAACAATCCGTTAAAAAATAGACGATAAAAAGGATTAAAAATTTTGTATTTACTTTTTTCGTTTTGGCAAAAGCAATAGCCATTAATGGTAGCATCAAAGAGATCCAAATAAGCGGTGTGAATAGTGACATATCTTTTAATTTTTCTTAAAAATATGTGAATGCAGCATTCGATGAAATTTCTACCGATGAAAAGGTGGAATCAGCCGATGGAAGGTGTTTTTTGATCGATAAAGGAATTGCATACAACGCTGATCAATGGTTTAAAGCACGATCAAAAAAGTTAGTAATGGGCAAAATCACTTCATGCGACATGAAGTGATTTTTAAAATAACCTAACTAGCTCTTCAAAAACTGAAAGTAAAATCCACAGGGTATGCGTTTAAAGGAATTGAGCAATCCTTTAATTGATGTTATTTTACTTGATGTAAGAAAGAATGGATAGGTGAAGTGATCATGTAAAGACTGTTTTTCAATCTTATACGATACGATTATCCAGGTAAGTGAGCTTAATGAATTTGCAATTCTGCTTTATACTCAAAAATTTCAATAATCTGTTGAGCCACATCCTGACCAAGGATATCTGTCACCATATATAAGGCTGCATCTATACCCGCTGTGATGCCTGCAGTAGTTAATAAGTCACCCTGATCAATATATCGAGGCCCTGTTACAACTTGACTGTCCGGATTTAGTTCTTGTAACAGATCTGTCATCATAAAATGACTGGTAATAGATTTTCCATCTAAAAGCTTAGTATTCGAAAGTAATAGCGCACCTGTACAAATACTGGCAATTACAGTATCACGTTGTGCCTGAGCTGTAACCCATGCTGTGAATCGGGATTCAAAATGCTCGTCTTTGAATAATTTGATAATTGTTTCAGGAAATGCTCCAGGTACGATAATCAGATCTGCTTGTGGACAATTATCAATTGTATAATTAGGAATAATTTGCATGGTATTGGATTCTGCAAATATAGGCGTAGTATCCAAGGCAACAGTATAACAATTAAAGCTGTTTGGTATTATTATATTTGCTTTTACAAATACATCTAAAGGTCCGTTTAGATCTAATACTTCTACTTGGTCAAAAACAAAAAATGCAATGTTTTTGATAGTTTTATCTTTGTTGATCTCCATTTTTGAAAAGGTATTTATGAATTAATGTTGAAATGTTTTTCGATACTGTATTGCACTAATTTTATAGTATTTATAAAACAGCTTGTTTAAGGAGCTGACCTGATCATAGCCGCATTGAACACTGATAATCGTTAAGGTGTCAGCAGTGTAAGCAAGTAGTTGTTTTGCTTTTTCTAAACGTATTTTTTCGATAAATTGTCCAGGCGGAAAACAAGTTTCTTTTTTAAAGACCCGTGAAAAATTACGGGGACTCATGTTTACTGCGGATGCTAGTTGTTCAAGATTTAATGTTTCTTCAATACGTGCATTAGCATAGTGATAAACTTTTTGAACAAGTTCACTCATATTTTCAACAGCAGGTAATTCTTCAGAAAAAAGTGATTGATCCGAGAGTCTATGTACTCCAAATACCAGATGTTTGGCCACCTGTATGGTTATGTCCCGCCCCACATCTTCTTCAACTAAATGTAATGCCAAGTTGATTCCAGAAGTGATCCCGCCAGAGCTATAGATATTGCCATCCTTTAAAAAAATAGATCGGGCGTCAACATGAATTTCAGGATACATACTTTTAAGCAGACCTGCATATTTCCAGTGTGTGGTCACTGTTTTATTTTTCAGCAGGCCGCTTTTGGCCATTAGAAATGTGCCGACGCAGATCGAAGCTAGGCGATTTACCTGCGGGTATATTTGCTTGAGCCATGTATAGGCCGTTTCATCAAGATTTTCAAATAAATTTGGGTGCGTGCCCGCAATGATCAAGGTATCTATAGGTGTTGTTATATTGAAAATACTTGCGTCGCATTGGAGCTTGATACCTGAATTTGATGTGACAGTTTCAGATTTTAATGCCGACAGGTAATGAAGCTGATAGGGTGCGCCATAACCTACTTTTTTTAAAATCTCATTGGCCGTATGAAAGACATCAGTAGGTCCTGCTACATCCAATAATTGTACATCTGGTAATATCAAAATGGCAATATTTTTCTTATCCATGTCTCAACGTAATTTGCATATTGATTAGGACAAAGGTACTCGATCGTAACAGGATCATCAATGACAATATGCTGTGTTATCGTGCCATTTTTTTTGATAATTTATTTAAAGCTTATGGATATACTTGAATGGTTATTTCATTATTTTGATCCGTTCAGGATGTGAGCTTTTTAAAATAAAACCTGCTATCAGGTCAATTTTATGATGAAGGGGGTATCTGCATGTTGAAGTCCGATGATAATAAAATTGCATGGAGCATACTTATGCTACCATGCTATTTTATTTTTTCACTGATCTTCTCCACTTTATATATTTGTTGGAAAAGGATCTTCGAATAGGATGTTTTTATCAAACAGATAAAACTCATCTTCTTGGAGTAAGCATTTTTCCAGATCCAGCATTACTTTTTTTTCGTTTATGTCTTGTCCGATAAAGACAAGTTCATTTATCCTGTCGCCCCATTGTTTACTCCAGCGACTTTCAATATAGTCTTTGTTGGCTACATAACTTTCAAACTGTATGCGTTCAAAGTAAGACATGCTGCTCCACCACACGCCAGCTGTTTCTAGGCGTGAAGATCCGCCTGCCTGAGAAAAATTTAAAGCTTCATCCCGACGAGAAGCTAGCCAAAAAAGACCTTTGGCACGTATAATACCTGCGGGATAGTTATGGTTTAAGTAATGCCAAAACCGTTCAGGATGAAAAGGTCTTTGATTTCTGAATACGAACGAACTAATCCCGTATTCTTCAGTTTCAGGAACATGATGCTCCGACTCCAACTCCTTTTGCCATCCCGCCGAAGTCTGGGCTTCATCAAAATCAAACAGGTTGGTGTTTAATATTGCTTTTGGACTTACCTTTCCAAAAACAGAACTGATAATATTTGCTTCTGGATTTAATTTGTGTATCGCAGCCTTTAAAATACCAACTGTTCCAGCATCCACCAAATCTGTTTTATTCAGGATGATGACATTGGCAAATTCGATCTGATCGGTAAGCAGGTTGACAATGGTTCGGTCGTCCCCCTCCATATCCGTTAGATTGCGATCCTGTAGCAGTTCATTTGTTCCAAAGTCCTTGAAAAAATTAAAGCAGTCCACTACCGTAACCATGGTATCAATGTAACTGAAGCGAGACAAGTCTATCCCATGTTCTTCGTCAACATAGGAAAAAGTTTGCGCTACCGGAATAGGTTCACTGATACCCGTACTTTCAATCAATAAATAATCAAATCGTCCTTCATTCGCAAGTTTTTCAACTTCAACCATGAGATCTTCACGGAGTGTACAGCAAATGCAACCGTTGCTCATTTCTACTAATTTTTCTTCCGTACGTGATAGTGTATTTTGATTTTCAACCAATCGTGCATCGACATTCACTTCGCTCATATCGTTGACAATTACTGCAACTTTTAAGCCCTCTTTGTTCTGCAAAATATGGTTAAGTAAGGTTGTTTTTCCAGCACCAAGGAAACCGCTTAATACGGTGACCGGAAGTTTCTTGCCGATGCTCAAAGCAGGATTTGATAAAGATGTTTCTGTCTGCATGTAGTTAATTCTTTAGAGTTTTATATTAAGCACTATCAATATGAGTAGAAGTATTCAGTTGTATTGCCTTGTTAATTTTAGCCTAAATCGAGCCTTCAACTATTTTTGTAAACCAGCCAATGATATTTTGATAATGTTGAAAACCATATAAGCGGATGAATTTTTTCGTTTCGGGCTTATCCAAATCATGGTAAACAGCAAGCCTCCTAGTTGCAAATTCTTTCGTAAGACTGATCTTGCAATCATTTACCAAACAGGTTTTCCATTGTTCAAATGTTTGAGGTATCATATATAATCTGTTTTCTGAATTGTTATACAAAAGCAAATATAGGAAATAATTACACTAAATGCAATTAAGTTGCATTTAGTGTAATTATAAAAAGTGAAGAAATAAATCTGGTACAAACCCAATATTATTAAAAAAATGCATGTTGATTCAAATGATCTATTGTTTTAAGTAAGGGGGGCAAATATTGTCGATGGGGCAATACAGGCAAGGTATGTGATGTTTGTTGCTAGCTTGTTTTTATGCTGCTCTTAGAGATGACATGATTTGGTTATTTATAATTAATGCTCTGTTAATATGCGTTCTATTTCTTTGTAAGGAATAGTTAACCGTATTATTTTGAATTTATGCCTCTTATAAAACGCCACGACCTGAAAGAACACTGGAATAAATTTGTTATCGAAGAATGTGAAGAAGCGTTTTATCAGATTTACGAATACTATCACCATTACCTAAGCTATGTCGGCACCAAACGTGGTTTTGCTATTGATATTATTCAAGATGCCATTAACGATGTCTTTCTTTATTTATGGGAAAATAGGATAAAAAGCAGTGCGATACAGAATCAGCATAATTACATTATTACCATATTTTTGCGCCAGCTATTCCGTGGCGACGCAAAAAAATACGAAATGATACCTACCATGGCTACTTTATTAGAAAACTGTGAGGTACCTTCTGTTGAAGATGGATTTATACAGCGTTATACGGAAGATGAGGTCGGTCGCTTTGTAAAAGAAAAAGTAGATGAGCTTGGCGAGAAGCAACGCTTGTTGATTTATCAGAAATTTTACCTTGGATTATCCTATCATGAGATCGCTGTTGCAAATGGTATTTCGATCAATACGGTCTACAACACCATCTATAAGTCTGTTGATAAATTACGAAATCTGTTGACTGAAGAACAAGAAACTTTCCTTAAAATAGCCATTGGCGCCCTTTCAACATTTTTTTTATTTTTTTTAGAAAATCAGTAGTGAAAAAAGCTTACTCCATGCTCTATTGATCAAATGAAGAAAAATAAAACATGGAAGAACTGAATCTGAAAGCATTATTAGCAGATGAGAGCTTCATTAACTATTGTAAAGGATACCCTGCTCATGATGTTGCCAAATGGGAGAATTGGCTTCAGGATCGTCCGCAGTATCGTAAAGAAGTTGAAGAACAGAAGCGTATCGTACAAGCGCTGGCTTATCATGCTACCGTTACGACTGCTGAAGATAATTATCTTCGACTTAAGAAGCGGATCGCTAAAAAAAATAAGAAACTGGATCCGGGTTTTCGAATTTCCTCATGGCTAAAGATCGCAGCTTCACTACTGCTCATCTGTTCCATCTCTTACTTGATTTTTCGTCAATCTTTCCTGTCTAAGCCTGATAACAATACGCAAAGTTTAGTGATACCGGGAGAAGATAAAGCTTTATTGACTCTAGCAGATGGTTCTACGATTTCATTAGATGAAGTTGCCGTAGGAACATTAGCCCTAGAAGGCGGAGTCCGTGTAGAGAAAACAAAAAGTGGTCAACTTATTTACAGTGTTTCCGAATCCGAATCCAATAACAAGAATGCTTCCAATACCATTACTACTCCTAAAGGAGGGCAGTATCGACTTACCTTACCTGATGGCTCTAAGGCTTGGTTGAATGCTTCATCAACCTTACACTATCCCCTACATTTTGAGCATAACGAGCGCCGGGTAAAAATGACCGGTGAGGTATATTTTGAAATTGCCAAAATGGAAAAGCGTCAGCATGGTCGGGTCGAGCGTATCCCTTTTTATGTGGAAACAGCGCATCAGGAGATCCAAGTATTAGGTACGCATTTTAATGTGAACTCCTATCCCGATGAACCCGGAATAGTTACCACACTGCTGGAAGGAAGTGTGCGCGTAACTTCTTCTTTAAACGGCGAATCGATTCTGTTGCGTCCCGGACAGCAGTCATTCTTAGATAAACAGCTGGTCGTAAGTACGGCAGATGTCGAGCAGCAGGTAGCGTGGACTGCCGGAGATTTTGTGTTTAAAAGTGAGCCATTAACCAGTATCCTGCGCAAAGTTTCGCGCTGGTACGATGTGGATATCGTATGTCCACCACATTTAGGAAAACTCAAATTTGATGGCATCGTTTCGCGTTCTCAGCCCTTAACTGCTATTATGGATATGGTTGAAATAACGGGAAAAGCAAAATTGAAATTGATAGAAAGGAGGATTATTGTGACCGATTAATACCTCTATAATACCTGATCGGCTTTTAAAAAAGGCCAAAGGTGCTCGTAACACCTCTGGCTAGTGCGTTAAGCTGATCGATAACGTTGTGCGAACAAAATCATCAATTAATATTAACGACAACAAATATATAAAATATTCATTTGCATTGGGTAAACACCCGTCATGAATCTGCTATATAGTCTTGTTAAAGGACAATAAATACATATGAATTTTTATCAATGCATGCGTGTTATGAAAATCACCATGATGTTAATGACTTGCTTGTTGGTTCAGGTCAGTGCGTCTACTTTTGGACAACGCATTACACTGAATAAGCAAAATAGCAACATACCATCCATATTACAGGAATTCAGAAAACAAAGTCAGTACGACTTTTTTTATGATACTGAATTATTTAAAAATACCAAACCGATCCATATTAACCTGAAGGATGCTTCCATTGAACAGGCATTAATGGCTTGTTTTTCCGACCTACCTTTTCGATATGTGATTAAAAATAAATTAGTAGTGGTGACCGATGCTCCAGAAAATGCTGGAAGCAAATCCAAACCCGAACAACAGCAATTTACGATGACCGGACGGGTGCAAGATGTGAATAATAAAGCGGCTCTTGCTGGGGTCACCATTCGGGTCAAGGGTCTTTCATTGGGTGCGACTACCGATGCCTCGGGCAATTTTACAATCATCGTTCCCAAAAGCACACAGGTGTTTGTATTCACCTTATTGGGATACCAATCCCGAGAAGTATCGATTAACGCCGCCGAACGTAATATCCTGATTCAACTGCGTTCTGCCTCAACAGCATTAGATGAAGTTGAAGTGAGGGTACAGGCGCGACGTAAAGCAAATACCGAAGTTGCCGTTTTGGAAGAGCGTAAACGAGCATCTATTGTTCAGGATGCTATTTCAGCTGAATTGATACAGCGTACGGGAAGTATTACAACCACTCAAGCTTTACAACGGGTCACCGGAGTAACCGTTACTGACGATAAATATGTTGCGGTACGCGGTCTTGGTGACCGATCGGTGATTGGACAGCTAAACGGAGTACGTCTAGCATCATCGGATCCTGACCGTAGTTCTATCCCTTTAGATTTGGTACCTGCTTCCTTATTGGATAACATCACCATTTATAAAACGGTGACACCTGATAAACCGGCAGATGCGGCTTCGGGGATTGTAGAACTGAAAACAAAGTCTGTCCCCGATCGGATGACTTTCGAAGTCATAGCACAGACCGGATTAAATTCAAATATTGGAATGGGAGGGAAGTACAATAGTTTCTGGAATAGTGAGATGGGCTTTTTAGGCACAAAAATCAATAATAAAAATCTGTCGACTGATTTCTTACATCTAGCGAAAGAATATCCCGCAGGTTTATCATCGATCCATAATTTGATTGCCAATAGTAATTATAGCAACGATGCTTATCAGGAGGTCGGACGGATTAACGGCATTATGCAGGGCTTTGATCCTGTGATGACCAGTACCTATAAAAAAGCGCCATTGAACCAGTTGTATTCCGCCACCTTTGGAAACAGTTATGACCTGTTTAATAAGAGACATAAGCTAGGGGTCATTTTAGGAGGTAATTATTATAGAAGAACAACCGATATCAGTGGCGGTGACTTGACACAATATAGTATCTATCAAGGAGTCGTAACCGGTAATCCGGACGTGTACAGTGTTCGTAATATTCCAAATTATATTACACCTAATAGTCTGTACATGGGCAAATATCAGACTTATAAGGAAAATACCGGAACCGAAACATTGAATTATGGAACGCTGGTGGGACTGACCTACCGATTTAATCCACAGCATGAAATCAGTATGCAGTACCTCGGGAGCTGGGGCGGTGAAACAAAATCTACTCACCTAAATGGTCGATACGAATACACGGGTTTGCCAGGAGAGGTGAGAAGTACAACCTATTCGCTTAAACAGACGTTCAGAAACTTGAATACCTTCAATTTACAAGGAGAACACAAATTTTTAAAAGGTGATCTTTCTCCTCGTCTAAGTTACAATGTGGCCAGTTCAAAATCCAAACAGAATGATCCTGATTTTCGTTTCGCGAGTTTAGCAGACTATATCCCGCGTGGAGGAGGCTATTATAGCAGACCGGTCGTCGGCGCAAATAATGGTGAAACAGAAGAGGTGTATACTCAACATCTGTATGCCTTGACTTCAGGTTATGTCAATGGATTTGGCACCTATGGTATTATGCAGGCGGAGCCGAATGGCCGGAGATGGCGAAATCTGACAGAACAGAATTACAATTACAAAGCTGATATCAGCATTCCTTTCCGCTTATTAGGTCAGAAGCAAGAGTTCAAAACAGGGGTAAACTATTTGTTTCGGGATCGGGATTTTACAGAAAACCAGTTGTTCTTACCAGGATCGAATTTTACCAGAAATAAAGCATTACCGCTCTATGACGTTGAAGGTAATCTGAATCGTCTGGTCAGTAATGAAATCATTGGAGTGAAAATACCAGCAGCTGGTCAGGGTGAAGGAATGATGCCTATCGGCGGATTTTTATATAACAGTCAGAAATCGCCGAACAATTATACCGGTTATTTTGAAACCAATGCCCTATACGGTATGCTTGATCTAAAATTGACCGATCGTTTCCGTATGGCAGGGGGTGTTCGATTTGAAATGACCAATATTGGCTCTACAGTCGATACAGCTGGCGTGTTTTTGGATCCTTCATTGACAACAGGCGCTAATGGAGAAGCTCCAATACCGCTTAACCCGATTGATCCAAATTCGGTTTATAAAACTGGTTATAAGCCTTTTTACTCTTTGAATGCAACCTTTACCCTAAACGATAATATGAATTTCAGGGGCGCTGTCAATACGACCTTGGCAAGGCCGGAGCTTCGGGAAATAACCAATGTATTTGAATTTGATGCTTTTCAAATGGGATTGGTCGTTGGAAATCCAAATCTGAAAAATCAATATACTCAAAATGCAGATTTTAGATGGGAATGGTTTCCGGCAAAAGGCGAGGTTATAGCCGTTTCGGCTTTTGGTAAGCGTATCGAAAACCAGTTGGTCAAGGTGTTTAATCTGGAAACTCAGGGATTGGCAGCTACTTACCCAGAATTTCCGACCATACAATTCCAGAATGATGTGAATGTAGGTAAAGTATGGGGTGTCGAGTTTGAAGTGGTTAAAAACTTGGGAACGTTGATCGATCCTTTACGCAATTTCTTCTTAGGCTCCAACCTCATGCTTGCTCAAAGTGAGATCCAAAAATCAGCAGCGCGCTATGAAGCTAATCGCTCGTTGGATCGACATTCACCAAAAAATAGCCCCCTGTTTGAACAAGCTCCCTATTCGATCAACGCTTGGTTAAATTATGATAATGATCAATCAGGAACAGATCTAACGATGACCTTTAATATGGTCGGCGAACGCTTGGTCCAGATCAATCTAACGGGTGAGCCAGATCTATATACACAGCCAGTGCCTTATCTGGACTTTGTATTTAGTCAACGGATCAATAAAAGAATTCAATTTAAGGGCTTTGCCAAAAATATCATGAATCCAGCGATTAAAACGGTGTATGCTAATCCGCAAACGGGAGGAAAATGGTACGGCAACGAGTACATCAACCGTAGTTATAAACGCGGTGCGGAAATCATGGTAGGCTTTACATATAATTTATTGTAGTCATGCGATATCAAAAATTAGACTTTAAACAGTACAAACGCGATCATACGCAACAAGCTTATTGGTTTCGCCTAGTGGATAACCACCTCATGTATGTGGCCATTTTATTTTTCACATTCGTGTTCACGGCCTGTCAGAAAGAAAAAATGGATATGGGTGTTGACAATCGGGCGGTAACGGAAAACCGTGAACGATCAAATGTGCGGATTATAAATATGGCTGGATTTAATCAGGTTATTTCAGGTAAAGATAGTTTAACCAATTTTATCGTACGTCGTCCAGACGCTCCAGATACTGATCGCTATCCGGGTACATCCTATTTTCCTGTAGACGGACGATTGGGTAAAAGCTGGGTAATTCCACAGGATCTCTTTAACCAACAGGATCAAGTAAAGCTT
This sequence comes from Sphingobacterium kitahiroshimense, assembly GCF_025961315.1. Taxonomy (NCBI): domain Bacteria; kingdom Pseudomonadati; phylum Bacteroidota; class Sphingobacteriia; order Sphingobacteriales; family Sphingobacteriaceae; genus Sphingobacterium; species Sphingobacterium kitahiroshimense. The sequence goes on along the minus strand of NZ_JAOQNK010000001.1, from coordinate 2,152,089 downwards.
ACGTTGGGGATACGTCATTATCAGGGGGCTTTAGATCGGGACATTACTTTTCAGGCTGCCAACGATTACCGTAAACCGATGGATTATTTCTTGATGCCTACGTTATTTATGGATGGACAACCGGATATAGTAGCGGTGCCACGTGCGGTTTCCGCTCCTTCAAAACCGGATCATTTTAAAATCCGAGTCGTCAATCTGGGTGGTCCTATCAAACATCAGACCATGGGCCTTTTGGGTATGCAGGAAGATATTACGGGGGCCGTATCTCTAGCGTATGCCGATGGTACATTGGTCAGTACACAAACCAATAATATACAGACAAATGCAGTAGCTTCTGATTATATTGAACTGCCTTATGGTACCTATCAGTTTAGGTTATTGCTCCAAGACGGAAGGCAGATTCCAGCTTTGGGAGCAGATACTTACGCATACACTGTCCTTCATCCGTCGACATCCACGATCGCTATCGATCATTCGAGCAATAGCAATTTGCATTACGCTCCCGTCACGACCTATCAACCCGGTGGCGTGTATACCTTGTTGGTTGCTCCCGGAGAATTTAATTACTACGTCGATGAAATCGGAAATACCTCTTCCTATTATCAGAATGCTTTTCAGGTATTGACCGATGTAGCAGCTCCTGCCAACCGGACCTATTCCCGTATTCAAGCAGCTAATGCGCGAGCAGGTCAACCGATCAATTTTCGGGTTGATGGTAAACCACTAGCCGATGCTTTGGCTTTTGGTCAGGCCAGTAATTATCTCAATATGATTCAGGGAACACATAGGATAGAAGCATTGGATGCATCAGGCAAAGTATTGGCTTCTTTGGAGCAGGCGATGCAACCGGCACAAAATTATACCATTTGGCTTTATCCCCAACAAGATGGTAAACCTCAACTGCTATTAGTAGCCAATGACTTAAGTGGTTCGGTCTATACAGGAGCTCAGGATGATGCCAGTTTTGCCCGTTTACAATATCAGTTTTATTTCCCAAAACGCTTTTTAAACTTATCCATTGGAAATCCATATGTGACGTTTACCGTGGGCAATGGACAGTCTCCTGCCACGTCTTTCGATAATCGGGACGCGGTAGAAAATCTACAACCTGGAATTCCGAAGATGGAAAGACCATATATCGGATATCGAACACTCTATAATCCTTTTGAATTTATGGTCTATCGTTCTACACCTGATGTCGTTCCGGGTATTTGGGCAAGCGATATCAGCGTGTTGACACACGAAGCTTTTATCGCCAATAAAAAACTTTACGAGAAATCAGGACGCCCCGAACCCATACAGGAAGCAGGCGTATATACGGTTGCTCTTATTGGCAAGAGTGCAAAAGATGCTACTGCGACCGATAAAGCAAGAATGATTTTAGTTAAACATACCCGATAATGGAAGGCATAAGTATTCTTGTCTGACCATGATTTAAAAAAATATTGATATGAAAAATCAACGATTAACGATTTACTTAGCACTATGGCTGCTCTGTGTTTCCCTATTTACAAGTTGTAATAAGGTGGAATATACAGCCATCGCCGAACCTGCCTATCTACGGGTGTTCAACAACCTCAATTATGTTCAGACCTTAGGCAGTAAAGATGATAAAGTGCCCTATTTCTGTATGTTGATCAATCCTACCTTTGGTGTAGGAGGAGCAATAACAGGAGCCGAGATTGTAGGTGACTTTCTGGATAAAAGGGCAGCTTATGCACCCCCTTATCCCTCACATATCGGAAATAGTACCACAGTGGATAATCCAGAATATCCAGGTAAAGAAAATGTACTGGTAGGCCCTATCTTAAACGGATTTGATTTAAGCAGCTGGGCTCAAGTTCCGTCGGGAGACCTGCGCATTATTTTCGCCTATCGACCAAAGAACAGCATTCCTTTTTTGGAATTAGAAAGTCACCTGAAGACGGATGTTTTAATCGATACGGTGATCCATCTAGCAAGTAAAGAGGTGTATACCCTGCATCTGCTGCAAAAAGATTTTGTGACCAAAACGCATGGATTGCTCTTGCGTCAGGAGAATTTTCATAAACTGCCACTTTCTGATTCCTTGGTCTATGTCAATTTTTACAACATGAGTGCAACAGGCTTCTTAGAGGCCGATCTGACTTTGAAAGATGATGATTACTTATTGCGGAGTTTTAAAAATGGGATCAAAGACGAGATGAATATCTTTCTTTCGCTGTATGAAAGTCAAGAAAAACCTTTTGTTCAAGCACAGACAGTACCTGGTTATAAAGGTAAATTTTTAACGCGATTGACCCGTAATAATACCAACGCTGCGGTCAGTCCTTATGTGAGTTTTCCGCTGTGGGCAAGTAGTAAAAGTAACGGTATCCAGACTGATATCTGGCAACGGTTTGATTTCTTTATCCCAGGTATGGATATTACCAATAATCCTTTTTTCTCCGGTGATATCGCTACCGGAGGCAATTGGGCATCCGTGAACTGCCTGAAGAATGGCAAAGTATCATTAGAAGGATCTGATAATGGAACGCAGTTGCCGAACCTCTTGGTCAATGTGCATTCCGGCACCCATAATCCACAAACTTTTGCAACAGTCAACACATTAGAAGTGGTCAATGGCCGGATTTACCTGACCACCATTCAACGCAAATATGCACCACCAGTTTATTAACAGTTAGCTAGGAGATTTTAAATATGAACTATAAGATAATCGATAAGAGATGGTATCCAGTAAGGCAGTACGTATTATTTATGCTTTCGTTTTTCCTTTTCTCTTGTGAACATCCCGATTTAACGGTGGTCGTACCCAACGAGAACTTACGTCCAGCATCGGATTTTATCAAAAATAATTATGAAATGACCTTATTCAGTGCTGCGCTGGAAAAAGTGGGATTGGCATCAACATTAAATGAAAAGGGACCTTATACCGTTTTGGTGCCTACAGATGCCGCATTTAATGAATTAGGCATATTTAGACCTTCAGATTTTGATAAGATGAATCTGGACAGTTTAAAAAAAGTGATCCAATACCATATTCTTCCTCGCCGTATGCTCTTGCGGGATATCCCATCAAATGGGGTAGATGTGCGCTATGCCACGCTAGCCGGTTCGGAGTTATATGCTTCGCTAGGTTCGGTGGGACCAAATGGTGGTACGCCTACAAATGAGCTTTTTTTCAGTGGAGCAAAGGCGTCTAGAAAAGATGTGATTTTAGCCAATGGCGTTTTGTATGTTTTGGATAAAATGATGAAACCACAATTTGATACCTCTATTCAGGCTTGGTTGGCAGCACGTCCTACCTACCGTGTTTTTGTAAGTGGGTTGAAGAAATTTGGTTTATGGGATCAACTGGCAACGAATGGGCCCTTCACCATCTTTGCGCCGACCAATGAAGCATTGGAAGAAGTGGGTATTACCGAAGAAACATTACAGACATTAAGCCCAGAAAAATATCGTGCTGATGTGCTGTTTGGATCTTACCTCATCTATGACAAACACTTTTTTGTATCCGATGCTAAAGTCATGGGGATCATTGCGACTACTGGGGGCTATACCTATCAGTTAAAGAACAATCTGCATGAGATGAGTTTTGCTGCCGGAGAGGAGTACCCCAGTTTTATATTAAGTTACTACCTCAGATTACGTGCAGACCGTACCGTCACAGCACCCATAATTGCTCAAGTATCGTATGGAATCAGGGCAAAGATGGACTATCTGTGTCGTAATGGTGTGATACATGATCTTAATCAAGGATTGGTAAGACCTGAACAGGCTATTAAATAATATCACAAATTATGCTGATGAAAATGCAACAAATCAATACAATATATAGGCTGGCCTTTATGGGCTTGCTCATGACGCTGTTATTTGCCGCCTGTAAAAAAACAGAGTTTATGCCTGCAGCGGAAGGCGAGCAGGTCCCGTATAAACCTGATGCGACCGAGAGTGTTACCGAAATATTAGGTAAAAATCCGGATGCGACATTATTTTATACGACTTGGAAAAAGAGCAGCATGGAGGAGAAAATCAAGGAAAAAGGAGGGAATACAACCTATACCTTGTTGGTTCCCAACAATGCGGCGATGATCGCATCGGGACTGACCGAAGCAAAGATTGCACAAATGCCACGGGCAGATGTAGACAGCCTCCTGTTATTTTATACGGTTTTGGGTATGATATCCCATGATGAACTTCGAGATAATAGTTTACCTGTAAAAAGTATGCTGATGAATCCGGGTTTACGAGTTCCTTTTTATGAAGGTGGAGTGGGATCAGGTCTTGGCCAACGATATGATCCCTACTATTACAAACATTATCTGGCTATACGTGATGAACAATTGCTGATCAATGGAAAGAAAACCGGTAAAATGAAGTATCAATCGGCACGTAATGGTGCACTTTATTTTTTGGAGCAAACGGTTACCAAACCGACAAAAACGGTTTTGGAAGCCTTGGAGCAGGATGGGCGTTTTACCATGTTTCTCGAATTGCAACGCCTTTCTGATGATGCTTTCGTGGAAGTGATGGTGACTCAAATGGAGCCTTTATTTGGCTATAAAATGTCACCTGAAGAATATTGGCAGAATTTTCCTGATGCGCGGGAGCCTTATACAAAAAAATGGCTAATTGGACCAACACCTAATCCCGATTATGCTGATCCCAACATCACCATTTCGACTTGGTTTGCACCGACAGATGCCGCCTTTAAGCATGCTGGATTTAATTCTGTAGCAGAAATGCTTCAATTCAATGAGACTCGTGGACATGTGTTTTTTGATGAAGGAACGTTTCAACCCACGGGTGGTTATCCATTGGATAGTATCGTTAACTATCATCGGGATTGGGGACGTTTTTTTGCGATCCAGGATCCTAGTTATGGATTAGCCTATCCCAATAGTACGGTATTTTTTAGTAATGATCTGACTGCAGACTTCTTACAGGATTATTACGTCAACATCGGTGGAAATGCGCAGGTGCAGTATGCCTATAAAAATCCTTTCGCTTTTACAGCATCCAATGGAAAGCTATCCATGACCATAAAAGAAAGTGGCGGTACACCTGTACAGATCATCGAAACAGATATCAATACCCTCAATGGACCGATACATGTTGCTGACAATCTGCTGTTGCCTAAGGGATTTAAATTAAAGTAGACGCTTAAATCGTATGGAAACTGAAAAATAACAAGATATCGATACGATTTCAGGTGAACGCTGAATAACAAAACGAGCTGGTAAGCTCATGATTAATAAACGATAGATGAAACTACAGCTAAGATATTATAAGCAATTGGGGATATTGCTTTTTGCAACTTTCATGGTTACCTCATGTAAAAAGGACGAGGTACTGAATAGTCATGACAATAATAGGGTCAATTTGGTCATAGCCGACAACTTTAATCTGTCTAGTTTTAGTGCCGTTTTGCGTAAAAGCAGCATGGATAAAGTTTTACAGGACGGAGAAGGGCCCTATACCTTATTGGCACCTTCCGATGCGGCTTTTTCAGCAGCAGGTTATGGCGATGCGGTATCAGTTTTGGCGGGAAATACGAAAGTGATCAGCAGAATTGCTCATTATCATATGTTGGATGGTAAATATGAGTTAAATAAACTTCCTTTTTTGTTTAATCAGGAATTACGCACGCGTGGAGGAAAAATGTATGCGACCCATTGGTTAAAGGGAGGGGATACGGTATTGACGCTCAACGGCTCACGTGTACTGGCTCAAAACATCGCCGCATCCAATGGACTGATTCAGGTCTTAGATCGGGTGCTGACGCCCTATGTGCACGATTTGATTGGAAATGCTATTGCTGCTGACCCCAGTATCACCTTGTTTGCACAAGCCTTAAAGACTTCGGGAGTTCTACAGACCATAAGTGATGCGGGTCCATATACCGTATTTGCTCCTAATAATGCAGCGATGCAAGCTTTAGGGTATAGTACGGTACAGCAGATTCTGTTGGCAGATCCGGTCAAACTCCGAAGTTTTTTGCTCTACCATATTGTGAAGGATAGACGTTTTGTATACGATTATATTCTGAGTACGGGTGCTTCAAATAAGGCGCAACAGGGCATGATGGACGGTAATAGCATCACCATCTCACTGGTATCAAATCCAAATGCTCCTAATTCTTTTCAAGGGATCAGCTTACGTGGAATAGGGAATACTTCAGAGATTAAATTACTGAAACAGGATATGTTAAGTGGAAACGGGGTATTACATGTGATCGATGGTGGTTTGCGGATTACTCAATAATCAAATTAGGATTAGCTAAAAGAAATTAAAAATGAATAGTTATATCAATATGAAGCCAAGATCTGGTCCTTTTTTAGGGAAAAATATGCTTTGGTGGATAAAAATAAAAGTAGCCTTATTGTGCTTCTTCTTTTTAATGAATACCTCTGTTTTCGGACAGGAAACATCAGGTGCTTTAACAGGGCGTGTTCAGAATATTGACGGGAATGCTGTAGCTGGAGCTTCGATTCTGGCAATACATACTCCTTCGGGGACACGCTATTCGCTCGCTACCGATAAAGATGGGCGCTATACCTTAAACAATCTGCGTATTGGTGGACCCTATACGGTAACGGTGAGTATGGTCGGGATGCAAAGTAATACACGTACGGATATTCAAATCCGTCTTGGTGCGGCACAGGAACTCAATTTACAAGTGCAGGAAGGTAGTCAAGCGTTAGCGGAAGTTGCTGTAACTGGACGTTCGCAGCGACAACGTGTCGATACGTATGGCGCAGGGCGCAATATCAGTGCTGAGCAAGTGCGCAATATGCCTACGGTGAGTCGTTCGATTACAGATGTGACCCGCCTGACACCACAAGGAAGTCGAGACAATAGTTTCGGAGGAACTAATTTCAGGTATAATAACGTCACTGTAGATGGGGCAGTCAATAACGATGCGATCGGTTTTTCACCCTCACTGGGTGGACAGACTGGGACTTCAGGGATGGCTGGAAGCAGTACGCGCACCAACCCGATCTCCATGGATGCCATACAGGACATGCAGGTCTATCTGGCACCCTACGATGTTAAAATCGGAAATTTTACGGGAGGTTCGGTCAATGCCGTAACCCGAAGCGGTACCAATAAAATCGAAGGCTCAGTCTATGGATATGGACGCAATGCTGCTTTAACGGGTAAAGACCGTGTGGGAAGTCTCGGTAAAATGGATCATGATTTTTATGACTACCAGTCCGGATTTAGAATTGGTTTTCCAATTATAAAAGATAAACTTTTCTTTTTTAGTAATGAAGAGATCACCCGTCGTCAAGATCCTACACAACTGTATGCAGGTACTACCGAGACAGCCCATATTCTGAGTGAGGATGATGTCAAATCGATTGCTACAGCAGTGGGTAGCCGCTATGGAGATGTATTTGATGCAGGTACGGCAGGAAAGTACACAAACTGGTCAAAATCGACCAAGTTCTTTAACCGTATCGACTGGAATATTAATGATAGGCATCAATTGGCCATTCGTAATAATACTATTTTTAGTAGTGCTACCCATATGGACCGCGATCAACAGGATTTCCGCTTTTCAAGCATGGCGTTTAAGCAAACGAATAATCAGAGTAGTACGGTAGCAGAATTGAAAAGTCGCTTTAGCAATAATCTTTCAGGTAATGCGGTATTGGGTTTTACAATAGTAAACGACAGACGAGATCCGTTGAGTGACCCTACGCTTCCTCAAGTACAGATTCAGGGACGCACTCCAGGTACGACAATTTATCTCGGAACTGACCGTGAAGCGAGTATTTTTGATATGCAACAGCGGACATGGGAACTAACGGCAAATCTGAACTGGAACCTTGGCCGGCATAAACTCCTTTTTGGTACGCATAACGAGCTTTACCGTATTCGCTATGGTTTTGTGAATGCTTGGAATGGACGTGTAGACTATAATAGTATTGACGATTTTTTAAATAATAATCCTTATCGCGTACGTGGTAGTTACAACTACAAGAACAATACGCGGGATTATATTCTAGGTAATCCTGCCGCAGATTTTGGAATCAATATGTACAGTCTTTATGTACAGGATGAGATCAGAGTAAGTGATCATTTTCGTGTTACACCGGGTTTACGTGCCGATTTTACGCAGTTGCCCGATATGCCTGTGCTTAGTGATAAGGTTCGTCATATACAGTCCGATCCGTACTTTGGTACAACTTATAATTATACGCCTTTGTCTCGGATTTCAAATGATTTTCTTAATCGCGTACAGCTTTCACCCCGTGTGGGATTCCGTTGGGAAGTGCTGGAAGATCAAAGTTTAGTATTACGCGGTGGAGCAGGACTTTTTACAGGACGTATTCCCTTTGCATGGTTGGCATATGCTTATTATAATACAGGGGACAGCTATGGTGCTTTTGATCAGCGTGCAGATCAGAAACCTTTTGCTCCGGGAAGTGATGCGATTAAACCCAGCCGCAATGGATTGGCCGATTTTATTGCCGCAAATGGAGCTGTAGTAAATGATCCGAAGAGTGGTAAAACGCAGGTTGATCTGGTTGATAATGGCTTTACAATGCCTCAGGTACTGCGTGGTAGTCTGGGTATTGACTATGAAACAGCGAACAACTGGAAGTTTACAGTCGAAGGTTTGTATACCAAAAATATCAGCGATGTGCTCTTTCAACAGTTGAATGTCCATGATAATCCACTTTATTATGGTTATGATATTCATCAACAGCAACCGGTGTATCAGGGTGCGGTTGATGATCGTTTCTCGAATATTTATGTATTGAGCAATACCGATCAGGGCTACCGTTATAACATCACGGGGACAATCAGCAAGCGAATGAAGAATTTTAATGGAACAGCGAGTTATACGTACGGAGAATCAAAGGATTTGAGCAACGGGGTGCGTAATTCTATGGAATCAAATTGGCAACTGAACCAATCGCTTATACCAAACAATCCAAAGTTAGCCTATAGTAATTTTGATATCCGCCACCGCATCGTTTCCAGTATCAGTTACGATCATTATTGGCGAACGGCTGGAAAAACAAACATCACCTTGTTTATCAGTGCACAATCGGGCTCTCCCTTTACTTATGGCATAGTAAACAACAGTATTCAAGGATTACCACAACAGGTGAGTTTAGTCTATGTACCAAATCCGGAGGAAGCAATCCGTTATTTTAAAGATATTCCTAGTGGAAACACGGCGGTACAACAAGCTGAAGCATTTAACAAGTACATCGATGGCAATGCTTATCTCAGCAGCAGAAGAGGAGATTTTACGGAACGTAATAGGGGACGTACACCTTGGAATGTGCAAGCGGATCTCCGCATTGCGCATGATTTGCCTGTGAGCACTAAAAAAGGACAGTTTATTACGATTTCTGCCGATGTGGTCAATGTGACAAACCTGCTGTACAAAAAGTGGGGAGTACAGTATTTTTCTCCTAATACATTCAATTCGACAAGTAGCGTGGGTTTGACACCGACCTTGTTTCCACCACAGCAAAATAATGGAAACTGGCCCGTATTTACGTTCAATGAACCTGGACAAACCTATAGTATTGATTATTTCAATTCAAGAGCACAGATTCAATTAGGGGTTCGGTATACATTTTAGGTTCTTGCAGTTTATGGGATTTTAACTCCTAATGACGGTAATGACCTGAACGGTGAGGAGGATAATAATGAAAAAAGATAGTATATGGATATTCCATATGATTAAATAAAAAATGAAAGTCATGAAAATATGGACAAAATATAGCCTCGGTATCATCCTTTTTATTTTGATACTTGCAGGTTTTGCAGGTTGTGAAAAGAAGGAAGGTATACTTCCTGAGACAGCAGTGAAAATAACGCAGTATTATCCAAATTCAGGAAAAGAGGGGACGCTTGTCACCATCGCAGGAGAGGGATTTGGTACAACACTTGAAGCGTATAAAGCAACAGTAAATGGTAAAGATGCCACTGTGATCAGTGCGACTGCAACAGCTATAGTGGTTCGTATGCCCACAGGTGGGAATACAGGTAAATTGGTGTTGAGCTATAATAACCAGATCATGGATGTAGGTACATATACCTATCAAGATTTAAGTGTTCGGCAAGTATTTCCTGCAAATGGTCCTGCTGGTTCTCAAATACGCATTGGAGGTACTGGATTTGGAAGTGTCAGTAATCCGGCGGAAGTCTTTATTAATGAAAAAAAAGCTTTGGTCGTCAGCATTAGTGATACGCTGATCGTAGCAGAAGTGCCCAATGAGGCTGGTTCTGGATCTGTAATTGTTAAGGTGGATGGGATGAATGCAAAAGGGCAAACCTTCACTTATCAGGCAATAAAGGGTATCAAACCTTTGACAGGAGGGAAAGATACACGTGTAGTGATCTCAGGAGAAGGTTTTGAGCAACTGACTACCAATAATATTGTTGAATTTAATGGTAAGAAAGCTCTTGTCGTTGAATCTACCCCAGAGCGTTTGGTCGTAAAGGTTCCAGATGGAGTAACAACAGGTCCTTTATCGGTTAATATCAATAACCAAAAAACAATAGGTCCATCTTTTACCGTTGTGGATAAACCTGTTATTCAAACTGTAACACCGCTAAGTGGTCCAAAGGGGGCACAAATGACGATTAGTGGATCTTTATTTAGTAAAGAGTTGGATGAAAACCAAGTATATATCAACAATATATTGATACCGTTGACCTCAGCTAATGAAACGGAACTGAAACTAACCGTTCCAGGAGGTACTGGGTCAGGCGTTATCCGTGTTGTGGTGAACGATCAGGTGAGTAATGGTCCACAGTTTAAAGATCAAAATCTGGGGATTACTGCGATGACACCAGACAACGGATTGACTGGTACCAGTGTGACGATTAGAGGCACAGGTTTTAGCACAACAGCATCTGAAAATAAAGTGTATTTCAATGGCGTATCAGCGCTGGTAAAAACAGCGACGGAGAATAGTTTAGTACTTGAAGCACCTCTAGGATTAAGCACTGGAAATGTGAAAGTGGTTGTTGGCGGGCAGGAAGCCCTCGCTCCGCAATTGTTTAAACGAGCAGGTGTGATGACTTTGGCGGGTGGACCTAACAGTAATACTTTTGCAGGATATATGTCTGCCATTGCTACCGACCAGCAGGGCAATATCTATGTAACCGATACAAATAATAAACAGGTGAAAAAAATAACGCCTTCGGGAGCTGTTTCAATTTTGCAGGTCAATGGAGCCGATGCGGTTTTTGTCAAACCTTATGGCATCGTCATCGATAAGCAGAATACCATGTATGTGAGTGATCAGGGAACCAATCAGGTGATCAAGATTACATCAGCTGGTCAACGTTCGGTCCACACTTCGGGATTTGCACCCGGGCATATGAGTATTGACGATGCTGGAAATCTGTATGTCAATATCAATGGATTTGCTGCAGGAGTCAATAAGGTCAATCCAACAGGAAATTATAGTAAACTTAATGGCACAGGTTGGGTGACAACCCGCACCGGGGTGGATGCTTTAGGAAATTACTACTACCCAGATCAAAATGCCATCAGTGGGAATGGTTTGATGCGTAGGGGAGCTGATGGTATAACGATGAATGCATGGATCGGTTTTTCAGAGGCAGGCTATGCGGATGGTATTGGAAGTGCTGCACGCTTTCAGGGGATTAGTAGTATTGTCCTTTTTGGAGGTAATACCATGTACGCTACGGATAACTTTAATTATGCATTACGAGAAATTGATGTAGCAACTCGAAAGGTATCCACTATTTTCAAGGCGAACAACCGTGGATATATAGATGGATCTTTAGTAGAGTCACGCTTTGGAGCTTTGGCCGATATGGCGGTAGACAAGAATGGTAATATTTATATCTTGGATCCGGACAATAAAGCAATCCGGAAGGTTTTCTTGAAATAGGAGCGAAATTATAATTAATATTAAAAGGTAATACAATCTAAGAAAGTGAACGTACGTTCACTTTCTTAGATTGTATTTTTGTTCTATAACCATTACTTGATATTCAGTCATATATTAAAATTACTTTATCGATGGTTTTATTAACTCTGCTACCACAAACTCTACCCTGAGATAGAAAGTTGGCTCAGTTCCACCCCGCACACTAGCTTGAGCCTCCACTAGATCGAACCCGATCGAGGCTTCTTTCGAATCTAGCCGAAATAAAAAAAGCTTCACATTTCTGTGAAGCTTTTTGTGATCCCGCTGGGATTCGAACCCAGGACCCATACATTAAAAGTGTATTGCTCTACCAGCTGAGCTACGGAATCTTACTCTTTTTTTGAAGTTTCCTTCGTTGTTTGGAGTGATGCAAAGGTAGAAAAATCCCTGAGATATGCCAAGTATATCTTGCGAATATTCCTTAAATCCTTTATTTTGAGGGAGAATATTTTTTTTATCTAGGATTTTTGTTGCTTTCTGGGAGCATATTTCATTAAAATATGCTTCTGATTATCCATATTAATATTTTTTAAACACACATAAAATTGTTTTTTTTCTAAAAAAGTATATCCCAAATACCTGCGGATTGTTCCAATATAACGAGAGCATGGGCATTATTAAACAGTATTTCATAATAATTTTGTTGAACTTCAATATAGGTTCTCCGTGCATGGAGTACTTCAAGTAAACTAGAATCACCTCGTTTGTAGCTGTAGAGTTTCCCCGTTAAGATAGCTTTAGCATCGTCAAGAATACCACTGTTGAACTGCTGGAGTTGCTTTTGAGTCGCTTCATAGTTATAAAATGCTTGCTTAACTTCTGTTTGCACCTGTAGTTCAATCTCTTGATGTTGTAATCCAGCTTGTTGGGCAGTATAAAATGCCTCCTTAAGTTCTCCTTTCCTATGATTTGAAAATTTCAAAGGAATACTTATTCCAAAATTTGCTGATGTGAAAGCTGGACTGGGAGCTAAATCATTGCGGGCTTCTGCATTGCGCGTAACACCTGTCGTTATTCCTAAATCTAATACCCGATTTACTTTTGTAAGACGGATCATTTTTTCTGACACATCTTTATTTTGTAATGCATACAGTAGATCTGCACGGTTTGATAGTGCATGGACTATAAGGTCATCAAGATAAAAAGACCGGTCAAATGTAGAAAAATTTACCAATGCCATTTGTGTAAGTTCAGCATGTTTACTCCCCATCAGTAAATTGAGGCTACTCAACGATCCTTTCCAATTTCCGATGGACTGAATTGCTTCATTCCATATGGATTTAGCCTCAAGTTTACTTTGTTTGGCATCAATAGCAGTAATTGTACCTAATTTGGCGCGTAAACTGTCCGATTTTGCAAGTTCATCCATCGTTTCATAGGAATTGAATTGTAATTTCATCAGTTGCTCATGATGGATTGCGGTTAAATATTGTACAGTAGCATCGGCTCTGAGATTCCTGAAGTAATCCTGCAATATATATTTGCTAAGTTCAGATTCACTTTTTGCCAGATCAACGCGTGCTTTCCGTTTTCCGCCAAGTTCGAAGGTCCAATCCAATCCGATATTGTATCCGTACCCCATCTTCATTTTATGCTGGTCGTTATTAAATACACCAGCGGTAAATTCTGGGTCAGGAATTATTTTGGATTTTTCAATATTTGCTTCAGCAATATTAATATTTAACTTTTCTGCCGCATAAGCTATGTTATTTTGAACAACAGCTTTTATAAAATCGGGATAAGTAATCTCTTTTTGAATATCTGCGTCAATCTGAGCTTGAGTAATTACACTTAAGACTAAAGTAAAATATAATAGTAGAAAGTGTTTTTTACGGATGTTTTTAAGACGTAACATGTGATGGTATTTTTGAGATGAAAACTAATTATGTTTTTTGTCGGCATTTATTTTCTCTAATAGATAGTATAATGATGGCAATGCATAGAGGGTTATCACGGTAGCGAAGAATAATCCGTAAACAATGACAGTTGCTAATGGTCTTTGAACATCGGAACCAATACCTGTTGCCAATGAAGCTGGAAGAAGCCCCAAGATGGCTACAGTGGCAGTCATGATTACTGGTCTGAAACGATGTTTAGCACCTTCTATTACGGCTTCTTTTAGTGCATACCCTTTTTTTCTTAATGCATTGAACTGTGTAATCATCAGTACACCATTTTGAATTGCAACACCAAAGAGTGCTATAAATCCGACTACTGAAGATACATTGAGGGTCATAGCGCGAATATTTAATGCAAGCATACCTCCAAATATGGCAAGCGGTACAACACTCATCAACAATCCGGCTTGTGAGAAGCTTCCAAAAGCGCCATACAGCAATATAAACATTAATGCTAGTGCCATAGGAACAATAATAGCCAAATGCTGATATGCGCGATTTTGATTTTCAAATTGACCTCCCCATTTTATTTTTATGTCGTTGTGGTCATATTTGATATCTTTTTCAATTTTAGCTTGTGCTTCTTTGAGAAAGGAAGTAAGATCATTTCCGCGTAGATTTAACCGCACTGTCAAATGTCTCTTATTCATCTCACGAGCGATCGTACTTTCTCCGGTATTGAGTTTTATTGTCGCTACTTGTGATAGGGGAATTTTGGCTCCGGATTCATTTGTCAACATTAAATTTCCTATTTTTTCAGGAGTATTGCGACTTGCTTCATGATAACGGCAGATAATATCGTAAACTTTTCCTTCTTGAAATATTTGGGAAACCGCTTTTCCACCGATAGCTGTTTCAATAAGGTCGGAGACATCGGCGACATTTAAACCATATTGTGCTATTTTATAACGGTCTGCTTTTATCTGTAGTTGCGGCAATGGAGGTTCTTGATCGATCGCTAAATCTACAGCACCTTTTACTTTTCGCAACGTAATCAAGACCTCATCTGCTATTCTTCGGATTTCCTTAAAGTCTTCTCCATATATCTTAACGACGAGCTCACTATGCGCCCCCGCAATTTTATCCATCACTCCATCAATCATTGGTTGTGAAAATGCAACGTCATATCCGGGCATCTGTTTGTATTCAGCAGCCAATTCCTCAATTAGATCAGCTTTGGTTTTCCCATTTTTCCACTGTTTGTAAGGAAGTAAGCCAACACTGCATTCAAAATGAGAGGGAGTCCATGCATCTGTACCATCATCATTGCGACCTGCTTGGATCATCACATATGTAACCTCATCATATTGAAGTGTTCGCGCACGTAGTGAATCACTCATTTCCTTTGATTTTTCAACTGTGATTCCGGGAGGCAGTGATACTTGCAACCAGATGGATCCTTCATCTAAGGGAGGCAGAAAATCTTTACCAACAGTACATGTTAATATGATTGCACCTGCAAAAATGATTATTAAAGGCATGAATACTCTCTTTGGACGCTTTAATAAATGCTGGATTTGTCTGTGATATCCTACAGTTAATTTTTCTAACCATTTGTTGTGATATACTTTTTGAGGCTTACGATAAACAACATAAGCGAGTCCAGGTATTAGGAATAGAGCAACTATTAACGCACCCAACAATGCATAACCTACTGTAAAAGCCATAGGAGTAAATAACTTTTTTTCTACACGTTCAAATGCAAATAGGGGAATATAAGCCGTGATTATAATGATTTTTGCAAAAAATATGGGTTTAGCCATTTGCTTTACAATAGAAGCAATACCTAATTCTGTGAGTTGTTCATCTTCATTCTCTTCTCTTTTTTTCAAGATAGCTTCCATCATGACAATGGCCCCATCGACTATAATACCAAAATCGATGGCACCTAATGACAACAAGTTAGCCGGAACATGCGTAAAGTGCATCAGGATAAAAGCTGTCAACAGAGCGATAGGTATGGTAATAGCAACTAAAAGCGCTCCACGCCAGCTACCAAGGAATATGATGAGTACAATAATAACCAAACCCATTCCTTCTAATAAGGTATGGGAAACGGTAGTTAAGGTTGTTTCTACAAGTTGAGTACGATCCATGAACGGATGAATCTGTACTCCCGCAGGTAAGATGGTATTGTTTAATTCATCAATAGCTTGATTGACGCCCTCTAAAACGACAGAAGGGTTTTGGCCTTTAAGTAATAGCACAATTCCCTCAATATTGTCGGAATAGTTTGCTCCACGTTTATCAGAATAGCCTAAAGCACCTTTTCTTTCAAGATTTCCGTATCTGATCTGACCGATATCTTTCATGAAAATAGCTGTTCCTTGCTGGGATTTAACAACTATATTTCCGATGTCTTCCAATGTCCTGAGAAGTCCGATTCCTCTAATGACGTAAGATTGGTCCCCTCTATTCATGACACTTCCACCTGCACTGGTGTTGTTTGTTTCAATTTTGTTCACCACCTCGCTTAGGGCTAGACCATATTGTTCCAGTTTAATGGGATCAATCTCAACTTGAAATTGTGTCGTAATACCTCCAAAATTTGTAACATCAACTACGCCAGATACTTGTTTGATACGGGGTATAATGACAAATGTCTGCAGATCGGTGAGTTCACGTAGATCATGTGATTTACTTTCGATGATGTACCGAAATATTTCTCCTGTTGGAGAAGTTAAAGGGTCAAGATTTGCTGTTGCGTTATAAGGCAGTTCCAGATCCGTCAACCGTTCTTGAATACGGGCGCGTGCGAAATAATCGTCTGTTCCATCTTGAAAAACAATTGTAACCATAGACAGTCCAAAAGTACTTTTACTCCGCATAACGTGCATACCTGGTAAACCATTGATAGCTCTTTCTATCGGAATAGTAATTTGCTGCTCTACTTCCTCTGCAGCAAGTCCAGGTACTTGTGTCACAATCTGAGAACTTACATCGCCTATATCAGGATACGCTTCAATGGAAAGCTGTGTCCAAGAATAATATCCAAAAAAGGTTAATAGAATAAAAAGAGCCAAGACCAACCAACGTTTGGCTATAGTATTGTTGAATATATTTTTCATTAGAATAGAGTTGATTAAAGTTGCGATGCACCAATCAGAAAGTCATTAATTTATCTTAGCTTTTCAGCGATGTTTTCATAGCTAGACTTATTTCAATAGATCTCCAAATGCAATTCACAGCGTAATTGATTTCATTGGAATGATATACTTGAGAATGTACCAGCAGTTTTTATGATTTTATGTGAATAAACTTTCTTCGAAATACTATTTATTTTGCATTTAATAGATAAAATGCACCCTCACTGATAATATTGTCTCCTGCTTGCAGACCTGATAAAATCTGTACCTGATCTTTATCTGTGATACCTGTTTCGACGTAGCGTCTGAGATATTTATCTTTCCCAATTGCTAAGAACACATAGCTTTGATCATTATATTGTAGTAATGATTTTGCAGGAATGAACACAGCATCAGAAGCTTTTTTAGTAAAGTTGACATTCACATACATGCCTGGTTTTAATAAACGATCGGGATTGCGGCATTCAATAAGTATTTGGATACTTCGGGTATCTTCATTTACAATTTCATCGATGTGGTAAATGGTTCCCTTTATCTTATCATCAGGAAAGGCTATTGTAGCAATTTCGGCTAAATCTAATTTATTAATAAGGTTTAGATTTTGTTCTTTAACCATTCCAACTACCCAGACAGTGTTCAGTTCGGCTACTTTAGCAAGGGGTAAATCATCCGATTTAATGTATTGTCCCAGAACAATGTCATTGCTGATAACTTCACCACCAATAGGCGATCGGATAATAAGTGGCTGTCCTAAAACTAGTTTTTCAGTATCTACATTGAAGAATCTAAGCGAAGCAGACGTATTTTGATATTCTTTCTCTGTAATTTCGTACTGGGCCCTGGCCTCTTCGACATCTTTATCAGTTCCTACACCATGTTGTTTAAGATCTTGTTGTCGCTTTAGAATCAATCTAGCATTTTGATAAGCTGTTTTTGCCTGAAAGTATAGCTTTTGAGTATCAATAAATTCCGGAGATATCAGTTCATAAAGGGGAGTTCCGGACTTTGTTTTCATTCCTAATTTGAGATGTACTGCTGAAACACGTCCTGAAAATGGAGAACCGATTTCAGCATAGAGATTTGGAATAGCTTTCACTGTCCCGGCTGTAATGAGCTCCAGTTGATGAGCTTGTTTGAGAACAGTATATGTCTTTAATTGTGATTTTACCTTTCCTTGGACTTGAATGGTATCACCTTTTTGTGTGAAATCTTCAGTGATTTCTTCATCAACTTTTGTATGACATCCCATTAGGCTAAGAGAAAGTACAGAAATGATGAGAATCCGGATTAAGTGACTATGTTTTTTTGTAATTGTGGTTTTCATCGCTAAGAATTTTAAATTAACATTTATTAGTGCCTAAGTGATATTTCTCCATGAGGAGCATCTTTATCGCTGTTTTTGAACATTGCAAAGGTGCTTAGGTTGTAGGAGTATAGCAGTTAGAAGACGAATAGAAAATTATTAGAAAATTATTAGAGTGATTTTCTGGAGTGTTAATAAAGAAGATGAAATTATGAATATTTTGCTTTAAGATCAGATTTGATCTTTGCCAAGCAACAGAACCTTCACCGTAGTGTTAGACTTTTTTGTCCGGTTTATTGCGGTGTTATTTTATCTAAGATTTAAGTATAGCGAGTCGTTGATTTCTTTTGAATATAGATTACAAAATTATAGCATCAGCAATGTGGTAAGGTTAAGATGAAAGTTGTTCCTTCGTTCTCTTTTGAAATGACCGAGATATTGCCATTATGCAGTGCAACAATTTTTTGTGTTAACGCAAGTCCAATGCCGTGTCCATAGGTATAGTCTTTGTTTTTACCACGATAAAATGGACTAAAAACCTGTGATAGATCTTCGGTTGCAATTCCAATTCCTAAATCAACAAATTTTAGCACTATATTTTGGCTATCAAACAGAACAGAAACAGTACAGCGAGATGGGGTAGAGAATTTACAACCATTTTCGAAGAGATTGCTACAGGCTACTTTTAACAAGTATTCATTGCCATTTATGGAGATTTGATTATCGTTTTCAAAATCGTCGTTAAAGTGTATGTCAATTTTGTACTGGGGGCTGGTTTTTTGAACCTGTTGTCTGGCATCTAACAAAAGTTCGTCTACTCGTATGGGCTTAAATGCAATTTCGGTAGGATCATAACTAGCTTTTGCTAGATCAAGGAGGCTATTGCACAAACGGGCCAATTTGTTTGAGTCATTTAATGCATGATTAATTGCGTTCTTATAATCGTCTATCCCTCGATTTTTACTCATTGATAATTCCAGTTCCGTAATAATAGCAGCAAGTGGTGTGCGTAATTCATGAGAGATGTTCGATACAAAATGTTTCTGTGCGTCAAATGAGTTTTCTAAGCGATCCAACATATCGTTGAAGGTATCGGCAAGCTCAGATAGTTCATCTTTATTGTCATTATTTGATAAACGGAGATCAAGATTGGTAGCAGAAATATTTCGTGCTTTTTCACTCATAGCACGAACTGGTTCAAATGCTTTCTTAGAGAAAAAAATACCTGCTATGAGAATAAACAAAATTGAAATAATAAAAACAATAATGCTATTATTTAATAGATTATGGAGTTTACTATAACCATATTGGTCATAAGCGGCCGCAGTAACAATATATCTTTTACCTTGATAAACATACTGAAGACCTATAACTTGCCAGTCCTGCTGATAAAATTTGATTTCACCTTTTTGGTAAATTTCATCAAACATAGGTTTTGTTTCTTTGACAAAATCGATATCCACAGCGTCATGATAGATTAAATCAAATTTGGTATCATAAATAGCAACCTCAACCTCATTCAATATTTTTCTATTATTATGGTAGATATCTTGCAAAATCTTTTTGTCTACATGAGCATTTAGAAAAAGATTGGCTTTGGTGATCGCTTCTTTTTGTAGTAGATTGTAAAATTCTATCTGTCTGTTTTCCTTTGCCGATAGATAGATTACAGTAGCAAACAAACTAAGAATAATTGCTGTAATGACGGTAAATAGAAAAACTAGACGTGTTCTTATTTTCATAGTTCTTTTTTCAAAATGAAACCCATTCCGGATTTTGTATGGATGAGTTTCTTGTCAAAATTACGGTCTATTTTTTTTCTGAGGTAGTTGATGTATACATCGATGAAGTTCGTGCCGGTATCAAAATGGGTTTCCCACACTTTATCTGCAATTTCGACCCGAGACAATACTCTGTTGGGATTTTGCATCAGGTATTCCAGCAGTTTAAACTCTTTAGGTGTTAAATTAATCTCTTGCTGACTACGTTTTACAATTTTGGTATGTAGATTCATTTCGAGATCTTCAAAGTGTAAAACAAAATTGAGATTACCAGTTGTTTTTTGACGACGCTTTAATAATGCTCTAATACGGACTAAAAGTTCGCGCATTTCAAATGGCTTTACTAAATAATCGTCAGCTCCGGCATCGAACCCTTCTATTTTATCATCTGTAGTTCCTAGTGCTGTCAGCATAATGATTGGAAGATCTGGATTTATTTGTCTGATTTGCTTACAAAGGTCTAAACCATCCAGCTTGGGTAAGATGATATCCGTAATGATTAAGTCAAAATGATCTTGGGAAAAAAGCTTTTTACCTGATAATCCATCATAAGCTAATACGGTTTCAAAATCCTGTTCATCCAGTCCTCTCTTTATGAGTTCTGCTACGCGCTGATCATCTTCTATAATTAATATTTTCATGGAGTATACGTTATTTATCAGTTGAAACCATCATCGATATTTAATTCATAAACTGTTTTTTACTATGGCGCGCTAAACACATGATGGTTTAATAAATACAAACTTACCATTTAAGATGTTATTATCGTAAAATACCATAAGCAGGTAACCTTGGTCTCTTATCTATATGGAGATTATAATAGTTCATGTATATTCTAAATCCGTGTTGAATTGAAAAGTTGTTTTGGACTAGATTTTAATAAAATTATTATTTGTAAGAAATGGCTTTGTAATATATGCATGGCTTTAGTTAACTTTTGCGATTTTTAATTACTTCTTTCAAAAATATTGAGTATGTTTTTACTAACTTTGTTTAGTTAAATAGCATAATTAAAAGTTTTAGAGAATATTTATGCTAAACATGTTTGAGCATATCCACCAAAAAAATAATTTGAAAAAGGCAGCGAGCATACTAAAATAACTTTTAAAAAAGTACGTAACATTAACCGATCGATCACATTCGAAATTAACCGCTACCGCAGTTTTTAATGATTTAGAATTCAATAAAATAGTTCATTTTTAATATTTTTATATATAGTGAACAGCTTTTGATTATATTGATTATTTTTGAATCTTAATCGAATAATTAACTGTCCATGGCACTAATATTTAAAGAGGGACGTCCTGTGGTCAGGTTAAGAGCGTTTCGTGCGATCGATGATCCTAAGACTTGCGAGCGTTTTATAGAGGGACATGCACATGTTTTAACGGCCATAGGTGTGAAAAAAGTTACATCATCTAAAAATGATTGGATGTATAACCCCGCAGCTTTCGTTTTGATTGTAGAATCTCTGGATGGAGAAAATGTATACGGAGGTGCAAGGATACATGTTTCAGGAGGATCCCAACCTCTTCCTATAGAGGAGGCCACAGGAAACATGGACGCTAAAATCTTTGATTTGGTATGGGATTATGCACAAGAAGGTACGGGAGAGGGGTGTGGATTATGGAATTCTAGGGAAATTGCTGGTTATGGTATTGGTAGTATTTTTTTAACTAGAGCTGCGATTGCAATTGCGCCTCAAATAGGTATAAAATCATTATTTGCTTTATGCGCCCCATACACCATTAATTTAACAAAATGTGTGGGCTATCGTTTGGAAAGTGGTGTAGGAAATAACGGAACATTTTATTATCCTAAACTGGATCTTCTCGCAACAACGATGATTTTAGATGACGTTAATAATCTTGAATTAGCTTCTGAAGAAGATAGAAAGGCTATTTTAGAATTACGTAACCGTGGTAATGTGGTTAGAATAGAGGAATTGCGCTCTAAAGAGATTGAGATACATTATATGTTGCAACTGGATAACATGGATAAATGGAATTTGACTGAGGTCATCAAACAAATGACTAAACAGAATACTAATGCTGAATTTTTTGACGAGAATAATCTCAATATACTTTGATAATATAATATGATTGATACGTTGGATGTGCCATACAGCCCATTATATTTTAGATTGGCTAATACTCATGATAGAAAATCATTAGAAGAGCTTAGGCGAAAAGGTGATATTGTTTTTGAATATAATGAGATTGAAAGACAGCTTAATGAGTTGGGACGTTGTCGCTACCCTGCTGATTGGGAATCAGAATTAAAGCATCAGTCATTTATACAAGATTTCCTACAAGGAAAGAGTTTGGAAGAATATGGTGTTTGGGTATATTATCCATGGCGAAAAACGCTTGTTCACTTATTGGATGAGAAGGAGTTTATTGAGGTAAGAACGAATCGAAATCAGCTTAAAATTACAACAGAGGAAAGAGATATTTTAGCTCAAAAGATAGTTGGTGTTGTTGGACTATCTGTCGGACAGTCAATAGCTTTGACAATGGCGATGGAGCGTACTTGTGGGACATTGAGACTTGCAGATTTTGATGAACTGGATTTAAGTAATTTAAATAGATTACGCACAGCTGTTTTTAATCTTGCTGTACCAAAAGTAATTATTGCAGCACGAGAAATAGCGGAAATAGATCCATTTTTAAAAGTCGAAATTTTTCCAGAGGGATTAAATACTAAAAATTACAATTCTTTTTTAGGAGAAACAGATAAGATCGATTTGTTAGTAGAGGTTTGTGATAGTTTTGAAGTTAAATTGGAAAGCAGATTTAATGCGCGCGCCTTAAAGATTCCGGTGGTAATGGATACTAATGACAGGGGGATGTTAGATATCGAACGATTTGATCAGGAACCCGACCGCCCAATTTTTCATGGCTTAATAGGTGATTTAACTATGGTAGAACTGAATACCTTATCGGAAGGCGAAAGATTACAATATCTAATGAAAATCGTCAATGCGGATCAATTATCCATTAGAATGAAGAAATCCATTCCACAAATCAAGAAAACATTACTTTCTTGGCCTCAACTTGCTTCAGAAGTTGTCTTGGGGGGAGCTATGACAACAAATGTCTGTCGGAGAATATTGTTGGGTGAGCGAGTATCTTCAGGACGATATTATTTGGATATGGACAGTCATATCGGTTCAGATTTCAATTGATTTATAGGATATTATGAATCAAAAAAAACTATTATTGACTTTACTGCTTTTCATTTCATTTTTGTGCACCAATGCATTTGAGGGTATTCGCTTTGTTAAAGATCAATCAAACTCATATATTGGTAAGAGTGTCTCTGTTCTAAAAGATCAAACAAAGCAACTCACCTTTGAAGATGTACGTCGTCAGCCCAATTTATTTAAAGCAAGTAAAGATGAAGTACTTAACTTAGGTATTGAAAATGTTAATAATTGGATTCAATTTGAAATAATAAATCTTTCTGATAAGGAGAAGCTTGTTGTAAATTTGTCTCATGCTAATATTGATGAGGTCGTTTTTTATACTTTAAAAAATGGTGTTGTAGACAGTACAAGTTTAAAATATGGTGGTGATGTAAAAGATCGTGCTTATCCACATCAGTTCTTCTTATTTGAAATTCCTCTAAAAAAGGGTGAAAAAGTAACGTGTTTTTTTAAATTAAGGAGTAATACTCAATTGATGGCCCCAATCTCGATTCATACAGAGAGGGGGGTGATGGAAACTTTATTAGAGACGGATATTTTCTCGGCAATTTATATAGGGTTGATGCTTGCTATGATCTTGTATAATATCTTTTTATTCTTTTCGACTCGAGAATCACATTACTATGTTTATGTCAATTATATTTTCTGGGTTACAATTGCACAGTGTATAATACTAGGGATTTTTGAACCATTTTTTTCTATTCATAGTGTTTGGCTATCAAGTCGTTTGCTTACTTTTTCGGGAGCAATGTCAGGTATTGCAGCGATTTTCTTTGTAAAATCATTTTTGCAGACAGCAAAGGATGCTCCAAAACTTGATAAGCTCCTTAATATTTTTTTGATTAGTTATTTTATTATTATTGGATTTTTAGCTGCCGGGATTTTAATTCCAGCATATAAAATGGTAAATATAGTAGCTGGCGGTGGTTCTATAATTGTTTTGATTGTAGCATTTAAATTATCTGGACAGAAGTATAAACAAACAAAATACTTCCTTTTTGCCTGGTGTGTGTTTTTAGTGAGTGTTGTTGTATATGTTTTTAAAGATTATAATATCTTAAAGTATAATTTTTTTACAGTACGTTCTGTACAGATTGGTTCAGTAATTGAAGCAATATTACTTTCATTCGCATTGGGAGATAAAATTAATATTTATCGTAAAGAGAAGGAGGAATCGCAGACTAGAGAATTGGCTACTTTATTGGAGAATGAACGTCTTATTCGTGAGCAGAATGTGGTTTTAGAACAAAAAGTGGAAGAAAGAACGAGCGAATTAATGGAGACAAATGAGTCGCTGCAAGCGACTTTGAAACATTTAAAAGAGACGCAATCACAACTGGTAGAGGCCGAGAAAATGGCTTCTTTAGGGCAATTGACTGCTGGTGTAGCACATGAAATCAATAATCCGATTAATTTCGTCACCTCAAGTGTTGCGCCTTTGAAACGGGATATTAATATGATTTGGGAAACTTTAGATGAAGTGGAGAGTGTTGCCCTTGATGATGAACTGACCTTAAGTGAAAAACAATCTCGTATTATAGCTTATAAAGAAGAAATTGATCTGGAATACCTCAGAACTGAAGTAGATTTCTTATTGAAAGGAATGAGTGAGGGAGCCAATCGAACCGCTGAGATCGTTAAAAGTCTTCGAATCTTTTCACGTGTCGATGAGGACACACTTAAATTTGCTGATATTAATGAGGGTTTGGAATCTACGATGGTTATTCTAAACAGTTTAATACAGCAGGGGATTGAAGTTGATAAAAATTACGGTGAATTACCAGCGATAGAATGTTATGCAGGAAAACTTAATCAAGTTTTTTTAAATATATTGACTAATGCGATCTATGCGATCAATAAGAAATTTCAAAATAATCCGGGTGGAATTTTAAAATTAAAAACAGGATTAACTGAAGATGAGTCATTTATGTATATTAGTATTGCTGATAATGGCATTGGGATTCCTTCAGAAATTAGAGAGAAAATTTTTGAACCATTCTTTACCACTAAAGATGTTGGTGAGGGCACAGGTTTAGGTATGTCAATTGCTTATAATACTATAGCCAAGCATAATGGAAAGATTGTGGTTGATTCTATAGTCGGAGAAGGGACCGTTTTTAAATTAATTATTCCGATTCGACAAATTATTTAAATGGAACCTTATCTTTAAAGTAAGGGATATTCTTATTTTTGTAGGTGCGGCATTTACTGCTATATGATTAGATTATGATAAAAGATATAGAAATACTATATATTGATGATGAATTAAATAACTTATTTGGTTTTAAAGCCAATTTTAGATATAGCTATGTTATACATACCGCTTCTTCAACAGTTGAAGCTCAAGAAATATTGATTAAAAATCCTAAAATCAGAATCATATTCTGTGATCAACGCATGCCAAATGAGTTAGGAATTGATTTCTTTGATCGTATAAAAAAGGATTTTCCAAGACCTATCCGTATCTTATTGACTGCTTATGCAGATATGGAAACTGTAATTGATGCTGTTAATAAAGGAAATATATTCCGTTTTGTCCGTAAACCATGGATAGAGGAGGAAATGATTTCCTGTATCGAAGAGGCTGATAAGTTTTATACAGCCAATTCTATGCTCGATATAAAAAATGAGGAACTAGAAAAAGCTTATCATGAGCTTGATAAATTTGCTTATAGTGTAAGTCATGATCTTCGCGATCCACTTACTGGAGTTCTATCAGCTGTTAAACTTGGGTTGAAATTTGATCAGGTCGATCAAATTCATGAGTTATTAGGATTAATGGATGGTTCGTTGACAAGACTGGATTTATATATCGATAGCTTACGTGATTATTATTTATTGAGGCGTGGTGAATTAATGCTATCTACAATTAATTTCAGTGAACTTTTTAATGATATTCAAGCATTCTATAATATGTCTGTTCGGAATAATGATGTAGAATTTATAATCAGTGTTGATCAAAAAGAAGAATTTATTTGCGATAAGACTGTCTTGGAATTAATCTTACATAATCTGCTTTCTAATTCTTTTAAATATCAAAGAAAGGATTGTGAAAATAAATTTGTTAAATTATCTGTCGAAGTTTCTGATGGAAATGCAACGCTGAAAGTAAGTGATTGCGGGATAGGAATCTCTTCAGACTATATCAATGATATTTTCAAATTGTTTTTTAGAGCAAGTGACCAAGCTGAGGGTATGGGATTTGGTCTTTATAACGTGAAAAGTGCGCTACTTAAATTACAGGGTACAGTTGATATTGAATCTGAAGTTGGAGTTGGAACAACTTTTAAAATTGTTGTTCCAAGCAAAAAAACTTATTGAATTTAGGTTTTGGTATAACCTATGAAAGCAATTTTTGACGAAGTAAAAATTCTAATTGTTCATTTGATACTTCCAATTTCGAATATGTTTCTAATAGATTTTTTCGTTCAGAATAGATATCATAGGCCCGATTTATTGTTTCGTCTAATTCTTCCTCACTCCAAGGTTTATTTAGATAATGGAAAATTTTCCCTTTGTTTACAGCATCTATAACTGCGGCCATATCGGTATAACCGGTAAGTAAAATGCGCATAGGTTCTGGATTAATCTTGATGATTTCTTCTAAAAATTGTACACCCGTCATGCCTGGCATCCGTTGATCTGTAACTATAATGTCGACGTGATTCTTTTTTACAATTTCGATAGCTTCAGAACCACTAATGGCAGTAAGTACTTTATACTTGAAACGGAAAGTTGCTTTGAAAGAAACGAGATTGTTTTCCTCGTCGTCAACATATAATACAGTAATTTTGTTTTTTTTATTTTCCATGTTATTTGTTGTAAAAAGTTAGAAAACCTAGTAAAAGTGTCGCGCAACGAATGAATGTTGTTTTTCTTAGTAACAACATTTGCATCAATTGGTTTGTGTTCAAATGTTTTAATATATAAATTAACAACTTACACATTAAAAAGGTAGATTTTCTATCGAAACAAACATGACTTACCCTAGAATTCAAATAGGGGGTTTTCATTACGTACAAAGTTAAGAATTATTTGAATCTAATTTCAATACAAAGAAGAATCATATAGAATATAAGATTACAAATAGATAGCAATTAAATGAAGACGTATCTTTTGAAAAAAATAAATGATAAAAGGTCGCAAAATCACTTTCGGAGTAATGTACCTTTGCAATAAATTAAATGCTTACCGGCAAATCTTTTAAATGAGAAATGGACAAATAATTATCGGTTATGAAAATAGCCATTTTATAGATTTCGTAATTGACAGTAAATACCGCTGGATACGGCATGTTTTGTTAATAGCAGCAATCATAGGAATTCATTTTTTACCAAATAATGCGCCTGCAGAAGTTGATGAAAAAATGAAGGTGTGGAATCTACTGGTAAAATGTATTTCAATTATTATTCTCTTGGCTTTATTTTATATTAATCACTATGTTTTGATACCTGTGTTTATGTTGAGAAGTAAGTTTTTAGCTTATGGAGGTACTTTGTTCGCATTTTATACCATCATTTTCTTAAGTATGTTGATCTTAGAGAGTCAGGAATTGCGGTTTATTAAGAAGCCAGATCAATCTTTATTAGATGGAAAAGATTTTGTGATATTAATCATACTTTTTACAATTTTTATTGCGGCTGTAAGTAGTGTTAAGCTGTTTAAAATATGGATTATCAATTTAATACGATTTAAGGAATTTGAAAATAATACCTTACTAAGTCAATTGGAACAATTGAAAAGTCAGATTAATCCCCATTATTTATTTAACACACTTAATAATATCAATTTTCTCATTTATGAAAATCCTAAATTGGCATCAAAAGTATTATTGAAGCTTAGTGATATTCTTAGAAATCAGCTTTATTTATCAAAAGGGGATACGATAGAACTGGGAAAAGAAATTGAGGTACTTCAAAATATTATCTTTTTAGAGGAAATTCGAAGAGATAAATTTAGTGTGAATTTTGACGTGGATGCAGGTATGGAGGCGATTAATATTCCACCATTTCTATTTATTCCATTTATTGAAAATGTTGTGAAGCATGGTGCGCATCAGGCTATGGACGGAGATTTGCATGTCAAAATTAATTTTACTGTAGCCAATGAGCAGATTTGTTTTACATGTGTAAATGCGAAAAAAAAGAAAGTATCTGTCAAAGAATACGGAGGTTTAGGATTGAGTAATATTCGAAAGCGGTTAGATATTTTATATCCGAATAGTTATAATTTGGCAATAGATGATAGAGAAGATATTTTTAAAGTATTTTTAAGTATTCCAATAGATGGATCGAATGAATATAGAACAGTTAAGCATTAAGTATATTGTTATTGAGGATGAGCCTTTTGCAAGAAGGGGATTGGTGCAATTACTAAAAAATTATAACTTCTTAGATTGTATGGGTATGTATAGTAATACTGACGATGCCCGCATGATTATGGAAACGCAAGATCTTGATTTGATTTTTTTAGATATTCATTTAGCAGAGGAGAGTGGATTGGAGTTTGCAAAGCAAATTCCACCGTCAATTCAAGTCATATTTACAACAGCCTATCCTAATTATGCTTTAGAAAGCTATGATCTGAATGCCTTAGATTATTTATTAAAACCTATTGCTGAAGATCGGTTAAAAAAAGCTTTAGATAAGGCTATCAGCTATTTTCAAAATAAAGCTTATGATAAACAGGCTTTACAACCAACCGATCATATTTTTGTTAAGTCTGACCGAAAATTATTTCGTCTTGCACTAGACGAGATCCAGTACATCGAGGCAATGAAAGATTATGTTATGATACATAGTAAAGACAAAAAATTAATGGTTGCTATGAATATAAAAACAATCTTAAATAAGTTGCCAAGTATGGATTTTGTACGTGTGAATAAATCATTTGTAGTAAATCTTAAAAAGATTGAAAGTGTGGATAATCATTGGGTAACTGTTGCTGGGTTCGAAATGCCTTTGGGTGCTAGTTTTAAAGAGAACCTATTAACGCGTATTGACAAGCAGACAATTAATAGGTGATGGATAAAAGGTTATTAATAGAATGAAATAATGCAAAGGAACCATATGTTTTCAACGATATGGTTCCTTTGTAATGATGGAGTTGACATTAATTAACAACTATACTTTTGCTTGATATAGTTTGGGCGCTGAAGTAGCCAAATACACTTGGACTTATATTAGTTGGTGGGTTACTGGGGGCAATGCCACCTCCTGAAGACTGTTGCATGAGGCTATACCAGTAATTATAGATCGATTTATCAATGCAAAGCATTTCAACACGAATTTGATCTCCTGGATATATCTCCTCATCATCACTTGGTCTTAATGTGATACTAACCGGATTACCGTTGTTAAAATCGTCATTTAGGGCATATACATCTTTAATCTGTTTATTGTTAACAAATAGAATAAAACGATATTGGTTAGCGTCATCTTTAGGATCGCGGTAAAATACTTTTATATTGCGGGTATCTTTGTCTCCAAGTTTTGGCTTTTCAGCTATAATAGAATCTAGCAGAACCTCTTGAGGCATTTTAGATTTTGCAGTAAATTTACTCTCATTTACTTGAATATCCATGCTATAGCTTCTTCCGGATTGTCCAGTAAAATCTTTTGCTACATAAGTTCCCGGTATAGTTTCTTGAAATACATATTCTTTTTCTTCATTATCATAAACAATAACCCTAGCGCCTTTTACTGAAGGGTAATCATTGCCTGCGGAAAAAGATACGTTGCGACTCAGCTTTATTTCTTGCTGTGAACTTGTATTGTTAATACTTGCTTCAATAACAAGCTTTCCTATTTCGTCATTTACTTGAATATCAATTACTTTTTCGCATGACTGTGCTAAGATAAATAGCACTAGCAATAGGATGTAAAATATAGTTTTTTTCATGTTTTGTGATTTTCAGATTAAAATTTAAAATTCCAGGTAATGGAAGGAATCGGTACTCCAAATATGCTGGTTTGAACTGCTTCAGTTGCATTAGGAATTTTTTTACTATCTCTAAACGCTATTCGATATGGATCTTTATTAGCGTACACATTATAAATACCAAAGGTCCAGCTGGACTGAAAATATTTACCAGGTGCTCCCTCGAAAGTCGCCGCTAAATCTAAACGATGAGTGGCTGGCTGGCGATAAGCATTTCTTTGTGAATAAGAGAAAGTTGTGTTACCTCCAATATTATATTTGCCAGTAGGATAGGTTACAGCTTTACCTGTTCCATAAACGAAATTGCTCGAAAATGTCCATTTTTCGTTGTATTTGTAAATAGCAACTAGAGATAAATCGTGTGTGCGGTCGTGTGTTGCTGGGTAATATCTTCCGTCATTTATCCCTTCAAATTTACGTTCCGTTTTAGATAGGGTATAGCCAAGCCATCCGTTAAATTTTCCATATCTTTTCTTGAGGAATAACTCAGTACCATAGGCCCTGCCAATACCGTAAAGGAGTTGTGATTCAACATCCTGATTGACTAGTAATTGTGCTGCATCTTTGTAATCGATCTGATTTTGTAAATTTTTATAATATAGCTCAACTGATAATTCGTATATATTGTCTTTGAAATTTCTAAAATATCCAGTAGAAATCTGATCTGCGATTTCTGGTTTGATATTTTTGCTGCTCATGACATATAAATCTGTAGGACTAGCGCTCGTTGAGTTTGTTAAAAGGTGAATGTTTTGTGTATTTCTATTATATGAGGCCTTGATTGATTGCTGATCGTCTAACATATAGCTTACGCTAAATCGAGGTTCTAAATTTAAATAATTTTGAACAACTTCGCCTGTCTTATACTTTTCTGATATTAACGTATTGCCTAACATATCATATTTGCTGAATGTTCCAGGACCGACGAGTAGCATTGAACTTAGACGTAGACCGTATATCATGCTTAATTTGTCGTTAACCTTCCACTCATCGCTTAGGTACGCTGCCATTTCATAACCATACCGATGTTCAACATGCTTGTCATTAAAACTTGAACTCGCTGTGGTAGTAATATCTCCAGGCGAGATATCGTGTCTTGTTGCCTGGATTCCAAATCTTAACGTATGATTGTAACTTGCATAATAATTGAAATCTTGTTTAAAATTTAAGTCGGTAATTTTTGAAGTCGCTTTAAAGCCATCAGCTCGATCGAGTCCTTCAATGACATAGTTGTATTTGCTGTAGATGAATGAAGTGTTTGAAAATAATTTACTATTGAAAACGTGATTAAATCTTACTGTACCTGTTGCATTTCCCCAATTAGTGCCAAAAATGTCCTGAAGACCCAATACATCCTTGCCAAAATAGCCTGAAAGGTAAATTGCGTTATTATCGTTGAATCTGTAGTTTGCTTTTGCGTTAACGTCATAAAAAAATAAAGTACTTTTATTTATTGTGGTATCTGATGAAGCTTTCAGGAACAGGTCCGCATAAGTACGACGGGCAGAAATCATAAACGAACCTTTATCCTTCACGATAGGTCCTTCAACTTTAATGCGGGAGGCAATCATCCCTATACCGCCTTGAACAGTTATTTTTTTATTATTCCCTTCATTCATTTTTATGTCTAAGACAGACGATAATCTTCCGCCATATTCAGCAGGCATACCACCTTTGTAGATACTCACATCTTTGATCGCATCTGAATTGAATGTTGAAAAGAAACCTAATAGATGAGAAGCGTTGTAAACAGTAGCTTCATCTAATAGAATTAAATTTTGATCCGAACCTCCACCCCGTACATAAAAACCAGTATTTCCTTCTCCGGAACTTTTTATTCCCGGCATGAGTGTGATGCTTTTTAACACATCTTGTTCACCTAGAACGACAGGTAGTTGATTAATTTGCTTCATATTGAGCTTTTCAATACCCATTTGCGGAGAAGAAATATTTTTGTTGTTTTTTCTGCTTGTAGATATGACTACCTCTTCAAGCATTGCTTGTGATTGCAATGCGATATTTATAACAAAATTTTTATCAACGGTGATGGTATCTGTGTAGGTCTTATAGCCAATGTAAGAACTTATCAGTACATAACGTCCTTCCGTCGCACCAATTGAGTAAAAACCATATGAATTACTTAAACTGCCGGACTGTGGTAATTCCTGAAGTTTAACCGAAGCACCAATTAGTGTTTCACCGGTTGATATATCTGTTATAGTTCCTGATATGTTGTATCGCTTTTGAGCAATACCTATATGGGTGATTGATACTAAAAATAATAGAAAAGATAGTGGTTTTAACATATTTCAAATTTTCTACGAAAGTAGAGGTTTGGGACAATGAAATATTTACTATTATAGGAACGCTGGTAGATATTATAGGAACATGCGATTTTGAGTGCTTTTTTAGAATATCGTATTGATATGATCGGTGTCTTGATCCCGCTCGGATTAATACATCGGATAATCATCTAGCGCATGTACGCAATGAACCATCCCAACGCTTCTATTCGGATCCAGGAAAAACAAAAAAAGCCTCACATTTGTGAAGCTTTTTTGTGATCCCGCTGGGATTCGAACCCAGGACCCATACATTAAAAGTGTATTGCTCTACCAGCTGAGCTACGGAATCCTTTCTTAATTGGAAGTGTATCCCTTTTTGAAAGTGATGCAAAGATAGAGTTTCTAGTACTATACTCCAAATAAAATTTATACTTTACTTCTAAGTCCCTAGTACACCGATATATTTATTTATATAATGCTCTTTTTCTCGTGATTTATATTGTTGGATGTAGCGTGGGTGATCTAGAATCGTTAAATTCGCGAACAAATGTTCCTCTTTATTTATTTTTTCAATAAATGTTGCATTCTTTTTTCCCAATACAAATACGTTAGTTGTTTCGAGGCCTAAGCTTATGTGTTTTTTTAGAGATTCGATCATAAATGGCTTAACCATTGCAAACAAGTTTCTATCATCATAATAGTTTGCATTGATCCATTTGTTTTCCTTTGTTCTGCGGACAATGGCTAATGGGAACGGTGAATTGATGTAAAATTGTCGATAAAAAGTTTGTGTACCACCAAATTCCTTAATCATGTCATAAAGAAAAACGGAAGATATTTCATGGGTATGTGCAGATTTCATGGGGATACCACAGATGTGTTCTAACCTTTTGGTGTCTGTAAATGGTACGCCTGTGACCCCTGCACCGTGACGGCTAGGATTGATTCCTATAATGAATTTTCTAGGAGCAGTGTCGTCGTAATACTTGTTGTAAAACTTTTCCATAACGATTAAGGTCTCCGGGTTTTCAAAGTAAGGATTTAATACCCGAAAGTCATCTGGAAGATTTCCTGAGTAATGTAATTGTTTATTAAACTCAATTATTTGTGTTGCTATAGTCTTGGCGTTGTCCATACCTTGATTTTAATATTCTATTTATTTACAAGTTAATTATTTTCTGAGATATGACGTATACAAATACTGACCTATCACTATTTAATAACAACAAAAGCCAATCGAAAGATTGGCTTTTGTGTTTTCTGGTAAATGCAATTATATAAAATGTCTACTGCTCTAATTATATTTGAACATTATTTAAGTAGATATGATCTATTTAAATATCGTTAGTACATGCAGTTTGCATTAAAAATTGATTTTCGATCCTACAGCAAGTTTGTTATTTTTTGCAAATACGCCACATAAATGAAATAGAAGTCTAGCACCTACGTTACCATCCCAGTCGTCTTCTCCGGGAGCAACTTCAACTAAATCAATACCAATAATGTTTTTATCGCTATTAGCCAATCGACTTAACAAGTAAGTTGCTTGTTCATAAGACAGTCCCCCAGGTACCGGAGTTCCGGTGTTTGGACAGTACCAACGCTGTAAAGCATCAATATCAAAACTGACCGCTACATTTTCCGGTAATTGTGCTAGAATTTCATCACATTGATCTTTCCAGATTTTTCCTTCAAAGCTATTTGCTTTTAGATCTGTGTCAGTAAATACTTTTACTTTATTTGAAGTTTGGACTGCTTCCAATTCTCCTTCACTAAAATCGCGAATACCAACCTGAACGATTTTTTCCAATTGTGCAAGTTTGATCGCGTTGAACATAATTGATGCGTGAGAGTAGGTAAAACCTTCATAAGCATTACGTAAATCCATGTGTGCATCGAAATGTAAAATTCCAAATGAATCATGGTTTTCAGCTAAAGCTTCATAATATCCCAAAGGTGTAGAATGGTCTCCGCCTAAAAGAATTACTTTCTTACCTTTATTCATCCAATACAATGAGCGTTCTTTTACTTCGTCATTGAACTGTTTGGAAGCTTTGTTTATTTCTTCTAAATACCCTCTTAGTGTAGCGTCATTTTCAATATCTTCACCATTTTCTAGCGCTTCTATAATAGGTTGCGCTAAACTTTTATATTTTTCACTGTTTTCCGACCAGTGCGCAGGAGTTTCATCCATGAAAATTCCTAATTTCCATAAATCCGGAAATTCCTGGTGCAGTAAATCAACCTGAAATGAGGCATTTAAAATAGCATCAGGACCATTACTGGCACCGCTTCCATAACTTACAGTTACTTCCCAAGGTGCGGGTACAACAATAATATCACTTTCTTCAGCTGTAAAGGGAAGCCCGTATATGCTGGAATCTGGTAAGCCAGGTTGTGATGGATCGAAATTTTCAATTTTTGTTTGCTTTGTCGACATGTTATGAATCACTAGTTGAACTGCAAATATAAAAAAACTTACCTGCGTTAAAAAGGATATCTTGAGCCATGGTAGGGAGGGTAAATGAACAAATAAAGGTTCGGGAATTTAGGCTATCTTTACAGTCTACTAAAAGTATAAGAAATAAAATGGCAGAACAACGTATCCATATTTGGACAGGGACATCAAATAAAACGGAAGAACAATTTTATAAATATTTTGACCAAAGCAAATTTATTAAGGATTATAATCGATTTAAAACGGATGAAACCTATGCGAGAAATGCACCTGACTTTAATCTCCGTTCACAGTTTAGCAAAGCAATTGACAAACAGTATGATTATGATGTAGATTGGATCACTGTTTACTTTAGTCGCAAAAAAATGAGTATTCAAGCTGCTATAGAAGAACTGCCTATATGGAATGATCAAACAGAAGTAGCAATCTATCAGGCATGTGTTGATAAAGGAATTTCAAATGTGAATGCCATATTATGTTATGCTGATGCCGAATTGATCATAGACAAACCAATTGGAAATTACAACGATATGATCTATATAAGTTGTTTTAATATTCCGGCTTAGTATATCCTAACAAATCAGTACGTAATTAAGGTGATGCTTCGTTCGAATTTTCATATCGATTCCATAAAAGGAGCTAATGTAACATGTGCTCCTTTTATGGAATCGGCAGCGAGCGAATTTAAGTTCTTTTTGAAAGAATCCAATAATTATAAACAATGGAAAGACAGTGTCTATTTATTTGTCTGACCTGCATGTTATAGATTATTCATGAAATCTATATATTGGGTAACACTTTTTTCAATCCATTCCTCTGAACTGTCTTGTTCTCGGCCATAATAAGCAAAGAATGGTTGATAATCGGCTTTTATATATTCAAAAGTTAATTCAAAATTTCGGGTCAGTTCCTTTATTGTGTATTTATACTTTCCGTTAGCAGCGTACTCTTCCTCATCTATGTCGATCGACATTGCTAGAGCAATCTTTTTTCCTGAGACTTTGTAGCCACTCTTGCTTCCGTATGCCCATCCATAAGTAAAAACCTCATCTAGCCATTTTTTTAATAACGGAGGGCAATTAAACCAATAAAACGGAAATTGAAATACAATTTTATCATACTGCTCTATCAATTTCTGTTCTGCTACAACATCAATCTTTTCATTTGGATAGATGGCATGTAATTGATGGATGTGATATTGCTCAGGATGCTTGTTTAATTCCTCCATCCATCTTTTATTGATTATGGAATTTTCTGCATCGGGATGAATAACAATTACTAATGTTTTCAAATGTCTTTTAATTTTAAAATTCTCATACAAAAGTAATTGATGAAGCATAAATTTTGTAGGTTAGATGCTAATTGTGGGATACTATAAAAAAAGTAAGTAATGACAAAAATAAAAGAAACTTCAACAAACTTTGCAAATAAGCAGGCTTTAGCCAATGAATGTTTGGAGGTTTATGCTTCTAACATAATTGGCGGTCAGTGGTCGCTGGCGATCTGCTGCTATCTAATTAACGGAAAACACCGATTTGGAGAATTGAAAAAATGTTTACCAAACATTACCGAGCGTATGCTGACCTTACAACTACGTAAGTTGGAGGAAAATAAAATTGTGAAACGAACGGTATACGCTGAAGTCCCTCCGCGCGTTGAATATGAATTAACTTCAATCGGAAATGAATTGAAACTTATTATTGAAGAACTTGGAAAGTGGGGTGAAAAACATAAAGCTGAGGCAATACAGGACTGAATATTTTAGATACAGTATAATGTGGGGTTTTATCTAGGGAAAAGTTGTTGGTAATTTGTTGTAAATTCTCAATGGTAGAAATGCAATTGGAGCAGTTTTACAATTATCGTATAATATCTTTAACATCCAGTACATGGTATCTATCCGAATGGTGCTATTGAAATCCAGTAATAACAAAAAAGCTTCACATTTCTGTGAAGCTTTTGGTGATCCCGCTGGGATTCGAACCCAGGACCCATACATTAAAAGTGTATTGCTCTACCAGCTGAGCTACGGAATCCTTTCTTTTTTGAAGAAATTTCGTTTTTGAAAGTGATGCAAAGGTAGAAAAAAAGACGATATGTGCCAACTTTTAAGTTAAATATTCTTAAATTATTTTGTTACTATTTGGTAATGAAATAATTAAATTTTTATCACCTTATTTTTTAGCATGTATCATCCTTGGATTTTGTTGCATATCATGATGTAATATCACTGTTTTAAACCCCTTTTTTTGTAACATATCGACTGTTTCATCCCCATAATACTGATTAATTTCAAAATATAAGTCACCTTCAGCTGTTAAATGCTTCAGCGCAAAAGAAGCTATAGTCTCATAAAATAATAAAGGAGCAGTTTCTTCCACAAAAAGAGCTAAATGCGGCTCGAATTCTAATACATTTGGATGCATTTCCTCTTTTTCTTTTGGTGTAATATAGGGAGGATTACTGACGATAATATCATATTGCTGGGATTGAAAGATATATTCCCATTCTAGGATATCTGCATTCACAAAATTTATTGGCGCATCTAAACGGAGTGCGTTGCGTCTGGCTGTGGCAATAGCTTCTTTAGAAATATCCAATGCTGAAATATGGGCTTCCGGCAAATGCTTTTTAAGTGAAATCGGTATGCAACCGGATCCGGTTCCAATATCGATAATACGTAACGGTAGCTGATCCCGATGATTGCGGATGATCAGATCAACTAATTCCTCTGTCTCTGACCGCGGAATTAGAACAAAAGGATTGACTTCAAAAACTTCTCCAAAAAAATCAGCTTTTTTTAAGATGTGTTGTATAGGTTTCTGTTTCAGCAGATCTTTTAAAATATTTGAAATCCGACTGCTTTGTTCTTCTGATAATGCCAGTTCTTTGTTCACACTGTACTGCATCTTGGAAAGTCCTAAAACATCTTCAATAACTATATAGAAGATGTTTTTGATTTCTTCTGCGTCATAAAATTTAGCTAGATCTTTTTGGAATAAGCTGTCGTAGGTTTGTAATTTTTCCATTGGTCAAACTTAGATAAATTTGTTTTATTTACAATTATTATTGCCTCAGATATTAAACAATTTATTTGTTGAAGTCATTTTTATTGGAACTTACCTTATTAAACAAGATGAATCTCTCCTCTAGTATTCAGAACTATTGGATAGTCTAAATTTACAATATTGCTCGTATTTTAAGTTATAGTATTGTTTTGATACTTTTGTATATGAATATGCAAGAAAGCTACATGCGTAGATGCCTGGAACTGGCCGCTTTGGGAGCAGGTACTACAAGTCCTAATCCAATGGTGGGTGCCGTTATTGTTTGTGATGATCAAATTATTGGAGAAGGATTTACATCACCTTATGGTGGAGCTCATGCCGAAGTTAATGCTATTCAGCAAGTATTGGACCATTTTGGGGATGATGCCGCAGCTAAATTAAGACAGTCAATTTTTTATGTTAGTCTTGAACCTTGTGCACATTATGGTAAGACACCACCATGTGCAAATCTTATTGCGAGATACAAGCCTAAAAAAGTATATATAGCATGTTTAGATCCATTCGCAAAAGTGAACGGTAAGGGTGCAGAGATTTTAAAAAATGCAGGAATAGCTATTGAGATCGGACTATTAGAACAGGAGGCTTTGTGGTTAAATCGCAGATTTTTGACACGTGTTCAAAAAAATCGCCCTTATGTTATTCTCAAATGGGCAGAAAGTGCAGACGGATATCTTGGAAAAGAAGGGGAGCAAGTGTGGATTAGTAATGGGGCGAGTAAGCAGTTGGTTCATAAATGGCGAGCTGAGGAAGATGCAATTTTAGTGGGCGCTAAAACTGCATTGGTTGATAATCCTAGCTTGACCGTACGCGAGTGGAATGGAAAAAATCCGAAACGTATATTGATAGATAAATTACTTTCTGTTCCCGCTGAAGCTGCTATTTTTAACGATGAAGCTGAAACCATTATTTTTAATGCTGTGAAGACGGAATGGTCTGGTCATAATAAGTATATCGAATTGGAAAATTATGATTGGTATCTTCCTCAAAATATTTTGTATCAATTGTATTTAATGGATGTGCAATCTATTATTATTGAGGGTGGAGCAAAGACATTATCCCTATTTATTGAAGCTAATTTGTGGGATGAGGCTAGGGTTTTTAAAAGTAAACGTACTTTGGATGGCGGGATAAACGCCCCGCAGGTAAAAGGTGAATTGAAAGAAATTATGAAAATTTCGGATGATCAATTGGAAATTATCGTAAATATATAAACTTTAAATTATTTGATTATCTTTAGGTTATGGCTATTCCTGAAGATCTTTTGCAATTCATATGGAGGTTGCGTCTGTATCACACAGATCAATTAAAAACCGTTAATGGCGAATCCATCCAAGTTTTACATGTAGGTGAACATAATGACAATGCGGGACCAGATTTCTTGTTTTCAAAAATCCGTATCGGAAGTGAGTTGTGGACAGGTAATGTGGAGATTCATGTCAGATCATCTGATTGGTTTCTACATGGACATCAAAAAGATGCAAAATATGCAAATGTAATTTTACATGTTGTGTGGGATCATGATCAAGAAGTGATTCATGAAGATGGCTCCCTTGTGCCAACACTCAGACTGTCGGATTATGTTTCTGAAGAATTACTGAAGCAATATCAGCGTTTAATGGATGGGCAACGTTGGATTCCATGTGAAAGTCAGATACTTCATTTAGATAGTTTTAAAGTGGAGAGCTGGGTAGAGCGTATGGCAGTAGAAAGAATGGAAGATAAGTCAAGATTGATACTTGAATTACTACAAAAATTTGATGGAGATTGGGAGAAAATATTTTTTATATGGCTGTTTCGAAGTTTCGGATTTAAAGTAAATGCAGACGCTTTTCAGGCTTTAGGCGAGCAATTGTCAAATTTATTATTGCTGAAATATAGGACAGATATCAGTAAATTGGAAGCTATGATTTTTGGTCAGGCGGGTTTTTTAAATTCTACTTTTGACGAAGCATATCCTCTACAATTACAGAAGGAATATATTTATCTTAAAAAAGCCTATTCCTTAAAAGAAACTCATTTTCCACTGCTTTTTTCACGGATGCGACCTCACAATTTTCCCACTATTCGAATAGCTCAATTAGCCAGTTTGTTACAAAATGAAAGTGTTCGTCTACAAGGAATCTTAGCGATTGAAAATTTAAGTGAATTTAGATCGCTACTTAATAATATAAGGGTTACTCATTACTGGAAGACTCATTTTAGTTTTGCGAAGCAATCCTTAGCGACTAGTGATCATAGTTTAAGTGAAATGAGTCAAAATAGCTTGATTATTAATGCATTTATTGCATTAACATTTTCTTATGGGGCTTACTTTAAGCTGGAAGATTTGAAAGAAAAGGCAATGCGATGGCTAGAAGAATTACCAACTGAAAGAAATAATATTATTCAAAAATTTGAAGATATAGGGGTTAATGCGTGGCATGCGGCACATTCACAAGGTTTGTTGCATATAAAAAGGAAGTATTGCGATTCAAAACAATGCTTACGTTGTGGGATTGGCTTAGAATTGCTCCGGCGTTAGTTTACATATCCTTAAGTATTGTTGCAATATCACTGTAGCCTTTTGAGGCAGCGAGATCTGATGCTGTTTTGTTATTGGAGTTCTTTAATTCAATAATAGCTCCATGTTCAAGGAGTAAAACGATAATTTCAATATTTCCTTGTTGTGCTGCTAAATGCAATGGGGTAAGACCTGTTTGCTGTCTGTTGTTAACATTTGCTCCAGCTTCAATAAGTAGCTTTGTAATTGCCGTGTTTTTATTTAGAAGAGCAATGTGAAGCGGGTAGAGATGTTCCTCATTTTGGGTAGGGATATCAGGATTGGCTTTATGTGCAAGTAATAGACGAACAACATCTTCTTTATTAAAATGGGTCGCTAAAGCGAGGGCAGAATAACCATGTGTGGAGACCTCATTAACCACTGAAGGTAACTGTTTAATCATCGCTTCAATATAATTATCCAAGCCGGCAGCCACTGCTTCATGAATATTTAAGCCTTGATTGTGCTGAAGAAGAACGCGGATGATTTGAGGTTTATGAAAATAGCAAGCTAGTAATAAAGGCGAAATGCCGTGACTTGTTTCTTCTAAGATTAAGGCTGGGTTGCTTGTTAAAAGCAAATCTAAATCTCTACTATTTCCAGATTCGATGTATTGTTCTAATATACTTAAACTCATTTTCTAGTATTATACGATCTTAACGGTAACTAAAATAGAAAAAAAATGTGATGAAAATCTGAATTTATAAAAGAAATGTACAGATTATTTTTTATTAATAATCATTGGTTGTGCATGTAGATAACCTTGTTAAGTTTTAATTTATCAGGCTTTTAGGTAATAAATAAGGTGTTTTTAACTATTTTTAGGAATATAGTTGTAACAATTATTCTTTTTTTTAAAAAATCCTTTAAAATATTCACACTTATGGTATATTTGTATACGCCCATCCCAAGGGTTTGTTTTTCATAGGTAGATGTAGGGTCGAATATTCCTTATTCGACCCTTTTTTATAGCTTTGTTTATTAAAAGGAAATTATGTCTAGAAAAATTGTAGTAGCAATAACAGGAGCAAGTGGTTCCATCTATGCTAAGGTTCTGCTAAATCGACTGATGGAATTAAAAGATCAGATCAGTGAAGTGGGAGTAGTAATGTCTGACAATGCCAAAGTTGTGTGGCAGGAGGAGTTGCAAAATAAAGATTATGAACAATTCCCTTTCCAGTTTTACAGTAAAAATGATTTTTTTGCGCCATTTGCTTCGGGATCTGCACGATTTGACACGATGATTATCTGTCCTTGTTCAATGGGGACTTTAGCACGTATCGCGCATGGTATCTCTTCTGATTTAACAACAAGGGCAGCTGATGTCATATTGAAAGAACGTAGAAAATTAATTTTAGTAACTAGAGAAACACCTTTAAGTCATATTCATATTCAAAATATGAAAGTTGTTACTGATGCAGGTGGTATTATCTGCCCGGCATCACCGTCGTTTTACAGTTTGCCAAAAACTTTTGATGAATTGGCAGGTACAGTCGTGGATCGGGTGTTGAGTCTAGCTGGTTTTAATTTTAATCATTATCAGTGGGGAACAGAATAGCGATAGCTATGTGAATATTTTCTAAAATTCAATGGAGAATCGATAGTATTTTGTAACTTTGTTTTTTGAAATGAAGCAGTCTAAAGCTACACGTATTAAAAATAATCCTTCCTCTAATTTTCAAAGAGAAAACTCGCTATTTTTATTGAATTCTACTAAGGAAAGAGTATTAGTGTGCTTTAAAACTGCGCGTACTTACTATTCAAATCCAATAAATTTCAACTTCTTAAGCATATGAAAAGCGTATTAATTACTTCTGTCAAAGTGGTTTTGCCGGGAAATGAATTTGATCAACAGGTGGTTGATGTATTCATTGAAAAAGGAAAGATTTCCAAAATTGCAAATTCCATTGAAGTCGCTGATAAAAATATAGAAATATTCGATGGTTCAGGAAATATCCTTTCTATAGGTTTCTTTGACCTAAATGCTAATTTTGGTGAGCCAGGTTTGGAAACCAAAGAAGATAGTACTTCTGGATCGGCAGCTGCCGCCGCTGGAGGGTACACTGCTGTTGCTGTGATGCCCAATACGCAACCGGCAATCCAAAGTAGGGCTGAAGTTGCTTTAATTGTCAATATTGCAAAAGGTAATTTGGTAGATATTTTACCGATCGGTGCAGTGAGTAAAAATCGCGAAGGCCATGAAATGGCTGAGTTGTATGATATGAAACAGACTGGTGCCATTGCTTTTAGTGATGGTAATAAAAGTATGCAGCATGCTGGTTTAATGAGCCGTGCATTATTATATGCGCGCGGATTTGGAGGCTTAATCATTGCTCATCCAGAAGATGCTTCAATGGCGGGAGGTAATAAAATGAACGAAGGGGTGATGAGTACTTATTTAGGTATGAAAGGTATTCCTAATCTTGCAGAGTCATTGATGGTTTCTCGTGACCTTTATCTAGCTGAATATGCCGAGTCACCTATTCACTTTACTACGATAAGTACAGCCGAAGCGGTAGATTTAATAAAAAAGGCAAAAGCAAAAGGAATTCAGGTTACCTGTGATGTTGCCGCACATCAATTGGTTTTTACTGATGATGAAATTGTTGATTTTGATAGTAATTATAAAGTAAGTCCCCCGTTGCGTACCAAATCCGATGCAAAAGCGTTAATAAAAGGATTGAAGGATGGTGTTATTGATGCTGTTGTTTCACAACATACTCCGCATGAAATTGAATTTAAAAATGTTGAATTTCATATCGCAAAAAATGGTATAATTGGTTTACAGACTGTTTTACCTCTTTTAATCAAAGCAGGATTAAACGAACAACAGATAGTTGAAAAATTAGCTGTAAATTCACGACGGGTAGTTGGATTAACTTTGCCTGAAATAAAAGAGGGTGAAGTGGCCAATTTGGTGCTATTCAGTATGAATGAAAATTGGATTTTTGATCAAGAATCAAACAGATCCAAATCTAGAAATAGTCCTTTGTTCGGAAAAGAGTTAAAAGGGAAAGTTAAATTAGTGATCAATAATGGTCAAATCATAAAAAATGCTTAATAATGGAAGCGAATATTAAAGCGGCTGTTGCTGCAGGGATTAATACCTACGGTAGAGTAGATAACATCGAAACAAAATCAGAATTTTTAACAAAAGTTGAGCATGTTTTTGATACCGATGGAAAATATATCGATAAATTGGCTTTATTGGATGAAGCTTTTGATGACTATCCACTATTTGATGAGTTAAGAGAAGTATATGTCGATCTGTTATTGATGAACTTTTTTTCTATTGATATTCAAAAATTAGAAGAAGATTATTTGGAGTCTGAAGAATGGGAGAAAATCGAAGATGAAACAATAGATCGCGGTACAGAACTATTGAATATATTTTTATACTTACGTGAATGTAAAGATGATGAGATTGATCCTGATTTAGATGATTACTTGAAGGAGTTTTTATTGGTTGATGAAGATGAGTTTCAAGATGAGCATGAGATTTATGAAGATATCATTGCTAATCAAATTTTAGTAGAAAGTACATATGCAGAAATTGCAAAAACTGCAAAAACAATCAATCCATCAAGTGAGGTTTATGAGCTATTTTATGCAATCATAAGTTTCTTCAGTGAGATTAACCCTAAAGATGCGCAGTTTGAAGAGTATGAATCTCACAGCGAAAACAAAGCTTTCGATGCAGCTCTTTATCAAATTATTACTAACTTTTACAAGGGCTAATGGAAGTTGGTGTTGACAAAAATAGTAAGATTATAAGTATCCTATATGGTGTTGGCTTGGGGGTGATTTCATTTTTCTTAGGATTATGTTCCATTTATGTAGT
Organism: Sphingobacterium kitahiroshimense; assembly: GCF_025961315.1. Taxonomy (NCBI): domain Bacteria; kingdom Pseudomonadati; phylum Bacteroidota; class Sphingobacteriia; order Sphingobacteriales; family Sphingobacteriaceae; genus Sphingobacterium; species Sphingobacterium kitahiroshimense. Next base: position 2,107,765 of record NZ_JAOQNK010000001.1, on the reverse strand, counting down.
AAAGCCATTAGAAGGATCAGCCTTATTGCAGTACAGCAATCCATTTTTTAATTTTATTTTATTTTTAGGTGTGACGGTTTTAATAACCTTTGCGTTACGAAAAAAAATGGGAGGTATCTGGGACTTTAGTAAGGCGTTGAAATGTATTTACATCATGCTTGTAATTAATCATTTAGTCGCTTCAGTAAGTACCTTTACCTATTTAAAATATGTAGAACCAACTCTTCAGGAAGAAAATTTTCATGTAATGATGAATGCTCGGATTGAAAGTATGGAAAGAAGTACAGGTTTTGCCAGTGAAGAAGAAAAGCAAAAAACAATAGATGTAAGCATTGAACAAATGGAGAAAGATAATGAATCGGTTGCAAACATGACTTTGGGCGCTCGTGCAAAAGGTTTTATTATCACCTTACTTCCTTATTTTTTGTTTGCCCTAATGTTAGCTGCTTTGACAAAAAATGGTCAAAAAGCTAGCAGTAATCCTGCTGTTTAAAAAGGATAAATTTTAAAAAATCATTACGTTAAGGTGTTGTCAGAATGACAATACCTTAACTTGTTTATAAAGCAAATATATTGACAATGATCAACGTACATATGGATATTTCAGTTGTTGTTCCCCTTCTTAATGAAGAAGAATCTTTACCAGAGCTAACCTCATGGATAGACCGTGTGATGGCTAAACACCAGTTTTCTTATGAAATTATTTTAGTTGATGACGGAAGCAAGGATAAATCATGGGCTATAATTGAAGAATTAAAAAAGAGCAATAACAATATTTCAGCAATAAAATTTAGACGTAATTACGGTAAATCTGCTGCTTTAAATGTTGGCTTTGCAGCAGCTCAAGGTGATGTGGTAATTACAATGGATGCCGATTTACAGGATAGTCCTGACGAAATTCCGGAATTGTATGATCGTATAATGAATAAAGGGGCAGATCTAGTTTCTGGATGGAAACAGAAACGCTATGATCCACTTACAAAGACATTACCTACTAAACTGTTCAATGCTGTGACAAGAGGTATGTCGGGAATTAATAATTTGCATGATTTTAATTGTGGATTGAAAGCATATCGTAAAGATGTTGTTAAAAACATTGAAGTGTATGGAGAAATGCATCGTTACATTCCTGTTATAGCGAAATGGGCAGGTTTTACCAATATTCAAGAACAGGTTGTACAGCATTATCCAAGAAAATACGGTACAACCAAATTTGGTGCAGGTCGTTTTGTAAAGGGTTTTCTTGATTTATTATCCATATTTTTTGTTGGAAAATTTGCTAAACGTCCTATGCACTTCTTTGGTGTAATGGGTGTAGTGAGTTTTTTAGTAGGTCTTATTATTACTTTATACTTGATCTGTCACAAATTGATGAGTATCGCCGCTGGGACACCATTTAGAGATGTCACAGATCAGCCGATGTTTTTTTTATCACTGACAGCGATTATCATTGGTTCACAATTGTTTCTAACCGGTTTTTTGGCAGAATTGGTTTCGAGAAACAGTACAGATCGTAATAATTATCAGATCGAGAAAGTAATATAATTAATAGAAATGCGCATTGTTATCTTAGGATCTGCATATCCATTAAGAGGAGGGGGGATAGCTTCATTTAATGAACGATTGGCCGAGCATTATCAGCAAATGGGACATGAGGTGGATATTTATTCTTTTTCACTCCAGTACCCCAATTTTTTATTTCCTGGTAAATCGCAATTTTCAGATGAGTCCGCACCAAATGGATTACGAATTTTTTCAAAGGTGAATTCTGTCAATCCTTTTAACTGGATTAAAATAGGACTGGAACTAAAGAAAGCAAATTATGATCTCTTAATCGTGCGCTTCTGGATGCCTTTCTTTGGGCCCTGCCTTGGAACGATTCAGAGAATTGTACGTCAAAACAAACACACAAAAGTAGTATGTATTGCTGATAATATCATTCCACATGAACATCGGATTGGAGATCAAATATTAGCGAAATACTTCTTAAATGCTGTTGATGGTTGTGTTACGATGAGTAGAAGTGTTTTGGATGATTTAAAAGAGATCAATTCTAAGATACCTGCAACTTATACACCACATCCTTTATACGATAACTATGGTCCTAGCATTAGTCTAGAACAAGCAAGAGCAGCGCTGAAGATACCAGTGGAAGACAAAGTTGTCTTGTTTTTTGGTTTTATACGCCAGTATAAAGGATTGGATATGCTTTTGGAAGCGTTAGGAAAAGTAGAACTTCAGGAATTAAATGTAAAATTATTGCTAGCTGGAGAGTTTTATGGAGATGAGGATCTGTACCAGTCACTAATTCAAAAGTACGGTTTGCAAGACCGTGTTTATCTCCATACTTCCTTTATTCCGAATGATGAAGTTGGCAAATATTTCTGTGCAGCCGATGTTGTCGTATTACCCTATAGAACTGCGACACAAAGCGGTATTACCCAAGTAGCCTATCACTTTGATCTTCCTATGATCGTTACTCGAGTAGGCGGACTGCCAGAATTGGTGCACGATGGACTCGTTGGTACCGTTGTCGAACCTAATGTAGCGGAAATTGTAAAAGGAATAGCATCTTTTTATGATCAAAATAAAGGAAGTGTCTTTCGTGAAAATATGAAAGAGGAAAAGAAAAAATATAGCTGGGATATCTTTGGTGAAGAAATAATTCGATTGGCGAAATAATCTTTAAAATTTAATGTATAAAGCTTTTCATATACAATTATTTAGGGACTGATTGCTATTTATTTCCAGCCAGGTTTATCAGAAAAATCAGAATTTTACAGGTTATCAACAATGATAAAAGTGCATTGCAACCTGTACAATTCCTGTTCAAATAGAGGTAATTGTATTGCAAATCTGAGCAAATTTATCTAAGTTTGAATATAGGCACAAGCATAAATAAGGGAAAAATTGGTAGCATATACACAAGGAAGTTTAGATAAGATCGAAGAACTTTTTAAGGATCAGGGATATAGGGTTAGGTACGAGAAAGGGACTTTTAAGACAGGAGCGTGTGTGTTACAGAGTTCACTTGTAGTTGTCGTGAATAAGTTTTCTAATTTAGAGATGAAAATCCAGTCTTTGATGGCTATTTTAACTGAAATCGACATCGATCAATCACGCGTTAATGAGAAGCATCTTACTATTTATACACAAATTACTAAACTAAAATCAAAACGTTGATAGTCAAATTTTTAGGAACTGGAACTTCGCAGGGTGTACCTGTTATCGCTTGTCAATGTGCTGTTTGTTTATCAAATAGTCATTTTGATAAACGTCTTCGTTCCTCTATTTTGATTAGTTATGACGATAGAAACATTGTCGTAGATACGGGGCCAGATTTTAGATATCAAATGCTACGCGAGCATGTGATGCACATGGATGCGGTATTAATGACACATTCACATAAAGATCATATCGCAGGTCTTGATGATGTTAGAGCATTTAATTTTAAGCAACAGTCTTCCATAGATATTTATGGTACAGATGTTCTTCATGATGCGTTAAGAAGAGAATTTTACTATGCTTTTTCTGGAGTAAAATACCCTGGGATACCGCGTTTAGAATTAGTGGAAATTGAAGCATTAAAACCATTTCATTTGTTTGGAAAGGAAATTCTTCCTTTGGAAGTGATGCATTATCAAATGCCTGTCTTAGGTTTCAGAATAGACGATTTTGCTTATATTACAGATGCAAAGACCGTATCCCATTTAACAAAAGAAAAACTTCAGGGATTGAAAGTTTTAGTTATAAATGCTTTACAAAAAGAAAGCCATGTTTCGCATATGACCTTGGATGAAGCTGTAGCTTTTGCTCAAGAAATAGGAGCTGAACAAACTTATCTAACACATATTGGTCATCGCATGGGGCTACATAAAGATGTTGTAAAGGAACTTCCTGCAAATATTACTTTAGCTTACGATCAACTTGAGATCAGGGTGTAGTTATACACTTCTATACTTTTGAGTAGATCTGTGCAATTTCTAAATCCTCAGGATAAGTTATCTTAATGTTTTTATAATCACCAATCACAATATGAATAGGTATACCTAATCTTTCCACAACGGAAGCATCATCTGTAAAAGTCGCCTCTTCATCCTGTTCATAAGCTGTTTCTAATAAACCTCCTTCAAAAATCTGAGGCGTCTGTACAAGCCAAATATGATTACGATCAATTGCATAGTTGGTATCTGCTGTCGTCATACGAACAGAATCAGTACACGAACGAGCAACGATTACCGCTTTAGAAACCTCCACTTGTTCAAAAGCAAGATCAATTGTATTGGCGGCTATTAAAGGTCTCGCCGCGTCATGCACAGCGATAGCAATTTCCTGTAAATTTAGTTGCTTTTTTTTGATAAATGCAATTCCATTTTTGACTGTCTGAAATCTTGTTTCTCCTCCATAAGTAATATCATGAGGAATAGTAAACTTGTATTCTTGACAAAGAGATTTCCAAAAATACTCCATTGCTGGATCAATCGCTATGATGATATGCGGTTGTTTTGTACTTGTATAGAACTTCTCTATCGTATGCATCAAGACTGGTTTCCCGTTCATCAATAGATATTGTTTCGGTAAATCTGACTGCATACGACTACCTTTGCCAGCCGCAACTATTAAAACAAAGCTTTGATCGATCATGAGTTATGAAGAATATAAAAGGATTGAAAACAAAAAACGTGGATAAATATACTATTTATCCACGTCTGTATTTTTTAATTGTCGATTAGATAATCAACATGGCATCGCCATAGCTGTAAAATCTGTATTTTTCTTTAACCGCTTGTTCATAAGCATTCATAACGTGTTCGTAACCACCAAAAGCAGCAATCATTACTAATAAAGTAGATTCTGGAGTATGGAAATTCGTGATCATTGAGTTTGCAATACTGAAATCGTATGGCGGATAAATAAATTTACTCGTCCAATCGTTCGCTGGTTTTAAGTGACGATCAGCAGAAACAGCTGATTCGATTGCGCGCATTGAAGTCGTTCCTACGGCACAAACTCTTCTTTTTAAGTCAATAGCTTTATTTACTGTTTTAGCAGCTTCTTCCGTGATGATAAACTGCTCAGAATCCATTTTGTGTTTTGTTAAATCTTCAACTTCAACCGTTCTGAAAGTTCCTAATCCAACATGTAAAGTTACTTCAGCAAAATCAACACCTTTTAGTTCCAAACGTTTCATCAACTCGCGAGAGAAGTGAAGACCTGCAGTTGGTGCTGCAACTGCTCCTTCATTTTTAGCATAAATTGTTTGATAACGAAATTTATCCTCAGGTGTTGCTTTACGAGTAATATATTTTGGAAGTGGAGTTTCACCCAAAATCTCAATATTACGACGAAATTCTTCATCAGTTCCATCAAATAAGAAACGGATTGTACGTCCACGTGAAGTCGTGTTGTCAACAACTTCAGCAACTAATAAATCATCATCTCCAAAGTAAAGTTTATTTCCTACACGGATTTTTCGAGCTGGATCAACCAATACATCCCATAAACGAAGTTCTTTGTTTAATTCACGTAACAAGAAAACTTCGATTGTAGCACCAGTTTTTTCTTTATTGCCATATAGACGCGCCGGAAAAACTTTTGTATTATTTAAAATCATGACATCTTTGTCATCAAAATAATCTAATACATCTTTAAAAATTTTATGCTCAATTTTACCAGTATCACGGTGTAAAACCATTAAGCGTGATTCGTCACGATTTTCAGTTGGTTCAGACGCCAAAAGAGACTCTGGTAAGTTGAATTTAAATTGAGATAACTTCATCTTTAATATTGATATTTTAAATGATTGCCTTTTATATGTATTTAAGTTCCCTATAACAGACTTATTGGAACATAAATAAGCATACAAAGGTAGTCAATTTTTTAGTTAAAAGGGAGTTTCTTTCTGGATTAAATTGATTAATGAATTGATTTTGACATAAAATCAAAACTTAATTGTAATTTAGAACCTGAATATGCTAGCAATAGGTCTCATTAAGGAAAGTGCAAAATTCGCACTGTCGGCTCTAAAAGATAACCGTACGCGTACTTTATTGTCCTTATTAGGGGTAACAATAGGTATTTTAACGATTATTGGTGTCTTTTCAGCTGTTGATACATTACGAAATAATATAGAAGATTCTGTTAAGAAGATAGGATCAAATACATTATATGTTCAGAAATGGCCTTGGACTGGAGGGCCCGATTTCCCTTGGTGGAAATATCTCAATAGACCAGAACCTAAATATGAGGATTATTTAATGCTGAAAGAACGCATAACAACGGCAGATAAGATTGCCTATATGATTGATATCGGTAATTCTACGATTAAATATAAAAATAATAATGCCTCTGGGGTGTCTATTTCAGCAGGAACACAGGATCAGTACAGTATTCAGAATTTGAATGTTGAAAAAGGTAGATATTTTGTCGAAAGCGAAACCCGTGCAGGGTCATTAGTGACTGTTTTAGGTGCTGTCATCGCAGAGGGACTTTTCCCAAATAGTGATCCTCTGGGAAAATATGTCAACATGCTGGGACGGAAGGTACAGGTAATTGGTGTATTAAAGAAGGAAGGGGAAGGAGTGCTGATCAATACTTCTCCTGATAATAGTGCATTTATTCCCTTTGAGCTTGCTCGAAATCTAGTTAATTACGATAATTTTTCACCTAGTATTGCTGTTCGAGTGATGTCAAAGTATTCTTTAGCAGAAGCTGAAAGTGAAATTAAAGTTTTAATGCGTTCAATTCACCGCATTTCTCCACAACGAGAGGACGATTTTTCAATTAATCAAACAACCATGATAACTTCCCAACTGGATAAAATGTTTGGCATTGTAAATCTAGCCGGTTTCTGTATTGGAATTTTCTCCATATTGGTAGGCGGATTCGGTATAGCCAATATTATGTTTGTGAGTGTCAAAGAACGTACACATATTATTGGTATTCAAAAGGCTTTAGGAGCTAAAAACTTTTTTATATTGTCTCAATTTTTGATCGAATCAATCGTGCTCTGTCTATTAGGCGGTGCTATTGGCTTATCTATCGTGTTTCTGATCACATTATTGGTTAAAATTGGTACTGGGTTAGCAATTGTCGTGAGTATAAAGATGGTACTCTTGACAGTCTTTATTTCGACGTTAATTGGTTTGATATCAGGTATTGTTCCGGCTTTGATGGCTTCTAGATTAGATCCAGTGGAAGCAATCCGTAGCAAATAAGCTATAAAATAAAATTAAGTTTATTCTTTACTTCATGATGTAGCGAGTTTTTGTATTATTTATCGTAATTTAAGTTCAGCTTAAACTGATTAAATTATTTAAAGATAAATACTATGGGAGACTCGATAAAAAAAGAGGAAATTGCAAATGATCTGTTAGATGCAAACTCGTCTGAAGATAATGTACATCATGTTAATAATCCTGTATTAGACCTTCCTACTATAGAGAAAAAATACCTGGCTAGAGTAAGAGCATGCTCTAAGGATCGGAATACATTTTATTTTACAGATGGTATTGCTAAAGTGGAAATTCGAATAGTTTCTGATGAAATTATTCGCGTTCGTTTGGCTCCTCAAGGATCTTTTTTAGATGACTTTTCTTATGCTGTTATCGATACAGATCAGCACGCAGTATCGTTTTCTGTAGATGAAGATGAAACAAGTTATTACGTGAAAACAAATAAGGTGATCTGCGCTATCCGTAAAACAGATTTTTTGGTTTCATTTCAAGATCTTTCAGGTAAAGTATTCAATACCGATGACAAACCAATGCATTGGGAGGAAAATCCAGACTTCGGCGGTTATTATGTCTATTGCAGCAAAAAGGCACATGAAGATGAAGCTTTCTTCGGCTTGGGAGACAAAGCAACAAATTTAAATCTTAGAGGTAAACGATTTAAAAACTGGAATTCGGATACCTATGGCTATGCTTTTAATCAAGATCCCCTTTATAAAACAATTCCTTTTTATATCGGAGTGACTGGTGGAGAAGCCTACGGTATTTTCTTTGATAATACATTCAGAACATTCTTCGATTTTGCTTCAGAAAATAAACAACGTACAAGCTTCTGGTCCGAAGGCGGTGAGATGCAATATTATTATATTCATGGCCCAAATATGATCGATGTGGTAAAACGTTATCATAGTATCACTGGAACCCATTATATGCCTCCATTATGGGGGATTGGTTACCATCAATGTCGATGGAGTTATTATCCTGAGCAGAATGTAAGAGATATAACAGCAGAATTTAGAAAAAGAGAAATTCCTTGCGATGCTATTTACCTTGATATCGATTATATGGATGGCTATCGCTGTTTCACCTGGGACAAAAAATATTTTCCGGATCCTAAAAAAATGATATCAGATTTGGCCGCCAACGGCTTTAAAACAGTGGTTATGATAGATCCTGGTATTAAGGTTGATGAAAATTATTGGGTGTTCAAGGAAGGACAGCAAAATAGGTATTTCTGTCGTCGAGGTGATGATTATTTTATGGAAGGTTTTGTATGGCCTGGAAGATGTCAGTTTCCCGATTTTACAAATCCAACTGTAAGGGAATGGTGGGGTACTTTATACAAAGGCTTGGTTGATGACGGAGTTGCTGGATTTTGGAACGATATGAATGAACCTGCTGTTTTTGGAAGAGGTACATTTCCGGATGACGTAAGACATAACTATGATGGCTATCGAGGTTCCCACAGGAAAGCGCACAATATATATGGCATGCAGATGGTACGTGCTACATATGATGGTTTAAAAAAGCTATATAAAAATAAAAGACCTTTTACTATCACGAGAGCAGCGTATTCGGGTACACAGCGTTTTTCTTCGGTATGGACCGGAGATAATATTGCAACATGGGAACATCTTCGTATTGGTCTTTTGCAGTTGCAGAGATTATCCGTTTCGGGACTTTCTTTTTGCGGAACCGATATTGGAGGATTTACAGGAGAACCGGATGGAGAATTGTTTACACGTTGGATGCAATTTGGCGTCTTTTCTCCATTCATGCGTGTACATTCCGCAGGTGATACCCGCGACCGTGAACCATGGAGTTTTGGCCCTGAATGGGAAGCAATATGTAAGAAATTTATTGAAATGAGGTATAAATTACTACCTTATATCTATACCATTTTTTGGCAACAACATCGTTATGGAGAACCTATTTTAAGACCGATTTCCTTGGTGGAACAACATATCCCTAAAAATTTAATACGAGAGGAAGAGTTTTGTTTCGGAGATAAAATTTTAGTCTCACCTGTTCTTAATCCTGGACAAAAGAATAAAGTGGTTTATCTTCCAGAAGGAGAATGGTATTATTATTTCAATTTACAGAAATATGTAGGTTTACAGGAACATACTATTGATACTCCCCTAGATGAAATGCCGATTTTTGTAAAAGGAGGAAGTATAATTCCTGAATATCCCGTGATGCAATATACATTTCAGCAAAAAATTGATGCATTGAAATTGAATGTTTATTTCAGTAGAGGTAAGTTTGACTCTTATACCTATGCTGATCATGGCGATACCTTTGCTTATGAACAAAGTGTCTATGCTGAAAAACACTTCCTCTTAGAAGGGACAGATAATAGCTTAGTGATACTGCAACAAGTGGAAGGACTTTACAATGAAAGATTTGATGATTACAAAATTTATCTGATCGGCATTCCATTTGAAGTAAGAACAGTTAAGGCAGATGGTGTTGAACTCAACTTGTTAAAAGATGAATCAGGCAATGATTACATCCAAGTAGAAAAAGATTTCAGAAACTTAATTATAACATAATTTACGATTATTAAACCTAACACCTAATCTGATCATGGGTCAACCAGTAGAAGTATTTTCGTTACTTACAGCATTCGACATATCATTATTTAGAGCTGGAAGACATTACAAATTATATGAGAAATTTGGATCTCATGTTGTTGAGTATAGCGGTCAATCAGGAGTTTATTTTGCCGTATGGGCACCTTATGGAAGTCAAGTTTCCGTCATTGGAAATTTCAATGGCTGGAATCCTTATACACACCTTTTGCATGTGCGTTGGGACGGAAGTGGTATCTGGGAGGGATTTATTCCAAATATTGGAATAGGAGAAGTATATAAATATCATATTAATTCGATGGCAGGAGAGCAATTGGAAAAAGCTGATCCTTTTGCGTTGATTAGTGAGTTACCACCACAAACTGCGTCAATTGTCGGTACAACTTGGTATGAGTGGGAGGACAAAAACTGGATGTCACAAAGAGCTCAGTTTAATAGTTTGGATAAACCTATGTCGGTGTATGAAATGCACTTGGGTTCCTGGCAACGTGATCCTTCAGATCCCGATCGTTTGCTTTCCTATCGCGAAATTGCAGATCGATTAGTTCCCTATATAATAGAAACAGGATTTACACATGTCGAGTTTCTTCCTGTTATGGAACACCCCTTTTATCCATCTTGGGGTTATCAGATTGCGGGTTATTTTGCTGCATCTTCACGCTATGGGGGACCACAAGATTTAATGTATTTGATCGAATCTTTACATAAGCATAATATCGGTGTAATTTTAGATTGGGTACCTTCACATTATCCTGGTGACGCTCATGGATTATATCGTTTCGATGGTAGTTTCCTTTACGAGCACGAAGATATAAGAAAGGGCTTTCATCCAGATTGGAAATCATATATCTTTAATTATGGTCGAAACGAAGTGCGATCATTCCTCATTAGTAATGCGCTCTTTTGGTTGGACCGGTATCATGTGGATGGTTTGCGTGTGGATGCCGTTGCTTCCATGCTTTATCTTGATTATTCGCGTAATGAAGGCGAGTGGGAACCCAATAAATTTGGAGGAAGAGAAAATTTGGAAGCTGTAGAGTTTTTAAAAGAATTTAACGAAGCTGTTTATCATCATTTCCCAGATGTTCATACCATCGCAGAGGAATCAACATCTTGGCCTGGTGTAAGTAAGCCAACATCTGTAGGAGGATTAGGTTTTGGCATGAAATGGATGATGGGTTGGATGCATGATACGTTAGATTATTTCAAAGAAGATCCTATTAATCGCCGATATCATCATCACAAATTGACTTTTGCAACTGTGTATGCATATCATGAAAATTTTATGTTGCCCTTATCTCATGACGAAGTTGTGCATGGAAAAAAATCTCTTTTGTATAAGATGCCGGGTGATGAATGGCAAAAATTCGCAAATTTAAGAGCACTTTATTTGTATATGTTTACATTAACCGGGACGAAACTGTTATTTATGGGTGATGAATTTGCACAAACAGCAGAGTGGAATGAAAACAAATCTTTGGATTGGCACTTACTGGATTATTCGCCACATAAAGGTATGCTTAGATTTGTTACCGCCTTAAATCGTGTGTACAAAAGTCAACCTGCACTTTATCAGAAAGCTTTTGTAGGCGATGGGTTTCAATGGGTAGAACAAGGAGATTATACCAATAGCGTGTACGCGTATTTACGCAAGGGATATGAAGAAAAAGACAACTTATTAGTCATATTAAATCTAACCCCAGTTGTTAGAAAAGAATTTAGGATAGGTATACCAAAAAATGGCGTATGGGAGGAAATTTTGAATTCAGATCAATTAGAATTTAATGGGAGTGGACTGATCGGCGAAGCTTACAATTCAACACATGTTCACTGGATGGGTTTTGAGCAATCGATAACGATAACTTTACCACCTTTAGGAGGTATAATATTAAAACGAAAAGCATAATGAAAGTAATACATTTAAGTGTTGAATGTTTTCCGGTAGCAAAGGTAGGCGGACTGGCAGACGTATTGGGAGCTTTACCTAAATATCAGCGTAAACTTGGTGTTGACGCATCCGTTGTTATGCCTTGGTACAATCGGAAATTTACACAAGAAAATAAGTTTGATCATATTGCTTCCGGAGCTTTCTATCAAGGATCGGAATTATTACATTATGAAATTTTGAAGGAAGCAGATGATCTACTTGGATTTCCATTATATCTCATTCGCATACCCGGTAAATTAGATCGTGAGGAAGTATACTGTTACCCAGATGAATCTGAGCAATGGCTATCATTTCAACATGCTTTTTTACATTGGTTAAAAGCAGATGGCATACAACCCGATTTGATCAATTGTCATGATCATCATGTTGGATTGGTTCCTTTTTTATTGAAATACAGTTATGAATTTCAACAGTTTTCGCATGTTAAAACACTTTTTACAGTTCACAATGGGCAGTATCAAGGCTGGATGAATTGGAGTAAAGGTATTTTATTGCCAAGTTTCGATACTTGGCGATGGGGATTGCTTGATTGGGATGGTGTAATAAATCCCATGGCAGCAGCGGTTAAATGTTGCGATGCATTTTCTACGGTTTCAGATGGATATCTAAAAGAATTATTTATCGAAGCAAATGATCTACAATCTTTGTTTGCATCCGAATCGCAAAAAGGATACGGCATTGTTAACGGGATCGATACAGATTATTGGAATCCGCAGTTAGATACTTTAATTGATTCGAATTATAATCTTAATACAGTTGAAAAAGGTAAATCACAAAATAAAAAAAGCTTATGTGAACAGTATAAATTAGATCCTTCTTTACCATTAATGTCATTTATAGGCCGATTTGCTATAGAAAAAGGAGCAGATTTATTAGCTGAAATAATTGATCAACTTTTGGGAAATATTAAATCCAAAATGAGTATATTTATTTTAGGCTCAGGAGATCAAGATATTCAGGATGCTTTGCAACAGGTTTTAGAAAAATACCCAAAACAGCTTGCAGTTTATTTTGGGTATAATGAATCACTTGCACATCAAGTATATGCAGCAACAGATCTGTTATTGATGCCCTCAAGAGTGGAGCCTTGTGGATTAAACCAATTATATGCCCTACAGTATGGGACAATTCCAGTCGTAAGAGGTATTGGCGGGCTCAAAGATACAGTTATTGATGTGAAAGATACAGGTGGATACGGTATCGTATTTCCCGAAGCACATGTTGAAGATGCAGTACAGGGTGTGATAAGGACTTTAGAAATAGTTAACCAGGCCGATTTGTTGTCAGAAATTAGACAAAGGGAAATGCATTTGGATTTTTCATGGAATAAGTCAGCTCAAAAATATTTGGATTTGTACACTAAATTATTGAAATAATATGTCACACAAAGTAGTCTCTATTGTTTTGGGGGGTGGACGAGGTACTCGTTTGTATCCCTTGACCGAACAGCGCTCAAAACCAGCTGTACCAATTGCTGGTAAATACCGTTTGGTGGATATTCCGATTTCGAATTGCTTAAATTCCGGATATAATAAAATCTTTGTTCTGACACAGTATAATTCGGCATCTTTAAATAAGCACATTAAAAACGCTTATAATTTCAGTATTTTTAGTAAAGGATTTGTAGATATATTAGCTGCAGATCAAAATAATGAAGGCGATCGGTGGTTCGAAGGAACAGCTGATGCTGTGAGGAGAACACAGAAAAATCTGCTGAATGTCGATTATGACTATGTACTTATTCTTTCAGGTGATCAATTGTATCAAATGGATTATGCTGCATTAGTCGACTTTCATGTTAAAAACAAAGGAGATGTCACCATTGCAACTATTCCTGTCACTGGTAAAGATGCAACAGGATTTGGAATTTTAAAATCGGATGAAAATAATGTTATTACCTCCTTTATAGAAAAGCCTAATAAAGAAGAACTGTTAAACTGGGGGTCCGAAGTATCAGAAGAGATGGATAAGCGCGGTAGACATTATTTAGCTTCTATGGGGATTTATGTTTTTTCAAAAGGAGTATTGGCCTCCTTACTCAAAGAAAATCCAGGTATGGATTTTGGGAAAGAAATCATTCCTGAAAGTATAGATTCCAAAAATGTACTGAGTTATCAATTTGATGGGTACTGGACCGACATTGGTACAATTAGTTCTTTTTTTGAAGCAAATATTGGTTTAACCGATGATATCCCTGATTTTAATTTGTTTAATGAAACAGTTTATACAAGAGCACGGATGTTGCCTCCTTCTAAAATATCAGGAACTACATTAAACAATACAATTGTTGCAGATGGATGTATTCTTAATGGCGATAAAATTCAGCGTTCCATCATTGGTATTCGCTCCCGTATAGGACATGGTACAGTGATTAAAAACACCTATATGATGGGGAGTGATTATTATGAACAACTGGAGGAAGTTTTGGAATTAGGAAGTACGCAGGCACCTCCGCCAGTAGGCGTCGGTGAACGATGTTATATTGAAAATGCAATCCTAGATAAAAACTGTCGTATTGGTAATAATGTTCGTATAAAAGGAGGGAAGCATCTTAAAGATGGAGATTATGAGACCTATGCTGTTTGTGACGGTATCGTGGTCGTAAAGAAAGAAGCGGTTATTGTGAACGGCATTACCATTGGCTGTTAATTGAAATTTTGAAAATTAAGGTAATTTTTTAAATTACCTTAATTAAATCAAATTGGAAGAGATGACTTTGGGTTGGAAAAAAATCATAGGTAATTTAATACTATTATTACTGTTTGGATATAGCTGTATTCTAATGGCAGAAATTATTTGGCAATATCGAAATTTTGAATTAGATACTTCTTTTTTACAGATTAAACAAACTGAAATAACAGAGATCTTCTGGTACAGATTTGTGTTTTATGCCCATGTTACTTTTGCAATTTTAGCGCTTCCAGCTGGATTTACACAATTTAATAGCACCATTTTAAGAACATACCCACGTTTACATAGAGCATTTGGTTATTTATATGCTGGTGCTATTTTAATTGTTGCAGCACCCTCTGGTTTTTTAATCGCAATGCAAGCTAACGGTGGACCAGTTGCTCAGATTGCCTTTACATTACTTGCAATATTTTGGTTTTACGTTACACTTCAAGCTGTTCTAAGAGCAAAAACGGGAGATTTTAAAGCGCATAAAAATTTTATGATCAGAAGTTTTGCATTGACATGTTCGGCATTAACTTTGCGCTATTGGAAACTTGTATTAGTTTATTTCTTTCATCCCTATCCCATGGACCTATACCAATTGGTGGCCTGGTTAGGCTGGATTCCAAATCTACTAATTGCAGAATGGATAATTAACCGTAATAAATAATATGAAAAGACTTTTCTATATTGCACTGGCATTCGTCATGCTAACCTCTTGTAATAGTAAAACAGATAAAAAATCTTCAGACCAATCAGTTTCGGGAGCTATGGTCGAAAATGAGATTCATCCAGAATTATATGGAAATTGGGTAGGCGATTTTACTGTAGATGAAAAAGTTTCGGAAGAAATTCTTGAAAAGCAAGGCGAGTTTCCTGCTGAATTCGATTATAGTCCTAAAATTAATTTGACAATTAAAAGAATTACAGCCGATACAGTCATTGCGCAAAATGTGGTAAAAGGAAATTTAAGACCTTTGGTAGGGAAAATAGAAGAAAATGGAAATTTGATCACCTTTATCTTGGATGAGCCCGGAGATAAAAAATCTGACGGAAGATTTGAGTTCAAATTGAATAAAGATACTTTAGAGGGGGCTTGGACAGCATTTGATCAAAGTGTAAATGTGAAAAAAAGGAATTTCAAATTAATAAAAAAACAGTTCGTTTATAATGCTAATCTCATGTTACCTAATGATGAAAATAGCGAACCATTAATTGATTGGTATGCGTCAAAAAAGGAATCAAAGACGATGGCAGACGGAGATTCAACTTACACCTTTATTAATGATTTATATCGTGCAGCATCGCCTGTTGTATATACGCTCAATGCGTCAAAAACAAAGCTCACAGAAGCCGATTTAAAAAATTTGAAGAAGTTGGATTTAGAGATTATTCGAAATACTATTTTTGCACGTCATGGATATGCTTTTACTAAAATTAATGTGCGTCAATTCTTTGATCCGGTGGATTGGTATGTGCCGGTTTCCAATGATGTAACAAAAGAGCTAACGCAATTGGAACGTGATAATATTGCCCTATTAACACGTTTTGAAAAGTTTGCAACTGATAACTATGATCATTTTGGTCGTTAGGTACAAATTGTATCTGATATACATAATAAGTTTCGCCTAAAATTTACTTAAGTTTGATATCTAAAATTTAATCATTGAGCACTATCCTAATCATCGACGACGAAGAAAAGATTCGTACACTACTTGCTAGAATTATTACCCTAGAAGGCTTTGAGGTATTTCAAGCTTCAGATTTAAAGAAAGGATTGAAACGCTTGGAAGAGCAAGATATTGATGTTGTAATCTGTGATGTTAAATTACCCGACGGAAGTGGTGTAGATAGCACAAAAGTAATAAAAGAGAAGTACCCGTTAATTGAAATTATCTTGTTGACAGCATATGGAAATATTCCGGATGGCGTACAGGCAATTAAAAATGGAGCTTTTGATTACATTACCAAAGGAGACGATAACAATAAGATTATTCCATTAGTAAATAATGCAAGCGAAAAGGTAGCATTGGCAAAAAGAGTTCAAAAACTCGAAAAACAGCTAGGAGACCGCTATTCCTTTGACAAGATTGTCGGAAAATCGAAACCAATATTAAATGCAATTGATTTAGCAAAAAGAGTTGCTGTTACTGATACAACAGTGTTATTAACAGGTGATACAGGAACTGGAAAAGAAGTGTTTGCACAAGCGATACATCAGGCAAGTAACCGTAGTAAGTTTAATTTTGTCGCCATTAATTGTGCTGCTTTTAGTAAAGAACTATTGGAAGGTGAATTATTTGGACATAAGGCCGGTTCTTTTACCGGTGCAATGAAAGATCAAAGAGGACTTTTTGAAGAGGCAAATAAAGGCACTATTTTTCTTGATGAAATCGGCGAAATGCCAGTGGAATTGCAAGCCAAAATTTTAAGGGTATTAGAAACTGGCGAATTTTTAAAAATTGGAGAAACAAAAGTAACACGTGTAGATGTTCGTATTATTGCAGCTACGAATCGTAATTTGGAAGAAGAAATAGCAAATGAACATTTCAGAAGTGACTTATTTTATCGTCTTTCGGTATTCAGTATTTATTTGCCAGCACTGCGTGAACGTAAGCAAGATATTCATTTATTGGCAAATCATTTTACACAAATCTTTTCTTTGCGTGCTAAGAGAAAAGAATTACAAATCTCGCCTGAATATATTACTGCATTGGAAAACCATCAATGGAAAGGAAATATTCGTGAACTTAAAAATTGCATAGAACGTAGTGTGATTTTATCAGATAATGATGTATTGTGTGTTGACACGCTTCCTTTTGCTAGTATAGCCGTTGATTCAGGTGTAAAAATGTTATCTGCCTTCTCCATGGCAAGTGTAGAAAAAGTGCATATTCAAAAAGTACTACACCATACTCAGGGAAACAAAGCAGAGGCTGCTCGTCTTTTGGAAATTGGTATTGCAACACTCTATCGTAAGATTGAAGAGTATAAATTAATATCATGAGCTAGAGGTCTCTGGTCTTACGGAGGCCTTACATATTGTAATCTTCCTCTCGGATGATTGTTTAATAATTACTTTGTTAAGTATATTTCAAACTTGTATTGAACTGATTTTGGAAAGAATAGACTATTCCTCAGAGAACTTAGAAGTTTATAGTTTAAGATAAAAAAATCCAATTGTTGTTATAAGAATGTCAATTGGATCTCGTTAATACCAATTTATCTGTATATCGGCCTTATATTCATTATACGGCCATTTTTATATTACTTTCATTATAATGCCACTATTCTTGGCTCTTTCAGACATGTTGTTCCTTACAACTTTCGAGCAGTGTAATAATTCTCTGTAAAAATTCCTTTTAACCTTATATCACTCTGCATCATACCTCTTAAAATTCCTTCTATTATGATAATGAGCCTATCATTTTGATAGGTTTTTCTGTTTTTAATTATTTGCGTTATTGCCTTAAGTTACTCTTATTGAGTATTTTATTTTCCTGTTATTAGACTTGGAATAAAATTGGCATCCAGCACTTCCAAAATGAATACTCATGTTAAATTCAAAATGGAAAAAAATCAGGCAGTACGACAGGTACTGGAAATCCGGCATAACGTCCGGACTATTGAAAATTGCCTTTGTTGCAATTGTGACTTTTGCGCTTGTAAAATTTGTAGATATTCTCAGCACATAAATTGATAAAGATGATAGCCATAATATTGACACTTGTCGGTGTAATTTGTTTTGCACTGTTTTTTAAATCAATTGACTTTTTTGATCAGATTTAAGGTGAAGCCAAGAAGTAGATAATCTTGATATATAGCAGCTATTATGTACTACTCGAGCAGTCATCAACAAATGAAAAAATAATAGAATGAAAACAAAAATGATAAGTACCCTGGAAGAATGGATACCAGAGTCCAGTAATTGGATTTCAGATAAAGAATTAGGCGATCATACCGTAGCTGATTATATCGTATTAGGGAAATTAGCCGAACAATGCTTAAAAAAGATGAACTCAGGTAATGAATATGAGTATGCAGACGCCGAAGAAATTGCAAAAGTGGTGAATTTGATATATCAGGGAGGAAACCAATATACACGTAATGCGATCGAAAATGAATTTCTGACTAAGCTGTCCATAGAAGAAAGTCCAGCAAGTTTAAAAAAGCATCTGGCCATATTGCCAAAAGAATTGAGGAAGGAATACCTCAAAACGATAATGGAAAATTAAAATTATAGCAAACGATGATAGCATTACTCATAGTAGCAGTAGGCGTGTTTGCATACATCGTGTATGTATTACTAAAGCCCGAGCAGTTTTAACAATCAAACTGTGAATGAAATAATATTTAAAATTTAATTATGAATACAGAAATAATAGCCATAATCGTCATGTTTCTTGGTACGATCGCTTTAGCAATTCCTTTAGGGAAATATATTGCGAAAGTATTTGCTGGAAATAAGACAATCTTTGATCCCGTTTTCAATCCGATTGAAAGATTATTTTATAAACTAACAGGTATAAACCCAAAAGTTGAAATGAGTTGGAAGCAGCATATGGTTGCGATGCTCACTATCAATATGATTTGGTTTCTGGTGGGAATGCTGGTACTGATGATGCAAGGAAGATTACCTTTAAATCCAGATCAAAATCCAAGCATGACAGCAGATTTGGCATTCAACACGGTAATCTCTTTTGTTGTGAACTGTAATTTACAACATTACTCTGGTGAAACTGGGGTGAGTTATTTGGGACAATATTGGTTGATGTTTTTACAGTTTGTCAGTGCAGGTACAGGTATGGCTGCAGTAGTAACTCTTTTTAGAGCTTTTAGAGATAAAACAGCTACAGATTTAGGTAATTTTTATGAATATTTTATAAAATCCTGTACACGAATTCTGCTTCCATTATCCTTTATTGTAGCTATTATACTTGCTTTTCAAGGAACACCCATGACGTTTGAGGGTAAGGATACGATTGTAAGTCTGCAAGGTGATACCGTTGAAGTATCGCGAGGACCTGCCGCAGCGTTTGTTGCAATCAAACATATTGGAACAAATGGTGGTGGTTTTTTTGGAACCAATTCAGCTCACCCTTTTGAAAATCCGACCTATTTAAGCAATATGATCGAAATGGCCGCGCAGATGATCGTACCATTTGCCATGATATTTGCTTTCGGCTATTTTATTAAGAGGAGAAAATTGTCCTGGATGATGTTTGCCGTGATGACTGTAGGATTTTTGATGTTGGCAATTCCCAATATCAAGATGGAAATGGATGGTAACCCTGCTTTAACGAGTTTGGGAATTGATCAGTCATTAGGTGCAATGGAAGGAAAAGAAATCCGAATTGGAGCAGCAACATCTGGGTTCTGGAGTATTGTGACAACAGTGATTTCAACTGGATCTGTCAATTCCATGCACGATAGTTCAATGCCACTTTCCGGAATGAATGAATTATTAGCAATGATGATAAATAGTTTTTATGGAGGTGCAGGAGTTGGTATCCTTAACTTTTTCATCTTCATTATTCTTGCTGTATTTATCAGTGGCCTGATGGTGGGGCGCACACCCGAGTTTTTAGGAAAAAAAATAGAAGCTAGAGAAATGAAGATTGCGATGATTATTGCATTGATTCACCCATTTCTAATCTTAATCAGTGCAGGTTTAGCAACCGCATTTCCCGGACAAGGTGCATCAACACTAAACAATCCTGGTTTTCATGGTTTCAGTGAGATCTTATATGAATATACATCTTCATCGGCAAATAATGGAAGTGGATTCGAAGGTTTAGGTGATAATACACCTTGGTGGAATATCAGCACTGGTATCGTTTTGATCTTATCACGCTTCTTGCCGATTATCGGACCAGTAGCAATTGCAGGTTTGTTGGCTAAGAAAAAATTCATTCCTGAGGGCGAGGGAACTTTACAGACAGATACAGCAACTTTTGGGATTTTGGTATTTACAGTAATCATTATTGTAGCTGCATTATCATTTTTCCCAGCATTAGCGTTAGGTCCTATTGCTGAATATTTTTCTATGCGTTAATCTCATTTGAATAGTAACGGATCGCTGGGTAATGTATACAGACACGATCATTTACTTCATCAATATAAATAATTAAAAATGAATAAGAATCAATCATTATTTCAGAGTGATATGTTATTGCAGGCTTGCAAACAGTCTTTCGTGAAATTGAACCCCAAACTGATGTTTCGTAATCCCGTAATGTTTACGGTAGAGATCGGAACTTTTGTGATGCTAGTAGTCAGTTTATGGATATTGTCAGGAGAATCATCACAAGGTAGTTTTGGTTATAACTTCACCATATTTTTGATTTTATTGCTTACTCTGTTGTTTGCCAATTTTGCGGAAGCGATTGCTGAAGCTAGAGGAAAAGCACAAGCAGACAGTTTACGTAAAACAAGAGAGGAAACCCCTGCAAAATTAGCAAATGGAAGTATGATTTCTTCTTCACAACTTGTGAAAGGTGATATCTTTATATGTGAAGCAGGTGATATCATTCCTTCTGATGGAGAGATTGTTGCGGGCTTGGCAACGATAGACGAAAGCGCGATCACTGGAGAGTCGGCTCCTGTCATACGTGAAGCTGGAGGGGATAAAAGTAGTGTAACAGGCGGAACAAAAGTATTGTCCGATAAGATACAGGTAAAAGTAACTACCGAACCAGGTGAAAGTTTTTTAGATAAAATGATCGCTTTGGTAGAAGGAGCAAGTCGTCAAAAAACACCAAATGAAATTGCATTGACCATTCTTTTAGCAGGTTTTACCTTGGTATTCATTATTGTTACTGTGACTTTAAAACCTTTTGCAGATTATGCCAATGCGCCCATCACAATTGCAGCTTTTATTTCACTATTTATCTGCTTAATACCCACTACGATTGGCGGATTATTATCCGCAATTGGTATCGCAGGAATGGATAGAGCGTTGCGGGCAAATGTCATTACTAAAAGCGGAAAAGCAGTAGAGACGGCTGGAGATATTGATGTCCTATTATTGGATAAAACTGGTACCATTACCATTGGTAACCGTAAAGCAACACATTTTTACCCAACGAAGGGCATAGCCGAAGAGCAACTGATTAAAGCTGCTGTATTAAGTTCAATGAGTGATGAAACTCCTGAAGGAAAATCAATCATTGAGTTGGCTGGTGTTAATCCGTTGGCATATCCAATCAATGCACCCGTTTTTATCAAATTCACGGCAGAGACAAGAAGTTCAGGGATCGATTTTGATCAGACTCGTATTCGTAAAGGTGCGACTGATGCGATCCGTAATATCGTTACGCAGGCCGGAAATGTATTTCCAGTAGATATAACCGATCAGGTTACTGAAATTTCTCAAAATGGAGGTACACCCTTAGTTGTTTGTGAAAACGAAATTGCTTTAGGCGTCATTGAATTGCAGGACGTTATTAAACCAGGGATTCAAGAGCGGTTCGAACGTTTACGGAAAATGGGTATCAAAACAGTTATGGTAACCGGCGATAATCCATTGACGGCAAAATATATTGCCGAAAAGGCCGGAGTCGATGATTTTATTGCTGAGGCTAAGCCAGAGGATAAGATGAACTACATCAAAATGGAACAAGCTAATGGCCGTCTGGTTGCCATGATGGGAGATGGTACAAATGATGCTCCAGCACTGGCTCAGGCAGATGTTGGTGTTGCAATGAATAGTGGGACGCAAGCTGCTAAGGAAGCAGGCAACATGGTTGATTTGGATAATGATCCGACGAAATTGATCGAAGTTGTGGAGATCGGTAAACAATTATTGATGACTCGTGGCACACTTACTACTTTTAGTATTGCAAACGATGTGGCGAAATATTTTGCGATTATTCCTGCTTTATTCATTACGGCTATTCCAGCTTTGCAAGGATTAAATATTATGCAATTACATAGTCCAGAGAGTGCCATCTTATCTGCCGTGATATTCAATGCCCTAATTATTCCATTTTTAATTCCATTGGCTTTGAAAGGGGTGGCCTATAAACCCATAGGTGCAAGTGCACTGTTACGGCGTAATCTGCTCATTTTTGGAGTAGGGGGTATTTTGGTGCCATTTGTAGGCATCAAATTGATTGATCTTATTGTATCCTTATTTATTTAAAAAAAACGAAATCATGAAAAAGCATATTTTACCAGCTATAAAGCTGACTTTTATCCTAATTGTTTTTTTTGCAGTCATCTATCCTTTTGCTGTATGGGCCATTGCTCAAGCAGCTCCAAATGAAGGTAAAGGTGAAATCATTACTTTTAAAGGTAGGACTTATTACAGCAATATTGGTCAGGCCTTTACAAATGATCACTATTTCTGGTCCCGTCCTTCTGCGGCTGGCTATAATGCAGCAGGATCTGCGGGAAGTAACAAAGGCCCTTCAAACCCGTCATATCTGGCAGAGGTAAAAGGTAGGATAGATACATTTTTGGTGCATAATCCCGCTATTACAAAAGCACAAATACCTGCTGATCTTATTACTGCAAGTGCGAGTGGCTTAGATCCTCACTTTTCAGTACAGGCAGCTCAGGTTCAGGTGAAACGTATTGCTAAGATCCGAAATATTGCAGAAGCAGACTTAATGACATTAATTCATGAGCATACCGAAAAACCATTAATCGGACTATTTGGTCCTGCGAAAATAAATGTATTAAAGTTGAATATTGCATTAGACCAATTATCTGCAAAATAATTTAATATGAAATATCCATGTCATACACATTCGAATAAATGTAATTCTGTCAAGAGTGATGTGTACGCAGTCTGGATATTTCATAGCATCCTTATACAATCAATTAACAAATGTGAAATCAAGCTGTAAAATCATCTGCTATGGATGTTAAGCATGATATACACGAATGCTCTATCAACAAAATGATAAAATTAAGATGAAAAAATATATCATCAGTTCCCTATTGTTATTAGGAACTATCCATATTTTGCAAGCACAAGAAAACGTTGAGATCAAAAATCCGTTAACGATTAGTGGCTATGTTGAAGTATACAGTCAGTACGATTTTTCTAACCCTAAAAATAATTCCCGACCAGGATATGTATACAGTCATCATCGTAATAATGAGGTTAATTTAAATCTTGGAATGATTAAATTAAATTATGAATCTGATAGAATCAGGACTAACCTGGCATTGGCGGCTGGTACTTATATGAATGCAAATTATGCTGCTGAACCAGTAACGTTGAAAAATATCTACGAAGCAAATGTCGGTATCAAGATTTCAGAAAAGCATAATTTATGGATTGATGC
This sequence comes from Sphingobacterium kitahiroshimense, assembly GCF_025961315.1. Lineage (NCBI taxonomy): Bacteria > Pseudomonadati > Bacteroidota > Sphingobacteriia > Sphingobacteriales > Sphingobacteriaceae > Sphingobacterium > Sphingobacterium kitahiroshimense. The sequence goes on along the minus strand of NZ_JAOQNK010000001.1, from coordinate 2,084,022 downwards.
TGGTGTTTTGCCATCTCATATTGGATTTGAAAGCGCCATTAGTAAGGATTGCTATACCCTGACACGTAGTATAGGAGCGGATAACTCTCCTTATTTTGAAACAGGAGCTAAGATATCGTATACGACCGATGACGGTAAATGGATGATGAGCGGATTAGTTTTAAATGGCTGGCAAAGAATTCAGCGGATTGACGGAAACAGTACCCCCGCTTTTGGGCATCAGTTAACGTATAGGCCCACGGATAAAATAACTTTAAACAGCAGTTCGTTTATTGGTAATGATAAAGCCGATTCTGTTCGTCAGATGCGGTATTTTCATAATTTTTATGGACAGTTCCAACTGCATGATAAATTTACGGTTATAACAGGGTTTGATATTGGTGCTGAACAAAAAGAAAAAGGAAGCAGTCATTATAACACATGGTTTACTCCAGTTTTGATCGCTTCCTATAAACCTCATGATGATTTTGCTATAGCTTTACGAGGTGAATATTATCAAGATAAGAAAGGGATAATTATTAATACCGGAACTACAAATGGTTTTCAAACATTTGGTTATTCCTTTTCAGTAGATTATGTGGTTTTCTCAAATTTAGTATGGCGAACAGAGTTAAAGAGACTACAGAGTAAAGATGCTATTTTTGCTGATCGAAATGATTCTTTGGAAAAAGATAATATGATTGGAATTACTTCTTTGGCATTACGTTTTTAATCAAATTATTATTTCTCTTGTTGTTTTATACTGGTTTATAAAATAACAAGAGAGCTAATAACATGATCTACACTTATATGGAAGAAAGAAAAGATGCGGAACATTTCTTAGGGCTGATAAAAAAATCTAGGAAAGGAAAATTTAAACTGTATATCGGTATGAGCGCTGGTGTAGGGAAGACTTATCGTATGCTACAAGAGGCACATATGCTTCTACATAGTGGGGTAGATATTAAAATAGGTTATATTGAAACTCATAATAGAAAAGAAACACATGCATTATTGGATGGTATTCCGTTGATAACCAGACGTAAACTTTTTTATAAGGGAAAAGAGCTTGAAGAATTGGATGTTCAGGCGGTTATTAACATACATCCTGAAATTGTCATAATTGATGAACTTGCTCATAGTAATATTGAAGGAAGTGTCAATGCTAAGCGTTGGCAGGATGTTGTCGATATATTGGATGCAGGTATCAGTGTGATCAGCGCAGTCAATATTCAGCACATTGAAAGTCTGCATGATGAGATTAAGAATATAACAGGTGTTGATGTACAGGAACGTATACCCGATAGTGTGCTGGGATTGGCCGATGAGGTCGTTAATATTGATTTAACAGCTGAAGAGTTGATAAATAGATTGAAAGATGGTAAAATTTATGATGCTGCTAAGATAGAAATGGCATTAGCAAATTTTTTTAATAGTGATCATATTTTGCAATTACGTGAACTGGCTTTAAAAGAAGTTGCTTCACAGGTGCAAAGGAAAGTTGAGACGGAGGTTATTCATCATAAATATATGAAGAAGGAGCAATTTCTAGCTTGTGTAAGTTCAAATGAGAAGACTGCTACGATCGTAATTCGTAAGACTGCAAGGTTAGCAAACTATTATAATAGTAAATGGTTTGTTCTCTATGTACAAACGCCTAAAGAAAGTGTTTCTAAAATAGCGCTGGATAAACAGCGACATTTGATTAATAATTTTAAATTAGCAACAGAATTGGGCGCCGAGATTATAAAGGTTAATCATAGCAAGATCGCTACAGCCATTATTGAGCAATGTGAAGCAAAACAGATAACGACAGTTTGTATAGGTAAGCCACATTTGGGATTAATCAAAATCATTTGGGCAACAAATACTTTTAATAAACTTCTGACGAAGCTTTCAAACGAAAAAATTGATCTTATAATTCTTTCATAATGCGTATAAAGACAAAATTAACTTTTGGTGTTGGGTCACTTTTTCTGATGATTGTACTATTGGTTGTGGTAAGTGGCTGGTATGTCAATCAGTTGAAAAGGGATACCAATAATATTCTCGTTGCCAATTATAATACTTTGCAATATGCCCGCAATATGCTGTTGGCATTGGAAGAATATGATGTTGATCCAGTAGCGTTACATGATTTTAAGGAAAATCTAGAGAAACAAAAGCATAATGTTACTGAAATCGGAGAGGTGCAGGCTACAAAGATGGTCGAAAAACATTTCTATCAGTTTACTGAAAATAAAGCGGATGTTACGCTGCTTTCCAAAATAAGAAAAGACATTACTGAATTGATGCGTCTCAATATGGAAGCCATAGAACGTAAAAGTGATATTGCTTCTGTAACTGCAGAAAAAGCCATTGCTGTCATTTCCATTACCGGAACATTGTGTTTTCTGATTGCTTTTGTTCTGATCGTTAACCTGCCATCAAATATTGCAAATCCTATTAAAGAATTGACAGAAAGCATTAAGCAGATTGCAAATGAAAACTATAAAAAACGAATACATTATGATAAACGTAATGAATTTGGAGAGCTTGCAAATTCTTTTAATACAATGGCTGAAAAACTAGAAGAATATGCCGAAAGTAAATTGGATAAAATATTAAAAGGGAAAAAACGAATAGATACTCTTATTAATAACATGCATGATCCTGTAATTGGGATTGATGAACAGAAGGTGGTATTATTCGCGAATGAAGAAGCTTTGAAAATTTCTGGTTTACAAAATGAACAGCTAATTGGAAAGCAAATACAGGATGTAGCGGTGACAAATGATCTGATACGTGATTTTATCAAAGATATTTTTCAGGATCAGAAACAACGAGAAGCTACTCTTCTTAAGATTTATGCAAATGGTAAAGAAAGTTATTTTGAGAAGGAAATTGTCGATATCAATATTGTACCGACGGGAGAATTAGATTCTCAATTTATAGGACAGGTCATCATGTTGCGTAATATTACCCAGTTTAAAGAAATGGATTTCGCTAAAACGAATTTTATAGCAACCATATCGCATGAACTTAAAACACCGATTGCCTCCATAAAGATGGGGTTACAACTTTTAGAAAATAAACAAATTGGTGTACTCAATGAAGATCAAAATAATCTTGTTCAAAGTATCCGCGAGGATACCGGGAGGTTGTTGAAAATTACAGGTGAGCTTTTGAATATGACGCAGGTTGAAAGTGGGACCATTCAGTTAAATGTAGCACCGACCAATGTGAGCGAACTCATAGAATATGCTATACGGGCAACAAAAGCGATGGCAGAACAAAAACATATAGAATTGCAATTGCAAATGGAAAATAACCTACCAGATGTGCTCGCTGATAATGAAAAAACAGCCTGGGTATTGACCAACTTACTTTCAAATGCAGTACGTTATTCCTATGAAAATGCTATCATTGGGATCTCTATTGGATCTAGTGAGGATAAAGTGAAATTTGCAATTAAAGATGCTGGACAAGGTATAGAAGATCGGTATAAGGATAAAATATTTGAACGGTATTTTCGAATTCCGGGAACAAAAAAAGAAGGTACAGGTTTGGGTTTAAGTATCAGTAAAGAGTTTATCGAAGCACAGGGGGGGACTATAACTGTTGATAGTGAATATGGTTCAGGAAGTACTTTTTCTTTTACATTGAATCGTATTGATACCAATAATTTTAAAAAAAACTAGTGTCTGTAGCAAGACTTGAGATTGAGAAAATCTAATATGTTTTTCATTCCATAATTTTCGCTTTGAGATTTGGAGTGGCCACAATAGGGTAAAGGTTCCTGTGTGCTTGGTAGTTGTAACAAGTGGTGTTGCGCATTCATTTTGCTTAAAGGTATGATAGCAATGCGCGATGGCGCATTGATTTATCACTCTGGTCAATGTATATACCAACTTAGCCGTTTGTCTTCGCGTTTTTGGTAAACCATTTTGCGTTGCAGCGGTGTAGTAATTCGCCATGTCCAATTGATTCATCACGCTGGCCAATGTATATTGAAATTTGGCCGTCTGTTTTTATTCTTACGGTAGTTCATTTTACGCTATTGCTTATTATTAACTCTGCATGGCTTATAGGTATTGCTACGTAACATGCTTTTAGAGAAATATTATTTTACTATTAAGTTAATTTAGTTTACTGGCGAGTAAAATTCTGATATTATTTAGCCTCTTGTTTAAATTAAAAAAGCTTCTCGTACAGAATAGATGCACTTAGGGAAAGTCTGATTTTTAGTTGAATTTATTGAACATCATATTGGGGAGCTTATTTTGTATTCGGAATTGACGTAAAACCCATACGACAGCTTTGATATGCCGTATGCCGAAATAAAATTAGCAGAAGGATTTATGAATACGGCATACCGCGACAAGATAAATCATATCCGTTCCCTTGCCATGTTACGTAGAAAATTGGGCTAATCTGAGTATATAACAAAAGAAGAGGCTGTCTTTATGCAGTGCCCCCAAAAAGTTAGACACTTTCTGGGGGCATTTTTATGAATAAGAAAAACAAGCACAGTTTTGAATTTAAGTTGAGCTGTGTTAGACAAATGGATGAGCATTATCGTTCTGCAAAGTCTTTGGGAGAAGAATTCGGGATTACGTATTCTTTGTTTGAGACCTGGTACAGAATATATAAGTATCAGGGGGAATCGGGGCTACTTCCCAGGAAAGGGAAAAGACACTTTAGTGCTTCTTTTAAGCTTTCTGTCCTTACCGCAATCCGAGAAGAAAGTTTATCTTTGAAAGAAGCCCGTGTACGCTTTGACCTTTCCTCGGATGCCCATATCATTGAATGGCAGAAAAGGCTGGACAAGTTCGGTCCAGAAGGATTGGAGGCACGGCCAAAAGGAAGACCCCTGATGACAAAGAAAGCAAATCCGCAGATCAAGCGAAAAGTTAGAAAAACGAATAAAGCGCTCACGCGTGAAGAGGAACTTTTGCAGGAGAATGAGTATTTACGTGCAGAAAATGCCCTGCTAAAAAAGCTCAGCGCCTTAGCTCAAGCCGAAAACAAGCGAAAGCCATAATGGAGCTAAGGCATCAATTTGATCTTGATATCCTGCTGAGTTGCGTTAAGATGGCAAGAAATACTTTCTATTATCATTCCAAGAAGGAGGGACAAGCAGATAAATACGAACAGGTCAAAGCGCAAATCAACAAAGTTTACCATGTACATAAGGGCCGCTTTGGCTATCGCCGCATTACCCTGCAGCTCAAACGGGATGGAGTGGATATCAATCATAAGACCATTCTTAGATTAATGAGGGAAATGGGTTTGAAGAGTCTGATCAGGATAAAGAAATACAGGTCATACCGGGGTGAACCGGGCAAGATCGCCCCCAATATCCTCAACAGGAAATTCCAGGCTGAGGGGCCTTTGCAAAAATGGGCCACGGATATTACTGAGTTCAAAGTCAAGGAAAAAAAGCTGTATCTCTCCCCAATAATTGATCTGTTCAATCAGGAAGTTATAAGTTATGAAATTACTGACAGGCCGGCCTTTAAAGGGGTAATGGACATGCTCAAAAAGGCACTGCCCAAAGCAAGGGGGGCATCACAACTGCTTTTACATTCAGATCAGGGTTGTTGGCAATACCAAATGCCTAAATATCAACAGTGGCTCAAAGAAAACGGAATCACTCAAAGCATGTCCAGAAAAGGAAATTGCCTTGATAATGCCGTAATTGAAAATTTCTTCGGAATTTTAAAATCAGAACTGTTTTATCTAAAACAATACGAATCAACAGAGAAGTTAAAAAGCGAAATAGAAGATTATATCTCCTATTACAATAATCAACGGATAAAACTAAATTTAAATGGAATGAGCCCGACAGAATATCGAGCTCATTATTACAAATCTAATTAACTAAATTTGTCCAATATTTTGGGGGCAGTCCATTAAAGACAGCCTCTTCTTTTTATGTGGACTATAAAAGTTTATGCTAATTTGCCTAATGCTTCTTTGATACGTCTTAAAGCTTCTACTAAGCTTTCATCAGATGCAGCATATGACAGACGGATGTATTTGTCATTTCCAAATGAATCACCACCAACTGTTGCGACATGACCTACATTTAATAGGTATAGAGCTAAGTCAGATGAATTGTTGATTACATTTCCATTCTCATCTTTTTTTCCAAAGAAAGAACTGATTTCTGGGAAGAAATAGAAAGCGCCTTCAGGTAAGTTTGTTTTAACTCCTGGAATTGCGGATAATAGATCATAAACCAGTTGACGACGACGAGCAAATGCTTCTTTCATTTTATTTACGGATGCTAATCCTTGTTCATAAGCAACGATTCCTGCACGTTGTGATATCGAACATGTTCCCGATGTCGTTTGTCCTTGTAATTTGTCATTTGCGGCAGCGATCTCTTTATTACAAGCAATATAACCTAATCTCCATCCGGTCATTGCAAATGCTTTGGAGAAACCGTTAATGATAATCACACGGTCTTTAATGCTATCAAATTGAGCGATAGATTCATGTTTGTCTACAAAATTGATATGTTCATAGATTTCATCTGATAAGATAAATACCTGTGGATGTTTTTCAAATACTTTTGCCAAAGCAGCTAACTCATCTTTACTATACACCGTACCTGTAGGGTTATTTGGTGATGAGAACATGAACAATTTAGTTTTAGGCGTGATAGCAGCCTCAAGTTGCTCAGGAGTTATTTTAAAGTTATTATCGATTTCAGTATTGATAAAAACCGATTTTCCTTCAGCTAAAACAACCATTTCTGAATAAGAAACCCAGTATGGGGTGGGTATTACAACTTCATCACCAGGATTAACAAGTGTTAAAATAACATTTGATAAAGACTGTTTTGCACCTGTAGAAACTACGATTTGAGAGATGTCATAATCAAGATTATTTTCAATCTTCAATTTATTCACAATAGCCTGACGTAATTCTGGGTATCCCGGAACTGGCGAGTAACGTGTCCAATTTTCGTCTAAAGCTACCTTAGCAGCTTCTTTAACGTGGTCAGGAGTATTGAAATCTGGTTCGCCAACACTTAAGCTGATAACATTAACGCCTTTTGCGGCTAATTCGCGACCAAGCTTAGTCATTTTAAGCGTAGCCGACTCGGATAAATTGTTTATCCTATCTGATAAATATGATTGTGTGCTCATGGTAAGACAAAGATATTATTTAGAATGCAAATAATACTTTAATTTCTTGAAAAAAGACAAACGATTGCTTCTTTTTTGCTGAAAATATGTAAAATTATTAAGATTTTGATTGCTTTGGAGTAACACTTATTCTAATCTTTCATTTCGTATATTTCCGATGTTACCATCTCAGAAATTTACTATAAATTTTATAATGATAATTCTGCTTAGCATTGATCACCATTTCATTTGTTAGTCCGTATAAACGTAAAAGAGTATGCTAAAAGATTAGTAGTTTCAAACTAAAAAGGAAATCGTAGCGTTATATGACTACCTTTGTCGCGAAAATAAAGTAATATTATGTCTAAGCAAAAAAGATTAGTTCTGCTATCCCTTTTGACAGGGCTGGGATTGATGATCATCAAATTTGTCGCGTATTTCCTTACTGCTTCCAATGCTATTTTCACCGATGCTGCGGAAAGTATTGTCAATGTCATTGCCTCAAGTTTTGCTTTCTATAGTATTTATTTAGCCGCTCAACCTAAAGATAACAATCATCCGTATGGCCATGGAAAAGTTGAATTCTTTTCTGTTTTCTTGGAAGGGGGACTTATTTTTATAGCCGGATCAATCATATTAGTAAAAGGATTTTATAATATCTTTTTCCCATCTACATTATCAAATTTGGAAGAAGGGATCGGTTTAGTTTCTGTTACGGCCCTGATTAATTTTATAATTGGATTCTACATCATGAAAAGAGGGCGAGCATTGGGTTCTCTTACATTGGAAGCCGACGGTAAACATCTACAAGTTGATGCCTATAGTACAATAGGCCTAGTAGTCGGTCTTATTCTTATGAAATTAACAGGCTTAAAGTGGATCGATATTGCTATTTCTTTTGTCTTGGGCACTTTTATTTTATATAATGGGTATAAATTGTTACGTCAGTCAGTGGGTGGACTTATGGATGAGTCAGATGTAGATCTTGTAAAAGAAGTCGTTCAAGTTTTGCAGGAAAACCGTCATACAGATTGGATTGATATACACAATCTGCGTGTCCAACGATATGGCAATGAATTGCATGTAGATTGTCACTTGACACTTCCGAATTATTATTCTTTAATTAAAGTACACGATGAAATCTCGATTTTAGATAAAATAGTTAATACCAAAATGTCTGTTGAAACCGAGTTTTTTATTCACGCAGATCCATGCCTCCCTGAATGTTGCAGCTACTGTCAGGTAAAAGACTGTCCGATAAGATCGCAAGAGTTTACAGTTGAGATTGAATGGCAAGTCGAAAACGTCACAGCAAATCGAAAACATTTTTTATCTTAATCGATAAATCATGAAATTATGTGCATAAATAGGGGAGAGCTTAGCCTAAATGTCTGTCAAAAAAAGTATCTTTGCTTTTTAGAAACGATTTTTAAAAATCCTATATGAAGCACATACGTAATTTCTGTATCATCGCACACATTGATCACGGTAAAAGTACATTAGCCGATCGATTATTGGAGTACACTAACACCATTACACAACGTGAAGCGCAGGCACAATTACTAGATAATATGGATTTGGAACGTGAACGTGGTATTACCATAAAGAGTCACGCGATCCAGATGAACTATATACAAGACGGTCAAGAGTATATTTTAAATTTAATTGATACTCCTGGACACGTCGATTTTTCTTATGAAGTATCACGTTCCATTGCTGCCTGTGAAGGAGCCTTGTTAATTGTAGATGCTTCTCAAGGTATACAAGCACAAACAATCTCGAATCTTTATTTAGCATTAGAACATGATTTAGAGATTATTCCAATTTTAAATAAGATGGATCTTCCTGGTGCTATGCCAGAGGAAGTGAAAGACCAGATCATTGATTTAATTGGTGGTAACCGTGAAGATATTATTCCAGCATCTGGTAAAACAGGTCTTGGTATCCCTGATATCTTAAGAGCCATTGTAGCGCGGGTTCCTGCACCACTAGGTGATCCAACAGCTCCTTTACAGGCTTTGATTTTCGATTCAGTTTATAACTCTTTCCGTGGTATCATGGCCTATTTCAAAGTTGAAAATGGTGAGATCCGTAAAGGTGATAAAGTGAAATTTGTTGCTACAGGAAAGGAATATTCTGCGGATGAGATCGGAACTTTGAAATTAAATCAAGTTGCTAAAGATGTCGTTAGAACAGGTGATGTTGGATACATCATCTCCGGGATTAAGGAAGCACGTGAAGTAAAAGTTGGCGATACGATCACTCATAAGGAAAGACCTTGTGATGGTGCTATTCAAGGATTTGAAGAAGTAAAACCAATGGTTTTTGCCGGAATATATCCTGTTGATACAGAAGATTACGAAGAGTTACGTGAATCTATGCACCGTTTGCAATTGAATGACGCATCTTTAGTGTTTGAACCAGAGTCTTCAGCAGCGCTAGGTTTTGGATTCCGTTGTGGATTCTTAGGAATGCTTCATATGGAGATTATCCAAGAGCGTCTTGAGCGTGAGTTTGATATGACTGTTATCACAACTGTTCCCAACGTATCTTACAAAGCGTATTTAACAAAAGATAATGAAGAAGTTCAGGTTCATAACCCATCCGATTTACCAGATCCGAGTAAATTAGATGCTATTGAGGAACCTTATATTAAAGCAAATATCATTACTAAATCTGATTTCGTAGGACCGATTATGTCTTTATGTATCCAAAAACGTGGTGCAATCATTAATCAGTCATATTTAACTTCAGACCGTGTTGAATTGGTATTTGAGATGCCAATGGGTGAAATTGTATTTGATTTTTATGATAAGTTAAAAACGATTTCCAAGGGCTATGCTTCTTTTGATTATACACAGATAGGTTACCGTCAATCGGATTTGGTCCGTTTGGATATCCGTTTAAATGATGAACCTGTAGATGCATTGTCATCTCTGATTCACAGAAGTAATGCATATGACTTTGGTAAGAAAATTTGTGAAAAATTAAAAGAATTACTACCTCGCCAACAGTTTGAAATTCGTATCCAAGCATCTATTGGAATGAAAATTATTGCCCGTGAGACAATTTCTGCTTTACGTAAAGATGTAACAGCAAAATGTTATGGCGGTGATATTTCTCGTAAGCGTAAGCTTTTGGAAAAGCAGAAAAAAGGTAAAAAACGAATGCGTCAAGTAGGTAACGTTGAAATACCGCAATCGGCATTTATGGCTGTACTGAAATTAGATTAGAAACTTAAAAAATCCTATTCCTATAAAAATGAATTTATTAGACGGTAAACTCGTATCAGCTAAAATCAAAGAAGATATCAAAAAAGATACAGCTGATTTTACAGCGCAAGCTGGACGTAAACCTCATTTAGTGGCTATCCTAGTTGGAAACGACGGAGGTAGTGAAACTTATGTGGCGAGTAAAATGCGTAATTGTGAATTGGTAGGTTTTGAATCTACTAATATTCGTTACGATGTTGATGTGACTGAAGAACAATTGATCGCGAAAATTCAAGAAATAAATGCGGATGCAAATATTGACGGTTTGATCGTGCAGTTACCACTTCCAAAGCATATCGATCCCGATAAAATAACTGAAGCAATAGATTACCGAAAAGATGTAGATGGTTTTCATCCCATCAATTTGGGCAGAATGCAACGAAATCTTCCTTGCTTTATCCCAGCAACACCTTATGGTATTATGTTGATGCTGGATCATTATAAAATTGAAACTGCAGGTAAACATGCAGTGGTGGTAGGTAGAAGTAATATCGTTGGTTCACCAATGAGTATTCTTTTAGCACGAAACTCTAATCCAGGTAACTGCACAGTTACCTTAACACATAGTCGTACAAAAGACCTTAAAACAGAAGTTTTACGTGCGGATATTATTGTTGCTGCAATTGGGAAGAAAAACTTTGTTACTGCAGATATGGTGAAGGATGGCGCAGTTGTAATTGATGTAGGTATTAATAGAGAAGACTCAACAGAAACAAAATCTGGCTTTAAATTATATGGAGATGTAGATTTTGAGCAAGTCGCTCCTAAAGCTTCATGGATAACTCCTGTACCTGGAGGAGTGGGCTTGATGACGATTGTAGGATTACTTAAGAATACACTAGAAGCGGCAAAAGGCACAATTTATCCTAAAGCATAATTGGCATAAATATTGTTTGGTTAAATCTGTTAACCAAAAAAATATACGAAATGAAAAAAGTTGCATTTTTAGCATTATTCGCAGGAGTTTCATTAACTTTTGCGGCTTGTAATAACACGCCAAAAGAAGATAAAAATAGTGATGGAGAAGTCACAGTCGGAGAAAAGTTAGATAATTCTCTTGATAGTTTAGATAAACATGCAGACGTTGCTGCAGCTGATGCGAAAGCTAAATATGAGCAAGCTCAAAAAGATCTAGATGCTGCAATAGCAAAAGGAGATAAGAAAGCTGAAGAAGCTGCACGTAAAACGGTAGATGAGACAAAAACTGCTTGGGAAAAAATTACTGCAGGTACTGCTAAAGTAGCGGGAGATGTTGAAGAAGGCGTTAAGGATGCCGCCCATGCAACTGGTCATGCTATCGATAAAGCTGCTGACGCAACAGCTAAAGCTGGAAAATCTGCAGTTGAAGGTACTAAAGATGCAGCTAAAGCTGTAGGTGACAAAGCCAAAAAAGTTGGTGAAGCATTGAAAAACTAAATCGAAATAAGATTTTAATAAAAAAGCCTTTCAGAAATTCTGAAAGGCTTTTCTTTTGATTTGAAATTTTTAATTTTCCTTTCGAATGGTAACAGCATTCTTATGTGCATGAAGTCCCTCTAATTCTGCTAAGATCTCCACAGTAGAACCAATATTAAGTAGTCCTTCCGGACTTATATGTTGGAAAGTAATCTTTTTTACAAATGAATCTACAGATACACCTGAATAGGATCTTGCATATCCTGATGTGGGTAAAGTATGGTTTGTTCCAGAAGCATAATCTCCCGCACTTTCAGGCGTTAAGTGTCCTAAAAAGACAGAACCTGCATTTAAAATAAGACGAACAAGACGTTCCCATTGATCGGTTTCTAGGATCAGATGTTCTGGTGCATAATAATTACTAAACGCCAGTGCCTCATTTAAATCAGTTGCTAACACCGCATAGGAGTTCTCGATTGCTTTGCTTGCTAATTCAAAACGGGGTAAAATAGCAAGTTGCTTTTCTAATTCAAGATTTACAGCTTCAATAATATCTTTGGAAGTTGCTACCAGTACAGCCTGACTGTCCGCACCATGTTCAGCTTGAGCTAATAGATCTGCAGCTACATAAGCAGGTGTGGCAGTTTCATCAGCAATTACTAAAACTTCAGATGGACCAGCAGGCATGTCGATACTTACATTGGCCATACCTTGAACAATGCTTTTTGCTTTTGTCACAAATTGATTGCCAGGTCCAAATATTTTATCAACTTTAGGGATCGTTTCCGATCCAAAAGCCATTGCCGCTATAGCTTGAGCACCACCGACAAGGTAAATGCGTTCGATTTTTAATAATTTGAGACAATAGGCTACGAAACCGTTTATTTTTCCACTTTTTTGGGGAGGAGAACAAACGATGATTTCTTTACATCCCGCAATTCGCGCCGGTACACCTAACATTAATAGTGTACTTGGTAGAACAGCGGAGCCTCCCGGTATATAAAGACCGACTTTTTCAATAGGACGGTTCTCCCGCCAGCATTTTACACCTATCGTGGTCTCTACAACTCGCTCACGCTTTACTTGTGAAGAGTGGAATTTATGAATATTCTGGAACGCAATTTCTAAAGCCCTTTGTTGTTCGCGATTAATCGTTGATGCCAGTGCGTCAATATCGTTAGCATCAAGGTAAAGTTTTTCTAATTCAACTTTGTCAAATTGTTGTGCATAGCTAATCAAAGCTTTATCACCATTTTGACGAACTTCTTGTATAATATCTAAGACAGTATCTTGGATAGCATGCGAAGGATCAGTATTACGCGTTGTTAATTCCTGTAATTCAATGGGATTTAACTGAGCATATTCAAAAGTTTTAAGCATGATGAATTTTATTTTAAGCGCAGTGCGCTTATTAACTACATAATAATTTTTTCGATCGGCATGACCACAATTCCTTGGGCACCTGCAGACTTTAGCTTGTTGATCTTACCCCAGAAATCATCTTCTGAAATAACGGTATGAACGGCAACCCAACCTTCTTCTGCTAAAGGAACAACAGTCGGTGATTTTACACCATGTAAAAGACCTGTTATAGTAGGTAAATTAACTTTCTCAACATTCAGAACAACGTACTTAGTTTCTTTTGCCATTAACACCGACTGGATTCGCTGTAAAAGTTCTGCTAAGATTTCGTTATCCTCCAATCCTGGACGACCGATAAGAATTGCTTCAGACTTACGGACATCGGCAAACTGTTTTAATCCATTATTTTTAAGGGTTCCGCCCGTAGAGACAATATCACATATAGCGTCACTCAACCCTAAGCCAGGTGCAATTTCAACAGATCCTGATATCATCTGAATATCTGCCTCGATGCGGTATTCATCTAAAAATTTCTTTAAAATAACAGGATAAGAAGTTGCAATAGATTTTCCATTAAGATCTCTTAAATCTTTAATATCACTATCTTTTTGAACAGCTAGTTTTAAAGTACATTTTCCAAAACCGAGACGTTGTAGATAATTAACTTCAGATTCAGTTTCATCAATGACATTTTCACCAACTATTCCGAGATCAGCAATTCCTTGCTCTACATATCCTGGAATATCATCATCACGAAGGAAAAGAATTTCAAGAGGGAAATTGGAAACGGTTGTTATTAAAGAACTTTTATAATTTTCGAAGTCGAGACCACAGTTTTTAAGTAATTGAACTGATTTTTCGTTTAATCTACCCGATTTTTGGATAGCAATTTTAAGATTTTTCAAAGCTTTATAATGTTAGCTGTAAATTATTAATAAATAGAAATCAAACACAAGGGAAAAAATGCTTCACGTAGAAACACACTTATTACATATCGCCGCAATGGCGATGATGCATATGAAAGTGATGTCCGTGAGCAAAAATCATGTTTGTATTAATAATGTGTCAAAAATAGTATTTTGTTAATAGAAATCAAATTTAAATAGCTATTAATTGATAAAAATAAAATAGAGATAGCGTAAATATGACATTTCTGCATTGAAATTAAACATTTTTCACCTTACTAAAATATTTAATATGCGATAGAAATTACGTTAGAGTATGCTTCAAGCTTCTTTTTGCGTGATGTTGTTATGATGCACAACATTATTACATTTGGAAGCTATTTATACTTTTTTAGTATAAAATTTAATATTAATTTTAAATTCTCGATGTCTGTAAGAAGAATAGGGACTTGTACAATCGAAAATAATAAGCTAAAATATGAATTTAGAAAATCTAAATCGCCGTTCTTTTCTAAAGAAAACAAATACCGTAGTTCTGGGGACTGCTCTGGCTGCATCAAGCCTTAATTTGTATGCAAACAGTGCTCCAAAGAAAATTAAGATCGGACTTGTAGGCTGTGGCGGTAGGGGGACAGGGGCCGCTTCTCAAGCATTGCGCGCAGATCCAAATGTCGTCATTACCGCTGTTGCAGATATCTTCCAAGATCAAGTAGACCTATGTTTAGATTCATTAAGACAGATATCAAATGATCAAGTAAAGGTCGATAGCAAAAACATCTTTTTAGGATTTTTAGGATTTCAAAAATTGATGAATACCGATGTGGATGTGGTTTTACTTTGTTCTCCACCAAACTTTAGACCAGATCATTTGGAAGAGGCCGTCAAAAAAGGAAAGCACATCTTTTGCGAAAAACCTGTTGCAGTAGATATTCCAAACTTGAAAAGAGTTTTTGAAAGCGTAAAGATTGCTAAAGAAAAGAATCTCTGTTTGGTAAGTGGTTTCTGTTTTCGGTATGCAACACCAAACCGTGAAATCTTTCAAAGGATAAAACAAGGTGATATTGGTGATATACAATCTGTTTCTACTTTTAGATTTGGAGGAGAGTTAAGTCATAAGGAAAGACAGGCCGGTTGGTCAGATTTAGAGTATCAGTTACGTAATTGGTTCTATTTCCAAAGATATTCTGGCGATCTAATTGTCGAGCAAGCTATACATAGTGTTGATATGATGTCTTGGGCATTAGGAGATATTGTTCCTAAGACTATTATTGCAACTGGAGGAAGACAGTCCCGAGAGTTGGATAAATTCGGCAACGTTTATGATCATATGTCTATTGAATTTGATTATGGAAATGGATTAAAGGCCTTTCATTCTTGTCGTCAACAAAATGGAACTGATTCCCGAAATTCAGTGGACGTCATAGGAAAGAACGGTCGTGCAAACTTAAATATTCCTTCAAACTTCGAGATTTATGGTGACAAAGCGTGGAAGTTTACTGGACGGAACAATAATATGTATCAAACCCAGCATGATGAACTTTTCGCAGCCATCCGTGATAAAAAAGTGATTAACGATGGACCACACCTTGCGAATAGTACCCTACTTGCAATTTGGTCTCGAACGGCCGCTTATACGGGGAAAGCGATTACGTATGATCAGATTATGCAATCGACAGAAGTTTTAGGCCCTACTTCATTAGAATATGATTGGAAAATGCAAGCTGATAATCGCGGGATTCCTCAGCCGGGAAAAACACCATTTGTTTAGGTATGGACGTAGGAATTAAGATATTAGTAGTCGGGTGTGGTAACATGGGAGCCTCTCATGCCCGCGCCTATCATGACTTACCGGGTTTTGAAATTGTTGGGCTGGTATCCAGGGGAGAAAGTAAAAGTAGATTGAATAAATCGCTTCAGGCAGCTTATCCTGAATTTGATGATTTTGAAGAGGCGTTACTGCAAACAAAACCAAATGCAGTCTGTATTTCAACCTATCCCGATACGCATGAAAATTATGCAATCAGATCTTTTGAGGCAGGAGCACATGTTTTTCTTGAAAAACCTTTAGCAGATACAGTACTAGGCGCTCAAAATGTTATCGATGCAGCAATAAAGTATAATAAAAAATTGGTGGTAGGATATATTTTACGATATCACCCTTCATGGAAAAAGTTTATCGCAATTAGCCGTAAGATGGGAACACCTTTGGTCATGCGTATGAATCTCAATCAGCAGAGTCATGGTTATATGTGGGATGTACACCGCAATTTAATGAATAGTTTAAGTCCAATAGTAGATTGTGGTGTTCATTATATTGATGTGATGTGTCAAATGACAGACGCTAAGCCTGTTCGAGTTTCCGCTATCGGAGCTCGATTGACAAATGATATACCCGAAACGAATTATAATTATGGACAGCTTCAGTTACATTTTGATGATGGTTCTGTAGGATGGTATGAAGCAGGATGGGGACCTATGGTCAGTCAAACTGCTTTTTTTGTTAAAGATGTGTTTGGCCCTAAAGGGGCGGTATCTATTGTGCCAAATCATGCTGTCAGAGAAGGAGTGTCGGATTCGGTGGAAGCACATACCAAAACAGAATCAATTCGTGTACATCATGCTGATATTGATGTAAATAATGAATTTTTAAAAGCGGATGAATGGATTCATTTAGAAGACGAACCTACACATCAAGATCTTTGTAACAGAGAACAGTTGTTTTTTCAAAAAGCAATTGTAGAGGATTTGGATTTAAAGAAGCAATCGGAAGATGCTTTGAATAGTTTACGTATTGCTTTTGCATGTGACCAAGCTGTGAAAACCAAAAGTATAATAACGTTGTAAAGAACTTTTAATAGAGAAATAATGGTTTTAGGTATGTTATTTTGTAATAAGGCAATTAGCAGAACAGCATATGTAAACCATCGTTCACTATTTTATTTAAAACAATAAAATGTGGAGAAATAAAGTAAATTAATTTTAATTGTGAAAGATAGATCGTTTTGGTCTATCTTTTGTTGTTTAGGAGCTATATTTGTAATGTATGAAAAAATTGGTTCATGTTGTATTTCTTACTATACTGTTATCCCATTCTGCTACAGCTCAGGATAACCTATGGCAGATGAAATTGAGTTTTAAAGGACAGATCGCTGTGGAAGAATTAGAAAAGTCTGTGCCTGAATTTGCGTTAGATTTCTATGAGCCATTTTTAAAAGGAGGAACCACTGCTCAAGAGGTTACGATTTTTACCTCACCTACGAAGATTAAATCAGTTGATAATCTAGGGCACGTTCTGATTGCAGATCGAACTAAAAAACAGGAATATTCATTTACAAAAGGTGATGATCTACTTTCACAGGATGTGCTGTCTTCAGATTATCCCTTATTGAAGAATCCGACTGATCCAAAAGATGCTTATCTTATCTTGGAAAACGGGTCCGAAAAAGAAACCATCAACGGTGTTTCCTGTATAAAAGCATTGTTGAAAGTTGTGGACCCTTATTTAGGTGAAGTTGCAATGACAATTTGGTATGCTCCGGATCTACCGAGTTATTATCTAAGTAGTTTGCCCTTTTTGATTAATGTACCAGGAGCAGTTCTGAAATTAAATGATCAGGTGCATAATTCTTTAGGTTTTGAAGTCTCAGCTTTGACTAAGCTAAGTGACTTAAAGGAATTTGAATTACCTCATGAGGTTAAAATTGTTAAGCTTTCAGAAAATGAAGGTAGTAACTTGGATGATGCAAGTGTTTTTCAAGATGCATTTGAACTTAAAGCACCTTTAAAATGGTTTTCACAGCAGAATGCCGCATATGGTGATGAACATTTGTTTGGGGTTAAAAAAGCGGATGGAACAATTGTGGAGCCTGCAAATTTTTATTCAATCGATGTATTGAATAAACAAAGAGCAATAGTTTCTGATAGTAGTAGTTTGTTTTGGATTATTGATGATGAAGCAAAAAAAATAAATCATGTAGGTTTTGAAGTGCTTTATGCTGTTAATGATGAGAACATGGTGTATGCAATAGAAGATCGATATGGTATCATTAATGCTTCAGGAGTGTCACTTATTGGAGGTTTAAGCAATATCAGCAACTTTGTAGGATCATATTTGCTATTTTCTGAAAACAATAAGCAAGGTTTATTGGATTTTAATGGGAAGATTGTTCTGAAACCTACTTTAGATTTTATTGATACTGATGAGCAAGGTAATATTCTGGTTAAGGATTTGAAGATTAGTTCCGAAGTACAACAATATTCACTTCCAGATTTTCATGAGAAGTACTTGAAATAGAGTCGAAAAAATATTCATTCAAAAATAAAGGCGATCATTGATCGCCTTTATGCTTTATTATTAATCCCAAATTTAGATTAAGGGATGTTCAAATATTTATGTGTCTGAAGTGAGATATTCCATTTAGGATTATCTTTGACATGATCAATGATCAGTGGGGTCATTTCAGGATATTTGGACCATTCAGGTTGCAAATATAATTTACAGTCGTTGTTTACTAATTTAGAATGTTCTTCAGCCCATTCAAAATCACTTTTATTAAAAACAATGACTTTTAATTCACCGGCAGCTTCTAAAACATCTTTTCTTGGAGCTTTAAATTTCTTTGGAGAAAGACAGATCCAATCCCATTCGCCACTTAGTGGATAGGCACCAGATGTCTCTATAAAAGTTTGAATTCCAGCTGCGTGAAGACCTCTTGTTAAGTAATCCAAATTGTAGATTAAAGGTTCTCCTCCAGTGATGACAACTGTCTTTGCAGGATATTTTTTTGCATTTTCAATAATCTGATCAGCAGAAGTAAGCGGGTGTAAAGTGGCATCCCAGCTTTCTTTAACATCACACCAGTGACACCCCACATCACATCCTCCCAATCGAATAAAATATGCAGCTTTTCCTGTGTGAAATCCCTCTCCCTGAATTGTATAGAACTCTTCCATCAACGGAAGTAAAGTGCCGTCTTCTGGAACTTGATGTGACATAGTAATGAATTTAAGATTGCAAAAATAATAAAAAAGATTGTGATATCGGGATTGTTTTCAATTCATTACTTTTAGATTAGATAGTCAAATTACTTGACGATCTTATTTGTCGCAGACAGGATTCTATATATCTCCATGTTTATCATTAACGAATTTTTATCATAAACTGTTAGTTCAGCATTTTTATGATGAATATTCCTATGTTACGTTTGCATTATGTTGTGCTATCTTCCAATTGAAGGGTAGAACTAAAATGTGTCGATCAATGATGGGAGTGCAATAAAGACTTAAAAGTGCAATTATGGATTATTTTCAGTATATTTGATGGATAATAGGTCTAGGAATAGATTTAATTTATTAAGCCTTATTGATAATTAACAATTTAGTATGTTGTGTATCTGTAAGGTATTGTTTTATAAATAATTACTAAAAATAATCATATTTGTTGATGATTAAAATTACATTACCTGATGGTTCCGTTCGTGAGTACGAAAAAGGAACATCAGCTGCTCAAGTAGCATTGTCAATCTCGGAAGGTTTAGCTAGAAATGTGTTAGCCGCCGAAGTGAATGGAGAGATTTGGGACTCATCTCGTCCTATTGAAGAAGATTCTGCAGTAAAGTTGTTGACCTGGAATGATACAAATGGTAAATCTACCTTTTGGCATTCTTCTGCGCATCTATTAGCAGAGGCATTAGAAGATCTTTACCCAGGTATCAAGTTTGGTATAGGTCCCGCTATTGAGACGGGTTTCTATTATGACGTTGATTTTGGAGATCGTGAATTCTCATCTGATGATTTTAAGCAGATTGAAGATAAGATGCTAGAACTAGCAAAACGTAAAGAAATTTTCGAACGTAAAGCTGTTTCTAAAGCTGATGCTATTGCATATTTTACTGAAAAAGGAGACGAATATAAATTAGATCTGATTAAAGATCTGGAAGATGGAAAGATTACATTCTATACACAGGGAGAATTTACCGATCTATGTCGTGGACCACATATTCCTAATACGGGATTTATCAAAGCGATCAAATTAACAAATGTTGCCGGTGCATACTGGAGAGGTGATGAGTCTCGTAAACAATTGACTCGTATTTATGGGGTAACGTTTCCAAAAGCTTCTGAATTAACAGAATATTTGAAGTTCATTGAAGAAGCAAAAAAGCGTGATCATCGTAAATTAGGTAAGGAATTAGAGTTGTTTGCTTTTTCAGAGAAAGTAGGAGCAGGATTACCATTGTGGTTGCCGAAAGGAGCAGCTTTGCGTCAAAAATTACAAGATTTTTTACAAAGAGCTCAGTTAAAATCAGGTTATGAACCTGTGATGACACCTCATATCGGTAATAAACAATTGTACGTAACTTCTGGGCACTATGATAAATATGGCGAAGATTCATTCCAGCCGATAAGAACTCCAGTTGAAGACGAAGAGTTTTTCTTGAAGCCGATGAACTGTCCACATCACTGTGAGATTTATAAAACAAAGCCACGCTCTTATAAAGATCTTCCTGTACGTTTTGCAGAATTTGGTACGGTTTACCGCTACGAGCAATCTGGAGAATTACATGGTTTGACACGTGTAAGAGGGTTTACACAAGATGATGCACATTTATTCTGTCGCCCAGATCAGGTGAAGGAAGAATTTAAAAAAGTGATTGACTTGGTGTTGTATGTTTTTAAAGCATTAGGTTTTGAAGAGTATACTGCACAGATTTCATTAAGAGATCCAGAAAATCGCACCAAATATATTGGTACCGATGAAAATTGGGCTCTTGCAGAAAGTGCAATTATCGAGGCCGCTGCAGAAAAAGAATTATCGACTGTCGTCGAATATGGCGAGGCAGCTTTCTATGGACCTAAATTGGATTTCATGGTGAAGGATGCTTTGGGACGTAGATGGCAGCTAGGTACTATTCAAGTGGATTATAATTTACCTGAGCGCTTCGAACTGGAGTATACAGGTTCTGATAATGCAAAGCATAGACCAGTGATGATTCATAGAGCACCATTTGGTTCTATGGAGCGTTTTATTGCTGTATTGATCGAACACTGTGCTGGAGAATTTCCATTATGGCTTGCCCCAGAACAATTTATCGTCTTACCAGTGTCAGAAAAATATGAAGAATATGCGAAAAACCTTTTAGAATCGCTAAATAATTCCGATATTCGCGGACTGATAGACTTGCGTGATGAAAAAGTGGGTCGCAAAATCAGAGATGCAGAGGTGAAAAAACTGCCTTATATGTTGATTGTAGGGGAGAAAGAGGCTGAGAGTGGCACGATTTCTGTGCGTAAACATGGTTCAGTAGACATGGGATCCATGACTGCTGACGAATTTAGAGAAGTATTAATTAAAGAAATAACCGTTTAAATATTTAAACATTTGGCATTAAAAAGACCAGGTGGTCCTAGACCACCAATGAGGAAGAAAGAACCAGATCACCGCATTAATGAACTAATCCGTGTGCCTGAGGTACGTTTGGTAGGTGACAATGTGGAAACAGGAGTATATCCTACACGTAAAGCTTTAGAGCTTGCAGATGAATTGGAACTTGATTTAGTTGAGATTTCGCCAAATGCTGTTCCGCCGGTTTGTAAAATTATCGACTACAGTAAATTTGTTTACGAGCAAAAGAAGAAACAAAAAGAAATCAAAGCTAATGCAAAACAAACTGTTATTAAGGAAATCCGTTTCGGACCTAATACCAGTGAACATGATTTTGACTTCAAATTGAAACATGCGATCAAATTTCTTGAAAGCGGTGAAAAAGTTCGTGCTTACGTACACTTTAAAGGCCGTGCAATTGTACACAAAGAACAAGGAGAGATCCTGTTATTGCGTTTTGCACAAGCGTTAGAAGAAGTAGGTAAAGTAGAATTATTACCGAAATTAGAAGGAAAACGTATGTTTTTAACTTTGGCGCCTAAATTGGTAGCTAAAAAATAATAAAAAAATTCTAACAGATTGATATAAAATTTAAAGTATTATGCCAAAAGTAAAAACCAATTCCAGCGCTAAAAAACGTTTTAAGCTTACTGGAACAGGTAAAATCGCAAGAAAAAACGCTTTCAAAAGCCACATCTTGACAAAAAAGAGCACAAAACGTAAACGTAACTTAACAACAACAAGTTATGTATCTGATGGCGATATGGGCAACGTTAAACGTATGCTTGCTATCGGTAAATAAGTTTTATTCGATTTAATTAATAATAATTTTTTAACCGGGTACAGGGTTGTAAGATCATTGAGAAACATGACGCCTTTTACCAAATAATTTTAAAAATATGCCACGTTCGGTTAACGCAGTTGCTTCGAGAAGAAGACGTAAAAAAATCCTTAAATTAGCGAAAGGCTATTATGGATCACGTAGCAAAGTATATACTATTGCTAAAAATACAGTAGAAAAAGGTTTACAGTACGCTTACCGCGACCGTAAAACCAAAAAACGCGAGTTTAGAGCTTTATGGATTCAACGTATTAACGCTGGAGCCCGTCAACAAGGATTATCTTATTCAGTGTTGATTGGTAAATTAAATGCTAAAAATATTGGTTTAAACCGTAAGGTTTTAGCTGATTTAGCTTTAAACAACCCAGATGCTTTCAAAGCAGTTATTGACGCAGTAAAATAGAGTTTTAACCCTGAGTCAATTTGTTAGATATTGGAAAGGAACCCATCAGGGTTCCTTTTTTGTTGTTACAAACTTTCGATTATTTATCGTTTTAATAATGAGCTCTTTTAAGCTTTATTTTTTTTAACTGTTTTGAAGTTTGGAATATATTTTTATTTTTATATAAAAGAGCCGTAGTTTATGAAGTTTCAAGATTTAGTTAATTTGTATGAAGAAGGAAGATATGAGGATTGTTTGTCCGAATTAGAAGTTTTTCTGGTACTGAATCCTCAAGATATTCCCACACTAATTTTAAAAGCTACTGTACTTAAAGAACTTGATTTTCAAAATTCAGAAGAAGATAGTAAGGAATTATTATTAGAAGATTTTCAGGAAGTTATTACAATTTATAAATCTATTCTTGAAATAGAGCCCAATAATGAGGCCGCTCTTTTTGGTTTGTTGGAAACAACACGATTCTTTTATAAAGATCTAGATTACGATGAGTATGCATCGTATATAGATAGGTTGAGTATTCATGAAGATGAACTGGAGAACGTATGCCGTTTTAAAGCTGATTTAAATTATTTGCATGAAAAGTTTAATGAATCTATAGGTAATATCAATGAATTATTATCTATTTATGAAGTGCTATACGCCCATGATCGTATTAGTAAATGTGCTTTGCTAACAGAGAGTTTACTCTTTAAAGCAATGATACTCCGTGAAAATTTAGATCAACATCAACAAGCCTTAGCTGAATTTAAAAAATACAAACATGATATTCTTTCCAATAATGTATTGCTTTACCTAGACATAGGACAGCTTGCAATGGAATATCATGATTATGACATGATCGGTTGGGCCGGTACTAAGGCTGTGTTGTATGGAAATGAAGATCCTGAACTTGACGCAGAGATATTTAAGTTTTATGAACAGGTAATCGATCTATTAAATGGTGGCTTAGAAAACAAGCAATGTATTTACTTTGCGATTATGGTCCAACGTAATTTTCGGGAAGAACTGGGATTGGACTTATCCGATCCTCTTATCGAAGCAAAACGTTATATAGATCTTAATCCAGATTGGTTTGTACCCTATCACTTTGCGGGTACTTATATTCTTGAAGGTGGTAACTATGAAGAAGCTTTGCCCTATCTGGTAAAAGCTGTCGAATTAGGTGGTTTTTCAGTTACTATATACCGTTATATACTCACTTATTACGAAGTTCATAAACAATTGCCCGTCGTATTAAATTGGCCAGAAGATGGACCTATTGACTATTTTAATTCCGGTTGCGAATTTTCAGAATTCGAAAATTCAATTGGCTCACCAATACTCGATATGGCCTTATTGAATTATCGCTTACAGTTTTTTGAAAGAGCATACCTCGCATTTAAAGCTTATTTCCACGAAAATAAATTTGAAGCGAATTACTTCATTAACCATCAGCTCATGTCCATGTGCTGTAATAATTATGCATTAGCGCTGAGCAGTAAACGAAAATATGATGAAGTGATTGAGATCTGTAAAGAAGGACTGACATATAGTAGATTCTGGGAGCTGTATAATACCATGGCAGATGCCTATTTTGAAAAAAATGAATTTGAAGATGCACTAATCAATTATCATGAATTATTGGATGATAGTTTTAAAGAATTTGATTTACCAAACTACCTTCGAATTTCAGCTTATGTAACGAAATGCGAATTTAAGCTCGGGTATATTAAGGAAGCTGAAGAGCGTTTAAAAACAATTTCTCGGGAATATGATGAATTGATTCAATCTTCAGAATATGCTGAATACGATGAGGAAGATTTATTTGTTACACGTCAGGCTTATATGGAAATTCAAAATGCTCGTTTTGATTTAATCAATCATCGTGGAGATTCTGAAACGTTAAAAGATTGGCAGAAAGAGCTGGAAAGCAAACCTGATGATGCTTCAAATTGGTACATGTTAATGCAAAACTATTTCCAATTGGAACAATATGAACAATGTATCGCCTGTGCTAATAATTATGAAGCGACAAAACCCATACAGGAGATGGCATTAATAGATTATCGCAAGTTACATTACCTCAGAGGGAAGTCGTACTTTTTAACTGCAAACTATACAGCAGCATTGCAGGATTTATTGGTGGCGTATAGTTCTACAAAAGCAACTTTGGAAGAAGAGGAATCACATGGTGATTTTCATTTGATACTGCTTCATTTAATCCGTACTTATTTTCATTTAAATGACTGGAACAATGTTATTCGAATTGCTCAAGAGTCTGACGAAATGTATAAAAGTCAGAATTGGGAAGAAGATGATGATTGGTGCGAAATGTTGTTGATGTCTGCCGAAGCTTCATTTGAATTGAATGATACAGAAAGCGGCAAACAAAAAATACAAAATATTCTAAAGTTTTTTCCGAAGCATGAAAAGGCATTAGAGAAAAAGAAAGAATGGAGCTCCGGCTGGTTTAGCTGGTTGAAAAAATAAAGATTTTATATCCTGAATAGTTAATTTGATCATTGCTAATGTATGGTATGGATCAGCCAAAATACACTCTGTTTAATTAGCACCGTTCATAGGTTCGTTAAAAACAAGGAATTTAAAATCTATTATTGGTATAATATGAAGGGACTGATGGCTTACATTGGTCCTTTTTATTTTATGAATGTATAAGATAAAAAAAAACACGCTTTAAGCGTGCGACAAATTGTTTATCAATGTAGGTTAATCTTCACCCGATAATAAATCATCTCCATCAAATGTAAATTCGATTACATCCGTGTAGCTTTCTAATGTTTGTACTTCAAAATCTTTAATCATCTTTCTGTTTTTTATTTATTATAAAGATAAGTATCGTTTTTAATCTCTGCGTAAAATGTATGTGAAGTTTTTGTTAAGTGTTTTGTGTATTTGATTTTGTTAACATTGGAGGTTTTTTTTCATTCTAAAACCATGATTATTGAGGCAAAAAAACCTGTTATTATAAAAGAAAAACTTATCTTAGTAGAATTACATAGTTAAAGTTCCGCAGTCATTTTGGAGCTTGTATATTTCCTTATTGATCACTAAATGAAACAGTCTTCATGTCAAAATTAATTAATCTAAAAATTTTCAAGCAGTTTTTACAGTCTAGTAATATTGGCGGTATTCTGTTATTTATCTGTGTTATTCTTTCTTTAATATTAGCCAATAGTCCCTTAGCAGATTCATTCAGTAAGCTATTAAATACAACTCTAGGTTTTGAAACAGATCATATTCAGTTAAACTATTCGGTACTGCTTTGGATTAACGATGGTTTGATGGCAATATTTTTCCTTTTGGTAGGTTTAGAGATCAAGCGTGAATTGGTAGAGGGTGAATTATCTTCTCCAAAGAAAGCATTACTCCCCATATTAGCTGCTGTGGGTGGAGCTATTTTACCAGCCCTTATTTATTTGTTTATTAATAAAGGATTACCAACTGAGCATGGTTGGGGTATCCCTATGGCTACAGATATCGCTTTCGCCTTGGCTGTGATTACATTATTGGGTAATCGGGTTCCGGCAAGTCTAAAAATCTTTTTAGCGGCTTTAGCAATCGTTGATGATTTGTTGGCTATTTTAGTTATTGCATTGTTTTATAGCGGCGATCTGCATTATAATTATTTATTCATTGCATTAGGAATTTTTGCTTTCTTATTGTTGCTTAATTTTTTTGGAGTAAAAAAAATATGGGCCTATTTGATACCAGGAGTATTTATCTGGTATTTTATTCATCATTCAGGGATACATGCCACCATTGCGGGGGTATTGGTAGCACTATCATTACCAACAAATGCAACAGACGATGAATCACCGTTAGAAAAATTGGAACATATACTCACTTCTCCCGTCAATTTTATCATTATCCCTTTATTTGCAATCGCAAATACCAATATTACTATACAAAGTGAAATGGTGCACGGATTGACCACTGCTTTGGGTATTGGTATAATAGGCGGTTTATTGGTTGGAAAATCTGTTGGGATATTAGGGATATCTTTCATTGCTACGAAATTAAAGTTATGTACGTTGCCTGAAGGTGCAAATTGGAAACATATTTTTGGAGTAGGTTTACTAGGCGGTATAGGGTTTACGATGTCTATCTTTGTATCTATATTAGCTTTTACTGATCCCATGCTTATTGAAGAAGCAAAATTTGCAGTACTCATCGGATCTTTATTTTCAGGAGCAATCGGCTATTTATTTTTAGCAAGTGTTGGTAAAAAGACAGCATAGCTAAATAAAAACTAAACATAAAAAGGCAGCCCTAATATTAGGGCTGCCTTTTTATGTTTAGAACATATCTATGATTTCTGTCATTAAAACTTAAAAATAAATCGAATTAAATAGATTCTGATTATTTTTTTTCGAGGTAAATCATTTGTGTTAAGAATTAATCTAGAGTGGATCTTGATCATTTAAAGTCATTCTTTAAACTAATGGATATTAAGTTAAATTGTCTTTTTTTTGTTACATGATGTACTTGTTACAATAAGGCTTTATAATTTTAATCGTTAATTATCAATGTGTTATGGTAATGTTAAAAACATTTTTTCGGAATAATTATGAAAAATCAATCGATTGCGTACATTAGGTAACAACTAAACATATGGTGCTAGGGGAGATTCTTTCAATAGGGTTTAGCACTGATTAAATTACCAAATTAAACCTTTTTCACATTATGAGAAAACTATTACAGTTTCTTAACGAGGATTTTATTGAGCATAAAAAATCGATAAAATACTCCCTTTGGGCGTCCACAGCGCTCGTGTTAATTAGCCATCAGTCATTAGGTAATCCGATGTCAAAATTTGCTGATGTGTCAAATTATGTAGTCAACACACAGATTACGCAAAACCCTGTTCGAGGAAAAGTTCAGGATGCCGCGACTAAAGAACCCATCGCTGGAGCAACAATTAGAGTCGTGGGAAAGACTTTAGCGACCTCTTCCGATGCGGAGGGTAATTTTCAGATTGATGCAGCCTTAAATGATGTATTGGAAATTACCTATGTCGGTTTTTCAAAGCAATCTGTGAATGTGACATCAACATCACTTCCACTAATTGTTGGGATGCAAGGACAAACTGGTGATTTGGATGAGGTAGTTGTGACAGGTTACAGCACACAACGTAAAAAAGATCTGACCGGAGCTGTCTCTGTCGTGAATGTTGATCAGTTAAAAAGTACACCGGCTGCAAGTGCCGTAGAATCTTTACAAGGGCGTGCAACAGGGGTGCAGGTTGTGACAGATGGTGCTCCAGGTGCAACTCCTCAGATTAAGATCCGTGGTTATAGTACCATTAACAATAATGAACCATTATACATTATTGATGGTGTGCCGTATGAAGGGAAATTAAGTTGGTTGAATCAAAATGACATCGAAAGTATGCAGGTTCTAAAAGATGCATCTGCAGCTTCAATATATGGATCTCGCGCAAATAATGGTGTCGTGATTGTGACAACAAAAATGGGTAAATCGGGAAAACCACAAATTAATTTGGATGCCTATTTTGGAATACAGGTTCCTAACAGTAGTCGTTTTCCTAAAATGCTAAGTCCACAACAAGTTTTAGATATTGAAAATAGATTAGATGGAAAAAACAATACTTTACCAGATTACATTATTGCAGGTACTAAATTAGGTCATGATATTAAACCTGCTGATCTTGATATGTCAAAATACAAATATGATGCTTCAAGTCGAGCCGATTTTTATCAAATTACAAAAGCGAATCAAGCTGGTACCAATTGGTTTGATGCGTTATCTCAAAATGCACCAACCCAATCTTATCAATTAAGTGCTACGGGTGGGGGGGAGAATGCAAATTATGCTTTTTCAGGAGGATATCTAAACCAAAAAGGTACTATCATTCATACTGGTTTTGAAAAATATAATGTCCGCTCGAATATGTCATTTTCTGCTTTTGATAAAAAATTGAGATTTGGGGAAAATATTCAGTATTCTTTTACTGAAGGTTTTGGCATGGGGGTGAATACAAATACTGCAGGTGATTATATTGGGGAAGGGAGTGCCCTTGGTTTTGCATACCGAATACACAATTTAATCCCTGTATATGATGAAGGTGGAAATTTTGCAGGTTCTGTTGGTGGGCAGTATGGTAATGGAGAAAATCCAGTAGCCATAGCATCTCGTGCTCAAGATAATAAGAATAAAAGTAATTTATTCTTTGGTAATGTTTATGGGGAGTATGATTTACTTAAAGGCTTAACTTTCCGCACAAGTATGGGTATGAAATATGAAAATTATAATACAGTTTCATATACCTATCCGAATCCAGAATTTACGGAAGGAAGTTTCAACAACGGAATGATTGAATCTTCTGGAATTAATAAAGAGTGGACATGGACAAATACCTTAAATTATAAAGCGAAATTTAATGATGAACATAATCTAAATATTTTGTTGGGTACCGAAGCAATATCCAGCAGATATAGACAAATATCTGCTCGAGGAAACGGTTTCTTTACGACTGAAAGTTTAGATTATTTTTATATTGATGCTGCGTCAAAAGATATTTTTGGAAATGGGGAGGGAACCGTGGGTTCATTGTTCTCTATATTCGGAAAAGTAGACTATTCTTTTAAAGATCGTTATATTTTGAGTGGTACTGTAAGACGAGATGGATCGTCAACATTTGGACCAGACAATAAATATGGGGTATTTCCTGGTGTAAGTGCTGCTTGGCGATTATCGGAAGAAGAGTTTTTAAAGGGATCTTCATGGTTGAATGATCTTAAAATTCGTGCTGGTTATGGAGTAACAGGAAATCAGCGTATTCCACAAAATCAATATGTAAATCGTTATAAAGTTGATGTTAACTCATCTTCTTACCCAATCAACGGACCACTTAGTTCCGGTGTATGGCAAAATGCATATAGTAACCCTGCAATTAAGTGGGAACAGGTGTCCGCATTAAACCTCGGATTGGACTTTTCCATCATGAATGGTGATTTTGATGGATCATTTGACTGGTATAATAAGAAAACTACAGATATGCTTTATCCTCTTCCATTACCAGCAGTTGGTGTAGGAAGAGCTGATGCGCCTTATGTCAATATTGGTGATATGCAAAATAAAGGAGTTGAGTTTTCATTAAATTATCATTATGGCAAGAAACAAGAAAAACCATTCACGCTTGATCTTTCAGCTAATATCTCAAGAAATGTAAATAAAATTGTGTCTTTAGCTCCTTCAATTAGTCAACAAGTTTATGGTGCTTTCCGTAGTATGGAAACTTCTATTTTAAAAGCTGGTGAACCATTAGGCGCATTTTACGGATATAAAGTTGTTGGAATTTATCAAGATGCTGCTGATGTCGCAAGTACACCTTATGCAGATGGAAAATCACGGATAGGAGGGCTTAAATATGCCGATATAAATGGTGATAATGTAATTGATGCTAATGACAGAACAATAATAGGAAGTCCACATCCTGATTTTGTATATTCATTAAATATCAATGCAACGTATAAAAACTTTGATTTTATGGCTTATTTCTACGGTTCTAAAGGAAATCAAAATTATGAAGCAACACGTTATTTTACCGACTTCGGAGTTTTCAAAGGACAGAAAAGTGTTCGTGTCTTAGATGAATGGAGCCCAAAAAATAATGGAAGTATGATTCCTTCTCAAGTCAATGATGCTTCTCCATATGAATATGCATCTTCAAGTTATTATGTACAAGATGCTAGTTTTTTAAAGCTTAAGAATTTACAGGTAGGTTATAATTTACCTGTTCAAAATCTATTTGGAGCAAATAGTTCAGTACGTAAGTTTAGAATGTATTTTGCTGTAACGAATTTGTTTACTATTACCAAATATGAAGGGTTAGATCCAGAGGTAACCGCTACTCCTTCGGATTATCCAGCATTAGGTGTTGATTTTGGAGTCTATCCACAGGCAAGACAATACATGTTAGGTCTTAGTTTAGGATTCTAAAGCTTTATTAATTATTAAAATTTAAATATCATGAAGAAAAAGAATATATATATGATGCTGGGAGCCACTACACTTTTATTTGCTTCTTGCGGTAAGGGTTTTTTGGAAAAATTTCCACAAGGAGAATTAGCAGAACCACAAGTTGAAAATGCTAAAGGAATTGAAGGGATATTGATTGGAGCCTATGGAATATTGAATGGGAATGTAAGTGGAACTTGGGGTAATTACTCATCGGCACCAAGCCAGTGGTTATTTGGTGAAGTTGCAGCAGATAATGCACATAAAGGTTCTACGTCTACTGATCAGCCGAATATGAATATGATTGAATTTCATACACCAAATAGTTCAAACGATAACTTGAGCCAAATGTGGGAAGTTTATTATGAAGGTGTATTGCGGGCTAATAACACTTTACGCCTATTAAAAGTAGATCAGGCTGGAGCTAAGACT
This sequence comes from Sphingobacterium kitahiroshimense, assembly GCF_025961315.1. NCBI lineage: Bacteria > Pseudomonadati > Bacteroidota > Sphingobacteriia > Sphingobacteriales > Sphingobacteriaceae > Sphingobacterium > Sphingobacterium kitahiroshimense. The sequence goes on along the minus strand of NZ_JAOQNK010000001.1, from coordinate 2,052,954 downwards.
ATTAGCGCAGCTAGAGCAACGCAGATTGAAGGGGAGGCGAGAGTATTGCGAGCACATTATTATTTTTATCTATGGAGGGTATTCAAGAATCTTGTTTTTGTAGATGAAAATACTACTTTAGATGAAGCGAAGGTAAAGCCTAATAAAGATGATGTGCTACCAAAAATAATAGAAGATTTAAAGTTTGGTATTGAGAATTTACCTTTAACGAAGATTAATGAAGAGGCAGGTCGAATGGATCAAAATATTGCTAAAGCATATTTGGGCAAAGTTTATTTGTACCAAAAGAAATATCCTGATGCGCTTATTTTGTTTAAGGAGGTTATGGCTGGTAAAGATATTTTAGCAATGCCTTTTCAAAATAACTTTGATGTATTAACTGAAAATGGACCTGAGGCTTTGTTAGTATCGAAACATGCCATCAATCCTAACGGTAGTGGTGACAATGCAAATGTGGGGGATATGTTAGCTGGATTGAATGGAAATAATCCCGTTGGCTGTTGTGGGTTTTATCAACCAACAATTGATTTGGTAAATGCATATAAAGTTGACGCTAATGGGTTACCACTTTTAGATGGTACATTTCGTCTAAATCCCTACAAATCAGATTTTGGTTTGGTGGATACAAAAGCGGACTCAGCAAAAACAAAATATCAATTGGATGTTAGCTTAAGATTTGATCCGCGATTAGATTATACTGTGGGGCGTAGAGGAGTAAGGTATCTTGATTACGGTGTAATGCCGGGAGATGCATGGATTAGAGACGTCACGAATGGAGGTCCTTTTGTAGGTATCAAAACTATGATTCCGCAGAGTCAATTTGGTAGCCATACAGCTTCAGGTGCTGCATACATCACTGATCTAGATGTAAATATAATCCGTCTTGCTGATGTTGTGTTGATGGCAGCAGAGTGTGAAGTGGAAGTTGGGAATTTGACTGGTGCAATGAATTATGTTAATGCAATTCGTAAACGAGCCGCTAATCTACCAGCGAAGAAAACAGCCAATAATAGCAATGCTGCTGTCTATGTCGTTAAACCATACTTATCTTTTCCTGATCCAACTTATGCGCGAAAAGCTGTTCGTTTTGAACGTCGTCTGGAATTGGCAATGGAAGGTCATCGCTTTTATGATTTAGTAAGATGGGGTGAAGCAAAGGCAGTTTTAGAAAGTTATTCATCTTTTGAAGGTGGTATTTTACCAGCATATAAAGGCTTGAATTTTAAACCTGAAAATGAATATTTCCCAATTCCTCAAGCTCAAATTGATCGAAGTGGTGGTGCTTTAACACAAAACAATGGGTATTAATCATTGACAATAAACAAAGAGGTTTATCTAAATTATTAGATAAACCTCTTTTTATTAAACAGATCTTTTGTTAAATAATATTATTATATATTATAAATACTTTACACTAGTAAAACCTATTTTAGATTGTCAAAATAATAAATTATAATTTTTTAAGATCATTAATAAATGCATCGACATATTGTTCGTCTGTTGCCCATGATGTTATTAATCGAATTGCAGCATTGTCTTCATCTATTTCTTTCCAGACAAAAAACAAATAATTTTCATTGAGTTTTGTAATAATATTTTTGGGTAAAATAGGAAAGATCTGATTTGTAGTTGAATTTGTTAAGAAAGAAAAACCTTTAGCTTTAACAGTGCTTGCTATCTTCATAGCCATTTTGTTAGCATGATCTGCCAATTCGAAATATAGGTCTTCCTTGAATAATTCAAGAAATTGTATCGCAAGTACACGTCCTTTCGCTAACATTGCACCTCTTTGTTTCAGTACATAATCAAAATCTTCTGCCAGATGCGGATCTTTAAAAATAACAGCTTCGCCTAATAATGCACCATTTTTCGTCCCACCGATATAGAATACATCTGTTAATTTTGCAACATCAGCGAGTGTTAAATCATTATCTTGAGCCATTAAAGCGTGTCCCAATCGAGCACCATCAAGAAATAACAACAAATTATGCGAAAGACAACATGCTGCCAGATCTTCTAATTCTTTTTTGAGATAGATCGTGCCGATCTCAGTTGAATTGGAAATATAAACCATCCGAGGTTTTACTACATGTGGTTTTAGTGCATATTCTTGCAATGCTCTTTCAATAGCAACTGGATTAAGTTTGCCATCAGCGGTTTCTACAGTAATTACTTTATGGCCGGTTGCCTCAATAGCTCCTGTTTCATTAGCCGAAATATGTCCAGTTTTAGCACTGATCACCGCTTCATGGGGGCGCAAAAGAAAAGAAATAACAATAAGGTTGGTCTGCGTACCTCCGGAAAGGAAATGTATGGTAGCTTGTGGGTTATTGATCTTATTTTTTAAAATATCTTTTGCTTGGATAGCATATTCATCTTCTCCATAACCAAGTTGTTGAACAAGATTTGTTTCTATTAATTTATTGAGAATATTTGGGTGTGTACCCTCAGAATAGTCATTTTTGAAATTGTACATTTTTTTATTTTAATATAACCAAGATAGGAGAGGCATAGTGGTAAATTGCTTCCTTCATTATTTATAACTTACAGCGCCACTCAATAGACCTATAAAGATAAAATATAATTAATGATTTTATGACAGGTTAAATTTCATTGAATCGTCACAAGTTCACAATTAAAAAGGCTAAACCATATCGGAATGATCTATATTAAGCCAAAAATCTAAAAATCACGGAGTAATAGTCCCGTGATTTTTAGATTTTATATGAAGGAGGATATTTAACCCTTTTTCTTCTTCATGGTCATCTTAGCTTTTTTACCAGCCCCATAATTATATGTTTTGCTATTACTTTCTTTCTTTTGATGGTAAGCTGCACCACGTGTTCCATCATTATCATCATCAATTAATGAGGTATTTCCCTTTTTTGCACTGTAAATTGATAATTTTTCTGGTAAATCAAGAACTTCCATTTTTTGACCTATTGTATGCTCCATCTTTTTTATTTCAGGCAACTCCAAATCTGTTGCAAAAGTAAATGACAATTGCTCTTCTGCATTTGATTTAATGATTCGTTGTATAAGCGTATCGTTATTCTCGGGGATTTCAAAATGAAAAATATACGGTATTCCTGACACATCTAATACTTCAGTTCCTTCATTGGCTACGATTAATATCCGATGAGCATCCTCTTGTTTAAATAATTCGATATCAGAAATACTTTTATCTTCAAAAAATAAGGGGTTAAATATAACGATCTCATCGTTATATTTACGGTGTAAGCTTTTCCCTAATTTTTGTGCAGTAAGTTTACTATTAACGAAAATGATCACTTTATCAAAAACTTCGTTGTCCAGCATTAAGCTGTTGAGAAGATTGATTTTTGTTGTAAAATTTGGAACCTGATATAGAAACATATCATGTACATTAAGTTTTTCCGCAGCAAGTTCTTCTACTTCGATCAGGGCTGGAGAAACCATAAAACCATCAATCATCTGGTGTAATTTTTCATGCTCCACTGTGCTAAAAACAAGATGTTGACACTTTTTAGCACTCTGAACAAGTTCTTTCACCGGAGTTATCATGCCATTTTTAATTACCTCTTCTGCATCATCGATAATTATGGTATGTATTAAATTAAGATTTAAGCCCAATTTAAGGTAGACAGCTCTTGCTCTATTTGGAGTAGAAACAACGATTTCAACACCAGCGACAAGTTTTTCAATTTCTTGCTCCATACTACCTCCAGCACGTAATCCAATAATACTAAGGTCTTTATTTTTACTGATCAAATAAAATTGATCAACAATAGCCTGAACACATTCTTGATCAGGAGCCAAAATCAAAACTTTTGGAGCATCAGGAACGTTGAATTTAAGTCCAGAAAGTACACTGAGGATATAAGTTGTTGTTTTACCTGAACCGTCAGGACCTATAGCGATAATATCTTGGCCACCTAATATCCGAGACATAGATTTCACTTGTATTTCCTTGGGTGTTAAATAACCCAAACTTTCCATGGATTTTTGTAACCGCTTGCTTAATTTTAATTTATCGAAAGACACTTTATTGTCGTATTTAATGAATAATGGACAAAGTTACTTAAAAAATAATTGCTAATAGACCATTACAAAGCTTTATGGCATTTTACTAAAACCATAAATTGCAATAAGAAATTGAGATCAGCATTGCATGATGATTATAGTTCTTAATCCATTACATCTTATGAAACCATGCGTTAATGTAAGATTGATCTCAGTAAATGTTGAAAGTTTTTCTTTTTGTTTTATTATCACTATATTTAAAGGAAAGCGAATCATTAGAGAAAGGAATGGAAATGGTCACAGACTTAGAAAAATATTCATTGGTATTTCAACCCTGTGAAAAGGGTATTCAGATGGTAAAATTTATCAAAGAAAGTTTAAAGAACAAGATTGGATGGTTTTCGAGTTGTCATTCATTAGCGCATATTACCATATGTGAATATTTAGCCAATGGTAATGATCTATCAAAGATAAAAAAACAAGTCACAGAGATTCTTAAATATGAAAATTCGCAATATGTGTATTTTGATGATTATAGTGCCTTTCCAAAAAATGGTGCTTTTTTCATTGCTCCAGCATTAAAATCTAGACAGTTTTTGAAAAATAAAATGCAGGCCATAACCAGTATCGATTTTGATACGAAAATGTTTAAAAGTACTGAACCTCATTTGACAGTCGGGCGTAAGTTGGATCAGGATAAGCTTGCTGTAGCTTTTGAAAATTTCAAAGCAATAGATTTAGATTTTTTTTGTTCTAGTATTTTCTTGCGAAGATTTAATCCCATTAAAAAACAATATGATACAATAGAAGAATTTAAATTTGGCAATCTTCCTAAACCTCCTAAAGAAGAGGGACAGTTGTCTTTTGATTTTTAATAAAAGGATAAAAATGTAGTTTTTCGTTTTAGGATTTATATCTTTATTTCCGCAAGATAGATGGCATATTAACGACATAGCAATCCTAATGAGTAAAGATCCTTACCAGCATGAAAAATCTCTTTCAGATGTGCACGAAAGTGTTGAAATCAGTAAGGGCAAATCAAAAATAAAAAAAATCCTCAGTTTTTTTGGACCGGCCTATTTAATTAGTGTAGGTTATATGGATCCTGGGAATTGGGCTACAGATTTAGCCGGGGGAAGTCAGTTTGGTTATGCCCTATTATGGGTTTTATTGATGAGTAACATCATGGCTTTACTCTTGCAGAGTCTTTGTACCCGTTTAGGAATAGTGAGAAGAAAAGATCTCGCACAGTGCAATCGGGAGACATACCCAAAGCGCATGAATTTTGTGCTTTATATCTTAGCAGAAATAGCAATCGCGGCCTGTGATCTCGCCGAAGTATTGGGAATGGCGATCGGATTAAACTTACTTTTTGGAATAGATATCCTTTGGGGCGTATTAATCAGTTTTGCAGATACATTTTTGATTATGTATCTACAGAAATTAGGAATGCGAAAGATGGAACTTTTCATTATTGGTCTAATTACGATGATTGGTATGTGCTTTATGGTAGAGATGTTTTTAGTTCAGCCTGATTTCGGTGAAGTAATGACCGGCTTTATTCCAAGCTTACCCAATAGCGCTGCACTTTATATTGCAATAGGAATTATCGGAGCTACTGTAATGCCACATAATTTGTATTTACATTCAGCCTTGGTACAAACGCGAAAAATAGACAGAGATGACCATTCCATAAGAAAAGCACTCAAATATAATTTTTTTGATAGTGCAATTGCCTTAAATCTCGCCTTTCTGGTTAATGCCGCTATTCTTATCCTCGCATCAGCCGCTTTTCATAAAAACGGAATGCATGATGTAGCAGATCTGGAAGATGCTTATCACTTATTGGGGAAAACATTAGGAACAGATCTCGCACCTAAATTATTTGCAGTAGCGTTGATATTGGCAGGTCAAAGTTCTACCGTAACAGGAACCCTTGCGGGACAGATTGTAATGGAAGGATATTTGAGATTACGGATCAGTCCCACCCTTAGAAGAATTATTACTAGATTATTAGCTATTATACCAGCAGTATTGGTCATATTAATTGCTGGAGAATCTCAAGTTGGCTCTTTATTAATTTTTAGCCAGGTTATATTAAGTATGCAGTTGGCATTTGCAGTTATTCCATTAATTCATTTTGTAAGTGATAAGGAAAAGATGGGAAATTTCGTTATTAAGCCTTATATGCAAATATTGGCATGGCTTATAGCTATTATCATCGCCGTACTTAATATTAAACTGGTATATGAGGAAATCTCAACATGGATTATTAAATATGATGTACTATGGTTAACTGTTTTATTAATTCTTGGGGCCGCAGGTATGATCGTTTTGTTGATTATGACCTTTATTTATCCTATACTTCATAAAAATAGAGCAATTGTATTGGATGTCCATCCCCCATTTGAAGATTTAAAGTTTGATGAACCCATATCGTTCAATAAAGTTGTACTTGCTTTGGACTACTCAACTTCAGATACAAAAGCAGTACAGTACGCCCTTTCTATAGCTAATACGAATTCTCACTTTATCTTGGTGCATATTGTTGAAAGTGCAGGCGTGAAATATACGGGAGAAAGTACGGATGACTTAGAGTCTAGACAAGATATGGAAAGATTAGAGAAGTATGCACATTTCTTTTCCGATAGAGCCTATCAAGTTAATTTTGAACTGGGTTATAATAATCGGGTTGCTTCTATTGCGAAGATATGTGAACAATATGAGGCTGATCTTTTAATTGTTGGTAGCCATGGACATACGGGAGTTAAGGATTTTGTTTTCGGAGAAACTGTAAATAAATTGAGGCATGCAGTGAAAATACCCGTTTTTATTGCGCAATAATCTGAAATGATAATTATTTAAGATAAAAGATACTAAACTGTTAATGATCTTTTTTATATTAGAGAATAAGATAAAATGCGAATGGATAATATGAAACAGGTTTATATAGAAAGAGATGTGGCAGAATTTCTAAATCTTTCTATGTATCAAAATCAGATTACTTTTTTGAGCAATTTGATGCTCTCTTCTAAGAGCGATCAAATTTTAGAAAAAATCCGAATTGAAATTGATTCTGACGGAGCGTGGATGGAACCTTTTTCTTATGAATTAGCCTATCTACCCGTCGGATTATCTGTTAAGATACCCACGGATAAAATTATTGTCAAGCCAATTTATTTCCTTCAATTAAGCGAGGTCGAACGAAGTACTTTTCAAATTAGAGTTTATCAGGACGAAAATTTATTAACAGAAGAAGTAGTGTCTATAGCGTTGCAACCCTTATCATTTTTTGGAGGTTTTAATACTCTTCCAGAATTATTAGCATCTTATATTACACCTAATCATCCTTACATTTATGCTGTTAAAAGTAAGGCGATTGCCTATCTAGAACAGCAAAATTTACCTGTTAAATTTGAGGGGTACCAGGCTACAGATCCATCGCGGATTCTTGAAATGATGCGGGCGATATACTATGCTTTGCAAGCGCAAGAAATAGTATACAGCGCATTACCGCCTAGTTTTGAAGAGAATGGACAACGGCTGAGGATGGTTGATGTTATTGCAAAAAAACGTTTTGGTAATTGTATTGATATTAGTTTACTCTACGCAGCATGTTTGGAGGCGATTGATTTGAATCCAATAATAATAGTTACTAAAGGACATGCTTTCGTAGGATGTTGGCTTCATCAAGATCGATTTGCGCAGATTATTAACGAAGATAAAACCGCTATTACTAAACGTTTTGCTAAAGGAATAAGTGAAATTGTTGTTGTTGAGTCAACAAGTGTTTGTAAAGGAGCTAGTATTAACTTTAATCAGGCAATTGATCTTGCGGAAGCGAGCCTGATAGAAAGGAATGATTTCTTACTTTCCATCGACATAAAGCGTGCGCGTGCCAGCGGTATCAAACCTCTTCCATTAAAGATAGATGATTCTTGCGATCTCGAGCATGAGTTTATACGAAATCAAGTAGATTTGAAGATGCAAGAAGAAACGATTGAGGTAGGAAAAATTTATGAAGAATTTGAGGGAAATGGTAATAAATCCATCAGTAAGCAGAAAGTCTGGGAAAGAAAGCTGTTAGACCTGTCATTGCGCAACAATCTTCTTAATTTGCGTATGACAAAAAATATGTTACAGATTATGGATGTAAATATTCATGACCTGGAAGACCTGTTAGTTGATGGTAAAAGTTTCTCGATCAGTGCTAGTGCAGATGCTCCCATACTGAAGCAGTACAATATCTTGAATCCTTCATTACATCCTTCATCGGCAGCATATCAATTGGCAAAAGAAGAATTAGCACATAACCGTTTATTATCTTATTATCATGCTGATGATTTAGATACAATTCTGACTCATATATCCCGAAATGCCAAATTATCGATAGAAGAGAACGGCTCCAGTACTTTATTCTTGGCTATAGGACTGTTACAGTGGCGGGATAAAAAAACGCTTGCCCAAGTTCGATCTGCTCCAATTATATTAATTCCGGTTGAGCTGACGCGACGCTCTATCAACAGTAAATTTGTCCTCAGAAGCCGCGAAGAAGAGGCGATGATCAATATTACCTTATTAGAGTTTCTTCGTCAAGAACACGGTTTGGATCTCCGGGATCTCGAAGAGCTTCCTAAAGATGGAAAAGGAATCGATGTTGCACAATTGATCGCACAGATGCGACGAGCAATCATGGGACTTAAGGGATGGGATATTGTAGATCAGGTGATTTTGGGTAATTTCTCTTTTAACAAATTAATTCTTTGGAATGATATTGCGCACCAATCTGAAGAAATTGCAAAAAGTAGCATTGTTCGTAGCCTTATCGATGGCCAGTTGCGATTAGATATTGGAAAAGAGGAAGTTCCATTAGATTTTGATAATATAAACCCATCTGCTTTAGCGTTGCCTATAGCAACAGATGTATCCCAATTAGAAGCAATTTTCACTTCTAATCAGAATCAAAGTTTTGTTTTACATGGTCCTCCTGGGACAGGTAAATCCCAGACGATTACTAACATTATTGCAAATGCACTTTATCAGGGCAAAAAAGTATTGTTTGTTGCTGCGAAGAAAGCCGCATTAGATGTTGTATATAAGCGATTGGCAGCAATAGGTCTATCCAATTTCTGTTTGGAACTACACTCCAATAAAGCAAAAAAATCAGATCTACTGTCACAGCTTGCAGAAACTTTGGAACAGCCGCAGTTGAAGGGTAATTTTAATTTTCAAGATGAGGCCAATCATTTAATAAATGCTAAAAAAGAGTTACAGATTTATATTAGCCAATTGCATAAACAGCAACCTATTGGCTGGAGTTTGTACGATAGTATTACAGCATTAACAACTTTAGAATCTTATCAGTTCGCTAAAATCGATCTCCCTAAAACATTTTTTGATTCTTTGACAAATGAGAAATGGCGAACATGGAAAGATCTGGTAATCGATTTAAATTCTGTTTCAAAGATTATCGCTAATCCTATTCAGAATCCGTTCAAAGGTATTGCTCTTGTGCAATACTCAAGTGCTATCCAACAGGAAGTTGTATCCTCTGCTGTAGAATTAAATCATACTCTGTTGGAGTATGGGCAATTGCTACGTCAGTTCATATCAAATTTTGATATGCCGATTCAGAACTTATCTTGGTCAGATTTATATTTATTCGATCAGCTTATTAAGTCCTTAACGGAACTTCCTGAGACGGATTTATCGCTTTGGAAGATGCTATTAAGCAAATCGCAAGAAGAGCGATTACAGAAATGGATCTCTCATTTTGAAATATATCAGAGCAGACGTCAGGTTTTATTAAATCATGCTCACAAAAGCGTGCTCGATGCTAATTTGACAGCATTAGAATCTTTATGGAATGAGGCAAAACAAACTTGGTTTTTACCAAAATGGTTTAAAAAAAGAAAAGTAAAGAAAGGTTTGTCAGCTTTTAGTACCATACCTTTACATGAAGATGAAACCTTCGATCAGTTTTTTGCTTATGTCAATGCCTTTCAACAAATAAGAGCAGTAGTTGAGTCTAAAGAGTATGAGGCAATCCACCAAGGCTTAGGCAGCTCTTACCTGCAAGAAGATACTAATTTAAAACTTGTGCAGGAGCAAATTGAGACACTGAAAATAATTAATGGACAATTAATAGCATTAAGTAATGTTACCGTAACTGATATTGTACAAAAGTGGATTGAAAAGTCGAAAACAAAAACATCCCAATTGATCCCAAATCAAGAATATACTTTACAAAGTTTAACAAAGGTATGGGGTACACTACTTATTAAGAGTAATGATTTTCAAACTTTAACGCAATTAGATATTCGGTCTTATCCTGTTCAGGTCGATTGGCTGACTGATATCGAAGGTAAAATTTCTGGTATTATTGATCAGATTGATTATTTAAAGAATTGGACAAATTATTCGAAAACAAAAGAAAAAGCCATATCATTAGATTTAAACTGGTTTATTGAATTGTATGAAAAAGATGATCTTAAACAAGAACATCTTTTGGAACATTTTGATTATATCATTCATTACAATCTGGCCAATCAAGTGATCGCTTCGCATGAAGCACTTAATATGTTTAATGTTCGATTATTTGAAGATAAGATCGAAAAGTATAAACAAATTGCAAATTCTTTCACTGAATTGACTAGAAAGGAATTATTGTTACGACTTAATGAACGGTTGCCAAATAATACTATTGAAGCTCTTCAAGGATCTGAAATAGCAATTTTACAGCGTGCTATTAAAAATCGGGGACGTGGTGTAAGCATTCGAAAGCTATTCGATCAAATTCCAGCATTACTGCCTCGTTTAGCTCCGTGTATGCTTATGAGTCCAATTTCAGTGGCTCAATATTTTGAGGTAAATCCGGACCAGTTTGATTTATTAATTTTCGATGAAGCTTCTCAATTACCCACTTGTGAAGCTGTCAGTTCTTTAGCTCGATCTAAACACGCGGTTATAGTAGGTGACCCAAAACAGATGCCTCCAACATCATTCTTCATGACGAATAAAGTAGATGAGGAAAATATGGAAATTGAGGACCTTGAAAGTATTTTAGATGACTGTCTTTCTTTATCATTTCCTTCAAAATATTTGTTACGTCATTATCGAAGTAAACACGAAAGTCTTATTGCTTTTAGTAATGCACATTATTACGACAATAAATTATTAACATTTCCATCAGCAGATGATCTAAATAGTCGTGTCACGTACCAGCATGTATCAGGTCATTATGACAAGGGTAAAACCCGACAGAATAAATTCGAAGCACAGGCCATCGTTGAAGATGTCGCAAGACGGTTTCAGAATGAAAAAACTCGAAAACAGAGTGTCGGTATTGTCACCTTTAGTCAAGTGCAACAGAATCTTATAGAAGATAAGCTAAACGAGTTGTATCGACTTGATTCGGAGCTGGAAGCATGGGCTACGGAAAGTGATGAACCTATTTTTATTAAAAACCTAGAAAATGTTCAAGGTGATGAACGAGATGTGATTTTGTTTTCAATTGGATATGGACCAGATGAAAATGGTCAAGTGAGTATGAATTTTGGACCGTTGAATAGGGAAGGTGGTTGGAGAAGGCTGAATGTTGCGGTAACTCGGGCTCGAGAGGAAATGAAAGTTTTTGCAACACTTCGATCTGATCAGATAAACTTAAATCGTACAGCTTCAGAAGGAGTCGCGGGTTTGAAAAATTTTCTGACTTTTGCCGAAAAAGGACACCTTGTACTAGATGCTAGCCAAATAACCACGACAGATAATCATGCTAATTTAACCCAAAATATCGCAAATAGATTACGTGCCGAAGGATTAATCGTCAATGTCAATATAGGAACATCTGACTATAGAGTTGATTTAGGTATTGTTCATCCCGAACATCCGAAACGCTATATTTTATCGATTTTATTAGATGGACTTAATTATTTTCAAGCGGAAACTACCAACGACCGCGAACTGGTATTACCAAAAATGTTGGAAAGTTTAGGTTGGAATATTTTTAGAATCTGGACATTGGATTGGATTGAGAATGCTGACCTTATAGTTGAATCTATTTTGGAAAAAGTTAATGCATTGCTATTAAAAACAGAAGAGCATGACCATATTGTAGCTAACGTCACAGAAAGTATTCATCAGAATGGATATCATATTGAAGAAATTGATTATTCTCCTATAATTTCTAAACAGATCCCTTATGAGAGCACTCATTTGCCAAAAGCATTTGCTATCGGAGCAGAGGGCTTAGAAGATCTTGGGAATAGGGCATTGATCCATAGACAGATGGAGTTGCTTATTCATCATGAATCACCCATAAGTAAGTCTTTTTTATATAAGCGTATTATGGAACATTGGGAAGCCAAACCTAGTGTTAAAATCGAGCGAATTCTATCTGAAATAATAGTAGATGTTCCTTCGCAAGTAACCAAACACCGTCAACCATTTTATTGGAAGGAACAAAGTGTGGTTGATATCAACTATTATCGGTCAAATGCTGGAATAGGAAGAAATTCAGAAGATATAGCCCCAGAGGAAATTATAGTAGCATTGCAAGAAGCCGTCGAACAGAATTTAAGTATCGTTGAAGATGATTTAGTCCGATACTTGGCTCGTCAATTTGATTTTCAGAAAATGGGTAAGCAAATTGAATTTTCGATGCGTTATGCGATTGGCATAGCTGTCGAAAAACAACTTGTAACACAGGAAGAAGGCCGTATAAAGATGATCGATAATAAATAGTTTTTTTAAATCATTGTTAAATTGTAATGATCAGTTTTACAAAAAAAACGAGCGTTATTCTTTAGGATAACGCTCGTGATTTGAAAATTATTTTAATTAAAATTTGTAGCCTACCATGATGCCTACCGTTTTGTTTTTAGCATCAAGAGTTTTATCAATACTGCTAAATCCATGACTGTAATAGGCATCTAATGTCAATTTGCTAATATCAAGACCTAATCCAATTCGACCATCAAAAGAAAACTTTTTATAATCAGTAGTTGCTGTTGATTTAACGGTTTTAATGTCATAATTCAATTGTGGTCCCAACATAGCACGTAAATTAAAATCGCCATCATTGATCAACTTATATCCTATCTGAAGCGGTAAATTTATCTGATAGAATTTTGGTGTTTTCTCATTTTTGTCAAAAGTATATTCTTTACGTAACAAGCTCACTCCTAAACCCGGTTGAAAGAATAATTCATTTCCAATACGGGCAAACCCAGCGACAGAAACACCCACTTTCCCATTATTATCTTTGACGGATTTGTTACCAAAAGATGTCATGTTATAATTGCTTCCAACTTGAAGTCCATAAGTAACTTCTTGTGCTTTTGCTGCGGTGGACAATCCTAATAATGTCAATCCCATAAGGGCAGTTTTTAATGTTGTTTTCATTTTTCTAAACGTATTTGTATGTGTATTGATTAATTATTCGTCTTTCCTTTATGACAACATAACATCACGATACCCTTGAAAAAAAATAAAATATTATCGTTTTATATATTTTAAATTTGAATCAATAAAAAGAAATGAAATTAGTGTAAGGGTATAGGCCAGTTCAGTTGTCATAAATAAAAGTAGATTGTTTCATGAATCCGGAAAATTCAATCAATGTCAGAAAATAAAGAAAAGAAATTTGAGCAACTGTTTCGTTTGTACTATAAGGAATTGCACCGTTCTGCATTTCGTTATTTGAGAGATAGTGAGAGTGCTGAAGAGATCGTACAGCAAGTATTCTTGCGTCTATGGGAGAAAAATTGGGAGGAAGAAGTACATACATCTTTAAAAGCTTACTTATATCGTGCTATCTATAATGAAAGTATGAATTTCTTAAAAAAAGAGCAGAGAAAGATGAAATATCAATCTTATCAGCAAAGTAGGCAAGAAGTTGTTCCTGCTGTCGATCAAAGTGCAAAAGATCTTGATCAAAAACTACAAGTAGCACTAGCTAAGCTACCTGAAAAGAGTCGTACTGTTTTTGAGCTGAGCCGTTTTCAAGAGATGAAATATAAAGATATTGCTCAGACATTGGATCTTTCCATTAAAACTGTTGAAGGACATATGACCAAAGCGTTGCGACACTTACGTCTTGAGCTGATGGATTATTTAACTGTAATTATTTTTTATATCATTTATATATTATGAATAAGGAATTGCTAGAAAAATACATCATTGGAGAAACCAATGAAGAAGAAAATATTAGAATCAAAAACTGGTTGGAACAAGATATTAGGAATAGAACTGAATATTTAAAAATAAAAGATATGTGGGACCGTTTACCTAAACCACTTGAAGCACCAGAGGTAGATGTCGATCGAGCTTGGGAAAATTTTAAATTCGCTAAAGAAAATAGAGTTGCTGGAGTAATAGAAGTTGCTGAGAATAAAACAGTAACGATAAAATGGAACTGGTGGGCAGCGGCTGGAGTGCTGGTCATCTGTTCATTAGGGTTTTATTTATTTAATAATAGTTATAAGCAAGAAAAAAATCTTTTTAGTGCTACCGCTGTCCTCTCAGATTCACTGCCAGATGGTTCTCGAGTTACACTCAATAAGAACTCAGAAATTGTTTATTCCCGAACATGGATGAGTAAACAGAGAAACGTAAAATTAGAGAAAGGAGAGGTGTTTTTTGATGTGTTTAAAGACAAAGAACATCCTTTTGTGATTAAATCAGGTAAGAGCCAGATTACTGTTTTGGGCACGAGTTTTAATGTGCGTCGTTATGAAGGAGCTACCGAAGTAATTGTAGCAACAGGTTTGGTCAAAGTTTCATACAGCAATAAGGAGGTTTACTTGCATCCTAAAGAAATGATTACGATCCAAGATAATGATACCACTAAAGTATCAGTCAAAAAGATGCCAGACTTGTTTTATACATACTATGTAGATCGTGAGTTTGTCTTTGAAAATACCAAGTTAGAGCGTGTCGTAGAACTATTAATTAAGGCGTATGATCAAAAAATTGTTATTGATCTCGAAGCAGATAAAAAGCTTTTGTTAACGGCAACATTTCAACAAAATAGTCTAAATCAAATTTTACAGGTCATATCGGACACATTTAAATGTAAGGTTATTATTAAAGATTCAATTATTCATATAACTAGATAATCATGTTTTTGGTAAAATTTATCAATCATATCACTAAGATTCCACTTTTAAAAAAGTTTAGTTACCTATTCATATTTTTAGTTTTGTTTAGCTTTTCAAAAGCGGATGCACAGCAACAGTTAGCGACCCAGATTCAAATACCTGCTTATTCGAATATGACAGTAGGTCAAATTTTTCAGGTGCTGAATGAAAAGCATGGTACTTTGTTTTCTTTTAATAGCAATATACTGCAGACGGATAGTGTGATTCAAGTATCGGCATATAAGGGATCACTATATGGTTTTTTGGATCATACGTTAGGAAAGGAATATAGTTTTAAGGAAATTGGCAAGCATATTATTATACAATATACGCCACAACGTATGGCAGTAGACGTTGAAGTGCAGTCGCAGGATAAAAATAAAGTTGTTATCACGGGCTATATCAAAAATATTCGAACCAACAAACCTATTTCTGACGCTAGTATTTTTGATCGCGATGCACTACTTTCTACTTTAACCGATAAAAATGGTTATTTCGAACTTGATGTTAAGAAAAAAATTAGTTTGATTGCTGTTAATGTAAGTAAAGCAATGTTTCGTGATACAAGTGTTTTAGTGATTTTTCCCATCGATACAGAAGTTGGCAATAAAAAAAGAAAGTATGGTTACTTTACCGGATATGAGCAAGACAATGGTTTTTATCGATCTTTTTTTGGACGAGTATTTTTATCACCGGCGCAAAGTATTCAAAATATGAACCTTGGCGGACTTTTCCTATATAGTCCATATCAGATATCGATGACTCCGGGATTAAGTTCACATGGTTTTATCCGCTCACAGATTGTTAATAAATTTTCAATAAATATCCTAGGAGGTTCTACTGCGGGGGTAAAAGGTTTAGAAATTGGTGGAGTTTTTAATCTCAATCAATATGACATGGAAGGAGTACAGTTAGTAGGAGGGTTCAATGTCGTGGGAGGCGATGTAAATGGTGTGCAGGTAGCAGGAATATCGAATCAAGTATTTGGTGATGTCAAAGGGGTGCAGTTAACGGGAGGACTAAATAAGGCCGATACGGTGAAAGGAGTTCAAATTTCTGGAATTGGCAATATGATGAAAGAAGGGACAGGAGCGACACAACTAGCAGGTGGATTTAATCAAAGTAAAGGTACTGTCAGCAATCAAGTTGCAGGTATAGCCAACATTGGCAATAAAGTAAAAGGTATTCAGCTTGCTGGGTTAGTTAATATTGCAGATAGCAGCGACTATGCAATTGGCTTATTAAATTTAATTAAAAATGGTGAGAAGAGTATTTCTGTTGCTATTGATCAAGATGCATATTTAGGTGTGCAATTCCGATCTGGTGGTCGTGTTCTTTACAGCATTTTAGGAGCGCATGTATCATTGAAAGATGATAACACTGCCCGTTATGCTTTTGAAGCAGGTTTAGGAGCGATTTTTTTACACGGCAGCAGATTTATGCTACGAGCTGAGATATCCAGCCGAAATCAGTTTACAGATAAGTTTAAATTATTATCCAATAACCATTCTAGTTTTAGATTGATTCCGGAGCTACGTCTAAATAAAAAACTATCCGTATTTGTAGCCCCTAGCTTTAATTACGTGAGTAAAGAAGATGATGCAGTTACACAGGTTGGGAAAACCTTATGGAAGGTTTGGGGACGAGATAAAAACAGAAATTCATTGTTTGGTGGTGGAGCAGTAGGTCTTATGTTAAAATTGTAATCCCGATATTATGAATTTTATAGCTGAGCTTTGTGCATGAACTCATTTTATTGAAATCCTTTTATATAGATTTCATCATAAGGATGAATGAAAAAAGAGCGGTATTATAAAATAACATAGCAATTTCATATTGAACTGAAATACGGAAAACTCATCTAGGGAATATTCATAATATAAAAGAAGGTAATCATATTATTTATGATTACCCTCTTTTATTCCACTAGATAGACAGACTGCTTCAATATAAGCGCGATATACGTCATAAAAAAAGGAGATAATCGAAATTATCTCCTTTTCTATATGTTAAACTGAATAAGAATTACTCAGCAATTACTTCGAAAGGAACTTGAACTTTCACTTCTTTGTGTAAGTTTAAGTTTGCTAAGTATTCACCAATTTCTTTAGGTTCTACTTCGAAAGTAATACGACGACGGTCAACATCAAAACCTTTAGCTTTCAAAGCATCAGCAATTTGAATGCTGTTTACTTTACCGAAGATTTTACCAGTTTCACCAGCTTTAGCACCGATTGATAACTTAATAGTTTCCAACTTAGTAGCTAATTCAGTAGCGTCTTTCTTAATTTTATCTTGTTTGAACTGAGCTTGTTTAATGTTTTCAGCTAAAACTTTCTTTGCTGATACAGTCGCTTGAATAGCAAATCCTTGAGGGATTAAATAATTACGACCGTAACCTGGCTTTACATTTACGATATCATTTTGCTCACCTAAGCCTTTGATATCTTGTTTTAAAATAACTTCCATGTTCTCTAGTCCTCCTTATTTTAATGAATCAGCTAAGTAAGGTAACAAGCCGATGTGACGAGCACGTTTAACCGCTTGAGCTACTTTACGTTGGAATTTCAATGACGTACCAGTTAAACGACGAGGTAAAATTTTACCTTGATCATTCACAAATTTCATCAAGAAGTTAGCATCTTTATAATCGATGTATTTGATACCATTCTTTTTGAAACGGCAATACTTTTTACGATTGTCCTCTACTTTAGGGGCAGTTACGTATTGGATATTTTCGTTAGCCATTAGTTTGATCCCTCCTCAGTTTTAGTTTCCGCTTTTTTGTTGAATGCACCGCTACGTTTTTTCTCGCTATAAGCTTTAGCATGTTTGTCTAAAGCAATAGTTAAGAAACGCATTACACGCTCATCACGTTTGTATTCAACCTCTAATTTATTGATTAATTCTCCTGGAGCCTTGAATTCAGTTAAGTGATAAAACCCAGTTGTTTTTTTCTGGATTGGATACGCTAATTTTTTCAAACCCCAATTGTCTTCAGCGACAATTTCGGCTCCGCCTTCTGCTAAGATGTTTTTGAATTTTGCGATTACTTCTTTCGCAGCATCTTCAGAAAGCAACGGGGTAAGAACGATTACAGATTCGTACTGTTGCATTTTGTTAAATAATTATGTTTATTAATTTTTCTCCGTACTTACGGAAGTGCAAAGATAATTAATAGATTTTAAATATACAATGATTATAGTATGGTATTTTATTTTAGTTTTTGCATTTCTGCTTTAATAGCAGTCTGAATGTTTGCTGATACCGGTATTAAAGGTAGGCGTACATAATCTTGACCGATACCCTTTTCTTGTAGGATATATTTAACCCCACAAGGATTTCCTTCAACAAAACAAAGATCTGTTATTTCAAGCAACGCATTGTGGATTGTTCTAGCTTCAGTAAAACTACCTGCAGTACATAATGCAGCTAATTTTGAAACTTGAGCTGGATATGCATTTCCAACAACAGAAATGATTCCCACTGCACCTAAAGCCATCATAGGTAAGGTTGCAGGATCATCACCCGAAATCAGTAAGAAATCAGCTGGTTTATCTCTTAAGATCTCGTTAAACTGAGCAAAGTTGCCAGAAGCTTCTTTTGTTGCAACGATATTCTTAAAATCTTTTGCTAAGCGTATTGTCGTGGCAGGAGTCATGTTGCTTCCTGTACGTCCTGGTACATTATATAAAATAATAGGTAAGGGAGAAGCCTCAGCTATTGCTTTATAGTGCTGATATATTCCTTCCTGTACTGGTTTATTATAATAAGGAGATACGGATAGTATAGCACAGAATCCTGTAGGATCAAAATTTTTGATCTGCTCTACAATCTCTGCCGTATTATTTCCTCCGATACCCGCAATCAATGGTACGCGAGCATTCACCTGTTTGACAGTGAAATCCCAGATACGCTTTCGTTCGTCTTTCGTTAATGTTGCTACTTCACCAGTAGTACCTAAAGAGACTAAATAATTCATACCTGAGTCAATTTGATAGTCAATTAGCTGTGCTAAAGAATCAAAATCAACTGTTCCATCTGCGTTGAAAGGTGTAACTAATGCTACACCAGCTCCATGAAGCTCGTTCATTGTGTTGTTTGTAAAGATTAATATTTAATTTATATACTTGTTGTATCTGCGATCAAAGCTAATAATTCATCTTCAGTGATCATCTTGATGTTTAGTTTTTCTGCTTTTGCTAATTTTGAAGGCCCCATTTTATCTCCCGCTACCAGGTAGCTTAATTTTGCTGAAATACTGGAAACCATTTTACCCCCATTACTTTCAATAAGTGCAGTTAATTCCTCTCTCGAATGATTTGTAAATACACCCGATATCAGAAATGTTTGGCCAGTTAATGCATTACTGTCCAAAATTACTTCTTTCTCTTCAATTTCAAACTGTAAACCGTAAGATTTTAGTTTTGCTATTAACTCTTCGTGGGCCGGTACATGTAAGTATTCATGTATACTTTCCGCAATACGGATTCCGATATCTTGCACAGTAGCTATTTCTTCAACAGAAGCAGCCTTAATCGCATCGATTGTTTTGAAATGTTGTGCTAGTTTTTTAGCAATTGTTTCGCCAACATGTCGAATCCCTAATGCAAAGAGTAATTTTTCGAATG
This sequence comes from Sphingobacterium kitahiroshimense, assembly GCF_025961315.1. Classification (NCBI taxonomy): domain Bacteria; kingdom Pseudomonadati; phylum Bacteroidota; class Sphingobacteriia; order Sphingobacteriales; family Sphingobacteriaceae; genus Sphingobacterium; species Sphingobacterium kitahiroshimense. The sequence continues at coordinate 2,033,183 of NZ_JAOQNK010000001.1, read as the reverse complement.
GCTTTTCTTTGGACTTTTCAATTCCCTTCAACATATTGTCGATAGATTTTTGTCCAAAACGCTCCAATTGCTGTAATTGGTCCTGATGATCTTTTAATCCATAGATATTAACAACATTCTTAAGAATCCCTTTCCTATAGAAAGTTTCTATAGTTTCATCGCCTAATCCTTCTATATCCATCATTTTACGGCCAATGAAGTGTTGCATTTTTCCTATAATCTGAGGCGGGCATCCATCTTCATTTGGACAATAATGAACGGCTTCGCCTTCCTGACGAATCAGTTCGGTATTGCATTCAGGGCAATGTGTCGGATATGCATAAGGTTTGGCAGATGACAATCTTTTATCTACATTAACTGCAAGTATTTTCGGAATGATTTCACCACCTTTTTCTACGAAAACAGTATCTCCCTTATGAAGATCAAGTCTTGCTATTTCATTCGCATTGTGTAAAGAAGCTCGTTTTACAGTTGTGCCTGCTAAACTAACAGGTTTTAAATTGGCAACAGGAGTAACTGCTCCAGTACGTCCGACTTGGTAACTGATGGATTCGAGTTGGGTTTCAACACGTTCAGCCTTGAATTTATAAGAAATAGCCCAACGTGGATTCTTTGCTGTAAATCCCAGTTCCTCTTGTGCGCCATAATCATTTACTTTAATGACAATACCGTCGATTTCATAACTCAGGTCATGTCTTTTATCATCCCAGTAATCGATGAAGGAGAAAACATCATCTAGCGTCTGGCATTTTTGAGTGTGTTCACAAACGTGAAATCCCCATTCTTTGACAGCTTCTAGACTTTCCCAATGATTATGGAATAATTTGTTTCTGTTTTCACAGTATAAAAAGTACAAGAAACAATCTAATGGTCTTTTGGCTACTTCAGCCGAGTCCTGCAATTTGATCGTTCCTGCGGCAAAATTACGTGGGTTAGCATAAGTTTGTTCTTCATTCTCTTCTCTTTCAGAATTCAGGCGTAAAAAAGCATTTTTATGCATAAAGATTTCACCTCTTATTTCAAATTCTTCAGGATAATTTCCCTTTTTTAGATGAATAGGGATGCTTCTTATTGTTTTGACATTATTGGTTACCACATCGCCCTGTGTTCCATCTCCGCGTGTTACCGCTTTTACCAGTTTACCATTCAGGTAAGTAAGGCTGATGGATAGTCCATCAAATTTTAATTCACAGATGTATTCAAAATTATCGCCGATTATTTTACGTACCCGTTGATCAAAATCACGAAGGTCATCTTGATTATAGGTATTTCCTAATGATAACATTGGCCAGCGATGTCTAACGGTCTCAAATTTTGTCGTTACATCACCACCAACACGTTGTGTAGGCGAGTTGGGATCTGCGAATTCAGGGTATTGTGCTTCTAAGGCTTCCAATTCTTTCATTTTCAGATCAAAATCATAATCTGAAATAAGGCTTTGAGCCAACACATAATATTGATAATTATAATGGTTGAGCTCTTGCGTTAGTGAAGTTATTTTTTGTTCAATATCCATGGATGACATGTTGCGAATTTACAAATAAAAAGTACGTTTAGTCTATTTGCAAACAGAAATTAATGAAAAATGCAGCTATTGATAAGAGCTGCATTTTTATGCGTTTTTACTTACTCTTAGTAAAGCCTTTAAAAAAAGCTCTCTTGATCTAGGTCAGAAAATTTTTGTTTCTTATCCAGATAGAAATCATTGATTATTGATTTTTTATATTGACCAGTCTTATTTTCGGTTTTAATATGATTTTTTCTTTTTTTAGCGTTTTTGAAAATATTCAGGAAGAAAGCTTGATGTGCTCGGCTAACAGCCCAGGCATCTTTAAATTTTCTATCAAAAGCAAATTTCAATAAGGCAGCAAAATCAAACCAGAAGCGGATGAATATAACTGTAAATAGCTGCCCTATAGGAACATTTTTTTGCAGCATAAACAGATTGTTCCGGAAGTTTAAATAAGTCTTTTGTGGATTACTGGCATTTAATGTTCCGCCACCCACGTGATATACCGTCGAGTCTGGACAATAACCAATTCGGTATCCCATTCTTTTTAAGCGCCAACAAAGGTCTATTTCTTCCATATGAGCAAAAAAATCTTCATCCAGTCCCTGTGCTTCTTTCCAAGCCCAGCTTTTTATAAACAGTGAGGCTCCCGATGCCCAAAAAATTTCTTTTTCATCATCATATTGTCCCAAATCATATTCGACTTTATCCATAATGCGTCCACAGCAGAATGGAAATCCATAGCGATCGAGGTATCCACCCGCAGCACCGGCATGCTCAAATTTTGCTTTATTGTGAAAGGCTAGTATTTTAGGTTGTGCGGCCACAAGGTGAGTGTCTCGTTCAAGCATTTCGATGACAGGTTCTATCCAGTTTGGTGTAACTTCCACGTCAGAATTAAGCAACACAAAATAATCTGCTTCCACACGTGATAGAATATGGTTATAACCACCTGCAAAACCATAGTTTTCCGTATTTTCTAAGATGGTAATTTTTGGGTATGAAGCGCGTACAAATGATAAAGAATCATCTGTAGAGGCATTGTCTCCAATTACGAATTCTATATTTGGGTAACTGCTATTATATACGGAAGGTAAAAATTTTTCCAAGAAAAATCTCCCGTTCCAATTTAAAATAACAACAGCTACTTTAGGGTAATTTTTCATTTTCTACGTTTTCTTTTCCATCTTCTATGTGTCCAAAGCCAATATTGTGGCTCTTCGCGGATTATTTTTTCCGTAAAAGCATTATGGATATGGGTTATTTCCTTGTCGGAGTAAGAAGATGGGTCTTCAATTAATGTTGTAAATTTACAAAAATAATATCCTCTTTTCTCTTTTCTTCCGATATGGCAAAAAACTATAGGACCATTGGTCATTTTAGAAATTCGTTCAACACCGGTATAAACAAGCGTTTCCTGATTTAAGAACTGTAGAAAATAGTCAGCATCCGAATGTAAAGGAGCTTGATCTGCTACAAAAACGCTGACACTTGGTTTTCCTCTTAATTTAGCTAGATGCCGCACTATTTGTTTCATTGGGACCATAATAGCGCCGAATCGAGAACGGACCTGATTGTAAACACTGTCTATGGTTTTATTATTTAGCGGTTTGTATACAATGAGGGTCGGAGCTTCTGTAATGGCACCTAAACGGTGAATACCATATTCCCAATTGGCATAATGTGCAGTGACGGCAATAACTGTTCTATTTTGGTCCAAGTGCTTAGTTAATTCATGATCATCAATTAGTGTGATTCTTTTTTTTACTTCAGCGCGGCTTATACTCTTGAACTTTAGACATTCAAGAATCATGTCAGGAAAAAAACGGTAAAATTTCTTCGCTATATTAATAATCTCTTCTTCATCTTTTTCAGGAAATGAATTTCTAAGATTATTAAATACGACGTTTTTGCGATATCTTATTATATAATAGAATACATAGTATAACACATCGGATATCATATAAATGAACCAAAATGGCATCAAAGCGAAAAGGTATAGAAGTGCTGCTAATGCTTTTTGTTTCATGTAAACGTGATAACTATTGTAAATCTTACCTGCAAATATCCCTAATTTAAGTTATTTTTGCAGTAGATAAAGTAAAATACAACGATTTTTTATGTCAACTCATTTATTATTAACGACTTGCTACTTACCTCCGGTTTCTTATTTTCATTGTATCCAACAAAATGCGTTACCTGTATTGATTGAGAAGTATGATAATTTCCAAAAGCAAACTTATCGTTCTAGAACACGTATTGCAACTGCAAATGGTATACAGGAATTGATTGTACCCATACAGCATAGTAAAAAGGAACGTTCACCGATGTCGGAAAAGCGCATTTCCTATGAGTTTGACTGGCAACGATTACATTGGTTGAGTCTTCAAGCCGCATATCGCAATTCTGCTTATTTTGAATATTATGAGGATGATTTCGCTCAGTTTTACAATAAGAAGTTTGATTTTCTATTTGACTTCAATATTGCGCAGCTTGAGCTCTTGTTAAAATCATTAAAATTAAAGCGTGAATTGTCTTTTACAGATGAATATTTTAGGTCGGTTCCCGATGCGCTGGATTTTAGAGACCGTATCCATCCCAAGAAAGAAAGTCTCTTATTAAACCCGAAACCTTATTACCAAGTGTTTGAGGAGAAAAATGGATTTTATTCAGATTTGAGCATTGTGGATTTATTGTTTAGTCAGGGACCACAGTCAAAAAATTATTTTTAATATAATTGATCATATATAAAACTTTTAGAGTCTATTATTGTAATACAATAATAGATTCGTTTTTTATGAAGAGTATTTTAACAACTGTATTTTGTTTGTTCTTGTGTTGCTCTGTTTTTGCCCAGTCGGGTGTAGATACACTTCATTACCGCAAAGTGTATTATTTTGGTGGAACAGGAATGGGCTTTCCGTTAGGTAAGACAAAAGATGTTCTGTCTCCAAAGTTTTCAGGAAGTTTAGGTTTGGATATTTCATTGAAAAATCCAAAGTATTATCTATATCCAGCTTTATATACATTATCGTTTGATTACAAGCAAAAGATTCAGGACAATCAGTATCCTTATAAGATAGAGGATGCTAATGCTAATTTTTACATGTTCTCCCTAGCTGGGGGGATTCGTAAACAGCTAAAGAAATTAAATGCCTATGCTTATGCAGGTCCTGGTGTTGGATTCTTGACAGAACCAAGAGTGAAGGTCGATGCTGTCAACAGTATCGCTAAAATTGAAAATCAGAAAAAATTCTCTTTTTCAGGCAAACTCGGGGTTGGTGCTGATTATCGATTTAATGGTTTTTTCCTGGGTTTGGAAATCGGTTATTTACATTCATTTAATAAAATACAGGACACTCCAATCAATATTATGACTGTTATGGTTGGGCTTAAGTCGGATATAACAAGACTGGGTGATAAAGTAATTAAAGTAATAGGAGTAGAAGGTTCAATTAGCGGAAAAGAGACGAAATAACGCACTCTTTTCCGATTTCGAATTTAATTATGGATTTTAACAAAATCTTCTGTTTTTTCTCTCTTTTGATTTGCAATCTGATTAATGATGATTTTGAACGCTTCAAGACGGGCTTTTTTCTTGTTATCCGTTTCAATTTCTATCCACGGTGATAATTTGGTGCCGGTAGTTTTAAATAATGTCTTGATATAACTGGTATAATCACTCCATTTTTCTTGCGCCTGTTGGTCAAGAGGGCCAATTTTCCATTGTTTTAAAACGTCTGTTCTCCTTTCTTCCAGTCGCTTCGCCTGCTCTTCTTTAGATATACTTAAAAAGAATTTAATGATGATAACTCCATCCTGTATTAAAAGTTCTTCTACTTCATTAACTTGTTTTAAAAATAGCGTGTGTTGTTCTGGAGTACAGAAACCAAAAACTGGTTCAACAACAGCCCGGTTATACCAGCTTCTGTCAAAGAACACAATTTCCCCTGCATTGGGCAGCTGTTTGAAATAGCGTTGAAAATACCATTGAGTTGATTCTTCTGCAGTTGGTTTAGGGAGGCTGACTACCCTTAATTTTTTAGGATTTAAATATTCTACCAATCTTTCTATAGCACCACCTTTACCAGCAGCATCTCTACCTTCAAAAATAACCAAAACACGTTTATTGTCTGATATGACTTTATTTTGAATCGCCGTTAGCTCAATTTGCAGCTCATGTAATTCCTTCTCGTATTCATATGTCTCTAAAAACTTTTTTTCCTTGATTACTTTCTTATCAATCAAGTACTGAAAAACCTCCTTATTGTTTAAAATATTTACAAAGTCTTCTAAATTGAAATCTGCCATATCGATTGTGTTTTAATTGAATTACTCTTGTACAACAATAAATATACCTTAGAAGTTTAATATTCACTGGAATTTGCATTATTTTTTTTGAGAGATAATAAAAACATCCATGCTATCGTTATATATACATCAACTCTAATAATGGTATATTTAGGGAGGACAGCAGTTATTAACAAATATTAATTTTGATAATAATTATAAAAAAAATAAAACGAAGCACAATAATTTAATAAGTCGGTCGTTTTAATTACAAATACTTTTCATAAAATAGGTTAATATATGGCTAACGATAAGCTTGAGGTTCCCCACTTCAAGCTTTTCTATTTTTTTAGCCGGACCTAAACAAGCATAGGTGATCATATGTAAATAAGACGTCAATTTTTTTTAAAACAGAAGAGTTTTCATTTTGAGAACCTATTTTTGCTTTCAAATCATAAGATATGGAATACATCAATAATGTTAATGCCTTCATTGCTACCGAGCGAAATCAATTACTTGCACACCCACTTTATTATAAAATAAAAACTATTGAAGATCTTCAAGTGTTTATGCAAGGGCATATATATGCTGTGTGGGATTTTATGTCGTTATTGAAAGCATTACAGCAGAAATTAACCTGTACAACAACGCCATGGTATCCTTCAAAATTTCCGAATACCAGATATTTAATTAATGAAATTGTTGTTGCCGAGGAATCCGATGAATATATAGATGGTCGTAGATTGAGCCATTTTGAAATGTATCTGGATGCTTTAGATACACTGAGGGGGGACAGTAGTGAAGTTAATAATTTTCTAAAAGATGTTTATGAAGGTGGTGATATTTTAAAAGTTATTGCCGAAAGTACTTTGCACCCGAACATAAAAGAATTTTTAATATTTACTTTTGATGTTATTGCAAATGGAACAGCTCATGAAATCGCAGCTGCGTTTACTTTCGGAAGAGAAGATTTGATACCGGATATGTTTTCTTCTATTTTAAAAGAGATCCAGCTAAATTTTCCAAATTCAAATTTGGAAAAGCTGCTTTATTATTTTGAAAGACATATTGAATTAGATGCAGATGAACATGGTCCCCTGGCAATGAAGATGATTATGGAGCTTTGTGAGGCTGATCCTGTAAAGTGGAAGCAAGTGGAACAGGTTTCAAAAATTGCTCTACAAAAGCGGATTAAATTATGGGATGCTATTGACCAGATGCTGTAAACAAAAATGATTTAATGAAGTTTAATCGTAGGGTTATTGTAATTTAATATGGGCATTCTATATTTGTCATTGAAAATAGACTAGTTGTAAGCATATATGTTTTTTCAATATCTACATGAGTTATGGAAATCTTTGATACGAAGGAAAGTCCGTGTTTTTATACATGAACAAGAATATGAATTGTCCGATGATAGATCGGGCAATTTTTCTATTATAACTTATAATATTGCAGGTTTACCCCAAGTTATTTCTGCAGCCAAAACAAATCGATCTACTAGTATCGCGACTATAGGTATGCTATGTAATGACTTTGACATTGTGCATATTCAAGAAGATTTTAATTACAATACCTACTTATACCAAGGTGGTAATTCTCACCCTTACCGTACCATCAGTATGGGTTTAGCTATTTTTGGGGATGGCCTGGATAGTTTGTCCCGATATCCGATAACCAATTTTAAGCGAATTGAATGGCAGAATAGGACGGGATCAGATCGTTTAACACCAAAAGGCTTTAGTCATTGTACTGTGCATTTAGGCTTAGGTGTTGAGGTTGATTTTTATAATATTCATGCTAACTCTCAGGATCATCCGCGTGCAGCAAAGGCTAGACGGGCTAATTATCTGCAGTTGGCTACTTACATCAATAAGTTTTCGGTAGGAAAGGCAATCATAGTTGCCGGTGATTTTAATTCTCACTTCTCATTCTCTGAAGACAACTTGGTGGAGTTTATGGATAAGACAAAGCTGGAAGATTGCTGGATCACCTTGCAACGTGATCACGTGATTCCAATTATTGACCCCTTGTTTTTATGTGTTGATATTATGGATATTAATAATGAATCAGAATCGATCGATAAAGTCATGTTCAGAAGTAATGATAAGCTGACGTTAATTCCAAAAGTTTATGAAGTAGAGAAAGAAAAGTTTGTCGATCAGTATGGCGAACCTTTGTCCGACCATTGGCCTATTTCAGTTGTTTTCGACTGGAAATTGAATGATGAGGTAGAGATTGATATCTTTCCTAAGTAAAATAATTCCTTACAACAGAGGGGAGATCGATAATTTTGTTTCGCATGAGATGCAGTTATTATTATAGATAAAACAAAATTATCTATGTTTGAAAAAAAAAATATGGCTAACGCGACAGGATATTTAAAAAAGTTACGCTTAGAGGCAAAAAAAAATTTGGTAGAAGGTGAAGCATTTCTTAAAGAAAATGCATTGCGTGGTACTGTGGTCAGCCTGCCTTCTGGTTTGCAGTATGAGGTAATAGAAGAGGGCAATGGTAAGATTCCTAAACTAACCGATAGTGTAAAATGTTTTTATGAAGGACGCCTTATCAATGGAACTGTTTTTGACTCAACCGCCAAGAAGAAGAAACCTGTATCTTTTCCAGTGAATGAAGTGATAGCTGGATGGACAGAAGCACTGCAGCTCATGAAAGAAGGCAGTAAATGGCGTTTGTATATACCATCTTCGCTCGGATATGGAGAATTAAGTGTTTCGAAAGAAATTAGCGGAAATGCTACACTAATTTTTGAAGTAGAGGTTGTGTCTGTTCATTAAATTTTTCTGTCTCAATAAGAGAATAAACTCTCATATGTCATCGCGCATTCAGGTTTGTTAAGAAAAATGTAAGTTTACAAGGGGGACGTTTGTGAGTGGATATGAGTTTTAGAAATTCGCCATTCTAAAATATGTATACCCTCTTGGATGATAGTCTGCATAATTGGACTTTCTATGTGACAGGAAATTGAACTCATATTCTGTTTTATTCAGAATAAAAATATAGGTTTGTAGGATGAAGATAGTACAAACCGTTTTTTTGGAAGATGTTCGCGTATTTGCTCCGATTGGATTTTATGTAGAAGAGCAACTATTAGGTAATGAATTTCTGGTAAACGTTTCCGTAAAGTTTGATGCAGGTATTGATGACCACGAGAATTTAGATAAGACCGTGAATTATGAGATTTTGTATCAGATCATCCATCGGGTCATGAAACCCAAAAGGAAGTTATTAGAATCTGCTGCTCATGAAATACTAAAGGCTATACATGATCATTTTTCATTTGCAAAAACAATAGATGTTTCTATAAAAAAAATGAATCCTCCCTTTGGTGGAGATGCTGCGCATTCTAAAGTTGCTGTTCAATACTCTTGCATTTAGTAGTAAGCAAGATTGATAAAAATTGATAGTTTGAGCTCTCTTTTCATCGGTATATAAACTAATTTGTATACCATTAAATAAACAATCAAGATTATCATTATTATCATATCTAAGACAAAGTCACCGAGGCTTTGTCTTAGATATGAAATTTTTAAGACGGATCCAATTGTCTCCCTTTGCTTTGCTTCAAATTTTATGTATACAGCAATGACCAAATTCTTCCTTATAATAAAATAAATTTTTAAAACCTTTTCTATTTGTTATAAAAAAATCTCCAACTCTTTTATTGATCATCGTTTATCTGAGAAAAGTTGTAGCTGGAATAGACTAGTGATGTATTCGTTCGAAAATAGAAAGACCAGTTAATTTTCCTGCCTTGAAAGGATAGGGGGGTAGGTTCAAATTATCATACCTATTCATGTTTTTTTGAACAATTATAACTTCTGCTTTACTATTTATTAAAAAATGAATTACCTTCATTTAAATTTTAGCATATGAAAAATATCATCCTTTCTCTTTTATGTTTATTTTTTGCAACGGTTGTCAAAAGTCAGACGCACCAGTTGCTCTTTAAGACAGCGTATGGCAATATTAAAGTTGTCTTATATGACTATACACCAGCTCATCGGGATTTAATTTTAAATGCAATCAAGACTCAGGTGTACAAAGACGCTTTATTCAATCGTATTATTTCAGATTTTGTAGTGCAGGGGGGAGAGCATGATATTGATATTGAGAAGCGTGAATCTGCGGATCCGGCCAGAGAAAAACCTCGTCTAGCGGCTGAGTTTGATCCAAGAGCATTTCATAAAGTTGGAGCATTGGGGGCAGGAAGGGATGGAAATGCGGAGAAGGCCTCTTTCCTTAATCAGATCTATTTTGTCGTAGGAAAAAAAATAATAGCAAAAGAGCTTGATGATCTGGAAGTGAAGAAAAAAATAAAATATACTCCTGAGCAAAGAGCAACATATTTAAAAATTGGAGGACAGCCCCGTTTAGATCATGATTTTACCGTCTTTGGAGAAATATATGAAGGACTGGATGTCATTCTAAAGATCAGTAAAGTAAAAACAGACAGTCAGGATTACCCAGTACAGCCCGTTAATTTTGAGTTGTCAGAGATTAAGAATTAAACTATTAAATGTTGAAGAAAAGAGAGATACATCTTTTCTTGTTTAACGGCTGTTTATTCAGAGAGTAGAAATTTCGCATAAAAATCAGGTATACCACTAGCTTTTATTTCATGAGCTACCGCAATAATATCAAATGGAACCTGTATGATTTCGGTATGTATTCGGTCTTCATGAAGTTCGACTAAAAGATAAGTTGCATCTTTGCACATCTTTTTTGATCTTCCCACGGAACCTGTGTTGATTGCCCATTTTTTGTCAATATCTTTGATGAAAGGGAGATGTGTATGACCCATAACTATTATATCAGCATGAGTTTTAAAGAAGATATCTTCAAAAGTACTGTTGGGTTCTGATGCATAAAGATATGCTTCATTGCTTTCTAGACTTCCGTGAATCAATTGAATCTTCCAGTGCTTATGTTTGACCTTAAAGTCCAACTGCATTAAGTAAGGGAGCTGCCCCAAGAATAATTTATTTTCATGTGTGATAGTTTCCTTACTGTGTTTAATGGCAATTATGCGGTTCTCAGTTTCTTCAGCATCATGTTTTTCTAATGGGATAATGGGTAGATCGAAAGCTATACGTTCATCGTGATTCCCCATTAAGCAGGGGATTTTTTCGTTTTTGATCAGTTCGATCACTTCATTACCCCAGGGAGCAAAGTCCACAAGATCACCTAAGCAATATTTATAATAAATGTTTTTTGATTGAATATCTGCTAGTACTGCATTCAGTGCAGGAAGGTTTCCGTGTATATCACTAAAAATGGCAATCTGAATCATAATCTAATTTTAAAACAAATTTAGATTATTATCAAGGCTACATATGGTGTTTTTTACCGATTTAATAGTGTTTTTGAATTGGTTTTCAATGACATCCAAATAAAAACAATATAAAATGTACAAAATTATGCGTAGATTTTTCTTATCCTACATCAATTAATTTGAGGCTTTCTTCCGCTAACTTTGTGGTATACAAAAGGAAAAGGATATGAAAAATGTAGAAATTATTGCAAAACCGCAAGCAGCTCACTTTGTTGGAGATGGATTTCGAGTACATAATTTAATACCAAGTATTGCTTCCGCTAGTAGGATGAGTCCATTTATTATGCTGGATTATAACTCAACTTACCATTTTCCGCCAAGTGAAATTCCAAAAGGAGTGGGAGTACATCCACATCGTGGATTTGAAACCGTAACCATTGCCTATAAAGGTCGTGTAGAGCACGGAGATAGTTCTGGTGGCGGCGGAGTTATTAAAGAAGGTGATGTTCAATGGATGACTGCTGCATCTGGTATATTGCATAAGGAATTTCATGAAACAGAATGGAGTAAAACCGGAGGAGACTTTCAGATGGTACAGTTGTGGGTCAATTTACCTGCAAAAGATAAGATGAGTACACCAAAATATCAAGCTATTGCAAATAACGAGCAAACTAAAGTGAAACTCGATCAAGGAGAGATTGAAGTGATTGCAGGAGAGTATCAGGGAAATAAAGGGCCAGCGTCAACTTTCACACCCATGCATGTTATGAATGCAAAATTGGAAGCTGGAGGAAAAGCATCCTTTTCTTTCCCGGCACATTATAATACTGCCATGATTGTCATTGAAGGAAATGTGCTAATAAATGGTAAAGATAAGGCTCCAACAGACCATTTTGTTATGTTCGGAAATGAAGGAGAGGAATTTAATGTTCAGGCGTTAGATGAGGCGGTAGTATTGATTATGAGCGGAGAGCCTATTTTAGAGCCTATTGTAAGTCACGGACCATTTGTGATGAATACTAGAGCAGAAATCAATCAGGCATTTGAGGATTTTCAAACAGGTAAGTTCGGATATCTGGCTGATTAAGCTAAAAAAGACGTGCAGAAATATAAAGAGAGCTCCAGAAGTTAAATACTTTTGGGGCTTTTGTTACAAAGTTAATGACCCTATTCTTTAAAATGGCATAGTGCGATTATTTTCTAAAAGGTACTATTGCGAATTTCTTATCTTCAAAATGTAGTTGTAACTGTTATTAGCTTCATCTACATTGATTCTATATTCAAAATGTAGTGCTAGGTCTTTTTGCAGATCTTTAAAAAGAGTCATCATCTGTACTAGTGCTAGCCAATTATTATCAATAGACGTATCCGCATATGTTTGCAATATGCTTTGGTACAATTTCGGATCAAGGTGTTTTTCTGCAAATCTTCCCGATTTACCAAATGCAACCTGAAATTTTTTTTCAACCCCGATATGCCAAGCTATTAGATTCATGAACATAGGACGGATTACTCTTTCCATCGTATCTTTGGCATATAGAATTTCCCGGCGGGCAAGTCCTTTAGCAACATATGTGCAGACCCACCAAAACTCATTGCATGTCTCTATGAACATTCTTTCAGTAGGTTTAGCGATATGATAATCATGATCATTAGCAGGAGCGATCTTAGTAAAAAGTAAATCTTTATCTACCCAAACTTCCGTTAAACTATCACTTTTGAAATGTGAGTGGAACTTATCGATAGGGAATAAAGTTAGATCGACTCGATTTTCATCTTCAAAAATCATTAAGTAAGCAAAAGTTATCCGATCTACATCAGGATCATTTCCTAACAACATCTGATCGGGAAGTTGCTGTATCAAGACTTTACCAATAAAAGAGGTCCAATCTTTGTCAGCAATAAAAGATTCGATATCGGTGACAATAAATAATAGATCAAAATCTTGGTATTGATCGGGCTTAATTTTAGGATTTGCACGCGAACCATTCAATAAAACTGCGCGGACCCGATCATCTTTTTTAGCAAAATTGAGAATTTTATTTTTTATGTTTCTATCGTTCATGATATGAAGGCATGATAAATAATGCTGTAAATTGGTAAAAAAAAAGCAATTAATAAATTATAAGATCTAGTAATACCAGATGTCTTTTTATTTTAAAATAAAAAATGGGAAATATAAAATCATTTTATATTTTGCCGTACTAAATATTTAATACATATGGCTTCAGGTATATTTGCAATATTGGATGATATTGCTGCTTTAATGGATGATGTTGCGGTTACTAGTAAGATAGCAGCAAGTAAAACCGCAGGAATTCTAGGCGACGATTTGGCTGTAAATGCTGAGAAAGCCACAGGATTTCTATCTTCTCGTGAAATTCCTGTGCTATGGGCTATTACAAAAGGTTCATTTATTAATAAAATTATAATTGTTCCGATTGCACTGTTATTGAATGTTTTCTTTCCTATTGCCATCAAGTTTATTTTAATCATCGGAGGTATCTATTTAGCCTACGAAGGGGTTGAAAAAATTATAGAGTACCTTTTTCATCGCCAGAAAACAGGCCATGAAGTGGTTGTGGAAAGTGAAGAAAATAATAGTGAAGCTGAGAAAATAAAAGTGAAATCAGCGATTACCACGGATTTTATTTTATCTGTAGAGATTGTGATTATTGCTTTGGGAACTGTATTAAATGAGAGTCTGACCATTCAGATTTTAACAGTAGCGGTAGTTGCTTTATTTGCGACTGTTGGTGTTTATGGAATTGTCGCATTGATTGTACGTATGGACGATGCAGGGTATAAGCTGATCAAGAGATCTAATGATGAAGGTGCTGTCTCTAAGCTCGGGCACTTATTGGTAAATTCCTTACCAGTTGTTATCAAAGTATTAGCAGTAGTTGGAACAATTGCATTGATCTTAGTATCTGGTGGTATTTTTGAGCATAATATTGATTATTTGCATCATTTTTTACCTCAGGTTCCTTCATTATTGAAGCAAATAGCTTATGGTGCAGTTGCCGGTTTGACCGCAGTTTTGCTTATGACAGGGGGGAAGAAGATTTTTGCCAAAAGTAAGTAAGATTAGAAATGTTAAAAAAGGCATCCATCGGATGCCTTTTTTGTACATATATTGTTTCATTAAGATTCTGTAAATAATATTAAAGAAGAATTGTATAGCATGCTGATGCTATTTTAGGAGATTTATCGATTAAACTTTATGAAAAAGGAGGAAATAGATTTTTTAAGGCATAATGAATCAGCTTGGAATAAACAGGCATTGGATCAAAATGAATGGTCTCAGCCTGTAAACTCAGCTTTAATTAATGCTGCTAAACAAGGCATATGGGATGTACATCTTACCCCAAAGCCTTTACCTAAACAATGGTTAGGTGATATTAGGGATAAAAAGATACTTTGTCTTGCTTCAGCTGGGGGGCAGCAGGCTCCCATATTGGCAGCAGCAGGTGCCAAGGTTGTCGTTTTTGATCTTTCAGAAGAACAGCTGAGACAAGATTCAATCGTTGCACAGCGAGATGGACTTTCTCTGGAAACGATTCAGGGAAATATGAAAGATCTGAGAATATTTGATGATCACTCATTTGATATTGTCTTTCATCCGATATCAAATCATTACGTCGAAGATGTAAATCCAGTATGGAAGGAGACTTATCGTGTGCTAAAAAAAGGTGGATTTTTACTGGCTAGTTTTTTTAATCCAGTTGTATTTATTGGGGATAGAAATCCCCAGGAAATTACCGACGGTATAATTAGGCCCAAATTCAAGTTGCCATATGCAGATCTGAAAGATTTGGATGCTAACGATATTGAGAGAAAGATTGAGAGACAGGAAGCACTGGTTTTTGGTCATACTTTAGCGGATCTTATCGGTGGACAATTGCGAGCGGGATTTATGATTGCTGATTTTATAGAAGATTCGCAGCCTCGACCACGATTCTTAATAGATCAGTATCTCCCCACTTTTATTGCAACGAAGGCTGTTAAGCTATAATATGATGTGAAAATGAGAACTCCCAAATCAAGATGTTAAAAAAAGTATTGCAACGACATGGCGGTAGGGTTATTTTAAGTAGTTTATTAGGTCCAAAAACCTGGATTCGATATGGAGAATTTAAGTAAATTAAAAGGTAGTGCCGAATTTAAAAATCGAATACTTTCGAAAGATGATATTAAGCAGATCACACAGTCTAAAGGACTTTTAGGAATTTCCTTTATAAATTGTCCTGTTCAGGATGACGATATTTTGGAAATTTCTAAACTTAGCAAATTGGTCAATGTTACGCTTGAAAATACCCGTATAACAGATCGCTCGCTTGAATATTTAGCGGAACTGCCAAATTTAAATTACTTGTTTATTACGCAGGCGAATGTATCTGGGCAAGGCTTTGAATATTTCATTGGACATAAAAAGTTGAACTGTGTTTGGGCCTGTCATACCCAATTAAATGATGAAACGTTGAAGATTGTTGCGCAGTTGCCTAAACTTAGTATATTGAGAATTGATGCTACAGCTGTTACATTTGAAGGTTTAATGTCAATTGCAGGTAATCCAAAGATTGAGATTGTTGCGAATGATCTATTTAGTAAGGAGCAACTAGAGCAGTTTGAGCAAGAACAAAGAACCTTAGCCAAGAAAAAGAAATCGGTTAATTCACAAGATATTACTGATGCTTCCCAAAAACTACTGCTATTTTTTAATGCGATGACTGAATGGGAGAAATATGCCGCTATACATGGTTTTACGAATGAAACAAGTTTAAGATGTAAGTTACTTTTTCAGGAACATTGTACTTATAAAACTCGTAAAGGTTATCGACCAGATGGTTTATATTATTCCAACGGACTTAACCATACGTATTCGACTCACAAGATTGTGGATAGTGAGCAGTCAACAAAAAATAAGATCTATCTTTTTACCAAAGACCATATTGATTTTCAGTATCGTTTTATCTTGGTTCGAAATGATGATGAGTGGATGGTAGATGATGCACAAAGATTAGATGGAGGTTGGAAAAAAGTCGGATTGTAATGCAAGTTGGAAAATGTTAACAGTTTTAATGAAAGTACTACGGATATCAGATAGGAAGGGCGAATTTAAATTAAATAAAAAGAGAACTGTTGAATTTGGTTATTATTGTTAAGTACATATTAAGCGGACTACATAAAGGAATTAATTAACATGGATCCTACAAAAAACAAGCTCCAAATCGGTAAATTGTTATTGATAGCAATTCCATCTGTTTTTATCTTTTTAATGATCTGGATTGCAGCGGTATATATTGGTAATACCTATTTTGATTCTAAATCGAGTTCTGGACAATTTTTACTCTGGATATTAAGTGGTATAATCAGTTTTATGTGTTATCCAATTGCCTCAAAACAAATTTCTAACCTCGGAGCTTTAAATAAGAATAATAAGATAGCGCATCCAGTTTTTGAAAGACAAAAATTTGATAAATCTGATTGGTTCTTTTTTATTTTACTTCATAGTATTACAGCACCTCTATTATTCTGGATATTTTCTGATTTAGAACACCATGCGCAGATCTATGATTTTTTTGTGGATACCTTTGGAAGGAATTATAAAGGAGCGCCAAATTTTCCAGTTCTATTAGTATTTATATTCGGAACGTTTTTCCTATTGGCTATAGTTTACGTCCTATTTCTTAGGATTAGATATGGAACTTTTAATGAACCTAAGATTCTGTCAAGTATTGAAGAGAAGAATTTCAAACAAAAGCAGGAGATTTATTTTTCATATGTAGCTTCAACAACACTTACGGTAATGATGCTTTATATGTTGAAGATGGTATTACTAGTGTAATGTATAGTAAAGATTTTTACTTTACTTTTAGATCTCAGTATTGCGTGTGATAATTGCAAAACTTGGTGATCATATCAGTATGATTTATGTACAAAGATTACAACTTGCTCCCTAAGGGCAAGAAATTCCAGTAACAAATTTAACACGTGATATTTTTAGAAGAATGTACTATTTAATCAAAAACATGCATTTTTTATTCATTATTGAATGTCTTAAGCAGTATTTGATAAGTTTTTTTTAGATTTATTTAATTTCGTTATTCTGAAGCAGTAGAATTATTAAAAAGGTATCACTAAATTTATAGTAATAATTTAAAATATAGAAATTATCATAAAATATGTTCGGTTTTCTTTTTTTAGGACTGGCGTTTCTTTTCATTGTTATTTTTTATTTTGCAATTGGGCGAAATAGGCCGATGTTGATCCTGAATGGGATCTTGACAACGATCATTGGTGGCCTGTCTTTTTTAGGTATTTTTAGGGCTTATCCACCATTATTTATAATGGCTTTAATCGGTAGCATTTTGTTGAATGTTGCTATATATCGGAAAGTGAAGAGCGCTCGGGTAAACGTCACGTTATTATTGATAATTCAGTCGCTTAGGATCGTCATTGAGTATTATCTTTATCAGTTATATCTCGAAAAATTAATTCCTCAGATTATGACTTTTAAAGGTTTTAATTTTGATATTATAATAGGGATATTCAGTGTTGTGTTTCTGGTTATTTCCTTATTCAGGAAATCTATCTTGAATAATTGGATATTTGCACTGTGGAATTATGCTGGTATTGTTTCGCTGATTTCCATTGTCCTTATAGGGATATTTTCCTCCCCGGTACCGATACAGCAATTTAGTTTTGATCAGCCCAATGTTGCCGTTCTTTGTTTTCCTTATGCATTACTGCCAACAATTATTGTTCCTATAGCACTATTGTCACATATATTACTGCTAAGAGATAGAAAGCGGTAGAATAATTTTTTATAATTATAATGAGAATTTAAACAGGTAGAAGCTGTTGAAAGTGCGGAAGTAATATTACTATTTAAGTACAAAGTCTGTCTCTTATCTTGAGAGACAGACTTTGTATAGCAGTATTGCTTATTATTGATATTATTGGGTTATCAAATAAGCAGATACTAAATATTTACTTTCTGTTTTCTCAAATTCGGCATCTGGTATAGCTATCTTTATGCTATGCTTGCCTTTTTTTAGTGGTCCTAAATTGATAACACGAGTAGGAACTGGTCCTCCTGGGCACCAAGAACGACGTTCTTTACTGATGTTTCCGAAATATATACCATTTGGTTGCGTATTATAGATTTCGTAAGGTGTACAGTCCTGGTTCATATCTATACGTATATATTCTTTAGCATCCAAATCAATAATGTGCTGTCTCCAATTGTATTCTTCTCCACCTTCAGCTGCACCATGACCAGATGAAATAAGATAAAGAACAGTCGTCTTGGTGTCTTCAGGTAATTCAAATTCTACCTCTTTACTATTTTTTCCAGCTGTTTTGTCCTTTCCATCTAAACTGTAGTAGCTTAACAGGGAAATTGCTTTTTCCGAAGATAAGGTTGTTTTTTTGTCGCTTATTAAATCAACAGATACGTTGAACGTTAATAATGAACCATCGCATCCGATTACTTCTCTTTGGCCTGCTCCGGTAGTTCCAAATACTTCTGTTACGAGATACATTTCTTTATCGGTTTGTTTTATCGTACTAATCATCTGATCTATTTGAGCTTCGTAAGGTATATGGTCTGGATGACGACTTCGGTACATGAACGGTGTCATAATACGTAGTATTTCAAACCGTTCACCCTTTTCCTTGTCAAATTTCTCACCTTTTGGCATAACAACTAAAGTCACTCGGCCAATTCTATCGTAATTATCGCAGCCCGCTTTAATTGTAACTTTAATCTTAAGGTTATTGCCAATTTGCTTTATTTCGCTCGGATTTAACTGGTATAGGTATTCGGAATTAGTGATGCGGGTTACACCTCTAGGAACAGAATTGGTAACAGTTTGGGCATAGCCATCAAAAAAATCAACATTCTTTAAAATATTGATGGTTACGATTTTTTGTTTTAGTTTTATTAAGCTGGCTGTAATATCCTTACCTAATACAGCTATTTTTTGTTTCTTAGGTAGCTGATCGAAAAATAGCTGTGCTTTATCGAGGTCAAAAGCAGAACCATCAGTGCTTACATACATCTGCAACGCTTCAGCCGCATATGGTTTGGTAATATGTGTTGATAAAAACTCTGAAAGCTTTGCAAGCTTGCTGTTTTTTACACTGTCAATTTTTGCATCAACAATTTTACTTTGATTCGTATCTTCTGGTTTTACTCTTCTCTTCTCCCATCCTAATAATCTTAAAGCAGTGTCTATCTTTAGATAAGGTTTTTTGAAAACCATATAATCATCGTTGGTGGTTGAACCTGTAATTATTGCCTTTCTTAGGTAGCCTTTTGCATTAATATTTACGATGCTTTGTGAAAGATATAAGTATAAGGAATTAGGATCTGCTAAAGCATTGGGTGAGGTATTGGGCTTTGTAAATTGTAATGTGGCACGAACATCTACATCGGCAGTACTTTTAAAATGAAATTTGTTGTTTTTAATAACTGTACTGTCTAATACTGCCTGTCCTTTACTTTGATAAGTCAAATAAATCATTCGGTTGGTAGAATCATAAGTTGGTATGTTGACTATTCCCTGTAATTGAAAGGAAACATCTGTGTTCTTTTGCGCCATCACGTTTGCAAATGATAGGACAGTAAACAAAAGCAATAAATACTTTTTCATATTTTGAAATTTCGGTTTAAATTGTATTTGTAATTCTTTCTGTAATAAGTTTTATTCAATTTAAGGTACGAATAGGTCCTTAATGTCGTAAATATCTGTAAAATTTGAAACAAAGCTTCATTTTTGTTAAAATAGAGATTCCTTTTTATTTATATGTGTTAGTTTTAATAAAAGACCTTTGCAAGGTCAGTTACTTCGTTTTACTTAAATAAGCATTTTACGTAACATTGAACGATAGTTGCTACCGGATATTTAATTTTTATCAAATATAAAGTAGATTTAAAACAACTGTTATAGGATATTTTTTTTAATTTATATGTAATTTCTTTTTAATCGAAAAAATATTTTTAAATTGCAGTAATGAGTCATTATATATGACGAAGGTGTCATATCTATTTTTCTTTTGTAGTCTAAGAACTAAACATTTTTATCTTAATAAAATTAGTAGTCATGAAAACATTTATTAAACAAATTGGAAGCGCTTTGATTTTAACCGCAACTTTAATCGCCTCATCAGTAGAAGCAGAAGCTTGTACAAGAGTGGTTTATAAAGGTCCAAACAGCACAATTATTACAGCGCGAAGTATGGATTTTTCCATTCCTATTCCTTCTAACTTATGGCTATTCCCAAGAGGAATCGAGCGCGATGGAAGTACTGGAAAGAATACGATTAAATGGACTTCAAAATATGGGAGCATGACGACTAGTTCTTGGGACATTGCAATATCGGATGGGATGAATGAAAAGGGGCTGGTTGCTAATATGCTTTGGCTAGTAAGCTCTAAATATCCCGAATTTTCCAAAGATATTGCCGGGAAAAATGGCTTGGCTGTTTCACTATGGGCGCAATATGCCCTAGATAACTTCGCGACAGTAGCTGAAGCTGTCGAACATTTTAAGAAAGAAGAATTTGTTGTTGTTACAGACTTTATCCCAGGAACAGATAAGTTTACTACTGTCCATCTTTCTATGTCAGATGCAAGTGGGGACAATGCCATTCTTGAATACATTAACGGAAAATTAGTCATACACCACGATCCTGCTTACACTGTAATGACTAATGATCCGATTTTTGAAGAACAACTTGCGATAAATGAATATTGGAAAGGTATTCCTGGAAGTATATTTCTTCCTGGAACAAACCGTGCTGCGGATCGCTATGTAAGAGCGTCATATTATATTAAAGCTGTCCCGCAAACAGATGATACCAGAATTGCTGTAGCGAGTGCGTTTAGTGTCATTAGGCAATGTTCCGTACCTTACGGTATTTCTACTGAGGGTTTTCCTAATTTATCAACAACTAGATGGAGAACAGTTTCAGACCAAAAGAATCTGGTTTACTATTTTGAAGATGCACTAAGTCCGAATGCGATCTGGGTAGATTTGAAAAAATTGGATTTTAGCAAGAATGGAAAAATAAAAAAACTGGCATTGGATAAAAATCAAATTTATGCAGGAGAAACATCAGACAAATTTTTAGATGCTAAGCCTTTTGTATTTCAGGGAATATAAAAGAAAAAAGCAATAGTTATTCAGATTAATTACCGATACGGCGATTATTTCAACCTTGTTTAAGGTTTAATTTCTCTCAAAAAAGAAAAGCTCAACAAAAGTTGAGCTTTTCTTTTTTGAGCCGGGGCTATTATGTAGCATGCATTTACACGATTTACCGAAAGGAAATAATTAAGTTATCTATTTAATGGGGTATCAATTATTGAATTGAATTAAAATTTCTATTTAATTGCGTAGTTGACATATGCAGCATAGATTTTCTAACGCCAAAACAGGTAGGAAAATACTCCGGAAAACTGCAGAAATTCCAGAAAAGCAACGTTGCAAAAATAAAAATAAATTATGTGTAGCAGAAGCGGAATTCATAAAACAACGTGGATCATAATATCAATAATAATTTATAAATCTATATAGTTATAATAGGACGATGCACATTCAGCCTTTATTCGGGTCTATTTCGCCCTTTCTTCGGAAAGCCTCTACTGTTTTTCCACCTTGCCTATACTGTGCCTCTACTGTTTTTGTAGAGGCACAGTATACAAACAGAATAGGAACAGTAGAGGCACAGTTGATATTTCCCGAAGCTTTCCCGAACTGCGTGCGAATAAGTATCGAAGCAGATTACTATTGTTTTATACTGATAATAAGTGGACAGCTAGTCTTGTCCGCTTTTTAGTTTACACTTGTGGAGTATAAAAAATGTAATTTATTAATATCTAACAGGGTATTTATTATTGTTTGTTAAAGTGTTGAAATATGGGAAACTCGAATAGTTTCCCATATTTCAACACCATTTTTTTATGATTACATCATTGCCACTAAAGATCTCTTTTGTTTAGTACTTCTTCAATGGTTCAAGTGTTACATAAGCAACTGATAGGAACTGTGTCATTTAATAAAGTTAGGCGTGATACAAAGTTTTAAAGAAATCTTTTTTAGATATTAACGGATTGTAATTTATGGATTATTAAAATGTTATTTTTGATTTACAGTACTTTAAAACTGTTGTTTTTGAACGGGCAAACTGGTATATTTAGATAAAAGTAATTCAGCTTTCCCAATATTCTAAAAATATGAGACAGTTAGCAGTTAAAATATTACAGTTGGTAAAAGAAGACAAAGATCTTCAGCCCTTGATGGTAAATGAATCTTTTCAAGATGAATTGGCAATCTTAGAAAGGACTGGTTTTATTAGAAGTTTTAAGCCTGAAATTGGGCAAAGTCCTTATGAATGCTATGATATTACAAGAAAAGGTATTGAACGTCTTATTGAATTAGAGGCATCAAATTATAAAAGAGTAGGCTAATACCTACTCTTTTTTATTTATATACCTTTTTAGGGTAATGATTGCGCCTAATTGAAATAAGGTATGTGCATTATGCTTACGCTTAAGATCATTTAGTGTTTTTTCAATTGATGATAAACTGTAAGGGTTATGCCCCTTTTCTTTGAGTTCGCGAGCAATTTCAGGCTGTGTTTTGCCCTGCAGTAAGGAGTCAATTAGAAGTTTTTCAAATTCGGTTTGCATTTAATAAAGATAATAAATTCGTACAACTTATGTATATGTGGTTCTATTATGCTGGGTATGAGATTACTTCGTAAGCATTCTCATTAATCAATTTTGTTTAGATCCCGACGTCGTACATTTTTTTGCTATAATTTCTCATAAAATAATAAAACCGCATTCAGTTAAACTGAGTGCGGTTTTATTTGTGGAGCCGGAGAGATTCGAACTCTCGTCCAGTCATGGTACTGTGTACGCTTTCTACATGCTTAGCTTCTCTTTAATTGTCGAGCGAGGGAAGGTGAGTTGCAGACCTATACCGTACGCCGTATTTGCTGAGTCTTACAAGTGATTAGCAAAATCACACCTGCCAGTTCTATTGTTCGATGCCCCGAATGTTAAACCAAAGAACAGGATCTAACGGGACAAATAGCTATGTTAAGTCTAACTTAAGCAGCTAAGGCGTAGTTTTCTTCGCCAGTTGTAATTGTGAAAGTTCCGATTAAAGTGCTCTACTAACAACGCACTGCATGCTTACATAACCGTCTCCATCCTGTCAATTCCGGTCGACCCCAATTATGTAGATTACAAAAATACAAATATTATTTCAATTATGAAGGAATATACACGCTTGGAATACAATATATTTTGTATCTTACATATATTGATATACAAACAATTGTTAATCAGAATTGTTATAAGGATGAAATATTCATTGAATCAAAAAATAAATCTACATGGCTAAGGAAATAAAATCTAAAAATTCGAAAAAGACAAATAAAAAGGCGTCTACTCCAGTTGCTAAAAAGAAGTTCGCAGCTGATGTAAGCAATGTAAAAACAATTGCAGAAAAATCGAAAACACCGCGCAAACTAAAGAAATCATCTAAGAAAGTGACTTCAAAAGAGGAATCTAAATTAGTAAAGGCATATAAAAAGCT
Source organism: Sphingobacterium kitahiroshimense (assembly GCF_025961315.1). NCBI lineage: Bacteria > Pseudomonadati > Bacteroidota > Sphingobacteriia > Sphingobacteriales > Sphingobacteriaceae > Sphingobacterium > Sphingobacterium kitahiroshimense. The sequence continues at coordinate 2,009,473 of NZ_JAOQNK010000001.1, read as the reverse complement.
GAATAAAAAAGTGAAAGAAACACTTTCGGAGATTCAGGAAAAATTGCCTTTTTTTCATGTAGATGAAACGATCAAACGAGTTACTTCTAATAAGAATGATGATGCAATTAAATCTGATAAGAATAAAAAGAAGAAATTAAAGGATAGTAAGTCTTTAAAAAAAGGTGAAGTCTCTAAAAGTAAGAAAAAGGATATTAAAGCCGTAGCAGAAAAAAATATCGAAGTAAAAAAAGACGATGATAAGCCAAAAGCTACTAAACCAGTAACCGCAAGTAAACCTGTAGCAACAGCATCAAAACCAGTCGCTAAACTTGATCCTCCAAAAGTAGCACCAAAGGTTACTGATGCCCCTAAGTCTACAACTGTAAGTAAACCTGTAGCAACAGCATCAAAGCCGGCAGCAAAACCTGCTCCTGCGAAAGCAACACCAAAGGTAGCTGAAGCTCCGAAAGCCACAACTGCAAGTAAACCTGCAGCAACAGCATCGAAGCCGGTAGCAAAACCTGCTCCTGCGAAAGCAACACCAAAGGTAGCTGAAGCTCCGAAAGCCACAACTGCAAGTAAACCTGCAGCAACAGCATCGAAGCCGGTAGCAAAACCTGCTCCTGCGAAAGCAACACCAAATTTAGCGGAAGCTCCGAAAGCCACAACTGCAAGTAAACCTGCAGCAACAGCATTGAAGCCAGCAGCAAAACCTGCTCCTGCGAAAGCAACACCAAAGGTAGCTGAAGCTCCGAAAGCCACAACTGCAAGTAAACCTGTAGCAACAGCATCGAAGCCAGCAGCAAAACCAGCTCCTGCGAAAGCAACACCAAAGGTAGCGGAAGCTTCAAAAGTCACAACTGCAAGTAAGCCTACAGCAACAGCATCAAAACCAGCTCCTGCGAAAACTGCGCCAAAGGTAGGGGAAGCTCCAAAAGTCGCAACTGCAAGTAAGCCTGCTACAACAGCATCAAAACCAGCTCCTGTAAAAGTAGCTACAAAAGCAACTAATGTTTCGAAACCAGCAACAGCATCAAAGCCAGTAGCTAAACCTGCTACTACAAAGGCAGCGCCAAAGGCTACTGATAGCACAAAATCAGGGGAAGCAGCTAAACCTGCTGTATCACCTTCTGAAGCTAAAGGAAGTCCGGTGACACACCCAAGCCTTGCTCCCGATAATAATGCAAAAACGGTCAGTGCTGCAAAAGAAAATACCGATAAAAATACGGCAGGTGACGAAAAAGCTGAGCCTACAAAATAGGGACTATTTAAAAAAAAGAATAATAAAAAAAGGATGCCTTACGATCATAGAGCATCCTTTTTTTATGCATTGGCAAATATTTACTTTATTAAACCAGCACGTTTCAATAAAGCTTCTACCTTCGGTTCTTGGCCTCTAAATTGTTTGTACAAACTCATTGGATGTTCAGTGCCACCTTTGGATAAAACGGTATTTTTAAACTTAGTTGCAATCTCTTTGTTAAAAATGCCATTTTGTTTAAAGTAATCAAACGCATCTGCATCTAAAACCTCAGCCCATTTGTAACTGTAGTAACCTGAAGAATAACCGCCATTAAATATATGGGAAAAAGATGTGCTCATTGCATTTTCAGTAACATCAGGATAGAGTTGCGTCGATGCAAACTGTTTATTCTCAAAATTTTTGAGGTTATCGATCGCTGTAGGATCTTGACCATGCCAGCCCATATCTAATTTTCCAAAGCTGAGTTGGCGAAGTGTAGCCATACCTTCTAAAAAGGAAGCACTCTCACGAATTTTTGTAACAAGATCCATTGGGATCGGTTCTCCAGTTTCATAATGCTTAGCAAATAGCGCCAATGCTTCTTGTTCATAACACCAGTTTTCCATGATCTGACTAGGCAGTTCGACAAAATCCCAAAACACCGCAGTTCCTGAAAGCGTAGGGTAAACGGTATCTGCTAGCATACCATGTAAAGCATGACCAAATTCATGAAATAAAGTTGTTACCTCATTAAATGTTAAAAGCGATGGTTTGGTTTCAGTAGCAGGAGTGAAATTACACACGATTGAAACATGTGGACGTTCATTTTTACCATCTTTTTTATATTGTGGTTTAAATGAAGTCATCCAGGCACCATTGCGTTTACCTTTTCTTGGAAAAAAGTCAGCATAAAAAACTGCAATGAAATTCCCCAAATCATCTTTTACTTCAAATGTTTGTACATCTTTATGGTACTTGTCAATAGTTTGCACTTCATTGAAGTATAAACCAAATAATTTTCCTGCAATTTCAAATGCTCCTTGCAGTACGTTTTCTAATTTGAAAAAAGGTTTTAATTGCTCATCATCAAGCTGAAACTTCTTTTGCTTCAATTTTTCAGCATAGTAAGCTCCGTCCCATTTTTCTAAAATAGCAATACCATCAGTTTCATTGGCAAAAGAGCTTAATTCCTGAAATTCATCTTTTGCCGCTGGTTTTGCTTTGGTCAATAAATCATCTAAGAATGCGTTTACCTTATCCGGATTCTGTGCCATACGCTCTTCTAATACAAAGTGGGCGTGCGTTTGATAGCCTAGAAGTTGTGCGCGTTGAAATCGAAGTTTCGCAATTTTTAATACAATCTCTTCGTTATTATTTTCATTATCCTGATATGCTTTTTTACCGGCTGCAATAGTGATTATTTTACGCAATTCACGATTTTCGGCATAGGTGACAAACGGGATATAGCTTGGATAGTCTAGGGTAAAGATCCAACCTGTTTTTTCTTGAGATCTCGCTAATCCGGCTGCAGCTTCTTTGACTCCGTCTGGCAAACCAGCAAGCTCAGCTTCATCTGTAATATGAAGTTCATAAGCATTGGTATCGGCCAATACATGTTCCCCGTACTTTAATTTAAGTAGCGAGAGTTCGGTATCAATAGCGCGAAGCTGCTCTTTTTTATCATCAGACAGAAGCGCCCCATTGCGAACAAAATCTTTATAGTTTTTCTCTAATAAAGTTGTTTGCTCTAATGTTAAATCCAACTGTTCTTTTTGATCATAAACCTGCTTTATTCTTTTGAACAGATCAAAATTAAGCGTGATATCATTGCCAAGTGCTGCAAGTTTTGGAGCAACATCTTGAGCGATCTGTTCTAATTCGTCGTTGGTTTCCGCTGAATGTAGATTGAAAAAAATAGTTGATAAACGATCTAAAGACATTCCCGAAAATGCCAATGCAACAATCGTATTGTCAAAAGTAGCAGGTTCAACGGTATTTGCTATGGCATCAATTTCAGTTCTAGTGCTAGCAATAGCTTGATCAAATGCAGGTATATAGTCTTCGTTATTTATTTTAGAAAATGGTGCGGTATTATGAACCGTCTCAAAATGTTGTGTTAAGATACTCATAAAGTAAATTTAGTAGAATATTTTGAACCTATGTAGAAAAATCAAAATTACGACAGCGAGATGATATTCAAAATTGAAAATTCGCTTTATTCATTCTTTAGCTTATAGTTTAAGGTGTATAGGTTTTTTTTGGTTCAAAATAATTCCATAATAAATGTGAGATCTTTCTGGTGAGTTCCTCAGCTTCATTATTTTTAGTCCAGCTTTGATCTTTAATGTTGTTTGTCAATACACAAAATACATAATCACCACTAGGGGCATTTACAAGTACAACTTCACCGCGGGCTTCATCAACAGAGCCTGTTTTAGATGCGGTCTTTACATATGCCGGTATCTGAGAAAGGGATCGTTCGTTGTAAAAGATATTTCCTAAATAACGGTACATTTTATCCGATGCTTTTGTGCTGACAACTTTACCTTGGAAAATCAGCGCTACTAAGGTTGCCATTTCTCTGGGGGTAGTCTGTCCCCAACCATATTTTTTCCAGATCTCATTGCGACCTTCGGTACGGGAATTAACTTTTGTATTGACTAAACCTAACTGGTCCATGAGTTGGTTTATGGTCGAACCTCCTCCTGCTAGTTGCTGATTCCAAATAGAGGTGACATTATCACTGTAAGAAATCATCAGACCTATCATAGTGGCAAGATCTGTTTCACTGCTGTCTTTAAAAAATTGCATCAGACCTGAACCGCCATATTGCTGTGATGATCGGAATGTAAATTTTTGATCCAGTGCCAATTCTCCTTTTTCGATTTTATCAAATATACCTGCTAGTATAGGAACTTTTACGATACTGGCTGTTGGAAAAATGGAGTCAGCCTGGATAAGTACCTCTTTTTGGGTTTTGAGATTTTTTACATAGATACCGATATCTCCATGAAAGTCTTGTGTTAAGGCTCTTAATTGACGGTCTAATTTTTTGTCAATATGCTGAGCACTGGTGCTATAAGGAAATAGGATAGCAATGATGAGTAGTAGGAATAAATTTTTTGTTCTCATTAGATTTTAATTGTACCTTATAAAAGTAATCATAATAAAAGTATTATTAATCGAAGGAAGTATATGAATCTTTTTATGTTATTATTAGGATGTAAGCCATCTGGAAGACATGTTGAACAGCATGATATCTATTTTGGTATTGCGGAACGTTTGGGAGAACTGGCTCCATCTATAGAAGCCTATTGGCCCGAGGCAAAAGGGGAGATTCATGTTGATGCCTGGCGAGCAGTGACAAAAGTCGGATCTTATCAAATTTCAATCTCGGAAGAGCCTGTAAACAATGGAAGCTTGAAACTCTATTTTGTTAATATGGGAGGGTATAAACCCAATGATATGGAAGAGTATCATTATAAGGAAATGGTTGTTGCTTATAACTTGGAGGAAGCAAAGGAAGTCGCAAAAGAAACGGTTTTCTTTAAACATCATATTTCTCCGCATATTGATGATAAATATGGTATCGATGTCGATGATGTATATGAAATTGAAGAGCTTTTACCGGCATTATTTAAAGGGAAATATTATGTTAAGATTCGTGAAGAGCAACATGATTTCTTAAAGGAAGATGATATTACTAATGGTTACTTTACGATGGAAATCTTACGAGATCAATTGGAATAAATCAGACAAGTATTGTTATAAAACGTACCTCTATTTTGATTTAGTTTACTTGTAATTTTATAACAAAAAAAAGAAAGTGAATAATTTGAACCATTTATCCCGTAAACAATTCATACAAAATGCCGCTATAGCTGTTGCTGGCGCATCTCTTCCGTTAAGCACATTGAGCGCTAAATCTATCAATCCAATGCATATAGAAATAAAAAGTAAAATGCTGAAATTTAAGAATGTACGTTTGGAAACTGGTTTTATTTATGATGAGGCTGATGTAATTGGTACTAAAACGGATTTATTTTATGTTGAAGTTGAAAATGGTAAAATATCAAAAATCGGTTCCAATCAAGCCAACGTAGATGCTATTGATGCAAAAGGATTATTAATGTTGCCTTCTTTCAGAGATATGCACATCCATTTGGATAAAACTTTCTATGGTGACAAGTGGCAAGCAATAAGACGTGGAGCTGGCGGCGTGAAGGGCATGATTGCTTTAGAACAAAAAATACTTCCCGATTTATTGAAGAATTCAACTTTCAAAGCTGAGAAACTGATCGAATTATTACAGTCGAAAGGTACAGGATTTGCACGCAGTCATGTTAATATTGAACCTACTTCGAAGTTGCAGTCGCTAAAAAATCTACAAAAAGCGCTTGAGAACAAACATAAAAGTTTTAGTGCTGAGATCGTCGCTTTTCCGCAACACGGCGTATATTATACAGATAGTGTTCCTTATTTAAAGGAAGCTGCTCAAATGGATATTGACTTTATAGGTGGCGTAGATCCGTATTCTATTGATGGACAAATTGAAAAAACAATGGATTTTACAGTTCAGTTGGCATTGGATAACCAAAAAGGAATAGATATTCATTTGCATGAGTCTGGAGAATCGGGATTGAAAACAGTGGAGTATCTGATTGATAAGGTTAATGAGAATCCTACATTGAAGGGTAAAACATTTTTAAGTCATTGTTTTGTATTAGGAAAGATTGATAAAGTAAAACAAGAGGAGATTGCTGAAAAATTAGGAGCTGCTCAAATCGGTATTGTTTCTACTATTCCTTTTGGAGGTTTAATTATGCCGATCCCTACTTTATATAAACATAACGTTACTGTAATGACCGGAAATGACAGTATTGTGGATCATTGGAATACTTTTGGAACGGGAAGTGTTCTGCAAAAAGCTAATCTGATGGCACAGTTGTATGGATATTCGTCAGAGTTTTTATTGTCAAGAAGTTTAAAGATAGCAACGGGAGGAACTTTACCTCTAAATGATAAGGGTGTAAAACAATGGCCAAATGTTGGAGATCAGGCCGATTTTGTGTTGATCAAGGCGAGTTGTTCTGCAGAAGCAGTATCACGGATCTCTGATGTGGAGACTTTGGTACATAAAGGTGAATTGGTGAAGATATCCCAAGATTAAAAAAATGGTTGATTATAATCCATTCTCCTCTGTTTTTAGTAAATTGAATTACTAAATTTGAGGAGAAATGGATAACCAGCACGATTATTTTCCAGTTTTAAATATTCAAGAATTTACTGAAGCACCCTCAGGATTTACAAATTTATTGTTTCATGAGATCAGAGGTGCTCGTCATATTGTTGAACCACATAAGCATGATTTTTTAATTATTCTGCTATTTGAGAAGGGGAGTGGTACCCACAGCATTGACTTTAAAAATTATGTGATCGAATCTCAGCAGGTTCATTTTTTATTCCCAGGACAGGTTCATCAATGGCAATTTGATGAAGATACGGTCTGTTATCAATTGATGATTAGCCGTGATTGGTTTGAAAGTTTTCTCCCCGATCTTCGATTTTCCTCTCTTTATTACCAGCAACATCCTGTTTTTCAAATTTCTAGATCGCTGTATGCAGCATTGTTTTATGAATTTCGAGCTATAGAACAGGAATTGCAAGAAACAAATATTCTTTGGGAAATTATTCAGACACGTAGCAAATTGATCGGTTTGTTATTGCGCAAGTCTTTTGAGATTACATTCAATGATTTTGAGAAATATCATTCAAATCCGATTATTTCAAAATTTGTACAGCTCATCGATCTTCATTTTAAATCAAATCGGTCGGTAGCTTTTTATGCAGAAAAATTACATATCTCCGCTAATTACCTCAATATAGTTAGTAAAAAAGTGATTAATACCGCCGCATCGACATTGATTCATGACCGTATTTTATTAGAAGCAAAACGTTTGCTTAAAATATCGGAAATGAGTGTTAAGGATATTGTATATGATTTAGGGTTTTATGATCACGCCAGTTTTTCGAAATTTTTTAAAAGTCATACCGGAATGACACCATCTCAATTTAAAGAACAAGGATAATTTTGACAACAGTTGGCATAATCTGTACCTAATCGGTCAGTAGTTGATTTTTATATTTGTTATATAATCATTTATCTTATGTTGCCATCTCATAAATTAATTGCCAAAGGGCATTACACACTAAAAAATGTTCGTTTAGAGACCGGATTCGAATATGAAAACCAGGAGGTGATCGGTACTCTTACTGATCTCTTCTGTATTGAAATTGCAAACGGAAAGATAATAGCTATAAAAGCTAATAATGCAGCTGAAGAAGCTGTTGACATGAAAGGAAGGCTGATGTTGCCTGCTTTTAAAGACATGCATATTCATATGGATAAAACTTTATTTGGTTTACCATGGCAAGCGCTATCTCCAAAAAGAAAAACGGTTGCAGATATGATTGCTTATGAGCAAGAGATCATTCCCAGATTGTTGACAACCTCCACAGCACGTGCCGAGCAACTCATTGCTTTATTGCAGGGATATGGTACAACTTATGCGAGAACCCATTTTAATGTAGATCCGACCTCTGGGCTTCAATCTTTTGAAAATCTTTTGCTAGCGCTCGAACATCAAAAAGATTCCTTTCAAGCGGAGCTTGTTGCTTTTCCGCAACACGGGCTTTATTATACAGATTCTGCTCCTATTATGAAAGAAGTAGCGAAGTCTGATCGGGTTGATTTTATAGGCGGACTTGACCCACTCAGTATTGATGGAAGCATAGAGAAGCCTTTGGAATTTACTGTACAGTTGGCATTGGATAATAATAAAGGAATAGACATTCATCTTCATGAAGCAGGTCCTTCGGGAATGAAAACAATTCAATATCTTATCGATAAAGCAGTTGAAAATCCTCATTTACAGGGGAAAACATTTATCAGCCATGCCTTTGCTTTAGCACAACTGAATGCAAAGGAGGTTGAAGAGATTGCTGAGAAATTGGCTTTTGCAAAAGTGGGTATTGCTTCTTCTGTGCCATTTAAAGGACGTCCGATGCCTATTCCAGCATTAAAAAAACATGGAGTAAATGTGCTGATCGGAAATGATAATGTACAGGATTATTGGAGCACATTTGGTACGGGTAATATGCTGCAAAAAGCAAACCTTATAGCAGAGCTATACGGATATGCGACCGAATTGCAGCTTTCACGTACGCTACGCTTTGCAACACAGCAACTCTTGCCTTTAGACGATGAAGGAAAACAACAATGGCCAAAAGCGAATGATGATGCTAACCTTGTTTTTGTAGATGCGACCTGCTCAGCCGAAGCAGTCTCTAGAATGTCTTATGTACACGCATTTATGCACAACGGAAATCTTTTTGTGACAGATTAAGCTCGTTATGAGCTCATAGGGGCGGTGATTATACTTGACTTTTCGGCAGTATTGCTAAGTTAAATACATAATTTATGTATGTAAAAGATGAAATTACAAAAAATTAACATACAATTGTTCATTCTAAAATATAATTGACGTATTTTTGCAAATCCTAAAATCAATATGGTTTGGTTGGAATAGGGAAAAATAAATATTATGAAAAGAATAGGTGAATCCAAAAAGATTTTTGGTATTACAAAAAATGAAGATTTAGCGACGTTAAAAAAGATATATCGTGACTTAATCAAAGCTTGGCATCCGGATAAATTTCAAGATGAAGTACAAAAAGAGGAAGCTGAGTTAAAAAGTACAGAAATTATTGAGGCTTACCACTTCTTAGTTAGTATTTCTCCTGAGACACATGAAGCAAATTTAGAAGAGTATAACAATACGATCAATAACTTTTTTATTGAAGATTTTGAATTTAAGGGTCAGACATTACGCGTTACATTTCAGGATAAAAGTACTTATGAGTATTTTGGTGTTCCAAAAACAGTGTACACGAAATTCATCAATGCTGAGTCTCGTCCAAGATTTGGTAGAAGACAAATTTTCAACTCATATACATTCCGCAAAAGTGCGAATGCAATGGGAGCATAGTTTAATTGCTTATCATAAAAAAAGCCTTATTGTTATTAACAATAAGGCTTTTTTTATACAATTTTATTTAATTATGCTTCAGATATTGCATTGATAATATCATACTGTGTGATGATATTAATTTTTCCGAATTCATCTTCTACCAGTACAGCTTGTGTATCTTTATTGATCAAAGCCGATATTTTATCAATCGACGTATTTAAGTCAACAAAAGGAAAGGGCTTTGTCATAACTTCTTGTACTGACGAGGATTTAAGAGCTGGATTTTCTAAAAGAGCATTCAAAATATCAGACTCTGTTATTTTTCCGACCACCATTCCCTGCTGTGTTACGGGTATTTGAGAAATATTAAGTGTTTTCATAAAGTTGAACGCTTCAAAGACGGTTTGTTCAACATCTGCTGTTACAATTGCTTGCTCACCTCTTCTTTTTAAGATACTTTTTGCGTTGAGTTTCTCATCTTCTAAAAAGCCACGTTCTCTTAACCAATCTTCATTATACATTTTTCCCATATAACGCGAACCGTGATCATGGAAGATAACGACAACAACATCATCTTCTTTTAAGCGATCTTTTAATTGAATAAGACCTGCTAATGCTGATCCAGCTGAGTTTCCGGCAAAAATTCCTTCCTTACGAGCCAGTTCTCTCGTCATTAATGCAGCATCTTTATCGGTAACTTTTTCAAAAAGATCAATTAAACTAAAATCAACATTTTGCGGTAAAAAATCTTCACCAATACCTTCTGTTATGTAAGGGTATATTTCATTTTTATCGAAAATACCGGTTTCCTTATATTTTTTAAATACAGACCCATAAGTATCTATTCCCCATACTTTAATATTAGGATTTTGCTCTCTCAAATATTTGGCTGTACCTGAAATGGTACCTCCAGTACCAACACCCACGACAAGGTGGGTGATTTTCCCTTCAGTTTGTTCCCATATTTCAGGACCAGTTTGTTCATAATGTGCCAGCGCATTTGAAGGGTTATCGTATTGATTGGCTTTCCAGCTATTGGGAACTTCGCGTTCCAGACGGCTCGATACCGAATAATAGGAGCGGGGATCTTCAGGATCCACATTTGTGGGACAAACGATCACTTCTGCGCCAAAGGCACGTAAAGCATCGACTTTCTCTTTGGATTGTTTATCTGTTGTGGTAAAAATACATTTATAGCCCTTGACAACAGCAGCCATGGCTAATCCCATACCTGTATTTCCAGAAGTTCCTTCAATGATTGTTCCTCCTGGTTTTAATAAGCCAGCTTGCTCTGCATCTTCAATCATTTTAAGTGCCATTCTGTCCTTAATCGAGTTGCCGGGGTTACTGGTCTCGATCTTCGCTAGGATGGTTCCTTTTAAATCTTTGGTGATTTTGTTTAGCTTAACAAGAGGGGTATTTCCTATTGTTTCTAAAATGTTATTATACCACATAAATTTACTGTTTGTTTATGCAAAAATACCAAAAAATGTCTGTTTCCTAGAATTTCAAATGTTTCACAGTCAACCCATTATTTTTAAGTTGCTTAAGCGCATCAATACCAATACTGATATGAGCATCAACATATTTCGCTGTTACACTTACATCACTATTAGCAGTCTTTACGCCTTCTGGAATCATAGGTTGGTCCGAAACAAGTAATAAAGCACCCGTTGGAATTTTGTTTGCAAACCCGACACTGAAAATAGTGGCTGTCTCCATATCAACAGCCATAGCACGTATCGTTTTTAAATATTTTTTAAAATCTTTATCGTGTTCCCATACCCGTCTGTTGGTTGTATAGACTGTTCCGGTCCAGTAGTCTCTGGAGTGGTCGCGAATAGTAGTTGATATTGCTTTTTGCAATGCAAATGATGGTAATGAAGGCACTTCAGCGGGGAAATAGTCATTGGATGTACCTTCTCCTCTGATGGCTGCAATTGGTAAGATGAGTTCTCCTACACCAATTTTTTTCTTCAACCCCCCTGTTTTTCCTAAAAATAGGACTGCTTTCGGAGCAATAGCAGACAATAGATCCATGACGGTTGCGGCCATTGGGCTCCCCATACCAAAATTGATAATAGTGATGCCGCCTGCAGTAACACTTTGCATGGGTTTATCTTCACCATAAATAGGTGCATTGTCATGCATTTCAGAAAAAATAGTGACGTATTTTGAGAAGTTTGTTAATAAAATATAATTACCAAACTCTTCTAAAGGTCTTCCTGTATAACGTGGTAACCAGTTGTGAACAATCTCTTCTTTTGATTTTAAACCTGGTGTGATAGGGCTATCTACGTTTTTTTTACTTTTTGCCATAATTCTTCAATTTAATAATTTAACCTATTTGAAGGAGGGCCTATGGGAAGAAATTTGTGCGGCTAAAAAAAATCCCCCGCGGTATGCGAGGGATTTCTTATTTAAGCGACTTGCAATTTTTTGATGTCCGACTTTTCAAATTTTTTCGTCGCATATTCTAACGTAATATGCAGTTCTTTTTGATTCGTCTTTTCCTTTGACGTAGGAATTTCAAACATTGCGTCGAGCATAATAGCCTCACAAATACTTCTTAAACCACGAGCTCCAAGTTTAAATTCATCAGCCTTGTCTACGATAAAGTTGTAGACTTCGGTATCAAATTTTAATTCAATTCCTTCGTATTCAAATAATTTTCTATACTGTTTTATTAACGCATTCTTAGGTTCTGTCAAGATACTTAATAGTGTCTCTTTGTCCAATGGGTTCAAATACGTTAATACAGGTAATCTTCCGATCAATTCCGGTATTAAACCAAAACTTTTTAAATCCTGAGGTGTGATGTACTTATAAAGATTTTTTAAATCAATTTCTGCATCATCCTCATTCATTCTGTAACCTACTGTCTGTGTACGAAGACGATTGGCAATTTTCTTTTGAATGCCATCAAATGCGCCACCACAGATAAATAAAATGTTGCTTGTATTGACAGCAATCATTTTTTGATCAGGATGCTTACGGCCACCTTGAGGTGGTACGTTAACAACTGTTCCTTCTAAGATTTTCAACAATGCTTGTTGAACACCTTCTCCAGATACATCTCTGGTAATGGAAGGGTTATCACTTTTACGTGCTACTTTATCAATTTCATCGATATAGATGATACCGCGTTCGGCTGCCGCAACATCGTAATCTGCCGCCTGTAATAAACGAGTTAATATACTTTCAACGTCTTCACCGACATAACCGGCCTCCGTTAATACTGTAGCATCTACAATACTGAAAGGTACATTTAAAATCTTTGCTACCGTTTTGGCCAGTAAAGTTTTACCGGTACCGGTTTCACCTACAACAATTAAATTTGACTTCTCAATTTCAATTTCATCTTGATCAACTTTTTGATTTAGACGTTTGTAATGATTGTATACAGCAACAGAGATCACTTTTTTTGCGTCATCCTGCCCGATAACATACTGATCTAAGTGTTCTTTTATCTCTAAGGGACGAATGAGTTTTAACGCAGTTTGTAATGTTTTACTCTTACGTTGTTTCAATTCTTCCGCTAGAATTTCGCCTGCTTGATTGATACAGCGGTCACAGATGTGAGCTCCATCTCCAGCGATAAGCATTTGGGCATCATTTTTACTCATTCCGCAGAATGAGCAATGAACGCCACTATTATTATTTTTAGCCATTATTATTTAATAATCTCCTTTTTAGGAAGTAAAATCTCGTCAATCATTCCAAAGTCTTTTGCTTCGGAAGCCTTCATCCAGTAATCACGGTCAGAAGATTTTTCTACCCATTCGTAAGTTTGTCCTGAGTGGTCAGCAATAATAGTGTAAAGTTCCTCTTTCAATTTCATCATCTCACGAAGATTGATTTCCATATCTGAAGCAACACCTTGAGCACCGCCGGAAGGTTGGTGGATCATGACACGTGAATGTCTCAATGCAGCACGTTTACCTTTTGCTCCAGCAACCAATAATACAGCACCCATAGAAGCTGCGATACCTGTACAGATTGTAGCAACATCTGGTGCGATATATTGCATCGTGTCATAAATACCTAATCCTGCATAAACACTACCACCTGGTGAATTGATGTAGATTTGAATATCTCTTTGGGAATCTGTTGATTGTAAAAACAACAATTGTGCCTGAATGATATTTGCTACCTGATCGTTGATACCATCACCTAAGAAAATGATACGATCCATCATTAAACGTGAAAATACATCCATTTGAGCAACGTTTAATTGACGCTCTTCTACGATGTATGGAGTCAAGTTCGTAGGTGTGTTTACTTGCGCACGTGCAATAAATCCATCAACATGTTGACTTCCAATTCTGTGATGCTTGATTGCATATTTTCTGAATTCGTTTTTATCTATATTCATATTCTTTGTGATTCAAATTTATAAGACTAATATAAAACTATATTTTAAATAATAAATACTATACGCCATTTGTTTTACACATGAGTTACAATTCTCTTAAAGTTGATCATAACTCGGTAGCTCTTTTATAAAGGCAAATGATTTGTTTTCAAAATCAATTTTACAGTAGTAATGCTGTAATCCATTGCTTACTAAGAGTAACGGAATTTTATGAATAGAATTGTAATTAGCGATCTGTTCGAAGGTCGCCTGTGTAATTTTTATATGTGGTGCCTTAAATTCAGCTAGTACTATTTTTTCTCCTTGATTATTATATATGAGTAAATCACTTCGTTTTTGAAGGTCATTTAGTCGTAAGCCACCTTCTATCTTCATTAAGGATTTAGGATACTTTTTGTTGATATGGAGAAAGTGTACCCAATGTTGGCGAACCCATTCTTCCGGAGTTAAAACAAGTTTCTTCTTTCGTAAATCGTCAAAAATGAAAATGGTTTCATTCTCTTTTGTCAATTTCGCTGGATATGGCGGTAAATTTAACGGAATTGGGTTAAACATAGGACAAAGATACTAATTTTTGAATTATTCAAAATAGAAGAGATGTAGGATTCCGTTATTCAAATTTTACGGTTCGTCATTTTAGTTGTAATTTAGTGGCATCATGAATATCAGTCCTATTTTAACAGACATTAAAAAACGTAAATTTCAACCGGTCTATTTGTTGCACGGTGAGGAAAGCTATTTTATAGATGTCATAAGTGATGCATTAGAGCATACGGTTCTTAATGATGCTCAGAAAGGTTTTGATCAAACTGTACTTTACGGAAAGGATACTGATTTCTCGACAATTGTGAATGCTGCCAAGCGTTATCCAATGATGAGTGATCACCAACTGATTATTATTAAAGAGGCTCAGGATTTGAAATGGAAGGATGACGAATTGATTATCAAATATGTAGAGCAATGTACAGTGAGTACGGTTTTGGTGTTTGATTATAAATATGGCAAGTTTGACAAGCGTAAAAAATTATACAAAGCCATTGAAAAAAAAGGCCTTGTCGTAGAATCAAACAAACTTTATGACGATAAAGTAGCCGCATGGGTTATTTCTTATATTAAAGAACAGGGATGGAATATACATCCTCAAGCAGCTGCCCTACTGTCAGAATATTTAGGTACAGAACTTTCTAAAATTGTCAATGAGCTGAATAAACTGATGCTCAATGTACCAAAGGAAAGAGAAATTGTTGTGGCAGATATTGAACAAAATATTGGTATTTCAAAAGATTTTAATGTTTTTGAACTGAATACTGCTTTAGCGAAGCGTAACGCATCTAAAGCATATCAGATTATAGATTATTTTGCCGCAAATCCAAAAAGTAATCCTTTAGTGTTAGTTCTAGGTACTATAGCTGGATATTTCACCAAGGTTTTAAAATATCATTATATCATTGATAAAAGCACAGCAGCTAAAGAGCTGGGTGTTCATCCTTTTTTTATGAAAGAATATGAACTTGCAGCACGTAACTACAATAGAAGAAAAACATTTACGATCATCGAAGCATTAAAAGATGCAGATTTAAAATCAAAAGGAATGAATGTAGGAGGTAATACGAGTACTAAAGATATCCTGACAGAATTGATTTTTACAATACTTAATTAGCAATTTTACAAGAAATAACGATTAAAATATTCTCAATATTTTTATAAAAAAACCTTTCTCATTTGTTTGAGTGAGGTTTTTTTTATGGAAAACCTAATGTAAATCAATGTTATTTATCTTATTTACAATGATATCGAATTAATGTTATCTTTTTGTAAATTTTAATTTAAACGCTTGTTTAAATTAAACGCTTGTTTAAATTTGCGCACGGTTTTTAAAATCACAATAATGGAATTCAGTGAAAAACAATTAGAAATATTGCATGTCGCAGAAAAGCTTTTTGCTACAAGTGGATTTGATGGTACATCTGTACGTGATATAGCACATGAAGCCCAGGTCAATGTCGCTATGATCAATTATTATTTTGGTTCTAAAGATAAATTGTTAGATGATCTTTTTACCTACAGGGTTGAAAAATTCAAGATGGATGAGAGTATTTTACAATTGACTATTCCTGTGATGGATATCCTTGACGAGATGGTAAAATCTTATATTAAATATATGAATTCTAGTCTGGCGATCTATCATATTTTGGCAATAGAAGCCGGAGTGAAAAAAAGGTTGATGCTTTCCGATTCCTATAAAAATTTAAAAAAGCACAATTTAAATGTCATTTCAAGTATTCTTCAAAAAGGAGTAGATGCAGGCGAGTTTCGATCAGGTAATGATCCAATCTTGATACATGCCACAATGATGGGGACGTTCATGAATTTTCAGATGAACAGATCTTTTCTAAAATCAGAATTAAATCTTACTACTGATGAGGAGTATAGTCAATATATGGAGTCAACTTTAGTAACCCACTTACAAAGAACGATTAAAGCTTTATTAACATATGAATATTAAAATAGGGAAGTTGGCACTCTTACTTTTCTGTCTACAGGGGGTTGCATTTGCGCAACAGGGTGATCCCCTCACTTTGCAAGAAGTAATCCGTCTTGCTCAGACACAAAGTTTGGAAGCAAAAGCTTCAGAAACAAAAATTAAAGGAAGAAAATTGGAGTTGGATGCTTCAAAGAATAGTTTACTTCCTGACGCTAAGTTGAGCGGACAATATTTAGCAATGACTTCTCCGGATGTTAAACTTCGGATACCTTTATCATCATCTTCAGATCCGATGGATATTAAAGCTAATCAGTTAATGCTAGGACAGGCTTCTGTAAGTATGCCCATCTATACAGGTGGAAAAATTAAAAACAGTATCGCAGCAGCTGGCAATGCTGTGAAGATGGAGGAGTTCTCAGCTTTAGCGTTAAAAGATCAATTGGCTGAACAAGGTATTAGCTTGTATATCAATTTGTATAAAGCGCAACAGACTGCACTTTTAATGGAAGAAAATATTAAAAGATCTGAGCAACGTGTGACAGATTTTAAAGCTATGGAGGCGAATGGGATCATTCCACGAAATGATCTTTTAAAAGCTGAATTGCAATTGTCTAATTATAAGGTTTCTCTTCAGGAAGCAAAAAAAAATGCTAATGTTTTAAATTACCAGTTGGTTAATTTTTTAAAACTAGATGAGGCTACTCAAGTTTCTGCGATCAATCTGGATGAGGCACCTATAGCAGGAGATTTCTCTGATGTTCAAACCGCGTTGGCCAATAGGAATGAATTGAAGGCCTTACAGGCACAACATGATATTGCTTTGAATAAGGTCAATATTGAGAAATCTAATGCATTGCCAAAAATAGCATTAACGGGTGGTTATGCTGCACTGGACGTACATAATTTGGTAACAGTGAAAAATGCCGTGAATGTTGGTGTAGGAGTTTCTTATGATATTGGATCACTTTATAAAAATAAGAAGAATGTCAATATCGCCCGTAATCAAGTAAGCCAAGTGGATGAAAATGTGGTTATGATGAACGACAAAATTAAAGTTCAGGTACAACAGGCGAATGAAAATTATCACTTGACGATTTCTCAAAATCAATTGTATACAGAGGCAGTAAATCAGGCGAATGAAAATTATCGTATTGTAAAGGATAAATATGATAATGGTGTGGCGGATACAGATGATTTATTAGAAGCTGATGTACAACAGCTGCAATCAAAAATTAACTTAGCGATTTCTAAAGCTAATACTGTAGAGAAATATTATGATTTACTTTTAGTAAATGGTCAATTAACAACAAAATAATTATAAATATCAATGGAAAATCAAGAAGAAAAGAAACCATCAAATAAGAAATTTGTCTTCATTCTTATTGCTCTTATCTTAGTTGGAGGAGGGTATGGTGGTTATAAATACATCCACAGTCAGTCGCATGAAACAACAGATGATGCACAGGTTGATAAAAATATGAACCCGATCATTCCTAAAGTAGGTGGTTATATTGCACAAGTGTATGTAAAGGATAATGATATTGTTAAAAAGGGAGATACATTATTTACGATTGATACACAGGATTATCTGATAAAGGTAAAAGAAGCTGAAGCTGCTTTGTTGGGCGCAGAGGGATCTTTTGAAGTATCGAAAGCTGATGTGAATGCCACTTCTGCTAATGTAGCGATTTCTGATGCGACGGTTCGTTCTAATATTGGAAGTATTGATGTTGCGCAAATTCGTGCAGAACAAGCTCAAAATGATTTCAATCGTTATTCGAATCTTTATAATAACCATTCAATTACGAAACAGCAATATGAACAAGCTTTAACAACTAAGTTAGAGGCAGAGAAACAAGTTGAGATTCTAAAACAACAACGAAATGCATCAAATTCACAACGTCAGGCTGTGCTGAGTAAAACAAATGTTGCAAGTAAACAAACAGCAGTAGCACAGGCTAATATTGAACGCGCTAAAGCAGCTGTTGACGCCGCTAAATTGAATCTTTCGTATACAGTAGTTACTGCTTCTGCAGACGGTCAGATTTCTAATGTAAAAATAAGACCTGGACAGATGGTTAATCCTGGAGCAGCATTATTTTACATTGTTGATAATCATGAGACCTGGGTTGTTGCTAATTTCAAAGAAACACAGATGAATGATATTCGAATTGGACAAAAGGTAGCAGTTACTGTTGATGCGTATCCAAATATCGAATTTGAAGGTGAAGTGAATTCATTTTCACCGGCAACAGGTTCTAAATTTTCTTTACTTCCTCCGGATAATGCTACTGGTAACTTTGTGAAAACAGTACAGCGTCTTCCTGTGAAGATATTATTAACGAAAGCTAACACAGCTGATCATATTGCTTTATTGCGTCCAGGAATGAACGCTGACGTTGACGTTCACTTAAAATAAGATTATGACAGCTACACTTGATCAGGATAGTCTCATTGAATATGGGTATCGGCGTGTCATCATCACTATTATAGCAGTTCTTTGTGCTTTATTGGAGATTGTGGATACCACCATCGTCAATGTCGCTCTCAATGATATGAAAGGAACATTGGGTGCGACGTTAACGGATATCGCTTGGGTCATTACAGCATATGCAATCGCGAATGTGATCGTGATCCCCATGACAAGTTGGCTATCACAACAGTTTGGGCGCAGAAATTATTTTGCAGCCTCTATTATTATTTTTACGGTTGCTTCGTTTTTATGTGGCAATTCAACCAATATTTGGGAACTGGTATTTTTTAGATTTATACAGGGAATGGGTGGGGGAGCATTATTAGTTACTGCTCAAACTATTATTACCGAAAGTTATCCCCCGGCAAAGAGAAGTATGGCGCAGGCCATATACGGAATGGGGGTTATTGTTGGGCCAACGCTAGGTCCTCCTCTAGGTGGTTATATCGTAGATCATTTCTCTTGGCCTTATATTTTTTATATCAATGTTCCTTTGGGTATTATTGCTGTTCTTTTGACACTTACATTTGTTAAGAGTCCTAAATATGGTGAAAAACAGGCTGCTAAAGATGTGGATTGGTGGGGTGTGGTTTTCTTGATTATGTTTATTGGTTCTTTACAGTTTGTATTGGAGCATGGACAGCAGGATGATTGGTTCTCCAATAGTACAATTGTTATTCTTTCGGTTACATCAGTTTTAGGATTACTGTTTTTCGTCTGGAGAGAGCTGACCTATGACCGGCCGATTGTTAATTTGCGGGTTTTAAAGGATAAAAATCTACAAGTTGGTGTCGTGATGAGCTTTATACTCGGTTTCGGCTTGTTCGGTTCGACATTTGTTATTCCGATTTACACCCAGTCTATTTTGGGATGGACAGCAACAGATGCAGGTTTACTGCTTATTCCGAGTTCTCTGATGACTGGGTTCATGATGCCTTTTATCGGTAAGATGATTCAGAATGGGGTTCCTCAGAAATATATGGTCGCGATAGGTTTATGTGTATTCTTTGGTTTTTCATTTGTGATGTACAGCCGTCTGACGAATGATACGGGAGCGGAACACATGTTTTGGCCTTTAATATTTAGAGGTGTGGGTTTAGGTCTATTGTTTGTGCCAGTAATGACTTTATCATTGTCGACCTTATCGGGTAAAAGTATTGGTGAAGGAGCGGCGTTTACGGGAATGATGCGTCAATTGGGTGGTTCATTTGGTATTGCTTTGATTACGACATTTATTTCTCGCTTTAGTCAAAGCCATCGGGTTAATTTATTAGCTAATTTAGATCCAACTGATTTTGAGGTACAGCAACGTATCAATCAGATGCAGGCTAGTTTTATAGCTAAAGGATTTACCCCTAATGAAGCCTTAGGAAAAGCTTATCAATTATTAGAAGGTTCAGTCATGAAGCAGGCTACTGTTTTATCTTATATGGATGTGTTTTTATACATCGGGATATTATTCATAGCCTGTGTACCATTCGTGCTGATGATCAAACAAGGTAAGAACAAAGTGGATACATCAAGCTTACACTAAATAAGATAAAAATTTAAAAGAATAGAAACAGCCGTAAATATATATACGGCTGTTTTTTTTTGTGAATAATTTCGGATTAATGTAAAAAAGCAGATAAAAGTTTATCTGAAAAATAGTGCTAATGAAAAGAACTGAATCTAACAGATCATTTTGATTGTAACAAATCGTTAATTTATTTGTTTCTCAAGTGATGCACTTGTAAACTTAAAACAAGATTTAGATTAGGACAAACTAATGATCGACTTATGAAATTATTACTTATTCTTTTTACAGCTTTTTTTCTTGCCCTGATAGGCACAAAATTAGTCTACGGTTTTTGGGATTTTTTATTTGCAGGTAATCTTGGTATGACTGTTTTTATCATTTTCACTGGTTTGTCGCATTTTAGATTTCAAAAAGGTATGGTGATGATGATGCCAGATTTTATTCCTGCAAAATTATTTTTAGTATACTTAACGGGAGTACTCGAAATTGCAGCTGGAATCGGATTGATGATACCCTCATTAAGAGCAACCACTGCAATATTGCTCATTATCTTTTTTGTTGTCGTCTTCATTGCAAATGTTAATTCTTCGAGAAAGATGATCAATATTTTTAAAGCCGATTATACGGGGCCGGGGATGAATTATTTATATGCACAAAGACTTCCGATGCAGCTTATTTTAATAGCATGGGTATGGTATTTTGGGCTTTATTTAAAATAAAGTTTAAAAAAATCCTCCGTCATCGAGAGATGAGGAGGATTAAACCAATTATAATAGAAGGGGGGAGGGAATATTATTTCGTTAAGATGTTATCAAAAGTGATAGCCATATAGTATAAAGCGCCAAGTGTAGGTCCACCTGCATATTGTATATAATGATTGTTTAATATATTACTTCCACCAAGTTTAATAGTTGTTTTAGGCATCTTGTAACTAACCTGTGCATCAATATTATTATAAGCGGAGACACGGGCATTCACAAGCGGGCTTTCCCAGTCAAATGCATCCTGCCATTTCCAAACAAGATTAAAACCTACGTTTGGCAGAATCTGTCTATTTCCGAAAGATAGATTAGATGCCCACTTAGGAGTATTGAATCCGGTAACAAATAAATCAGATTCTTTATTTTTAGTAATATCACTGTAGTTAATATTGCCGGATACTGTATAGTTACCACTGAAGTTATAAGTAATACCAAGAGAACTTCCATAATTGTTATAACTGTTTTTGGCATTCGTATAAACACGGTAACGAGTTTGTTTGGATCTATTACTAGCTAACATATCAATAACAGATGCATCTGTTGTGATCTTATCTGTAGATGGGACGGCGACTTCTACCTGACCTAAAAATCCATTATAGACATTGCTGTAAAGATCCCAGTCAATAGCTAATTTGTTTTGAAACAATACCGCTTTATAGCCAATTTCGAAAGACTTGATACTTTCTGGCTCTGTTGCCTTTAAATTTGTAATAGCTAAAAGTTCCCGGTTTTTAAGTGCCGCATCATTAGCTGTCAATCCAGTTGCGACATCCTTGTTTACCGCTGCATTAAAACTATTTACGGATTGAAGGGTATATGAATTATCTAAGTATCCAAGTCCTTCATTGATATAGGACAAGCCTCCTACGCGACGTACATTTCCGTTATTGACAAATGATAGTGCTTCAAATAGAGCAGGAAAGCGATATCCATTTTGAAAAGATGCTCTAAGGTTATGTTTTTCCTTTAGGGTATATACTGCTGCAATCCTAGGATTAATTTTTGCTGAGAATTCAGGATTATAATCAACTCGTAATGATCCAAAAAGTTTTAATTTCTCATCCAGAAGAGATTTTGTAATCTGTCCAAAACCACCAACTTTTTTGTAATAGACATTTTCACCAAAAGAACCATTTGACAAAGGCTGACTCCTGTCTGCTATAGGTCTTTTAAAATCCACAAAGTTGTTTCCGTCAGGAACTACTTCATAAATGGTCGCATCACCCCCTATTAATAAGTTGAAAATATTGATGTGTCGGCTTAAATCCCATTGTGCATTAACGTGGTAAGTTCTGCTCATTTGTTTCAATTGAGCACCACCTGTTGCGGTACCGGTTTTAACGCCTGCATTCAAATGATCCCAATTATTGATTTTAGTAATGGTATTTTTTAGTTCATCAAAATCTTTTGTACCAGGTTCTACACGACCTTTGTCAGCTACTATTCTAGCATTTCTTAAAGCATCTGTTAAAGATATTCCTTCATTTAACTGTGTTTGCAATGAGTTTTTATAAAGATCTCGCCATGCATTATTAGATAAATGAGTCAGGTCTAAATTGTCTGCCAAAGGTTTAATATTATAGGAGTCACCCGTGTTTTCAGTAGAAAGGTAGGTTTTTATAGAATAGTCATTTCCTTTTAATTCTAATTTATGATTTTGAACCTTTACATTATCCAATTGAATTTTATTTCCTCTTTGAAAGACGCCATCCATTTGACCAAATCGGTAGCTATAAGATAATTCCGCATTTTCAGTAAGGCGATAATGTAATGCGGCATCAAATTTTAAATTTTCAACTGTAGGCTTTGAAAGCTCTTCCTCTTTGTAACCTGTACGTCTCACAATTAGAGATTGGTTTGCTTTACCATTAATGTTCAAACCCGAAAGGGTCACAGCATTATTATTTTCGTCACCATAAATATTCCAGCCATCGTAGGCTGGGTTATTACTTCCCGAAAGTTCTGGGAAGCTAGGGTTTGCTGTGTTTAATGTGTTTGGATTTTGATCCTGATAAGAATTAGACAACCAGTCTGTTCCTCTTAAATAGCTAAGATTGACTTTGAATGCAAATTTATTATTGAAAGATTTGGCAAAGCGGACGGCATTTTCTGTCAAATTACTCAATTCTCGACCAGTACCGCCGGTATGATTTAACCCATTTTTGGAGTAAACGCTTAATCCTTCGTATAAAAACGGGTTTTTTGTCAATAGATTAGCCATCCCATTAATGGCATTCATACCATAAAGAGCAGAAGAAGCGCCAGGAGTTATTTCTATACTTGCAATATCCAATTCTGTGGGACCTATGGCATTACCTAATGGAACACCTAATGTCGCCGCTTGCATATCTACACCATCAGCCAACTGAACAAATCTAAAGTTATTAGGAATATTGAAACCTCTGGTATTAGGAATTTTGAAAGTAATGCTTGAAGTGGTCATTTGAACACCCTTAACATTTTCAAGTGCATCATAAAAACTAGGGGCAGGGGATTCTCTAATAGCTCTGATATCTAATTTTTCAATTGAAACAGGAGATTTTAAGATACTTTCCTGTGTTCGTGATGCCGTGACTACCACTTCTTTTCCGAGAATTGTTTGCGTCAATAATGCTAAATTTAAGTTGGATTCTGGACCTGTTACTTCGTAAGTTTTTGTTTCAAAACCAACTCCAGATACTTTTAATGTAAAAGGATATTTTGCCTTTGTGTTGAGTTTAAAATCACCTTTGTTATTCGTTGATGTTCCGTTTACAGTTCCTTGAATTGTAATGGTAATTCCGGGCAAAGGTTCTTTTGTGTTCTGGTCAATAATATGACCGGTGAGTTCAATAATATTGGACCCTTGAGCAAAAGATGGAGTAGTTTTGGCCACCCCAATAATCGCGATGATAATAAAATTTAGTAATGTTCTTTTCATATTTAATATTAAATCTATCGATTTGGTAGACAAATATATTTTTTAGTTTTCATATTACAGCATTTATTTTTAAATAATAGTAATTATTAGTTTTTAACTATCTGTAATTCAGCGCTTATAATTTAATATGAATATTGTTTTAAGTTACGTTTAGAAAGGTTTTTTAAAAAAAATCAATATAAAATAGTCAATCTTTTATCTGTTAAAAATTTATGATTTTTTTCGTGTAAAAGCTACCTGCAGTAATTATTTTCGTTTTATTATATCATTAACATCTTTCCGCTGTATAAGAAAGATAAAAAGAATCATAATAATTTTTTTGGGTGTAAGTAGGAGGCTGGAATAAAAAAAAATCTAGCTATTGATGATTCAGGTTTTGAACACCTCTACTAGAAATTTAAATCTATTCTATGTTTACTTGCCTAAATGAATTATAATCCACACTCACTATAAGAAAAATCAGTTTTATGACCTCATCACTGATCAATGTGCTTGTAATTTTTCTTTAATAGTAATTAATATTTTGATTGTGAAATAGTTTTTACTATGCTTTTGTTACAAATAGTATAGTTGATTGCGAAAAACAATCGTTTGCGTTAAGTAAAATGTTATATTTTTTAAATAATTTTTTTAAAATGATTTGTCTTTTATAAATTCGGTTAACACCATTATAACATAAAATATGAAGAATAAATCTTTTTACGTACTCTGTAGTCTAGTGCTACTTACTGTATTCTCTTGTAAAGACATTACACAGGATTTGAGTAATTATGACAAGGATGAATCCGGTCTAGGCAAAAAGCAAGCGCTTAATTTGACTAATGAATGGCGCAACAATCCCTACAAATTAAATGTCGTTTACTTTGTGCCAAATGATTTGGATTCTATACCAAATTTCAGAAAGCGCCTGAGTAAGATATTACTCGATGCGCAGGAAATGTTTGCTTCGAACATGGACCGCGAAGGTTTTGGTCGTAAATCTTTTGGTTTGGATCTGATCAACGATTCTTTAATTAACATTATCTACATTCCAGGTAATTTTGGGAAAGCAACTTATCCTTATGAGGGGGGGAGTGGCGCAGTGAAATCGGAAGTGGATGCTTACTATGCTTTAAATCCTTCTGCAAAGAAAAGTGAGCATAATCTGATTGTCATTCCTACTTACAATAGTGATCCGGCGAATCCAGGAGGTCCGCCATTTTATGGAACGGGTACCACATGTTATGCGCTGGACTATGTGAATTTAGACGCTAAAAATTTAGGAATAGGTGGCGATATCGGCTGGAAAGCAACAGTATGGATTGGAGGAATGATTCATGAGCTAGGTCATGGTCTTAACGCTAGCCATAACCGCATGAATAAAACATTGGCTCCTACTTTAGGTACGGCATTGATGGGAAGTGGTAATTCGACTTATGGCATCTCTACAACTTCGCTGACACAAGCTACTACAGCAACATTTAATAATAGTCAAGTATTCAGTACAGTAACGCGTACAGATTGGTACCAAGCGGCCTCTGTAGATATTACATCATTATCAGCTTCTGTAGCTAGCAATAAAATTATTTTTTCAGGTAAGTTTACAGCGACTAAGCCGGTGAAAGATGTCGTGATTTGGCATGATAGAAGTCCATATGGTGGCAATCAGGATTATGATGCTGTGCAATGGTCGACTAAAGTGATTGGCGTTGACAGCTTTAGATTTGAGTGCCCATTGGCAGATTTTTACGATTTAACTGGAGACTATCAGCTTCGTGTTGGTTTTATGCATGAGAACGGTAGCCGGTCGACTTATAGTTACTTATATAGTTTTGTCAATAATCTTCCTGATTTGTCTAAAGTTGTTGTTCACAACTTGTTACCGACAACAGGCTGGTCAATCATAGCAGCTGATAGTCAAGAAAATGGTGCGCCTGCAAGCAACGTTTTAGATAAAAATAGAAGTACAATATGGCATACGCCTTGGTCGTCAGCTCAAGCGCCACAGCCGCATTATTTTTCTGTGAATATGGGGGCTTTGAGATCTGTAAAAGGAGTCGCTTTTAGAAATCGGGATAACCTAAACGGGGCGATGAAGGATATTAATATTTACTCAAGTACAAATGGTACTAGCTGGTCGTTGGTAAAAACAGCTCAATTGATACAAGTGTCAGGAAGTTGGATCAATGTAGATTTTACATCGGTACTAAATACACAGTATCTAAAAATAGAGTCGACAAGTTCGTGGGGTAATTTCTTCTATTCACATTTAGCTGATTTTGGAGTTTATTCAAATTAATATAGATTATGAAAAAAGAGAGGCCTTGATTATAACAATCAAGGCCTCTCTTTTTTATAGATAATAATTCTTATTTATACATTTCAGCACGCTGTGCCTGTACAACTTCACTATTAATATACTCATCGTAAGTCATCAACTTGTCGATGATACCTTTTGGAGTTAATTCAATAATACGGTTTGCTACCGTTTCAGTTAATTCGTGGTCACGAGAAGTGAATAACATGGAACCTTTAAAATCAACCATACCGTTGTTCAAAGCAGTAATGGATTCTAAGTCCAAGTGATTCGTTGGCTCATCAAAGATTAAGAAGTTTGCACCTTGAAGCATCATTCTGGAGAACATACAGCGCATCTTCTCACCTCCGGAAAGTACTGAACATTTTTTCAAGACTTCTTCTCCAGAGAACAACATCTTACCTAAGAAACCGCGAATAAATTGCTCATCAGCATCAGGGTTTGTTGTGTAATCTCTTAGCCAATCAACCAGATTTTCTGTTCTACCTTCGAAGAAAGGTGAATTATCCATTGGCATATCTGCAGGAGTGATCGTAATACCCCATTTAATATCTCCTTTGAAATCTTTGTCACGTCCTGTAAGGATATCATAGAATGCCGAAGTAATCAATGAATTTGCACCTAATACTGCAATTTTATCACCTTTGTTAATCATGAAGGTGATGTCTTTGAAGAAAACTTCGCCGTTAACTGTTTTGCTCAATCCTTCTACCTGTAAAGTTTGATCTCCTGGTTCTCTGTTCATGGTATTAAACATGATCGCAGGATATTTACGGTTAGAAGGCTTAATTTCATCAATGTTGATCTTATCTAAAGCTTTCTTACGTGAAGTTGCTTGTTTTGATTTTGATGCATTGGCCGAGAAGCGACGAATAAATTCCTGCAATTCTTTAACCTTATCTTCAGTTTTCTTATTCTGATCAGTACGTTGTTTCAACGCTAATTGAGAAGACTCGTACCAGAAAGAGTAGTTACCGGTATAGATGGTCATTTTACCAAAATCAATATCTACTGTATGCGTACATACAGCATCTAAGAAGTGACGATCATGGGATACAACTAATACGATAGCTTCATAAGAAGCTAAGAAATCTTCTAACCATGCAATTGTATTAATATCAAGATCGTTGGTAGGCTCATCGAGAATCAAAATATCTGGTTTACCAAATAAAGCCTGCGCCAATAAGACACGTACTTTTTGATTACCGTCAATTTCTGAAACTAATTTATAATGGAATTCTTCTTTAATACCTAAACTACTTAAGAGTGTTGCGGCATTTGATTCAGCATTCCAGCCGTCCATTTCAGCAAATAAGCTTTCTAATTCACCAGCGCGTTCACCGTCAGCATCAGAGAAATCTTCTTTCATATAGATCGCATCTTTCTCTTTCATGATTTTGTATAGCTCATGATTACCCATCATTACGGTTTCCAAAACTGTAAATTCGTCAAAAGCATAGTGATCTTGGCTTAATACCGACATTCTATCGCCTGGTGTAAAAGCAACGGAACCTGTAGAAGGATCAATTTCTCCAGAAACAATTTTCAAGAAAGTCGATTTTCCAGCTCCATTGGCACCAATAATACCGTAACAGTTACCAGGTGTGAATTTGAGATTGACATCTTCGAACAATACGCGTTTACCGTAGCGAAGAGAAAGATTGGATACATTAATCATACCGCAAAGGTACGCTTTTTTTCTCTCTTTTTTAAGTCCATTTTTAAAGATATTATAAAGTTAAAGTTCTGCTTTCCGTGTGATTATTATGATTTGAGGTCAGATCAGTAGCGTCCTAAACGTTTTTTAAAAAGTGGTGGTGAATGATATAGCATGGAATGCTATATTTAGTTTGCTAAAACAAATCACCACCATGGTAAATATAAATGTATTTTCTCAGATTCTCTCGCTTATCGACCGCGGTGGTTTCAATTTTTTGGTGCGCAAGCATGAGTCAGACAAGCACCACAAGGGGATCAACAGCTGGACGCATTTGGTAAGCATGCTTTTCTGCCATTTATCGTCTGCAGATTCTGTCAGGGACATCAGCAACGGTTTGCGGAGTACGACGGGCAATATGCACCACATGGGTATCAGCAGGGTGCCCAGCAAGTCCAATCTTTCCTACATGAATGCGCATCGTGACCACGTGTTATTCCGCGACCTGTATATTGGGTTATTGGACACACTCTGGCAGAAGCAGACGCATCTTCGCTCAGAACTGCGCATGCTGAAACGCAAAGTGCTGCTGATGGATGCCACGGTGATCCCGCTCTGCCTGTCGGTGTTTGATTGGGCAAGGTTCCGAAGTGCCAAAGGTGCGGTGAAGTTGCATACGGTACTGGATTACGATGGCTGTATGCCCAGCTTCGTGCATATTACCGATGGCAAAACACATGAATCCACCCTGGCAAAGACCCTATCCTTTCCCAAAGGATGTGTGGTAGTGGTGGATCGGGGCTATGTCGATTACGCCTGGATGAACGTTTTGGACAGCACTGGCTGCTTTTTCGTAACAAGGAGCAAATCCAATATGAAATATACGGTATTGAAGTCCTGGAAAAGCGATGAACTGAAAGAAGCCGGGGTGATTGAAGATCAGGTTATTGCCTTGGATGGCAGCTCAGCAGCTCGGTACGGAGATAAGAAGATGCGTCTTGTCCGGGTTTGGGACAGCATCAAAAATTTAGAATACGAGTTCCTGACCAATCATTTTCAGTGGAAGGCTGCCACCGTAGCTGCACTTTACAAAGAGCGCTGGGAGATCGAGACGTTCTTTAAACACCTCAAGCAGCGGCTGAAGGTCACCAGTTTTGTAGGCACCTCCCAGAATGCCGTTTACATCCAGATATGGACAGCCCTGATCGGGATATTACTCTTCAAGTATATTCAGAAAAGGGCGAAATATAGCTGGAACCTGTCAAATCTGGTGAATTTCATACGGCTGAATATCTTCGTGAAGATTGATCTGTGGAAATGGGCCGATGACCCGTTTATTTCGGGCAAACCGCCCGATCAAAATGGACAGTTTAACCTTTTCTGAAACGGACAGGGAGGATTTATTCGGAGAGTAACAATAAAATCTGCATGGAAACACCAGCAGATAGGGATTTATATGGCCCTAAAATTTATTTAGGACGGTACTGAGGTCAGATAGTTTTTAGAGGCTTTCTAAAAAGAATAATGATATTTTTTTTACATGTAGCATATTCTTCTCTCGTCAAGAATTTAATATATGATTTTACTTCATTACCGGATAGGCAATTTGGTGTAAATTCAAAATAGATCTAAATTTATTTAAATTAATCTTAAGTTGTTTTCATGATAATAACTTTCCTTTTATATCTTTGCACTTTATCTCAATAAACATATTATGAAAAAAATTTTACTATTATCGTTAGTAACTATTACTTTAACTTCTTGTGCGACAATTTTTACAGGGACAAAACAAACAGTGACTATTAAAACCTTTCCTGAAGGTGCTAAAGTTGAGGTTGATGGTCTTGATAGGGGCATAACTCCTGTAGCAGTCAGACTTAAAAAAGGTTTTAGCGGTCAAACAGTTACTTTAAAGAAAGAAGGCTATGAATTTAAGATGTTTCAACCTGAAACAACTTTTAATCCGGTCTCTATCTTAAACTTTATTGGAATAATTGGTTGGGGTGTTGATGCTGCTACTGGGGCGATGATGAAATATGATCCTAAAGTCTATGAAATAACACTGGATCCTAAAAAATAAAAATATATGCTATTAGACTTTTTGGTGTCAAAGTTTTCTCAATTTTTAGAATGGGATTAATCTTTGATGTCTTAAGTGATGAATTTCTTTTTTAGGGGCATATATAAAGAGAAAATCAACAGCATTACATTGTTATGATAATACTTGTTAAATAATGTGAAATGTGTCAGATAGCAACGTGATGATAGTCTTAATTTCAGTAAATTGCTATTTAATTGATTGAAAAATTAGAAATAGAAAGATATGAAATGTCCAAATTGCAACGAAACTTTATTGATGACAGAGCGTCATCAGGTTGAAATTGATTATTGCCCTATTTGTAGAGGTGTCTGGTTGGATAAAGGAGAACTTGATAAGTTGATGTCTTATGCCGCTGAGCAAAACAAAGTATCTTCAAATACTTATGAAGATCGATCAGTCCGTCCTGAGCATAGCAATAGGGAAAGATCCGATTATCGTGAGCATTATCGCGAGGGTCACCGTGATGACCATAATAAACATCAGCAATATCCTAAAAAGAAGAAATCATTTCTTTCAGATTTCTTTGATTTTGACTAAAATCTGGTATTAAATTATAACTGTTTTATTACGGCCTGCGAAGGAATAAGTTAGGTTTTTACGGTTGGGTCTAGCTAAAAAATATATGATACCATAAGGAAAAGGTCTGCTGAATACATTCCCGTTATTCAGTAGACCTTTTTTACGTCATATGGGTTTTATATTAGAAAATAACATTATGTCGTTTGTAAATATATTTCTATTTTAGAATTTAATTTTCATTAAATGAGTTCTTGCGTTTTCATAGCATGTCTTAATTGAGTTGTTTTGTATTCTATTTATTTGATTTTGTCTTTTATGCATAAGATATTGGCAATTGTGAAGAAATTATTTATCCAAATAGTCTCTATGTTTGCAACGCAAAATTTTTATAGAAACGAAAGTGATATTTATTACCAGCATGGTAAAGCGGATGCTAACAATTGGGTTGTTATTATCTGCTATTTCAGAAGTCCAGGCTTCTGATACGTTACGAACATCTTTGGAAGATATAATCAGTAAGTCATTGCTGAATTCCAAGCAAATAGAAACTTCCTATTTGCAGATTGAAGAAAGTAAATTGGCAGTCCAACAACAGCGAATGGAATTGCTCCCGGAAATTTCATTACGTGGTTCTGCTAGTTATGCAACCAATATGCCCGTCTATGATCATGGACTATTTAACAAACCAAGTCAACACGATGTCATTCATTATTTATATGATACTGGGGTTGATTTTTATCTAAATCTTTACAATGGTCATAAAGATATGATGAAAATTGAATCCCGAAAATTGGAACAGGTGCTTGCTTCTATTGCGTGGGCAAATGATAAAGCAGGGATCAAATTGGATGTATGTAATCTGTTTTTAGATCTAGAAAGATCTTATATGGATAAAACCTTAATTGAATCAGATATTATTGATCAGAAAGCCCAGTTAAAAGAAATAAAAAATTTATATACTTCGGGTGCTTTACTCCATAGTGATGTGTTGCGTATGGAACTGGAACTTTCTAAACGCGAACTGTTGCTGGTTCAAATTGACCATGATATTCAAGCATTCAATCAGAGATTAAATTTCATTATTGGTGGCGATGCCACAATCGTTCCAGTGCCACATGATTTTATAGTAAAGGTTGATAGTTATGATGAATCCTGGGCTTTTGCTAAACACCATGCTTTTGTGTTGCAGCAATCTGAACAGGAAGTGAAAATAAAACAGCTGGCAATTAAGCAATCTAAAGCAAATTATCTGCCAGAACTTGGTCTTGCTGGTAATTTTACTTTTGCCAATCCACAGATATTTCTATACCCATATAATGATAGTTGGTATAATTTAGGAATTGTCGGTCTCAAATTGAAGATCCCAATTTCAGCTGTTTATAGTAATAAAAATCTCGTAAGAATTGCGAAAGTTGCAGTGGATAGAGAAGAAGTAAAGCACCATCTAGAAGAAGAGCATATGCAACATCAACTTTTACAAGCACATCTGGATTATAAATTAGCTTGTGTACAACGAGATGTGTGCTTGAAGAATGTTGGTCTTGCCAAAGAAAATGCTCGTATTATCAAAAACCGTTATTTTAAATCATCAGCTCTTGTTACAGATCTGTTAGACGCAGACATGGAGCATCTAAAAACGTTATTTGAACTCGAAACTGCTAAAATAGCAATACAGAAACACTATTATTTTATTGAATTCTTAAAAGGTACTATTTAATGAAACCTAAATCTCGTTGGTCATTGACCGATGCTAAGTTGACAAAATTAACAAACTGGATCGCAGCACTTGTATTATGTGCATTATTGTTCTGGGGAGGACGCACATTATGGATTCGGTTAAACTATGCTTACACAAATGATGCCCAGGTAACTCAGTATATCAATCCTATTATCTCCAGAGTGGGAGGGTACATTGTCTCTGTGCATTACCATGATCACCAATTTGTAAAACGCGGTGATACGTTGCTGATTATTGATCAACGTGAATATAGATACGAGGCCGATCAAGCTAATGCTTCTGTATACAAAGAGCATGCTGAAATGAATGTGTTGAGCAGTCAAAAGCAGATCCTAATGGAGGAGCATGAATCATTAAAGAAATCTATTGATGCAAATGAGGCTAGGGTAACGAAGCAACAACTAGAGTATGATCGGTATAAATTTCTTTATGAAGAAAAATCTGCCACAGCCCAGCAAATGGAAGATGTCAAAGCGACTTTAGACGTTTATAAAAGTGAATTGGCTGCACTTCAGCATAAATTGGAAGCTTCGCAAGAGCGGGTGAGAGATGTCGAAGTACAAAAAACAGTAGTCAGTGCAGAAAAGAATAGACTATCTGCGGCTGCTGGGAGAAAACATCTGGATGTAGGATACACAGTGGTTCGTGCTCCTTATGACGGTATGATCGGTAAACGGAGTATTGAAGAGGGGCAGATGGTCAATGCTGGTGAAGTATTGGGATTTATTGTTAATGCTGAGACACCGACTTGGGTGACTGCAAATTTTAAAGAAACCCAATTGCGCTATCTGCGTATTCAAGATTCGGTAGAGGTGATCGCTGATGCTTATCCCGATCAAGTCTTTAAAGGGAAAATTATTTCAATTTCCCCTGCCACAGGCTCTTCTTTTTCTTTATTACCTCCGGATAATGCAACTGGAAACTTTGTTAAAATAGTCCAACGTGTTCCAGTGCGAATTGAATTGGAAAAGAAGCAGGGTGAACAAATTTTGCGTTCCGGCATGAACGTAAATGTATCTGTTGCTAAAAATAAAAAGTAGTGAGAGAGATATTTAAGGAATGGGTTCCGGAATGGTTGATTAAGCTAATATTATTCAGCTGCTTAATGCCGAGTATGGTATTATTCTTTTTGCCCGGAGCCAATATTCAAGTTACTGCAGGTTATTATGGCAGTCAGCCCAGTGATGTTCAGTTTTTGATAATTCTATTCTATGCCGGATTTGTTGGCTTTTATATCTTAGAAAGACGTTTCTTCCTCTTTTTTCCAGTAAAGCAGTATTATGTTATATTCAATTTATTACAGATACTGAATTGTTTTCTGATGTATCGAATTACGGATATTACCTGGGTCTATGGATTGCGCTTTCTGCAAGGAATGTTATTTGCCAGTGCGGTAAACCTATCCATATCGATGATTTTTTCAAGATTAAATAGTGAACGAGCTAAGGAGGTAAGCTATTCTATCTTTTTCGGAATGTTGCTCTGCAGCTCCCCCTTAAATAGTTTTGTAACTGCAGAGTTTATTGATTCCTTTAATTTCGATGTATTATACCTCTATGCTGCATTAGCCTTTATGCCGGGCTTATTAATGATACTGCTTTCGATGAAATCAATACGTCATATTAGGCCTTATCCTTTGTTTTCACTAGACTGGCCAAGTAGTATCTATTTTAGTGGTGTCATCATTGCCTTTGGTTATATGATGGTGTATGGACAAGAAGTGTATTGGTTTTCAGATCAGCATATGCAGGTTGCATTGTTGTTGGGAATCGCTTTGTTGATTTGCTTTATCATCCGTCAGTTGATTTTAAAACGCGTGTATGTTGATATTTCCATTTTTAAAAATCGACGCTTACTTTTAGGGTTATTGATCCTTTTTATGATGTATATCGAACGATTTTCGCTTTCCGTGTCCAATCAATATTTTTCTCAGGTTTTAAAACTAGATCCGATCCATTTATCCTATGTGCAATGGTTTAATATTTTAGGAATTATTATGGGGGTGTTATTTTCCATGTACTGGATTATTGCCCATAAAGCAGTCAAGTGGATCTGGATATTAGGTTATTGTTTTTTATTGAGTTTCCATCAGGTGATGTTTTTTTCTTTTGAAAGCGAAGGGAATGATTATTATTTCTGGATTCCTTTATGGCTCCACGGATTTGGGGTTGGATTGATCATGGTCCCTACTATTTTATTTACAATAGCGAGTGTGAAGTCACATTTGGCCGTTTCTGCGGCGGCGGTTTGTCTGGCTATACGGTATTTGGGCTACACCAGTAGTATCGGTTTACAAAATTTCTTCAAATTATTTGACACCAATCAACATCAGATGGTTTTTCAAGACTATCTGCAGCAGAATAATATCATATTACAGCGTTATTTTGAAAAAGAAAGTGCAACGTTGCTGAAAAATGGTCTTCAGTTTCATGAACATGCAACAGCAGTCAAATTGGTGACAGAACGTGTCAAAAATCAGGCTTTTGTACGTTTTGCAATGGATTATTATGAATTGATGTCACTCATCAGCATTATTATTTTGATTGTTATTTTTTTATCTCCGTCGCTTAAAAGTATGTATAAAAAACTTAAGCGGAATATGGTATCTCCCGCTTAGCTTTTCTTAAATATACAAAGCATCCATGTGCCATTATATAAACATGGATGCTTTGTATATTTACTACATGAAGTGATAAAGGAATATAACATCACCTACATATGCAGGTTTAGCATTATCTTTAATCAATAATGTAGCTTCGATAATAACTTTTATAACACCCCTTAAATTGTTCACAGATTTTACTTTTGCTTGCAACTGAACTTCGCTATCAAATAAAACAGCTTGACCAAATTTTAGATTTTCAATACCGTAATTAATCTCCATTTTTACATTTCTAACCTCAGCAATCTGCTTCCAAAGGTAAGGAATGAGTGAAAGCGTTAAGTATCCATGAGCAATAGTAGATTTGAAAGGTCCTTCGGATTCCGCTTTTTCTTTATCGACATGAATCCATTGATGGTCTAGAGTAGCATCAGCAAAACTGTTGATCTGTTGCTGATCAATTTTGTGCCATTCTGATAATCCCAAAAGCTTTCCTTCATAGGATTTATAATCTTCGTAATTGTTTATTGTAAGCATATTTGTTTGATATGTTAGTTGTAAGCTGATTATTTTTGATCATGTATCAGTTTGTTTAAATGAATATAGCGATTATATATTAAAATAAGATTAACATTTTAAGGAATATAGCAAAGGGTTATCTTTTGTTTTATTAATCTTTTGATTGTGAGGGTAGTATTTAGTTAGGCCTATCATAAAAGTTGATAAAAAATTCTATTTTTGAGATTGGACTACAGGTGATGTTATGCGAGTTTGTAAAAAAAATATAGGATGGTTAATTTCGGTGATCGGATTATTCTGTTTCTCCTTTATTGTTTCCATCAATATAAAAGATTATTCAGCAAGATTGCAGCAAGATTATGATGTTTTATTTGAAAATAGTGATGGTGAAGATATCAATTTAAGCAATCTGAAAGGCAAGGTTGTTGTGATCAACTATTGGGCAAAATGGTGTATACCCTGTTTAGCTGAGATGCCGGGACTGAATCAACTTTATCTCGACATGAGGGAAAATAGCAATATCATTTTCATGGCAGTAGATATGGACGGCAATGCAGTTAAAGGAGGAAATTTTATGAAAAAAAGAAAGTATAGTATTCCAGTATACCGAATTAAAACAGAGCTACCATTGGATCTGCAAACGAAATCTATACCGACAACAATTATTCTGGATAGAAAAGGGGTACTGGTAAATAAACATGGGGGGGGAATGAACTTTAAGTCAACTAAATTTAAAGAAGCACTACAGCAGTTGAGTGAGGAGTAAAATTATAAAAGCCATTTTACTAAGATAAATGGCTTTTATAAAATATCATTTAGGAAGTTTTGGATTGGCCAAAAAATCATGAAATAGTTTCGTGTTTTGAGCGACTAAATATTCGTAAATTTTTGCACCATGGCTCAGTCTTTTCACACCTAGTTCTGCTAATACAGCGGGTTTTGCGAGTTTATCCGTTAGAAATAAATTAAGCGGTAAACGTGTTGAATTAACAATTTTTTCAATATCTGTTTTACTTTCTGCTAGTGGTACAAATAAACCATCGGCACCTGCCTCTTCATAAATTTTAGCTCTTTTAATGGTTTCTTCGAGCGCATTTTCATGCTTAGTGGTAAAGGTATCAATTCTAGCATTGATAAATATATTTTTAGTGCTCGATTTAATGGCTTCAATTTTTTCTGTTAAAATACCTGTTTTACCGAGCTTGCGTCCAGACTTAACTACCTTTCCGTCCTCCAAATTGATTCCTACAACTCCCATTTCAGAAAGCTGTGTTACATATTTGGCAACTTCAAATGGGTTGTCTGAATAACCAGATTCAAAATCGACAGAAACAGGTATTTTTACGGATTTCACTATTCTTTCGACGACAAATAATAACTCATTCACAGGTATTTGCTCTCCATCGGCATAGCCAAGTGAATTAGCAATTGCATGACTGGAGGTACCTAAGGCCTGAAATCCGGCAGAGGCCGCTATTTTAGCACTGTGTGCATCCCAGACATTTCCTAAAATCAGCAAGTTACTCTGCTGATGCAGTTTTGTGAATTTTGTATATGACATAATTTCGATCTTTTTATTGTAAAACACATCATCCTACATATTTGTTTTTGTAAAGAGCATATATTGAAGACTTATTTTTCTGTCAGGCCGAAAATAGCAACGTGTTTATTTTTAATATACAGATTAAACGTCTGCTCCGCTATATCGTAATGAAGTTCCCTATTTTCAAGGACTTGATATAAGTCAGATTCAATATTATCACCCATACATGCCCGCATTGTGGTTCCTATATTTGGAAATTCAATCGTATTACTAGTTATGATAAATGGTCCAAAGAAATTATTACAGCTCGAGTTTCCTGATATCCGGCCCTTATCAGCATCAAAAAGTAGGTGAGCATTATATTTAGCTACATCTTTTCCATTTAAACTAATCAATTTCCACTTATGTCTTGATAAGAATACTGCTGCTGTTGGTAAAGATCTTTTGTTTTTACTTGCTGTTTTCGTCACAATTTTTACAAGATTATACTGATAAGCTGAAGCATCTTGTGGCGGATTTTCGATTTTGGTACGCTTCACTATTAATTTATAAATATAACCTTCTTCGTAATCAAATCCGTTTATATGACTGTGAAAATATTCCCAATCATCTTTGGGAGTAGACCTCACCTGTAGGCACTTCATTTGCCCTACACCCTGGCAGTCTACCCATTTATCATTGATTTCTAAGATTATTTTCTCCGAGTTTACCTGAGATTTTTGTACTGTATTCAGGAGAGTATAACGATAACTAGGCTTATTAGGAACTGAATTTGCTACTTTTGTTCTTCTAATTCGCAGTTCATAACTATAATTGGGATCGTAGGAGAAAGATTCTATTTTAGCATAAAAAGGTTCCCAATCTGCACTATTATAATATTTTACCTGCAATGCCTGCTCTTTCTGGATACCGCTTTTCATTTTAATTGTAAAATCATTTGTTTGCGCCAAAGATGTTAAACTAAATGCTGTAAGATGTAAAAATATTAGAGATGAAAATTTGATCATATGCTTCATTTGTAAATAGAAAACGTTGTTTGATTAAAAAATATTGTATTTTTAACGCATGAACCTATTAAACAAAGTTATTGTTTTTTCCTTTTTGTTTTTACAATTTCATATCGCATTTACCCAAACCAGCCAACAGCTCTTTAAATCGCAGGTGGCCTTAGGTGAGATTTCTGATAGGAAATTAAATGAATTGTCCGGAATTATCAATGCGAAACAATCATCCTGTTTTTGGGTGCACAATGATAGTGGAGATAAGGCTCGGGTTTATTTGATCGATAAGAAATGTAGTTTGTTATGTACATATGAACTAGAATCCATTGTTGTGAAGGACTGTGAAGATATAGCGCGCGTAATCATCAATGGAAATTCATTTTTAATTTTAGCAGATATTGGAGATAATAATTCGAAACGTGAAAATATTAAACTTCACATATTTCCTGAGCCAACATATCAGCATGGTGATACGCTAATTCATATTCCGAAGAAAGTAATCCGTACCGTTACGTTGCGATATAAGAATGGTCCTCGGGATGCAGAAGCTTTATTTGTTGATCCCGTAGATCGTCAGCTTTATGTTATTTCGAAAAGAGATTTTCAATCAACAGTTTATAAGGCTACAATATTTAATAATGTGAAAAAGAATTTCAGCCTATTGACACCTGTTCAAACATTGCCATTTACTTTTACAACTTCCGCAAATATCAGTCCCACAGGTAGTGCGATAATAATTAAGAACTTAACGCAAATATTTTATTGGACTAGAAATAGGAACGAGTCGATTGAACAGGCTCTGTCTAGGAAACCCACATTAATTCCTTATCAGATTGAACCACAGGGGGAAGCTATTACTTTTGGATTAAACGGAGAAGGATTTTATACCATCAGTGAACGTCCGTTTGGACTTAAATCATCACTTTATTTTTTTGAAAAACTATAATACAATGAACATGAAACTCAAATATTGGTTAGTGGCACTATTTTTTTTATTTCTCATTAAAGGTCATGCCGCTACTGTAGATACATTAACAATCAATAGTAAAAGTATGCTTAAAGGGATAAAGGCTGTTGTAATTCTACCTGAAAAATACGATAAGAAAAATCAATATCCCGTGCTTTATCTACTTCATGGTTTTGGTGGACGTTATGATAATTGGGTAAATAATGTTCCTGCTGTAAAAAAGCTTGTTGATAACTATCAATACATAGTTGTCTGTCCTGATGGAGGATTTGATAGCTGGTATTGGGACGTAAAAGGTGATCAAAATTATCAGTATGATACTTTTGTTAGTCAAGAACTAATAACACATATTGATGCTAATTATTCAACAAAGAAAGATCGATCGGCACGAGCAATAACAGGATTGAGCATGGGAGGACATGGAGCCATGA
Organism: Sphingobacterium kitahiroshimense; assembly: GCF_025961315.1. Classification (NCBI taxonomy): domain Bacteria; kingdom Pseudomonadati; phylum Bacteroidota; class Sphingobacteriia; order Sphingobacteriales; family Sphingobacteriaceae; genus Sphingobacterium; species Sphingobacterium kitahiroshimense. Next base: position 1,970,311 of record NZ_JAOQNK010000001.1, on the reverse strand, counting down.
CATTAGCGCTTAATCATCAGGATATATACGGTGCCGCCGGAAGTACCTCTGGTGGATTGGATATTCGTCCTTTTCCTATGAATTGGAATATCAAAAGTAGAATCGGAACCTATACGGCTCATCCTGTTGAATGGGAGAATAAATCAGTTATCAATCAGGTGCATTTGCTTGAACCCAACAAATTGGATTTGATCATAGATTGTGGGAAGGAAGATTTTTTCTATAAAGTAAATGTAGCAATTCATGATAAATTAGATTATAACAATATTCCACATACATTTATTACCCGGTCAGGTGCCCATAACTGGGATTATTGGTCTAAATCAATCATTTATCAGATGGCATTTTTCAATGAGTTCTTTATAAAAAAAGATACTTTTGTAAAAAATTAATAAATAATTGGCTATTATGAATAAATGATTTATTTTTGTTTTCCAAAATCTTTATTAATTAATTATAAACTTATGACACAAAGCCTTGCTAACCACAAGGCTTTTTTTATCTTTGGTAAACACTAAATCAAAATAATGTTACGATCTCTTAGACCTGCCTTCTTCGTCTTATTCTTTTTATTTTTTTCTCAAATTTTTGCTCAAGGCAAATTTCAATATTCTGGATACATTAAGAATGCCGCAAATGGCGAAACTCTTATTGGAGCTGTGATTCGAGATTTGAATTCTAGTCAAATTGCTAGAACAAATAATTATGGTTTCTACTCCATTCAGTTGCCGGCTGGAAGTCAGACTATTGCAGTATCCTATGTTGGCTTTGATGAAAAAATTTTTAATCTGCAGATTGAGCGGGATAGTGTACTCAATATTGATATGACCCCTGGAGGAAGAAAGCTGGAAGAAGTTGTGGTATCAGGAAGACGTAAGATCGGTAATGTATCTGGTGTGCAAACCGGTTTGGTCAAATTAGAAATAAAAGATATTAAAAATATTCCCGTTGTTTTTGGAGAGCAGGACGTTTTAAAAACAATTCAATTGCTACCAGGAGTGACAAGTGGAGGAGAGGGTAGCAGTTCTTTTTATGTGCGTGGCGGTGGAGGTGATCAGAACTTAATACTACTGGATGAAGCAGCGGTATATAATGCGTCACATTTATTTGGTTTTTTCTCTACATTTAATTCTGATGCGATTAAAGATGTAAATTTCTATAAAGGTGGTATGCCGGCACATTTTGGAGGTAAGGTTTCCTCCGTTATGGACATCAGTATGATTGATGGAAATAACAAAGAGTTTGGTGTAGAAGGAGGTGTGGGCTTAATCGCATCTAGACTTAAAGTGGAAGGACCTATAGTAAAAGACAAAGGGTCTTTTATGATTAGTGGGCGTCGAACTTATGCCGATTTATTTCTTAAATTATCGAAGGATGAAGATGTAAACAAAAGCAAATTGTTTTTCTATGACCTGAATGCTAAAGTAAATTATCGTTTTGATAATAAGAATTCCTTGTTTCTATCTGGTTACTTTGGAAAAGATGCAATGGCTTATAGTGATTTGTTTGATTTTAATTGGGGTAATGCGACTGGTACGATACGCTGGAATCACGTTTGGACTAATAAGCTCTTTAGTAACACGACATTTATCTATAGCGATTTTAATTACAACGTGAATATTGAAGATAATTCAAATTTCAAAATCACTTCAAAGATTGAAAATTTAAATTTTAAACAAGATTTTCAATATTATCCTAATAATGATCATCAGATCCGGTTTGGAGTTCAAGCATCTGTTCAGACAATTCGTCCTGCCAGTCTTTTTGGGGGAGAGGGATCCGCAGTAAACACAATTGAGATCGAACCAAGAAAAGGGTTGGAGACGGCTGTTTACGTGTCAGATGAATGGTCTATATCAGATAAATTTAAAGCATTGTACGGTATACGTGTTAATAATTATAGTATGTTAGGGCCAGGTACAATCTATAGTTTTGATGCCGATGGAAATGCCACAGAGAAAACTATTTATGAGAAAAATCAGATAATTCAAAATTACCTCACTGTAGAACCACGATTGTCATTAAATTATATGTTCAATGACAATCAAAGTATAAAGGCATCCTTAAATCGTAATTCTCAAAACTTGCATCAGCTGACGAATACGACATCAAGCCTTCCAACAGATCAATTTGTTTTAAGTTCCAATAACATCAAACCACAGTTAGCAAATCAAGTATCACTAGGTTATTTTCAGAATTTTGAAAATGCAAAATATGAAGCTTCGGTAGAAGCCTATTACAAAGATCTGCAAAATCAGATTGATTTTAAGAATGGTGCTGACTTACAGGCAAACGAAATGTTGGATGGAGAATTATTATTCGGTAAAGGAAGAGCTTATGGCGTAGAATGGTTTGTGAAAAAAAATAAAGGAAAATTAACAGGATGGTTGAGCTATACGCTATCGAAAAGTGAGCGTCAATTTGATCAGATTAATAATGGAGCATGGTTCAATGCCAGACAAGATAAAACTCATAATGTCGCTTTAGTAGCAATGTATAAGCTGACAGATAAATGGACTTTGGGCTCTACATTTGTTTACTACACAGGTGATGCGGTTACTTTTCCTTCTGGAAAATATCAGGTAGACGGTAAAACCTTGTTTTATTATACAGATCGCAATAGTTATCGGATGCCTAATTATCACCGTCTTGATGTATCTGCAACTTACGATCCAGGTGTCAAGCTTAATAAAAGGTATTCCTCATCGTGGTCTTTTGGGCTATATAATGCATACAACAGAAAAAACGCGTACTTAATTGATTTTAGAGAGAATGAGGATAATGCTAATATTACGGAGGCTTATCGAATCGCTTTATTCGGTATAATTCCTTCTGTGACCTGGAATTTTAAATTTTAATGATTTTAAAAGTAAGATACTGATAGGTACTCAAGAAGTTAAATCATCAAAACAAGCATTAGCGTGCTGATCTATAAAAACTGATTATTAATGAATAAATAAATTATTGTGATGAATATAAAAACTGTTTTTAATTGTATCGTGTTGGTAACGGCCGTATTTTTAAGTTCATGTGAAGATAAAATAGATTTAGAGTTAGATGCTGTAGTAGGTAAATATGTTATTGTCGGAGATCTGCATAATGCAAATGTGTCTCAAACAATCTCCATTAACCGTGTTGTCGACTTTTCGAATACATCACCCAACGATCCGGTGTTAGGCGCTTATGTGCAAGTGACAAATATGAGTAGTGGCCGTTCTTATCAATTTGCTGATAGGAATAATGGTAGCTATGTTATTGATAGAATGACTTTCAAAGAAGGTGATCGATATGCCTTATCAGTTACAATGTCTGATGGAAGCCATTTTGAGTCAACCTGTATCATGCCTAAATATGTAGCAGTAGATTCCATCGGTTTAGTTCGTAAAAAAAGATTTAATGATGAATATATATATGCTTCATTTGGTTTTAATGATCCAGCTAATCAAGATAACTATTACAAGTATAAGTTGAAATTGAATGATGAGGAATTTAAATTTAGCGATGTATTTAGTGATAAATTTAATGATGGATTATTTGTTGAGCATGAAATAAGTAATGAAGATGAAGACATAAAAGTTGGAGACGAAATTCAAGTTTTGAGACAATGTATCGCCAAGGATGTATACACATACTGGTCCAATGTTAAAGGGTTAAACCCAGGTTCTGCAGCTCCCTCTAATCCGATATCTAATATATCTAATGGTGCACTTGGATATTTTAGTGTTAGTAGTGCGCAATACTATGAACTAAAAGTACTTGAAAAAGCAAATCATAACACTTCGAATCGGTAGTTTTTCTCTAATAAATAAGCTATAGTTTTAGGAAGTGCATATTCTACACGAGGTATTGCTTTTATATTGTCATGAAAAACGATAATTGATCCATTTTCGGTATTTCTGATTGTATTTTTTAAACACTGGTCAGGGGAAAGTGAAAGGTCAAAATCACCGGTTAGAACATCCCACATGATAATTTCATATGCAGAATAGAGTTCTTTTAATTGAGATTTTTTAGCTCTTCCATATGGAGGGCGAAATAGCTTACTTTTGGTAAGCTCTTGACACTGTCGGATGTTTTCGAGATACTTAGCATCGTCAGTTTTCCAACCTTTTAAATGATTGTAAGTATGATTTCCGACTTGATGGCCTTCAGACAAAATTCTTTCGAATAAATGTGGATTTTTTTTAATATTTTCACCTACGCAAAAAAAAGTCGCTTTGATGTTGTACTGTTTTAAAGTATCTAAAACAAATGGAGTTAATTCCGGAATAGGACCATCATCAAAAGTGAGGTAAATTTTGTTTTCTTTCCTTGATTTATTCCAGATTGATTTTGGATATAATAATTTAAGAAAGAAAGGTGCTTTAACAAGATACATACTTTTTTATTTTAGCAAAAATATTAAAACTATTAGGTTCTTACTATGGACGATAGAAAAAATTATAAGAAAATGGCTTTTATGACCATCATGTTTTCCTTGATGGGGTATGCGGGGTTTGGACAAGGACAAATAACCGTAGAAGAAGCTATTCGAATTACTTTAGAAAGAAACCTGCAAGTTAAGCAGGCTACTTTAAATAAAGATTTAGCGGCGCAGGACGTCTATCAGGCAAAATCTAATTTATATCCCGATTTGAGCATAGGTGTAAATCAGCGATTTAATAATGGATTTGCATTTGACCAGGTATCGGGTACCGTGATCACGGGAAATGAATGGACGAGGACATCAAGCGCTTCTGTGAGTTCTAATGTAACCATTTTTCAAGGTTTTCAGAAGATCAACCAGATTAAAGCTAATAAATTACTATTAGAGTCATCCGCTACGCAAATCGAAAAGATAAAATATGATTTGATGTTATCTGTATTGGTTAATTATTTGGAAGCAATCACAAACAGTGAATTGACGATTGCGAGCCAACAGCAGATTCTTTTATCTAAAGAACAGGTGAAAAATGATTCCATCCAATTTCAAGTAGGTAATAAAACTTTGGCTGATCTTTCTCAATCTAAAAATCAAGTTGCTACGGATGAGCTTAATTTGGTAAATGCTAGAAATGCCTATGAATCTTCTTTATTGACATTGAAACAATTGATGGAGATGTCTCCACAAGCAGAATTGAAATTGGTTAAACCAGAAGTAGAAGCGGTGGATTATGTGCTCGGTCAATATTCGGCAGTTAATGTCTTTGAAAAAGCTAAAAGTTTCAATCCAGAGGTAAAGAAGGCTCAATTAGATAAGGAAGTAGCATTAAAACAAATTGATATTGCCAAAGGGGGCTATTATCCTTCTCTTTCATTAGGAGTGAGTTATGGTACCAATTATTCTTCCAAAGGAAGAAATTTAATTACCGGAGATTATCTTCCTTTTGGTGACCAGTTTAATCAAAATAAATCATTTGGGGCAGGACTGACTTTGTCGGTACCAATTTTTGATAATAATAAGAACCGAATAAATGTATCAAAAGCTAAGATTAATCTAGAATTGGCAGAAACCAGTCAACAGCTTTTAGAAACAAATTTAAATAAAACCGTTAATCAGGCTGTTTTAGACCTTTCTGCCGCAGCACAGCGTTACCAATCTAGTTTAGCGGCTTTTAGTAGCGCGACAGATGCATTTCAAGTGATCAAGGAACGCTATGATATAGGTATGGCAAATGGTATTGAACTGTTTACCGCACAAACAAATAGAAATAAAGCTGAATTTGATTTAATCCAAGCAAAGTATAATATGATCTTTAAAGATAAAATAATTGATTATTATGTTGGAAATCCAATTAAATTTGATGTTAAATAACCCCTTAATGAAAATCTGAAATGGCTAAAAAGAAAAGTAAATTACCAAAAATCATATTAATAAGTGCAGTCGTTATATTAATATTGGTTTTAGTTGGCAGCAAATTGGGATGGTTCGGAAAAGGGGATATCGTTAAAGTTGCTGTAGATCCTGTAAAGGAAATGAATATCAATGAGCTGGTTTCTGCAAGTGGTAAAATTCAACCAGAATTTGAAGTTAAATTGAGCTCTGAGGTATCTGGTGAAGTTGTGGAACTGAATATTAAAGAAGGTGATTTAGTGAAAAAGGGACAAGTTCTCTGTCGTATAAAACCTGATATCTTGCAATCGGGTTATGAACGGTCTATTGCGACTTTGAATTCTCAGAAAGCAAATCTGGCAGCTGCACAACAACAATTAAAACAGCAACAAGCTAATTTTAGTAATGTTGAAGCAACTTACAAGAGAAATCTTGAATTGTTTAACAAAAGAGTAATCTCAGCAGCTGAAATGGACAAAAGCTCGGCAGAATACTACTCAACTTTAGCAGCTATTGAAGCACAAAGACAGACTGTATTATCTACGAAATTTGGTATAGACCAATCTCAGGCAACTGTCAAAGAAGCAAAAGATAATTTAGATCGTACTACAATTTATTCGCCAAGTGACGGTGTAGTATCATTATTATCTATTGAGTTAGGCGAGCGTGTTGTTGGAACGGCACAGATGGCGGGTACAGAAATCATGCGTATTGCCAATATGGACGCTATGGAGGTCAATGTAGATGTGAATGAAAATGATATTAATCGTGTCCGTGTAGGAAACGAAGCAGAGATTGAAGTTGACGCTTATCAAGATCGTAAATTTAAAGGTATCGTTACTGAAATTGCTTCTTCATCTAAAAATATTGCTACAGTGACTGCTGGTTCATCAACCGAGCAGGTTACAAACTTTAATGTCAAAGTACGTATACAATTGAGCTCTTATGAGGATTTAATTAAGGAGAATAGTGCCTCTCCTTTTAAACCAGGTTTATCTGCAACAGTACAGATCTTTACTAAACATCAGAAGGGGTTGGCTATTCCAATACAATCTGTTACCATAAGAAATGGTACAGGAGCAGATAGTTTAAGCACAGACAGTTTGAAAGAATATGTATTTGTTTTTAACAATGGACTGGTTAAACAAACCGTTGTGAAAACAGGCATTCAGGACGATAAAAATATTATAATTTTATCGGGTCTTAAAAAAGGTGATGAGGTTGTCTCAAGGCCATTTGATGCTATTTCTAAAACTTTAAAGAACGATAGTAAAGTAGAAAAAGTAGATAAAAATAGTTTATAACGTTTTTTGATGTAGTATTTATCTGGTTTTCAGATTATTTAGTTTTGTTTTATTTAAATTTTATGTATTTTAAATGAAAACTAAATTATTGTGCTACGTCAGTTTTTTAAATACTTCAAGTTCTCAAGAACTGAACAGAATGGATTCTTTGTACTGAGTATATTGATGCTATTCCTGTTCAGTTTTCCTTTTATAGCCAATTTTTTTAGTAAATCCGACTTAAATTTAGAAAGTTACAATATTCAGGCTTTTACATCTGTTGAAAATGATACAACAGGTGTTGATCAATCGAATGATTATCGGTCTTTAGGAGATCAAAAGGATAAAGATCCTTATGATAAAGGGGGTGAAGGTAGTTTATTTCGATTTGATCCCAATCGTTTGGATAAAGCAGGCTGGATAAAACTGGGATTGAAAGAGAAACAGGTTCAGGTCATACTCAATTATAGAGAAAAAGGAGGCCGATTTTATAAAAAGGAAGATTTAGCTAAGATCTATTCTATCTCTCCGGCTAAATTTAAGCAATTGGAAAATTATATTGAAATTGCACCAACGACAGTTAAAAATCAGGTTCAAAATATAGAAAAAAATAGTGCAGGTTGGTTTACAAATAATGCTGAAAATAAATTAAAACCATTAGAGGTCGACATAAACAATGCGGATACTACTGCTTTTATAGCGCTAAGAGGTATCGGTTCAACTTTTGCCAAAAGGATTGTGAAATATAGAGAGTCTCTGGGTGGCTTTGTATCTGTTGATCAGATTAAAGAGATTTATGGGCTGCCTGTTGAAACATTTGATGCCATACTTCCTTTTCTAAAGATTAGCCCTCATCATGCAGTTTCAAAATTAACAATTAACGAGCTGGATGTAAAGTCTTTGTCTAAACATCCTTATATTAGTTTTAAGCAAAGTACTGCAATCGTCAATTACAGAAATCAACATGGTCATTTTCGTAATTTGGAAGATTTAAAAAAGGTCATCTTATTAGATGATGATTTTTTGCGTAAACTTGCTCCGTATTTAATCTTTTAAAGATGCTTGAAGAAAAATTAAAACATATTATTCGGGATGTATATGATTTCCCTAAACCTGGAATTGTTTTTAAGGATATTACACCGTTACTGCAAAATGCGCAGCTGTGTGAAGAGATGGTTGATGCTTTTGTAGAACAGGTAAAGGATTGTAAACTTGATGCTGTTGCTGGTATTGAGAGCAGAGGTTTTCTGTTTGGAATGATGTTGGCCAATCGTTTGAAGATTCCTTTTGTTCCCATCCGTAAGCAGGGCAAATTACCCTTTCATACAATTTCAGAGTCTTATGCTCTTGAATATGGGCAGGCGACTATAGAAATGCATGAAGATGCCTTTCCAAAAGGTAGTAGAATCCTGATCCATGATGACTTGCTGGCTACAGGTGGCACTGCAGTGGCTGCAAGTAAATTGATTGAAAAATTAGGTGGTGAAATAGCTGGATATTGTTTTGTCATCAGCCTAGATTTTTTAAATAGCCAGGGAAGATTAACCCGGTTTAGTCCCCATGTTTTTTCATTAGCACATTATAAATAATTTAATTTATAAAAACCCTCAACATATTTTATGGAATGGATCTCAGACCCACAGATTTGGATTTCACTACTGACATTGACAGTACTGGAAGTCGTGCTCGGAATAGATAATATTGTTTTTATCTCTATTCTTAGCGGTAAACTCCCTGCCGAACAGCAAAAGAAAGCCCGTCAGTTAGGTTTGATGTTGGCATTAGTGACTCGTGTGCTTCTGTTATTTTCAATTAAATGGATCATGTCTTTGACGGAACCATTTATTAATCTTGCAACTACTTTTGGTATCAACAATCCGGACTGGTCTCGTTATCTCGAATTGTCAGGTAGGGATCTGATTCTATTTATTGGAGGTCTATTTTTAATTTATAAAAGTACGACCGAGATACATCATAAAATGGACGGGCATACAGAAGAACATACAGTCAATAAAAAGGGCGTAACTTTTTTAAGTACAATTTTTCAGATATTAATCTTAGATATTGTTTTTTCATTGGACTCTGTGATCACTGCAGTTGGTATGGTCGATCAAATAGGAGTGATGGTTGCGGCAGTAATTATTGCTGTTGTTATCATGTTACTATCCTCCGAGCAGATCAGTAAATTTGTCAATAATTATCCTTCCGTGAAAATGCTGGCTTTGTCTTTTCTTCTTTTGATCGGGGTATCGCTGACAGCAGAAGCATTTGATCAGCATATTCCAAAAGGCTATATTTATTTTGCAATGGCTTTTTCTGTTTTAGTCGAATTTTTAAATATTAAAAGTGAGAAAAAACAAATGCATAAACAGCATGATAAATAGATGAAGATTTAAAATAAAAATGCGGGGGTAATCATTTTTGATTACCCCCGCATTTTTGTTGCTTATTATAAGCTTAATTCCGCAGCCTGTGCGATTTTCTTAGGAATATCCGTGTTTTCCATTTTGTGAGTAAATAGTTCAGAACCAGCTCCGATTGCATAAACAGGAACGTAACCTGCAGAGTGATTACCAGAAGCCCATGAAATATTAGCGACTTCATTTAATGTTTTGACAGCTTCAGCTACTAGTTTTTCGTCATTCGCATACAGGCTTTTTTCTGTTGCGTTTACATGTTTGATAAAACTATTCTCATAAGCCTGGAACATAGCTTTTTCTTGACGTTCATTGACTTTAATTTTTGTCCATAAACCAAGATTCTCAGCAAGTACACTTTTGATCTGTTCCCAAGTTGTCTTAGGTTGTTCTACACGTATTTTAGTAATTATTTTAGAAAGTTCTCCCTGAGAAACTTTTTGATTTACGAGGGCTTTGAAGTTTAAATTGCTACTTCCATTTCCTAAAGTCATACCACCTGTTTCGTGGTCTGCGGTAATAATGATCAATGTTTCTTCCGGATGTTTTAAGTAAAAATCATAAGCAGCCTGTACCGAGTTATTGAAATCGACTACTTCATGCAGTGTAGTTGCCGCATCATTGCTGTGGCTGGACCAATCAATCTTACCACCTTCTACCATTAAGAAAAAGCCTTTGTCATTATTTTTTGTCAGCGACTCAATTGCGACTTCAGTAATTTCTTTAAGATTGAGATCTCCATCTTTTTGATCAATTGCAAATTTTAAAGATTCGGGATCAGTATCTTTATTGTTCATTAAGATGATTTTATCAGCTTTTGTTTTTAGTCGATTATAATCCGATTTTCCGAAAGCCAAAGTATAACCTGATTTCTCAAATAAAGTAAAAATAGGGGTAGCAGTTTCTTTAGAAGCTGTCGTATTATGATTTAAAAAGCCAGACCCCCCAAAAAAATCAAAATTTGATTTGGCGATATCGGTTGCTATTTCATAATATTTGTTTCTACTTGTTTGATGTGCATAGAATGATGCAGGGGTAGCGTGATCAATACTCACACTCGTGGTGATGCCAACTTTTAAGCCTTTTTCTTTAGCCGCATAAGCGATGCTTTTTAAAGGTTTTGTTTGTGTTGAGTCCATTCCAATTACACCATTTTTAGTTTTTGACCCTACAGCAAGTGCAGTTCCACCAGCAGCCGAATCGGTAATGCCATTGGATAGGGAGTATGTGGAGGCAAAAGTAGCGACAGGAAAAAGCGAAAATACTAAAGGTTTCAAACCGATTCTATTTTCAAGGTCTGCCAAATAGACTTCTGTAGAATTGACCTGATTGAGTCCCATACCATCACCGATCATATAGAATATATATTTAGGTTTATTTTGAGCAAATAAAATAGATAGTGATGCTAAATAGAAAAATGTCGTTGCGAGTGTACGTTTGATCATGTTTAATAATAGTTGATGTTGGTATTTATAGTCTTAATATCATATTAATGGGCTAATATAGCAAACCCATATTTGTTTAATGTTAAGTTTTAAAATTCAGCATTATATATTGTGTTAAAACAATTCTTGGTATGTAATTGTTACAACAAGGTGAAATTGTAGCATAGCACTTGATCGTGAAGTGTAACTTAAAGTAACGGATAAACTAAAATTTGAACATTATGGAAATTAACCTTTTAAATTCTGCTAAAGAATTTTTTAATGATGAAGTCTTATCTAAGCTCGGTAATTCCGTAGGGGAAGATAAAGAAAAAGTGAAATCAGCTATTGGAGCAATTGTTCCTACTGTTTTCTTAGGGTTGCAAAAAGAGTCAGGAACTGGCTTAGCTGCAATTGTAGAGAAAGCTAAACAATATTATGGAGATTTTAATTTTGGTGACTTTTTAAAAACCAATACTGAAACAGGACGTATTAATGGATTGGTAGATGCAGAGCCTATTGAACCTCATCACAATGACCTTTTACAATCTATCTTTGGAGACAAGTTTAATTCAATTATTTCGAGCTTAGGCAGCCTTGTTGGAGGCAATGAATCCACTGTTGAAAAGTTATTAAGTGTTTCATTACCTGCTGTATTCTCGGGTTTAACACAAAATGGAACAAATTGGGATGTAAGTGCAATCGGTCGATTATTAAATGAAAATAAGGATAATTTTACAGCCGCATTGCCTTCAGGATTAGGACTAGCGGCATTTGGAACTTCTTTTGCTCAGGCGGATCAAATTAGATCCTCTTCTACTGATAGTGAATTACACGATAGCAGTATTACGGATAAGCCTGTAGAAGCAATATTGGTATCAGTGCCAGTTACAAAAGAGGAACCTAAAGTAACTCACCCAGAAGAGGTCACAAATGAAGCTGTTTCCAAAGATGAGGAGCTATCTATTGAAACGCCTCCGCTTGTTCCACCGCCACCTGTGCATCATGATACCCCCGTGGGTGTAGCACCTCCGATTGTACCTCCTATAGATCATGTGCCTATTATCCCACCTCCTCCTTCAGGCCCTATTGTTGATCCATTACATACAGAAACCCCGTCTTCTGGCGGTGGAGGAATTTGGAAAATATTAATACCCATCGTAATTATTGCTGTTCTTTGGTTCTTATTCGGGAAAGGCTGTAAAGGTGATAAAGATCAAGTAGTTGTGACCGATAGCATGAATACAACAGCTGTAGACACAAGTTTGACTGTTGTTGCTGTTACTCCGGTCGTTCGCGAAAGTTTAGAGGTGATTTTGCCGGATGGTGTAAAGTTAAAAGCCTATAAAGGTGGTATTGAAGATCAGCTGGTGCAGTTTCTAAAAACAGACTACAAAGCGCTAAGCGAGGATGAACTGAAAGATAAGTGGTTTAATTTTGATAATTTAAATTTTGAAACAGGTACGGCTAAAGTGCTTCCTGAAAGTCAAGTTCAATTAGAAAACATAGCGGCAATTCTAAAAGCTTTCCCTGCAGCAACTGTAAAGATTGGCGGGTATACAGATAAAACTGGAAATGAGGATTTTAATAAGAAATTATCTACAGATCGCGCTGAGGTAGTTAAAGTATATTTGATTGGAAAAGGGCCTAGTAGTCAGGTTATTGGCGCTGAAGGTTATGGTTCTGAGTTTGCAAAAGCAGCAGCTGATGCACCTGAAGCGGAACGCGTATTGGATCGTATCGTTGCTATAAGCGTACGATAGGTCCAATTGGAACAGAAAAAGGAGGTGAACGAAGTTCATCTCCTTTTTTTTATTTCACTATAATATTGCATTTTTGCGGATATGGAAAACAAGCTAAAGGAAATTTTAAAATCTGACTTTGAAAAATATATGCGTTTTGCAGTACATTCGGGCGCAGGATTTGGATTTGACATTTTCGGTGAATATGCAGTATCGGTATTAAATTTTTATGTGGGAAGTGCAATTTTAACCTATGAAAACAAGCTTGAGGCTTCCTTGTATTTGCTTGAATTATACAATAAGGGACTTAGTGGGATTATCACGGAGGAAGATCGTGAAGAGCTGGCTCGAGTTTTTGCTCAAGACCCAACTCTTGACTATGGTGTATTAAAACCTATTTTTGGCTAATCTTGTTTGGTCCAAACCAGGTTTTCGATGGCATAACCAGATTTACGCGCATATTCCAAATAGGCTAATTTAATAGCTTCAGGTATTGTTTTTTCTCTGGATAATATCCACATATAATCCAAATTGTCTCCAAAAATAAGTGCATATCGATAATCTTGATCAATTTTCACTACATGATAACCACTGTAAAATGGACCGAAAAAGGATACCTTTAAAGCCGCTTTTTTTGATGAATCAATAGGCTTTGCTTTACCGATTGACTGTTTCCATTTATTTTTTTGGTCATGAAATCCCTGATTATTTACCGTAATGCTACCATCATTATTTTTGTTATAAGTAGCAGTAACCTGTGACAGACCTTTTTCCCATTTAAAATCTAGCCGTGCTATTTCATACCACTTGCCTAAGTAACGATCTATGTCAAAAGGTTCGATGACTTTGACTTTGGATTTTACTGGTTTTAACGCATTGTAAGCGAACGTAACGGCAGCGGTAGCGGCGAGTATGAGAAGTGATTTTTTTTTATCCATAATAATGATGATTTGTTCATAAATCTGTGAGCTGTTCCTATGGGTACATACAATAAAAACGCCAAAGTGGAGACGAATGTTTAGTCATTTATGAAAATAAAAGTAGTAATTTCGTCATTTTAAAATTTAGTACCATGTATTCAAGAGAAGAAGTAAAACAGTTGAAGGAGACTTTTTGGACCCGATTTGGACAGTATATGGCTTTAAATAACTCTGCTGATGGAGAGAAGATCAATTGGGTAAACTATAGAACCGGTATTACTACGCTTTATGATGGAAGCGGATAAACGTCTTTCTTTAATAGCAATCGAGTGGAGTCATCGTGATCTATCAATGCGTAAGCTCATGATGGAGCAGTTTGAAGAGTACAAAACCATTCTAACAGCTATACTAGGAGAGGAATGGACCTGGGATCTGGAGGTGGAAGATGAACAAGGGAAATCTGTGAGTATGATCTATATGACTATGGAGGGGAAAAGTATTTTTAAACAAGAAGACTGGCCTGATCTAATATCATTTTTCAAACCAAGGTTAATTGCTCTCGATGAATTTTGGTGTGATGCCCAATATGGGTTTGAAATTTTCAAAAGTTAAATTATTACGTCAATAGGGTTTTATTTGAGGATGTAATTTTTACCTTTGCGCTAAAATTGTATTGTTTATGAAAAATATACTAAAAAGTCTTATTGTACTCGCAATGACTTTGCAGATTTCTTCCGTATTCGCATGGGGATCTACTGGACATCGTGTTGTTGCTGAGGTCGCAGAACGTCATCTGACAAAAAAAGCAAAAAAGAATATTCAAAAAATAATTGGCAATCAGAAACTAGCTTATTGGGCCAACTGGGGTGATTTTATAAAGTCTGATCCGCATGATGAATTTAAAAAATTAGGGAATTCTCATTTTATAAATACTAATCCGCACTTACCTTGGGCTGATTTTCAGTTAGCAATGGAAAATTCCAGTGAAGAAAATTTATACAAGACGGTGTTGCGCTTGGAAAAATCATTTGCAGAAAAAGAGCTATCGCTTGAAAAAAAGAAACAAAATCTATACATGCTGATCCATTTAATCGGTGATGCGCATCAGCCGATGCACGTAAGTAGAGCCGAAGATCAAGGTGGAAATAAAATTGAGGTGAGCTGGTTCGGAAAAAAATCTAATATACACCGCGTATGGGATTCAGATTTGATCGATGGTGAAAAGTATAGCTATACCGAATATGCAACGGTACTGGATATTTTGAGTAAAAATGAAGTTAAGCAAGTACAAGGTGGTACATTAGCGAGCTGGTTGTATGAGTCAAATCAGCTTTCAGATAAAATCTATGCAGATGTTGAGCTTAACGCAAACTTGTCTTATAGCTATATCTACAACAACATTTATAAAGCAGAAAATTGTATGCTTAGAGGTGGTTTGCGTTTGGCAAAAATCTTGAATGATGTTTTTGGTTAATCATTAGTCTTATAAAATAAAAAAGGGAAATGAATGTATTCATTTCCCTTTTTTATTTTCGGTATTATTGTTGTTGTCAGATTAATACAACGAATTTTCTTGTCGTTTTTATTTTTACGCCTTAATATATGACCATATCACTACTGTTCAAGAAGATAACACCATTTGCCAAGCCCTATAAAAACCTCATCTTTTATACCTTAGTTTTAACCTTGGTCGGATCTTTTGCCGCGCAGATTAATGCCTTCATCTTAAAATATACGGTAGATACTATCAGTGACTTGATGGTCGCTAAAGAACCGCTGTCTAGAGGTATGCATTTGATCGGGATTATCTCTGCTGTTCTTTTGGTAAAAGAGATTGTCTATTCCTTTATTCAGTTTGGACAGAAATTCTACGGTGAAAAACTACGTATATTTATTGCAAGAGATTTTTCACAACAGATTGTAGAAAAAATATTGACGTATAAAATGGCTTTTTATACGTCAGAAGAAAATGAAAGCGGAAAATTGCAGACACGGATTGATTCGGGAATTAGCTCGCTGACACGTTTAGTTCAGAATTTCTTTATCGATATCCTTCCTTTATTTGCGAATGCCATCGTTGCGCTCGTATGTATGTTTATGGCTAATGTGTACGTCGGATTGGTTGGGCTCGCAGTTATACCAATTTATTTCTACATCAGTCAAACACAAGCTGGAAAACTTAGTGGATTTAGACGGCAGATGCGAAAATATAGAGAATCCAAGAATAATAGAATCATTAATTTAATTGACTCTATATTGGTCATAAAATCTTTTGTACGCGAACCTGAAGAAGCAGACCGTCATGAGAAGATTCAATTTGAAATGACGGAAAATCAGATGCAAACACGAAAGACGAGTTTCATTTTTGATAGTCTAAAGAATTTTATTGAGCAGATAGCAGTTGTTGCAATTATTGTTTTAACTGCTTTTCTGGTGCTGGACAATCAGATTACAATTGGAGCGATTATGTTTCATATTATGTTATTTTCAAATGTTTCAGCTCCGATTCGTCAACTGCATCGTATCTATGATGAGGTAAATGATGCTTTAATTTACTCGGAATCATTTTTCGAAATATTGGAGTCTGATGATTTGATTGAGGGAAGCGGTACTTTTATACCAGATAAGATCAAAGGCCATATTGTGATTGAAGACGTATCATTTGAATATCCTAACGGAACCCATGCACTAAGAGATATTTCTTTTCAAATCAAACCAAATCAGATCACAGCACTTGTTGGATTAAGCGGTGCAGGGAAAAGTACAGTTATAAATCTTTTAGATAAATTTTATGAACCTACAGCTGGTCGGATTTTATTAGATGGAGTTGATCTTAAAAACTATGATACTAAATTTTTAAGAAAAAATATCGGTATGGTTCTTCAGCGTAACCATATTTTTAAAGGTTCTATTTTTGAAAATATTGAATATGGAAAGATAGGGAGTAGTAAAGAAGAAATTGTTAAGGCAGCTAAAGAAGCTTACATTCACGAACAGATTATGGAGTTGCCTCAAGGTTACGATTCTGGAGCTCATTTGCTTTCAGGGGGGCAACAGCAACGAATAGCAATTGCCCGCTTGTTTTTGAAAAATCCTCCGATTATCTTTCTAGACGAACCTACTGCGAATTTGGATGCCATTTCTACCGAACAAATAAAAAATAGTTTGGATGCTATAAAAAAGGATCGTACGGTTATTATTGTGTCTCATAGTATTTCCCAAATTATAGACTCCAATGAAATAGTGGTGATGGAAAAGGGTAGGGTAGTCGAGAAGGGCATTCATGAAGATTTATACGATCATCGTGGCACTTATTATAAGATCTTTTCTGCTATGGCTAATAGTCTCAATTTGGATAAAATTAGTAAAACATTAAATCATTAATGGTTTTTGCTGTGCAGGTACATACCTATTACTACAAGTAAAATACCGCTGATAGCCAAGTTGTTTGGGAAAGCAGTTTGCAGTATGATAATTTCCCCTATTAATGTGAAAATCACTTCCATAGCCTGTGTCGCCTCAACGGCGGCAAGTCCTTTATGGTCATGTTGTACTAATTCTGTCCCTTTAAAAAAAAGTAGCGTTGCGATAACACCAGAAAATAAGGCTATCAATAAGGTCTGTAACAATTGACTTTCATCGGGAAGTCCATGCTCCTGAAAGCCAAAGAACATCAGAATAATCCAGAATGGCATGCTTGCGAGCGTCATACCCAATGTACGCTGGTACGTGTCCAAAGAGCCTTTTGTTAAGGCCATCATTTTACGGTTACCAACAGGATAAGCAATTGCGGCTATTAGTACAGGAATAGTTCCGAGCAATATTGTTGACAACGGAGTAGATTTAGCTTCAGAAATTTGCATGACTAGGATACCCAAAAAGATGATACAGGAAAAAAATAAGGTCGCTTTAGAAAATGGCTGTCGATTTTCTTTACGTTGCATGAAATGACCTATAAACATACCGGCAATAATGGTAAATTCAAAGGTTCCTGCAACTAACCAGGAAGGACCATAGCTTGCCCCAAATGTCAACAGAGCATAGAAAATTCCAAATCCAAGTGTACTCCAGAGCAACCATTGCCCTAGATTTCTCTTCATTTCAATCAATAATTGTTTTAAATTTCCACGTATAATAACGATAAGTAACAATATCGGTAGCATCCATACAAAACGTAAGGCTGAAGACCACTGCCATCCACCTCCCGAAACTGCCATGATGCGGTTGAGGACAAAAGTGCTGGCGAAAAATAATGAGGCTAATATACCAAATGAAAGTGCTTTTGATTTAGTGGTAAGGAGCATGTTTATATAAGAATCAGGATTTGTAAATTCTAAAGTAATTAATGAATAGGACAATGTCAAGACCGATTATCTGATATGTCTTGAAAAGATATTCTTTATTTATGCATCAATTGTTACTAAAATTTGTTTATTTTGCATCCTTAATAAAACATGAGTAAGAAAATTAATCATTATGATTATACAACCAAGAACTAGAGGATTTATTTGTTTAACCTCGCATCCAGAAGGAACTGCGAAAAACATTAAAAACCAGATTGAATACGTAAAATCTAAAGGTGAAATTGCTAATGGCCCTAAGAAAGTATTGGTCATTGGTGCATCAACAGGATTCGGTATTGCATCTCGTATTTCAGCAGCATTCGGTTCTGGAGCAGCAACAATTGGCGTATTTTTTGAAAAACCGGCAGCTGAAGGGAAACCTGGTACAGCTGGTTGGTACAATACTGCTGCTTTTGAAAAAGAAGCACATGAGGCTGGTCTTTATGCAAAAAGTATCAATGGTGATGCTTTTTCTGATGAAATCAAAAAACAAACTATAGCATTAATCAAGCAGGACTTAGGTCAAGTTGATTTAATAATCTACAGTTTAGCTTCTCCGAGACGGACACATCCAAAAACAGGTGTTTCATATGCTTCTGTTTTGAAACCGATTGATGTTCCTTTTACAAATAAAACAGTGGATTTTCATACTGGTGTGATTTCTGATATCACGATTAATCCGATTGATAATGAAGAAGATATTGCGAATACAGTAGCAGTAATGGGGGGAGAAGATTGGAAATTTTGGATTGAAGATTTAAAAGAAGCTGGTGTATTAGCAGATGGTGTTAAAACAGTGGCTTATTCGTATATCGGTCCTGAGTTAACATTCCCGATTTACCGTAACGGTACAATTGGCCGTGCGAAGGATGATTTAGAAGGTACTGTACCTGCTTTAAACGATTTATTGAAAGATATTAACGGTGTTTCTTATGTTTCGGTTAACAAAGCTTTGGTAACGCAATCAAGTTCCGCAATTCCTGTTGTTCCTTTATATATTTCTTTACTATACAAAGTGATGAAAGAAAAAGGTATTCACGAAGGTACAATTGAGCAGATGCAACGTTTATTTGCAGAGCGTCTTTACACAGCTGACGGTAAAGTTCAATTGGATGAAAAAGGTCGTATCCGTGTAGATGATTTGGAAATGAGAGCTGATGTTCAAGCAGAAGTAGCGGCACTTTGGGAAAAAGCCTGTACAGAGAATCTATCAGAAATTTCTGACATTCAAGGTTACCGTGACGAATTCTTTAACCTGTTTGGTTTTAATTTTGATGGTATCGACTATAATGCAGATACAAATGAATTGGTAAACGTACCAAGCATTTAAGCTGTTACTATTATATAATAAATAAAGGCGACCATTGGTCGCCTTTATTTATTATATGCTATTTTATGACACTTTTAAAGATTGTCGAAAATTGCTTTGTTCTGCAGATTGACTTTATTTATAAAAAAAAGAGACTGTCTCCATATTAGGTAACAGTCTCCTCTATTGTATATGATTCAATCGGAAGATTAGTGTTTGAAATGACGCACTCCTGTCGTCACCATTGCTAATCCTTTTTCATTACACATGTCGATTGATAATTGATCTTTGATTGAGCCTCCTGGTTGAAGAACTGCTGCAATACCCGCTTCTGCTGCAATTTCAACACAGTCAGGGAAAGGAAAGAAAGCATCAGAAGCCATTGAACATCCTTTTAAGTCAAATCCGAAAGCATTCGCTTTTTCAATAGCTTGTTTTAATGAGTCAACTCGTGATGTCTGACCAACACCTGAAGTGATTAATGTGCCATTTTTAGCAAATACAATTGTATTTGATTTGGTATGTTTAACAATTTTGTTTGCGAAAAATAAATCTTCTAATTGAGCCGCTGTTGGGACAACTGTAGTAACAGCAGTCATTTGCTCAGGTCCTTCAACTGTATTGTCTTTATCTTGTTGTATAACACCATTTAACAATGTTTTGAATTGTTGTGATGGTAATTCAACCTCCTTACGAACTAGAATGATACGATTTTTCTTTGCTGTAAGAATTGCAATTGCTTCTTCTGAGTAAGCAGGCGCAATAAGAACCTCGAAAAATAAATTATTGATTTCAGTGGCAGTTTCAGCATCTACTTCACCATTAGTGATTAAAACACCACCGAACGCAGAAACTGGATCACAGGCTAAAGCATCTACCCACGCTTGTTTGATAGTAGGGCGAGAAGCTACACCACATGCATTTGTATGTTTTAAGATTGCAAATGTAGGCTCTGCAAATTCATCAATGATGGCAACTGCTGCATCTACATCTACCAAATTGTTGTAGGATAATTCTTTGCCGTTCAGTTTTGTAAACATAGCATCTAAATCACCATAGAAAACACCTTTCTGATGTGGATTTTCACCGTAACGTAATACTTGAGCTTTTTGTTCCGATTGCTTGAATACATCAAGCGTATTTTCTTTATTGAAATAATTGAAAATAGCAGTATCGTAATGTGAAGAAGTATTGAAAGCAAGCTTAGCAAATTCTTTACGTTGCTCCAATGTAGTTGTACCTTCTTGGTTTGCTAACATTTCCTCTAAAGCTGTATAATCATTTTTAGAAGATAGGATAACAACATCATTGAAGTTTTTAGCCGCCGCACGAATCAATGAAATGCCACCGATATCAATTTTTTCAATAATGTCCTCTTCAGAAGCTCCAGAAGCGACTGTTTCCTCAAAAGGATATAAATCAACAATGACTAAATCGATTTCCGGAATTTCGTATTGTGCTAATTGCTGTTGATCGCTTTCTAAAGGTCTTCTCGCTAATATACCACCAAATACTTTTGGGTGCAATGTTTTTACACGACCTCCTAAAATGGAAGGATAGCTCGTTAAGTCTTCTACAGGAACTACATCAATACCTAAATCTTTGATGAAAGCTTCTGTGCCACCTGTAGAATAGAAGGTAACACCGTATTTGTTTAATAATTGAATTAATGGTGCTAAGTTGTCTTTATAATATACAGACACTAAAGCATTTTTAATCTTTACAGAATGGCTCATTAGTATAATTTGTTTGCTGGCGCAAAGATAGGTAAATAATAAGTATGCACAAACCTTTTAGGAACGATTGAAAGTAAAAAAGACTGTTCTACACAGTCTTTTTATTGTTATTTATAAATTTTATCTTTTAAATCCGCGCAGATATCATCTGTGATCTTCCAGATCGGTTCAGGATCGTCCGTATTATTGATTATAACCTGATCACAACTATTTTTGTAGGGCAATAAATATTCATTGTAAGACGGTAAAACATGATTAACCCATTTATAGCGAACATCATCTTCAAAATAACCACGCTCAATAAGATCTCGTCGCAATCTGCGTTCTAATGCGATATCTTGATTTGCATCTAAAAATATCCGATGATCGATTAATTTGTTTACTTCTGTATAATGATAGATAAACAGTCCTTCAATAATCAAAATAGGTGCTGGTTTAATTTCCAGCATCTTTGGTTTTATAGCAGGGTTATTGAATGTGTATTCTTCTTTATAAATTGTTTTTCCGTCAAATAGATCACTAATGTCTTTATAAAAAGCATTCCGGTCAATCGAAGTTGGAAGATCAAAATTATACAATTTATTTTCTTCCTGCGTCTTTGTATTTGCTGGTATGTAATAGTCGTCTTGTGAAATAAGCGTCACTTCGTCGGGACTAAAGTGTTTCAAAAAACAGTTTAGAAAAAATGTTTTACCAGAACCGCTACTACCTGCGATTCCAATGACATATGGTTTTTTATTCATTTAATATATAATATTCGGAAAGAATCGATCAGCACTAATCTTCTAAAGGAACTCCGTAAGTAATTTCGACTTGAAAGCGCTTATCCAAAGCGCCTATGTAAGCGGCTGCAGATTTTGATAAAACGACGATTGCATTGTGTGTATCTGCATTTTCATTAAATTTACCAACCACTTTAGCATAGGTCACGCTTCTTGTCATCGGATTTGTAATTTTAAGCACGGTACCTACCGCCGCAGTTTTATGTAATGCTAAATTACTGGTCCCATTTTCATTCAGCCCATCTATCCAAACGCCAATTCCACGTTCTGTTTTCTCACGAATTCCATATTTGTTAGCTGCAATAACGGGTTCTTCTATAGCAGTGGTATCTGGACCAATAAATAGCGTGTCTGGTTTTTGAGGTATATTTAAGTTGCTGTTATTAGGGATTTTTAATATTTGGCCTCCGCTGATACTGTTTGACCTCAGATTATTTGCCCTCTTTATTTCTTCAACAGTTACGTCAAATTTACGTGAAATAGCATACAGAGTCTCTTGGTCACCAACTTTATAATCGATCAGTTCTTTTTGGGAGCCTTTAACTGTCGAATTCTTTGAATTGTTTGGAGTTACATAAAACATGCGACCGGTCGGGATTTTGACAATCTGGCCAAGAGCTAAAGTTTTGTTCCCATTTAATTCCGTTATTTTACCTACAGTAGTTTTATATTTTTTGCTTAACTGGTAATAGTTATCGCCTTTTTCAATTTTGAAAAGAACATATTCTTGTCCATCAATTTTTTCAACTCCGATGGAGTCTGGTGCTGCTGCAACCGTAAATGTGCTTGCTGACACATTGTTATGATTTATCGCTAACATTGCTAATGATAAGAATGCTAGTGTTTTATATGTGGTAGATTTTGATAGAATGTTCATCATGTTTTACAATTATACTAAATACGATACAAATTCTTGTTTATTGTGTGTTAAAAGAAAAATCTGACACCCAATTTGAAAATAGATTTGCACTAGTTTTAAATCCAGATCGCTAATAATTAACGTTTCATCTAGAACTTGTTTTTTATCAGAAAGCAACAATCTGATGGTATATTTTTTGTCCAGTTTTTCATGATAAGACCATAGAAAATGATCATTGCATTTACTGATCCATAGATCTTCATTATTTTTAATATGCTGCAAAAATGAAGGTTTTTGCGCATTAAATTCCAAAGGAAAGACTATATCATTTTCAAAAGGTTTAATTTCTGAAGGTACTGTGGTTAAAATTTCTTTTGAAAGAAATGAGAAATACTGTTCGAAACCTGCAGTGATATGTTGTGGACGAACATTTACATAACCATTGAGTATCCCAAGATATTGATATTGATGGTATAAATAAGTAGTATCTGGTTTCTGATGAAATAGCATCCAAACACCTGGAGATACAGGACTATTTTCAGAAACTTTCCTTAAAACGACAACTTGATCTTGGATAGCCGCTAAAGTCCATTCCTTTTCTGGTAGTCTAAAATGATCTAAATGCACTATACCTTTAAAATCCAGAACTGTGATGTAAGGAATAGTATTTTCAGGATCGCGACACTCAATAGCAATCAATCTGCTTATTTCATCTATTTCTATTTTCCAGACCGGAAATCTGAAGGTTTGAGAAAATGCTTTAGAAATAGTATATTTAGACATAGCAAATGTATTAATCGCTTGTTTATTTTTTTTAATAATCTTATTTATGGAAGGCAAAATTAGTAAATCATTTTTAATAACAGTCTTTTTAAGCTTGGTATTATTCACATCAAGTTTTGCCCAAAAGATATATGTGTTTGAATTAAAGGATGATATAGGGCCAAGTGCCTGGCGTACAGTAAAACAAGTTTACGACAGCGCACAGAGTAAAAAGGTTGATTATGTATTAATGGAATTGAATACATACGGAGGAGCCTTAAATTTTGCAGACTCTATCCGGACAAAATTGCTTGACTCAAAGATTAAGACGATTGTTTATATTAATAATAATGCAGCTTCTGCAGGGGCACTGATATCCTTGGCGAGTGACTATATTTATATCCATCCGGGTGGAAGTATAGGCGCAGCAAGTGTTGTCAATGCTAATGGAGAAGTACTTCCTGAGAAGTACCAATCTTATATGCGAGGACTGATGCGCGCAACGGCAGAGGTAAAACATCGTGATCCGAAATTGGCAGAAGCTTTTGTTGATCCTAATGTATCATTGCCGTCGATAAAGCAAGATGGACAATTGTTGACGCTAACGAGCAGTGAGGCTGTTAAGTTTGGATTGGCAAAGGGTGAAGTTAGCAATCGTAATATGATCTATAAAGACTTAAATATAGTCAATGTACAAGAAACGGTTTATCGTAAGGGTACTATTGATCATATTATTAGTTTTTTAATAAATCCAGCTGTAAGTGGTGTACTGATTTTGTTAATAATTGGTGGTATTTATGCCGAAATGCAAGCTCCTGGTTTAGGATTTGCTATTGCTGTTGCGATTGTAGCAGCATTACTTTTCTTTGCACCACTCTATATTCAAGGTTTAGCCGCAAATTGGGAAATCGCCGTCTTTATAGTAGGACTTGTATTAATTCTTTTAGAAGTTTTTGTTATTCCCGGTTTTGGAATTGCCGGTATATTAGGAATAATTTTCGTTATTTGCGGTCTGACTTTTAGTCTTGTTGCCAATGATTTTTTAGATTTTAAACTCGCTTATCCAGGTATGTTATTTAATTCATTTTTATTAGTTGTAGGAGCCATGATACTGTCGATCATATTGATGGTTATCTTTGGAAAAAATCTATTAAAGGCTCCGGTTTTTAGACGGCTTGTTTTAAAGGAAGAGCAAAAATCGGAAGAGGGATATACTTCTTCTATTTTAAAGTCCAATTTATTGAGTAAGGAAGGAGTTGCAAAGACTGTATTGCGCCCATCTGGTAAGATTGAAATAGAGGGAGTCTGGTATGATGCTGTCGCTTTGGATGGATTTATTGAAGAAGGGGAGGAGATCTATGTTGATAAGCATGAGAACTACAACTTATTTGTAAGACGAAAAGCAGAAAAGGCTTAAAGGTAACTTATACGAAAAAAGGCCTATTTCATATGAAATAGGCCTTTTTTCGTATAATAGGATCTAGAATTTTGATCCTATCGTTAACATTACATTTGTTCTGCTATTCTTAACGTCAACACTTGGACTAACCGTATTCCAGTCGCCTTCATAAGTGATTCTATAAGGATTTTCTTTATAGTTGTTGGCATTATAAACACCTGTTAGATCAAGATATACTCCACGGCCTAATTTAGCACCTAGACCAGCTGAAATACCATAAGTTTTATACTCAGCATCTTTGTACGGATTACCATTATAATTGAAACCAGCTCTTCCGCTTAATATTTGATTAAATAATACCTCGCCACCTACGCGTACATTGAAGGCTGCCTGGTATGTGTTTTTAATATTAGCATTCATCTGCTGCTCGTTTGAATTATTATTATAAACATCTCTATAGCGCATACTTGCATAATCGACAAATTCAACTTCCGCAGTTAATAGACCGGCAGAAAAATATTGTGTAAGACCAGCTGAAAGCTTATAGGGGGTTTGTAAGTTATAGTCGTAAGAGGTGTCGTAATATTTAGATGCAAAATTATGGAATGACTTATCGGCATTTGGCTTAAAGTAGTTAATGTCTGTATAAGAGGTCGATTCATCTGTAATTGACATAAATGTAGGCGTTTTAGCCGTAAATCCTAAACTTAAAGAAGGTGTAGCTTTATAGATCATACCTAATTTAAAATCAAAACCAGATCCTTGAGTCACTTGGCCGTAATGGTCAAATAGTTCGTAGTCCACATCAACAAATTTTGCCTGCTCTTCATCTGCCTTTAGATATTTTGATTCAGGATTCAATGCTTTAATACCAGCCGCATCTTTCGTTATGCCGTATTCTGTAAAAACAGCAGATTTTTCATAACGGAAATCTGTTAGGCTGAAAGTTGCTCCGATATAAAATTTATTGCTATAGTTGGAGCCAAAAGATAATGCTGTTTCAGATTTCCCACCTTTGGTCCATACTGAATTCAGTTGTTCGCTTCCTTTATCTTCAGCAATTGGAAAATAAAAGTTTTTGTCTTTGCCAATAGTTTTATCAAACATAAAGGATGATTTCATGTCATTTGCCCATTCACTTCCATCCTCATCGAACATGCGATCTGCATAGGCATGTGTGATCGAATTGTCACTATTCATGCCACTATAGTCTAATTTATTGTTAAAAAGATTCGTTCGGTTGTAAGCAATACCAACATTAAAATTTAACCAGCCTTTTGTTAAGTCTCCGCCGTAACGGGTGGTTGGTAAATGAAATACAACACCACCGTTATCCAGGTTAAAATTGTCTGTTTTGCTATTGGTTTTGTTACCGAAATAATCCATCTTATTTTTCCCATATTGGTAACGTAAAGTTGCAGAAGCATCAGATTGGTTATAAAAACCTAAACCTGCAGGGTTTCCTGTTATAGCGCTAATATCACCACCTAATGCAGTTGAAGCACCTCCCATAGCCTTGAAACGAGCTGTTCCTCCATTGTCTCCTTGAGAAAACAAAAGTACATCTTCCGTCATCGACTGGGCCTTTGCGGTGCCAACCATACCTATAGCTAGTACACTCCCAAAAAGTATTTTTTTAATAGTCATATAGTTTTATATATAGTAGTAATGAAAGAGTGATTGATATAAATCAATCACTCTTCTTATGAATCATATTTATCTTGTACGGCCTCCACCACTGCGTGTAGCACCGCCTCCGCCGCCACCTGATGAACGAGTGGCACCACCGCCACTGTTAAAGCTTCCGCTCGATTGTGATCGCATCGTTGGTTGCGATGAACGAACCGGTTCGCTAGAACGTGTTCTTGAAGGTTGATAAGTATCTCTACTTGTACTTCTTGTCGCTGGGTTTGATTGTTGTACTCTTGTTGAACTTGTAGAACGTGTTCTGCCTACATTACCATTTGAGTTGTTGTAATTATCAGAACGTGTTGAACGTGTTCTGCCAACACCATTATTATAATCACCTCTGTTGGTATTGCTTGAACCGATACGTGTTCTTCCTGCTCTGGTATCATTTGGATTATTGCTTGATGCAGAAGAACGTGTTCTTCCAACACTGCTAATTCTACCGTTCGCATCTCTAGAGACGACAGCATTCGAACGTGTACGTCCAGTAGTTCTTCCACCATCACTGTAACGCGTACCTGATCTCGAACGTGTGTTGTAGTTATCACGGTAAGGTGAACGTGCTGCTAAGTCACGTGATCTGTGGTTACCCCAGTATCCGCCACCATAACCACCACCCCAGTAGCCGCCGCCCCAATATCCATTACCCCAATATCCACCGTAGCCGCCGCCCCAGCCCCATCCTGGGTACCATGGATTGTAACCCCAGCCAGAACCATAGCCGAAACCAAAACCTAGGCCAATGGACCATCTGCCACCTCCAAAACCATTACCATATCCAAAACCAAATGAAGGACCATAAAAGCCTCCGTATCCCATTCCCATACCATACCAAGGATCAAAGAATGGATCAAAGTAAGTCATACCTGGTGAAGAATAATAAAATCGATTAATTCGATTCGCATATTCCAAGTCTTCGTATTTTCCTTCTTCATATTCTGCATCAGAATATTCATCACTATAATATCCGTTATCTTGGACTTGATCAGCTTCACTTTCATCCGCATAGTAGTAATCCGGACTTTGATAAGCTGGTCTTGCCTGGGCATTATTATTATAGACATCATCACTATGAGTGATTGGTCTGCTAGTAGTACAAGATCCCAGCGTAAGGGCTCCTGAAATCACAATAGCGCCGAGTAAAAAACTATTTTTTTTCATAATATACTAAGTCGTTATGTTCGACAATACAGTCTAATTTACTATCTTAGACCCAAATTTCAGATAAGGGTTTAATCGTGTTCTCAAAAATAATAAATATTTATTTTTAAAACTTATATTCCTTTATTAGACGGAATTCTTAATCACAATGTTACAATAATTTTTGAATTAATAATATGGGTAAAGGTATAACAAGTCGTGAAGAAGACTATTCGCAATGGTATAATGACCTTGTGATCAAGGCTGACTTGGCAGAATACGCTGCTGTGAGAGGTTGTATGGTTATAAAGCCATATGGATATGCTATTTGGGAGCGTATGCAAGCGGTTTTGGATAAAAAGTTTAAAGATACTGGTCACAGTAATGCTTATTTTCCTTTGTTCATCCCCAAGTCATTTTTCTCGAAAGAAGCATCACACGTAGAAGGTTTTGCAACAGAGTGTGCAGTAGTGACACATTACCGTTTAAAAAATGATGGTAACGGAAATATTATTGTTGATGAAGATGCTAAATTGGAAGAAGAATTAATCGTTAGACCAACATCTGAAACGATTATTTGGAATACTTACCGTGGCTGGATTGAATCTTACCGGGATCTTCCAATTTTAGTGAACCAGTGGGCTAACGTTGTTCGTTGGGAAATGCGTACCAGATTATTTTTGCGTACTACTGAATTCTTGTGGCAAGAAGGCCATACCGCGCATGCAACTCAGGAAGAAGCAATTGAAGAGACCGAAAAGATGCTTCATGTATATGGTGACTTTGTTGAAAAATATTTGGGCGTGCCGGTTATACGCGGTCGTAAGACTGAAAACGAGCGTTTTGCGGGAGCGATAGACACGTATTGTATTGAAGCATTGATGCAGGACGGTAAAGCTCTGCAGGCAGGTACTTCACATTTTCTTGGTCAAAATTTTGCTAAAGCTTTTGATGTGAAATTTACTTCTAAAGAAGGTAAATTAGAGCATGTATGGGCAACTTCATGGGGTGTTTCGACGCGTTTGATGGGAGCTCTGGTTATGGCACACTCGGACGATCAAGGTCTGGTATTGCCTCCAATGTTGGCGCCAATCCAAGTTGTTGTTGTTCCAATCTTTAAAACAGCAGAAGAGAAGCAAGCAATTGATAATTTTATCGATGCTTTGTCTGGCGAATTGAAAAGTAAAAATATTTCAGTGAAATATGACGATCGTGATACGCAAAGACCTGGATTCAAGTTTGCAGAATGGGAATTAAAAGGTGTACCATTGCGCTTAGCTATTGGAGCACGTGATATGCAAAATGGAACTGCTGAATTAGCAAGACGTGATACACAGACCAAAGAGACTGTTGAACAAGCTGGATTAGCAGATAGAATCGAAGGTTTATTGACTGAAATTCAGGAAAACATTTTTAAAAAGGCTTTGGATTACAGAGATTCTCATATTACTGAAGTAAATTCATATGATGAGTTTAAAGAAGTTTTGGAAACGAAAGCTGGTTTTATATCTTGTCACTGGGATGGCACTGTGGAGACAGAAAAACTAGTGAAAGAAGAAACAAAAGCGACTATTCGTTGCGTGCCTTTAGACGCAAAAGAGGAAGCTGGTATTTGTATTTTTACAGGTAAGCCTTCGACAAAACGTGTTTTATTCGCAAAAGCGTATTAATTTATAATCAATCACTCATGCGTTATCTCATATTAGGTTGTGGATGGGTAGGAGAGTTTGTCGCTAATTTATGGTTGAAAGAAGGACATGAAGTCTGGGCATCTACCACTACAGCAGAAAAATACCATCGGTTAATAACCGATGGTATTTTTGCATTTAAGCAAAATTTCGACGAACCACTAACTCCTGCTATTAATTTGCCAAAAGAATTTGATTATATCTTGGTGAGTGTTCCTGCAACAAATAAATCAACAATAGAAGACCTGACTAAAAGGTTCCTTCGAGTAAGTAACTTTCTATCCAGTTTACAATATAGTAAAATAATATTTTTAAGCTCAATTGGAATATATCCCGATGTTTCGAAAGAAATAGATGAGGATAGTTTTGAAGAAGATGAACTGCAGTCCAAATTACTGCTTGCTGAAAAATCTATTGGTGTATTCCCAAATACGCATATTTACCGTCTAGGAGGCCTGTTTGGTCAAAATCGCATTTTTGCTAAATATTTTCAGCAGAAAGAATGCACTACGGGTGGACAGCCTGCCAATTTTATTCATTTGGAAGATGTTGCGTCGCTGATAAGTGAGGGTTTTGCAAAGCCTTTAAACAATAAAATCTACAACGTGGTATGTCCTCATCATCCATTAAAGCAAGATGTTGTCGAAGCATCAGCACAGAAATACGGTTTTGATTTACCAACTGCTTTTAATAATAGTGATTCATTTCAGAAAATAGTAAAGTCAAATCGTTTGCAAAATGACTTGAATTATACTTTTAAATATGAATCTCCGTTAGATTTTTAATAAATTTACTTTTTCAGAATTAATATAAATATTAAATAATATGGCATATAAATTTGCAACTAAAGCGATTCATGCTGGTCAACAGTCGGACCCTACAACGGGTGCAGTGATGACTCCTATATATCAGACTTCTACTTATCAACAGGCTTCTCCAGGCGAGCATAAAGGTTACGAGTATTCAAGAGGAACAAATCCTACACGGAAAGCTTTAGAAGACTGTTTAGCTGCTTTAGAAAATGGTCAGCATGGTTTAGCCTTTTCAAGCGGTATGGCCGCCACGGATTGTGTTTTGCGTCTATTGAAACCAGGAGACGAAGTAGTTACGGGAGACGATTTATATGGTGGTTCCTACCGTATTTTTACTAAAGTTTATGAAGCCTATGGAATCACTTTTAAATTTGTAAATACTTCAGATCCTGATGCTGTACGGGAAGCGATAACGGACAAAACGAAGTTAATCTGGGTAGAAACTCCGACTAATCCGACATTGAAAATTGCGGATGTTGCGGCTATTGGCCAGGTTGCTAAGGAAAAAAAAGTGCTTTACGTAGTTGATAATACTTTTGCTTCTCCATACCTACAAAATCCTTTGGACCTTGGTGCTGATATTGTTATGCACTCAGCTACCAAATATATTAATGGTCATTCGGATGTGGTTATGGGGGCACTAGTTATGAATTCAGACGAGTTATACAAACAATTATTCTTTTTTTATAATGCCGTAGGCGGAACTCCTGGACCACAGGATTCATTTTTAGCGCTTCGTGGTATCAAGACATTACATTTACGTATGGAGGCACATTGTGCTAATGGACGTAAAGTTGCTGAATATCTTAGGAATCATCCAAAAGTGGAAAAAATTTATTGGCCAGGATTTGAAGATCATCCTGGACATGATATTGCTAAAAAGCAAATGCGTGATTTCGGCGGTATGATATCTATTGTTTTAAAAGGTGCTGATCTAAACGAAACATTTCGCATTTCTTCGCAATTTAAAGTGTTTACACTTGCTGAGTCACTAGGAGGAGTGGAGTCTCTGATTAATCATCCAGCAACAATGACCCATGGATCTATTCCAAAAGAAATACGTGAGAAAGTAGGTGTGGTCGATAATTTGATCCGAATCTCAGTTGGGATCGAGGATGCTGATGATTTGATTGCTGATCTGGAACAAGCGTTAGTTTAATAATAGATTAAAAAGTTTTAGCCGTCAGTTCCTCCTGATAATTTTATCGGGAGGAACTGATGGTTTTTATTTAAATAGATGGCAGATTTTAATCTTAAGGATTTTTTGGATAAAAAAGTCGAACAGTATAATCAACCCAATTTCATTCCGAATGATCCGATTTGTATTCCACATCGTTTTCAAAAGAAAGAGGATGTGGAAATCATGGGGTTTATAGCTGCAATATTAGCTTGGGGGCAACGGAAGACCATCATTAATAAATGCACAGAGTTGATAGAACGTATGGATGGAAGTCCACATGATTTCATCATGAATCATCAGGAGGTTGATTTAAAGCAGTTGCTCGGATTTAAGCATCGTACTTTTAACGATACCGATCTTCTGTATTTTATTCAGTTTTTTCGTTATCATTATAATCATTTTTCCTCTTTGGAAGATGCATTTTTAATTGGACAGGAAAATACGGGTACAGTTGTACTAGAGAAGTGTTTAGATGAGTTTAAAAATTACTTTTTTTCTCTTCCTGATTATCCATTAAGAACGAGAAAGCATATTAGTTCTCCAATACAGAAATCTACTGTTAAAAGGATCAATATGTTTCTGCGCTGGATGGTACGTCATGATGATAAAGGAGTAGATTTTGGAATTTGGAGCCGTTTAAATCAGAAGGATCTTATTTGTCCCTGTGATCTTCATGTCGAACGTGTCGCTCGTAAATTTGGATTAATAACTTTGGATCAGGTAAACTGGAAAACAGCGATGCAGCTTACTGAAAATTTGAGAAAGTTAGATCCATTGGATCCGGTTAAATATGATTTTGCTTTATTTGGCCTAGGAGTAGAACGTGAGTTGTAAAACAGATCAGATGTTTCTTTAATCAACTGATCTGTTTTATAATTCCGAGCTTATAGCTATGCGTTAAGCGGTATAATATTTTTTAATTAATGTAATAAATTGCTGTAAAACGGGATGTTGACTTTTGTTGTCATAAGCTAATATCACCTCTGTCTGAATATCCTGTTCTTTTAAAGCATGAAATTCTAATGGCAATTCGGTATTCTGTTTTGCAACCGAAGTTGGAACAAATGCGATACCTAATCCATTCGCTACCAATTCTAATATGGAATGCATGGTGTTACATTCGTGTACAATTTGTGGATGGAAACCGATCCGGTTTGCACAGGCTATGATCTGATTGTGGTAATCATCAGCATAACTTGAATTGTACGAAATAAAATCTTCTTGCATTAAAGTAAGTGCATGAATGTCCTTACCCCACTTTTTAGGCGTTGCTAAGCAAAAGGAATCTTTAAACAAAGAATACACCTGAAGATTAGTTGTAAAGATAGGTGCTCGTAGTATTCCTAAATCAAGTTTCCCATTTTCTAATGCCGTTTTTTGTTTCTGAGAAGAGGTCTCATACAGATAGACATGTAAGTAGGGGAAATCATTTTTGATTTGTTTCAATATCTTAGCCAGCATTTTCTTTGGGGTCGAACTAATGTAACCGAGTCTGAAATCTCCTGAAATAGCCTGATGTAATTGTTTGGTCATGAGCTTAGCCTTTTCCAGCTGCTGCATCAGTTGATCACATTCCTGTAAAAAATAGCGTCCTGCATTTGTTAATTCAACACGCTTATTATTTCGGTAAAATAAAATGACCCCTAATTCTTTTTCCAGATCTTTAATCTGACGGGTTAAGGGCGGTTGAGAGATATGCAATTTTTCTGCCGCACGACCGAAGTGTAACTCCGTTGCCACTGCTTTAAAATAATGTAAATGTCTTAATTCCATCGATACTTGAAAGGTATTAATAATTGCCTAAAATAGTATTTTTAAAGTATTATTCAATGTTTTAGATTTGAAAATATTAAAAATTAGAAAGATGGAATATAAATCAACGCTAAAAGAAATTGAAGAACGGTTTGACCAGGATGTAGCACGGTTTTCAAATCTTGACACAGGACAGCAGACGACTTTAGATGCCTTGTTTAATATGGAACTGATTACTGATGGTATTGTCGCTGTGTATCCGGAATTAAATCACGTGCTAGATATTGGTTGTGGCGCTGGTAATTACCCTGTTAAATTAGCGCAAAAGATGTCCGATTTTGACTGTACTTTGGTTGACTTAAGCCAGCCGATGTTGGAAAAAGCACAAGAACGTGTACAAGAAGTCATAACTGGACAGGTTCAGATATTAAAAGGTGACTTTAGAACTGCCGAGCTAAAAGAAAATCATTATGACGTTATTATTGCAACGGCGGTTTTGCATCATCTCCGTGATGACCAAGATTGGGAGCATGCATTTAAAAAACTGTATAGCTTACTCAAAGAGGGCGGGAGTATCTGGATTTTTGATCTGGTGATTCATGATCATGATGCCATTCAAAAATTGATTTATGATAATTACTATGGTAGATACCTTACGGGTTTGAAAGACGGAACTTATCGTGACCATGTTTTTGCTTATATCGAGCATGAAGATACACCGCGGAGTTTAACTTATCAGCTTGATTTGCTTAAAAAAGTAGGATTCAATTCTGTTGATGTACTCCATAAAAAATTGAATTTTGCCTCTTTTGTAGCTTTTAAATCTCGAACTACAGCATCTTAAGAAGCATAGTTGATTCATTTTAAAAGACGATAAATTTTAGTTTGCAAATATCACGTTAGTAAGCTGCTGTTTAATAGGAAATATACTTATATATACCTTATACTAAGGTACTATTTTTTGGTGATATTCTAAAGGGATAATAGAGGGTTTCTAGAGGTAAAACACTATAAACCCTCTATTAAAGCTCAGTTAAATCCGATGAAAATCTTACTGCATATTGAACGAGTATTAGCTGAAGTGCAAATCAGTCTTTTACATATTCATAAGAGGATGCAGATTTTGTTAAAAAATTATTATTTGTGACGATGACTGCCTATCCGCCAAATGATTTTCGTACTTTTATAAGCTATTTTAAATAACATATAATATTAGGAGAAAGCTTTGGATTTTTTAGCAGGATTGAACCCTTCTCAAAGAGGAGCTGTAGAACAAACTGATGGACCAGTAATGATAGTTGCTGGGGCTGGATCAGGAAAAACACGTGTCATTACTTATCGCGTTGCCCATTTAATACAAAAAGGAGTAGATCCTTTCAATATATTAGTTTTAACTTTTACTAATAAAGCCGCAAAAGAAATGCGTAATCGTATTATGTCGGTGGTTGGTGCTGAGGCTAAAAATATTTGGATGGGAACATTTCACTCCGTATTTGCCAAGATTTTGCGTGTAGAAGCTGAATTGATCGGATACCCGCGTAATTTTACGATTTACGATACGGATGATACGAAAAGTTTACTACGTTCCATTTTGAAAGAAATGAACTTAGATGACAAACTTTATAATGTCAATCATGTGTATGGGCGTATTTCTCAAGCGAAAAATAATCTCATATCGCCACAGGAGTATAATAAAAATGAAGCACTAAAAGCGGAAGATATTTCTAACGGGAGAGGTCAGTTAGGAGAAATCTATATGACGTATGCGCAACGTTGTTATCGTGCAGGGGCTATGGATTTTGATGATTTGTTGTTCAAAACCAACGTTTTGTTGAATAAGCATCCTGAAGTGCTGCATAAATACCAGCATCAGTTTAAATACTTGATGGTTGATGAGTATCAAGATACCAACTTTTCACAGTACTTAATCGTTAAGCGATTAGCTGCTGTTAATGAGAATATTTGTGTAGTTGGTGATGATGCACAGAGTATTTATGCTTTCCGTGGTGCAAATATTCAGAATATCTTGAATTTCCAAAAGGATTATCCTGCAGTAAAGGTTTTTAAATTAGAGCAAAATTACCGTTCAACTCAAATGATTGTTAACGCCGCGAATTCGGTTATTGCTAACAATCAAAATCAGTTGGAAAAGAATGTCTTTTCTGATAATGAAGAAGGAGAGAAGATAAAAGTTTCACGTGCATTTTCAGATAATGAGGAAGGCAAAATTGTTGCGGAATTAATTTCGCAAGAAAAGTCATTAAAATCGTATAATTATAAAGATTTTGCTATTCTTTATCGCACCAATGCGCAATCTAGAGCAATGGAGGAAGCTTTAAGAAAAATAAATATCCCTTATAAAATATATGGTGGTACTTCTTTTTATCAACGAAAAGAAATTAAAGATTTAATTGCATATTTTAGACTTACTTTTAATCCAAACGATGAAGAGGCGTTGAAACGTGTGATCAATTATCCTCGTCGTGGTATTGGTGATACCACGGTTGAGAAAATCGTGATCGCCGCAGATCAACATCAATACCGTCTTTGGGATATTGTAGCGAATGCTCAAATGTTTATGGACGGACGTAGTGCCGCTTCTGTTGGAGGATTTGGTCAAATGATCTTGAGTTTTCAAGCGCTGGCAAAAACTAATAGTGCTTTTGATACGGCAATGCATATAGCACAGCATTCAGGTATATTAAAGGAACTATATGAAGATAAGTCTGTTGAGGGATTGACACGGTACGAACATATACAGGAATTGCTCAATGGTATTAAAGAGTTTTCCGAACGCGAGGATATTGAGGAACGTGGGTTAGACATTTATATGCAGGATATTGCTTTGCTGACCAATGATGATAACGATAAAGATCCAGATGCGGATACGGTTTCAATGATGACGATACACTCGTCTAAAGGTTTAGAATTTCCTGTCGTATTCATCGTTGGCTTAGAGGAAAATTTATTTCCATCTCAGTTGGCACTTAATTCAAGGACTGAACTGGAGGAAGAAAGAAGATTATTTTACGTTGCAGTTACCAGAGCTGAAAAAAAATTATTACTTTCGTACGCAACTTCTAGATATCGATGGGGAACACTTAATAACTGTGAACCAAGCAGATTCTTGGATGAACTGAATCCATCTTGTTTGGATCTGGATTTTAAACCAAGACAAAGTTCTTCTGCAGAATCTGGAAGTTTCCAAGGTGAGCGTATTGCCTGGCAGCAAAAAGAGACGGATAGTTTTTCGAAACCTAAGCCGAAACCTTTTAAAACTACCTCGATATTACCCAAAGCGCATACACCTTCCGCTGGTTTTACTCCATCCGACACAAATAGTTTGCAGGTTGGCATGGAAGTGGAACACGAAAGATTTGGTTTCGGAAAGGTTGTTAACCTCGAAGGATCAAAGGGAGAAGTAAAAGCAACTATTTTCTTTAAAGACTTGGGACAGAAACAATTGTTGCTTAAATTTGCAAAACTGAGAATTATTCAATAATTTAATACCAAAGTACAGAATACAACGTTGTATTGGTACTGAAATTCACTATATGAACTTTGACTACAACAGCACAAGACCGAAGCTAATCCTAGCTGAATACGGTAGGAATGTGCAAAATATGGTAAACTATATTTGTGATTTACCTACAAAAGAAGAAAGAAATAAGTATGCTCAAGTTGTCATTGATATGATGGGGGTGTTAAATCCTCATTTACGCGACGTGGCAGATTTTAAGCATAAATTGTGGGATCACTTGCAAATTATTTCTGATTTCCAGATTGACGTGGATTCTCCATATCCTAAAGCAACTCCAGAATTGGTGAAGCATGAGCCAGAATTGTTATCCTATCCGCAGCATAATATCAAGTACAAGCATTATGGTTTTACAGTGGAGAAAATGATTAATAAGGCAATTTCCATTACGGATGAAGAAAAACGTCAAAAAATGGCGCTTTCAATTGCCAATTTCATGAAGATGGCGTATACAACATGGAATAAAGATGCGGTAGCAGACGAATTTATTATTCAAGATTTAGCAGAATTGTCAAGTAAGGTATTGCAATTGCCAGAAGGTACAGTTTTGACCAAACAAGATTTCAAAAGTGCGCCTCCGGGAAATAGAGTTAAAGGAAATAATCCGACACAAACTACTAATAACAATTCCGGGCATTCTAATAATAACCATAGTCGGAGCAACAACAATAATAACTCAAATAACAGAAGACCTTCGGGAACAAATTCGTTCCAAAAACGAAGCAATTCAGGTGGCGGAAGTAGTAACAATAACAATAGACGTCCTTACCAAAATAATAATAACAGCAATAATAATAGCAATAGTAACAGCGGTTATAAGAGAGGATAATTGTTAATACTTTAAGTATGATATAAGGCAATTGTGAAGTGATTTATATTTCTTTTCAATTGCTTTTTTTCTTATAACATCAAAGGAAAATATAAAAAGATATAGGTGTACGCATGAATGCATTTGAAATCAATGGCGGGAAGCCATTAAAAGGAGAGATTATTCCTCAGGGAGCGAAAAATGAAGCATTACAGATTTTATCTGCAGTATTGTTGACTGAAGAACCCATCACAATTAGTAATGTTCCAAACATTAAGGATGTCAATAAATTAATAGATCTCTTAATAGCATTAGGTGTACGTGTCAATCGTATTGATGAGGATACTTATGTTTTTGAAGCTAAGGATATCAATATAGATTATTTCCAATCGTCAGAATTTAAAGAAAAAGGAGGAAGCTTAAGAGGTTCTATTATGATTGTAGGACCCTTATTAGCACGTTTCGGGAAGGCAGCTATTCCAAAACCCGGAGGCGATAAAATTGGTCGTCGTCGTTTGGATACTCACTTTTTGGGTTTTGAAAAATTGGGAGCCAAGTTTATCTACGATTCGGAAAATCATTTCTTTAATGTCGATGCTACTCAATTAAAGGGAGCTTACATCTTGTTAGATGAAGCATCTGTTACAGGTACTGCTAATATTGTTATGGCGGCAGTATTGGCTAAAGGTAAAACTGAAATCTATAATGCAGCTTGTGAGCCTTATTTGCAACAGTTATGCAAAATGTTGAATCGTATGGGAGCTAATATCTCCGGTATTGGTTCAAATTTGCTCACGATAGAAGGTGTGGAGCGTTTGGGTGGAACAACACACCGTATGTTGCCAGATATGATTGAAATTGGCTCTTTCATCGGATTAGCAGCTATGACTGGTTCTGAAATTACCATTAAGGATGTCTGTTACAAAGAATTGGGGATTATTCCTACCGTATTCCAACGTTTAGGAATTAAAATGGAGTTGCGTGGTGATGATCTTTTTATTCCAGCGCAGGATTCATACGAAATAGATACATTTATTGATGGTTCAATTTTAACGATATCAGATTCACCTTGGCCAGGATTTACACCAGATTTATTAAGTATTGTTTTGGTTGTGGCAACACAAGCAAAGGGAAATGTCTTGATACACCAAAAAATGTTTGAAAGCCGTCTTTTCTTTGTTGATAAACTGATTGATATGGGGGCTCAGATCATACTTTGTGATCCACACCGTGCAACTGTAATCGGATTGAATAAAATGTATCCTTTACGTGGAATTGAAATGACTTCACCTGATATCCGTGCAGGCGTATCTTTATTGATCGCAGCATTATCTGCAAAAGGTACTTCAACTATTCATAATATCGAGCAAATAGAGCGTGGTTACCAGAATATCGAAGAGCGATTAAAGAAATTAGGCGCTGATATTCGTCGCGTTGATGTTGCTCCTAAAGGACACTAAAACATGTTATTGTCATAATTTGATATTGTATAGTATTTTAGTAGATTTTATTTAGATCTTATAATATCTTTGGTTAATCAAGTGTTTAAACATATAAAATAGATTAAGTTAGTTATGAAAAAATTATTAGTATTACCTGCTATCGCAGCTGTTATTATGTCTTCTTGTGCTGGAAATCCAGAAGGAAAAAAAGCGGAAGTGCAAGATTCTGTTGCGACAGAACAAATTGCTACTCCAGCTGGAGAGGTGTTTAATGTAGATGCAACACAGTCAAAAGTTGTATGGACCGGAACGAAAGTGACAGGTGCACATACAGGTACGATTGCGATTAAATCAGGTTCATTAAATGTGAATAATGGTGTGTTAACCGGTGGTACGTTCACATTGGATTTGAATACAATTAGTTCTACAGATCTTGAAGGAGAGTACAAAGAGAAATTAGATGGCCATTTAAAAGCGGCGGATTTCTTTGATGTTGCTAAATTTCCTGAAGCTACATTTGTTGTGACTAAAGCGGAAGCTGGTGCTACAGCACAAGATGTGAAAATTTCTGGTAATTTAACAATCAAAGGTATTAATAAAAATATCTCATTTGATGCTAAAGTAATTGAATCAACTGCTACAACAATCAAAACAGAAGCTGATTTTAACATCGTTCGTGCTGATTGGGGCGTAAGTTATGAAGGTAAAAAAGATGATTTAATTTCTGCTGAGATAAACTTTAAGGTTTCTCTAGTAGCGACTAAATAAGCTCATCAGAATAATTATTATAAAAAAAGGGGAGTGATACACATGTATCACTCCCTTTTTTTATAATAACAGATCTTGTATATAACAAAATCTGTTATTTCTTAAGCGACATCTCGTAAGTCAACTGCAACAACACGTGATACACCTTGTTCTACCATGGTAACTCCATAGATGATGTCTGTGCTCGCAATTGTTTTTTTGTTGTGAGAAACCACTATAAATTGTGAGTTCTTAGAAAAATCACGAATGATATTATTGAATTTATCAATGTTAGTATCATCTAATGGTGCATCTACCTCATCAAAAATACAGAATGGTGCAGGCTTCGAAAGATACAGTGAGAATAGAAGTGCTGTTGAGGTGAGGGTTTTCTCTCCTCCTGATAGTTGATTGATCGACAATGGTCTTTTTCCTTTAGGACGCGCAATAATATCAATATCCGAATCTAACGGTTTAGATGGGTCTGTAAGGATTAAATCACAGCTATCTTCTTCGTTAAATAGGGAGCGGAAAACTTTGATGAAATTATCACGAACACTATTGAACGTAAACATAAATTGTACCTCTGCAGTATCATCAATCTCTTTAATGGTTGCCATTAAAGATTCTTTTGCCTCCAATAGATCTGATTTTTCTTTATTGATGAAGTTATAACGTTCATTCATCTCATCGAAAGCCTCTTTGGCCATAAGATTGATTGAACCGTACTCATTCAATTGTTTTTTGAGTTTCGTACACTTGGCGACAAGTACATCTTGATCTTCTGTGATTGTTGGCGTTTCTTCTTGTTCTAATAGATCTTTTAATTCAATATTAAACTCTGCAGAAAGGCGTTCTTTTAAAGTATTAAGATCAATCTGAAGTGCTGTTTTCTTATCTTTTATTTCAGAAATTAGGAGATCATCTTGTTCTTTTGATCGACGGTATTGTATAATTTGCTCTTCTAACTCATTTATTTGTTTACGAACACCATAGTAGCTCTTTTCTAATTCTTCTAAACCTTTTTCCAGTGCATCCTTCTGCGTATACATTTCCACCAGATCTTGGTCTTCTTCATCTACAAATTGGGCTGTATTTTTTAAAGATAACTGTACTTCTTCGAGATCTTTTGTATTACGTTCGATACGAGATTGAAAATCCTCCTGCTGCGTTTCGCGGAATTCGAGATCTTTATTGATGTTTGAAACTTTATTCTGTTGCTGATGGTATCCGAGATTTCCTTGATTGTAACTTGCGGATTTTTCAGTTAAAATCTCTGAAATTTCATTAAATCTGTCCTGAAATTCTTGAAGATCACCTACCTGCTGCTCACGTTCGTTTTTGAAATCTTGAATTTGAGGTTCGACAATTAGTAAATCATTTTCAATAGCTATTATTTTATCTTGAATATCCTTCTTGCGGTTTAGTGCATTAGTAATGAAGGTTTGATATTGTTCTTGTTTTGTTTTGACAGATATCAATTCATTATTTAGACGGTTTAGTTGAAAACGAAGCTCATCAATCATTTCCTTTTGGGAATTAGACTGTAATGCTGCTAAACGTCCGGATTCGTCGGCTATTTGATCCTGTAGCTTATTGATGTTTTCATTAAGAGCTTTGATTTCCTTTGCTAAGATTTCGATGTTTTTAGCGCGTCCGATTCGTTTACCTTCAAATAATCCCACAGAACCACCTGATAGACCTAACCTGTTTTTCGAAAATTTACCATTTTTCTGCAAAATAACAATATCTCCCTCGGGCAATGGTAATTCAAGTTCATGGTCGCGTTCTCGTTGCAAAATATAGACATTTTGTAATAAAACTTCGCAAAGAGGCTTGAATTTGTCATCAACAGTAATAACATTCAAAGCTGGAGTTAAGATATCATCATTAATCGATGAAGATGTCTTTATGGATGGGATGGCATCCAATATGAAGAAATTTGCACGACCACGTGCAGCATCGCTTAAAAGATTAATTGCCTGTACCGCATCTTGCTGTGTTTCCACGACATAGTGATTCATGATCGATTCCAGGTAATTTTCAATAGCTACGCGGTAGTCTTCCTCGCAAAAAAGAACATCTGAAAATAATGGCGGTTGTTTTTTCCAACCTGCATTCTTCTTTAGAAATCGGATTGAATCAGGAAAGCCTTCTAAATTATCAATTAAGGATTTAGTTAAGTTATATTCATTCTGTTTCGCATCTGCTAACCTTGACTCTTTATTTAATTCGTCCTTAAGGGTATTTATATTTGCTGTATGATTTTGAATTTGCGATTGCAATTCTTCTTCCATCTGTATGGCGGTCTCATACTGTTGTTGCTGCGTTTCTACACGGCCCTCTAATTCAGCTACAGTAATATTAAATTGATTTAACTCAGCTTCTTTGGATTCAGTATCTGTTACCGTTCGGATGGATTCTTGTAATAAAGCTTCTTTTTGAATATTTAAAACAGCAATATCTTTTTCAAGCTTATAGATATTGTCCTGTAAAGTTGTACTGGCCTTGTTATAGCTGTCTAATTTTCCTTTGGCAGTTTGTTGCTGACCTCTTAGCTCTTCGACTTCAAATTTATCCTTTTCTAGGTTTGTTTGGAAATTATCCAATTGCTGTTGCTCATGAAATAAC
The DNA here is from genome assembly GCF_025961315.1 of Sphingobacterium kitahiroshimense. NCBI lineage: Bacteria > Pseudomonadati > Bacteroidota > Sphingobacteriia > Sphingobacteriales > Sphingobacteriaceae > Sphingobacterium > Sphingobacterium kitahiroshimense. The sequence continues at coordinate 1,928,096 of NZ_JAOQNK010000001.1, read as the reverse complement.
TCTTCATTTAACCTTTTGATCGTATAAAGAACATGATTGAGTTGTTGATTGTCATTGTTGATTTCAAAATTCAATCTGCTTTCTTTATCCTGAAGATTCTTAAGCTGTTCGTTTTTAACTTTTTTTTCCGACTCGTAATTTCGGATTTTATTAATAAATTCCTGGGTGGCTTTCTGTTGTATGGAAACATTTTTTTCCTGCTCCAGATTGTCTTCTCGGATTTGCTTTAGTGCATTTTCAGCTTTATTAATATGTTCTTGTGCGTCGGTACTCTGCTTGTTTAATTTGGATTCCTGACCTTGGAGACGTTCCAGTTCACTGCTAAAATCGGCAATGCGGTAATAGGCTAAATTGATACTACTCTGGCGGTATTCATCTTTTAAAAGCGTATATTTTTCTGCTTTTTTAGCTTGTCCTTCTAATGATCTTAGATTTTTGGTAATCTCAAACATTAAATCATCTACGCGACTCAAGTCAAGTTCAGTATCTCTTAGCTTATTTAGCGTTTGTTTTTTACGGACTTTATATTTGGATATTCCAGATGCTTCTTCAAATAGATTTCGACGGGAGTTTTCTTTATTATTGATGATTTCATCAATCATTCTCAGTTCGATGATCGAATAAGAATCTGCTCCAACTCCTGTATCTAAAAACAAGTCTGTAATATCTTTTAAGCGACATTTTACATCGTTTAATCGGTATTCACTATCACCGTTTCTAAACAGCTTACGTGTCACAGTGACTGTTGTAAATGCTGTTGGAAGTACGTTTTTATTATTGTCAAAAGTGAGCGAAACTTCTGCCAGGTTTGCCGCTTTACGATTTTTCGTCCCATTAAAAATGATGTTTTCCATTTTTTCTGAACGGAGCATACGTGTACTCTGCTCTCCCAAAACCCAACGTATCGCATCGACGACATTTGATTTGCCACAACCATTTGGGCCCACAATTGCGGTGACGCCTTCATTAAAATTGATTGTAATCTTATCGCCGAAGCTTTTGAATCCTTTTATTTCTAGTTTAGTTAACTGCATTTATACTACAATTTTTCTGCATTAAATAGGAAACGAAATTAAGAAATAAGTTCAACTTATTTGCACGATTTTGGGATTCGGGAGCAGAAGTTTAGCTAACTCTTTGGTTATGTCTGACAATCAAAATTGCTAATAGTAAACTATTAGCAATTTCCGGTTTCACTGTCGCAGCTAGGTCCTTCATTATCATTCATGATAATAACTGTTTTAGCATCTTCATATGCTTGACGGAGTGTCTGTTCAAACATTTCTAAAGGTTGTGCTCCAGCAATACCAAACTTTTGATTAAATACGAAAAATGGAACGCCACGTAAACCTAGATTTACACCTTCTTGAATATCCTGAGTGACTTCGTAAGTAAAACGATCAGAAAACAGCATTTCTTGGACTTCTTTTTTGTCCATCCCCACTTCCGCGGCTAGGTTTACTAATATATTGGTATCATTAACGTCTACTCCTTCACTGAAATGGGCTTTTAGTAGGCGTTCTTTTAAAATATTACCAAGACCATGTTCTTGTGCAAAATGTATAAGACGATGTCCATTTAGGGTATTGACAATTAGTGATTTTTCGAAATCAAAATCAATCTCTAGAGATTTTCCTATGGACTGAACCTGTTGCATCATACCTAAAGTTTCTTCCTTAGTTAGACCTTTCGCATTTTTAATGTACTCTACTGCGGGAATACCAGCCGCATCTTGTGGGAATTGCGGGTGTAGTTGATAAGATTTCCAAATAATCTCAACTTCATCACGATGAGGAAATGAAGCTAATGCTTGTTCTAATCTTTTTTTACCAATATAACAAAATGGACAAACGATGTCCGACCAAATTTCTATTTTCATAATGTATGTTTAAGAATCGGGAACTCCTAATAATTGAGTTCCCAAAATATATTTTAGTTGAATTTAATAATGAAATCTTCATGGCTTGGTCTTACTTTCTTTAAGTTAACTAACCAATCGTTTGCTTCATCGCGGTAACCCAGGGCTAAGATTGTAACCGATTTAAGGCCTAATTTGTCTAACTCAAGTAGGGCATCTAACTGTTGGTTGTTAAAACCCTCCATAGGAGTTGCATCAATTTTTTGTTCTGCCGCCGCGGCTACGGCTAATCCAAAACCAATATAAGCCTGACGTGCCGCATGGTTAAATTGCTGTTCTTGGGACAACGCTGATAATTGTGTATAAAGATTGTTTTTATAATCATCTGCAAACCCTATTGGCAATCCTCTTTCTTCCGCCTGTTGCGCAAATGGTGCTTCTACACGTTCTTTAGTATAGGAATCGTAAGCTGCGAATATTAAAATATGTGAACTGTCTACGATTTGGGATTGACCGTAAGCGATAGGTTGAATTTTTGCTTTCAATTCGCGATTTGATATTTCAATTACTCTATAAGGGTGTAGCCCAGAAGAGGTAGGAGCCAAACGAGCAGCTTCTAAAATGTAATCAACTTTTTCTTGTGCTACTGGAGTGCCATTCATCTTTTTTGTGGCATATCTCCATTTTAAATCTTCTAATAAACTCATGTTATTTATTGTGGTGTTTTAATGATATAATAAATCCCTCAATAGCATCTGTTAGGATAGGGGATACTACTTCTGGATCTGTTGCTGTATTTGATATGAATTCGATGGTAATAATACCATGTAAAATAGACCAAAAGGTTTTGAATTTTAAAAATAGATCAATTTGTTCGACTTGATTCTCTTCAATACATTTGGAAATACAATTTAACATGACATCTGATGCGACTTTCATCTCTTTGATACTGTTCACAACTTCGCATTGGGGAATACCCAAACCGAACATAATTTCATAGTATTTCTTATTTTCGAATGCGAATTTCCAGTAAGATGTCGCTAGATGATACAAGTTCAGGTCTGCGGTTCTGCTTGAATCTACAGCAGATGCAAGTTGTGTTGCAAGCAAAGAAAAACCGACTTTTGTAAAATAGGCTACAATAGCATCTTTGTTTTCAAAATGTTTATAAATAACAGGAACACTATATTCAATGGCATCTGCTATTTTTCTAATGGATAGTGCTTGCCAACCTTCCTCCTGTACAATAAGCCAGGATTGTTCAATTATTTGTAACCTAATTTTTTCTAAATCTCGCAATTTCCGCTCTGATACACCCATCTTTAAAACTTTAGTTAACAGTGTTAGCAAAAGTAACAATGATTTTTTTAAATTAAATAGCCTGTAAAATTTAGTACATTTTTATGACAGATTATAATTATTCAATCGTAGAGTTTGTCTAAAAAAGCAATTTGTTATTATTAAGATTTGGCTGCAGTACTGGAGTTAATTAGAGGTTATAATTAGAGGTTATTTTTTTATTTGCTCTTATTTTATAGCTGTTTACAAAATCAAGTAACTCGTTATTTAGCTAAAATTTTCCGCGTAGCATTTGTTTTTGTCTAAAAAAATTAGTACATTTGAAGTTGATGTGAAATTAATTACTATAAGTTTTTTAATTTTTGTCAGTTTTTAAATATAAATCAGTGCTAAAACTTACCAGTTTTACCTTCTCCATACACTATTGATTTTTTTGAAAATTGACCTGATATTTTGATTTATCAATATATTGGTTCTTCTCCACCATTTAGTTTTCTGATCATTTATATTTTTCAGTAGGCTAGCGATTTCAAGATACGGCATCACAGGTTTTATTCAGACGTCTGGCGGTAGAGTCAGCGTATTATTCAGTCACTTTAAATTATACGAAATGTTAGGATTTATTATGAAATTTTTATTAACGGTTATTGTTTCAACTTGGTTAATTATGCAGGGTACTACGGGTAGCTTCTTGAGCATGCCTGTTCTTTTTGCAATATTGTTGTTCGCTTTGTTTATATGGGATTCCATTATTTCTTACCGTAAATCGGAGGAAAGAAAAGAAAACTTACAACATTTGAATGATTTCTTTAAATATAAACAAAGTAAATACCGTGGTTTATAAGAAATGTTTTCTTTTGGTACATCCAATTTAATGCAGTGTTGATTTTTATCCACTGCATTTTTTTATGTCTGTAACTAGAGCGAGTTTAAGAAGGAGTTGACCTCTCCACTGAATTTTTCGGGCTCTTCCAAATTAGGTAAATGACCTGATTCCGTAAATTCAATAAATTTAACGTGGGCAATATTGTCAAGTAAGGTTTTGGTCTGTAGATCTGTGATTAACTTATCTTCTTTCCCTTTGATGACCAATGTGGGCACTGTTATAGTGTTTAACATAGCTGTTGTATCTGTACGGGCCGCTAATGCTAATTGTGTCGCACAAATGTTTTGCAGATCGTTTCGCCGAATGGCACTCTTTATTGTTTCAATCGCTTCTGGGTTTTCAGTTAATGTCTTTTTTGAAAATACTGTTTCAATAAAACCTAATGAAAATGGACGTTTTCCATATTTTAGTAAAGCTTGGATTGAATCAAAACGTTTTTGTTTTGCCATATTGTTATCGGCAAAAGAATGGGTGTCACTTAAAATGAGTCCTTGAAGTGTACTTCCTATTAATTCGTAAGTGCGCAGTGCAATGTAGCCTCCCATCGAAACACCACAAAGTACAACGTTATTTAAATTTAAATGTGTGATGAATTGGATTAAATCCTTTGCAAAAACATCCACACTAAAAAAGCCATGACCTCGCGTGCTGTGTCCGTGTCCTCTAATATCTATTGCTATTCCGATAAATTGTTCGTCTAATTGTTGCATCTGTGCGCGCCACATATTTTTATTGAAAGGGAAACCATGTAAAAAGATAACTGTTTTTTCAGCTTTATCTGTCTTACTAGGTCTTATCATATATGAAATGCTGATGTCGTCAATACGTATTTTGCTGAGTTTCGTTTCTTTTTTGGACATAAGTACGTCTTTGTGAAAAAAATATTAAAAAAATAACCTTTGTAAATGTAATACTATCAATAAGATAATAAAAATATTACTTTTTTTGTCTAAAAAAGTTTAAAAATAGTTTGCAGAATTGAAAAAAGTCCCGATATTTGTATCACCAAACAAAGGGGTATGACTTTAAATAAAAGTCGCTCAAAATGCACTCATGGCTCAATTGGATAGAGCACCTGACTACGGATCAGGAGGTTAGGGGTTCGACTCCCTTTGAGTGCACTACTAGAAAGCTTAGTCATTACGACTAAGCTTTTTTTGTTCCATTCCAAATTATTAAAAGAAGGTTTCATCATATAGTTTAATTGAGGTTAATAGGAATATGACACTCCGTTTAAACTCTTTATTTAACTATCCGCTATTTTTGTTGCTATATTTAAATTTCGCCAAAATGAATTATAAAAGTATTTGTCTGCTTTTTTTACTCTTCACTTTCAAAATAATATCTGCCCAGCAAGCTCATTATCCTGATAAGCCTAATATTCATGGAATGTTATTGATGGGGATAGAGACTATATATGCTGAACATTTACCTATGTTTCATCAGCCACACGACTATCAGATTATTCTGGAGCTTGAATTTTCTAAGGCCGATCTAGAGCAATATCGCACTAGCCGTTTAGCATTTCCTGAAGAATTTGTTTATACGATTGAACCAGAAGTTTTTGTTTTGCCAGAAATGGTTAATCAGACCAAAGTATTTAGGGCAAATGTATATAGAGGTCATTTTGAAAGGGGAGGATTTAAGCTTTTAGATTCGATTTCTCTTAAAATCAAGCAGGTTGTCTATTATAAACAGTTTGATAAAGATAATCCAAGGCCTGTAAATTTGCAGTACATCTTATTCGGAAATATGAAAGAACAATTTCTGAGCCATTTGATCAGTAGAAAACCTGATTTTCATGAGGTTTTGTCTGTTAAGTTATCGGATGTTAAGCAGATGAAAACAGACAAGTCTTATCAGCTGCTCGTTTTGAAGGAAAGGGAGAATCGTGTTCCTTTTTCTTGGAGTAAGTCGAAGGCAATGATTCTGGGTACTAAACGACCGGTTAGTTTTATAAACCACAAACAGCTGTATGTTGAATTTGGTGATTTGGAATAAAGAATATTCCATATTCCTTTTATACGAGTCTTCCTGGTTAAAAGGTTTTTATTTTCTTCTATTTTTAAAATAAGATCTAGTTTATGCGTTGACAGAGGTACAGGTAAAGTATTTCAAATGCAATCAGCATTTTATATAGTAACTGAAAAAATTGCTTAGAGTTTTGGGAAACTTTTTTTAATTATTTTAAGATAATCCTTTCAAAGATGAAATAACTTGAATATGTATAATGGGTGATTTAGGGATTAAAAATTCTTCTTTGGTGGTTCTATATATCGAATTTCGCCGTGTGCGAGCTCTTTATATCTGTTGATTATGATTAAGCATAATTGTATTTGATTGATGATTTTTTATTTTGTTTCATTATCAGTCTATTAGATAAAAATTGAAAAAAAAATTTGGAGGCAGTGCTATTTTGCCTATATTTGCATCACCAAAACGGAAGAACAGCAATGAAGATGACGTAATGGTTGACGCGCTCATGGCTCAATTGGATAGAGCACCTGACTACGGATCAGGAGGTTAGGGGTTCGACTCCCTTTGAGCGCACTATTTGAAAAGCCTAATCAATATAGCGATTAGGCTTTTATTTTTTTACTCTATTACTCTAAATACTACTATGCTAAACCTTGTAATATTTGGCCCTCCGGGGGCAGGAAAGGGAACACAATCGCAGAAGCTTATCGATAAATATCAGTTAGTTCATGTTTCAACAGGTGATATCTTTAGAGCTCATATTCAAAACCAGACAGCTCTAGGTCAACAAGTCAGTCAGATTATTGCTGACGGAAACTTAGTGCCTGATTCGGTTACGATTGCGATGTTGGAAGAGGAGGTGAAGAAAAATCCGGACGCAAAAGGATTTATTTTTGATGGCTTTCCACGTACTGTGGCACAAGCAGAAGCGTTGGACGCATTTTTAACTGGTATTAATTCTTCTATCTCTGTAGTTATAGCTTTAGATGTAAATGAAGATGAATTAAAAACACGCATTGCTAAACGTCAGGAGATTTCTGGCCGTGCGGATGATGCTGCTGATAAATTGGTAAAACGTATTGATGAATATTTTACAAAAACTATTCATGTGTTACCTTATTATGAAGCACAAGGTAAATTGTCCAAAGTAAACGGTATTGGTGATATCGATTTTATTTTTGGAGAATTGACTGCTATTATTGACAATTATTAAATAATAAAGCGGAGACGTTTTAATAACAAATATATTTTATTTCTATGGCGCAAGGTTCTAATTTTGTCGATTATGTGAAGGTGTGTTGTCGATCGGGACACGGAGGATCAGGCTCAGCGCACTTACATCGAGATAAAACAACCATGAAGGGTGGACCCGATGGAGGTGATGGTGGTCGTGGAGGTCATATTATCCTTAAAGGGAATACACAATTATGGACTTTATTGCACCTAAAATATAGGAAGCATATCATTGCTTCCAGTGGTGAATCAGGTAGTTCTGCTACAAGTACGGGTGCCTCAGGGAAGGATGAAATTTTAGAGGTTCCTGTAGGGACAGTGGCTAAAGATGCTGAAACGGGAGAGGTTTTATTTGAAATCACCGAGGATGGAGAGACACAAATTTTAACTCCTGGTGGTAAAGGTGGATTAGGTAACTGGCACTTTAAATCTTCAACTCAGCAGACGCCACGTTTTGCACAACCGGGTTTGCCTGGACAAGAGCGTTGGATTATTCTAGAGTTGAAAGTATTAGCTGACGTAGGATTGGTTGGTTTTCCAAATGCGGGAAAATCTACACTATTATCTGTTGTTTCAGCGGCGAAACCTGAAATTGCGAACTATCCTTTTACTACCTTAGTTCCTAATCTTGGTATCGTGAGTTATCGTGATGGGAAATCTTTTGTAATGGCAGATATTCCTGGTATTATTGAGGGTGCCTCTAAAGGTAAGGGTTTAGGATATCGATTCTTAAGACACATTGAACGAAATTCTGTGTTGCTGTTTATGGTGCCCGCAGATACTGAGCGCACGATAAAGCAGGAATATGATATTTTATTAAATGAGCTTTCAGTTTATAATCCAGAACTTCGTGATAAACCAAAATTATTGGCAATTACTAAGGCTGATATGTTGGATGATGAATTGGAGAGAGAAATGGAAAAAGAAGTTCCGGAAGGATTACCGTATATATTTATATCATCTGTTGCAGGAAAAAATATTTTGCAATTGAAGGATATGATCTGGAAAGCAATCAATTTGTAATTGATTGTTTTTTGGTAGAAAAAGCGATTACATACGATGTAATCGCTTTTTTTATTTTTTAGCTCCTGTATTGAACGGTAGTTTGTAACTTTATTGTCTAAACTAATTACATTATGAATCAAGCAGCACAAAAATATTGTGTAGAATGCGGAGCTATTATTAATGCGAAGGCAGAAATATGTCCATCATGTGGTGTTCGTCAACCGATGTATTATACCCAGCAATCAAATAATCAAAATAGAGATGAGAGGTGGTTAGCCTGTTTATTACTTTGTATTTTTTTAGGACCGTTTGGTGTTTACCGTTTTTATGTAGGTAAGATCGGTACTGGGATTATTCAATTATTGACCTTTGGCGGATGTGGTATCTGGTATATTATTGATCTTGTTATGATTGTCATTGGGAATTTTCGCGATGCATCGGGCAATGTAATTGAAAGTAATTAATAAACACTTCATTATCTTATTAAGATTGGTGATTTTAACGTTATATTTTTGGAATATCACACTATTATAAAAAAAGTCTTTTTACTTTGATGATTTTGTTATACCTTTGTCTCCTGTGAAAATTGAAGTAAATGCTTTCGCAAATGTTGTAAAAAACGATAATTTCGTTATCGTTGAATCAATTGTTAATTGATTATTTAGCCCATTTAGGGCTTTTTTTATACACCAAAACTTCGATAAAGCAAGGAATTAGGAAAAACAATTTTATATTTAATAAATAATGACCAACTACAGCAAATTGCCTGCAATTTTAGTTTTAGAAGACGGAACGGTTTATCACGGAAAAGCAGCGGGAAAAATTGGAACGACTACTGGCGAAATTTGTTTCAATACCGGAACTACAGGTTACCAAGAGATTTTTACCGATCCCTCATATTTCGGACAAATTATGGTAACAACCAATGCCCATATTGGTAACTATGGAATTGATGAAGATGATACTGAATCTGGTAAGATTCAAATCGCAGGATTAGTTTGTAAAAATTATAATATTAACTATAGTCGTAAAATGGCCGACGAATCTATTCAGAGCTATTTTGAAGAGGGAAATTTAGTTGGTATTTCAGATATTGATACGCGATCTTTGGTGCGTCATATCCGTAATAAAGGTGCAATGAATGCTATTATTTCATCTGAAAACTTAGATGTTGAAGCATTAAAAGCTACTTTAGCTACTGTTCCTTCCATGGATGGACTTGAATTATCATCTCAGGTTTCTACAACAGAACCTTATTTTTATGGTAATGAAGATGCTCCTGTACGTGTGGCAGTATTAGATTTAGGTATTAAAAAGAATATTCTTCGCAATTTCTCTCAAAGAGAAGTGTATGCAAAAGTATTCCCTGCTAAAACTACTTTTGCAGAAATGCAAGAATGGAATCCTGCAGGATATTTCATCTCTAATGGTCCTGGTGATCCATCAGCGATGAGTTACGCAATTCAAACGGTAAAAGATATCTTAGCGGCAGACCAACCGATGTTTGGAATCTGTCTTGGACACCAGATATTGGCTTTGGCAAATGATATCCGTACGAAAAAAATGCACAACGGTCACCGTGGTATCAACCATCCGGTTAAGAATATTATTGCTAACCGTTGTGAGATTACCTCACAGAATCATGGCTTTGGTGTTGTTGCAGAAGATATTGAACAGTCAGATAAAGTTGAAGTTACGCACATCAATTTAAATGACCAATCGATTGAAGGTATCCGTGTAATTGGAAAAAATGCGTTCTCGGTACAATATCATCCAGAGTCGTCACCTGGTCCACATGATTCACGTTATTTATTTGATGATTTCATTGAGTTAATTAAAAAATAATCGATTAGTATAAAGATAGGGGTTAGCAATTTGCTAACCTCTTTTTTTGCACTTTATATATTCATTCTTGCCATAAAATTGTGGTTTACGTTTTTTAATAAGCTCAATTTTATTTATATTTGATTATTAAATCAGAATATAATTTTTTAGTGTAAAAATTACACTAAGTATTGTATAAAATACTATATAAAAAGTTTAAACCAATATTACAATGAGTTTAATTATTGATGTACATGCGCGTCAGATTTTGGATTCGCGCGGAAATCCTACTATCGAAGTAGATGTAACGACACAAAATGGTTTCGTTGGACGTGCTGCAGTGCCTTCTGGTGCTTCTACAGGTGTTCACGAAGCAGTAGAGTTGCGTGATGGTGATAAATCAAAATACTTAGGTAAAGGTGTTTTGAAAGCAGTAGAAAATGTAAACACTAAAATTGCTGAGGCTTTAGCAGGTGTTGATGTTTTTGAGCAAAATGCAATCGACAAAATCATGATTGATTTGGACGGTACTGAAAATAAAGGAAACTTAGGCGCTAATGCTATTTTAGGTGTTTCTTTAGCTGTTGCAAAAGCTGCTGCCCAAGAGTCTCGTCAACCATTATACCGTTATATTGGTGGTGTTAATGCTAATACATTACCTATTCCGATGATGAACATCATTAATGGTGGTTCTCACTCTGATGCTCCTATTGCTTTCCAAGAATTTATGATTATGCCAGTAGGCGCTCCTTCATTCTCTGAAGCTTTACGTTGGGGAACGGAAGTATTCCATAACTTGAAAAAGATTTTGCATGACCGCGGTCTATCTACTGCAGTAGGTGATGAAGGTGGCTTTGCTCCAACTTTTGATGGTACTGAAGATGCTATTGAAACTGTATTAAAAGCAATTGAAGCAGCTGGTTACAAACCAGGTTCTGATATTTGTCTAGCTTTAGATTGTGCTGCTTCAGAATTTTATGTAAACGGTAAATACGATTATACTAAATTTGAAGGTGATAAAGGTGCTATCCGTACTTCCGAAGAACAAGTTGCTTATTTAGCAGAATTGACTGAAAAATATCCAATTATATCTATCGAAGATGGTATGCAGGAAGATGATTGGTCAGGTTGGAAATTGTTAACAGAAAAAATTGGCGCTACTATTCAATTGGTTGGTGATGATTTATTTGTTACAAATACAAAACGATTGCAACAAGGTGTGGATACAGATACTGCAAATTCAATCTTAGTAAAAGTTAATCAAATTGGTTCTTTAACTGAAACAATTAATGCTGTTACTTTGGCACAGAATTCAAACTACACTTCGGTTATGTCTCACCGTTCTGGTGAAACTGAAGATTCAACAATCGCTGATTTAGCTGTTGCTTTGAACTGTGGTCAAATTAAAACTGGGTCGGCTTCACGTTCTGATCGTATGGCTAAATACAATCAATTGTTACGCATTGAAGAAGAATTAGGTGCAAATGCTCGTTTTATTGGAAAGAACTTCCGTTTTGCGAAAAAATAATTTGCAATAAATATCAAAAAGAGGCATCCTTTATTTAAGGATGCCTCTTTTTTTACATGATATTCTAAGCTAGAGTTACAATTTATATCATGCACTGCTAAGTGATAATTTTAAAATAATTTATCACTACCTGGGATATGTAAATCAAGTTTTAATTCCTTATTCAGCTTTTTGATGAAATAACTTGCTAAAAGTGGTGATTCCAGTTCGATATTTTGATGAATGAAAAAATATAGTTTCTGTAGACCTGCTTCCCGCCATTGTTTAATGACCATAACCCAGTCGTCCAATCTGGTGTAATCAGATGGATCATTGGCTCCGACATAGCGAATGAATGCCGATGGAGTAGTTAAATGCATATGTAAGAGGTCGCGTCTTCCTGCTGTGTCAACTAAGATATTTGTAATGTCAAATTGCTCAAGTAACTTGTAAAATGCAGTTGCTGTTTCAGCTTTGGAAAACCATTCCTGATTACGAACTTCTACTGCAAGTGGTAGTCCTTTCGGAAATTTAGAGATAAACTCACGGAGGCGTTCCATATCTTTTGGTTTATAGTTATCATGCATTTGTAAGAAGATCATTCCTAACTTTTCTTCAAAGAGAGCGATATTATCTGTAAATTCCTTTACTTTTTCATCAGTGTTTAATAGACGGCTATAATGACTTATTGATTGCGGTATTTTAGGGAAAAATTTAAAGTCTGTGGGAGTCTTTTTTTTCCAAGTCTCAACTTGCTCTTTTGATGGTGCATTATAAAAGGTTGCATTGAGTTCAATACTGTTAAACTGGCTACTGTAGTAGGGAAGTTCATCTTTCGTTCCTTTCGGATAAAAGCCCTTTAAGTCCGATTTATTCCACTTAGCACATCCGACATAGATGGCAAATGCTTCCTTGTTTTTATTCTTTTTTAATAATTTTAGCGTATCCGGGGAAGTAGGGGGTAACGTAAAATCTATTTCTTGTGGATTTGATACCTGTCCAAATTTCATGTTGTTCCGTTTTATATTGTTTATAAAAAGTAAAGCGAAGCTGCGGATTTAAATAATGTAAACCGATTTTATTTTTATCTAACATCACATGATCTTTTTTGAAGTTGAGCTTACCATTGTGCGCTCGCGATTCTTAATAAATCACATTGAAAGAAGGATAAAATAAGCAGTCTATTTTAATGCAGTTCATCCCAAAGTTCTTGAAATTGTTGTTTCAATTGTGCTAATTCTTGTTCTAATGTTTCAATTCTTTTATGAAGGAGTACCGTATTTTCGGAAGGGGGATGTATTTGCTCAAATTGTTCCAAATCGATATCACCGAGTAAATGTATATATCGCACTTCCTTATGTCCTGGTTGTTTTTCTAATGCTTTTACAAATCCTTCAGATGCTAATTTTTCAAGATGTTCTGTAATGTCTTCCAAGGCTTCAAAATCATACAGACGACCTGAATTTGAATTTATTTCTCCGGCTGTTAATGGTCCGCGAAGTAGTAGAAGACAGATGATTGCTAGTTCTGATGGAACTAATGGAAATTGTATGGCAAAATTATGTTTATACTTTGTCACACGGCTACCTCCACCTATAACATGCGCGATAAGACCCTTTTTTTTCAGTATGGCTAAGGTATTGATAATGGTCTCATCGGAATATTGTACCACAGGTCTTCGAGCCGTTTTTTGGTTGCAGGCACTTTGGAGACCGTTCAGTGACATCGGGTAATATTCTGGGGTGACCTTTGACTTCTCGATTAAAGAGCCTAATACACGTTGCTCTTCGGCTGATAATTGTGGTTTGGTGCTAAGTTCCATAAATTTAATTAGTTGAAATCAAATATGCTATTTTTTAGAGGGGGAAACAATTATTTTTAAATATTATCCACAATAAAAACCATTAAATATCCTTTTTATTATCTTAGTGAAGTTTTAAATATACAGCTTTGTTAAAGATCGCGTACCATCCCGAATATATTCATCCTGTACGTGCAGGCCATCGATTTCCGATGGAAAAATATGAATTGATTCCATTACAGCTATTGCACGAAGGGGTAGTGAAAGCGGAAAATTTTTTTGAACCTCTACTTGTGTCATTTGAAATTGCTTGTTTAGCGCATGACCCCGGCTATGTGCAGGCTTTATTTGATCTGACATTAGATCCTAAGATGGTTCGGAGAATTGGTTTTCCTTTAACAAGGAGTCTAGTTGATCGTGAACGTTATCTGGTAGATGGTACGATAAAGTCCGCACTATATGCGCAACAAAATGGTATTTCGTTTAATATTGCAGGTGGAACGCATCACGCGGGTTATGATTTTGGAGAAGGCTTTTGTTTATTGAATGATCAAGCTGTGGCCGCTCGTTATTTGCTTAAAAATAAGCTGGCAAAAAAAATTTTAATCATCGACCTCGATGTGCATCAGGGCAACGGAACCGCTCATATATTTCAAGACGACCGAGATGTTTTTACTTTTTCGATTCACGGGGATAAAAATTTTCCATTTATCAAAGAAAGTTCTGATTTGGATCTTCCTGTTTCGGATGGTATAACTGATGATGTATATTTGCAGTTGCTTAGCAAGCATCTGCCGAATCTCTTTAACAAAGTCAAACCAGATTTTGTTTTTTACCAGGCCGGAGTTGATATTCTGGCGACAGATAAATTGGGGAAATTGAAACTTTCTCCAGCAGGCTGTCGATTAAGAGATGAGTTTGTTCTGTTAAATTGTTTGCAATATCAGGTTCCAGTTCAAGTTTGTATGGGAGGAGGCTATTCTTTGCATATCAAAGATATTGTTAATGCACATTGCGAAACATTTAAAATCGCTGTCGATTTATATAATTTTTAAAAATAAGATTTAAATAGGAAATATGTTTTTTCATCAAGATGCAACTTTCGATCAACTTTCTATCCATCGTGTAGGCAACAAGTCACAAGAGGAGTTTTATATATTATCAGAGCAACCTGTTCCACTTGAGAATGACGATGTATTACCCCCTCTGCTTATGCAATATTTTATGAGTCCTTTTGCAAAGGTAAATGAAGTTTATCGCTTATTTCATCCCAATGGAGAACTGGCGTTAAATGAAATTTATCACTTTACAAAACAGTTCTTTAATGAGCAATTAGCTTTTCATGAATACTCTCAGCAGATAGCAAAACACTTATATGAAGTTTGTATGCACCCGAAGATCAAACCTGGTGAGGTGTATGTGGTTTCATTGAAAAATGTACAGATTGAGGGTGAGAATTATGATGCTGTCGGAATTTTTAAGTCTGAGAACAAGGAAACTTATCTAAAAGTATATCCGAATCAAGGTGGTTTTCAATTGGATTATGAGGAAGAAGCAATTAATATTAATAAATTGGATAAGGGTGTGATCATAGTCAATGTAGAAGAAGAGGAAGGTTATAAGGTGCTGGTTGTCGATCAAACGAATAAAACCGAGGCAGTTTATTGGAAAGATGATTTTCTAAAGATAAAAATTCGTAATGATGATTTTAATCAGACGGGTAACTATTTGAAAGTTTATAAAAACTTTGTAAATGAGAAATTGGATGATATGTTTGAGTTAGAAAAGGCTGATAAGATTGATCTGCTCAATAAATCATTGAATTACTTTAAAGAAAAAGAGACTTTTGATCAAGAGGAATTTGAGGAGGAAGTAATTGGTAATCCTATTGCAGCAACAATGTTTAATGACTTCCGATCTGGATTTGAAGATGAATTTGATTCTCCTTTTCAAAGCAGTTTTGATATCGCTGACAAAGCGGTTAAAAAAATGGAAGCATCTTATAAGACCGTATTAAAGCTGGATAAAAATTTTCATGTTTATTTGCATGGTAAACGAGAATATATTGAAAAGGGATTTGATGAAGAAAAAGGGATGAATTATTACAAGCTATATTTTGAGAATGAGAGCTAATATATAAACCACGTTTATGCTAAAGAAACCACTTATCTGTTTTGCAATACTGTGTTTTATTACTGCAATAATCACCATTCTGGAAGGAAATACGTTTTTTGTTGAGCATTATTATTCAAGAATGTGGTATCCTTCTTTTTCATATTTACCACAAGCTATTTTTGGTTATTTACCTTTTAGTATTGGGGACTTATTTTACTTTTTTGCTGTTTGTTGCCTTTTACTACTAATCGTTAATGTTGTTAAGTACCTATTTAAAAAAAGGTATGTTTATGCAGGTAGATTCCTAGTATATCTTATTAACGTAATTTTGGGCTTATACTTGTTTTTTTACATAAGCTGGGGGATGAACTATTACCGGATACCCATTGTCCAAAATATAGGTTTAAGCACAGATAGTCTAAAGTTGGCTGATTATCTTGTTGTCCTGGAAACATGTCTCGATTCGACAAATATTTTGCGTTCCCAAATAAATCCAAAGCAATGGGAGCATCAGGATGAAAAGATAAAAAGAGAGATGATAGCATTAGTACAGTCGGATACGACTTTCCAATCTTTTCTTTCAACGACTTTAGTTGGTGCAAAGGGTCCCCTTAATAGTCATTGGGTCTCCTATTTTGGTGTGTCAGGATATTTTAATCCTTTTACACATGAAGCACATGTGAATACAGCAATGCCTGTTTTTTCTAGTCCTTTTACGTATGTTCATGAATTGGCTCATCAACAGGGGGTGGGTTTTGAAGACGAAGCAAATTTTATCGCCTATGTGCGATTGAAAAACCATTCAGAGCTTTTTTACCGCTATTCCAGCTATTTACAAACAACATCATATATGCTACAGGAGCTGAGGGGAATAGATGTGGAATTGTTTGCTACTTATAAAAAACGCCTTTCCCAACTTGTAGTGGCGGATCTGAAGGAGGAAGCTACTTTTTGGAGCAATTATACTGGCTGGACTAATAAAGTCTTTGGTATCTTCTATAATGGCTATTTGAAGCATAATAATCAAAAGGAGGGTATGGCCCGCTATGATAGAATGACGAGACTTGTCGTAGCTTATGAATTAAAGCTTAAAGGATGCCTTTAAAATAATTTTAAATAAGAAAAAGCGAGCATTGCTCGCTTTTTCTTATTTAATCGTTATAATCTCAGTCTTGCCATCTGTACCCGGGCTACCGGAATAGATCTGACCTTGAGGAAGTCCTCTCAAGCCAGCAGGAGCTTGTCTTACGCGATCATAAATAGATCTTAAATCGCTGGTTGCATTGACATTTTTACCTCCACCTTCATTTGCAATCTGCAAATAATTAGGTTGTTTTTTATTTTCTCTTTGCGGTACAAGGCTATTTTCTGAAAGTGTTAATTTAACATTTCCACCATTACCATTTGGAAATGTTTTTGTTCCATTAAAGGCATTATCTCCTTTAGCTATAATATACAGCGACCCTAATTTTTGAATATTAGCTTGAATATCAAAATTGGAACCGTTATTTTTTCCATCTGTCCCCGAAATAGAAGCATTATTACCTATAATGGCGTGACCAACATTTAAAATGACATTTTTGTTTGCGTAAAACATCAAGGAAGCTTTATCGCCCATGATCAAAGTGTCAATATGCAAATTAATCGTCGAGTCTGAGGATTTGGTATTGTAGACTTTTTTAGCCTTTTTCCCAATTTCTAATTTGCTGATGTGCTCAACATTACTTTGTGCATATGACTGAAATCCCAAAAAAGCAAGGGCAAAAATTGTAATTATTTTTTTCATGGCTATTTGTTTTTTATGTTAAACAACATCTGTTTGACGAATAGCGTTTTTGAAGGTTTAATGCGCTACTTCAAATACTGAACAATTAATTTAGCGGTTTTGTTTGATGCTCCTGGTTCTCCTAGTTTTTGGGCCAATGTTTCATAATTTTCCATTACACTTGCCCGGTATTCTGCTTTATTGATCAATTGATCTAACTCTTGTGCAATATCGTAAGTGGTACAATCGTCTTGAATCAATTCTCTTACAGACAAGAAGTCATTAATTAAATTGACCAGCGAAATGAATTTTACTTTAATGACCTGTTTAGCAATCCATATAGATAGTGCATTGGCTTTATAAACAACGACTTGAGGTACTTTAAGAATTCCAGTCTCCAATGTTGCTGTCCCACTTGTTACGACTGCTGCTTCGGCATGTTTTAATAAATCGTAAGTAGCATTAAATACAATTGGTATATTTTGATCACCAATGTATTGCTGGTAGTATGATTTATCAAAATTTGGTGCTCCTGCAATTACAAATTGATGCATTGGAAAGAGGTAGGTTAAATTTGCCATAACCGGTAATAACTTTTCTATTTCCATTTTACGGCTACCAGGCAGCAATGCGATGATTGGCCGTTCGCTGAGCTGTTGTTCCGTAATGAAATTAGGATTGAATTTGTAAGATGAAATGGCATCTAGTAATGGATTTCCAACATAGTCAACGGGCATTTTCCATTTTTTATAAAAATCGACTTCAAAGGGAAGGATACAGAACATGTGATCGACGACATGTTTAATTTTAATCACACGTTTTTGATTCCATGCCCATACTTTTGGAGAAATATAGTAACATGTTTTTATACCTTTTTTCTTGGCAAAATCTGCGATTTTTAAGTTAAAGCCGGGGAAATCAATTAAAATGACACAATCAGGCTTTTCTTTAATAATATCTTCTTTTACCTTTTTTAGATTTTTTGAAATGGTACCTAAGTTTTTTAATACTTCGACAAAGCCCATAAAGGCCATTTCCGAAGTGTGTATTAAGGCCTTTTGATCTGCAGATTCTTCCATCTGCGTGCCGCCTACGATTTTGAAGGTAGCGTCTGGATCTTCGACTTTTAATGCGTTGATCAAGTTTGCACCATGTAAATCTCCGGAAGATTCGCCTGCTATAAGATAATATTTCATTTGCTCGATTCTATTCAATAATAGGGTTAAACTTAGATAATTTTGCTTAGATCCGCAATATTATTGCGCTTATATAAAAGTAATGATATTGGATTTATCGTTTTATGGATACAGTATGGGTGATTCATTTTTTGATGATGATTGCGCATTTCTAATGAAGAAAGTTACAGGTTCCTTTTATAATAGATGATTATCACGCAGTTTTTCCATAATTAATGTGTTCATAATTAGACTTTAGCTAATTTTTAGATAAATGTTTTTATATTTAATTGAGATTTAGCATGTATAGATCTTAAATATTACTTTTGTACTATGGATAGATTTTTAGCACTTATTCGAAACAAATATTTTTTAGCTGGTATAGCTTTTACTGTTTGGATGTGTTTTTTTGATCGTAATGATTTTGCAACACAATATAGTTACCAGCATCAAAAAAGTAATTTGGAGAGAGAGAAAGCGTTTTACGAGAAAGAAAATGAGAGTATTATTGAAACCATAACAGACATCCGCTCTGATCAACGTGAAGTGCAAAGGATAGCTCGTGAAAAATATAAAATGAAGAAAGAAAATGAGGATGTTTATATTGTAACCGAGGTAGAACCAAAAGAAGAAAATTAAATCCAAGTTTCCTTTCTTTAGGATATTGAATTATTAGAATAACATAAAAAAGGCTGTTTCGATCTTGAAACAGCCTTTTTTATGTTATTCTTCTGTCTTATGCTCTGCGGCATATTCTTTTCTTATTTTCGAATGTTTTTTGCTATAAACAAAGTAAATTATTACACCGATCAACATCCAGATGCCTAGTCGTTCCCAAGATTCAATAGGTAATGATGCCATCATTAATACACAGACTAAAATACCGAGTATCGGAATAAGTGGTACAAATGGTGTTTTAAATGGACGTTCCAGGTTTGGTTCTGTTTTGCGTAATACAAGTATCCCTATACACACTAATGTAAATGCAAATAAGGTACCAATACTGACCATGTGGCCTAAATCGGATACGGGCACAAATCCGGCAAAAATACTTACAAATACCATGAAAATTAAATTTGTTTTCCAAGGAGTCTGTCTTTTTGATAGATCTGAAAATATTCGAGGTAATAGACCATCTTTACTCATTGAATAAAATACACGGCTTTGACCTAAAAGCATGACCAAAATTACAGATGTATATCCAGCGATAATCGTTACGATTAAAGCTGTGTTTAAGAAGGTATAACCTGTTTTTGCAAATGCAGTGGCAACAGGTTTGGCATCACCTTTAAACTCAGTGTAAGGTGCCAATCCAGTCAATACATATGAAAACAATACATATAGTAAGGTACAGATAATCAAAGAACCAATAATACCGATTGGCATTCCTTTTTTAGGATTTTTAGCTTCTTGCGCAGCAGTACTAACGGCATCAAAACCGATAAAAGCAAAAAATACAACTCCAGCCGCTCTCAGGATACCGCTAAAACCAAAATGACCAAAATCATCGCTACCCAGAAAACTCCAGAAGCTTAACTGGCCACTTTTCACCATTTCTTCTCCATGATTGACAGGTATAAAAGGTGTGTGATTCGCTGGATCTATGAATCCCCAACCCAGTACAATGAAAATTAGAACTACAGCAACTTTTAGAATAACTAAAATGTTATTTACAAAAGAAGATTCTTCTGTACCGCGCATTAAAAGTAGTGATAGTAAACAAACAATGATAATTGCAGGAACATTGACAATACCACCTTCCCAAGGACCATGTAGAAATTGAGTTGGAATTTCGACGCCTAATGTTAAGAGAAGTTGATTGAAGTATTGGGACCAACTAACAGATACCGTAGCTGCTGCCAAAGCATATTCTAAGACTAGATCCCATCCAATTATCCACGCCATAAATTCACCCATCGTAGCATATGAATAGGTATAAGCAGATCCAGCAACCGGGATCATCGATGCAAATTCTGCATAACATAAACCTGCAAAACCACAGCCTACAGCCGCAATAATAAAAGAGAGTACTACAGCAGGACCAGCATGGTCGGCCGCCGCTATACCTGTCAGTGAAAATAAGCCTGCACCTATAATGGCACCTACTCCTAATGCAATAAGTCCAGAACTGGAGAGTGTACGTTTTAATGTACCTTGGCCATTTAGCTCTGCTTCTGCGATTAATTTGCTAATCGATTTTTTAAAAAGCATAAATATGTTTTAAGTGGGTTGTTTTTTAATGTTTATTGATTGTCTTTTCAAAGTCAAATATAGTTTATTATATGAAAAAAGAGGAAGTTTTTTTTGTTTCTGTTCTTGATATAATGATAATTAATGTTTATAAAGCTGTTGTAAAGTATTTTTACATAGCCTAACTTATTTAAACTTGTTCAAAATAAAAGAAAGAAATTTTTAAATAAAGTATTGGGAGTTTGAACACAGAATGGTAAAGAATCTGCGCGTTAATGATTCAATATTCGTATAAAGGCTTTAAAAATAAAAAAGCTTTAAACCTTATTTGTGAAATATTTTGGTTTAAAGCTTTTTTGAACTTATAATAAAGTTGAATTTACTATTTTCCTTTTTTCGTGTTGTATTTTTTGTAGGCATCTATAATATACAACTTAACATCTTCTGCTGAGGCTTGCTCAATGAATTTGTAAGTCGGTCTGTATTGCTCTTTGAAAAGTGCCAAATCTGGATTTTTTAGAGGCGTTACGGATTGGATTAAGTCATCTGTGAATTTACGATCGATAGCTCTTTTATGTTGCTCCTCTACTAAAAGTTTGTAGTTTTGACGTGCTCTTTTTCCTTCTTTACTAAATAGTCGAGAAGGAGAGAGACGGATACCGCCACGTTGTTGACCAACATCAGAGTATTTTCCCGCGATTTTTGTTGCATTGATTTCTGCAATTAATCTACTATCTGTCATTCTTTCAATATAGACTTCATTTAGTTCAATTACTGAGTTTAATCTATTTAGATAAACTCTTTTAACACCATAATCATAGACAAAAACAGTGTCTTTTTCATATCCGGTAGCCTCTATCGCTAAATAATCATTCAATTGAGCATCAATGATAAAATTGCCTTCTTGATCTGTTTGCACAATTTTATTTGTACGGGTATTTTTGATAGAAACTCCTTCAATTTTTTGACTACTGACCAATTCCATGGCAATTCCTTTTATTTTTTCCTGCGCTTTGAGATTGCTGAAGATACTGGTAATTCCCAGAAGTGTCAATATGCTTAAACTATGTATGAATGCTGTTTTCATTTTTCCTTTTTATATAACCAAAAATACATAAATATAAGTAGTAATGTATTTAAAAGAAATTATTTTAATAAAAAAATCTCATATATGATTGTATATGAGATTTTCTGTTTTTTATTTTGCTGTCCAGATATTGTTTTCCGGAACATGGTCTGGAAAAACTTTATCAGGATCTAATTGAACTGATATTAAAGGTTCTTTTGAATCTATTTTGAAGTCAAAAGATTGGTTTCTTTCCCAAACTTCTACGGGTAATTTTTTTCGAATTTTCTTTCCTGATACTGTTGTGGCTTCAACTACTACAGGCATAGGAAGTTTTTCTAAATTTTGAACCGTAATAACGGAACCTAATTTAGGGTCATTTTTTATGTATGTTACTTTATTGATTGCCTGATCAAGACGCCAGTTGTTTAGAAACCAACCGCGCCAAAACCAATTTAAGTTTTCCCCTGTCCCATTTTCCATTGAACGGAAAAAATCTTCTGGTGTCGGATGTTTATAGGCCCAATCAGAAATGTATTTTTTGAATGCATAATCAAAACGTTCTGCGCCGATAATTTCATTTCTTAATAATTTGAGACCATAAGCAGGTTTATAGTAAAGCAATATACCAATATTGCGTTCATCCATGCTTTGTGGTGTATTCATTATCGCTTCTAAGCGAGGATCTGTAAATCGGACTGCTTGACTGTTTGGATCCCCAACTTGTTTAAAATATTCACCGTTATTGAAACTTTCAGTTGCAATTTCATTTATGAAAGAGTTGAATCCTTCATCCATCCAGCCAAATTCTCTTTCGTTGCTCGATACGATCATTGGAAACCAGTTATGGCCAAATTCATGATTGGTTACTCCCCATAAGGATCCAGCACGTGCTTTATTGCCACAAAAAGATAATGCAGGGTATTCCATGCCTCCAACATTGGAAGCTACGTTGACAGCTACAGGATAGGGATAATCAAACCATTTGTTGGAGTAATGTTCAATGGCCGCTTTGGTATACTCGGTAGAACGTTCCCAGGCATTATTACCATTACTTTCTTCTGGGTAAGCAGAAATAGCAAGTGATTTTTTTCCATTGACCAAATTAATTCTCGCCGCATCCAATATAAAAGAAGAGGAAGAAGCCCATGCAATATCTTGCGCATTATTTAAAATGTATTTCCAAGTTAGACTTTTTTTGTTTGGTCTTGAGTTTGCTTGAGCGACCTCTTGTGCAGAACGTATGATGACTGTCTGGTCACTATTTTTGGCATTTTCATAGCGTTTAAACTGTTCTGCCGTAAATACTTCTTGTGGGTTTTGAAGTTCTCCCCCCAAAACGACAATGTGATTCGCGGGAGCCGTTATCTGTACCTGATAATTACCAAATTCACGATAAAATTCGCCAGGCCCCGTATAAGGTATTGTATTCCATCCTCGAATGTTGTCGTAAACGCATACTCTAGGGAACCATTGTGCGATGGCAAAAACATTACCTTTGGCGGCTTTCAGTATTCCCGTTCTATCGGCACCATATTCTGGTATTATGTATGAATATTGTATCTTAAATCCTGTTTTACCACCTTTTGCCGCTAAGGCTTGAGTTAGCCTAATTTGCATGCGGGTATCGGTGATGATATAATCAACCGGTTTACCAGTTAGATCGGTGACAGAAGATATCGTATAGCCACCATCAAAACTTGCGTTAGCATCACCATATCTACTTTTTGTTAATGGAGATATGGCTTGACCTCGACCTTCTTTGGAGAACATATTTTGGTCTAACTGAAGCCATACATAGTCCAGCTGATCTGGACTATTATTGCTATAATTTATTTCAACATTTCCAGCAATTGTATTTTTTTGATCGTCTAATGTTGCTGTAATTTTATAGTCAGCATTGTTTTGCCAGTAAGCTGGTCCTGGTTTTCCACTTGCTGAGCGAAATTCATCACCATTATTATTAAAAAATAAAGGAGCAAATGCTTCAGTATAACTATAATTGCTTTTTTGTTGAGCAAAACTTGGAGTTGATAATGATAAGGACAGAATACTTATTGACAATAAGGGTAATCTTTTCATACTTAATTGTAGGGATTGTTCTGCCTAAATATAGTATGAAAAGATGTATTGTTAAATTTTTTCGAAGAAATAGTCGGATTGTAACGATTATTTTAGAGAGGAAGCGTATTCTAGTTCATCGAAACCGAGTAAAATTTGCTTTCCTCCTTCAATTACAGGTCTTTTAATCATACTTGTGTTTTTGATCAGAACTTGGTTAGCGGTGTGTGCATCTGTAACGGTCGCTTGTTCTTCTACATCAAGTTTTTTCCATGTGGTTCCTTTTTTATTCAACAGTTTTTCCCAACTGATTTCTTTTTCCCATTCCTCGAGTTTATTTTCAGAGATGCCTTCCTTTTTATAGTCGTGAAATGTATAAGGCAATTGATGTTCTTCTAACCAATTTATCGCTTTTTTCACTGTGTTGCAGTTTTTGATTCCGTATACGTGTAACATATTTGTTCTATATTTTAATTCAAACTTAGAGAAATTGTAATTGATATCCAATATCGTATAGGTGAATATTAAATTATAGATGCTATTGGGTAAACTTCTTTATTTAGTGAGCATGGATCATTGTGTTAGTGTAAGAAGTACACTTTATAAATTATGTAGAACAATATTTTTTTTTTAACTTAGTCCATAAATAGTGAGATTATAAATAACAAAAGCAAATTATAATATGAGCCTAAAAGATTTTAAAGGTGTATTGACGGGAGATCAAGTACAAGAATTGTTTGAATTAGCAAAAACACACAAATTCGCATTACCAGCTGTTAACGTAACTGGTACAAACTCGATTAATGCTGTGATGGAAACTGCAAAAGCGGTTAACTCACCAGTGATTATTCAATTGTCAAATGGTGGAGCACAATTTTACGCTGGTAAAACGTTAAATAATGATGGATTAAAGGCATGTATTCTAGGTGCTGTAGCTGCTGCTCAACACGTTCATTTATTAGCAGAGCACTATGGTGTTGCAGTTATTTTGCATACAGACCATGCTGCTAAGAAATTATTACCTTGGATCGACGGTTTATTAGATGCTGGTGAGAAGTTTTTCGCACAACACGGTAAACCATTATTCTCTTCTCATATGTTAGATTTGTCTGAAGAGCCTATTGAAGAAAATATTGAGATTTCGGCAAAATACTTAGCACGTATGAAGCCGCTTGGAATGACTGTTGAAATCGAATTGGGTGTAACAGGTGGTGAAGAAGATGGTGTAGATAATTCTGATGTTGATAGTTCGAAATTATATACACAACCAGAAGAGGTAGCTTATGCTTATGAAGAATTATCAAAGGTGTCTGATAAATTTACTGTAGCAGCAGCTTTTGGTAATGTACACGGTGTATATAAGCCAGGAAATGTAAAATTACAACCTGTTATTTTACATAACTCACAAGAATTCATTCGCGAGAAATTTAATTTAACTGCTGATAAACCTGTTAATTTTGTTTTCCACGGTGGTTCGGGCTCAACTCCTGAGGAGATTGCAGAAGCAATTTCATATGGTGCAATCAAAATGAACATCGATACAGATATGCAATGGGCTATGTGGGATGGTGTTCGCGAGTATGAAGCTAAAAACCATGATTATTTACAAGGTCAAATCGGTAATCCTGAAGGAGCTGATTCTCCAAATAAAAAATACTACGATCCCCGCGTTTGGTTACGTAAGGGAGAAGAAGCTTTCGTTACACGTTTGAAACAAGCTTTCCAAGAATTGAATGCAATTGATGTTAATAGCAAGTTATAATATCGATTGAGTCTACATTTAAGTAGTACTAAAAAGCGTATGAGGTAATTTCACTTCGTACGCTTTTTTGTTGGGGCTGTGTTTTTTATTTATTTTTGTTAAAATCTGCTAAATTTTATCTTAAAGTCAGGAATGGTGCATATTTTGCAGGATAGTTATACGAATAGAATATATTGATATGAAAAAATTAGGATTAGGTGCTATTTTATTTTTTATTGCGCAATTAGGAATTGCTCAGACAAAGCAGAACGTGGGTACGTTTAATTCGGTAGATGTTACAGATAAAATTCAGGTTGAATTAATTCATGGCAATTCCAATGAGGTTGTGACTGAAGGGGCTAATTCTGAGAATATCCAAGTTATCAACAAAAACGGTGCATTACGTATTAAAATGAATACTTTAAATGCTCTTCAAGGAAATAATATCAGTGTTAAGGTATACTATCAATCTTTGAATAGTTTATCTGCCAAAAAAGGAGCGAAGATCGTTAATAGAGAAAAAGAGAAAATAGTAGCCGATCAATTAAATGTTTCCGCGGCAGAGGGTGGTTTAGTGGTTGTTTATGTGGAGGCTAAAAAGGTAGATGTTAAGCCTACTTCAGGTTCTACAATTTCACTTATTGGAAAAAGTATCACACAAGATGTTGTGTCTAATTTTGGCGGTAAATATGAAGGTAAAGAATTGATAACAGATGTAACCAATGTTACGGTCAATGGCGGTGGTCAAGCAGAGGTATATGCAAAAGATTCTATTGTCGCTAAAACGCGTGCGGGTGGCGTTATTGAAGTTTATGGCAAACCTGCACATAAATCTGAGAAGAAATTGGCTGGTGGAATAATTAATTATAAATAATCTACTAGAGTAAATTAAAAAAGCACTTAATTTTTTAAGTGCTTTTTTTAATGATTTTAACTGGATTCTTTCTGGAAGTTAATCAGTGTGTTCTTAGCAACACCTAAACCTTCTATTCCATATTCAATTTCATCACCCTCTACTAAAAATCGTTGCGGTACATGTCCTATACCTGTGCCAGCAGGTGAGCCGGTTGAAATAATATCTCCGGGGAATAATCCAAAGAAATCCGAAATATAGGAAATTAATTCTTTAACAGGAGTAATGAAATTTTTTGTATTTCCTTCCTGCATTAATTTACCGTTGAGTTTTAACCAAATTCTTAAATTCCCATCGTCTTCAATTTCGTCTTTTGTTACAAAATAGGGGCCTAAAGGAGCAAAAGTATTATAGCCCTTTCCTTTATCCCAGGTACCACCTCTATGTTTCATAAAATGACGCTCTGTTACATCATTCATCATGACATATCCAGCGATATAATCTGTTGATTCCGCTGTCGAAATATGTGTACCCTTTTTTCCGATCACAACAGCAAGTTCTGTCTCCCAGTCTGTATGGTATGAGTTTTTTGGAATTATAATGTTATCAAAGGGGCCATTTAATGCTGAAATAGCTTTTAAAAATAATATGGGCTCTTGTTCTTGAGCTAATCCAGTTTCTTTTGCATGGTCAGAATAATTAAGTCCTACGCATACAATTTTAGTTGGATTTGCAAGTGGTGTTCCGATACGACTTTCGGAAGGAATTGGCTTTAAGCTTGTACGGTTATTTATCACAAACTCTTCTAATCTTTCGAGCCCACCATTAGCGAGAAATTTATTGTCATAATCTTCTCCAAAATCGGAAGTGTCATAGTGAACTTCATTGATTAAAATTCCTGTTTTTTCTTCATTTAGTGGTCCGTAGCGAAATAACTTCATAGCATCTTAAAATATAATCGGCAAATGTAACCGTATAATCCTATTTATTCGTTTTAGTATTGTCAAAATCTGGTAATGAAATTAGGGGCTTTTCTATCATTGTATTCTAAACAGATGATTTTTCATATCATTATATGAAGTTCGAAAACAAAAAAGGTTCCTTTTTTAGAGGAACCTTCATTTTTATAAATCGCTTTGCTTTTTTTTCTTTTTACGAATCTCTGGTTTGGCAGCTTTCTTTAATTCAAACTGTTTTTCGAGATACATGATAATTTCTCCAGCAATATCTTTTTTTGTTGCTTTTTCTATTCCTTCTAATCCAGGAGATGAGTTTACTTCCAGTACAAGAGGGCCTCTGTCTGATGGCATCATATCAACACCACAAACTGTTAACCCCATGGAAGCCGCAGCTGCAATAGCAGTCTCACGTTCATTTTTTGTAAGTCTGATAATTTCTGCTGTTCCCCCACGGTGGATGTTAGATCTAAACTCTCCTTCTTTGGCTGTTCTTTTCATTGCACCGACCACTTTTCCTCCAACAACAAATGCACGAATATCTGTACCTTTCGCTTCTTTGATATATTCTTGTATTAAGATATTATTTCCTAATCCATAGAAAGCCTCTATAACTGAGGAGGCCGCTTTCTTCGTTTCAGCTAATACTACACCAATTCCTTGTGTTCCTTCGAGTAATTTAATAACTAAAGGTGCACCACCGACCATACTAATCAGGTCGTCAACATCAGATGCAGTACGGGCAAATCCAGTAATGGGAAGACCGATTCCTGCACCAGATAAAATTTGCATACAACGAAGTTTGTCTCGTGATCGTGTTATTGCTTGACTTGGATTGGCGGAAATTACGTCCATTACCTCAAATTGCCTCACAATGGCCGAACCATAGAAAGTAACCGAAGCACCAATTCGAGGAATTATTGCATCAATATCTGAAATATCTTGACCTTTATAGTGGATGCTAGGTTTGCCTTGTTGAATTCCTACATAGCATTTGCTATGATCGATGACAACGCATTCATGTCCACGTTTTTCTGCAGCTTCTACTAATCGACGTGTCGAGTATAAGCTTTTAACTGTTGATAATACAGCGATTTTCACTTTGCTATGATTAGAATGATTTAATTGTAATGTTGGTTCATAAACAATTGTCTATGAATATTCTTTTTATCCAACAGATTTTTGAGATAAGTTAGATCTTGACACGTCCACGATAAACCTTTTTGATAGGAAACTTTTTCCTAGTAACATAGGATATCGCATGGAAGAACGGTTTCTAAAAGATAATTTAATTTCGAAAAACTGATTATATAATTTGGCTTTTGTTAATATGTAATAACGCTTTTCTTTTTGACCGAATGAACTTTTTACAATTTTTTCTCGATAAACAGGAAATTTGAATATGCGAAGTTCTCTTGTTTTAAAATTAACGATAATATGGCAAATAATCCACTTTTGATTTTCAATTATTTTGATTTCATAAGATTCACAATGTAAAACAGATGATCCCGCACCTGTATCTACTTTTGCTTCAATATTAAAAATACCAAGTTCCGGTAAATCTAATGATTCTTTCCAACCCACAATTAGTTTATCTTTCATGGTTATAAGGAGTCATTAGACTTGATAAAATACCAAGTCTAATGACGTTTTAGTTATTCGTAAATAAACTCGCCGTAAGGAGATTTAACTGTTACTTGTTTTGTAGTAGCAGCTTCTACGCGACCAATAATTTGAGCGGGAATACCATAAGATTCGGAGATTGCAATAATTTCTGATGCAATTTCTTCTGGTACATAAAGTTCCATGCGGTGTCCCATGTTGAATACTTTGTACATTTCTTTCCAATCCGTATTTGATTCTTTTTGAATCAAATCAAACAATGGAGGGATAGGGAAGAGGTTGTCTTTGATAACGTGTACTGCATCAACAAAGTGTAATACTTTCGTTTGTGCACCACCTGAACAATGTACCATTCCGTCAATTTGAGAACGATAAAGATCTAATATTTTTTTGATTACCGGCGCATATGTACGTGTTGGAGAAAGAACTAGTTTTCCTGCTGTAATTTCTTCACCAGTTTCAACTGTGATTTTATCGGTTAAATTTTGACTTCCTGAAAAAACTAAGTCATATGGAACAGCAGGGTCAAAACTTTCCGCATATTTTGCTGCAATATTTTTATTAAAGACATCATGACGTGCGGAAGTTAATCCATTGGATCCCATTCCTCCGTTATATTCTGTCTCATAGTTAGCTTTTCCTGAAGAGGATAAACCAACAATTACATTGCCTGGTTTTATGTTGTGATTAGAAATGACGTCTTCACGTTTCATGCGACAAGTTACCGTACTATCTACAATAATAGTACGTACTAAATCGCCCACATCTGCAGTTTCACCTCCTGTTGAATAGATACCGATACCCATCTCACGGAGCTCTGCTAGAATTTCTTCTGTTCCATTAATAATTTCTGCAAGAACTTCTCCTGGAATGACATTCTTATTACGACCAATAGTAGATGATAATAAAATATTATCGGTAGCGCCTACACAAAGTAAATCATCAAGATTCATGATGATTGCATCTTGTGCAATACCGCGCCAAACAGATATATCACCTGTTTCTTTCCAGTAAACATAGGCCAAGGAAGATTTCGTACCTGCACCATCAGCGTGCATAATATTACACCACTGTTCATCACCACCTAGAATATCAGGAATGATTTTACAAAAAGCTTTTGGATACAATCCTTTATCGATGTTCTTAATAGCATTGTGTACATCCTCTTTACCTGCGGATACACCTCTTTGGTTATATTTTAAATCTGACATGTTGCTGCAAAAATAATGATTCGTTATGAATTTTAAGCTTTTATTGTAGTAAATATTTGTTAATCTTTTTTAAATATGAGTTGCCATTCAAGAAGTAATTTTTCTAAAGAGTATTGTGCATTTGCAGGACTTGTGCTTGGTAGTGTGTAATACTGGTATTGATCCGCTTTTTTAAAGTGTTTATCAAATACTTTACGTGCTTTTTGTCCATTAAATATGATGGTATGGAGGTGTGGGTGCTGGGAAAAGAATGTAGTGAGGTCATTTGGAATTTCCTCAAGGATATCGAGATCCATACTGCCTTTTCTTTTTGCTTGTGCGCACACATCCCATAGACCGATCCTATTTTCTAGCAGTATATTTAATTTTTCTTAATAAGAATGAAAGTCAGTTATATTAAAAATCCGTTGGATTAATTTCCAGAATCGATTCTGAGGATGTGCATAATATTCTTGGGCTTGAAGCGACCTGTCTCCGGGTAAAGAACCCAATATTAATACTTCAATATCGTTATTTTGAATGGGTAAGAATGATTGTTTAAACATCTTGATAATAAACATTTATGCCGAATATAAAGAATCCTTTTTGATCTGGCATATTTTATTTTGAAATGAAATCTAAATGCTATATATTTGATATCAAACTAATATCAAAACTTAAAAAAATATGGAAAAATTAATTAAACCTCTTTCTGGTTATTTAGCTCTTTTAATTGCTATTGTTCTTTTTGTACTTGGAATCGTATGTTTCTTTCAAGCAGAAGCTTCTTCCTGGTATATTGCGGTGGGGATTTTATTTATTTTAACCACACTGTTCTTGTTAAAGGGTCTGATGATCATTAATCCAAATCATTCACGTGTGTTGAATTTCTTTGGAAGTTATATTGGTACAGTAAAAGAAAATGGGTTATTTTTTGTTAATCCTTTGTACTCTACTTTAAATGTTAGTCTACGATCGGATAATTTACAGGGACAAACTTTAAAAGTAAATGATAAAATGGGTAATCCTATTGAAATAGGCGCTGTTATTGTTTGGCAAGTTGGTGATACTTATAAGGCTACTTATGATGTGACAAATTATACTTCATATGTCCGCACACAAAGCGAAGCGGCTGTGCGGCATTTGGCAGGTAGTTTTCCTTATGATAATTTAGAAATAGATCCTAATAATCAAGCAACAATTACTTTACGTGAAGGTGGAGATACTGTTAATCATATCTTAGAAAAAGAATTATTAGATCGTTTGGCTCCAGCTGGTATTATTATAAAAGAGGCGCGGATCAGTCATTTAGCGTATGCTTCTGAAATTGCCGGAGCAATGTTACAAAGACAGCAGGCAACTGCGATTGTTGCCGCTCGTGCTAAAATTGTTGAAGGTGCAGTTGGTATGGTAGAAATGGCTTTACAAAGATTGTCTGAAAAAGATATAGTTGAGCTTGATAATGATAAAAAGGCAGCAATGGTTAGTAATTTGATGGTTGTACTCTGCGGGGAAAAGGCGGCATCTCCTGTGTTAAATACGGGAACCCTGTATCAATAGTTTTATTCATAAATAATATGGCGGAAAAAAAGAATTTCATGCTCCGGATTGATAGTGATGTATATAAGGCATTGGAAAAATGGTCTGCCGACGAATTTAGGAGTGTGAACGGGCAAATAGAGTTTTTATTGAATAAGGCGTTGAAAGAAGAAAAGCGCTTACTTGATAAAAAAATAAAAACAACTTCAGATAAATCAGCAGAGTAGTTTGTGGTTGGTTTAACATCCTTAATTGAGTTTTATTGCATTTGACATGTGATAGTTGCTAGTGTGAAAGTAAAGGTTTTTAAAATCATTTTCACACTAGCTTTTTTAATGATGAAATAACATAATAAATTTTAAATTTGAATGAATTTTGAGTGGTAAGATAGATAGATATGAATAATAATTTTAGATTGCTTGTTATCAGTACAAGTACGATCCATGGAAGTTCTTTTTTGACCTATATAAAAAATGATTTGGTTGACTTTATTCAGACCGATGAATTGATATTTGTACCTTACGCAAGGCCATCTGGTATTTCTTATGATGAATATACAGCTAATGTTCAGAAAGCTTTAAAAGATAAAGGAATTCGGGTAAAGGGTCTACACACTTTTTCTGATCAAAAGGATGCAATAAAAAAAGCAAAAGCAATTTTTATAGGGGGAGGAAATACTTTTCTTTTGCTCAAGACTTTGTATGAATTGGATCTTGTTAGTGAAATTAAATCGGCTGTTGCTTCTGGTTTACGTTATGTGGGTACTTCAGCTGGATCTAATTTAACGGGCTTGACAATTGGTACAACTAACGATATGCCGATCGTTTATCCCCCAAGTTTTGAAGCGTTACAGTTTTTACCTTTTAATCTCAACCCACATTATCTTGATCCAGATCCTAACTCTACACATAAAGGTGAAACGAGAGAGACAAGAATCCAAGAATTTCATCAATTCAACAGTCAGGCTGTGTTGGGTTTACGAGAGGGTAGCTGGTTACATGTTGAGCATGGTCAAATTGAATTGAAAGGTGAACTGTCTGCACGATTATTTCAACAAGGAAAAGATCCCATTGAGCTTAATCCTGGTCAACTTCAATTTTGAGATATTTACAAAATACTTTAGCAATTTAGCTTCTAGATTTTAGCGGTGATTAAAAAAGTAATTATTTATGAGTAAAAAAATAAAAGTACATCCCGCAGATATTGCTGAAAATCTAAGTAAATTAGACAAAGAGGCTTTGTATGAGCAATTTAATCATTATGATTTTGACTTGCAACTCGAGATATTTTCTTTTTTAGAAAAGGATGTTCAATATCGCCTAGCAAAATCCCTCTCAGAATCGGAACTGACAGAATTACTTAACAACTTAAAGCCTGATATTAGGAATCAGCTATTTTCTGATTTACCTGATGATTTGATTAAGTACTTAATTAATTTGTTAAATGAACGTGAAAAACAGTTAGCGTTGAAGCTGATTGGCTATGATGAAAATAGTATTGCACATCTCATGACCCCGATGTATGTCCAAGTTAGACCATATTTTACTGTTGAACATGTTTTTAAGCATATTAAGCTTTTTGGAAAGAAGGCTGAAACCTTAAATTTTATATATGTTGTCGATGAAAAGAATGTGCTTATTGATGATTTAAAAATAGGTGAGTTGTTATTAGCCGATACAGATACTGAAATTTCAGAACTGATTGATCATAATTTTGTTGCTATCAGAGCCGCAACTCCTATGGAGGAGGCATTTGAGATTTTCCAGAAATACGATCGAAGTGCGCTTCCGATCACGACGGATAATGGTGTATTGGTAGGTATTGTGACATTTGATGATGTATTGGATCAGATAAAAGATCGAGATACGGAAGATATCCAACGTTTTGGCGGGATGGATGAACTTGATGTCGCTTATACAAAAACTCCGCTACTTAAATTGATTCAAAAAAGAGCTGGTTGGTTGATTATTTTGTTTTTAAGTGAAATGCTAACAGCTTCAGCGATGGCTTACTTTGACGGAGAAATTGAAAAGGCTGTAGTTCTTGCTTTATTTGTTCCATTAATTATTTCTAGTGGCGGAAATTCTGGATCGCAAGCTGCATCATTAATTATTCGAGCCATGGCTTTGGGAGAGATAAAACTTAAGGACTGGTGGTATGTCATGAAACGTGAGATTTCATCTGGTCTGATTTTGGGAGGTATATTGGGTACTATTGGTTTTCTTAGAATTTTACTTTGGCAAGAACTGGGGATATATGATTATGGTATTTACTGGGTTTATATTGCACTAAGTGTTTCTTTATCTTTACTTTTTGTTGTGCTTTGGGGTACATTATCCGGTTCGGTTATCCCATTTGTACTACGCAGATTTGGTTTAGATCCGGCAACTGCGTCAGCACCTTTTGTCGCAACTTTGGTTGATGTATCCGGATTGATTATTTATTTTACCGTTGCGGGCTTATTATTAACGGGTAAACTATTATAGCCTTTATTAACAGAATATTTTAAAACTGATTCTATTTTTCATTGTTATTTAGTATAGGGGGTGTTGATTTCCCCTTAACTTAAATAATTTAATATGGCAAAGATTGTAGCAGATCAGTTGGTTGAAATGCTTGTGGAAGCAGGTGTAAAACGCGTTTACGCAGTTACTGGAGATAGTCTTAATTTTTTTAATGAAGCAATACGTAAAGATGGCCGACTTAAATGGATTCATGTGCGTCATGAAGAAGTTGGGGCTTATGCAGCGGCTGCTGAAGCGGAACTGGATGGAATAGCATGTTGCGCAGGTAGTTGCGGGCCTGGTCACGTTCATCTCATAAATGGCATGTACGATGCTCATCGTTCACACGTTCCTATGATTGTAATTGCTTCCACAATTAATACCTCGGAGATGGGGATGGGGTATTTTCAAGAGACAAATACTGTAAAGCTTTTTGATGACTGCAGTTGTTACAACCAATTAATAACTACTGCAGAACAGGCTCCTCGAATTATTCAGACTGCCATACAGCATGCAATAGGACAGAAAGGAGTTGCTGTCATCGGTTTGCCAGGGGATGTATCAGAAATGAAAGCTGAAGATTCTTCGGTGTCTACCCAATTATTTTATGTTAATCCTGTCATTCGGCCTTCTGATAGTGAATTAGACGCTCTTGCAAAAGTTATTAACGCGAGTAAATGCGTTACCGTTTTTTGCGGAATTGGAGCATCTGGGGCTCATCCTGAAATTGTACAATTATCTCAAAAGATTTTAGCTCCAGTGGGATATTCTTTTAGAGGTAAAATGGGGATTCAACATGATAATCCTTACGAAATAGGAATGACTGGTCTGCTAGGGCAAGCCGCAGCCTATCAAAGTATGCATGAGTCAGATTTGATTTTATTATTAGGTACGGATTTCCCTTATGATAAGTTTATGCCTACTAATAATAAGATTATTCAAATTGATACTGCTGTTGAACGATTAGGACGACGCGCAAAATTGGAAATGGGATTGTGCGGAGATATCAAGCATACTTTACAGGCACTTCTTCCGCTGCTGGAACAAAAAGAAGATGCAAGTTTCCTTGAAGCTCAGCTGAAGATCTATGAGAAAGTAAAGGACAATATGCATAGTTTTATGCAAGAAAAAGGGGGGGAGGATACAATTCAGCCAGAATATTTGGCACACTGTATTGATGAACTGGCTACGGACAGTGCTATATTTACGGTGGACACGGGGATGACCTGTGTCTGGGGGGCGCGCTTTATTTCAGGGACTGGTAAACGGCAGATGCTCGGTTCTTTCAACCATGGATCTATGGCCAATGCGATGCCAATGGCAATTGGAGCTGCTTTATCTCATCCGGAACAGCAAGTTATAGCATTATGTGGTGATGGTGGATTGTCGATGTTGCTTGGTGATTTAGCTACTATTAATCAATATCAACTGCCTGTAAAAATAATTGTTTTTAATAATCGGGCTCTTGGTATGGTCAAATTAGAGATGGAAGTTGCCGGACTACCTGATAACGAAACCAATATGATAAATCCTGATTTTGCCGCTATAGCGGAAGCGATGGGTTTTAAAGGTATGAATGTACATAAACCTGAAGAGGTTAGGAATGCTGTTGAGTTTGCTTTATCGCATCCTGGTCCAATTTTATTAAATGTTTTTACGAATCCAAATGCGCTAGCTATGCCTCCTAAGGTTGATTTTGATCAAATGGTAGGAATGGCAAAGTCAATGTCTAAATTGATGCTTGGAGGTAAAATGCAGGAAGTTTTGGATACGATTAAATCTAACTACAAACACCTTAAAGAGTTGTAGTTGAAGAAGTTCAAGGATGGATTATTGGCGACAAATCCTTGAACTTTTTTATTATAGATTCCTTAATCGTTCGTAGATGTCATTTTGCCTTTTTTTTATGTGGAGATAGAAGTGATGTTTAGGGCCTGTGATGATCTGA
Organism: Sphingobacterium kitahiroshimense; assembly: GCF_025961315.1. Lineage (NCBI taxonomy): Bacteria > Pseudomonadati > Bacteroidota > Sphingobacteriia > Sphingobacteriales > Sphingobacteriaceae > Sphingobacterium > Sphingobacterium kitahiroshimense. Next base: position 1,891,980 of record NZ_JAOQNK010000001.1, on the reverse strand, counting down.
GTTGTATAGATTCCTTTTGCTCCAGAAAAGAAATAGGCGACAAAACAGGCAATTGCAAAATAAATACTGGCTTCAAACCCAAATAATTCTACCCCCATCAGTATACAAGCCAGCGGTGTATTGGTTGCTCCTGCAAAAACAGCAATAAAACCCATTGCGGCCAATAATCCCATTGGTAGCGGAATAATTCCAAATAGGACATTACCTAGAGTTGCACCAATAAAAAATAATGGTGTTACTTCTCCACCTTTAAATCCTGCGGAAAGGGTGAAAGTGGTTAGTAATAGTTTGATAATAAAATCATAAGAATTTAATTGACTTTCGAATGAGGCTAATATGGTAGGAATTCCTAAACCTATATACTGTGTAGTTCCTAGCTGCCATATTAGGAAAATAAGGACAATACCTCCAATAAAAGGACGCAGGGGAGGGTATTGAATCTTTCTGAAAATGTAGCTAAAGATATCTCCGAATGCAGTGAATAGATAAGCTACTAATCCAAAAATTATACCTGTGATGACCGTATAAAGTAGATGTTGCGGATTGAGTGCGGGGATGATTTCTCGAATGTGATAATGGGTATGCGATACATTCCAGAAAGAACAGGCATAGTTGGCAATAAAGGCTGTCATGATACTTGGTATAAGTGCTTTTAATCTTGACTTTCCACCAGTTATAACTTCCAGTCCAAATAATGCACCTGCCCAGGGGGTTCCAAAAACAGAAGCAAATCCCGCACTTATCCCGATAATGATTAAAATCTTTCGATCGTCATGAGTTAACTTGAAAATTCTTGAGTATTGATCGGCGATTGCACCTCCTATTTGTACAGCGGTTCCTTCTCTTCCTGCGGAACCTCCAAAAAGATGTGTAAGCAACGTGCTGAATAAAACCAAAGGTGCCATTCTTAATGGGATGGTCTGTTCGCTTTGGTAATATTCTTTAAGCAGGAGATTATTGCCTTTGCTTGAAGCGCCACCATAGTAATGATAAAGTAATCCAATTATTAAACCTGCTAATGGTAATCCTAGCATGATGACCGGATGAAGATCTCTGTAATTTGTTACCCAGGATAGGCTCGTGAGAAAGAAAGCTGAGATTGATCCTACAATAAACCCAACTGAAATGGCGATCGCTATCCATTTTAAAGCACAAAAAGTCTTCTCTTTAAGTGCTATTTTTGATAAAGTGTTACTTTTAGTTGACATGTCTACTTACTTATTGTCATAAACGATTCTAGCGGATACAAAAAGTATCAGCAAAAGTAGACGTCATCAGCTCATTAAAGCGGTTAGTGGCAGACATCATTGCCTTAACATAGGTAAAGTTAAATAAAACGAATGATTAACGCAACCCAGCCAGCGATCATTAACAGTCCCCCTAATGGTGTAATTGGGCCTAAGAATTTTAAATTTTTATTCCAATATTGAGCAAAAGACAGGAGGTAGATACTGATAGAAAATAATAAAGTTCCTGCCGTTATACTATAAAATACAAAACGTTCACTGTAAAGGTCGAAATGTAAATTAAACCCTAAGACCAGTAAGGTAATAGCCGAATACATTTGATAACGAACACCTACTTCAAAAGAGGTTAGTTTTTCTTCGCTAATTAGTTTCTTAAAAGCGTGTGCACCAAAGGCACCCAGCATAATGGCTGTAGAACCTAATATTGCGGCAGTAATAATAACAATATGATTCATATTAGTAAGTTTAAGGTTTTATCATGTCAATATGTGGGATTCCATAATCCAGGTATTCATCGGATACTTGTTCAAATCCGAAGCTTTCATAAAATTTCTTTAGATAGGTTTGCGCGCCTATCTGAATCGCTGTGCTACCATACTTTTCAGATATGCAGGTAAGCGATTTATTTATAAGAGCTTTCCCATAATTATTACCTCTAAAGGATGGGTTTGTTACAACTCGGCCAATTGCCGGTTCTGGATAAGATAGACCTGGTGGTACAATTCGGGCATAAACAACAATTTCATTATTGATTTCTGCCCAAATATGGGCGCACTGATCATCTTTATTATCCAATTCTGGATAAAAGCATTGTTGCTCATTCACAAAGACATCAACACGTAATTTGAGGATGCGATATAATTCTTCTGTTGTTAATTCAGAGAATGTCTTATATTTCCAAAATAATTCCATAAAAAGAAGAGCTATATTACTATAGCCCTTTTTATATTAAGTATATGTAATTAAGCTAGTAAACTTTTTACAAGCTCGGAAATTGTTCTTCCGTCGGCTTTTCCTGCTAATTGTTGGTTAGCAGCACCCATTACTTTGCCCATATCTTTTACTGTAGAAGCTCCAGTTGTGCTGATTATTTCTTTGATTATCGCTTCCACTTCTTCTCTGCTGAGTTGCTTTGGTAAGTATGCTTCAATTACTTCTTGCTCTTCAACTTCGATCGCATACAGATCATCTCTGTTTTGGGTTTTGTAAATTTCCGCGGATTCTTTACGTTGTTTTACTAATTTTTGAAGAACTTTAATTTCTGTTTCTTCTGTCAATTCTTCGCTGTGACCTTTTTCCGTTTTTGCTAATAAAATAGCTGCTTTGACAGCACGTAAGCCACGTAATTTGTTCGCATCTTTTGCGATCATTGCGGTCTTGATATCTTGATTTATTTTTTCTTCTAAAGTCATATTAAACTGAATTTTATTATTTTCTATTTACAATCGTTCCTGTTGCTTGTGCGGTTGGCATAATAATGAGATCGTTGATGTTAACATGCTTGGGTCTGCTAATCACGAAAGATATTGTTTCAGCAATATCTTTTCCCGTTAAAGCGTCAACTCCGTTATACACATTTTTTGCACGCTCGATATCACCTTTAAAACGCACTTCTGAAAACTCTGTTTCTACCATTCCCGGATTTATGCCGGTTACTTTTATTCCTTTCGGAAGTAAGTCAATTCTCATTGCTTTATTAAGTGCATCTACTGCATGTTTACTGGCACAGTAGACATTTCCATTTGGATACACCTCTTTAGCGGCTATAGATCCTAAATTGACAATATGTTGTGCTCCCTCTTGATTTTCTAATAGCGGTATGACGGTTTTTGTAACATATAATAATCCTTTGACATTTGTGTCGATCATGCGATCCCAATCGCCGATATCGCCATCTTGGATGCTATCTAAACCCTGGCTTAATCCTGCATTATTAATAAGTACATTTATATTTTTCCACTCTGAAGGTAAGTTCTCAATTTTAGATTTTACTTCATCATAATTGCGAACATCAAGTTCAAAGATATGGATCGCAATTTGTGGATATTGTTTATTAAGTCTATCCCTAATTTCCTCTAATCTTTGGAAACGACGCGCACAAAGTAATAAATTATATCCTTCACGCGCTAAGACTTCTGCACAAGCTTCTCCAATACCTGAACTTGCCCCTGTAATGAATACTGTTTTTGACATTGAATTAATTTTAAAATAAAATAAATTGGTTCTCTATTTTGTGGCAATATATATCGTACAAACGCCAAAAGTCTGGGGGCGAATTATTGTGTTTGAAAAACCAACGGCTTTTGTAATTTCCGCGAATTTTTCACCATCAGGAAATCGAGCTACAGATTCAGGTAGATACGAGTATGCACTCGAATCTTTTGAGAAGAGTTTTCCTATTGTTGGGGTTATTCTTTTAAAATAAAAATTATACAATTGTTTAATTGGAAATTTTTTAGGATTAGAAAATTCCAATATTATTGCTTTTCCGCCAGGCTTCAATACACGACAGATATCTGCTAAGCCCTGATTTAGATTTTCAAAATTACGGACGCCAAATGCAACCGTTACAGCATCGAAGGTGTTGTCGTCAAATTGCAACTGTTCTGAATCACCAAGTTGTACTTCAAATTGCTCAGATAAACCTTTTTGTTTAATCTTTTGCTGTGCAACATCAAGCATACCTTGCGAAATGTCTACGCCGATTATTTTTTTTGGATTCAATATTTTAATTGATTCCAGCGCGAAATCACCAGTTCCTGTTGCTACATCTAACATATATTGCGGAGCGATGGATTTTAAAGCATTAATTGCTTTTTTACGCCAGATGATATCAATGCCTAAGGATAGAAAATGATTTAAAAAGTCATAAGTTTTGGATATGTTGTTAAACATATCTGCAACTTGCTCTTTTTTACCGTCTTTTGCGTCCTTGTATGGTTTTAATGATGATGCTTCATTTGTCATAGTAGCAAAGATACAATATTCTGATTGAGCTTTAATATGATCGAAAAGGAAAAATCAAAATAGCAAAATTTTCTTGCAAATACTTTATTCAGCGTGACGATTTGAATACATTTTTAATTATTTATTATTTTTTTGATTGCGCTATTGTTGCGATAAATAGCGTAACTTTATTAACATTGGTGGAAGTTGTTAACAGTTGCTTAATGTCTTGTTAATTAGATGCTGTTTTTTATTATCAACATTTTTTTCAACATCAAATGTGGAAAACTTGAGTTGTAAATCAATGTTTATCAAAAGCTTTTGGGGTGATTGTTTTCACAACTAATTTGACTGTGTACAACTCTTGAAAAATGTCTACCTTATTTTTTTTACATTTGCTATCCGCTATCAGTTTTTTAGCGTACATGCACAAGTTTTTGGATATCATATAAGATGAGTAACGATAATAATTTTGAAGATAGTAATACTGGAACTGGTAAGAAGACCAATTTCGGAGAGCGTAGAACCAAACTCAATAATTTAGTCAGTGGATTAGGTAAACTTCCTCCACAGGCTTTAGATTTGGAAGAGGCGGTTTTAGGAGCTCTGATGTTGGAGAAAAATGCCTTAAGTGAAGTTATTGATATTCTTAAGCCAGAATCTTTTTACAAAGACGCTCATCAGAAAATTTTCGAATCTATTTTTAGCTTATTTCAGAAATCATCTCCTATTGACTTATTAACTGTTACTGCTGAGCTTCGAAAAATGGGAGCTCTGGAAATGGTTGGTGGAGCATATTATATAACACAATTAACTGATCGTGTTGTTTCTGCAGCTAATATCGAATTTCATGCGCGTATTATTTCGCAAAAATATATTCAACGTGAATTAATCAAAGTTTCAACAGAGATTATTAATAGTGCCTATGATGAAACTTCGGATATATTTGATCTTTTGGATCATGCAGAGAAGAGTTTATTTGATATTGCCCAGAATAATTTAAGAAGAGATTCTAGGAAAATGGATGATATCATGCGTGAAGCAATATCAAATTTGGAATTGTTGCGTGATCGTACAGATGGATTAACAGGTGTTCCTTCTGGTTTAACAGCATTAGATCGTATGACCTCCGGATGGCAACCTTCAGATTTAGTAATTATTGCGGCTCGTCCTGCGATGGGAAAAACAGCCTTTGTTTTATCTGTAGCACGTAATGCTGCTGTAGATCATAATAAACCTGTAGCCGTTTTCTCTCTTGAGATGTCTTCGGTGCAATTGGTTAATCGTTTGATAGCTGGAGAAACAGAAATTGAACAGGAGAAGTTGAAGAAAGGTAATCTGGCTGATCATGAATGGCAGCAACTGCATTCTAGAATTGGAAGGTTGACTGAAGCACCTTTAATTATTGACGATACACCAGCATTAAACGTATTTGAATTTAGAGCCAAGTGCCGACGTTTAAAAGCGCAGCATGATATCCAGATGGTCATTGTCGATTATTTGCAACTTATGCATGGAAAGGCCGAAGGAAAAGGTGGTGGTAATCGTGAGCAGGAAATCGGTAGTATCTCAAGGGCATTGAAATCTGTTGCAAAAGAGTTAAATGTTCCGGTATTGGCCCTTTCACAATTAAGCCGTGCAGTAGAGTCTCGTCCAGGGAATTCAAAGCGTCCTATGCTTTCTGATTTACGTGAATCCGGATCTATTGAGCAAGATGCAGATATGGTATTGTTTTTATACCGTCCTGAATATTACGGTATGACCGAAGATGAAGAAGGCCGTTCAACTGCAGGGGTAGGAGAAGTTATTATTGCTAAGCACCGTAATGGTGAAACGGGTATTGTGCCACTTCGTTTTATTGGTAAATATGTAAAGTTTGTTGATTTGGAAGATGAATTTACAGGTGTTGGTGCGGCGGATGGTTTTAATAATCCAACATCATTCAGTTCTCCAGCAATGAATCCTTCGGCTATGTTTAGTGGTAGTGATATGGGAGGGATGACTGGTGGTATTACAATGCCTTCACGTATGAATGACATGCCGGACGATGCGCCTTTTTAATAACTTTTGAATATACGGTTATAATAAAAGAAGCACTGTTTACAAAACAGTGCTTCTTTTATTTCATACTGATTACTTTATCTACGATATAGACCGTATTTCCTCGCCAAGGTAATGCTCCATGATATTCCTTATAATGCAGATCAAAGTACTTTCCCACTATTTGATTCGAGTTGTTTAAAAACGGTATCGTCTTCAATTGAAAATTCAAATTGATTGCTTGCTACACCACCAGCTTTCATCTGTCCAAAACCCTCTTGAATAAGTTTACCTTCATACGTTTTGAAAACATTTCCTTTTTTGACAGCATAATTTAAATATCCTGATTTAACACCTTCTCCAAAAACGAAGTAATATTTATAATATGTTATGCTAGCTCCAATTGCTAAAATAACTAAGATGGTGATAAATAAAAATTTTTTAAAACCTCCTTTTTTTTGTTGCGTATCTGTAGAATTAGTCATATCTGAGTTTAATTATATAATAAACTTAAGTAAAATTGTTTAGATGAACAATAAAGTTTCGTTTATACTTAAATCAATTTTTAGGCCATCTTTTTTTATATAGGTATTTATAATTCCTTAATTATTACTGGTTTTGGTTGTCTAAAAATGTAATTATGTAGTAATGCATTTATTTGCTGGAAGGAGTCGGTTATTCTGAATATAGTCAATCCTTTATCTGCGTATTTATTTTTTTGAATTAGGTAATGATGAATTCAAAATAGTAAATGTTGAGACTTCTCTGTATAATATTATCTAAATTTGTTTTTTGAAAAACGATGGATGATACAATATTAAATAAGAAGAGGAAAATAATTCATTTAGATATGGATGCATTTTTTGCTTCTGTTGATCAACGCGATTTTGAAGAATTACGGGGTAAGCCTATCGCCGTTGGTGGATCTCCTGATGGACGTGGTGTTGTAGCCACTGCTAGTTATGAGGCGAGAAAATATGGTGTTAAGTCGGCTATGTCATCTATACAAGCTATAAAATTATGTCCCCACTTAATTTTTACTCGTCCTAGATTTGATGTTTACAAACAGGTGTCCGATCATATTCGTTCCATTTTTTATCGTTATACTGATTTGGTTGAACCGCTATCTTTGGATGAGGCGTTTTTAGATGTATCGGATGATAAACAACATATTGGGTCGGCTCTAGAGATTGCTAAGAGAATTAAACGTGAAATAAAAGACGAACTTAATTTGACCGTGTCTGCTGGGGTGTCGGTTAATAAATTCGTGGCAAAGATAGCTTCTGATATGAATAAACCTGATGGTTTAACTTTTATAGGCCCTTCAAAGATTGTAACTTTTATGGAGGAGCTACCTGTTGAAAAATTTTTTGGAGTTGGAAAAGTAACGGCAAATAAAATGCGCTCTTTGGGTATTTTTAAAGGTCTTGATCTAAAAAAGCAATCACATGTAGATTTGATGCGATGGTTTGGTAAATCGGGAGATTTTTTTTATCAAATTGTGAGAGGTATTGACAATCGAGCAGTTGTACCAAATCGTATTCGTAAATCTATTGGTATTGAAGATACTTTTCCTAGTGATATTGGACAGTTAGAAGAATTAAAATCAATTTTGGAAGACTTAAATTCACGACTTTATACACGACTTGAAAAAGGTGGTAAATGGGGGAGAACTTTGACGTTAAAAGTAAAATTTGCAGATTTTACGGTGTTGACAAGAAGTATCTCTATCTTGGAGATTTTTAAACATCAAGAAGATATGTATCAAATTGCACTTTCATTACTTCTAAAACTGGAGTTTGATAAAAAGGTCCGGTTAATGGGGATTTCGATTTCAAATTTTAGAGATGAAAGTAATGACCGTTTCGAGGGTTATCAATTGTCTCTGTTTGATGATTAATTAAATTCGAGTTGTCTAATCACCTTGTTACAACTTAAATTTCTTGTAAATAGGGGCAATTTCCTATATTAGTGCTCAAACTTAGATAATCTTCATATTTAAATGAGTAAATTAATTACCGCGCTGAGTCTTACGGCTTTTATTCTGGTATCAGAATCTACAGTTCAGGCGCAACAAAAACGATTGGATTTTGATCAATCTTGGGGAAATCGAAATTCATTAACACAAAATGTCAACTTCTACCCTGGTTGGGCAAACAGTGTCGCTTATCTAGAACGTGATGCGAAAGATGGTAAAACGTATCAAATTGATTTGAAAAGTGGGAAACGTGAATTATATGTCGTTCCTGCCAAATCATCTGTCAAAGTATACGTTTCAAAAAATGATATTTTTATTCAGGACGGTAGTCAAGCAGCTAAGCAACTGACAAGTTCTCCTGATGTTGCAGAGCAAAACCCAACACTTTCACCAGATGGTAAACTTGTTGCTTTTACACGTAAAAGTGATTTGTATGCGATTGATTTAACGACAGGCAAGGAAATTCGTTATACTACCGATGGTACAGATGTTATCTACAATGGTTGGTCATCGTGGGTGTATTATGAGGAGATCTTAGGTAGATCAACTAATTATAAAGCTTTTTGGTGGTCGCCAGATAGTAAGAAGTTAGCTTTTATGCGCTTTGATGATACAAAGGTGCCTATGTTTCCAATTTATGTGTCGAAAGGTCAACACGGTTATCTAGAAGAAACCCGTTATCCTAAAGCTGGAGATCCAAATCCAGAAGTTAAGGTCGGTTTTGTAAATGCTACTGGTGGAGAAGTGACCTGGTCTGATTTTAACGAAAAGGATGATCAATATTTTGGCCAACCTTATTGGAGTTTTGATAGTAAAAACATCATGGTTCAATGGATGAATCGTGATCAGAATAATTTGAAATTTTATCAAGTTGATCCTAACTCTGGAGCTAAGAAAGAAATTTATGATGAAAAACAATCTTCGTGGATTAATTTAGATCATGAAGAGCGTATCACCTATCTGGCCGATAACAAACACTATATATTAAAATCAGATAAGACAGGCTGGGCTCATTATTATCTTTATACTTTAGATGGTAAGTTATTAAATCCAATTACATCGGGTGATTGGCAGGTGACTTCATTAGAGTATATCGATGAGAAGGCAAAAGTAGTTTACTTCATGGCGCGTAAAGAGAATTCGGCACGTTATGATCTATATCGTGTTGACTTTTCAGGTAAGAATATGAAAAGACTGACATTTGGTGATTATTCGCATGATGTAAAAGTATCTCCTGACGGACATTATTTCATAACTAATTATTCTAACGTAAGCACACCTAATAAGGTAGCACTAGTTGACAATAAGGGTAAAATTGTAAAAGAACTGGCCGATAGTAGAGCATCGGATTTTAATACCTATAAATTTGGTGAGACAAAATACTTTACTATAAAGTCTGATGATGGACAGTATGATTTACCTGTTGTCGTGACTTATCCGACGGATTTTGATGAAGCGAAAGAATACCCTGTTATTTTCAGTATATATGGTGGTCCTGACGCAGGTACTGTGAAAGATACATGGAAAGGTACAAGAAGTCAATATTGGGCTAATGAGGGCGTTATTCAAGTGTCGGCTGATCATCGTGCATCTGGACAATTTGGAAAACAGGGCGTAGCACTTATGCATCGTAATCTGGGGCACTGGGAAATTATAGATTATTCTACTGTTGCGAAATGGTTTAAAGCAAAACCTTGGGTAGCTAAAAATAAATTTTTGATTACTGGTCATAGTTATGGCGGTTATATGACATGTTTAGCAATGACTAAAGCCGCAGATGTTTTTGATTTTGGGATAGCTGGTGCTCCTGTGACATCATGGGAGTTGTATGATACCCATTACACAGAGCGTTGGATGGATACGCCACAAGATAATGCAGAGGGATATAAAAATGGTTCTGTCTTAACTTATACGGATAATTACAAAGGTGTTTTGAGAATTATGCATGGCGATATGGACGATAATGTTCATTTGCAAAATACCATGCAATTGGTTGATGCTTTGACCGATCGTTCTGTACCTTTCGAGTTGATGATTTATCCGGGTAGTCGTCACGGATTTGAAAGATCTAAAAATGCATATGATTTTAAAGAACGTGTACGTTTTTACTATCAGTATTTATTAGAAAAACCGGTTCCAAAGGACTTTAAATAGAGGTGTACCTATAACTAAAGCCTTCTCAGAATATTATTTGAGAAGGCTTTTTTGTTTTGCTATCTTTTGTGTGTAAAAAAAGATGAAATATTGAGTTGTTAAATTGTTGATAACCAAAAATTATTTCATCTTTGTGTAATTTATTTTTATTTCGATGATTCAGTTTCTCAAGGAGAGCACTTTTGCTGTTAATGAAGTTTTAAGCAGATCAATTCATATACTAAAGGGACATTATTTCTCAATAGGGGGATTGTTATTGTCAATTTTTTTATTGTTTGTTGTTGCTCATGAATTAACTTTTTATTTGGAGACCTCAAGTATACTTCTCAAAATTCCTTTGATGCTGTTATTTGCTGTAACTTTATTAGGCTTACAATTGTTTCTGTTTAAATTTATTTTGAATTTATTGGATCATAAAGAGCATGTGGGTGTTGTTAAAACATGGCCTTCCTGGGCAGAATTAATTAATTTTTTAGGTGGAATTGTCGTTTTTACATTAGCTTCTATACTGATTCTTTTTTTTGCTATGATTGTTTGTTTCCCGCTTATCTATATGGGTATAGATACGGAGGTGGTATCATTTGAGATCGTACCAAATGTAGGAGCAATCTTATCCTTCTTTATATTGCTTCGTATCTCATTCTTTCCTTTTTTTATTATTGATAAAGGAATTAGTGTCATGAAGTCTTTGCGTTGGAGTCTGGCGATTACGAAAGGAAATATAATTCGTTTATTTTTAATTTTATTGAGTTTAGCTTTTGTTAGCGTATTAAATATTTATTGTGTTTATATGGAGTATTCCATTATGGCAATTATATTTAGTTTAATAAATTCATTTTTAATTATCCCGTTAACTTCTGTTGTCTATACAGTTGCTTACCGAGATATGGTTCAAGAATATAAGGGTAGTGAAGATCCGAGTATTTTAAGTAATATATTTTAATAAATAATTTTGATTTTGAATAAAAAAGGAATTGCGGTTTTAGGTTCAACGGGTAGTATAGGTACACAAACCTTAGATGTGGTACGCGCCTTTCCTGATCTTTTTCATGTTGTAGTATTGACCTGCGGTTCAAATGCTACTTTGTTAGTAGCGCAGGCATTAGAATTTTTGCCCGACGCTGTTGTTATTATCAATGAAGAACAAGTTGATTTTGTTAAATCAAAATTAGGACATACTCAAATTGCGGTTTACTCAGGTATGCAGGCTTTAGAAGAAGTGGTACAGTTTGAGTCGGTTGATGTTGTTTTGAATGCCATTGTAGGTGCTGCTGGACTCAGACCTACTGTTAAGGCTATTTCCTGCGGTAAGGATATCGCACTAGCTAACAAAGAAACACTGGTTGTTGCGGGTGAATTGGTGATGAGCTTAGCTTCTCAATATCAAGTTAAGATGTTGCCAGTCGACTCGGAGCATTCAGCGATTTTCCAATGTTTGGTTGGTGAAGAAGCTAATCCAATTGAAAAAATATATATCACTGCCTCTGGAGGGCCTTTTCGTGGGAAGGACCGTTCGATATTGACTTCCGTAACAAAGGAACATGCTTTGAAACATCCGAATTGGGTAATGGGTGCTAAGATTACGATTGACTCGGCTTCATTAATGAATAAAGGACTTGAAGTAATCGAAGCAAAATGGCTTTTTGATCTGAAAGTAGACCAAGTTGATGTAATTGTACATCCTCAGTCCATTGTACATTCGCTTGTACAGTTTCAAGATGGATCTTTAAAAGCACAACTCGGATTGCCAGATATGAAGTTACCGATACAGTATGCCCTGTCTTATCCAAATCGTTTAATGAATACTTTTGAACGGTTTAATTTTATGGATTATCCAGAATTAACTTTCGAAAAGCCAGATTTGGAAACTTTTAAAAATTTGGCATTAGCTTATGATTCTTTACGAAAGGGAGGGAATAGTGCCTGTGTACTCAACGCAGCAAATGAAGTCGTTGTGGATGCATTTTTGAAGGATAAGATTAGTTTTTTAGGAATGAGTGATGTGATCGAGACTGTATTGGAAAAAGTAAATTATCTTGCGAGACCAAGTCTAGATGACTATATTGAGTCCGATTATGCTGCAAGGAGAGTTGCGCAAGAAATAATCAATTAAGTAAATAATTATAGAAGAAGATACATGGGTGTTTTAATTATGGTGGCACAAGTCATATTGGGCTTGTCAATTTTGATCGTATTGCATGAGTTGGGCCATTTTTTAGCGGCACGCGCTTTTGGAATTAAAGTAGAAAAATTTTATTTATTTTTTGATGCATGGGGTGTCAAATTATTTAAATTCAAATATAAAGACTGTGAATATGGAATTGGCTGGTTGCCTTTAGGTGGCTATGTTAAAATTGCTGGTATGATTGACGAATCCATGGATACTGAGCAATTGAGTGGAGAGCCTCAAGAATGGGAGTTTCGTTCAAAACCAGCTTGGCAACGTTTGATCGTGATGCTAGGTGGTATTATTGTTAATGTCATTGTTGGTGTTGTTGTATTTTGGATGTTAACATTTAAAATGGGCACTACGGACATCAAGAATGATCAATTGGTGAATGGTATTGTACCCGGAGAAATTGGGAAGTCAATCGGCTTGCAGGCGGGAGACCGTATTTTGGCTATTGATGGCACTAAGATTGAAAACTATTCAGATTTAATTAGCTCTAAACTATTAATGGGAGGAGTAGATCTGACTGTAAATCGTGCTGGTGCTGATACAAAAATTCATGTTCCAGCGGATATTTTAAATACAATTGCGGATAAAAAAGATGAGAAATTTATAGAACCACGGATGAAAATGACCTCTGTTGCAGCTATTCAACCGGGTTCAGAAGCAGTTAAAATGGGTTTTCTTAAAGGCGATAGTATTGTTGCAGTTGACAATACGCCAATTCAGTTTTTTGATCAGTTTAAGGACCAATTGAAAGCAAAAGTCGGAAAACCAGTTGAATTGAAAATTGTACGCGATGGTCAAGAACAATCTTTAAAAGGTGTTGTGCCTTCTGATGCGATTTTGGGTTTTAATGTTAATCCGGATCAAACCATTAAAACATTTACGATTCATTATAGTTTAATGGAGTCTTTGCCAATGGGGGCAAAGAAAGCATTCACGGTTATTACTGATAATGCAAAAGGATTTGGTAAGATATTTAAGGGAGAGATTCGTGCCGATAAAGCTTTATCAGGTCCTGTAGGTATTGCCCAGTTGTTCGGTACTGAAGTGGATTGGGTACGCTTCTGGTCATTAGTAGGTATGTTGTCTATGGCTTTGGCATTCATGAATTTATTACCGATACCGGCATTAGATGGTGGACACGTGGTATTCTTGTTGATCGAAATGATCCAAGGAAAACCATTAAGTGAAAAATTCTTAGAGAAGGCACAGATGGTAGGTTTCTTTATTTTACTTGCTCTAATGGTCTTTATTTTTGGAAATGACATTTTTAAATTATTCAAGTAAGGGATATTAAGTTTATACAAGGGGGTCTTACTTAATTTGTAAGACCCTTTTTATTTTTAGATATTTGTATTATGGATGGAAAAACAAGAGCAACGATTAAACCTGGTATGTTGGTTAACATTATCTTGAAAAAAGATCAGCGATCAGGAGAACTTACTGAAGGTATTGTTAAGGATCTTCTGACATCTGCACCATTTCACCATAGAGGAATCAAGGTTCGCTTGATGGATGGTCAGATCGGTCGAGTTGCAGAGATAATTGAGGATGACTTTTAACCTATTTTAGTTTTATAAAAAAAGCTTCTGACCTAATAGGATAGAAGCTTTTTTTATAAAACATTTTAAGAAATTGCTCTTTCGATCTTCATTATAGACCAGATTTATAACTGGTCTTAGATGATCGGAAATATCTTTTTCTGAATATCTATTTTAAAATTCTTTTGTAGGGAATCAAAAAACAAATAATTGCTTGGATTATTTTGAAAGACTAAATACGGAATCTCTATAATCTCTTTTTGTGTTTTTATTCTAAAGTACCCAAATAATAATCCTTTTGTATTTTGGATTGATTCAATTTGTTGCACTGCCTTAACATCTCGTAACAAATTAAAGTGATAAGGGTCTTTTGTCATAGATTCAATGATTACATCTTCAGTTTGCTTATTATACCAAATTACTTGACTGCTCGTTTTCTTTAAATGATTCTTAAAAAGAAAAAGGTAACCAATCATGTATATTGATATTGGAAATAGGAATAGTAAAATCTTTATCTTGATTATCAGCGCAAGCATAATAATCAATAAAATTGCTCCTATGCCTACATTTTTCATTACCTTTTGAGATGTATCTGCTATGATAACTTTGGATGTATCTATTTTTTGATAACCATTTTTTACAATAATAGCTGGACTATTGGTTGCGGTAAATGACGCGGACAGCTTTTTACTGATGTAGTACAATAAAAATAAAATAAGTCCAACTATTAATATAACTTTGGTCATGACAGTTTATATGTTAATACTGTTCATTATCATTTGGATAATTAACTGATTTTACATCAGCTACATATTGTCCTACAGCTCCCGTTATTTCTTGATATAATTGTGCATATTGTCTTAAAAACTTAGGTTTAAAGCCTTTCGTCATACCTAGCATATCATTGACAACTAGAACTTGTCCGTCACAGTGGTTACCAGCGCCTATACCAATAGTCGGTATCGCTAAACTTGCACTTACTTCGGCAGCAAGTGCTGCTGGTATTTTTTCCAACACGATGGCAAAACAACCTGCTTCTTGCAGTGCTAGCGCATCGGCCTTTAATTTTTCGGCTTCATTATCATCTTTAGCACGAACACCAAAATTTCCAAATTTATTAATTGCTTGTGGTGTTAATCCCAGATGTCCACAAACTGGTATGCCCGCATTTATAATTTTCTTAATGTTGTCAATGATTTCTAGACCACCTTCCAATTTAAGGGCGTGTGCTCCCGACTCTTTCATGACACGTACTGCAGATAAATAGGCTTGATCGATGCTTCCCTGATATTCGCCGAAAGGAAGATCCACTACAACCATTGCTCTAGTTGTACCTCTCACAACAGATGCCGCGTGGTAGATCATCTGGTCTAAGGTGATGGGCAGTGTTGTTTCATAGCCTGCAAATACGTTCGCAGCGGAGTCGCCTACTAAAATGATATCGATGCCACCTTCGTCAAGTGCTTTTGCCATGGTGAAATCATAACCTGTTAACATCGCGATTTTTTCATGACGATGTTTCATTTCCTGTACCTGTACTGTAGTGATACGTTTTATTTCTTTATTTACAGACATTACTGATTTGTTTAAATTAACCAAAATTAGAGAAATTCGTTGAATTAAGGTCATTAATTATTGATTTTAAAATGATAGTTTGGTAATTAGCAGATTAAATTGCTTTGATTTTACTATTTTTGCAGGATGAGAGAAAACGAAACTCGCTTATTTAAATTTCCAAAATTTTCCGATCTAATTGTTTTTGAAGATGATAATTTGATTGTTATCAATAAACCCCCTTTCATTGCTTCGCTAGATGAGCGTGAAGGAGGAGAGATCAATATTTTACGATTAGCAAAAAAATATTACGCAGATGCGCAGATTTGTCACCGGTTAGATAAGGAAACTTCTGGATTATTACTGATTGCTAAAAATCCTGAGACCTACCGTTCTGTTTCTATTGAATTTGAAAGACGTCGTGTCAATAAGGTATATCATGCTATCATTGCAGGCACACATACATTTACGGATTTAAAAGTTGAGTTACCCATTTTAAATCAAGGAAGCAAAAATGTGTCAATAGATCGCGCCAAAGGTAAGGCGGCTACTACAATTTTTAATTCAATACGTTATTTTAACCACTATACTTTAGTCGAATGTAAGCCTATTACAGGCCGTATGCATCAAATTCGTATTCACTTAGCCACACAGAAAGCTGCAATTGTGGGAGATGATATGTATCATGGAAAACCGGTATACTTGTCACAGATTAAAAAACGTGGGTTTTCTTTGGCTAAAAATGAAGAGGAACTACCAATTATGAAGCGCTTTGCTTTGCACTCCCGGTATGTTGACTTTACAATTGACGGAAAGAAGTTTGAGTTTGAAGCCCCATATCCAAAGGATTTTGCGACTTTGCTTAAACAGTTAGAAAAGTTTGATTCTTAAATGCCGATCATGAATCCGAAAACAAAAAAAATAATTGGCAATTCAGTATTTGTCGTTATCATTCTTTTGCTTTTGTGGCCAACAAGTAGAGCTTATTTTCAACAAGGCTTAATGAAAATTGGTTTATTTAAACCAACATTGGAAGAACCTGAAAAAATAGATTCGCAGATTTCTGTTCAGAATAACATTTCTTTTAAAAATGATAAAGGGGAGATCGTGAATATGAACGATCTAAAGGGTAAAGTTGTATTCATTAATTTTTGGGCCACATGGTGTCCTCCTTGCATTGCAGAAATGCCTTCCATTGCTACGTTATATGAACGATTGAAAGGTAATAGTGAAGTCGTTTTTCTGATTGTAGAAATTGAAGGAGAATCTGAGAAGGCAAATAAATTTATGGCGGGTAAACAATTAAATCTACCCGTTTATTATCCAAATTCACAAATTCCTAAAGAATGGTTAGGTGGTTCTATACCAACGACATTGATTATCAATAAACATGGTGAGATTGCTACTAAACATGAAGGTTTAGCAGATTATTCTCGCCAGGAAGTTTCAGATTTTATAATTGAATTAACAAAAAAATAAGTACAGAATAACCGGTATGACTAGAGCAGAACTTATTCAACAGATTAAGATAAAAAAATCATTTCTTTGTGTTGGTTTAGATACAGATATTACAAAAATACCTGAGCATCTACTGGCAGAGGAGGATCCAATTTATACCTTTAATAAAGCCATTATTGATGCTACATCAGATTTGTGTGTCGCATACAAACCGAATATCGCATTTTATGAGAGTTACGGTATTAAAGGATGGCAGTCTTTGCAAAAAACTTGGGAGGCTTTACCTAAAGATTGTTTGAGTATTGCTGATGCTAAACGTGGTGATATCGGAAATACATCAAAAATGTATGCACAGGCATTTTTTGATGAAAAGCAATCGGGATTAGGTTTTGATTCCATAACGATAGCACCATATATGGGAAATGATTCTGTTACTCCCTTTTTAGATTTTGATGGAAAATGGGCAATTGTACTGGCATTGACATCAAATGCAGGAAGCCTGGATTTTCAAAATTTTAAGAATGAATCAGGTTTGCAGTTATTTGAGCAAGTCATTGATAAAGTGAATACATGGGGAACAATTGAAAACCTGATGTATGTAGTAGGTGCGACCCGTGGTGAAGGTTTTATTAAGATTCGTGAGCATGCTCCTGATCATTTCCTTTTAGTTCCGGGTGTTGGAGCGCAGGGAGGTTCTCTTCAAGATGTCTGTCAATATGGAATGAATAAGGATTGTGGCCTTTTAGTAAACAGCACAAGAGGTATTATCTATGCTTCAAAAGGACATGATTTTGCGGAGAAAGCAAGAGAAGAGGCTTTGAAATTACAACAAGAGATGGAAGCCGAATTAATTAAGGCTGGAATTATTAGTTAATTCTTACATATCGGCATATTGAAAAGCTTCAGATCGAAAGGTCTGAAGCTTTTTTGTTGGAGATTTTATTTTATGTATTTAGATGATTGATCGTGATTATTCATAAAGAAGAAATTGTAAATTTAAAATATAAAATAGATAACAATGAATGTAGTGAGTACTCTACTATTAGCATGTATGCTAGGAACTGGCTGTGTGGTTGATGCACAAGAGATCGAAAATATTGTAGAGGGTGAAGTTTTTACTTCAACGAAGTCTAGTGAAGATATGTATCAGTTAGTCTGGAAACTTTACAAATCTAACAAGCACGAAGAAGCTTTAAAACTTATCGATAAGCTTATCGCTCAAGATAAAACAATAAGTGCTTATTACGAATTGAAATGCTACATCTTAATTGCACTGAAAAGAAACGCAACTATTATTGAGACTGCCACGAAGGGTATCGCATTAGATCCTGATAATCATTCGTTTTACGATATAAGAGGTAATACTTATTATTTTGATTTAAAACCCGAATTGGCAAGATCTGATTATCAAAAGGTACTCCAATTGGAAAAAAATAATGCTCGTTATTATAATAATTATTTGAAGTTACTTAATGAAATGCGCAAGGATGATGAATTGATAAATGTATTTAAGCTTTTCGAGAATAGCATGGTAAGTGGAGAAGATATCAAAGAACCTCGATTTATAGCTGATGTTTACTTTTATGGAGCCTTGGCCTATCAACGTCAAAAAGATAATTTAAGAGCTGTTGACCTTCTTGGGAACGCAATTAAAAAATCTCCAGAAGCAGCGATGTACTACAATAATAGAGGTTTGATATTTCAAGATCTAAACAAACTGGAAGCTGCAAAGAAGGATTTGGATAAAGCTATTGAATTGGATCGTGATAATCCTGTTTATTATGAAAATAGATATGCTATCTTTTTTGATTTAAAGAAATATCAAGAGGCGCAAAATGACCTATTAAAAGTAATTAGTCTGGGAAATTCTGATCTAGATATCTATGCTGCATTGGCACTGACCTATGATGTTCTTAATAATTATCCAAAAGCTGCTGAATATTATGATTTGGTTTTACGTAAAAATCCAAATCAAACAATGATTCTAAGTAACTATGCTTATGCTTTATTTGAATTGAATCAATTATCTAAAGCTATTGAAATGTTTGAACGGGCGCTTGTTACTGATTCTGCAGAGGTTGATATTTTGGTAGGTCTAGCAGTCTTATATCATGTTGATGGGAAAGAGAATAAGTCTAAAGATTTATTTCAGGACATTAAAATCAAGACAAAATATGAGGCAAAAAAACAGCTACTCGAAACTTTGGAAAAGGAAGATTATAGATTTTCTTCAAAATTTAAAGCAGCATGGGAAAACTGTTTTAGTGATTAATGTTATTTAAGCCTGATCAAAAGCTGTTATTTTTTTGCAATAAAAATAGGGTGTGTTTTATACAGAATGAGTATTTTGAGAAGATTTAAGTCAAATTTCCTTTCAATAAATTCATATCAAATGCGTAACTTTGCGCCATGCCAGAAAAAATTATAATTCTTGACTTTGGTTCGCAATACACGCAATTAATCGCGCGTCGTGTAAGAGAACTTAATGTGTATTGTGAAATTCACCCATTTAACAAATTACCTGAATTTGACGAGACTGTAAAGGGAGTAATCCTTTCGGGAAGTCCATATTCAGTAAGACAAGAGGAAGCTCCTCAAATTGATTTTAAATCAATTCAAGAGCGTTTTCCTTTATTAGGTGTTTGTTATGGTGCACAATATATCGCTCAAAAATCAGGAGGTGAAGTATTACCTTCGGAAATCCGTGAATATGGACGTGCTAATTTGCAATTTGTGAATGCTGAGAATGAATTATTAGCGGGTGTACCGGTTCAGTCTCAAGTATGGATGTCTCATGGTGATACTATTAAAGAAGTTCCTTCAAACTTTGAAATTATCGCAAGTACAGATAAAGTACGTGTAGCAGCTTATCACATTATCGGTACAAGAACTTTTGGTATTCAATTTCATCCAGAGGTGACCCACAGTACAGATGGTGTAGTTTTATTGAAAAACTTTGTTGTGGAGATCTGTGGATGTGCTCAAGAGTGGACTCCAGATGCTTTTGCTGAAACAAGTGTTGCTTCTCTGAAAGCGGAATTAGGTGACGATCACGTAATTTTGGCATTATCAGGAGGAGTTGATTCTACTGTTGCAGCTGTTTTATTACATCAAGCCATTGGCAAAAATTTGCATTGTATTTTTGTTGATCATGGTTTGTTACGTAAAGGTGAATTTGAACAGGTTTTGGATTCATATAAAAACATGGGACTTAACATTAAAGGTATAAACGCAAAAGAATTATTTTTTGGTCGTTTAGCTGGTGTTTCTGATCCTGAACAAAAACGTAAAATTATCGGTAATTCTTTTATCGATGTATTCGATGAGGCAGCAAAAGAAATTCAAAAGGAATTACCTGAAGGTATTGAGGCAAAATGGTTAGGTCAAGGTACTATTTATCCAGATATCATTGAATCGGTATCGGTTAAGGGGCCTTCTGCGACTATTAAATCGCATCATAATGTTGGCGGTTTACCTGACTACATGAAGCTGAAAGTAGTAGAGCCTCTGAAGACTTTATTTAAAGACGAAGTAAGACGTGTTGGTAAAACATTGGGTGTTGATCCAGCTATTTTAGGTAGACATCCTTTTCCTGGTCCAGGGTTAGCTATTCGTATCTTAGGAGATATCACTGAAGATCGTGTACGTATTGTACAAGAAGCTGATGATATTTACATCCGTAATTTGAAAGAAGCAGGATGGTATGATAAGGTTTGGCAAGCTGGCACGATTTTTCTTCCTGTTCGTTCTGTAGGAGTGATGGGCGATGAGCGTACATATGAGCATGTTGTTAGTTTACGTGCTGTAGGTTCATTGGACGGCATGACTGCAGATTGGATTCACTTACCTTATGATTTGTTGGCAAAGATTTCAAATGAAATTATCAACCACGTCAAAGGCATTAATAGAGTTGTATATGATATCAGTTCAAAACCACCAGCGACGATTGAGTGGGAATAAAATTGCTCTTGCAGTAGCATTGGCTTTAAGTCTTGCAAGCTGTACGACAAAAAAAACAGGCGTACTTCGCTCACCTTCTAGTAAAGGTGAGCAGGGTACTGTTTCTAATAATAGTGGTAAAACTGCTGCTGAACAGGCTGAAGATGCCAGAAAACTCGAAGCTGCTAAAGCGAGTGAAAGCCTTAAAAATCAAAAATCAATTGCTCTTCTCTTACCTTTTCAATTAAACCGTATCGCAGGTATGCGTCCCACGGCTGAAGACGTTAAAAGATCGGCTTTAGCGTTGGATTTTTATCAAGGGTTTCAACTTGGCTTGGAAGAATTGGGTGAAAAAGGAAGTAAATTTAGTTTAAAGGTTATAGATTCTGAAGATGATAATTTTAGAAACACATCTTTAGCTGCTTCAGCGTCTATAAAAAATGCCAATTTAATTGTAGGACCTGTTTATCCAAAAGAGATTAGAGCATTTTCACAAGCCTTTAAAGAGAAAAATATTTTACAAATTTCACCTTTAGCGGCAACTTTGGCTTCCGAGTTTGCGATTCCCAATTTAGTGTCTTTAACACCTTCTATTCGTGCTCACTCTGAAATTATGGCGAAGCATGTAGCCAAGCAATATGCTTACGGCGACGTTGTTTTGGTTTACAATATACAAGATGGTGATAGTAAACAGTTTTTGGATAACTTTGCATCAGAGGCATTGGGTTATAATAAAAGTCTGCAAATAAAAGTTGTGACTTCTATAGCTGAATTAAACGAAAACTTAGTTGTTGCTGGGACTAATCATATTGTCTGTGGTACTACAAATAGAAATCAGATTAGAGCATTATTAGCAAATATGGACGTGCAAAGCAGTGAGTCGGGTTATGCTTTTAAATTGTATGGTCACCCAAATTGGGCAAAATTATCTTTTGAAGATTACACGAATATTGATCGTTATGAGTTGACCGTGACGACATCAACATTAGTGGATGAAAATGCTGAGCGAACAAGACGATTTAATCAAAAGTATAAGAATAAGTTTCAGGTAATTCCATCAGATTTTTCTTATAAAGGTTACGATGCCGCTATTTATTTTGGGGGCTTAATTGCTAAGTATGGCGATGACTACGCGCAACATTTGGTTAAGGAAACCTATTCTGGAATAAATAGTGATTTTAGTTTTGATTACTTTCCTGAGTGGGGATATGTAAATAGAGGGGTTCGATTTATGGTGTATCGTAATAATAGTTTTGATAGGAAGTAAAGATGAGTGATTTTAGTGAAAAAAGAGTACAGCAGCAAATTCGTAATTTTGAAAGAGCAATGGATGGTTATGAAGGGAATGAGCCGTTTGCTCGTTATCTAACTTCATTTTTTAAAATTAATAAGCAAATGGGATCAAAGGACAGAAAATGGACTTCCCGGTTGTGTTATAATTATTTTCGATTGGGTAAGGGGGCAACGCAGCTTTCTCAACAAAAAAGATTAATCATTGCGGAGTACTTATGTGAAACAGAAAGTCCATTTGTCGCTTTATTTGAACCTGATTGGAATTTAAGCCTATCATTGGAAGAAAAAATAGCTTTTTTAAAAAAACTAGAATTATTGGAGCTAGATACCATTTTTCCTTTTAAAAATTACCTTTCATCTGCGATAGATCAGGTTGATTTTATACAAAATCAATTCTTGCAACCTGACTTATTTATTCGGATTAGAAAAGGTAAGGAAAAGTTTGTGAAAGCTATTTTTGAAGCGGAACAGATCGGCTATAAATTTATAACGGAACAAACTGTTGCTTTAGCAAATGGAACTTCACTACAGCGGTTTAAGGATCTCGATGGTGTAATCGAAGTGCAAGATCTTTCTTCTCAGCGGACCCTTGAATTTATGGATGCTTTGCCGAAAGAAAATTGGTGGGATGCCTGTGCCGCTTCTGGTGGTAAGGCTTTATTGTTCCTAGATAAGCATCCGACTACTAATTTATTGGTTTCAGATGTTCGTATGAGCATTCTGCGTAATTTAGATGAACGTTTTGAAAGGGCTGGTATAAAAGCTTATCGAAAAAAAATAGTTGATTTAACGAAAGATACTACGCCTATTTTGGGAGTTGAGCTTTTTGATGGAGTTATTTTAGATGCTCCATGCACCGGCTCTGGAACTTGGGGTCGAAGCCCTGAAAATATTAGTTATTTTAATGCAAAGAAGATCGATGAGTTTGCCACATTGCAAAAAGAAATTGCTAAAAATGTTTCATTGCATTTGAAAGTGGGTAAACCGTTGGTATACATCACTTGTTCTGTTTTTGAGAAAGAAAATGAGGAGGTGATTGCTTATATTCAAAAAGAACTGGGGTATAGTCTCCATTCTTATAAAGTATTAAAAGGATATTATGAAAAGGCGGATAGTATGTTTGTTGCCCGTTTAATCAAACTTTAATAAAATAAGAAATTTATAATTATAAAAGCCATTTGCATATCGCAAATGGCTTTTATAATTATAAAAGCCATTTGCATATCGCAAATGGCTTTTATAATTATAGAACTATTAGATTTGAATTAGTTTATTCACATTTACCCGGTACAACGAGCACAGGACATGTTGCTTTTCTAATTACAGCTTCAGAAACGGAGCCCGAGATAAAATGATCAAACCCTGTTCTACCATTTGATCCCATTACGATGAGATCAGCTGACCACTCATGAGAAGTGGCTAGTATTTCTTCTTTTACCGAGCCTATTCTATTGAATAAGAAAACTTCATTAGCGCCTTCGAACTCTTGTCCTAGTTCTTCTAAGTATTTTTGAGCATTCTGCTGCTCTATTTCCGATACTTCGGGTATGATGATTGGTTGTTGACCTAACAGCGGATCTGCACCATAGCTGGCAGGAGAAGTGGGAGAGGTAACCGTCACTAAAGCTACTGAAGCTTCAAATTTTTTAACCATTTCTTTAGCATAGGAAATCGCTTTATGTGAACATGGTTCATCGTCCACAGCAACTAATATTCTCGTTATTTTTACAACATTGGTATCCATGGTTCTGATATTAAAGTTTATATTCGTACATATTAATAACTTGAATATACGGTTTTTTGTTTTAGAAATATGGAATTTGGAATATGTAATTTAACAATTGTACCATTGCGGGCGGAGGAATCACATCGGAGTGAAATGGTTTCACAATTGCTGTTTGGAGAAGCTTTCGAAATACTGACGAAATCAAAGGATTGGACAAAAGTTCGTACTGAAATGGACTATTATGTTGGTTGGATACAGAATGGGCAATTTTTAGCAATAACAGATGATCAGTATGAGGAGTACCAGTCGTTAAGTAAGATCAAGATCGGTTTTGATGGGGGGCATCTTATCAATAATGATCTTTGTATCCAGCTTTTACATGGAACGATTGTACGAAAGGATTTTCCTTATATTGGAGCAGATGATTTAGTAGAGCTTAATGCAATTGAACTGCATTTTGAGCAAGAAGACTTCATCGAGCAGGTTGCAATACTCGCAAAGCAATACTGGGAGGTACCCTATCTTTGGGGAGGGCGATCTAAATTTGGAATTGATTGCTCCGGTTTCTCACAATTGATTTATCAATCCTTTGGTATTTCCTTACCAAGGGATGCTTATCAACAGGTTGAATTAGGGCAGACAGTTGACTTTTTGTCAGAGATTCAAGTAGGTGATCTTGCTTTTTTTGATAATGAAGAAGGTAGGATAAATCATGTTGGTATTATGCTGGACTCTGAAACCATTATTCACGCTTCTTCCCGTGTTCGAATAGATAGGATGGATCAAGAGGGAATATTTAATAAGGATTGGAATAAATACACACATAAGCTGCGTATCATCAAGCGCTACGTTTAAAAAAGAAAGGTCCGTCTATATTGAGACGGACCTTTCTTTCTTTATTTTCAAATATGATTAGAATTTGAAAGTTAAACCAAATTTAGCTGTATCAAAAAAGTTGTTAAAACTGTTGATGTTAGCATTGAATTCGTTTGAAGATTTACCGCCATCTTCTTTAGCTGTACCAAAAGATAATAAGTCTGTTAAACCAAAGTTGATCGCGATGTTTTCAGTAACGAAGTAATTCATCCCTAAACCAGCGCCAGCACCAAATCCTTTAACTTTAGGAATGTCTGTAGTTGTTGTACCGTTGTTAACTTCTCCAGTTCTTTGTTGATAACCAGCGGCTAATTGCGCATAAGTTTTAAAACGTGATCCTAAATCTAAAAAGTAGTAACGACCATAAGCACCAACTCCAAAGTTGCTTGATTTATTGTACGTATCGTTTGTACCAGAATAGTCTGTTGCTTTTAAATTTCCAAAGTTGAAATCTAAACCAACTGCAACTTTATCAGATATGAAATAACCTACAGAAGGATTGAAGTTGAATGAGTTTTCTTTCTTTTCAGCTGTTTTATTATTTTTTGTATTTGCTGAGAAATTACCTTCTACAATAAAGTCAGTTTTTTTGAAACCAAATTCTTGTGCTTGAGATGCAAAAGTTAGACCAGCTACTGCTGTTAGAGTAAGTAATAATTTTTTCATTTTTTTTAAAGTTTGTTTTTACAATATCCATAGCCAAACCTTTTGACTATTTGATTGATATTATCAATATAGATACCAAATTGATTTTTCAATGTCATAGAAATGTATTGATAAATTGTGTTAATCGTAATTTAAACGTTTTCAGAGATTTAAAAATTGACATTATGAAAAAATAATTTATCATATATTTTGATATTTATATTGATTTAACTTTTTGTGATAAAATGTCAGTTTTTATTATGACACAAAAAAAGACCATATGTCAGTGCTGACATATGGTCTTATAATTATTTTATTATTTAATATTTCTAGTCGAAATATTCTTTGATCCGTTCAAAAAATGATTTTTCAGATTTACCAGGTTGTGGCTTGAAATTCGGTGATTCTTTCAATTTCTGTAAAATCTCTTTTTCGTCAGATGAGACCGCTTTAGGCGTCCAGATATTCACATAAATTAATTGATCACCTTTGTGGTAAGAATTGACTTCAGGAATACCTTTTCCTTTTAGTCTTAATATCTTGCCGGCCTGGGTTCCTGGTTCAATTTTAATTTTTGCTTTACCATCAATCGTTGGAACTTCAACGCTTGTTCCTAATGTAGCATCTACAAAATTAATATATAGGTCATAAATAATATTTAGACCATCTCTTTTTAATGCTTCATGAGGAATTTCTTCAATGAGGATAATTAGATCACCGGCAACACCTCCGCGAGGAGCTGCGTTCCCTTTTCCACTCATTGAAAGTTGCATACCTTCACTTACACCAGCCGGAATGTTGATCGCAATTGTTTCTTCACCTCTTTCTAATCCTTCACCTCTACATGTAGTACACTTTGCGGTAATTTCTACCCCTTCACCATTACAAGTAGGACAAGTGCTTGTCGTTTGCATCTGGCCTAAGATTGTATTGGTTACGCGGCGAACAGATCCTGAGCCGCCACAAGTATTACAAGTGTGGAAAGATGATTTATCTTTTGCACCACTACCATCGCAGGTATGACAGTTTACTTGTTTATTTACTTTTACTTTTTTCTCAACACCTTTAGCAATTTCTTCGAGTGTTAATTTTACTTTAATGCGAAGATTTGTTCCTTTAGCAACACGACGGCCTCCTCTTGAGCCTCCGCCACCGCCACCGAAGAAACTTTCGAAAGGATGACCACCTCCACCAAATATATCTCCAAATTGGCTAAATATGTCATCCATATTCATGCCACCACCATAACCGCCTCCGGAAGCAGAGCTACCCGCATGACCAAATTGATCATAGCGTTGTTTTTTCTGAGGATTGCTTAATACATCATATGCTTCAGCAGCCTCTTTAAATTTTTCTTCAGCTTCATGATCACCAGGGTTTTTATCCGGGTGATACTTTACGGCAAGTTTACGGTAGGCAGATTTAATTTCTTTTTCATCTGCACCACGAGCTACACCTAATATATCGTAATAATCTCTTTTTGACATCTTTTTTATCTTATTGACCTATAATTACCTTAGCATGACGGATTACTTTATCATTTAAATAGTAACCTTTTTCAATAACATCAATAACTTTATTTTTCAAATCTGGAGTAGGAGCTGGAATAGCCGTTATTGCTTCTTGTAAATCAGCATCAAACTCTTTACCTACTACATCCATTTCTTTTAAACCTTGGTGTTCTAAAGTTTGTCTGAATTTATTATTGACGATCTCTATACCAGTTTTTATTGATTCAACATCTGTTGCTGTTTCCATTGCTTTTAAAGCTCTGTCAAAATCATCCACTGTTGATAATAGTTTTGTGATCACATCTTTTCCAGCAGATTGAATTAATTCAACACGTTCTTTACTTGTACGTTTTCTATAATTATCAAATTCTGCTGATAAACGTACATATTTATCTTTTGCCTCTGCTACTTCAGCACTTAATTTCTCTTCAACAGAAAGTTCAATCGTCTCTTCTTGATTTTCCGTTGTATTATCCTCAATAGGATCTTGAATCGTCTCGTTATTATTCTCTTGTTCGCTCATTTCTTCTAAATTCTATGTGGGAAACTAATGTTCTTTCTCTAAAATCTAATTACAGTCAAAGTTGTTGCCAAAATGAAAAAATCCGACAGCTTGTCAGTAACCGGGAGAATGGACTAACAAAATGTCGGATGATCAGGATTTCTGTCAGTATTGACAGTTATATTTCTACTTGATCTAGCAATACCCCATCAGCGGTTTTGATGATGCGTGCAGGCATATTACGGATAATTTGGTAATCATGAGTTGCCATTAAAACTGCTGTTCCAGAAGAAGCGATATCCCGTAAAAGCAATACAATTTCTTCAGAAGTAGCAGGGTCAAGGTTTCCTGTTGGCTCATCGGCCAATATAATTTCCGGATTATTAAGGAGTGCTCGTGCAATAACAATACGTTGCTGTTCTCCTCCTGAAAGTTCATGAGGCATTTTTTTTAATTTCGAGCGAAGTCCTACTTTTTCAAGTACATCGAGCATTCTATGTTCAATTTGCGTTTTATCTTTCCAGCCGGTGGCTCTAAGTGCAAATTCTAAATTTTTCTCTACAGAGCGATCTGATAATAAATGAAAATCTTGGAAAACGATTCCTAACTTACGTCTCAGGTAGGGGACATCATTTTCATGCAGTTTTTTTAAATCAAAACCTGCAATTAGTCCTTCTCCGTTACCAATATATAAATCGCCATAGATTATTTTTAGCAAACTACTTTTTCCACTTCCTGATTGACCAATGAGGTAAAGAAATTCGCCTTTATTGATATTCAAATTCACATTCGATAAGACCAAATGTTTTTGTTGGTAGATATCGACGCTTTTTAATGTGATTACTGTATTTCCAGACATTGAACTATAATTCTAATTTTTTTATTTGTCCAAATGGCAATTCCTTTACCATTTGCATAATGTACGCTGACTTGTCTCCGAGACCAATTTTGTCCAAAGATTTGTCGGGGCGATCAACCCTAAAATATGCTAAAAGAGTGAATGAATCATCTCTTAATTGAACATAGTCAGGGATTTTGGCAACTCCTTTTACTTTGATTATATACATCTATTTACAAAGTTAGTACTTTTTATTTCAAAAAATCCTTCCACGAATATAAGGCTATGCTTACTGGTTTGCAAATAAAAATTCTAGTGTATTGACCCCATCAGCATAATCATCTAAAGCAGGATTTTGTCCGGCACCGAATTTAAAAGCTGGTGTTTTGATCGTTAAAGGTGCTTCTGATGTAACGCATTGTAAGCTGTCTGATAATGTATTTAAGTGCTGAGAAAGATTGTCTAAGTTATCATACTCTTCAAAATAAACTACAGCTAAGGGTGATGCTATTTTGTCATCTTGTTTTAATAATAAAAACCCATTATCATAATGCTTGTCACCATTTATTAAATAAATGGATTTGTTATAATCGTAATTATTATTGTATTTATAATGTGTGTTTACCTCTTTAAAAGATTCAATTCCTTCATAGAAATGACTTATATCATAATTTTTTGGGATAAATATTTTAGATACAGAACGACATCCCAGACCGTAATAATCAAAGATATCATGGCCTAAAGCTTTTAGTTGCTCGTGCGATTCTTCACCTGTAATGATGGCAATGCTGTTTCTGTTTTTTCTAATAATATGTGGTTTTTTTCCAAAGTAATGTTCAAAGTACCGCGAAGAATTGTCGGAACCTGTTGCAATCACTAAATCAAAATCAGTTAATCTATCCACTAGTTGTACACGATCTTTAAATCTTGGTTCAACTTCTATCAACTTCTGAATTACGTAAGTTGTTAGAAGAGCATCGTCTGAAGAAACCTTAATCTGTGCTTTAAAACCAGCGACCAATACGCATAATATATCATGAAGACCTACAAGAGGTATATTGCCCGCTAAGACTAAACCTACAATTTTGTCACTTTCAATATCAGGATATGGCGATAGCCAATTTTCTAATAGCTCAAGGTTTAAATTTGCTTTCCAAGAAGTAAAGGCTTTATTAACGTGTTCTGCGGTATACCATGCATTTTTATGATGAGCAGTTGTAACTAAATGTTGTAGCTCTGCATGATCATTAATGAATAAGTTCGCAAGTTTTGCAAAACCTTCTAATCGTTGTTTCTTTGTCAAAATGTAAAAATTAATAAACGTGTATACACAAATTTGTATTATATTTGTGTTATTAATACAATCAGCGAAACCAAGTTACTCTTAGTATTTAAACGTGTAAAATGATTTGATTGTATAAATGATAGTACAAAAATAGTTTTTTATCATAATTTTGAGGTTATAAATGGCGATTAAAATTACAGACGAGTGTATTAACTGTGGTGCTTGTGAACCGGAGTGCCCAAATAATGCAATATATGACGCTGGAGTGAGTTGGAAATTCTCAGATGGGACGGCATTAGATGGAGTTATTGATTTTGGAGATGGAGTAACGTTAGATGCTGACGATTCTCAAGCTGCTGTATCAGATGAAGTATATTACATTGTTTCGGACAAGTGTACAGAGTGTGTTGGTTTTCATGATGAACCACAATGTGCAGCTGTTTGTCCAGTAGACTGCTGTGTAGATGACGAAGAGGTTCGTGAATCTGAAGAGGAGCTATTAGCAAAGAAAGCCTGGTTACACGCTGAATAAAAGCATCGCTTTTAAAATAAAATTTTGAAAAAGGTAGAATATGTACATATTCTACCTTTTTTTATGTCTTCAAGTATCCAATAAATTTGCTGTTATTATAATCCGCCATATTAATATTTGTGAAAGCCTAGTATTTTTTTATTTTTGTACTTTACCTTATAAAAAGTTTGCCGATGTATAAATCAAAAATGGGGCTAATTACCCTTGTTTCGGTGACAATTGCTGCACTTATTGCGATATGTTACGAATTTAGTTGGGTCAATTTTTCTCCATCATTTTTAATGGCAGTAAGATGGATTGTTGCTACTGTGTTGATTGTTAATGCTCTTGTTCGGAAGAATCTAACAACTTGGATTTTGACCTGTATGATCTTGGGTATTTTTGTGGGTTTAGATTTTCCAAATATTGCCATATCATTGCAACCGCTAAGTAAAGGTTTCATTAAGTTGGTGAAGACGATTGTAGGACCGATCTTATTTGCAACGTTAGTTTATGGTATTGCAGGTCATTCTGATTTGAAACAGATTGGTCGTATGGCCTGGAAGTCTATGCTGTATTTCTTTTGTGCTACGACTTGCGCTATTTTTATTGGCCTTGGGGCTATAAATCTGACTAAAGCTGGAGTTGGTGTTGATGTTGCACATATGCCTCATGAAGAACTGCCAAAAACGCAAATAAGTAATGACGCACAGATTTTAGAAACTTTACCAGACCATGTTCATCCTGTTTATAAGTTTACGGCATTTTTTAGAGATCTTTTTCCTGAAAATATTGTAAAAGCAGTGTATGACAATCAAGTTTTACAGATCGTGGTGTTTTCAGTTCTTTTTGGTATTGGATTAGCAATGGTTGATGAAAAGAAAAGAAAACCATTGGTTGATTTTACGGAAAGCCTTTCAGAAACAATGTTTAAGTTTACAAACTTAATCATGTATTTTGCTCCAATCGGAGTTGGTGCCGCAATGGCTTTTACAGTTGGTCATTTGGGAGTAGATATTCTGAAAAATCTATTCATGTTGTTAGCAACTTTGTATTTAGCATTAATAGGTTTCCTAACTTTTGTATTGTTGCCTGTTGCACTTTATCTGAAAATCCCTGTATTAAAGTTTATTAATGCGATTAAAGAACCTGTTTCTATTGCATTTGCGACGACAAGTTCTGATGCAGCTTTGCCCAAGGCTATGTCTGCTATGGAAAAATTTGGAGTACCTCGTAAGATTGTGTCTTTTGTTATTCCTACAGGATATAGTTTCAATTTGGACGGAACGTCATTGTATCTATCTTTGGCAGCGATATTTGTTGCTCAAGCGGCTGGAATACATTTGACTTTTGGAGAGCAGTTAATGATCGCATTTACATTAATGATTACTTCTAAAGGGGTTGCCGCAGTTCCCAGAGCATCATTAATTATATTAATTGCTACTGCAGATCAATTTGGTTTACCAACATTTGTGATTGCGGCTATATTAGGAATTGACGAGTTGATGGATATGGCCAGGACTTCGGTCAATGTGATCGGTAATTGTTTAGCTACAGTTGTTGTTGCTAAATGGGAGGGTGAGTTTGACGAAGAGGCCCCATATAGAGATGATCACGGCCAACCGGAATTAGAGGGGTAGTATTATATCTTTTAAAAGCCAGAAAAGGGATCTTATAACAAATATAAGATCCCTTTTTTATGAAATAAACTTACCATTGACATAATACCAGATTCCATCCACTTGTTTGAAAGTGGATCTTTCATGATGAATCTGTAAATTCAGCTCGGAATCCAAGTAATGTGCCTCAAATTCGACCATATTGGAATTACTAAATAAAATGCGGAGCTGCATCCATTTTGATTCCTTTGCCCATCTTGCAATTTCTATTTTGTTTTGCAACTTGCGTGTTTCAGAATGAAAGCTTGTATATAAAAACTCGATATCTTGAACAACAAATGCGCTATATCTTGCACGCATTAATTGTTCTGCAGTTTTAGCTTCTTTTTGGTCTAAATGAATTTTTTTGCAACAATTTTCGTAAGGAAGTGAATTGCCACAATGGCAAATTGTATTTTGTTTTGTCACCATATTAAGATTTAAATATAGGACAAAAGTAAATAATGATTTTTTCTTTTTAAATGAATCGTGTTTATATAAATATTTAGGAATTTCTTAGCTGGACTATAATTTTTAAATTGATATTTTAACATGTTGATATTGAGTTTATTTTAACGTTTTAACAAATATTAACAACCTTTCATTAATCTTATTATAAAATATAGAGTCCTACCTATAAATAATTGAAAAACATAAATAAAGGGAGGAGCAGGTATGAAAAAATTAGTTTACTTGACGGTTTTAGTTGGCGGTTTGTTTTTTGTTAAACCTGCTGCTGCACAAGTTAATGTGAGTATTAACATTGGTAATCAACCTTCTTGGGGCCCAGTGGGGTATGATTACGTAAGGTATTATTATATTCCAGAAATCAATGTATATTATGATGTGATCAATCGCCGTTATACGCATTATCATGGTAGAAGATGGGTAACCAGTAGAAGCTTGCCTAGTCGATACCGTAACTTTAATTTTTATAATACCTATAAAGTCGTTGTCAATGATAGAGATCCCTGGAGACATCACGATCGGTACAGAAGAGATTATGGTCATTATGCTCATCGCAGAAATCAGGTAAGTATAAGAGACCATAGAAGTAATTATGATCGTCCACGTCACAATGACCGTTATGATAATCATCGTGTCGAGCGACATGAAAATCATAGAGATCGATCGGAGCATAGAAAATCGGACAAGAGAAATGATAAAAGAGGCCACGATCGTCACTCAGAAAGAGGTGAGGGACATGGAAGAAGATAGTGAATAGTTTTTTATATGTTAATTGAAAGGGAGGAAGCTGTAGTTTTCTCCCTTTTTTAATTAAAACTATTTTTTTAAATCGGATAAGCTGTTTCACTTTTAGTTTCCGATAGAACAAAATAGGTTTGTACGGTGTTCACATGTGGGAGTACGGCTAAGCGGTACCTTAAAAATTCGTGATAGGCCTGCATATCTTTAGTTGCTATTCGAAGCATAAAATCATAGGATCCAGCCATCTGATAACATTCCATAACTTCCGGAAATTTAGCAACTTCTTTTTCAAATTCATTTAAAACCTCGGCTGTATGTGCTTTTAAGAATACCTGTGAAAAAGATATCAGACCCATGTTTATTTTTTGCCGGTCAAGAATAGCAACAGTTTTTTTAATATAGCCTTGTTGTTTCAGTTTTTTTACACGCTCATGTATAGCGGCGATAGATTTATGCAATCTAAATGCTAGTTCCTTATTGCTAAGTGTAGCGTCATGCTGTAAAATTCTTAATAGTTTAGTGTCGGTTTCATCAAGCATCATTTTGTATTTTTTATTGATATGAATGTAATGAATTGGTTGATTCTGTAATATTTCTTAAATATATCATTATTTAGATAAAATTTATTGATTTAATCTTTATGTAGTGAATATTATTTTGTTTTATGTCAATTTTGCTGATAATATTAGATCTTCGAATGATTGTAGACTGATATTGTTTAAAATAATAAATCATGAATAACGAATTGATGTTTAGTAAATGTTTGTCTCCTGAGCTTGATAGTAGATTTAAACATTTATGGTGTTTAGTAGGAAACACGCCTATGCTGGAGCTGCAATACTCATATAAAGGGAAAGCTGGGAGGATTTATGTGAAATGCGAGAATTATAATCTTACAGGGAGTATCAAAGACCGTATGGCGCTATATATTATGTATAAAGCTTACATGAATTGTCAAATTCAGCCTGATGATGTTATCATAGAAGCTACTAGCGGTAATACAGGTATTTCTTTTTCTGCTATTGGTAAAGCTTTAGGACATCAAGTGAAAATTATTATGCCCAATTGGTTGAGTAAAGAACGCATCGATATTATAAAAAGTATGGGTGCAGATATTCAGTTGGTTAGTAAAGAAGACGGTGGTTTTTTGGGGAGTATTGAATTAAGTGAGAAACTAGCTCAGCAAGGAGGGGTGTTTTTGCCCAGACAGTTTGAAAATAAATTCAATGCCGAAGCTCATGAATTAACGACTGGTCGTGAAATTGGTTTACAGTTAGCCTCGCAAGGTTTAGTTGCAGATGCTTTTGTTGCTGGTGTTGGCACGGGAGGAACCGTTATGGGAGTAGGCCGTCATCTTCGTAGCTTAAATCCTCATGTAAAGATTCATCCTTTGGAACCCGCTGAAAGTCCAACGATGTCTACTGGATATAAGGTTGGCTCGCATCGTATTCAAGGTATTTCAGATGAATTTATTCCGGCTATTGTGAAAATGGACGAGTTGGATGAGATCGTTTCTGCTTCAGATGGTGATTCTATTATAATGGCCCAAAAATTAGCAAAAGAATTGGGCTTAGCTGTAGGAATTTCTTCAGGAGCGAATGTGATTGGAGCAATTAAATTAAAAGAGCAATTAGGGGAAGAAGCTGTTGTTGTCACCTTATTGTGCGACGATAATAAGAAATATTTGAGTACAGATTTAGTAAGAGAACAACCTGTAGCAGCTGGATATATTTCAACAGATCTCGCTTTCACTGGATTTAAACCTATCAGTAGGTTAGCAAAATCTCTTTTTAATACTGAATCGCTATAAAGTTTGTTTCAGCCTAATCGCGTATTAGGCACTATGTTTATATTTAAATAGAATCTATTACAATGGGATTTATCCCATTGTAATTAGATTTAATCAATTTGTAACCTGTCACTCGGCATTATAATTAAAATATTTATGAAAAGATTCATCATAAAATTATTACTTTTAATAGTTCTTCTTCCAGCTTTTGCGCATGCTCAGGAGGCAGATACTTTACTTAAGATGGACGAACTGGAGTTCGTTGATGGTGGTATTTCTGAAGTTTCGACTGATTCTGTAGTTGTTGATACTGCACAGAATCTTAAGAAAACTACGGCTGTAATCACAACAGAAGAGCATGCAAGTAGTGAATCTCTACTTGGAATATTTTTAGCAGGATTATTAGGCGGTTTTACTGCCCTATTAATGCCTTGTATTTTCCCCATGTTACCGCTCACT
Source organism: Sphingobacterium kitahiroshimense (assembly GCF_025961315.1). Classification (NCBI taxonomy): domain Bacteria; kingdom Pseudomonadati; phylum Bacteroidota; class Sphingobacteriia; order Sphingobacteriales; family Sphingobacteriaceae; genus Sphingobacterium; species Sphingobacterium kitahiroshimense. The sequence continues at coordinate 1,856,645 of NZ_JAOQNK010000001.1, read as the reverse complement.
GTCAGTTTCTTCACAAAGGGAAATCAAAATAAATCGCAATCTTTTATTCGTGCTTTGTTTTATGGAATTTCTATTATAGTTATTTATGTTGTTCTTGGTTTAGCGGTAACGATGATTTTTGGTTCGGATGCCCTTAATGCTTTATCAACGAACGGTGTCTTTAATTTTTTCTTTTTCTTAATGTTGGTTGCTTTTGGAGCTTCTTTTTTGGGGGCATTTGAAATTAATTTACCAAGTTCATGGGTAAATAAGATGGATGCAAAATCTGATAAAGGCGGATGGGCTGGTATTTTCTTTATGGCAGCAACTTTAGCTTTAGTATCTTTTTCTTGTACTGGACCTATTATCGGAACTTTATTGGTACAGGCAGCTACAAGTGGAGCTTTGTTAGGTCCGGCTGTAGGTATGTTTGGATTTTCTTTTGCATTAGCTATACCTTTTGCTCTTTTTGCATTATTTCCTAGTGCTATGAAAGCCATGCCTAAATCAGGTGGTTGGCTTAACAGTGTTAAAGTTGTTTTAGGATTTTTAGAATTGGCATTTGCACTGAAATTTCTTTCTAATGTTGATTTAGCTTATCACTGGAACTGGTTCGACCGTGAAGTCTTTTTGTCTTTATGGATTGTTATATTTGGTTTAATGGGACTGTATTTACTTGGAAAAATCAAATTTTCTCATGACAGTAATCTGCCACATTTGTCAGTAATCCGTACGTTCATAGCTATTATTGTACTATCGTTTACGGTATACATGATTCCTGGATTATGGGGTGCTCCTTTAAAATCAATATCTGCTTTTTTACCGCCACAAAGCACGCAGGACTTTGATTTAAATCAAGGCTCATTGATTGGTGGATCGCATGTAACAGACGTTTCTAAACGCAAATATTCAGATTTATTTCATGCACCGCTGGGCTTAAATGTGTTTTTTGATTACGAGGAGGGTTTACAATATGCTAAAACCCATCATAAAATGGTTATGCTTGATTTTACAGGCCATGCTTGTGTTAATTGTAGGAAAATGGAAGCTAATGTTTGGACAGATGTGCAGGTTCGTTCATTTTTGACAAATAATGTCGTTATCATCCAACTTTATGTTGATGACCGCACTGAGCTTGCTGTTGAAGATCAACAAAAAACGAGTTCGGGAAAATTGTTGAAGACAATTGGAAGTAAGTGGAGTTATTTACAATCGAGTCAGTTTGAATCCAATTCACAACCTTTTTATGTGCTTATGAATCCTGCAAACCGTCAGGTTTTGGTTAAACCAAAAGGTGCTGATTATGATGCTACTACTTATCTGGCCTATTTAAATGAAGGTTTGAAAGCATTTTCTTTGATCAAATAGTATAATATAACTCATTTGATGAAAAAATGTTTTTATTCCAAAAGAAAAAAGGTTTCATAAAATTGGATTTCTGTTAAATTTAATCTTACTTTTACATCGTTTAAATCATTAGCTATCAAATAGCAGCTTTAGTGGTTTATGTGTAGGGTTAATAGTGAATTATAACATGAAGAAAGCATTCAATCTGGGGTTGTTCCTTGGATTATTATCGGTAACATCTCTTGCATTACAATCGTGCAATGAAGGTGGGAGTAAAAAGACAGATTCGGTTACTATTGGAACTGTTGATAGTATAGATGATATCGATGATTTAAATAAAGATACTGTCGAGAAAGAGATTAAAAAGGATACAATTGCTGTAAAGGGTAAAAAGAGTATTCTTCATCATGAAGTTGATACGGCGAAATTATTAACCGACTCTGTGTCTCCTCGTTATATTTATTTGACTTTTGATGATGGACCTTTAAATGGCAGTCAATTTATTGATTCAATAGCTACAGCAAAGAATATTAAGATTAATGCTTTTTTAATTGGAAAGCATGACCGAATGAGTAAGGGGTTGCATAAATATTATGAACGTTATATGAACAATCCGCTGGTGGATTGTTATAATCACAGTTACAATCATGCAAATAATAAGTTTACTTATTTTTATAGCAACGCAGAATCAGCGTATGAGGACTTTGATAAAAATGAAAAAGAACTGAATCTTAAACATAAGATTGTCCGTTTACCAGGACGTAATATTTGGTACTTTGCAGATCGTAAACGTATTGATATGCAAAGTGGTTCAAGTACGGCCGATTTATTATACCAAAATGGTTACCGCTCTATGGGATGGGACTGTGAATGGAAAAAGGGTAAACCTTCTGGTATGCCAGTCGAATCGGTGAGTTTTATATATCGTCAGATAAATAATAGATTACGTAACGGCACCTCATTTTCGAAGAATAACGTTGTTCTGTTGATGCATGATGATATGTTTCAGACAAGAAAAGCACAGAAAATGTTAAGTGATTTAATCGATAGTTTGAAGTTACATCCAAATTACGAATTTGCACATATGCGTGATTATCCGAAACAGAAATAAAAAATAAGGCTACAATTTGATTGTAGCCTTATTTTTTTAGTTTTGCTTTCTTAAATATTTTGTTAAAATCACAATCGTCTGACCATCGATTTTTCCTTCAATTTGTTCTGTATTATCGAACACAAGTCTAATATTCTTCACGACTGTACCTAAAGTCGCCCGGATAGATGATCCTTTTACATCCAATGTTTTCGTAAGGACTACAGAATCCCCGTCAAATAATTGTTGACCGATACTATCTAAATGAAACTCGACATATCCATCATTTTCATGATCTCCTGTTTGTTTTGCCCATTCTAACGTTTCGTCATCCAGATACAAAATATCTAACGCATCAGAAGCCCAACCTTCGTTTTTTAAACGATTTAACATGCGCCACGCAGCTACCTGTACTGCTGGTACTTCAGACCACATGGTATCGGGTAGGAATTTCCAATATTCAGCTTCTAATTGTGTAGTTTTATTTAACTGATCGGCACATTTCTGACAAACAACAATCGTGTTTTCAGCTGTAGCTTGTAACTCAGGGGGCAATGTATATAATGTTAAATTATCAGTTGCTTGACTCAATTCACATTTATTTCCCGCTCTCTCGAATAGTTGATTTTCTAGTTTCATTTAAATTTTGGATAAGTTGCAAATGATTTAGGTGCAAACATAATGAATATTTATAATTATAAAAGGTTAACATAACAAATCAAAAAATGCTTAATAATTTGGAATATAATTTGCGATGCTGTATACGATAAAATGTGTATCTTATTTAATACTAATTAAAACTAACTTAAATGATATCAATATGAAATGGCAAGGAGGTAGAAAAAGTGACAACTTCGAAGATAGGAGAGGAATGTCAGGTGGTCAAAAATTAACTTTGGGCGGTGTAGGTGGGATTATTGTCTTAATAATTGGTTTTTTAATGGGAGGAGATCCATCTCAATTATTACAGCAGGCTCAAAATATGACGGGTACGGAGCAGACTGGACTACCAAGAGAACTTAGTGCCGAAGAGACTAAATTGACTGATTTTTCAAGAATTGTCCTAGCTAGTACTGAGGATGTGTGGACTAAACTTTTTAGAGAGCAGTTGGGAAAAAATTATAAAGGAACAGAATTGCTTTTTTATGATGGAGGAACAGAAACTGGAGGATGTGGCATCGGGAAATCTTCCTACGGCCCCTTCTATTGCCCTGGTGACCAACGAATTTATTTAGATTTAACTTTTAATAATGAATTAAAAACAAAGTTTGGCGCAAAAGGTGAGTTTGCTCTGGCATATGTAATTGCACATGAAGTAGGGCATCATATACAACAATTAGTGGGACTTTTACCTCAGACAAACAGCATGAGGGGAAAACTAAGTGAAGTTGAAAATAATAAAATTTCTGTCATGACCGAGTTGCAAGCTGATTTCTATGCAGGAGTTTGGGCACATCATGTTAATAAATTATCTGATATCGAGATTGACTATAATGATATTTTAGATGGTATGACAGCCGCTGAAGCAGTTGGAGATGATAAATTACAAACACAAGCTCAAGGCTATGCGGTACCTGATTCTTTTACACATGGTACCTCAGCTCAAAGACGAGCTTGGTTTAAGAAAGGTTATGATTCTGGTGATATGCAATCTGGAAATACGTTTCAAGATCCCAGCTTAAAATAGAACTTACTGAACGAGAAGATTACAACCACGTATATCACTTTGATCAAAGCGACCTAACACTTCAAAAGATCCACCAGCATAGATTTTTCCGAAGTGGAGTTTGCAGAAGTGTATATACTATGCCAAGATTAACAGCTTGACCTGGATTATCCTGAGTAATACAGTTGGTTATAAACAAAGGTAAGATTGATGATTTTGCGAAATGTTTTTTTTGGAAAGATATAAATTGATAAGTGTGCTTAAAGGTGGTAAAGCCATGAATTGAAAGAATTATAGGAGCAAGTGGTTTTTGCAAGAGGTCAGTATTCTATTTAAGGGGAGCGATTTGTATTTGAAATCACAACGACAGAGGATATTAATATCTTTTGCTTTGCCTTTTTTATACACTGTTAACTATACTGGATAGACTTTTCTCTTTTGGACAAGCTATGGCAAAAGGATACGCATTTTCGCAAAGATCTTACCCAATTAAAACGCAAGGTTTATCTAATGCATGGCAGTATCATCCCATTATGCCTATCGGTAAGTGGCTGGCCAAGTTTCGCAGAACTAAAGGTGCCGTAAAACTGCACACTGTTTTGGAATATGATGGCTGTCTACCTGTTTTTATACAGATTGCGGACGGAAAGGTTTATGATAGCCAGTGCGCGGGAAGCTACAGTTTTACCAAAGGAAGCGTCGTGGTGGTGGATTGAGGTTATGTAGATTACAGCTCGCTCACGTATTTGGACAGCAACGGCTGTTATTTTTTTTGCAGGAGTAAAAACTAACATGAAGTACAATGTTATCCAGTCAAACCAGAGTGAAGCGCTCCTGGAAAAGGGAATCATTAAAAATGAACTCATTAAACTTTCTGGCTCGGCGTCCAATAAATACAATGCTAAATCACTCTGCTTGCTTCACTTTTGGGACAGCATCACAGGTAACCACTAACAATTTTTGACCAATAATATACAATGGAAGGCCAGCCTGATGGTAAACATTAGAAGCAGCGCTGGCATATCGAAGTCTACTTCAAGCACTTTAAACAACGCTTAAAAATATCAACTTTTGTGGGTTCATCTGAAAATACGGTGATGAACCAGATGTGGACTTCGTTGACCGGCATATTGCTGCTAAAATATCTTAAGAATAAGGCTAAATACGACTTGAATTTATCCAATCTGGTGGGATTTATCAGGATGAATATCTTCGTGAAAATAAGTATCTGGCAATGGATAGATAATCCTATTATCAGGCCACCAGTTAAAGGGGAAAATGGACAGCTTTAGATGTTTTCAGAATAAAAAATAGAGCCAAAATCAAAAGTATCTAAAAATAGCTGTTTTTTGAAGGGAAATACGCACCTAAAATTTATTTGGGACGGAAGTGGTGTATCTTACTTAATATTAATTGAAACTAACTTAAATTATATCAATATGAAATGGCAAAGAGGTGTAAAAAGCGACAGGAAGCTTTGATTATGATTTTTATGTAAATTATATTATCCGCAACAATATTTTTACGCTTTTTTAATGATTATTCTGCAATATTATCACTTTATTAAAAATATATTTTTTTTTCATGATATTATTTAGTAACTTACTTGTAGTAAAGAGCAAGTTTGTTTCAACTTGTGGATTTAAAAAACTTAAAATAATAATTATGAAAAAGGAAAAATCTTTAAAACTTGTTGGTGAAAAATTAACAAAAGATCAGTTGTCAGAAATTGCAGGTGGCATGGATTGGCAAGGAGGAAAACAATCATCTCATTTTGAGGATAGACGAGGGACATCTTTTAAATTACCTTTGCCAACTGGACAAATGTGTAATGGTGACCTGGTTTATAATGATACTTGGGTCTAATATTTAGATTTTAGAAATCAGTGCCCTATATTAGTGCACTGATTTTTATTTAATGATATGGAAAAAATTGATAATACATTTTTTATAAGATACCCTAAATTATCATTAAGGAATATTTTCGATCTTTTAGAGAAAAATGATACAGAAGATGATTTTAAGAAAGCTATTAAAGAAACTCTTCAAAATGGAAATTTCAGAGACGCCCTGAAATACTCTTCCCCCTTATTTTATTTGGAATTAATTAAGCAAGATTGTAAAAATGAGATAAGTGAAAAAACTTATGCAACATTATATAAATATTTTAGTAGAGCAAGTAGTAGAGCTATACCATTAGATATGTTTTCGGTTGTATCCTTCGGTAATATTGAAGGTCAAACAAACTTATGTCTAAATAATGATAAAAATGAATTTTACGAGCATATAAATATTCAAGTTCTTTATATTCTTAACGAATTCTTATTGGATAATGAAAGATATTATCAGGCATTAATGTATTCAATAAATTCTACTGTTTTTTTTGAAGGAACATACTTAAAATATTTTATTTTTAAAGATGGCGAGAATGAACTGAAAGTAATAAAAAGCTCAAAATTTTTATCTTCTTTTATAACAGATACTATTGTACCAATATCCTATAATAGTATTATAGAATATTTTAAAAAGATATTTCCAAATAATACAAGCATGGAAGTGAGCTCATATATTAATTCATTAATTAAGAGTAAGCTTATTATTGCTACCACAACACCGTCATATATTGATAATTATTCATTAGAGTCGTTTTTAGGTAAAATAAATATTGATTCTTTGCAAAATACAGAAAAGAGCTTATTAATTGAATTAAAAAAACATCACGATGAGAGTATTTCTAAAAATGATAATAGTAAAATTAAAGATTTTCTTGTAGAGCAGTTTAAGGATAATTTAACAAATGTCCAAACTACAAGGATTGATATAGTATCTGTTGGAAGCAAATTTACTATTTCCGAAACATTAGCATCGCAAATTGTTAATTCGATCAACAAATTGAATTTTTTAAGATTCAATGCGATTGATAACACAAAAGCTGTAATTGATGAATTCATTACTAATTTCAAGAAAAAATATCACGAGGGTGATTTGGTTCCTTTGACGAAAATTTTTGATCCCGAGCGTGGTAATAGTCTTTTTACAAATCCTAATAAAATTACTACACTTTGTAGTGAGCAAGTATATTTGAATCTAAGATTTAATAATTTTTACAGCCATATATTAAATTACTGTAAATATAATCAAGATGATCATTATGTTATTTCAGAAGAAGATTTAGTTAAATTTAATGATTTATCGGTTGGTCATAAGAATTGCTCTCCTAATTTCGGAATTTTTGGCTCAATACTGAAGATAGATGAGTTGTATGAATTTCATTTAAAATCAAGTAATGATTTTCCTAGCAGTAAAAATTATTCCAGATTCACTCCGTATTTTAAAGATTATGCACAGAACTTTGAAGAATCAAATTCGTTTGAAAGTGAATATTTTGAAGGTGCAATATTAGCAGAAATCTATTATCTACCACCTAATGATCTTTCAAATATTTCAAAGAGATTTCTTGAGAGAAGTTATTTTATAAATCTAAATCAAGCAAAAACTGGTTGTGATAAGGAAATCTGTATTTCAGATATTTTAATGACAGTACAAGAGGGAAAAATAAAAATTTTTTCGAAAAGTAATAAAAGAGAAATTATACCTGTTAGAACATCTCCAAATGTTGATCTACCAAATTTCGACTTTTATAATATACTGAATTTGATTAGTGACCAATATAAAAAGCCTGCACTTATTTGGGATTGGAATTCCTACACCAATGAACCTTTTTTACCTAAAATTTCTTATAATGGTATTATTTTAGCCGAAAGAATGTGGAATCTTTCATTATTTACTATTCAAAAATTTTTAAAGAAGAATGAAATTTCACATAATGATTTAGCAGATTATTTAAATTCTCTAAATATTTCATCGTACGTGTTACTTAAATTGGAAAATGATAAAAAATTGTTAATTCATACAAAACATAATTTTTGTATTAAACTTTTGTTAAGTCATTTGTTAAAATACAAATATATTTCTTTGGAGGATTTCTCAGGCTACAGGGCAAGTGAGCTTGATTATTATAATGAAATTTTAATAACGGCCAAGAATATTGAAAAAAATGTTAGTCAATATTCCTTATTGAAATTTAGAGAAGATGAACTCGATACCAAACCAAAGATTCATTCTATTGGTAATAAGTGGATTTCCTTAGTGATAAAGGGTAATGAAAGAATTTTGGAAAATTTGGTGGTTGGCGATTTAGCTAGAATTATATTAAAACTTAAAAGTGCATCATTAATAAAAGAAATACATTTTTTAAGATTTGGTGGCGATAATTCTTTATTAAAGTTGAGAATTAAAGTAAAAAATAAACAGAATGTTTTAGAAGTTCTCAATACCATAAAAAAACCTATTTTTACTTTAATCGGAAAAGGTGACTTAGATGATTGTATATATGATAACTATATACCTGATTACAATAGATATGGAAAAGATGATATAAAATCAGTGCAAAAATTGTTTAATATTGACAGTATTTTAACACTTCGAATTTTAAAAAAGAAAAGATTCACCACTTATTCTGAACGTTGGAATTTTACTATTTTATCTGTTTTTAATTACCTACAACTGATTGATGGTTCTGTAGAACAGTATGAATACATTAAGTATATGAAGTCTGTGCTTTTTGAAGAATATAAAAAAGATGATCCAGTTGGTTTAAGAATTCAGTTAAATAACCTATATAGAAATCGGAAAAACTCAATTTTAAATACATTTAAATCCGATGTTTATAATTATCAGTTCTTTAACAACTGGAAACATGAAATTAAACAAATTAAAATTGATCGTGAAAATATTATGCACTGTATACATATGTTTGTAAATAGATTTTTCCCTAAAGATCAAAGAATAATTGAACTACAGATTTTCCATTGTTTAGAAAAATACTTGCTATCAACTATTAAACAAAAATAAGTTGCATGTCATTTCATTGTTATTAATGTAATGAAAATGTTTTTATTAAGACTTATATAGAATAATTTTTTCGTGTTAAAAAAATTCCCCCATTATAAACAAATGGATGAGATGGACTGTGGATCCACTTGTCTTCGTATCATATTCAAATATTATGGTAAGTTGGCCTCTATCCATAAAATCAGGAAACTATGCCAAACAAATAAAGCGGGCGTAAATCTGTTGGGGATTAGTGAAGCCGCAGAGAAATTGGGATTCCGTACCTATGGAGTTCGATTGTCAATCGAACAGTTAAAAGAAGTTGAGCTACCCTGTGTTCTGCACTGGAACCAGAACCATTTTGTAGTTCTTTATAAAATTCGTCATGGAAAATACTACGTATCAGACCCAGCATCCGGATTGCTCAGTTATGATAAGAAAGAATTTTCCAAAAACTGGTTTTCGACCAAAGAGCTACATGCGGGTCTATCACTCGTATTGAGTCCTGGTCCAGATTTTTACCAAATAGACGAGGATGAGCAGGAATTAAAATTAGGGTGGGGTAAGATCTTCACCTATTTCTTTAAATACAAAAAGCTGTTTGTTCAATTGATCTTAGGTATGGTACTTGGAACCATTCTGTCACTGATAACACCTTTTCTCACCCAGTCAGTAGTTGATATTGGGATCAATACCAAAAACATTAGTTTTATTAACCTGATCCTGATTGCGCAACTGATGCTTTTTATTGGAAGTACCGCAGTATCCTTCATCCGTTCTTGGATTATGCTCCACATCAGCACACGGGTTAATATCTCCATACTAACAGATCTGTTGATCAAGGTAATGAAACTTCCAATGAATTTCTTTGATCTAAAGACCCATGGCGATATCATGCAGCGGATGTCCGACCAGCAACGAATAGAAACTTTTCTCACCGGAAGTACTCTGAATACCCTATTTTCACTTGTTAATATGGTGATCTTTGGTTTATTGCTCTTGATCTATAACAAAACGATCTTTCTAGTATTCTTTGCGGCAACAGTACTGTATACGTTATGGATATTGGCTTTTATGAAATATCGACGTCAGCTTGACGAGAAAAGATTTAAGATCGCTTCTGAAAACCAGACTTACATGGTTGAAATGATCCAGAGCATCAAAGATATTAAACTCAATAATGCTCAGAAGCAAAAAAGATGGGGTTGGGAAGCCTTGCAAGCTAAACTTTTCAAATTTAAGGTTGAAAGTCTTGCATTATCTCAGTACCAGTCCCTAGGCTCAATGGCGATCAACCAGGCAAAAGGAATTCTGATCACATATATCAGTGCCAAAGCAGTTATAGATGGTGATATTACTCTGGGGGGAATGATGGCGATTCAGTATATTGTCGGTATGGTAAGTAATCCCGTTGAGTCTCTACTGGACTTTATGCAGTCCTATCAGGATGCCAAAATCAGTTTGGAAAGACTAAACGAGATCTATGAAACCGAGGAGGAAGAAAATATCCAGAAAGATTATCTTACAAAGTTACCTGATAACAGGACGATTGAGATCAAAAACTTGACCTTCCGTTATATGGGAGCTGGAAATGATCCTATTTTTACCAAACTGAACCTGACTTTCCCTGAGGGGAAAACAACAGCCATCGTAGGAACAAGTGGTAGTGGGAAAACAACCATAATAAAGCTTCTTTTGCGATATTATAATCCCGAAGAAGGCGAAATACTGATCGGAGGAAAAAAATTGGACCAGATTGATTTTGGAGTATGGCGTGAGAGCTGTGGATCGGTACTTCAGGAAAATTACGTGTATGCGGATACTATTGAACGTAACATCGCTGTCAACGAAGAGGTCGCCGACAAAAAACTCATGGAGAGCGCGATCAGTGTGGCCAATATGGAACAATTTATTGCCGATGAACCCTTTGGTTTAGCAACAAAGATCGGTACAGCCGGTAAAGGGATCAGTCAGGGTCAGCGCCAACGCCTTATGATTGCCAGAGCAGTATATAAAAACCCGGCCTATATTTTTTTGGATGAAGCTACCAATTCTTTGGATGCTAATAATGAGAAAGAAATCGTGGAGAAGCTGGATCAGTTTTTCAACAAACGGACCGTCATAGTGGTTGCCCATCGACTTAGTACAGTTAAAAATGCAGATAACATCATCGTATTAGAAAAAGGAGCAGTAGTAGAAGAGGGAACGCATCAGGAATTGACCGCACTGCGAGGCAGTTACTATGAACTCGTTAAAAATCAACTCGAACTAGGAAATTAACGATTATGGCAAAAAGTAGGCTTATGGAAGAAGATATTCATTCTGAAGATTTACATGAAATCATTTCAAAACCACCATCATGGTTGCTCAAAAGGGGGATAACCTTTATTGTATTGACGCTATTTATGATCTTTGGTCTAACATTTTTCATAAGCTATCCAGAAGTGGTACATGTATCCATGAAATTCAATACGAGCAGTGCTCCTAAGGTGCTTACAGGTAAAGTAAATGGAAACCTAGTGAAGATTCTGATCAAAGACGGTGTTCCTGTAGATAAAAATACAAATATTGCCTATGTGGAAAGCGTAGCAGACCACGATCAAATACTAAATTTGCTTGATAAGATGAAACAGGTGCGGAGTAGTACCATTGAGTTAACAGATCTAAAGAATATCGTTACCCCAACAGAGTTGGAATTAGGTGAGCTCCAGAACAGCTACCATAACTTTTATCTCGCTTATCTAAATTATGTAGCGATTAATAAAGAGGGAATCTATCAGAAACGGAAAAGCTTTATCCAGAATGAGGTTAAATATATCAATGAACAGAGCCAAAGAATCCAGCAGAGCTTTGATCTTTACAAAAGAGAGCTGTCACTTGCTGAAGAAGAATATGCCAAATATCAGATCCTGGCAGAAAAGAAAGTGATCAGTCAGCTAGAATTACATCAGAAAGAAGCTCTTTTACTCTCCAAGCGGCAATCTATTCCTCAGATGGAAAATACGATTATTAGCAACCAGAGCAATCGACTCTCAAAAGACAAAGAGATGTCCGAGATCAATAATCAGATGTTTGAAGAAGAAAAGAAATTCTATCAATCCCTAAACACATTCATTAGTGATGCTGAAAATTGGAAAAAACAATACGTGATTACTAGTCCTTCGGAGGGTACTTTGATCTATGGTGACTTTTTACAAGAAAATCAATTGATTAAAATGGGTGAAGAGCTGTTTTATGTCAACGCCAATAAGGAAGACTATTATGGTGAGATATTGATTCCACAGAGCAAGTCGTCTAAGGTGAAAATAGGACAAGATGTGTTGATTAAAGTTCAGAGCTATCCTTATCAGGAGTATGGCTATCTTAGAGGAAAGGTTCATTACATCTCCGATATCCCGATTAGAGATAGTGTTTTCTTCTCTAAGGTGACCTTAAGTAGGAGCGAGAAAGACTCTGTTATCAAACTGAAACCGGGTATCCTTGCTGATGCTGATATCATCACCGAAGATCAGTCTATAATTGAAAGAATCTGGTTGAATCTTACTAAATCTTTGAAGTTTTAATTATATTATTACATCGTGAATGATAGATCTTATCTGTAGTGCCTTAAAATATATATATAAATCAAATTGAATATCATTATTCTATAAAAAAAGAGTTTTTTTCCGCTTTATCGAGATGCTAAAAAATATTTTTTAGTCACGTATATTTGAGTCTTTCTATTTTTTTATTAAAAATGGGAAGGCTTTATTACTATTATTGCAAACATTCAATGGAGTTGATGGCGGACTTCACAAAGCCATCTCCAACAAGACAAAACTTAAGTATCTCCTAACTTGACGAGATAGGAGATATGATAATTTAGGACAGATATCAGCGAATACGTATCGTATTTAGATCTTTAATGTTTTTTTCATTACGTACCCTTAGGGTTACCATATAAAGATCGTCTAGGTCACCGATAAATTTAACAGGAGATACAGAAATCGTCATAATATTACTGATGTCGACAAAAGTTGTATCCGGATCATCCTGAATTATTTTATCTTCTATCTGAAAGATTACTCGATCTGATTGCATATTCGTATAATTTTTTCTAAGATCAGATAAAGTAATGAATTCTGGTTTATAATGAGCAGTTAATCCTATTATAATAGCTTGTTTTTCCTTACTTACTTCTACCGTCTTTATACTATCTCGGCTTTCAACGTTAATCCGCTTTCACCAGAATACTGCTTGCCTAAAACCTCTATGTTAGGGAAGTTTCTATCTTTAAGATCTTTATAAATTATTTTCGGTACTTTGTCTGTAATACTATATCGATTGGTCGAATATTGGCCATAAGTTAAACCTAGTCCAAAAGATAATAGAAGAACAGATAAAAATATTTTTTTCATTTTTGTTTATTATATTATAATTGATTTTTAAATGACTATTCTCTATGACTATATAGTCTTCTTCGAAAATATAATTTTACTACAGCTTTAATACCGAATATTCATCTCTACCTTTCTGATTTTGTTCTCTTTAACTCATGGATCTCTTCTTTGAGGTGTTTGATGTACTCATCATAACCACCTTTTAATTCCTGTGTATATTTAACTTCTCGATCACCACCAGCAATATATTGACTATGATTAAGTATTTGGACTATTTGAAGATCTAATAACTGTTGTAAAGTGCAATTAAAATAATTAGCTATCTCTGATAATTTTTTAAGAGATAAATCCTCAACAGTACCTTCTTCAATTCCAATTAATTCTTCCTTGGTTAGGCCTAGTTCTTGTGCTAAAGATTCGACAGATTTCTTTTTGATGTTACGAAGAGCTTCAATATTTCTACCAGCTATTCTGATAAGAGCTATTATATCAATGGTATTATTTATCATCTCTAATGTTTTATGTCAAATTTACTATTTTGTGTTTAATAATTTATTTAGCAAATCTTGATTTTGGTTTTTTAAATATTCGATTTGTTCTTTAAGTGACTGAATAGCTAGTTCATATCCATCTGCTATGTTATTCGTCATAGAATGATTACCCGCAGGTTGATTTATATATTGTGAATAATTAAAAATTTGATGCCCTTCTATATCTAGAACTTGAGCTATCGTAATTTTATAATAATTGCATAACTTCTTTAATAATCCAATACTAAGCCCCAAGTATCGACCATTCTCAATTTTACTTAGAACTGGATAGGTAACATCTATTTCAGATGCAACCGCCTCAAGTGTTAATTTAAGGGAGTGTCGAACTGTATGTAGGTTTTTACCTATGGTAGTAAAAATCTCGTTGTCATTGCTTTCAGTAATCATAATTTGGTATAATATAATTATTGTAAATATACAAAATGTTCCTGTGAGTTACAAAATGAATGCTAGAGATTATACTATTTATATTTTTCAAATATCGAGAAAAGGATAAGTATTATTGTGTTTGTTTAGGCATTAATAAAAGAGTCTCGGCTATAAAATTCGACAATTAAAGCAAATCGAGGCAGTAGTATTAATGCCCATATTGATATTTTATGTACCTTCGGGACATACTGTAGCATATGGGCCTCTACTGTATACCGTATTTGCAGGCGTCGAATCCTTATAGCGCGGTTGTAGAGCCCAGCTATAGTTAAATAGCATCTAGCCGAAAGTAGACTCGTTACCAATAACGAGTTATGATAATTGAACAGAGCCATTTAAGAAAATTAATCCCCCCATAATCTTATACGATTATAAGTCATTACGATGACTTAATCGATGAAAGCGTACCGTAGACCAATATATGATCTTTATGATGACCATTTAACGCTTTTCGATTCCATCACTTATTTAAAGCCTCGGCGCAATGAGCTCCTGATTAGTTTCAATTGGAAGCTCTTCTGGATATCTATTGCATGTCAGGTAAATGCCAAAATTATAAACCTTAAAAATGAACAATTTTTATAAGGATGGGAGAGTACATGCCTATTTGAAGGGTGTTATCAAATCCATTTATACGATAATAAATAAGTGCATTAATTACGGGGTATTTCCTAAATATACCATTGTTAAAAAAGCGCTAGAAAATAATATTGCACATGCAACTAATGCTGATTTAGTCTTTCGTTTATACGATGCTGGTGAAGGTATGGTTATCCTTAGGGACTGCCTTGTACCTGAGTATGGGCTGGCTCTGCAATCCATTGGTACATCTTTGATAACTGATCGTCAATATACCGAACAAACGGTAATAAAAGAGCACAGAAAAGGCAAGCAAGGTGTAACGGAGTCTGCAAGGAGAAGCCTCCAAGAATTAAAGAATAAGCCTAGAAATGGTAATGAATCGGTAATAAACAAGCAACAAAATACCACAGAAATAGCAGAAGGTAAGCAAAGAAAGACTAGAAAAATGAGAAGGCTAGAAACTTCTGATTTTTTCTTAACCAACTTAACACCAACTTCTAAGTTTCTGCGACTGGGCTTCGAGTCGGCCTCGGGATTTCATCGGCTACAGTGCATGAAAAGTCGAAGCACGGTCGAACAAAAGTCAAGTGGAGGTAGAAGAAAAGGTCAAGACAGGGAAGAGAAAGTTAGTAGAAGTTTGCTGGATGTGGCAAACAGCAAATCGAAGCATTGTCCATCAGGTACCCGCTCTATACCGGCTTTTAACCTGCTTCGAACCTTGTTTTACCTCCGGACGTCGTTGCACCGTATGTGCGCCGTACTTTTGCCGTCGATGCACAAGGGAAGGGACGGTGCAGGTACTTTGCAAGTGTTGTGCAGTTACGGGGAAACGTACTACAAGGGTAAAAGAAGGTTAAAAGAAAGTCCGAACAAGATCCGAACCAATGGCTTTGCTTTTTTATTGATTTTCATAAAGAATGTACTTGCTAAAATCGGTCTTGCTGTACGGTCAGAGTACGGCTTATTCACGAATGCCCTACTGAAAAGGTACCAAAAGGGTACTGGGAATGTACTGGAGAGCTACCAAAGAGCTACTGAGGTTAATAGCTTAGCAGTGCTACGACTGGCATGCGCTAGGCAAGTACGGGAATTTGGTTGTTCATGTGTTGCTCAAGCGTACGTAATGCGTATGCTAAATACTGGTAATGCATGGATAGTGCGTAAAACGGTACCCATTTACGCACTACTAACGCACTATCAACGCTTTATCTATGCTTCATCCCTACTTAATCCCTACGCGGAAAGCGCATTATCTAAAATAAGAAGATTTAAGCGCTCCAATTTCTTTTGTTGGGCATCTGAGTGGTTTTGCATTAATAATCAGTCTAATCGCTTAAAATGCTTTTCAAATCAAATACAAGGAGGTGTTAGGGATTATGTGAATGAGGCTTTTGTGCTTCGATTGACAAAATCAACGTTTTCAGCAGTATTGCTTTTACTGCTGATGATGACTTTCGGATCGGTATCCGCACAAGCTCAGAATAAGCAAAATTATGTGTTGCAGGGAACGGTTATTTCTGCTGTAGATAAGAAGCCGTTACAAGCTGTATCCGTGCGTGTTGAAGCAGATAACGTGAAGACATCGACAAAGAAAGATGGTTCTTTCAGCGTCGCTGTCACTCAGCGTACGGGCAAAGTGAAGTTTACATCTGTCGGCTATAAAACCCTAGAGCTGGATTATACGTCCGGAGTGGTATTGCATGTGCAACTAAATCCTGTTGAAAATCAGCTTGACGAGGTTGAAGTGGTGTCTACAGGATACCAAAAAATACCAAAAGAAAGAGCGACCGGGAGCTTTGAAGTCCTAACGAATGAACAGCTAAATATCAGTAAATCTTCTCATTTTATTAATCGATTGGAAGGATTGTCACCTTCGCTACGATTTGAAAAACGTGTACCTAACCTGAAGCCTGAAGAGCAACTTTATCAACGTGGAAATTCGACACTTTTAGGGGCATGGAGTCCATTGATCATTTTGGATAATTTCCCTTATGAAGGAGACCTGAGTAATATCAATCCCAATGATATAGAAAATATAACGATTCTTAAAGATGCTGCTGCCGCTTCGATATGGGGGACACGTTCAGGAAATGGTGTGATTGTGATTACTTCTAAGTCGGGCAGTAAAACCGATCGTATACAATTGGACCTAAGTTCCAATTTCCAAATTGGACAAAAACCTGATATTTATAAACTGCCCCATATGTCGAGTAAGGATTTTATCGAGTCGGAAGAATTTCTATTTGAAAATAACTACTACGATTGGATGATCAATTATCCTGACTACACATTATCGCCTATTGTTAGCTTACTGGATAAAGTCCGTTCTGGAAAAATCGATCAGGAGAGCTATCAGCAACAAAAGATTGCATTTGAAAAAAATGATGTTCGGGATGATTACATGAACTATATCTACCGTAATAACATTACCCAGCAATATTTTGCAAGTTTAGCATACGGAAGTAAAAAGATGGATTTTAGAGGTAGTCTGGGATTTGATAAATCACTTGAAAGTATTAAAAATAATAATTCAGACCGAATCAGTGCTAAGTTTGTTAGTAGTATTCGACCAACGGATCGATTTTCAGTTGATTTCAATATCGCATTTTCAGATAACGGAAAGAAGGGACAGGGAAGTGACTCTAAAGTTGGATATGGTTCCCTATATTCAGGTGCAGGAAAATCTTTTTATCCTTACTTACGCCTTGTTGATGATCATGGCGTAGGTATTGATCTGGAAACTGTCACTTTTCGGAAATCGTATATTGATACGCTTGCCGGTGGCCGGCTCTTTCCGGAGCGTTATAATATCATGAATGAACTGTATGCGAGCGAAAATAATACACGCATCACTGATGCGACATTGAGTATAGCGGCCAGCTATAAATTCAGTAAACCTTGGGAGCTCATTACTTCTTATCAATTTCAGCGGTCATTAAGCAAAACCACAAATCTGGAATCGCTTGATTCGTACTATACCCAGCATTATATTAATTTATACACCCAATTTACACCTAATTCTTTAACCTATAATGTACCTGTAGGTGATATTTATAGTAAACGAATTGGCGATCTCACTTCACATTATTTAAGAGCAATTGTAAAGTTTGATAAAGAACTGGGAGCAGGTGTTCTAAATGTATTGGGAGGAGCAGAGTTAAAAAGTATGGATAACCGTATTGAAGGCTATAAACTGTATGGTTATCATGCAGATCGTATCGAGTTTACACTTGTTGATTTTAAATCAAGTTTCCCTTTGTTAAATGGATTTCAGGGTAGGGCTCAGATCTTCAATGGCAATAAAATAGAAGAATATAAGCAACGGTTCGTGTCACTTTTTATCAATGGATCGTATATCCTCCATAACCGGTATGTAGTTTCCGGTAGCGTCCGCCGTGATGCAGCGAATCTATTTGGCGTTGCTTCTAACCGTAAATGGCAACCGCTTTGGTCACTGGGTGCCGCCTGGGAGATCAGTAAAGAAGAGTTCTTTCCTAAAGGAACTTTTTCATACCTAAAACTCAGGACTACCTATGGTGTGAACGGAAATATAACGACCCAGATATCGGCCTATCCAACAATTGCATACGATGGCGTTTTTCCGTATACAGGATATACGAACGCCTACATGGTCAATCCGCCAAATCCAGATTATCGTGCCGAACGTGTAGGGATTTTTAATGTGGGCGTAGATTTCGCGATGACCAATGGACGTATAAATGGGAATGTTGAGTTTTATAATAAAGAGGCAAAGGATCTGGTTGCATTAGCCAATATTGATCCGACAACTGGTTTTTATACGCAAGCAGTCAATATTGCTAATTTTAGGAATCAGGGTGTTGAACTGAATCTGCAGAGTACCAATATTGTCGCAGGAGATTACAAATGGAATTCTAATCTGATATTTACCTATGGTAAGAGTGTGGTTACCAAATATAATTACAAACATTCGAGTGTTTCCAGTTATATGTGGGCTACCACTGCGCCTAATCCAGTTGTCGGTAGGGATCTGTACGGCCTATATGCATTTCGCTTTGCAGGATTAGACCATGAAACCGGAGCTCCATTGGGCTATTATAATGGTGAGATGTCTCAGGATTATTCCAAAATCATGTCTGTGGGCATAGAAGATGTCAACTACATGGGGTCCAGCGTACCTTTATACGCAGGGTTTCTAGCTAATACTTTCTCATGGAGATCATGGTCTTTACGTGCCAATCTACAATATAAATTAAAGTATTTCTACAGACGCCAAAGCATCAATTATAATGGCTTAGCGCAATACTGGCAAATGCAAGATGATTTTAACCTGCGGTGGAAAAAGCCCGGTGATGAAATGCATACCAATGTGCCTGCTTTTATATATCCGATGAATGGTCAAAGAGACCAGTTTTATCAAAATTCAGAAGTCTTGATTGAACCTGCTGACCATGTCAGGTTAAAAGATATCAACTTGCAGTATCAGCTGAATCTCCATTCGAAGAGCTTCAGATCAATACAGCTTTATGTGAATGCTGATAACCTCAATCTGATGGTATGGCGCAAATCAAAATATAAAAACGATCCTGATTTTAACTTCTTGATCCCTACACCTAGACTTTATACAATAGGTGCCAAGGCATCATTTTAAATCTAAATTTATGAATTATCATCTACTATACAACCGAATCCTGCTGAGCCTGATCTTACTCTGCCTGCAGTCCTGCAGTAATTTTTTGGAAACAAAACCCGATACTAAACTGGCTATCCCCAATACGTTTGAGGACTGTCAAGCTTTACTGGACGGATATGGCACAATAAATATGGGGTATCCTTATGTTGGAGAGCTCTGTGCAGATAATTTTTCCATCAGTGCCGATAACTGGAGCAGTTTAGGGGACTATGAAGACCGCATGCTTTATATCTGGGATAAGGAAACAGCACCGGTTATAACGCAGTGGGCATCACCTTATCAAGCGGTCTACATCGCCAACCAAGTTTTATCGATATTGAAAGAATTGCCCGGAGGAACCAGGCGTGAACAACTAGAGGGGGCAGCATACTTTTATAGGGCTTATGCTTTATTCAGTCTGGCTGAAATATTTACGGCAGTTCCACAAAAAGATGGTTCGAATGGAGATATACCTGCTTTACCTTATCGTACCTCTCCCAATGTGGAGGAAAAAAGTGTACGTGTCACTTTGAATGAATATTTTGATCTACTATTAAGAGATTTGGAGCAGGCCGAAAATCTGTTGCCCATGATAAATGGACTTCCTTCAAGGCCATCTAAAACTGCTGCAGCAGCACTGTTTTCAAGGATCTACCTCTATATGCAGGATTATGAGAAGGCTTTGTTTTATACAAATAAAGCTCTGGTAGATAACAGTATGCTCATGGACTATAATACTTTAAGAAAAGACGAAGAGAGTCCATTTAAACAGTTTAACGAGGAAGTGATCTTTCAGGCTATCTCAACAGGAACCTATACGTATTATTATACAGTTTGGAAAGTGGATCCTAATTTTCTTCAAAGCTATGCTGATCACGATCTCCGCAAAAACCTGTTGTTTATGGAGAATGAAGACAGTACTTTTTCATTCAAAGGTAATTATGATGGCGAATTTAATCAAGCTCCATTCAGCGGTCTTGCGGTAGATGAATTGATCTTGACAAAAGCTGAATGCTTGGTGCGGTCAGATCAGATTAATGAAGCCCTGACCTCGCTGAATAGTTTATTGGAGAAACGGTATCGAAGAGAAACTTTTAAACCCATTGCTGTACAGAATCCATCGCAATTGCTCCAAATCATTTTAGAAGAACGGAGAAAGGAACTGGTGATGCGTCAGAGAAGATGGTCCGATCTGAAACGCCTGAATTTAAACAGTCAAACAGCAACTATATTAAAACGTCAGATAGGAGGTAAGGAGTATCAGTTATTACCTAACGATCCTTTTTATACGTTTCTGATCCCTCAGGAAATCATCAATAATTCAACACTTACACAAACGATACGATAGTATGAGAAATTTATGTTATTTACTATGTTTTCTGCCGACTTTTCTGTTAGCACAAGAACCTACATTTAAAAAAGATACCGTACAAAAAACAGTTAGAATCGGCGAAAAAGTCCCTTCTGATGCTATTGGTATAACAATAGAGGGGAAAGAGATCGGCTCGGTCAGCCAGCTTCCTGAAGAATTGGTTATTCTCGATTTTATGAATACTTCATGCACGAGCTGTATCGCCGCACTGCCCCGATTAAATAAGGTGGAACAGGAAAATAAGGGAAGGTTAAAAATAATATCCATCTCAGATGAAAAGAAAAATCGAGCAGAAGCATTTCGGGCCCATAACGAAGTCTTTAAAGCCAATAAATTGGACTATGTGGTAGAAGACAAAGTTTGGTCGAGCTATTTTCCGCATCAGACTGTTTCACATATGGTCTGGATCTATAAAGGAAAGGTGGTGGCCATCACTTATTCTGAGTTTGTGGATCAGGCAATGGTTAATAAGGTATTTGATAAAGGTATAATCGAATTTCCGATTAAAGATGATTATTTGGTGTTCGATTATGGGATTCCGCTGATGAAAAATCAGAAGGGGAAGTATTCAGTTCTTACCGGTTATATTGAAGGCGCCTATAGCAAATTCAGTCAAGAAGTAGACAGTGCACAGCGTGAAGTGCGGGAGTATATTGTAAACGCAGATATAGTACCTGCTTTTCTTTACTGTTATGGAAAAACCACCGAATTACCTTATATGAAAGATAGTCGTATTATGATTGACAGATTTGATAAAGAGCGATTTATATTTGAAAGAGAAAAGTCGGGCTATCAACAAATCTGGAATCAGAAATATGCTGTAAGTTATGAAGCTAATTTTGATCTGGAGCTAGATGAAAAGAGAAGAATGCTTGCCATGATAAGGGATCTGGAGCTAAAGCTTGGAGTAAAAACATTCATCGAATCAAGAAGGGTAAGGTGTTGGGTCATCAAAGATGAAGGAAGGCAAGTCGGAAAATCAGATCATAATGGTCAAGCTATAGATGATTTTGCATTTATGCTTGACTTGAATGCAGATAGGCCACCGGTTGTAAACGAATCTAAAAATCTCAATAAATATATGTTTAAAGGACAATCGGATTTTATAGAATTGCAACGTAGTCTCAAGGAATTTGGCTTTTTACTTACTGAGGAAGATCGAGAAATACCGTGTTTTGTTATCCAATAAAATTAGAGGAAAGAGCTATCAAAAAAATGATAGCTCTTTCGTATTAAATGTAAAAATTAAAATCTTATTTAAGCTTTTAATTTTACATTTGTTGTGCTTGTTCTCGTATTCAGAGCTTGTAACATTTCATTGCGTAGAGCATTTGAAATGGTAGGAACACCACCTGCATTTGGTGCTTCTATAGAACAGATCTGATTATTTCCTGAACAAGACGGGCTTCCCAATGAGTAACTTGCTGGATCTCCAGGGTTACTAGGGTTATTCAACTGAAATGTTGCCATTTTGTTTTAAGTTAAATTATCATTAGGTTAACTGATCACAGTAGCATTTTTAGATGTACTGGCCCCCACAGCCTCCAACTATCAGAGTGTTGTGTTTTGAATTGGCGCCTGGACTCCTTATTTGGCCAATCAATTTGTTTTCATTTTTTTATTTAGCTGGTTTCTAATTTTAGAAATGGCACAAACCCGTAATATTGCCATCACCAATTTTTTCTATATCATCTTTATGTCAGGCTTTTATGTTCTTAATTCCATTTGTCTATTTCAAAATAAAGGACAAATACAAATCTCAAATCGGGTATGGCGGTAGTATTTTACTTTTTCTTGTCTTATCTGTTTTCATAATATTCTTTTTAAATTTTAAGTCATTGAAACCCTAGCTCTTCTGGAGCTAGGGAGTCATGGCTGGTTTCACATTAACGGCGGCATCCTACACATCACCGACAATTAATATTTTTCGAAAGGAACTACTGCATTTTTTATTTTCTTGAAATAGTCACTTTTGGGAAGCGTTCGAAATACTTTATTCGTACGTTTAAATTCAAATATATAGCACGGCTTTAGGAATTCTAGACGATGTGATTTTTTGTAAACAACTGTTTAAATAGTCTTAAAGGTAATTAAGAACAAAGAAATACGATCTTTTCAAAGATTTTTGGGATTTTTGTCCTTTTTACAAGAAATTGAGATTCTTGTAAAAAACATGGCTGAGCATAGTATTGAGAGGGCTTTTTAGGATGAAATTAATTTGTCTTTTGAAGACATCGTAGCGAATTCGCAAATTATTTTAGTCTACCTTCATTTTTAGCTGAAAAAAGAAGGTAGACCATGGGAAATATTTTTCTTGAGCAGTATCAGCGCCTATTTTTAGGTGATCCATATGAATTATCGAGATCAATTTCAATCTGGTCAAGGATAGCTTTCAGTTTTATGGCTAAACTCCTAATGTCATTACGATGTTTACCTTTGTCAAACTTGAGGAGCTGTGCCTCCGTCAGATTAGCGCCATTGCTTAATTTTACATTACCTGCAAAGTTTTTAGCACCTGACTTCTTATTTTCTGCTTTTAAAAAGTTTTCTTTTTGAAAGTAATGGTAGAAGGTGCTGGCCCCACCTGCAGTTAAATTGCTCAAGACGCCAGTACAATCTTCCGATTTGGTATCTGATGTATATAAACATCTTGGTTTTTTTATGTTTTTTCTTTGTTCCGCATATTCGATGAGCAGGTCTGCAAGATGCTTACGGGTAGTATCAAAGTATAATTTAGGATCACGGGAAGCTTGGCTTATTCTAAGCCCGTTTATATCAATAGACATCATTTGATGGTCTTCGCAAAGATTTTGAAGCTGAGAGTTTATTAGCTCACAGCAGCGATTAAAAAATCCCATATGATTGAAGTTGATATTGATCATGGTCTCGATAAAGCGACGTTCCCAATCTTTGTTTCGGCTATCCTGAGCAATATTTGTTAGCGATTGTAACAATTTATTGAAGAACAGATAATGATAATAATAAATCTTTATTTCTGCGCCATTAAAAAGGCTTTCTATTGCAGCCTGGATCTCTAATATCAGGACCTGCCCTATACCTTTTTTTAATAGGGAGTCTTTTAATGCAGGAAATTTCTCCATGATCTCTACTTTTAAAAGTTGAAGCTGATAGTGTGTCAATGGTTCTTCCAGATCCATATCTTGACTGTAGATGTTTTCGTAAGTCTGAAAGAGTTCGTGAAATTTCAAAATGACTGGATCTACCTCTGTGTTTTTTTTAAGGTATATCCTATCAAAAAACAGTCGAAGCTGACTGTAGAATATACGGAAAGACTTCTGGGCCATCTTATGGTTTCCGTGACTGATGTACATGTGATTGGAATCGATTTCAATTTCTTTCAGCGCCTCTAACAATTCTTTTTGAGTCTGTTCATCTTCTTCTTTGTTTTGATGAAGGATACCATAGGCCGATATGGCCACGCCTAGGTTTGTTAATACTCTAATCATAATTTTAAAATAGGTTAATTAATCTTTTCTATACTAAAATTAAGGAAGAAATGTATTATATGCAAAGTTTTTTTCTTACTGATGGGAAAAAAATATTTTGATGTTGTGGGAGGTATAGTAAGTCTAATTGAATTTTTTAAATAAATAAAAAATTAATAAAGAAAGATTGATTCCTTAAGAAATTATAAGAAAGTCGGAATAATATCTCATCTTTAAATATGTAATTCGGAAGGAGTTGTTTTGCGTTGAGCCTAATCTAAAAAGTGTCAATTTTGTTGAAATAACGATAGGTTTGCTCATTTGTTAATGTGACAGGCGGGGGGATACAGCGTTAGAAAGCCGATTCGGCACGATAAGATAGGGAAGTATCATTTAAGGCAAAACAAGTTTTTACTTCCGTGTATAATATTGAAGTTTATGATTGTATCCCAGCTTAAAATAAAACTTATTGGACGAGAAGATTACAACCACGTATATCACTTTGATCAAAGCGACCTAAGACTTCAAAAGATCCATCATCATAGATTTTTCCGAGGTCTTGGGTTGCAATAAAAGAACACGAATATCGATTTGCTAAGTCAATAACATTGATAGCGCCTGTTTTTTTATTTTCAGCAAGCGTTAGCGGATCATTTGTTTCCCGAATTAAGATCTTCATCCAGTTGGGGTGTCTGAATATCCCGTTACCATATGAATAGCCCTGTGATAGCAATTCAGTCATTCCATATTCCGAATGTATTCCTGGAACTTGAAAGCTTTTACATAATAAATCATGAATTTCCTCACGGACCATTTCTTTACGTTTTCCTTTCATTCCCCCAGTTTCCATAATGATTAACTCCGGAAATGTCAATTCATATTTTTCAATAAAATCAAGAAGTGCAAATGTCACACCGAATAGCAAGGTTTTCGTGCCTTTAGCTTTTAATTTTATAAGGGTTTGATAAAGTTCCTCATGATTGTATAAGAAATAGTCACTTTCGGGTTGTTGACTATGTTGCATTAAATCATTGATCATGTAGATCAATGAAGAACCTGTTCGTTCTAAATAGGATGGAAGTAGCGCCAAAATGGCAATGTTGTCTATTTTTCCATAAAATTGTTCAAAAGCAGTGCGAAAGCTTTTTTCATATACTTCTTTTTTAGCCACCAGATGCTTACTTGTGGTGATTCCTGTTGTACCTGAGCTTGTGAATACAATTTCAGGACTGAAGTTGTCAGCTATAATTTCTTGAGATTTGAATAGTTCGATTGGGAGAAACGGAATTTTCGTATAATGATCTATTGTATGAGTTTTTTTATTCAAATACTGCACATACTGTCTGTAAATGCTTGTGTTTTCCATTTGAAAATGAAAAGTTTCCAAGCAAATTTCATTAAATTCTGTGTCATTTTGAATAGCAAATACCCGATCCCAGTTCATACGATTAAAATTTCAGTGCAAATATAGACATATAAAAGCTTTTACAATAAAAAAAGGTCCTTGATCACTTCAAGAACCTTTTTTATATGTATTATATATATATTATACCATACCACCATCTACAGGCAATACTTGTCCTGTGACATATGTTGAAAGGTCCGATGCAAGAAATAGACATGCATTTGCAACATCTTCTGCTTGACCTGCGCGTTTCATAGGAATACCAGCTTCCCATCCAGCAACAATTTTAGGATCTAAAATATCGGTCATTTCTGTGCGTATAAAACCTGGAGCAACTACGTTTGATCTAATATTTCTTGAGCCTAATTCTTTTGCCACTGATTTAGAGAAACCAATAATACCAGCTTTAGAAGCTGCATAATTAGCTTGACCAGCATTTCCTTGTATACCTACTACTGAACTCATATTGATGAAAGATCCTTTACGGTTTTTCATCATGATTTTAGAAGCTGCTTTAGTGACATTGAATACTGATTTTAAATTTACATTGATCACATCATCCCAGTTTTCCTCAGTCATGCGCATTAACAAACCATCTTTTGTTATTCCAGCATTATTAACAACCACATCAATAGTTCCAAAATCTGAAACAATATCATTGATGAGTTTTTCAGCCTCATCAAATTTTGATGCATCTGAACGATAACCTTTTACAGTAGTTCCAAAAGCCTGAAGTTCTTGCTCTAAAGCTTGGCCTTTTTCCACAGATGATAAATATGTGAATGCTACATTTGCACCGTTTTGGGCAAATACTTCAGCAATTTTTCTTCCTATTCCTTTTGATGCTCCAGTAATTAGAGCTGTTTTTCCTTCAAGTAGTTTCATTCTTATGTATTATATGTAATAAGGGTGCTTGCAAAAATGTTAAAAGTATACTACAATCGCAACACTCGGATCAATTTAATTCGTTAATTCTAAATAATAATTTGAATTAACATTACCCAGAGTCTTTATAATACCACTATTGTCATGCTAGCAGCTATTCATAAAAATTGCTGTGTTAGGGAATTCTTAATAATAGTATGGTATTTTTGAATAAGTGATTTTAAAAAGTACAGTTTTTTGACAAAAGGATTGCGTTAATATAAAAATCTATATTAAATTTGCATCAATCACGAAGACATGAGTAAAAAAACAAAAAATACCAAAGAGGTAGACGTCGTTTTAATTGGCGCAGGTATCATGAGCGCAACTTTGGGCACACTTATCAATGAGTTAAGCCCAGATATTAAAATAGAGATTTTAGAGCGCTTGGATGTTGTTGCAGCAGAGAGTTCGGATGCATGGAATAATGCTGGAACTGGTCACTCTGCATTATGTGAGTTGAATTATACCCCACAACAAGCGGATGGTTCTGTAAAAATTGATAAAGCAATCAGCATTGCAGAACAATTTGAGGTTTCCAAGCAATTTTGGACCTATTTAGTTGATAAAGGGGTCATAACAAAACCTGAAGATTTTATTCGCTCAGTACCTCATATGAGTGCTGTTTTTGGCGAAAAAGATATTGATTTTCTTCGTAAAAGATATGATGCACTATCCAAGAATAACTTGTTTAAAGGCATGGAATATACCGAAGATAAAGCTGTTTTGAATGAGTGGATTCCACTTATGATGAAAGGTCGTCCTGCTGATGATAAAATTGCGGCCACGAAAATGATCTTAGGAACTGATGTGAACTTTGGCGCTCTAACGCGTGATTTGGTACAACATCTAGATGCAAAAGATAATATTACATTACATCTTACACAAGAAGTCCGCGACATTGAACGGAATGACAATGGCACTTGGGAGTTGGAAGTTAAGGATTTGAAAACTGGAGAGAAAAGAACAATTAATGCCAAGTTTGTATTTATTGGTGCTGGTGGACATTCTTTATTGCTGTTAGAAAAATCTGGAATTCCAGAATCAAAAGGATATGGTGGTTTTCCAGTTGGCGGACAGTGGTTACGTTGTGTGAATGAGGATGTTATTAAAGATCATAACGCTAAAGTATATGGTAAAGCATCTATCGGTGCTCCTCCGATGTCTGTTCCACATCTTGATACCCGCTATATTGATGGTAAGCAGGCCTTATTATTTGGTCCATATGCTGGTTTTTCTACTAAATTCTTAAAACAAGGTTCTTACTTTGATTTACCTGCATCGATTAAGTTGTCGAATATTAAACCGATGTTATCCGTAGGTCGGGATAATATGGATTTGACTAAATATTTGATTTCTGAGGTGATGAAAAGTCCAAAAGATAAATTGGATGCTTTGAAGCAGTTTATGCCTACGGCAAAATTAGAAGACTGGAAAATTGAGGTTGCTGGTCAACGTGTTCAAGTAATCAAAAAAGATGCTAAACATGGTGGTGTTCTTGAATTTGGAACAGAAGTTGTATCCGCAGCAGATGGTTCTATTGCAGCCTTACTAGGAGCTTCACCAGGAGCATCGACTTCTGTCGCTATCATGATTAAATTACTGAAAAGATGTTTTCCTGAACGTGCAAAAGCAGACGAATATCGCAAGAAATTGCGTGAAATGATTCCTTCACATGGGCAATCATTAAATGATAATGTTGAACTGTGTGAAGCCACTAGAAAGCGTACACATACAGCATTAAAATTAGAGAATTTTAAAGATTAATTTCTTTTCACCATACTTATGGGGTGCTTGAAGTATTATTTACTGTTACAGGCTGAGATTATACCCAATAACAACAATTGCTCATCACAGTGAGCAATTGTTGTTATATACCTGATCCGGATAATGCTGGCGTAGGGATTTTAATTTCACAAATCGTGCATTTATAGCGACTCCCTAAGTGTGTATTGTTTTTATTTTACACACATATTAAATGCAGTTAAATCAAATTTTAAACGATTTTTTTCAGCAGGTTAAAGCTACATCCCTCGCAGAATGGCTAGCAGTAGGCTTTGGTATATTGCAGGTCTGGTTTGCAAAGTCCAATAAACCTATTAATTACCTTTTTGGTATTTCTGGTATTGTGATATCCATTTACGTTTTATATTTCGCAAAACTATACGGTGAAATTGCCTTGAACATGTATTACTTATTAATGAGTATTTATGGTTGGATTTACTGGCAGCAAAATAGTAATCATCAACATATCATATCGACCGCATCACGTAAGGATTGGATTATTGTCTTATTGATATGTATTATAGGATTTACCATATTCTATTTCGGATTGTTACATGCTACAGATTCAGATGTTCCGCTATGGGATGCCTTGGTATCTTGTACTGCATGGGCAGGCATGTGGTTGCTGGCAAAGCGGAAAATAGAAAATTGGATATTATTAAATATTAGTAATCTCATGGCGATCCCTTTGCTTTATCATAAAGATTTACTACTATTCGCAGCACTGACTGTATTTTTATTTGTGATGGCTTTCTTTGGTTATTTTAACTGGAAGAGAATTCTTAAACATGAACTAACATATGATACTTACTCAAGATCAAATTAATCTGATAAAAGACCAACAACAAGAGGCAATTTCTTTAAAAAGGATGACTGCAAAGCAGTTAGATTTAGCATTTCGTGAAAAGTGGTTTAAAATTTGGGTTCCGAAATCTCTTGGGGGACTGGGATTAACTCTTTTAGATGGAATGAAATTTTTAGAAGAATTGGCCTATCATGATGGTGGTTTGGCATGGACAATAACTTTATGTTCGGGAGCTAATTTATTTGTCGGTTTTATTGATCCGCAAATAGGAAAAGAAATTTTTCAAAATCCGGAAGTTTGTCTGGGAGGAAGTGGACGAGCATCTGGATATGCAGAAAGAGCGGATGGGGGATATCGTATTCATGGTCATTGGAAATATGCCACTGGTGCTCCGCATTTAAGTCATTTTACCGCCAATTGTATCATTACGGAAGATGGTAAACCTGTGCTCGATAAAAACGGTCAGCAAGTGATCCATTCGTTCTTTTTTGATCGGGATGATGTATTGATTCATTATGATTGGGATACTTTTGGATTAGAATGCACGGCTAGCCATAGTTTTTCTGTTGAAAATCATTTTGTGGGAAACTCTCGCAGTTTTTTGATTAATGAATCTGAAAGTACCTGGCCTGATTTTCTTTATCAGTATCCGTTTATTCCTTTTGCGGAATTAACCTTGCTGAGCAATTTTATTGGGATGTATAATAGATTTATTGATCTTGTTGAAAAATATTATATTTTAAAATCTCAAGATGCAGATTGGTTAAAGGACAAAGGTAAAAATCTGTTTAAACGTTTGGATGAGATGCAATGTGATTTTATTGAACGTAAGCGTCAAATTTATTGTTTGACAGAAGAATCTTGGGGTAATATATTGCTGGGGATTGAAAACGTTGAGATTTATGAGAAAATCGCAGTTACAAGCCGCAACTTTGTATCAGCTATTAAAAATAATACTGTGGAATTATTCCCTGGCTGCGGAATAGGTGCCGCGCAGCGCGAACAGGAAATGAACATTGTCTTTAGAAATATTTTTACTGCAACTCAACATAGCTTGTTGCAGCAATAAGACGATTTGTAATTCTTAAAATGTTGTAATTGTGGTTATTGATTTTCAATAGCTTTCTTTAAGTTTATTAAACGCACATAGGAAGGACATTTTTCTAACTCTCTGTTCCAGCGATCAAGTGCCGCTAAGTTTGCCTGCAGAAATTTAGGTAAATCAAAGATATGCATATCCACGGTAATTTGTATTTCATTTGGTAATGAAACCGTATTAAAATATTCTTTTAGTTCTTCAATAGTCATGCATCAAAGATAAAACTATAATGTGACAGAAAAAACTTATGAATGGACAATATTGTAGTTTAATCATCTATATTTATAAGGAATACTGTATTTTAACTGCATGATTATAGAAAAAAGTACTCCTCACGATTTGTCTGCACATATGGAATTGTATGAGCAGGCAATTGCCTATCAACATGCTTTAGGAAAAGTGAATTGGAAAGGATTTGAAGCTCGAGCTGTACTTGAAGAGATAAAAAATGGACAACATTATAAGATTGTTCTGAATAATCAAATCGCTTGTGTCTTTTTGTTAACAACTTCAGATCCTATTATATGGCAAGAGAAAGACAAAGATCCGGCAATTTATATTCACCGTATCGCTACAAACCCACTTTTTAGAGGTCAGAATTTCGTTATTAAGATTATAGCATTTGTTAAGGCTCTGGCCAGAGAGCGAAGTAAATTCTTTATTAGAATGGATACTACGGCGGGAAATGAGCGATTGAATCAATATTACGAGAAATGTGGTTTTACAATTGTTGATGTAGTTCGTATTAAAGAAGCTATTGATATGCCTGCTCATTATCAAAATAATTCTTTCACATTATTCGAAATGCTGTTATAGCGTATTTTGATAAGCTGTTTATGAAGGAATGCTCACTTCTTTCTGTTAAAGAAGTTATAATAAAAGTTTCAGGAGTGGTTACTTTGCAATTTTAGTCTTAATCCTAATTTTCCCCCCAAGTATGCCATTGGGATATAAGCTATAGTCAAATCTAGTATTGTGTACCACATTGGAGAGGGCAACATAAAGACACTTGCTACACCACCTGCTAAGAAAAAGACAGCTATTATAAACGCAAAGCTAAGTTTTTTCCCTTTGACTAACCAGGTTGTTATACATGCTCCGACTAAAGTTCCGATGGCATGTGCTAAAAAAGGAAAGACAAAATGCTTTGGTTCAAACATATGCATTGATGCTTTTAGTCCTTCTGTCGTGGTTACATCTGCACCATCTGGTGGAGGTATGATAGAACTACTGATTGTAATAAATATCATATTAACTATACTGCCAATGACCACACCCGCCACTATCGCTAATAAATTTCTCAAAATAGTATTCATAAATCGATTTTTAGGAGATGAAATTTATAATTGACGCTTTCTCAATTATCGTATTGATGTTGAAAGTCTAGTAAATTTAACATATTTTCAGGATATTACTTGCTATAAAAAATTGAAAGTTAACCGAACTAGCACCGTCTAAAAATTACAAATTGATTTTAATATTATTTAGTTTTTAGGGTATAATTTTTTGAAAGCATTGTATACTGCCTGGTGTACGATCGTTGCATGTAATTCGGTTGGTAAGTAATCAAATGACAAATTGATATTATTGTTTTTCTTTAATGATTGTGAAAACTTTATTGATTCATTATACATTTTTATATCTTCATCTTTATTTGGAACTCCTAAATATACGTTAAGTGTTTTTTTGATGTTAGCATTTAATAAATTTGCCGTTTCAAATAAGAGCTTTTGCTCTCCCCACCATAAACTAGGCGCAATAATAATATATTTAGTAAATAAATCAGGTTGTTTTAAGAGTATTTCAGACGCTAATAGACCAGCTAATGATTCTCCAATAAGAGTACGGTCTTTATTAGCGTTATATTTATTTTCCATGTAGGGCTGTAGTTCCTTTTGAAGAAATGAAATGTAAGCTTCAGATTTTCCGTATTGTGGAAAATTCTCTTTTTTAAAACCTTCTTTTTCCAGGAAGTCCAAGTTGGACACTGCAAATGTGAAATCTCTCTTTCTATTCGTATTTTCGATACCGACAACAATTGATTTTGGAAACTGCGCAATCCAGGGTTGTGTATAATAGCGAACGATTCCAACTATATGAATAAAATCTTCTTCTATGCCACCATCTAATATGTAAATTATTGGATATTTAATTGTATCAGCAACATTATATCCTTCTGGTAGATATATGTTTATTTTCCTATTTTCTTTGAGTATTGTAGAGTATATCTGATCAGTTTGCCCGATCGTAATTTTTTTTTGAGCAGATAGGTTATTTGCCGTAAACATGAACGCAATGAATAGTTGAATGTATTTCATCAATAGCTGTGTTGTGTTAAAGACACTTATTTTTGGTTTTTGCAAAGACAGAAGTAAGTGTATAAAAAGATTGTTAAAATTACGAGATTATAAAATAGCTTTTAAATGATAATCGTGTTTTTTTATTTTAATCTAATTAATCGTTCAAAATTAGCGGAAAACAGGGGTTTTAGTCTTTTAGGATTTACTTTACTTTGTGTTATTAATTTAAAATTTTATTATACACGTTTTACATGACTAGATTGATTATGACTTTGGGCTTATTATTTACTTCTATAATGAGTTTTTGTCAACAACTGGAAGTTAGTATCATCCAAGGAGGGGAAATAATCTCCAGCACTTTTGATCAGTATAAACTTGCTAAATCTCCATTCACTTTTCAACTAAACTCAGAAGGGATGGAAGGCTTTTTAGTAGGGGCGACATTGGATAAGGACGTTTATCTCGCAGCATTGGGAATTATCGATCATGAAGTTTCATGGTTTGAAAATACTGGAATGGCAGATGAGCAATTTAATCCAAATCAAACTTTAACGTTGAGTAATGATGTACCAAGTTACTGGTATTTTACATCAGCTCAAGATCATCGGTTTGATCCGAATGCGAAAGGTACTGCTAAAAGTTGGACAGGGAATCGTACTATTGACAAAATCGATATTTTGGAAGCAGATAAATTGATGTCAGTTACAGATTTAACACAACCAATTTACGTCATTTTTTATCAAGCTGAATATGATGAAAATTATAGTTTAGTAGATAAAGAAATAGTTTTTAAAGGTGAATTTACTTTTTTGTAAAAGATGTAATTTTCCTTACTGATGAGCCTTGTAAGTGGTATTGACAATCGTTTTTAAATTATATTATTTATTCGTAGATTTCTTTGTTTTTAATTCCTGTATACAATAATTAAACACTATAAGCATTTGATTGTTATGTATATAAGTAATGAAGAGATTTTTATGGAGAATGATAAAAAAAGTTTGAATGCGCGTGTTGTTCGATACAATAAGCATTACGGATTTTTAGAAAATCCTCAAAAATTTAGCATAGAGAGTGATCCACATCGATTGGTAATAAGAAATTATGCTTTACGTAATAATAGACGTGAACTATATGAAGAATACATTCGAAATCAATATCCAGAAAAAGTAGTAAAAGAATTAGGAGAGTTTGATTCTTGTTTAATGTATTTAAAATTTTTAAATAAGGAAGAAGCTAAAAATTGGTTTCTATCGAATGATACAAAAGTAGTGGAGTCTGATATAGAAGCATTGGAAAATGATGCTATTTTGCGAATGCTTTTTGTTGAAGATGAACAGGATCAAAAGGACCTTTTAAACGCAGAACAATCCTATATTTTAAATCGGGTCACTCCAGAATCAATATTGAAAATGCGTGATAATTTTTGGATTGATACGCGTATATGTTAGTCTTAATAACTATTGATTATAATAAAAGGAGGAAGTTTTAGCTTCCTCCTTTTATTATAATGAATTCAAATATCAGTTTAGAAATTTTATTATATAGCAGGTTCTTTACTTTCTTCAAGATATTTCTCCAGGCTATCATCAAGTTCATCCATCCATGCTGTATGATGAGTTTCTGCTTGAGTTCCATCTATGACCGATGTATAGATTTGATCTCGATAATTTAAAATATTATTTTCCTTGTCCTTTAACCAATTTTTAAACATGCTGCCCACTTTGTCAACATTAAAGTTTGGGTAATTTGTATAACTCATTAGATCTTTGATGTAATTTGTTTGAAAATCAACATGATCTTCTCCTGTTTTTGTAAGTGCTTCATCATCCATCCATTTTTTGATTTCTATAATGCGTTCTTTTTTAGGTGGTAGCGGGATTTTTCCTAGCATGTAATCACGTGCAAACCAAGCTTGTGTATCAAACATATTGAAAGTATAATATTGATCTTGCATTCCTAAAAATATTAAACGTTCATTATGATTAAAGATTACTCCTTTAAACAAGTCATCTGGATATAGACAATTATTGGTTTTTAATCGCATATTATCAGGTAAAAATGGGAATTTATGTTGATAACCAGTACATAATATGACCGCATCAAACTCTTCTTGACTGCCATCTTCGAAGTACGCTATACTATCTTCGAAATGAGATAATTTTGCTTTCTCCTTTATGCCATCAGGCCAGTTGCACCCAATCGGACTTGTTCTATAAGCTATTGTCACAGATTTACTTCCGTGCTTGTAGCATTGTACGCCAATATCTTCAGCGGAATAACTACTTCCGATAAGGAGTAAGCGCTGATCTTTAAATTGGTCAGCACCTCTAAAATCATGTGCGTGCATAACTGCGCCAGGGAAATTCTCTATTCCTTTAAAGTAAGGGAGATTAGGGGTGGAAAAATGACCAGTACCAACCACTAAATAATCGAAAAATTCTTCAAAAGTTTCATTCTTTTTTAGATTATCAAAGATAACTCTAAACTGTTTTTTGTCTTCAATATAATCCACCCATCTTGCAACGGTATTAAATTGGATGTAATCTCTGGCGTTGCTTTGATTGATACGTCCCTGGATATAATCAAAAAGTACTTCTCGCGGAGGGTAGGAGGATATTGTTTGACCGAAATGTTCTGTGAATGTATAATCAGCAAATTCTAGACATTCTTTTGGACCATTAGACCATAAGTATTTGTACATGCTACCATGTAGGGGTTCTCCGTATTTACCAACACCTGTCCGCCAGGTAAAGTTCCACATTCCACCCCAATTGTCCTGTTTTTCGTAGCATTTAATTTCTGGGATGGGATTACCTTTTTTCTGTTCCGATTCAAATGCTCGTAGCATAGCTAGCCCGCTGGGGCCAGCACCAATAATTCCAACTTTAAAATTTGTCATATAATATAATTAACATGTATACTCATCTAAAATAGATGAGTGCAATAATTCGTCTTTAAAATCGAATTTTTAATTCTAGACCATACTTCCAAATGAGTATGCAGATGAAGAGATTTTTTTATAATCTCTAAAATAGATGGCAAAAGCCAATAAGATACACAACTTATACTATGTTGCGATAAGTAAATGACTAGAAACTATTTTTCAAAAAAAATATCTGTATGCTGTCAATATGGCTAAGATAACCAAAATTTGGATAGGTATCAAGGATTGGTCAAATGTAACTGCTTTATTATTATGCTTTATTATTACGAATTTTGATCGTTGAAATTGTTTTTTATTTTGAGCAATTGCTCAGAAATATTCAGATCTGGAAAAGTTTATATATGCTTCAATATAAAATCTACCCTTAGATCAACAGCTCCTATAGGTACTTCTATTACATTATAACCATTATTAAAATAAGTTTTTTTCATAATTTCAAATGTATAGAGAGCTTCTTCCCATGTTTGTTTTCTTTCATCGTCAGTTGTATAGATCTGTGACCAAGGAGGAAGTATAAATACAGTGCTATTGTATTTATGGGTTTTTGCATTTTGAAGCATTGCAGTAGGAATTTTGAAGTTAATCATTTCTGCATAACAAATGGTGTCTACTATACCGCGATCAAAGAAGTAAATGTTATCGTTCTTATTGGATATTGCATGATAGCTTTTTACTGATGCATTAAGCAGTAATAAAGCATATAAATCTTTATTTTTCCAGGGTAAAGCATCTCCTCTTTTTAGTATCTGCTGTTTAATGATTGATCGGGCATCTTCTGCAACCGTAGAATATCCTTTAGACTTTAAAGCATCAATCAAGGTGGTTTTGCCCACACCAGGCCCTCCTGTGATGACATAAAAGTTATTTTTACGTGTATTCATTTTGTTTTTGTGTATTAATAATTGTTATTTTTTGAAGGTAAGTTCTCGTACTGATTATAGTTTTTTGTTTGAGTAATATCGTAACGGATAGAAGGGGATTTGTAAAGTTAAGTAAATCATTAAATAGGTAGGTTTTGAAATGGAAAATCTAGGTAGCTTATTTATAATAATAAGCCTGTAGGGGTTTGTGCTTTGATTAAAATGCATCAAGAAGATTATGATTATGAAATGGCTAAAATGGCAGTTTCACCGAGCGCACAAGGAAAAAATATTGGATTTCTACTGGGGCAGGCGGTATTAAAGAAGGCAAAGGAATTAGGAGCGCAAAATTTGTATTTAGAAAGTAATACTATTTTAAAGCCAGCAATTAATTTATATCATAAATTAGGATTTAAAAAAATAGCAGGACGAGATACGTCTTATAAACGTTGTAATATACAAATGGCGTTGCATTTAGATCGTTCATATCAATAGATTGATTTCATTTTAAGTTTTAGAACTGTTGATCGACTTTAATAATTGTATATTATTTGACAGTATAGCTATACTGTCAAATAATCATGACTATGTATGAAGTTGATTCCTAAAAAAAATAATTCGTTTTATTTTTTTTGATGTGAAATTTTGATCTAATTATGAAGTTATGATTTAATCATAACTTCCGATTTGCGCGTTTATTGATTACAATTAAAATATGTTAATCGATGTAATTATTCGAAAGACAAACTAATTTTATTAAAACCTAGTCCTTTAAGTAAAGGGGTGAAAACATTTAGTGCATTTGCTCGGGTTTGTTGCAATATGTCTGATTTCTTCACCTCGGTTGCAATCTCCTTTTCCGCATTTTTATAGGCTTCATCTACAAGGTCAGCTTCTCGAAAGAATGCCATTTTGGTATCGTAAACTCGGGAAGATTTATGATCTATCTTTATGTAGCAAATTTCAGGTAAAGGTAAACGCATAGAAACAGAGTCTCCAAAAACTTCAATATCTTCTTGTTTGACTTTTGTTAAATCGATACATCCAACGGCATCTGCTTTTATGATAAGTAGTACACTTGCGTCGGGTAAGAATGTTGTAATATTTTTATGTTCAACAACATCGCTAAATCTATATTTGACCAATTCAAGCTTGCCCATTGCTTCTATTCGCTCGATCAAAAGTTGATGTGTAGTAACTTTTGTAGTTTTGTTTTCAAACTTAGACCATAGCAACCATCCGAAGACCGCAATA
The DNA here is from genome assembly GCF_025961315.1 of Sphingobacterium kitahiroshimense. Lineage (NCBI taxonomy): Bacteria > Pseudomonadati > Bacteroidota > Sphingobacteriia > Sphingobacteriales > Sphingobacteriaceae > Sphingobacterium > Sphingobacterium kitahiroshimense. The sequence continues at coordinate 1,818,884 of NZ_JAOQNK010000001.1, read as the reverse complement.
ATAGCTAATAAGAATATTACTTTTAAAAATCTTGCCATAACTTAATACAATCAATTTATAGACCAACAATTACTATATATATGTAAAATTTTTATTTCATTACGATTTTATGTGATGTATCATAGCTTAACGTATAAGTATATAATAAGCTACATTGGTTATTTGATGTGGGCATATTGTGCATAGAAAAGGTACAGAAGGCCTGTATGTTTAGTGGATCTAGTATCATCGTATAGTTCGTGTTGTATGATCCTAGGCTAGTCCTTGTGTGGTGCAAGTGGGGTCATATAGTCCTTGTTGTATGATCCTAGGGTTGTACTTGGGTGGAGGTGTGTGATCATAGAATTGATAGTGTATGATCCTAGATTAACCTATTGTTATTCTTTATAATAGGGTAGCTACATTGTTGAGGATTTTTGTTTATGTATTTTTTGTACTTGTTTTCAGTAAGCCGTTTCTATAAAGATTCAGTGCTCCTTGCATGATGTGATTGATCGTAACTAAATCGAAGTCTGCGTTGGGATCAACATAAAAAACTTTCATTTTAGAACGATTTCCCGATTGAAGAGCTGGAATATCTAAATGTCTGCCTTCTACCTGTAAATAGCAAATTTACTTTCATCAATTTTTAGCAAAAGTATTTCACCACTTTTCTTCAAAAAAATACATTTACTTTTCCGGTGTATTTTCTTGTTTTTTTTCAGGGAAGATCGTTTGTCTGTTATCCATCCGATAACTTGTTCCTTTCAATTTAACAACCTCACATCGATATAATAATCTATCCAATAATGCTGTTGCCAGCACTTCGTCCTCAAGCGTTTCTGCCCACTGTTTTGGAGACTTATTGGTTGTGATAATGATGGATGCCTGTTCATGGAGGTGGTTGATCATATTGAAGAAAGCCACAGCCTGAACTTTATTGATAGGGAAAAGCATGATATCATCAATAGCCAGTACATGTGCTTTTAATAGCCGGTTATACGCATTCATTGCCGATACAGTGATATCCTTCATCTTGAGGATATTGGTTAGTTCCTCCATACTCAGAAAATATGCACGGTAGCCGGCAATCAGAGCGTCATGGATCAGCCCCGCTGCCAGATATGTTTTTCCTGTTCCGCTGGGTCCCATCAGTATCAGGTTATAATTCTGTTCGAGCCACAACAACTCTCTGAGCTGAGCCAGTTCAGCCTTTAATAATCCGTTGGACACATTAAAGTCATAGCTGTCCAGATCATTATGCTTGGGTAATTTGGCCAGCCGGATTCTTCTTTCCAGATCTGCCGATTTTCGGTAGCTCACTTCACTTGCCAATATCTCCATGATAAAATCCATATAGGACGGTTTATCGATCTGTGCCCGATGGATCAGTTCTTCCGGAGCTTTTTTGAGATTGGTCAGACGCAATGTCTCTGCATGTTCTTTGATTTGTTTGATCTGTTCCATGATTAGTTGAGTATAGATTCATAATAATTGATATTACTGGTTTCAGGATCCAGGCCCTGCTGTAAATGCGTAGTGTCAGCACTGGATCCGACTGTTAGATATTCTGTGCCTGCAGGATGCAGTTTCTTCTGCAGATTGAGAACCTGGGAGAATTCATAGGCATTGAAGATTTTGTTTTCCAGACATATGCCCAATGTCTGATCTATAGATTCCTGCGATGCACTCCTGAGATTTTTAAGGATCACTTTCAGACTGTCATGGTAATACCTCGGTCTGTTTTCTTTTAAAAGCGTAAGATAAATGACCCCATTATTATTGTTAAAAAGAGCGGTCACTTCTGCTGTGGTTTGTTCAACACGGTCTGAACCGGTTCTTTTATGTCCTTCAAGACGTACGATATAGCCTTTCTGCTGTGAGATGATATGCCGTGCCACTATCTGATTCGCTTCGCTATAGATGCACATACTGCTCCCCTTGATTTCAAGCAGTACTTTGGTTCCCTGACCTTTATAACTTCCAGATGGAAGACTATAGTAATTGCCCCGATAGGTAATACAGTTATCTTTTCTTACAAAGTATTCAGGTAACATTGTCTTAGGTAAAGTTGGAGCAGCAGTGATAGACTGCAGATACTTTTGCTCCATCAGCCATTCCTTATGGGGTATCTTACCGGTGCTGCCATGTACTTTTCCGTTGCCACGTCTTTTAAGCCAGTCCAGAGCCTCTTTCTGCAGGACAGGAACTGTTTTATATAAGCGTCCACGAAGAAAGTTATGCTTTACATATTTGACCACATTCTCTATTTTTCCCTTTGATTCAGGATCAGCCTTTCTGCAGAACACTGGTTCAAATGGGTTACTGTCACAAAAAGAACGGAAACCGTCAGTCAACAGGATATCGCCAAGGTTTTCTTCCTGGATGAATACCCGGTCCTGGTCATAGATGATCTGCTGAGGGATACCCTGAAAAAACTCAAAAGCAAGTTCATGTGCATAAACAGCTGTTGTGGTGGTAAACGGATGGTTCTGGAAGTAAACAAACTTTTGCCGAGAGCGGCTCAGTACCATTGCAAAGAAGTAAACTTTCATCTGGTAAGTGGTGTCGGTCTGCATAAAGGCCTGTCCAAAGTCAACCTGTGCCTGCTGGCCATAAGGTGTATCCGGCAATTTTTCATAATCACGCGCCTGTTTATCCCTGTATTTTACCAGGCCATGTTCAAGACGGATGTTCCTGACAAAATTATAGATGGTTTTGCTATGTACCGTAGGGAGGTCGGAATATCGCTCCATAAGGCGATCCTCAACCTGTGCGGCGGATAGATAGGGCTGAAGCTCCAGGGTTTCTTTCACATAACTGTAATAGACCGAAAGTTTCTTGGGGAGATTTCTGGGCCGTGAGATCCAGTCATGGAAACCTTTTTCTGAAAGTGACAGATACTTGCGTACTGTAGCCCGGTCTAAACCGGTTTCAACATGAATCTGACTTATGTTTAGTCCCGATCCAATTAATTCTTTAACTTTGTACCACATAAAAACTCTGTTTTTATTAAGAGGCCGACATTGATTTTGTTTCACACCAAAAGATGCGGCCTTTTTTTAATTTTAGCTAATGTAATGGCGAATTACTTTTGCTAAAATCTGTTGATACAAAGTTGCTACTTACACTACCATCATGATATAGGGAATATCTTTTTTTGAATCTATTGACAGATAACAAAATATTCTATTTTTATAGCAGAAACAGGGCATGCCCCATTTCTGCGTTTCTGTTATAAGCGGATCCAGTCTGAGAATAATTTCTTTTAATGCTAGTAAACAACTTTTTATTGGTTCTTTTTTACTGTGATAGTAATTCTCAACTTTTTCAAACATAATGAATAGTTATAGGTATTATTCGCAAATTTCTTTTAATCTTGATAAGGCTTTGGGCCAAGTTTCATCAAAGTAAGATAGGTATTCTTCTGTGGTATCTACTTTAACAGTTACATTTGTTATTCCATTATGTTCTTTAAAATGATAGTTCTCTGTACCTCCTGCCCAGCTTTCGACTGCAGGCCCCTCTGTGATTTCTATATCTCCATCCAATATTCCGTAATGATAAATGGAAACAAATTCATTAGGGATATTTTCTAAAATTTTAGCTACCATACCTTCACGTTTACCATCTTTATTTTGTCCAATAAAGTAAATTTTATCACCTTTATTCCATCCTCCTTCATAATCTGATGTAGGGTTGAATTCGGAAGTCCATAATTTATAGGTTTCTTTATCTAGCATTTTGTGAAATACTACTGAAGCTGGTGCTTGAATGTCGATTTGATATGTTTGGTTTTTCATAATTTATTTTTTTGGAAAATTTGGATCTGCTAATACTTCTTCAATCTGTTTAGTGTGTCTAGCACAGTGAGCGGCGATAAAAAGTAGGTTTTGATAACCATCAACTACGCCTGTTGGATAGTCACTGATGTGATTGCGAAGGTCATCTATATTTGCATTTTTGATGTATAATAAAACAGGCTCTCTAGCTGCTAGAAAGTCCTTTATTGCTACTTTGCTATCTTTATATTTTCCTGTGGGTTGCAGTTCTTTTGGTGCCTGAAATTTTTGACTTCGATCAGTCATCATGTTTATGAGACCTTGATCAGTTGATTTGACTTCATTTTTCCGGTTAGGCTGTGGCGCTTTTCCCAATTCTTTTTTTGCCATTTCAAATAACAGACTTTCTGAGCGTATGATATGCTCTAGACATTGACCTATTGACCATTTTCCTTCTCCAGGACTAAATTGTAGTTGTGCTTCACTTAATCCTGATATGTCATCTTTTAATGATTTGGTTGTGTATTGAAAATATTGGATTAATGAATCAATATTTCCGTGCTGATTTAAAATGACAGGAGGGACATTTTTTTCAATTATTCGCGTAACGTTATTTATTACAGCAATTTTATCAGCAGCTTTGGCCGTGATACAGGGAAGAGTTATACTGACACCTAGTGTAAGCATAAATTTTATTAGTATTTTCATTTTTTTTTAATTGGTGAAGTGTGCAAATTCCATTGTTTTCTAGTATAAATTTTTTAAATCCTAACGGTAGACCGTTCATACTTGTTTCTATTTCAAACAATTTAGTTTTAACAATTATAACCTTATTTTGTTTAGCACTGCTTGCCATAAGACAAGAAATAAAAATACGCGTATTGATTTATAAAAATGAAGATTTAAATTTGAGAAAAGATTAAAACAATATTGCTCCATCTTAAATAAAATGAAGGATGTGCTGAATTTTGTTTAAGGATGACTCTGTATTGTATGATCATCTAATTATATGTATTATTGTAGCTAGGATAATTCTTATTTTTTATTTGATGAGAATAGGTGTAATCTTAATCTTTGATGGGAGCGCATCCATATTTCACAGGTAAGTCTACACATCTGATGTGGATTTTTTACGAAATTATTCTAATGCTACTATCACTCCTATTAGAATAGAGTTCAAGGTCATCTTTTCTTGAAATGTAGATTATTAAAATTGATATAATTATCTGGAAAGCTGAATGAAAATGTAAGCCGTGAGAGGGAGATAGATTAGGGTAATTCTCAAATTAATAACGTAGATCGATAATTTAAATGCTAAAAAAGATTGTGGCATTCCTATTTAAATGGCGCAATAATAATTTATTAAAATAAATGAAAATAAAAACCTTAGTTACTTTGAAAGATTTTAGAATTGTCAAATCATGGTTAAATAGTACATATAAAACCTTTAAGTTTGGTCGTATTTGTACAGAGTCTCTACCAAAACGACAAAAAGTACTTATTTTAAATAATACTATAAATTGGCGTAGTCTCGGTCATAGTTTTATTTTTCTCTTTCTTTCGCATGCGACATTGGCGCAAAAAAAACCAGTAGAATATGTTAATCCATTTATTGGAACAACTAACTATGGTACGACTAATCCGGGTGCACAGGTTCCGCAGGGGCTGATGAACGTTTCGCCTTTTAATGTCATGGGGTCATCTTTGAACAAATTTAATAAGGATGCACAATGGTGGTCTACTCCCTATGAATATAATAATAAGTTTTTTACGGGATTTTCTCATGTTAACCTGAGCGGTGTAGGATGTCCAGATATGGGGAGTCTTTTGCTGATGCCAACAACAGGCCGTCTTGATGTCGATTATCGGAATTATGGAAGTACTTACAAAAATGAAAGTGCCGCACCGGGTTATTATACCAATTATTTAGATAAATATGGTGTGAAAACTGAAGCTACAGCGACACTACGAACAGGAATTTCCAGATTTACCTTTCCGAAGGGTAAAAGCCATATTTTACTTAATTTAGGTGAAGGGTTAACGAATGAAACGGGAGCTACGATGCGATTTGTTAACGATCGAGAGATTGAAGGTTCAAAGTTATTGGGATCATTTTGTTATGTTAATAATCAAGCTGTATATCCGATTTATTTTGTCTTAAGGTTGAGTAAGAAACCTTCGGAAAAGGGCTACTGGAAATTTCAGAAGCAAGGAGAAGTTTGGGAAAACGATTGGAATAAGGATGCTGGAAAGTATAAAGTTTTTACAGCATATCATAACGAAATGTCCGGGGATGATATTGGTGCTTATTTAAGCTTTGAAACTTCTGAAAACGAGCAGGTTGAAGTTCAGGTAGGAGTCTCCTTCGTAAGTATTGAAAATGCAAGACAAAATTTAGATCAAGAACAACCCAAAGGCGGATTTGATCAAATCAGATTAGCCGCTTCTAAGAGATGGAATGAAGATTTGTCGAAAATCGAAGTTGAAGGTGGTACTGAAGATCAGAAAACAGTCTTCTATACAGCATTGTACCATGCTTTAATTCATCCAAATATTCTTCAGGATGTTAATGGGCAATATCCCGCTATGGAGACCCGTCAAACATTAAAAACGTCAGGAAATCGTTATACTGTATTTTCTCTATGGGATACTTACCGCAATGTCCAACCGTTAATGAGTCTATTGTTTCCTGACCGACAAACAGAGATGATCCGTTCTATGATCGATATTTATAAAGAAAGCGGATGGATGCCTAAATGGGAGCTTTATGGTCGCGAATCTTATACCATGGATGGAGATCCCGCAATTCCCGTTATCGTTGATGCATGGATGAAAGGTATTCGAGATTATGATCATGAAGCTGCATACGAGGCGTTTTATAAATCAGCAACAACTATAGATAGTACCAATAAAATTCGTCCTGATAATGCTGATTATGTAAAATACGGTTACGTACCACTACGTGCCAAATTTGATAACTCAGTGTCTCATTCAATTGAGTATTTCCTTGCGGACTGGAACCTTTCACAGTTCGCGGCTTCACTAGGAAAGAAAGAAGATGCCAAAATGTTTGCTGAGCGGGCAAAAGGTTATAAGCACTACTATTCAAAAGAGTATGGAACTTTTAGACCTATACTTCCTGATGGTAAATTTCTAACCCCTTTTGATCCTTTGCAAGGTGCTAATTTCGAACCAAATCCTGGTTTTCATGAAGGAAATGCTTGGAATTATACTTTTGCCATTCCACATGATATTGCTGGATTAGTGAAATTAATGGGGGGTAAGCATAATTTTGTGGAAAAACTTCAAGCTACTTTTGATAAAGGATATTTTGACGTTACTAATGAACCTGATATGCTTTATCCGCATATCTTTTCGGAAATCGAAGGGGAGGAGTGGCGTACTCAAAAATTAGTAACGGAGATTTTAGAAACTCATTTTAAGAATGCTCCAGGAGGAATACCTGGTAATGACGATACAGGCACAATGTCTACTTGGGCATCTATGAATATGATGGGAATATATCCGTTATGTCCAGGGAGGCCGGAGTACACGGTTGTAACTCCGGTATTCGATAAGGTGACGATACATTTAGATGCAAAATATCATCACGGTAAAGATAAGTTGATTATCAGAAGGGACCGTAAAGGTGATGCAGGATTTATTAACGGTATTTCAATTGATGGGAAAAAAGTAAAGGGCTTTAAAATATCTCACCATGATCTTGTTAATAGTAATGAAATTGTAATTACTACTGGAAATCGTTGATATATGTTTTTAACAGTGAATTATTTGAAAAAAATAGCCTTAGGGCTATTTTTTTTTGATTTGAATATTCCAACTTAGTTCGATAATCTTTATTCTTTTAATAATTTGCATCTTTCCTTTAGCTTCATTCTGAATTTTTTTTAATAACTATTGAAGTTGATATTTTTTTATTGATGACCATATCTGATAAAGTAAAAGTATTTTAGGTGGAAGCATTCATTTTTTATTATTTTGTGACTATAATAATAAATTTGAATTATACCTTTTATATTAAATACTTAACGACATATTACACGTGTAGTTTTTGTAAAAAAAATAACCATAAAGATGATTAGAAATTTAAACATATGCACCTTAGTAAGTCTATTTTTTGCTATTGGAAACATTTATGCACAAAGGAGTACTAAACCTAATATCATATATATTTATGCAGATGATTTGGGGTATGGTGAGATTGAACCTTATGGGCAGCAGAAAATAAAAACTCCTAATCTATTAAAATTAGCTGAGAAGGGGATGACTTTTACACAACATTATGCTAGTACACCTGTATGTGCACCATCCCGTGCTATGCTTATGACTGGTAAACATGGTGGGCATGCTTATATTCGTGGTAATTATGAACTTGGTGGATTTCCTGATAGTCTTGAAGGTGGGCAGATGCCCCTGCCGGAAGGCACATTAACCATTCCTAAGATGCTGAAGCAGATTGGATATCGTACAGCTATGGCGGGTAAGTGGGGATTAGGTATGAATAATACACCAGGCAGCCCCTTGAGACAGGGATTTGATTATTATATCTCGGTTTTAGATCAGAAACAAGCTCACAATTTTTATCCAACTCACTTATGGGAAAATGATGTGCGATTAACATTGAACAACCCTGTAATGGATGTGCATAAGGCACTTAATCCAGCGACAGCGACAGACGCAGATTTTGACTATTATATAGGGAAGGAATATGCAACTGATCTAATGGCTGAAAAAGCACTCAAATTTATTTCAGAGAATAAGGAACAGCCATTTTTTCTTTATCTGCCATTTACGCAACCACATGTGTCATTGCAGGCACCTCAAGAATATATTGATATGTACAAAGGTGTTTTTGATGAAAAACCTTACTATGGACAGCAAGGATATTCAGCTACTAAATATCCTTATGCAACATATGCTGCAATGATTACTTATTTGGATGCTCAGGTCGGTAAAATAATGAACCGAATCTCGGAGCTAGGTCTTGATGAGAATACAATCATTATGTTTTCTAGTGATAATGGTACGACATTTAATGGCGGTGTAAATCCAAAATTCTTTAAAAGCGTCGGTGACTTAAGAGGTCTAAAAATGGATGTATTCGAAGGAGGGATCCGTGTGCCTTTTATAGCATCTTGGCCAGGAAATATTTCGGCGGGAGTGAAATCTGATTTTGCATCAGCGCAGTATGATATTATGGCCACAATAGCTGCAGTCACTGGTCAAAAACTTGAAAATACCGATGGTATTTCATTATTGCCAACACTTTTGGGAAAAACAGATGAACAACAAGATCATGATTTTTTATATTGGGAATATCCGGAAAACGGAGGACAGATCGCAATCCGTTTAGGGAAATGGAAAGCTGTTAAATTAGATGTCCGTAAGAAAGGCTACAGTAGGACACCTTGGATGATTTTTGATCTTGAAAATGATAGGAAGGAAGAGCACGATTTAGCTGCTCAGCATCCAGAACTAATTAAAAAATTTGATACTATAGTAGATCATCAACATCAACCAGCACATATCAAAGAATGGGAGTTTATTAATCCAAAATTCACTAAAAAGTAATGTTTTAACAGAATTTTCTTACTTTACTTTTGTTCACTTGGGGATTGCATATTATTTTTCAAGTTACGGAGGTATTTAGATGATAGAAATGAATAATAAAGAAGAAAAAGCAGAATTTTGGGAATCTGCTTTTGTTGAAAAAAGTGAAATGTGGGGTTTCGAACCAGCAAAAACAGCTGTTTTAACGGCTGATTTTTTTATCAAAGAGCTTGTTAAAAATGTACTTATCCCGGGAATAGGGTATGGTCGTAATGCTCAGGTTTTTAAAGATAAGGGTATGGCTGTTACGGGAATAGAAATATCGAAGACAGCAATCAAGATGGCGAGGGCTCATTATGGATCGGATATGCTAATTTTTAATGGATCTGTTACTGATATGCCTTTTGATCAAAATAAATATGATGGTATATTTTGTTATGCTTTAATTCATTTATTGGATAGCCAAGAAAGGATTAAACTAATTCAGGATTGTTATGATCAACTCAATGTCAACGGATATATGTTTTTTACGGCAATTTCTAAGAAGGCTGATAGTTACAAAAAAGGAAGATATATTGATAAGGATCGTTATGAAGTATTCGAAGGAGTAAAGCTTTTTTTCTATGATGAGCATGCTATTGAATCCGAGTTTAAGCATGTTGGGCTATTTGAAATTGAGGAAATTGATGAAAGTCAACCCTTTTTTTTAATAAAATGTAAGAAATCTAATAATTGAGTTCATTATTTAGTTTCTTAAAACTAACTGCACATAGTAACGACCTGTCGATTTATCTATTATAAAGAATCCTGTATGTATGAAGCAAGATCGTTATCCATTTTACTTGGACTACTTTTTAGTTGTTGTATAATTCGTTGACGTTCTTCTTTTGTTTTATTTTGACTTAATTTCTTCTGCCCTTGTAACTCATTTACCTCTAACTCGAAGATTACTATACCTTGCATCATTCCCTTTTTGAATTTTTTAGATTGATTATTCCACTGTTGTAAGTAATCTTTTTCATAAAATAAAATCATTTGCTCTAAAGCATTGATTTTAGCCTCTTCATCTGTTATAATTTTTGCAGTTCCATAAGCATGAACAGCAATATAATCCCAAGTAGGTACGCTTTCTACTTTATCATAATGTTGAGGAGATATATAAGCATGAGGTTCGGTAAATATAACTAGTGAAGTATTTTTTGAAATATACGCGACTTGTTCATTATTTTTTGCAAAATGGGCAGTAAGAATAAGTTTATCTGAAGTGTCGTTTACAACAAAAGGTAGCTGTGTAGCAATTGGAATATTATTCTTTACTGTAATTATGGTGGCAAAGCTATATTTTTTCATGAAAGCAATCTGCTCAGCTTCATGCTCAATTTTAAAATTATTGGGTATAAACATAATTTTATTTTAAATAGGATTTATTATTTAGCATATTTTTTTGATCCTGCAACACAGAGTATGACAGCCATCGTTATTCCTATCATATTAAGACTTACTTTTTCATTCAAAAAAATTGATGCTACGGCTAGTCCAAGAAACGGTTGAAGTAATTGTAACTGTCCAATAGATGCAATTCCTCCTTGAGCTAATCCTTTATACCAAAATATGAAAGCTATAAACATGCTAAAAATAGAGACGTATGCTAGCCCGAACCATGCCTTTATATCTACGTTTGCAAATGATAGTGGTCTGTAAAAAAATACTAGGGGTATCATAAATGGCAGTGATAAGACTAGCGCCCAGGAAATTACTTGCCAGCCCCCCAATGTTTTTGATAGTTTCGCCCCTTCTGCATATCCTAATCCACACAGTATCACGGCAACTAACATCAATGAATTACCAAGTGGTGAGGTTGTTATTCCTTGTGCAATAGCATAACCTATTATAAAAAGGCTACCTATTATTGAGAATAACCAGAATAAAGGTTTCGGCCTTTCACCACCTCGAAGCACGCCAAAACTAGCGGTTGCAAGTGGAAGTAGTCCTAAAAATACAAGTGAATCTGCGGATGTAAGATATTGTAGTGCTAAAGCGCTTAAAAGAGGGAAGCCAATTACAACACCGACTGACACTATAAACAAAGGAATAATTTGTTTTTGTGTAGGTTTTCTCTCTTTAAAAATTATTAATCCGCCTAAAGCAAGTAACCCAGCAATTGTGGCACGGGAAACTGTTAGAAATATAGGATTTAAATCTAATACCGCAATTCTTGTTGCAGGCAGAGAGCCACTGAATAATAATACGCCTATAATGCCATTAATCCAACCGTTAGATCGAATCTTTGTTTCATAATTTATAGCTGTTTTTCTCATTAAATTTTCATTTGATCAAAAGTACATGAACATCATTTATGAGCACAGTATCAGTTTTGATTTATTTAATGGATACAGTTATATTTATATTATGAAAAGAGATTTTTTATACGATGAAATTGCTCGTAAAATCAGTAGTCAAATTAAAAGTGGCTTATTGCAACCTGGTGATCGCCTGCCATCAATCCGAACATTCAGTCAAGAGCAAGGGATAAGTGTGAACACTGTCAAACGTGTATTTCTTGAATTAGAAGCACAGTCTCTTATTCAATCCAAGCCTCAGTCGGGTTATTTTGTTAGTCCGGCGTCTTACCTAAAGATTCCATTAACGGAAGTAAGTAAAACTTCACTAGGCATTGACAATGTCGAGCCAAAGGAACTTATTAGTCGTGTATATGCAAATATGGGGAAATCAGATCTGACACTATTCTCTATTGGTATTCCTTCTGGTAATTTGTTGCCATTAGCAAAATTGAAAAAAGAACTTATTCTCGCTACAAGGGCGTTAAAGGAAGGTGGAACTGAATATGAACCAATAGAAGGAAATTCAAAATTACGAAGAATGATTGCTGTCCGATCATTAGCATGGGGAGGGAAGTTACAAGAAAGTGATTTGGTAACGACTAATGGAGGTATGCATGCTTTATCTTTATGTTTAATGGCATTAACTAAACCGGGTGATACTTTAGCATTAGAAAGTCCCTGTTATCCTGGTATTTTACAGCTTGCTATAAGTCTAGGATTACAAGTTATTGAAGTGGCAACCCATCCGATTACAGGAATTGATATTGAGTCTTTAAAAAAAATAATACCGGTTATTCATGTATGTCTCTTAGTGCCAAATTATAATACCCCGTTGGGAAGCTGTATTCCCGATAGTAATAAATATGAAATTGTTCATTTATTAGCAAAGCATCATATTCCAATAATAGAGGATGATGTATATGGAGATTTGTATTTTGGTTCTACAAGACCAAAATGCTGTAAATCTTATGATACAGAAGGAAATGTGCTTTGGTGCAGTTCTATTTCAAAGACTTTGGCACCAGGTTATCGGGTAGGTTGGATTGCTCCGGGCAAGTATAAAGAGCAGATTTTAAAGTTAAAACTCGTACATGCTATATCTTCAACATCTGTGGTTCACGAAGCTGTAGGAAACTTTTTAAAATCTGGACGGTACGACAATCATCTTAGACATCTTCGAAGTACACTATCCGACAACTTTCAGCATTATGCCCATACTATCGCTTCATACTTTCCGGAAGGAACTAAAATAAGTCGTCCACAGGGAGGACTTGCATTATGGGTTGAGTTTAATGAAAATATAGATACGGCCGAACTGTACGAATTTGCACTTAAACACAATATAAGTATTGCACCAGGCCGGATGTTTACCCTCCAAGATCAATATAATAACTGTATGAGGCTTTGTTATGGACTTCCTTGGAACAACGAATTGCAATTTAAACTGAAACAACTGGGTAATTTTGCCAAAATTCTTGATAAAAAAAATATAAATAGTTTGATTTAATATATTGCTAACCCGTTGTGCATTATGATATAGGGCTATAAATAAGATAAATAAGTTGTTCATTACTCTGATAATCAGTAAACTGTTTTTTCATGCGAGCCGGAGCAGGCTCATGCCTATTTCTTCCATTTCATCAGTTTTACTAAGTGCAATGAGTTTCAGCCAGAATATTTTTGTTACAAAAATGGAGGTTCCCCTCTTTAATTTTTAGGTGCAGCAAACGAAGATCAGATGATTACCAAATTATAACTTTTAACATTATTTGTTCAGTGTTTGTTCAGTACTTGCTCAGTGATCACTCAGTGTAGACTGTATCAATATTGACTGATTACTGTATAAAAATTGATTAAAAATTGCTATTAATTAAAATCTGGTATTAGGATGTTTCCGTTTTAATATTTATCTTAATTATCTATAAACTAATCATGTAATTATGGCAATCATCAAAAATGGCGTTAATGGGACTGTTTCCGGGAAAGCAGGTTCTGTTGTGTTTGTCTTAACGAAAACAGGAAATTATGTGCGTTCTCTCCCTCGCGTTAAAAAACGGGCACCTACACCTGAGCAACTGCTCAGTAGAACACGCTTCAAAATTGTGAGGTCGCATATTAGTATGTTAAATCCCATTATCAATATTGGTTATAAGGCATACAGCTATCCTAAGCGGGCATATGATGTGGCGATGTCTTATAATTTGAACGAAGCACTTATTCAGAAAGAGGACGATTTTGTAGTTGACTGGCAGAAATTTATGATTGCCAAAGGAAGCCCGAATCCCATCACTTCCTATACGATGGATTTCGATCAAGAAAATCAAGTGATTCGGGTGACTTGGGAATATGATGTTTATCTGGAGAAGAAGTTTAACACCAGGTCTTACGATTCCTTTTTAATCCTGTATAATGCAGAAGATAATGGGGGGGAATATCCACTTTTGATGAACGACTCGAAAGACAGCTTAATATCTGGCAAACAAAATGTTAAAATTCCGAAACATAAAAAGAAAGTGACGTATGAAGTGTTTATCTTTTTTGTAGAGAGCTATGGTGGTGGTAATACAGACAGTATGCACTTGGGTAAGATAAAGGTTTGAGCGGTATCAGGTGTCATTATTCCAGGGTGAATGTAAACTGGAGGTACGACCTTTGAAACAGATTTAATAAATTAAAGAAACCCGTTGTGCATTATGATTTAGGGCTATAAAGAAGTTATTCATTACTCTGATAATCAATAAATTGTTTTTACGACAAAACGATTTAGAATGAGCAACCTATTCGCAAATTACGAAAGAATATTGGGAGTTTTAAGAGTAATATCAATAATTTAAAAATTAGCACTATTTAAAATGCACAACGGGTTATCTCTAATAATATTTCATTACGATAATCTAGACCTAAGTCTTGTTGTGGAGCTGATACTAGGTCTATAATTTTTTCCGGTAAATTGTCATTTCAAATTCAATTGTAATAAAATTTGTTACAATATAAAAAATATTCCTAACTTTGTTGGTGATATGAATAATACAAGATTTTCAACAGCTATACATATATTAACATTGCTGGCTGATAGTGGAGAAAATTGGGTGAACTCGGATTGGATTGCAGGTAGTATTAACACGAATGCTGCGATGGTGCGGAAAGAACTAAGTGCATTGCAAGATGCAGGTTTTGTCATAGGACGTAAGGGCAAAGAGGGAGGTTCTCGATTAAATAAGCCAAGTAGTCAAATTTCATTGGCAGATATCTATGTGGCAGTGAAGAATACTGAAGTGCTAGGTAAAAAGAATTTGAATACGAATCCGCAATGTCCAGTTGGTAAGCAGATTAATAAGGAGTTAGATCAGCTCTATTCTGATACCGATCAGTTGGTGATTAATTCGTTAAAAGGGCTGACATTGGAAAATTTCGCGAAGAAATTTCGTTAGTTTTTTTTGATTTTAAATGTAACAAAATTTATTACAATATAGGATTTATGAAAATAGGAATTACAGGTGCTACTGGACATCTAGGACGTCTGGTAGTGGGAAAATTAAAAGAAAAAACTGCAAGCAGCAATTTAGTTGCATTAGTGCGTGACACTCAAAAAGCTCGTGACTTAGGTATCGAAGCACGCTTATTTGATTATAATAAACCGGATACTTTGGTCGAGTCATTGAAAGGAATTAATCATTTATTATTGATATCAGGAAATGAAATTGGACAGCGTCAGGCACAGCATGAAAACGTTATCAAGGCTGCAAAAGAGGCGGGAGTAGAATGGATTGTATATACGAGCCTTTTACATGCTGATACATCTTCATTGGTATTGGCAAATGAACATCTATTAACGGAGGAAATTCTAAAATCATCTTGTGTGCCTTTTACTATTTTGCGTAATGGTTGGTATACTGAAAATTATACCGCTTCTGTTCCTACAGCAATACAAAATGGTGCATTATTTGGTAGTGCAGGAGAGGGGAAAATAGCATCTGCAGCGAGAGCTGATTATGCTGAAGCTGCAGCAGTAGTTTTAACCAGTGCAGATCAACAAAATAAGGTATACGAGTTAGCAGGTGACTATGCTTACACCTTAGCTGAGTTGGCTGAAGAGATTTCAAATCAAACAGGGAAAGTTATTCCTTATAAAAATTTAAGTGAGTCAGATTATGCGAAAGCTTTAATAGAAGCAGGTTTACCTGAAGGATTAGCAACTGCTATCGCAAGTTTTGATAAAGGAGCTGCAAATGGTGATTTGTATGATGATGGAAAACAGTTATCTACTTTGATCGGTCGTCCAACAACTTCGCTGACTACTGTTGTCAAAGCAGCTTTAGCGGGATAAAATTTAGCGTAGTTCTAAAAAAGAGGAGTATCAGAAATGATACTCCTTTTTTTTAGAACTACTTCCTATATCATATTCATATCGTATCCTATTTGAGAATATTTTATAAATTGCATAAAAAGATTCTAGAATGAGTACAAAACAAGATCAGATTAAGCATTGGTCCCGTGTTGAATATTTGCACGAAACTCATACCAATCCCAATATTCATATTAAGGGGAACACAAGTTATTACAGCAACGCCTGGACTGGAAATTTTGAAGAATGTGTTGTTCGTTATTTGTATGGAGATGTGTACAGTTTAAATCAATGGGAACCTGCCTGGGTTATAGATCAATTATATATTGGTTCGTATGTGTGTATTGCAGCTGAAGCTGTAATATTGATGGGGGGAAATAATACGCATCGTTCTGATTGGTTTAGTTTATATCCTTTTGTTGAATCTATCGTAGAATCGTATCAAAGTAAAGGAGATACTATAATTGGCGATGGTGTTTGGATAGGGATGCGTGCCATGATTCTTCCGGGTATTCAGATTGGAGAGGGCGCTATTATTGCTTCAGGAGCTGTTGTTACAAAAGATGTTGCACCCTATAGTGTTGTTGCAGGAAATCCGGCAAAGCATATTAAGTTTAGGTTTCAATCGGATACGATTATTTCATTGCGTAATTTAAAAATTTATGATTGGGATGAGGCGAAATTTAAACATTTACAGTCATTTATATGTGGAAACGATATTGAACGATTGATAGAGGAAGCATGCAAATATGAAGCCTCCCTGTAATGTTTAGTTTGAAAACAATTTAAGAAATTAGAGGTTATTTGTTTTTTTGAGATTATTTTCTTGTAGCGTTAACATAATTTGTAAAAATTCATTTTTCTTAAAAAAATGATTCTCTTCCAACAAGTGGTTATAGTTGGTGATAACATTAAATAAAACTTCTAGGTTCTCATCTTGATATTGGTCAAAAGTGAAATATAGAATAAATTGGATATATTTTAAGAAAGGGAAAATTTTTATAATTGTACGAACATGAGCTAGCAGTATACAGCTTGCAATAAATTACGGAGATCAATCTGAGTAAAGAAATAGTACGAAACATATTATTGGACCTATTTTTTTGTATATTTATTCTAATAAAATGAGCGATAATTTCTTGAATTTTATTCCTAATTGAAATCCTAAATATGAAAAAAGTAACTGGGCTTGGAGGTGTGTTTTTTAAATGCGAGGATCCTCAAAAGATGAACGACTGGTATGCCAAGAATCTAGGTTTGGAAGCTGGTGAATATGGAGCAACTTTTAAATGGCGCGAGCTTGATCATCCATCGGTTAAGGGGGCAACAGCATGGTGTACATTTCCTCGTGATTCTGAATATTTTAATCCTTCTGTAAAGCCCTTTATGATCAATTACCGCGTCGAAAACCTTGTTGCGCTGGTTGAGGAATTAAAAAAAGATAATGTCACTATCGTAGATGAAATTTCGGAGTATGATTATGGGAAATTTATTCATGTATTAGATCCTGAAGGTAATATCATTGAACTCTGGGAACCCATAGGGGATATGGAATAGCATCGTCAAATAAAATAATAGTATGAAAAGTACCGCTGGACACGATGAACGAATAGCAAAAATGATATTTGCATCGGTTTATCCTCATTATCTCGAAAAAGTTGAAAAGAAAGGTAGAACAAAAGAGGAGCTGCATCAGGTTATAAAATGGTTAACCGGTTTTGATGAACAACAGTTGCAGGATCAAATTGATCAGAAAGTAAATTTTGAAACATTCTTTGAAAATGCAAATCTTAATGTTAATGCCAATCTTATTACTGGTGTAATCTGTGGTTATCGTGTAGAGGAAATTAAAAATCCTCTAACACAGAAAGTTAGATATCTCGATAGGATAATAGATGAATTAGCAAAAGGGAAAAAAATGGAAAAAATTTTGCGACAAGTTTGTTAATTATTTGTATATTAGATTGTTGTAAATGATTGTTGTTTCTTTATTTTATTGAAGCTAACTCAATATATAATAAGTAAAGCCGTTTGCATTCGTGTAGACGGCTTATTTTTTTAATAACCTGACTTGATGTTAACAGTGATTAGTAAAAAATAATTTTAACTTTACAGTTGGTCGACCGACTGTGATTGCTTGCTATTATCAATAGTAAGCAATCAAAATGAATGAGGATATATAGATAGGTTAACTGTTATCTATTCTTCCTAAAATATCAGAACATAAATGATTTAAATCTCATGGGAAAACTCTTACAAATTGCATTCTTTTCATTACTATTTACTATAACTGCTCATGCACAAAGTATAGAGGGGTTAAGAAAAAATATTCAGCAGATCATGCAGAACAAAGATGCTGTTGTTGGTGTAGCGATAAACGGCATTAATCATAGTGATACATTGGGTGTAAATGCCGATAGACGACTTCCTATGCAAAGTGTTTTTAAATTTCCATTGGCGATTGTCATGTTAACAGAAATCGATAAGGGTAATTTTAAACTTGATCAAAAGATAGAAATTACGAAGCGTGATCTTACACCAGAAATTTGGAGTCCAATTCGGGAAAAATATCCTACCGGAACAACGCTTACGATAAAGGAAATTCTGGAATATACAATCACTTTAAGTGACAATGTAGGATGTGATGTTCTTTTAAAACTTCTCGGCGGACCTCAGGTTGTAGAAAGCTATTTCGTAAAAAAAGGATTTAAGGATATATCGATTAAAATTAATGAAAAGACGATGCAAAGTAATTGGGATAAACAGTTTTTGAACTGGTCAACACCCAAAGAAATGAATCGAATTTTGCAGACCTATTATGTGAATAAGAATAATTTGCTTTCGATGCCGATGTATGATTTTTTGTGGACAACTATGAAGTCTACTAATACAGGTCTTAAACAATTGAAAGGACAACTTCCTGATCAAACAGTTGTAGCACATAAGACTGGCTCATCTGGAACTAATAAGAAAACTGGAATAACGGCTGCACTCAATGATGTTGGAGTTGTTTTACTTCCAAGCGGTGAGTACTTTGTGATCAGTGTCTTTGTAACCCATTCGAAAGAAAATCAGGAAACGAACGAACGTATTATTTCAGATATAGCTAAAGCGGCTTGGGATTTTTTTACAGGAGCTAATCAATTATAGTAATACTTCTGGATCAGTTGTTCCTTTTTTTATCAGATCATCAATACTTTTCAGTGTTCTTTGAGATATTTGTTCTAATGCTTCCTTTGTGAAAAAAGCCTGATGGGCAGTAACCAAAACATTAGGGAAGCTCAACAATAACTGAATGGTGTCATCGTCAATAATTGTTGCCGATAAATCTTTAAAGAAAAGTTTCTCTTCTTGCTCATAAACATCGATACCAAGTAGGCCTATCTTTTTAGTTTTTAATGCTTGTATTGCATCATTGGTATTAATCAGATTACCTCTGCTCGTATTGATTATTGTGACACCATATTTCATTTTATCAATAGATTCTTTGTTAATTAGATAATGGTTGTCAGCTGTAAGAGGGCAGTGTAGCGATATGATATCAGATTCCATAAAGAGTGTTTCCAATGCGACATATTTTACACCTAGGTTAATCAACGTTTCATCAGGGTATAAATCATACGCAATAACCTCTGCTCCGAATCCCAGCGCTATTTTAACAAATGCCTTTCCTATTTTACCGGTTCCGACCACACCAATTTTCTTTTGGTAGAGATTGAATCCCAATAAACCGTTTAATGAAAAATTTTGTTCACGTACACGATTATAAGCCTTGTGAGTTTTGCGGTTCAAAGTAAGTATCATTGCCATAGCATGTTCAGCAACAGCCTCTGGTGAATAGGCAGGAACCCGACAAACTTTGATGCCAAATTCTTTTGCAGCCTCAAGGTCTACATTATTGAATCCCGCGCATCTCAAAGCGATGTACTTAACTCCTTTTTTTGCAAGAGTTTCAATGACATTTCTATTTAGTTTGTCATTTACAAAAACGCATACTGCATCTTCATTTTCAATTGCATTAACGATATGAGGTCCTAGATGTGTTTCAAAAAAATGAAGTTCAAAACCATATTTTTCATTTTCTTTTTCGAAGAATTCTCGATCGTATGGCTTGGTTGAAAAGAAGGCTATTTTCATAACATATATTTTATATAAACTTAAGTAAATTTGCCAGTATCTACAATGATTTCATTAAGTTAAATGTCACTACTACTATCAATTCCCTTTTCAATCGATACTTTTTAAAAATTCCTAAGTATATTCTTATGTTTCTTTGTTATTGAAACAGTAATTTGAATATTTTTTTTCTATGGATACATATATATTCAATTATTGATCTTTTTTTTATTCTAAAAGGCGATTAAATTGATTTATTTAGATATTTTATGGTTTTAAATTCTTTTAATAATGGTTTAAATAAAATTTACTAGCCCCTATAACTCTGTTTAGTGTATGATTTTATTTGTTTTTAATCAATTGTAACATAATTATGAATAATTGGTATTAATAGCTATCTTAGTTTCGGCACTAACCTAAGATATGTCTAACCAAACCTTGATCTCTACCGCAGAATTTGAGCGTATTTATGAAAAATGGAACCGAAAAGTCTATCAATATGCTTTAAGCAAGACTTCTTCCACTTATATTGCCGAAGAAACTGTCCAACGTGTATTTATCAAGCTTTGGAATAATATTTTTCAAAAGAAAGTGCATGTGGAAATAGAAGCTCAACTATTTTGCATTGCTCGTACCACACTTTTGGATATTGTGAAAGAAGAAAGGAGGAGGCAGGATCTATTGCATCTAAAAGTTGAAACTGATCAAGTCCCCACACCGTCAGAGTTATATCGCTTAAAGGAACTGAATGAACGGTATGAGGACATCGTGTCAAGAATGCCAGAATCTAGAAGAAAGGTGTTCATGATGAGCAGGTTCGAAAATTTGACTTATAAAGAGATCGCAGAAAGATTGTCGATTACACCCAAAACCGTTGAAAATCATATCGCTTTGGCATTAAAAGTTTTGAAAAAAATGTTTGTGTTTATCATTCATTTATTTTTTTAAAAATAGGCTTGGGGGTAAGTGAGGTTTCTGCCGTATTCTTATTATATGAAGATTACGCGAGAACTTATCAATCGATACCTAAAGAATCAATGTTCGGCTGAAGAAGCTGCATATCTGGAAGATTATATAGCACATTTAGGAGAATCTCTTGATCAGCTATTGTCTAAAGAAGACTGGGATCTTACTGATGAAAATTTAGATTATCCCAATCAGCAGGAAATCAAAGATAAAATATTCGCTTTTGCTAAAAAGCAAAATGTTTTAAAATATAACAGGAAATTAGTTCGCATTGCTTCCGCTGCGGCTGCTATAGTTGTTTTTATTCTTGGCTTTTATGTGAGTTTAAATCCATTATTAAATAAGCCTGCACCCCATCTTGGACAAATAGCTTCTGTTGAAGATGAGAAAGAGGAGATAAGTAATCTATATTACATAAATTCAGGCAATGACAATATGTTATTAACGGCAAGTGACGGATCTGTTATTACACTTTATCCGCAGTCAGAAATCAAATATGCTGAAGATTTTAGTACCCAGCAGGAGAGAGTGCTGTATTTGAAGGGGAAAGCTAAATTTGAGGTTGCCAAAGATAAATCCAAGCCATTTCGTGTACATTCCACCGGTGTAGTCACTACAGCTTTAGGAACGGTTTTTAGTGTTGATGAATTGCGATCTACTCAAACCCAGATCAAATTGATGGAAGGTAAAATAGAGGTGAAAGCTGTGGATCATCAGAGAGGGAAAGAATTAGTGCGAACCTTTTTGCCGCACGAAGAGATTACTTTGGATCATCGTGAATTAAAGGTTGTCGAGGAGATAAAGACTCATACAATAGGAACAGATCGAGGTGGTCATTTTCTTCAAAACAACCAGATAATCCAGTTTAAAAATATAGCCCTAGAGGATGTTTTGATAATTCTGATGCAAAACTATGACATCAAGTTGCAATACGATAAATCATTGATCAGTAATAAATTTTACAGCGGAACTTTTACGAATAAAACGAATGTCTTTGAAGAAATCATCAGGGAAATTAACTACTTACATCATGCCGGTATAAACTACACAAATCCACAATAATAAACAATTAAACCAAACAAATTATGAGCAACTTTTTATCTAAAAAGCATCAGTTTCAAACTGTGCTGCTACTTCGATTTAAAAGTCCACGTACTAACTGGCCCCTTCGACTCGGAATGTTGGGATTGCTGAGTATGGGATTTCATGTGGGGTACAGCCAGTCAACAGCTTCTGTAAGTGGAGTTGTCAGGGATGGAAGTAATAATCCCATCAGTGGCGCTACTGTAAGTATTGAAAATCTGTCTACGAAGTATAAACAGATGAATACGACGAATGCAGCAGGAACTTTTTCGTTTGACCGTATTCCAGAGGGGCAGGGATACGAAATTAAAATCAGTTTTGTAGGCTTCAAGACCAAAGTACTTAGTAACTATAATATTGATTCAAAAGATAAAGTTGCTATTACTGTTGCTCTAGAGCAAGAACAGGAAAGTTTAGAAGAGGTTGTAGTAGTTGGTTATGGAAAGCAGAAAAAAGCAAATATTACAGGTTCAGTGACTTCGGTCAATGCCGAACAATTAAAGAATATTTCGCCTTCTAACCTTTCTAATGCCTTAGCTGGACGTGCCGCAGGTATAAATGTTACAAATACTTCGGGTATGGCGGGAGCTTCCTCAAGTCTACGCATTCGTGGTAGTTTTGCAGAACCTTTGTATGTGATTGACGGAATTGTACGGGATAAAGCGGCATTCGATGCCTTGGAAGCCAATGAAGTGGATCAGATGAGTTTTTTGAAAGATGCCGCAACAGCTGCGGTCTACGGGACAAGAGCGGGTAACGGTGTTGTGGTTGTCACAACTAAAAAGGGATCAGCTCAGGAGCCTGTATTTAATGTGCAAAGTAATTATAGTTTTGGTGCTCCTACTCAAACGCTTTTAGCAGATATTACGACTGCGGCTGATGAACTGACTTATCAAAATCGGGTATCTCAATTTCTTTGGGAAAATGGCTCTAGAACAGAACCATGGGTAGCACCCAATGGACAGGCTGAGTTTGATTATTTTAAGGATAAGGACTATAGTGTTAATGATAATATCTGGAGAAACCCTTTTAGTCACCGACAATCGATCTCGGTGTCGGGTGGTGGAGACCGAATTACTTATTATAATTTAGTCAGTTATCGTAAAGAAAATGGATCTTACAAATCATTGGATCATGAAAAATTCAATTTAAGGAGTAATGTCAGTGCCAAGATTACGGATGATTTTACGATTGATGTTAATATCTCGGCCAATCAAATCAATTCCAAACGTTTTTATTGGCCATTTAGTACTTCCGCTAATGATGATGATTTTGATGTGTCAGATTTTTATCGCGTAACATTCAATTGGCCTAAAATGTATCCGTTTTATTTAAACGCAGATGGATCTCCAAGTAATTCTCCAACAGCATATCCTGTTCAGACACCCATGGGGAGCTGGCAAGCTTGGAATGTGATTGACCAAGTAGTTGGGAATCGATATATCGATCGTAAAGTTCGTCAGGTAAACCCAATCATGACGTTGAATTATAAGTTGGATAAACTCATAGAGGGCTTGTCTACAAAAGTTGTAGGTAGCTATCTCGCAGAAGATTATATGCGTAAAAGATTTATGACCTTCCAAAAGAACTACACATTTACTTCTCTGAATCCGGATGGAAATAGGTTTATACCTGCACCACCTTCAGAAGACAAAGTGAATATTTTTACTTTTAGTCAAGCACAGCCTTTTATGGATTATTCTCCTCAACGGGAGTGGGAATATCAGGTCAACTGGTTTTTGAATTATAACCGTAAATTTAATAAACATGCCATTGATGCGTTGTTGGTCTATGAACAATTTAAAGCTGGTGGAACCTATGTAACATCCCGTGCTGAAAATCCAATTGTTAGTATTGATCAAATGTTTATTTACCCGACGGATCGTAATTTTAGAGCTACAGATGCGTATGAAACAATTAATTCTAGAAGGGGATTTATCGGACGTGCAAATTATAACTATGCAGATAAATATATCGCTGAATTTTCATTTAGATATGATGGTTCGCCCTTATTCCCCGGTGATAAACGGTGGGGATTTTTTCCATCCATGTCAGCTGCTTGGCGTGTGTCGGAAGAACAGTTTTTCTTAGATATCAAAAATACGGTGAGTGATCTAAAGTTAAGAGCTTCATATGGAACAACAGGGAATGATCTTGATGTTAATGCGCAAAGGATCGGACAATTTTTGTATCAGGAAAAATATAGGCCTGCGGGTGGCTACATGTTTGGTGATCGTTATTATAATGGTATTGCCTATGGTGATACACCTACACAGAACCTGACTTGGACGACATCCAAAAGTGTTAATATCGGTTTGGATTTTGGTTTTGTAAATAATAAACTAAGTGGCTCAATAGATGTGTTTAATCGTAAGGAAACAGATATTTTAGGACGGCGTACTTTGAAAATTCCTGATAATTATGGACGGTCATTGGCTCCGGAAAACTATGCTGCTCGAAGTTATAAAGGTGGAGAGGTATCTATTAATTGGAATGATCGTGTGGGTGAAGTAGGTTATGGAATCACAGCTAATATGGGGTATGCAAAAGATCGTTGGGATGTCTATGATGAAGAGCCTGCATTTGCTGTTGGGGGAACGCGCAATTTCGAATCTCGAATTGGAAGACCTGAAAATCGAATCATCGGCTTTGAAGCTGTGGATCTTGTTAGAACACAGGAGCAATTAGATGCACTGAAGAGCAGTGGGTTTAAAACATATGGTCGTGATCCATACTTAGGTATGATTTTGTACAAAGATATTCGTGGAGCTAATTATTCTGAAAGCCCAGATGGTAAGATCGATGATAATGATCTGACGTTGCTTTCCGAAAATAATACACCACGCATCAATTACGGTTTTGGGCTAAATGCAAACTGGAAAGGTTTTTCTGTTTCAGCTTTATTGCAGGGAGTACTGGCATATGATCGTGTTATAAGTAATTTGGAAGGTGGAGGAATTCGTCAGCATGGCGGTACTTTTCGACCGTATTATCCTATCTGGGCAGGCGATGTTTGGACAGCAGATAATCCACAGGCAGATTATCCGAGAGTAGTGGGTTCCAACTGGCAGGAGTCGGGAACAGGTGCTTCGAGTTTTTGGATTCGTAATGGTGCATATTTGCGCCTAAGAGATTTAAATATATCCTATAGTTTACCGCAGTCAATTACAAAGTCGATGAAAATAAACAGTGTGAATGTATTCTTTAATGGAACAAACCTATTTGTGCTTTCTCCTATGACCGAGTTTCACGACCCGGAACAGAAAATGTATGATTCCTATCCTGTTATGAAAACATTTACCTTGGGTTTGGATGTTAAATTTTAATTGAAAAAACTATGAAAACGATATTTTATACCCTAATAGCACTTTTAGTTACAGTAGCGTCTTGTAAAAATGTGTTAGATATTGAAGATCTTAATTCACTTGACGAAAGCAAGGTATGGAACGATCCGAATCTTGTGAATGCCTATATAACGAATCTTTATCCCATGTTTGGAAATTGGAATGCTTCAGCGGATGCCAATTCAGAGCAGTTAATGGGCATATCTTTTCCTTTGGATGCTATCACAGTTAACAATGCCGCTTATAAATCTTGGGATTATACCACTATCCGTAGAATTAATACTGCAATTCAAAAAGTAACCGAAAGTGCAGCATTAAATGCAGATGTAAAAAATGCTATTCTTGGGCAAGCTTTATTTATGAGAGCATATATGTATTTTAATATGGTTCGATATCATGGTGGTGTACCCTATATTACTGTACCGCAGGATTTGGAGAAAGATGATTTAGAAACACCTCGTAACACAACGAAGGAATGTTTTGATTTAATGATAAAAGATCTAGATCAGGCAATTGCCTTATTGCCGCCTATGATTGCCAAAAGTTCAGGAGATTATGGTAGAATCGATGGGAATTTTGCTCTATCTTTTAAAGCTAAAGTTTTATTGTACAAGGCTTCCCCTCAATTTAATCCAACTAACCCTTATAATAATGTGTATTGGGCAGAAGCGCATGCTGCAAATAAAGCTGCCTATGATAAGTTAAAGGCTGATGGATATAATTTGACTCCAGACTATGCTAACATTGCTTTGCAGGAGAAGGGATCTGAAGTTGTTTTTGCTGTAATCAATTCGTATCCGAATAAAGTGGCGAGTTGGGATAATGGAGTGCGCCCGGGTTCTGAAAGTAGAGGCGCAGCAGGTGCAGTTCCAACATGGGATTTTGTCAAGTCATTTCCCATGAAAGATGGTAAAACTTTCTCAGATCCGACAGGAAAGTATTTTAAAACGAATGAGCAGTTTTTACAATCTTATTGGGAAAATAGAGATCCTCGGTTCGACAAATCTATTGTATGGAATGGCAAGATTTACGAAGTTTCTGGGAAATCAGGGAAACGTCAATATACCTCTGTGGGTATAGCCGCAGATCTGGATAACTTTGGTATTAATCCTAAGGCTAAAACACCATCAGAAAATCTGAATCGATATAGTGGATTTTTTATACTTAAAAATTCAAAGTTATCGCTGAAGCAAACAGAAGTAGAAACTCAATATGATGTGGATTTTGTACTGATGAGATTTGCGGAGGTTATGATCAACTATGCTGAAACTGCAAACGAAACCGGGGATTTTAATACCGCATTAACCATTCTAAAACAGATCAGGATGCGTGCAGGTATTGAAGCAGGAAGTGACGGAAATTACGGTATTACCGCTATTGACCGTACTCAGATGAGAGATGCAATTTTGGCAGAACGGAATATTGAGTTTTGTTTTGAAGGACACCGTTTCTGGGATCTGAGAAGAACTCGAAAATTGAATATACTTAATAATACGACCAAATATGGTGTAGAGGCTATTGCTATTCTTAGTAATGGAGCTGAAATGGATTTGGATGAGGCTGCAAATCTTGCCAAAACTTATCAGCTTAAGGAAAATCAGTTTAAATACAGTGTTTTACAAGTTCCAAATACGGGAAATAAAGTAAATCTTGTACCCGATACTTATTACTTTTTTCCATTAGCTCAATCTGTGATTGATAAAAATCCTAAAATATCACAGAATAAGGATTGGGGTGGAACTTTTAATCCGACACTAGAATAATATGAAGTCTTATCATATGCTTGGCGATAGTAAAAATAAATATTCATTATAGTACTTTAAAAAAAGTAATTACTGTCGAGAACTCGAATTTATTAATGTACCACCTCAAAGGTCTTCTGTATAAATACAGAAGACCTTTCGTATTTTTTATTGAATTCATGCTATTTAAGAAATTGTTATAGATATTGAAGCATACTTGGAACTCAAAAATACTTATATTTACTTGTTAGGTATTTTTAGATTTTTTAAAAAAACCACAAAACATCTATCTTTTGTAAAAGTGCTTCATGTAATGGTATTTTTATTGATCAATTATTTGAACATGAAAGATATTAGGGTGTGAGAAATTATGGAAAGTCAAACAATTATTACAATTCTGATAACCGGGATTATTGTGAGTAAAATTATTATCGGATTTTTACTCTATGAATTGATTCGGAAAAATCGCATTTTAAAGCGGGAAAAAGTCAAACTTTTAGGTACTAATATAGCACTCGAAGAGCAGGCTGATCAAATTAAAAAGTATAATGAAGAATTGAAGGCTTCCGAACTTTTTAAGATCAAGGTATTGTCAATTGCTTCACACGATTTAAGAACTCCTTTTATTTCAATGAGTATGTTGTTGAATGCCGTTGACTTATCGCTTATGTCAAAACTTGATATGGAACAAGTTTTAATGCAATTAGGATCAGAACTCTCTCATTCACAAAATATGTTGGATGAGGTGCTTTTATGGGCAGAATCTCAGCTCCGTGATAACTTAGAAAACAAGGAAACGTTTAATATTTCTCAACAGATTCAGCATGTCTTGTTGTTATTTCAAAAAGATTTAATGTCAAATAATATTTCTTTAGAAGAGAGTCTTCCTAAAGATGTTTATTTGTATATGAGCAGGGATATATTTTCTTTTGTCATTAGGAACATTGTTAGTAATGCCGTCAAGTTTTGTAAATATGCCGGTAAAATTACTTTAGGGGTTTCGGAGATCAAAGGAGATGAATTGTTGTTATATATAGAAAATGAAGGAATAAATATGCCAGAATCGACTGTTGAAAAGCTTAATAATAGAAACAGTTGGGATCATAGAAAAGCTGTTAATGGTACAGGGGCAGGACTTGGGGTTTCATTATGTAAGGATCTTCTCCAACGGGTAGGAGGTAAAATTTATTTTGAAAACATCAGTAATGTTGGGACGATTGTTTTTATTTCTTTTCCAATACACACGATTACTGCTCTTGATGATGAAATTATAAATAAAGAAAATAGCAACTTTATGAATGGTTTTAAAGAACAAAATTAGGTTTGATTCTTTCCTGTTTTTATTCGTTTAATTTATTTTTTGTGATCCAATAATTATTTTTAGTTCAGAAATAGAGTCATTTATTTTTTGTACTCCAGCAGTAATGTAATTATTCTTGCTGTAGGCTTCATACAAATCTATGCTGTTTAATAAAGAATCTTTGACGAAAATTCGATCACGTTCCTTTGATGGAAATTTTGGAAATAGGCCATTTGCAAATTTAACTTTTGAAAAATTTGAAATTTCATATTTTTCGAAAGTATGATTAGCATTCTGCTTATCCTCACCTTCATTTTGTTGAGAGAAAATAAATTTTAAACCAAGCTGTTCATTTGTAAAACAAATTTTCTGTTCATAATCGTCATCTTTAGAAAATTCTATACTATCGTATTCACTATAAGAGAATAAAGAATCTCTTTCAAATTCTATGTTTTTTGATGATGCAAATACAATAAAATCTTCAATTGTGGATTTCTCAAATTCAAGGTCTAATACAGACCAATCTTTTTTAATGGTTATTATCTTAGATGCGGTAGTTTCCTTTGAACAACTGTATAAAAAAATAGATATTATAAAAAGGATAACTGCTTGTTGCATATTTGCTTTTATTGTTAAAATTGTCTGTTTTATATTTTATAAAGATCGTGCTAATTTATAATTTAAAAATCCCTGATTTCAGTTATATATGCTATCTATTTCTTGAAGAATTTATAAATAATAAAAAGTAAAATAAAGCAATATGAATTTGATCATATCGATCAATTTAAAAAGTTGGGAGAATTATCTTTAATCGGATAATTTTTTAAATTACTATATCGTGTTCTATGGGCTGGGATGTCTGCAAAAGTATATTTGGCACGTTATTAGTCTTTTATAATAAAACGTAATTATTATGAGAAAGATTTGTTTAGTATTGCCCCTTATTTGTATGGTATTTTTAACCTCATGTTATACAACGAGAACTGCTGGAAATAGCGGTAAAGTACCTCCTGGACAAGCCAAGAAAGCTGTTGGAGCAAAATCTGCGAAACCATTTGCACCTGGTCAAAGAAATAAGTAAATATGGTATAATTAAATAATGGTGTTCAGTACGTTTACAGTGAGTAGCAATGACTGTGTTAGTCTAATAGAACAAAAAATGCGCAGTTTTTGGCTGCGCATCTAAGAAATACTGTTAATACTATTAACCTAAATAAGATTTTAAGATCTTGCTACGAGATGTATGACGTAAGCGTTGTAAAGCTTTGTCTTTGATCTGGCGGACACGTTCGCGGGTAAGATTGAATTTTTCACCGATTTCTTCTAAGGATAACTGGTGGTTTGATCCAAGTCCGAAAAATAATACAATTATTTCTCTTTCACGCTCTGTCAGCGTTGACAGTGAACGTCTGATTTCCTCAGATAAAGATTCATCGATAAGGGAACTATCTGTATCTGGATCATGATTCTCTAATACGTCTAATAGGGTATTTTCTTCCCCTTGCACGAATGGTGCGTCCATAGAGACATGTCTTCCAGAGTTACTTAATGTATCCGAAACTTTATCGACTGTTGTTTCAAGGATGTCTGCTAATTCTTCTGGTGAAGGCTCGCGTTCATACTCTTGTTCTAATTTAGAGAATGCTTTACTAATTTTACTTAATGAACCGACCTGGTTCAAAGGTAAACGCACAATACGAGATTGCTCTGCAATAGCTTGAAGGATTGATTGACGAATCCACCATACCGCATACGAGATAAATTTAAAACCTTTTGTTTCGTCAAAACGCTTAGCTGCTTTTATTAAGCCCAAGTTACCTTCGTTGATTAAATCACCTAAGGTTAATCCTTGATTCTGATATTGTTTTGCTACAGATACGACGAAACGCAAGTTGGTTTTAGTCAATTTCTCCAAGGCAACTTGGTCACCTTCGCGAATACGTTGTGCTAATTCAACTTCTTCTTCTGCTGTAATTAAGTCTACTTTACCAATTTCGTGTAAGTACTTGTCTAACGACTGTGACTCACGATTGGTAATCGATTGTGTAATTTTGAGCTGTCTCATTAATTATATTAATACCTTTCTTCTCTGAAATGTTTGCAAAAATACAAAATAAAAACGAATTATTTTAATATTTGTTGTTGATATGTGATTATATCTTGTTGATTATGAGGAATTTTATTTACTTTATAACGCAACAAAAATTATTCCAAAATGACTGAATTCGGTCATAATAGTGTTTGAACTTCTAAATAAATATGTAATCATTTGGTAATGAATGCGCTTTGCTTGTGTAACGGAATTGCGACTAAGAATAGTATTGAAAAACTAAATTTCTAAAAAAAAATGATACATTTGATTCTACAAGAAATTAAATTTTCGATGACCAAAACTTTTTTATGAAATACATGTTTTTCAATAAACATATAATTTTGATTATGCCAATTATTATACATTTAGACAAAGTAATGCGCGATCGCAAAATGTCATTGAATGAGCTTAGTGCTAGGGTAGGCATCACACTGTCAAACCTTTCGATTATTAAAAATCAAAAAGCCAAAGCATTGCGTTTGGATACTTTGGCTTCTATCTGTCATGCATTGCATTGCCAGCCAGCAGATATCATGGAATATGTCGCGGATACGGCTGAGGTAACGAAAGAGGAGGAGCAAAGCGACTAAAAGCGGTACCCTCTTAAGAAGTCAATGATTTCCATTTTTTTCTTACCTTCAATCTGTAATTGCTTTACGCTGATATAGCCGTTATTGCCTGCAAATTTAAGATAAGTTTTTCCATCCGTTTTATAATCTCCCTGTGCAATATCTGGGGTTGCATATTCTTTGGATACTGTATATAGTTTTAATACTTTATTATCTAGGCTGGTAAAGGCTGCTGGATAGGGGCTTAGGCCACGAATCAAGTTATAAATGCTGTCGACATCCTTTTTCCAGTCAATTTGGCAGTTTTCTTTAAATATTTTAGGCGCATGTTTTAATTCACTTTCCGCTAATAAGTTGCTCTGTGCTTTTGGTGTAAGTGTATTTTTTTTTAAACCTGCTATAGTTTTGAGCAGTATTTCAGCTCCTGTATGCATCAGTTTATCATGCAAAATTCCGGCATTGTCATCTGGTGCAATTGTAACTTCTTTAGATAGTAAAATACTTCCTGTATCAATTTCATGTTGCAATAAAAATGTGGATACTCCAGTAACTTCTTCCCCGTTGATGATGGCATGGTTAATTGGTGCTGCGCCACGATACTGAGGTAATAACGATGCATGGACATTGATCGTGCCGTAAGGAGGCATTTTCCAGACAGCTTCTGGTAGCATTCGGAATGCTACGACTACTTGTAAATCTGCTTGGTAAGATCGCAATTCTTCTAGAAAATCAGCATCCTTTAATTTGACAGGTTGTAATACGGGTATATTATGAGCTTCAGCATATACTTTGACTGCAGATTGATGAAGTTTTTGTCCTCGACCTGCTGGTTTGTCAGGTGCTGTTATGACAGCTACAATATTTTCACCAGATTGCACAAGTGCATCTAATGAAGCGACGGCAAAGTCCGGGGTTCCCATGAATATGATGCGCATAATAGACTATGTTTTTGTTGTTTTAATACTGAGATGATGGAAACAACAGGAATAAAATAGGCTGCTTCACATTTTTTTTTAACTTTGCGAAGTTACATAAATAATTTAAAAGCTTGAATTTTCCATACTTTTTAGCCAAGAGAATCACTTTTTTAGGAAAAAGAACTTTTTCCAAATTGATTGTGCGCATTACTATAGGAGCAATAGCTCTGGCAATTGCTGCAATTATTCTCTCTGTTGGTGTATTGCGAGGATTCAAATCGGAAATTACAGCCAAACAGCGTGGTTTTTTTGGTGATATCATGGTCTTGCGATACGATCTGAACAATTCCTATGAAAACTCACCCATTGCTTTAGATTCTATACAGTGGGATTCGGTTAAAAATCATCCAAATGTAGTTAGTGTAAATTCTTTTGCTACAAAACCTGGGATTATCAATGTTAACGATGAGGTGGAGGGAGTTTTATTAAAGGGTGTTGATATCAGCTATGATCAAAATTATTTAAAAAAGATATTGGTCGAGGGTGATACATTAAATCTAAAACAAAAAGAAGGACCGGGAGAACAAATTTTGATATCTAAGTATCTTGCCAATAGGTTGATGCTAAAGGTTGGTGATGATTTTATTATGTATTTCGTTCAACAGCCTATTCGTAAGCGAAAATTTGAGATTAAAGGAATTTATAACTCAGGTTCTGAAGAATTGGATAAGGTTTATGTAATAGGGTCTTTAGATTTAATTCGTAAACTTAATAATTTAGATAGTACAGCTGTGGGGGGGTATGAGGTTCGTATTCAAGATTTTTCAAAGCTACAACAAACAACTGATGAGCTTGATGATCTGGTCCCAATGGATATGCATGCTATAAGCATCCGTGAACAGGTGCCAGATATCTTTCAATGGTTAGATCTTCTGGACATGAATACTACTATTATTTTTATATTAGTGACTTTAGTTGCTATCATCAATATGGTCTCGGCTTTGCTGATTACTATTTTAGAGCGTACCTCTATGATCGGTATTTTAAAAGCACTTGGTTTTCATAATAATGGAGTTCGTCGTGTTTTTATGTATAATGCGCTCTATTTAATTGGTTTAGGTTTATTATTGGGTAACTTTATAGGCCTGGGTTTATATTTCTTTCAAGATTATACTCATTTTTTCAAATTAGATGAGCAAACCTATTACATCTCTTATGTAGCTGTCAAGTTGTTTTGGACGGATATCATTTTAATCAATGTTTCGCTATTAATCATTGGAATGTTAGCTTTGTTTATCCCTTCTCTATTGATCACTAAAATCAGCCCAATTCGCGCGATTTCTTTCAAATAAATAAGTGCTTTAATTGTAGTTCCGAAATAAATATTTTACTTTTAGAAGTTTGATAAGGGGATTTCTGCCAGAAATCTTACTCAAATGTATACTAGATTTAGCTTATATATTTATGAATAGAAACGTATTAGATCACTTATCGCATGCTTTCGAAGCACCTTTAAAAAGTCCAGTACTCATTTTCGCGCTCGTCTTATTTATCATTTTATTATCGCCCATTTTATTACGTTCAATTAAAGTTCCGGGCATTATAGGTTTGATTATTTCTGGTGTTGTCATTGGCCCGCATGGACTGAACTGGTTGGAGAAAAACTCTGCAGTGGACCTTTTCTCTACGATAGGTTTGCTTTATATTATGTTTATAGCTGGTCTGGAACTGGATATGAATGAGTTTAAAAAAACTAAGCATAAGAGTTTATGGTTCGGTTTTTTCACGTTTATTATTCCTATTGCTATCGGTTTCCCGGTCTGTTTTTATCTTTTGGATTATGGTATTTTAGCCAGCATTTTGATTTCCAGTATGTTTGCTACTCATACATTGGTTTCTTATCCGATTGTAAATAGTTATGGTATTTCTAAAAATGAAGCTGTAGCTATTACTATAGGTGGAACTATATTAACGGACACTGCTGTTCTGATTATTTTGGCAGTAATCACCGGAGCTTCGCAAGGGAATATCGGACAGGAATTTTG
Organism: Sphingobacterium kitahiroshimense; assembly: GCF_025961315.1. Lineage (NCBI taxonomy): Bacteria > Pseudomonadati > Bacteroidota > Sphingobacteriia > Sphingobacteriales > Sphingobacteriaceae > Sphingobacterium > Sphingobacterium kitahiroshimense. The sequence continues at coordinate 1,784,691 of NZ_JAOQNK010000001.1, read as the reverse complement.
GGTTACTTTAGGTGTATCTTTCGCAATTTTCCTTTTTATCATGTTTGGTGTGATTCCTCGCATTGCGAAATGGTTTTTCGAACGTATTGAAAGTGAAAAAACTTCACATTATATTTTTATTTTATCAATTGTTTTCTTTGCCGCATTCTTGTCTGAAATCGCGGGGCTTGAACCAATTATTGGTGCTTTCGTTGCAGGATTAGCGTTGAATAAGTTAATTCCGCATTCGTCCGCCCTGATGAATCGTATTGAGTTTATTGGAAACGCGATCTTTATTCCGTTTTTCTTAATAAGCGTAGGTATGATCGTGGATGTCAGTGTGCTGCTACGCGGACCGGAGGCTTTAATTGTTGCGGCAACACTAACAGTTGTTGCCATCTTGGGTAAATGGGGAGCCGCATGGATGACCCAATTGGTTTTTAAGTATAGCTCAGGACAGCGAAATGTTATTTTTGGTTTGAGTAGTTCACACGCCGCAGCAACTCTTGCTGTGATCATGGTCGGGTATAAAAATGAGATTATCGATGAAAATGTGTTGAATGGTACAATCTTATTGATTTTGGTAACCTGTATTGTTGCAACTATTGTGACAGAAGGGGCATCGAAAAAAATAGTAATGGATGGAGATCAGGACGAAAGCCATATCAATATTGTGAAGGAACATGATGAACATATTCTGATACCATTAGCAAATATGGAAAACATGAAACCGCTTTTGGATTTTGCTACATTGATGCGAAGCAAAAAATCGCATTATCCAATAAGTATTGTTTCCGTTGTTAAGGATAATGAGCAAGCGGAAAAGAATATGGCCATAGCGCGTAAAAATTTGGATAATATTGTAAAATATGCCTCTGGTAGTGAAACCGAAGTAAGTATTGCTACTACGATTGATTATAATATTCCTAGTGGAATTAGCCGTAGTGCAAAAGAGGTGATGGCTGACTGTATTCTATTAGGATGGCCAAGTGCAAGTAATTTTGTAGATAAAATTGTTGGTGAGAAGTCTGAAAGTATTTTAAACCGTACTTCTGCAAATGTCATGATGTGCCAATTTAAGAAGCCTTTTATTACGCATAATAAAATTATTGTTTTCGCACCACCTTTGGCCCAATCCGAATTCGGATTTGAATATTGGGTAGAGAAAGTGCTTAAATTAGGACAGGAGCTTACAATTTCGGTCACTTTTGTGTGTGATAAACGTACTGAAGAGGCCACTAAAATATTTCTGGAAGAAATTAAAAATTCAGTTCCTGTTAATTATAAGATTTATGATGATTGGGATCATATGCAGGGGTTAAAGTCATTTAGAGAGGATAATGCATTTTTATTTTATGTTTCATCGCGTTATGGTGAGGTATCTTACCGTGATTCTTTAGATGGTTTGGCAAAGAAATTGGAACGTATTCATCAGAATGAAAATGTGGTCCTTGTATTTCCGAGTCGGGTAGACAATCAACATATTGATGAATATGAAGATGTGCAAGCGGCTCCGATCTTCAGAAAGATTAGTAAAGAAATTGGAAACATGTTCAATAAAGATAAATAAACTGAACTATGGCAAGTAAAATAACAAAGTCTCTGGATGGACCGCTACAGGTACCTGATCAGCCTATCATTCCATTTATTATTGGCGACGGTATAGGCCCTGACATTTGGCGTGCTTCGGTTCGGGTTTTTGATCGTGCGGTAGAAGTTGCGTATGGTGGTAAAAGGAAAATTGAATGGAAAGAGGTACTGGCTGGAGAGAAGGCATTTGATGAAACTGGAGCATGGTTGCCAGAAGAGACACTTGATGTACTGAAAGAATATCTAGTTGGTATTAAAGGACCGTTAACAACGCCGATAGGGGGTGGTATCCGTTCTCTAAATGTGGCCTTGCGTAAGGAATTAGATTTGTTTGTTTGCCAACGTCCTACAAAGTGGTATGAGGGTGTTCCATCACCTGTTAAGCATCCGGAATATGTTAATATGGTTATTTTTCGTGAAAATACGGAAGATATTTATGCAGGTATCGAATTTGCGTCGGGTACAGCAGATGCGACTAAAATTCAAGATTTTCTTCGTACTCAACTTCATGTCGATTATAATTTTTCGAATGATACGGGGGTGGGAATTAAATTGGTTTCGGAAAGAGGTTCTAAACGGCTTGTACGTGCAGCAATTGAACATGCTTTAGCGCATAAATTACCTTCTGTGACTTTGGTTCATAAAGGTAATATTATGAAGTTTACAGAGGGGGCTTTTAAAAATTGGGGTTATGAATTAGCAGAGACAGAATTTGCTAAGGAAACATATACCTGGGGTCAATGGGAACGGACTAAAGCGGAGAAAGGGGATGCTGCAGCTAATGCTGAGCAACAGGAAGCCCTGGCTGCTGGTAAGCTTTTGATCAAAGATGTCATTGCAGATAATTTTCTGCAACAGATTTTACTAAATCCGCGTGATTATTCTGTTATTGCTACATTGAATTTGAATGGCGATTATATTTCAGATGCCCTTGCTGCAATTGTTGGGGGGATTGGTATTGCTCCTGGAGCAAATATCAATTATAATACTGGACATGCTGTTTTTGAGGCAACGCATGGAACTGCACCCCGGTTTGCAAATACCGATACAATGAATCCTTCTTCAGTAATTTTAAGTGGTGTGATGATGTTCGAATATATGGGATGGCAAGAAGTGGCAGATGCTATAGTTAAAGCATTGAGCGAGACAATTAAAGCCAAAACTGTAACAGTTGATTTTTATAATTTAATGGAAGATGCCACGCTCGTGAAAACAAGTGAATTTGCGGATCGTATGATCGAAAAGTTATAATAGCTATTTTGAATATGCTAGATAAAGCTGACCTTTGAATTTTATTTAAAGGTCAGCTTTTTTTATATGCAATTTTCAGATTTACCACCGTTTGTTAAAGTTTCTTCTGTATTTACAGAGGAAGAATTACAGCAGTTACTTCGTGTTGAACAATTACCAGATGATATGGAGATTGATGCTATCCGTGACGAACCAGAGATTTTCGATCTCCTTAATGCATTTATTGGTGATGAAAATAGTCGTTTGATACATTTACAACTTTATGCACAGAAGTTATTAAAAAGAGGAGAGGTTGAGCAAGCGTGGAAAGTGATCTTATTATAGGTTATACATAATATCATTTTTAATGTTTTTTCAAGTATTTTATGTTATCTTTTTATCATTTCGGTGTTACTTTTTTCTAAATTTCATTAATATTGATTTTTTGTTGAAATTTAAGTAAGAAAACTTGTACCTTTGATCTTCGGAAAGCAAACGATTGCTTAGTCGAACCGTAGAAAAGTATACAAAAAAACAAACTATATATCGATGAAACATAATTTTGGAGCAGGTCCTTGCATTCTGCCAAAGGAAGTTTTTCAAGAAGCTTCACAAGCTGTAATTGATTTTAATAATACTGGTTTATCCATCTTAGAAATTTCGCATCGATCCAAAGAATTCGAAGCAGTTTTGGATGAAGCAACTAAATTGGTTCGCGAATTGTTAAATGTGCCGCAAGGATATTCTATTTTGTTCCTACAGGGAGGTGCAAGTTTACAATTTGCAATGGTAGCGTTAAACTTGTTGCCTGAAAATGGTAAAGCAGCTTACTTGGATACTGGTGTATGGGCTTCAAAAGCAATTAAAGAAGCAAAGAAGATTGGAAATGTAGAGGTAGTTGCATCATCGAGCGATAAAAATTACACCTATATTCCAAAGCAATATACTGTTCCTGCTGATGCAGCTTATTTTCATTATACGTCAAATAATACAATTTACGGAACTGAAGTATTTGATGTTCCAGCATCAAGTGCTCCAATTGTCGTTGATATGTCTTCAGATATTTTGAGCCGTGAGATTAATGTGAGTGATTTTGATCTTATCTATGCGGGAGCACAAAAAAATATGGGTCCTGCAGGCGCTACTTTAGTAATCGTTAAAGATGAGATTTTAGGTAAAACGGGACGTGTTATTCCATCTATTTTGGATTACACTGCACATATTTCGGCAGATTCAATGTACAATACACCCCCTGTTTTCTCCATCTTTGTATCTCTTCTTAACCTACGCTGGTTGAAAGCAAAAGGTGGTGTAGCTGTTATTGAACAAGAGAATATTATTAAGGCACGTACGTTGTATGATGAAATCGATCGTAACCCATTCTTCAAAGGAACTGCTGCCGTAGAAGATCGTTCTCGTATGAATGTTACTTTTGTCATGGATTCTGCAGAATTAGAGGCTGAGTTCTTGGCTTTAGCTAAAGAACGTGAACTGATCGGTATTAAAGGTCATCGTTCAGTTGGTGGTTTTAGAGCATCAATCTATAATGCATTGTCGATAACAAGCATCAATGCTATGGTAGATGCAATGAAAGAGTTTGAAGAATTGAAAAAATAAATCGAAATTATATCATGAGAATATTAGCAAATGATGGTATCGATCCAGCTGGAAAACAACTTTTGGAGGATGCCGGATTTGAAGTAGATACAAATCATATTCCGCAGGAAGAATTAGCGGAAAAATTACAAGCTTACGATGCCATTACGGTACGTAGTGCAACGAAAGTTAGACAGGCTTTAATTGATGTTTGTCCAAACCTAAAAGTGATCGGACGTGGTGGCGTCGGCATGGATAATATTGATGTCGACTACGCACGCTCCAAAGGAATAGCGGTGTTGAATACACCAGCTGCTTCTTCCTTATCTGTTGCAGAATTGGTATTTGCTCATTTATTAAATGGAGTACGTTTCCTTTATGATTCAAACCGTCAAATGCCTTTATCTGGGGAGAGTAAGTTTGGTGCTTTGAAAAAAGCATATGCAGGCGGAACTGAACTGAGAGGGAAAACATTGGGTGTGGTTGGTTTTGGACGTATTGGACGTGAGACAGCGAAGATTGGATTGGGTCTTGGGATGGATATTGTGTATTATGATCTAGCTGATGGGCCTAAAACGTTAACTTTATCCCTGACTCAAGGATTTGAAGTGGAATTACCAGTAGATCAAGTATCCATGGAGGATTTATTGAAAACTTCTGATTTTATTACTTTGCATGTTCCTTTCTTAGATAAGCCAGCAATAGGTCAAGCTGAATTTGCATTGTTGAAAGATCAAGTTGGTTTAGTTAATGCTGCCCGTGGTGGTGTAATTGATGAACTTGCTTTAATCGAAGCCTTGGATTCTGGTAAGGTAGCTTTTGCGGGATTAGATGTCTTTGACAATGAGCCTACTCCGAGATTGGAGATTTTGAAACATCCAAAAATTTCTTTGACACCACATATTGGTGCCGCAACAAATGAAGCGCAAGAACGTATCGGTGTTGAATTGGCACAATTGATTATCGAGAATCTTAATAAGTAATTCTTCCGCATAATAAAATGATGCGGCACAAAAACATTATGTATTTGTGCCGCATTTTTTTGCAAAAAAACTAAGTAATTGCCTATATTCACGGCAAAATTTAAATATAATGTAATTCAGTATGAAAATTTTAAAATTTGGTGGTACATCTGTCGGTAGTGCAGAGCGCATCAAAGGGTTGTTAGATATTGTAAACCCTTCTGAGCGTCAAGTTGTGGTGTTGTCAGCTGTGTCTGGGACAACAAATGCTTTAGTAGAAATTGGTCAAGCATATCTTGCAGATGATAAGAACTTGGCCAAGGAATTAATAAAGAAGCATAAAGACAAGTACGAAGACCTCATTAAGGAATTGTTCAAAACTGAAGCTGGATATAAAAACGGCAAGAGCTTAATCGATTCGCATTTTAATTTTATTGAAAGTTTTGCACATGAGATTTTTACTCCTGTAGAAGATAAGATCATTTTAGCACAGGGGGAGTTGATGTCAACTGCTTTATTCCATTTTCATCTAACAGAAATAAATGTTCCTTCCGTATTATTACCGGCATTAGATTTTATGAAGATTGATGAAGATAATGAGCCTGTGGTAGACTATATAACAGAGAAATTGACTCCTTTGCTTGCCAATTATCCTGATAATACGTTGTTTATAACGCAGGGCTTTATTTGCCGTAATTCTTTTGGTGAGGTAGATAATCTACGTCGTGGAGGATCGGATTATACTGCATCATTAATTGGTGCCGCGATTGGAGCTGAAGAGGTTCAGATCTGGACCGATATCGACGGAATGCATAATAATGATCCGAGAATCGTAAAGAATACAACCCCAATTGCGCATTTGAGTTTTGACGAAGCGGCAGAATTAGCTTATTTCGGTGCAAAAATTTTACATCCGCAATCGGTATTTCCTGCTCAAAAATATAATGTACCCGTTCGCTTGTTGAATACGATGGATCCTCAGGCTAAAGGTACGCTTATTAGTAAAGAAGGTGGTCAAAAGGGTAGTATTCGTGCAATAGCCGCTAAAGATGGAATCACAGCTATTCATATTCATTCTTCACGTATGCTTTTGGCCTATGGTTTTTTACGTCGTGTATTTGAAATATTTGAACGTTATAAGACACCAATAGATATGATTACAACATCGGAGGTTGCTGTTTCTGTAACGATAGACGATACGAAAAATCTACAGGATATTATTAAAGAAGTCGAAGATTTTGGGACTGTGTCGGTGGATGAACATCAAACCATCGTATGTGTGGTAGGTGATTTTGACTTGAATACACATGGGTATGCGGCCCGAGTATTGGATGCTGTAAAACACTTACCGGTCCGAATGATTTCATATGGAGGTTCGGATTATAATGTATCAGTTCTGTTGGACACGGATCATAAAGTGGAAGCATTACGCTCGTTACACAACCGTTTATTTTAATTGAAATAACCAAAATGAAAAATGAAAATATAGAGAGTCAGTTCGTAGGAAAGGAAACTCCTTTTTATTACTACGACCTGAACGTTTTGGAAGAAACGTTGGATGCGGCTTATGCCGCTTCCAGTAAGCGTGGATTCCATGTGCATTTTGCTTTGAAATCAAATTTCAACAGCCGTTTGCTTGAAATGATCCAAAGTAAAGGTTTTGGAGCAGATTGTGTAAGTGGAAATGAGGTGCAACAGGCTATTAATGCGGGGTTTGATGCAAAAATGATCACTTTTGCTGGTGTAGGTAAGTCTGATAAGGAAATTAATCTTGCTTTAGCGCACGATATTTTTGCTTTCAATGTCGAGTCTATTCAGGAATTGGAGGTGATCAATGAGTTGGCTGCTGTTCAGGGAAGAAAAGCTAAAGTAGCATTACGTATTAATCCTAATGTCGATGCACATACCCATCATTATATCACAACGGGATTAGATGAAAATAAATTTGGTGTTACAAATGCGGAACTTGAAAGAGCTGCAGCTGTGATACGGAAGTGTGAGAATATCGAACTTATTGGTTTACATTTTCATATCGGTTCTCAAATAACAGATATGAATGTATTCAAGAGCCTATGTGTGAAAGTGAATGAATGGAAAAATTGGTTTGAAGAACGTGGTGTCATCATCAAAGTTTTAAATGTTGGAGGTGGACTGGGAGTGGATTACCATAACCCAGATACGAATGCAATTCCTGATTTTGAAGCATATTTTGATATTTTTGATAAATTCTTAGAAAGAACTCCACAACAGGAAGTCCATTTTGAGTTAGGGCGTGCATTAGTTGCGCAATGTGGTTCTTTAATCAGTAAAGTACTTTATGTTAAGAATGGTGTTAAGAAGAACTTTTTAATATTAGATGCAGGTATGACTGAATTGATGCGACCTGCATTATATCAGGCTTTTCATAAAATAGAAAAGCTTGGAGATGCAAATGCAACAGAACTTATCAATTATGATGTTGTAGGACCTATCTGCGAAAGCTCCGATTGCTTTGGAAAAGAGGTCACATTGCCATTATCGAAAAGAGGAGATCTTGTTGCTATACGTACCGCTGGTGCATATGGTGAAGTAATGTCTTCACGCTATAATCTCAGAGAGGAGATTCGCTATGTATATAGCGACGAATTAGTCTAAAACTACCCAATGAAAATAGAACTGGCTTAAACTACTGATAGTTTAAGCCTTTTCGTTTTGTAGGAATACTTGTTTTTCATTTGCAGAATAAATGGAATAGCGAAATATATTTCTGTTTTGCTACACATCCTTGTACCTTTGTATATGCAACAGATTCAACATATACTTCGAAAATTATTTAGTGAGGAGCGGATTAGAGTAGATTTTAATGTAAAGGGAGGGGCTACTACTTTACTCGCTAGTTTTGCATATTTACCGATCCGGGAGCTTTTAAATTTTAATATTAACATAAAAGAAGAGTATCAAGATATTTTGAATGAATTGGACGTTGCTAAGGAATTGGAACCTGTTGCGTCACTTTTGTTAAAAGGTATGTTAAGTATGCAGGCCGGTCATGATGATGCAACCAAATATCTTTATGAGGCTCAAAAAGTCCAGGTAACAGCATTAGGATATAGTTATTTGGCATTATGCTATTTTATGAAAGGAGATTTTGATAAGTCTATTCAGATTTATTCAAATGCGATTACTGATTTCCCCAAAGAACCTTATTTTTATGCCTGTCGCTGTGTACTGAATCGATGTTTAGATGATGATGAGGGAGCTTTTTATGATTATCAAGTCGCAAAACGTCTCGATTTCAATTATCACAGTATGCTAGAGTGGCATGAGCATCTTTCCTATTTAGAAACCCTTAAAATGGATCAGCTGGAACTTCAGGAATTGGAAAGCACTTGGGAACAAGATCCAGAACGATTAGATGTCTTAACGAAGCTCGCTTTGGAATATGTACACATTTATGATTATCAAAAAGCTATTCGTTTGTATTCTCAAGGAATCAATATGGCGGATAATCAAGCAGAATGGTATGTTTATCGTGCGGCAATCTACAGCAAATTAACTTTGTATATAGAAGCCCTTGAGGATTGTAATCAAGCTTTATCAATTGATGAAAATTGTGTTTCTGCTTATATTTTACGAGCAAAGTTATTGGAATGTCTACACGAACATGACGCCGCGCTTGAGGATTATAGGAAAGCAGCCTCTCTGAATCCTGAACATACTGCCATATATGAGGAGCGGGCTTCGCTTTTTGAAAGATTAGGTAAATTTGAAGATGCAATCGTCGATTATTCTAAATTGATCGCCTTAATGAAGGATGACTTTTATCCGTATGTACTTCGAGCAGATATGTTCGAACGTATAGGAAAGCAGGAGGAGGCTTTGTTGGATTATAATCGTGCTATAGACTTGAATCCTTACTATTCAGATCTTTATCAGTATCGTGCTGCAATACGGGAATCTTTAGGTGATAAGGTAGGCGCTGAATCTGATTTACAAAAATTCGAAGAGTTGGATGAAGAGTAATAGAAAATAAAAAGGTTCAGTTTTAACAACTGAACCTTTTTATTTTTAAATTCCTAACTCAACCTGAAATAGAAACCCCCAGGAGTTCTTTTGATCGGCATTGTCAAATTGACCATCTTTAAAAGTATAATTACCACTCAAATTGAATTTTAAGCGATGTGCTTTCATATATTTGTTGATACCTGCTTCAATAATTTCTGTTTGTTTTTCATATGCCCGAATATCTTTGTGAGGTTGGACAAAGGTATATCGGCTTACCACCTCGTATCCATGATTCATCAGGTAAGACATCTGTTGATTAACTCCAAAACCTTTATAAGCATAGGCGGTATTTCCCTGTAAATCAATATTCATTGGATTGTCGACATCACGACGCATATACTCGGCTTGATAAGCAAAACCCTGATATTTAAAAATTGCATCTATAAAGCTGGTCTTTAAAGTAAAAGGATTTTCAACATATTTACCCGTTTGACCACCTATACGGGTTGTTCTGTCGTTAAAGCTGTAACCTCCACCAATAGATAGTTTTGGTGTTTCTTCACGCTCTATGTCCCCTTCGGAATAATCGCCTCCATTTTCAAAATTGCCGAATGGTAAAAATTCTACCCTACCTGTGTAAGATAAGCCTCCATCTGTTCCGCTTGCAGCTCTGCCTTCACCTGTTGATATAGCAACTTTTGCATTAATAGGTACTTCGCCAATTTTTTTACTCAGATTGGCACTCATACCGAAATCACGATCTAAAGTAAACCTGGTATTCACTAGGGAACGATCTGCAAACTGGAGCTGTCCAGATGAATTGACGCGTTGCCTATTTCCTGGTAATTTGTTTTGACCGAAACTGATGTAGAAATCGTCAGTAAAGTTATAGAATACAACGGCATCACGTACAATATTTGGAATACCAGTTTCATCGAAATCTTGATCACTTCTTGTAAAAGCTAATTGTAATGAGTAGCTAATCTTAGGCGTGTAGATGTAACCATCGACCCGCATTCTAAGTCTACGTACACGCGCATCCCATTCTCCGTTCTTTTCTCCGTCTAATTTTTCTGTGAAACCGGCACGGTTTTGCATTCTAAATCTGAAGTTTGTGTAGAAAAGGGAATCTTTGCTATGGAATTGAATTCCTTTGAAATTTAAGATAGTAGCTCTATCATCTCGTTCTTGCGCTTTTGTGGCACAGGCTAAGGTCGCTAGTAAGGCTGTAAGGGTAACAATTTTTGTTGCTCTCATTCGTCTTTAAAAAAAATATTATAGTAAGGGTTGTGTGTACTTAAATTATAACAGTTTAATTTGCTTGTAAAAAATAGCGTATTAATAAAATAATATTTTTAGCATCTATCTATAAAAGATACGGATTAATCATGATTCTTACGGATAGAACTTTATATATTATATGCGTGCGACAGTCATTTTAGCTAAATCCAATGTCAGTGATTCTATTCTTGACAAGAAACTAAGTATAAAACAAAGTGATTTGCTGCTGTTTTTTTATTTTCAAACACAAAGATAATAATCTAATTGAATAGAGGAGAAAAATGAGATGAAATGATAAGTAAAAGGCCACTTTATAGGTGGCCTTTTACTTATTATAATTCTTTACGTAAACGTGCAACAGGTATATTGAGTGCTTCGCGATATTTTGCAACGGTACGTCTAGCGATATTGTAACCTTTATCTTTTAAGATTTCGGTCAGCTTTTCATCAGCAAGAGGTTTGCGTTTATCTTCATTTGCGATGCATTCTTCTAAGATCTTTTTAACTTCTTTATTGGATACTTCTTCTCCAGATTCTGTTTGAATAGCTTCGGAGAAAAATGATTTAAGAAGAAATGTGCCAAATTCTGTTTGTACATATTTTGAGTTGGCAACACGGGATACAGTCGAGATATCCATACCTATGCGATCTGCAATATCTTTTAATATCATCGGTCTAAGCTTAACATCATCACCTGTTAAAAAGTAGTCATACTGATACTCCATGATGGCATTCATTGTTTTTAGCAATGTCTGCTGTCTTTGTTTTATCGCATCAATAAACCATTTCGCAGAATCGAGTTTCTGTTTTACAAACTGAACAGCTTCTTTCATTTTTTTATCCTTTTGATCGGATTTCTCATAATGTTCGAACATGTTCTGGTAAGAACGACTCACACGTAGTTCTGGTGCATTTCGCCCGTTTAATGTTAGATGAAGTACTCCATCGTTGTTAATGATGTGAAAATCGGGAATGACATGTAACTGTTTACCTGCAACAGCTCCTGAATCACCTGGTTTTGGATTTAACTTTAGAATTTCATTTACAATATTTTTAAGATCATCTGAGGTTAACCCTAGCGATTTTTCAAGTTTATCATAATGCTTCTTGGTAAATTCATCCAAATAATTTTTTACAACTTTAGTTGCCTGAATGATGGTTGGATTATTTTGATCTTTCTTTTGTAATTGTATCAGCAAGCATTCCTGTAAATCACGAGCTCCGATACCTGCCGGTTCAAAATCTTGAATAACCTTTAACATTTCTAATACTTCGCTTTCAGTAGCGATAACATTTTGAGAAAACGCAAGGTCATCAATGAGACTTAATATTGGACGACGTAGGTATCCGTCATCATCTAAACTTCCAATAATTTGCTGACCGATTAAGAAATCACGGTCATCTAAGGCTAGTAAATCGAGCTGTTGTTGTAATTTCTCAAAAAATGAATCTTGTACAGCAATGGGAATCTCTTTTTTATCATCATCTTCGTCAGTATAATTATAGTTGTTGGAGTAATCAGTATAATCATCTTCCTGGATATATTCATCTACGTTGAACTCATCGCTGTCGAAGCTTTCTTCACTATCAAAACTCTCATCTGGATCGCGATCTGGGTATTCTTCGTTCGGTTCGGCCATGTTTGCTAAACTGCCGTCCTCAAGTGCTGGATTCTCCTCTAATTCTTCTTTAATGCGTGCGTCCAAAGAGACTGTAGGAACCTGTAAAAGTTTAATAAACTGAATCTGCTGTGGAGATAGTTTTTGTAATAACTTTTGTTGTAAGGTTTGCTTTAACATGTTTTTCTATGACTAATTCGAATATAAATTTATATAAATTATATTGATTTAAGAAACAAAAATACATAGAAAAGGTATTTGGGTATAATTTTTGTAGCTATCTATAATCTTATACTCCTAATTATCAGAATTGGAATAATGAAATGTTAAATTTCGTTAATTCTTCTTTATGACATGTAAAAGCTATTTTTTTTGCTTGTTTTCACAAAACATTTTTAGACCTTTACCATATGTTTAAACGTATTAAGAATAAATATATACGCTATATAGCAATTGCTATATATTTTTTAATCGTCCTTGTTTGTGCTATACAGCTTAACTTTTTGGGGCTATTTGGCTACTCGCCTACAAAAAAGGATATTACGATGCCCAGTGTTAATATCTCAACCGAATTGTATACTGCAGATAGTGTTTTGATCGGTCGTTATTTTGATGAAGACCGTAATCCAGTGGCTTTTGACAGCATATCTAAAAATGTGATCAATGCGCTGGTGGCTACAGAGGATGTTCGCTTTTATAAACATAGCGGAGTTGATTTTTTAGGTCTCGGATCTGGTATTGTTTCTACTTTATCTGGAGATAGAAGAGGGGCTAGTACAATTACGCAACAATTGGCAAAAAACTTATATCGTACACGCTATAATAAATCGGGTGGTCTTCTTGGTAAAATACCTGGTGTTGGTTTAATTGTAACCAAGTTTAAGGAATGGATGACCGCTTATAAATTGGAGTCACGATATGAAAAAAATGAAATTATAACGATGTATTTAAATACCGTTTCGTTCAGTAATAATTCATATGGTATCCAAACGGCTGCACGACGTTATTTTAGTAAAAATGCAAGTGAACTTAGCATCAATGAAGCTGCGGTATTAGTGGGTATGCTGAAGGGAACAACAATTTATAATCCTATGCGTAATCTAGACAAATCGCGTGAGCGCCGAAATGTCGTTTTAACTCAAATGGAGAAGGCTAAGTATATTGATCAAACTCAGGTTGATCAGTTGTCAAAGGAGCCATTGGTATTACGTACGGAGAACAAAGATATACATGCGGGTGAAGATTCTTATTTACGGGCAGCGGTAGAGCGTTGGCTGGAGAAGTGGGCTGATGAAAATGATATGGATATCTATAAGGATGGTCTAAAGATTTATACTACAATCAACTCAAAGCTTCAAAAACATGCCGAGGAAGCTGTTGCTAAGCAGATGCAGGTATTGCAACGGAGATTGAAGAATGCATGGGGTAGTGAAGAGCCTTGGCGTGATTTGTCAGGTAAGGTAATTCCTGGATTTATTGAAAACTTGGTAAAAAAGACAGACTATTATAAATTTTTGGTGAAAAAATATGATCAACGTACTGACAGTATTGATTTCTACTTGAACCGTAAAAAAGAAATGGAAGTATTTTCTTGGAAAGGAGAGCGGATGCGTGAAAAAGTAGAGATGTCCACTGTTGATTCGATCAAATACTATGTAACTATGTTAAATACGGGTGTGATGAGTATGGATCCATATTCTGCTGAAATTAAAGTGTGGGTAGGAGGTATCGATCATCAGTTTTTTAAATATGATCATGTTAATCAATCTAAAAGACAGGCAGGTTCTACATTCAAACCTTTTGTTTATTTAGCAGCATTGGAATCCGGTATGACACCTTGTGATCAGATTCAAGATAAGCCCGTAACCATCAAGATTGATAAAGGAGATTCAATTGAAGTCTGGGAGCCTAAAAATGCTGACTGGAATTTTAGTTATCGGGATATGTCATTGCGTTGGGCCATGGCGCGTTCGGTAAATTCGATTACAGTTCAACTGACAGAGAAAGTAGGGGCTGATAAAATTGTTGAAGCTGCACATCGAGTTGGAATTGAAAGTAAATTGAGTCCTGTGGCGTCGATCGGTTTGGGACCAAATGATGTTTCAGTTTTTGAAATGGTAAATGGTTATGCTACAATGATGAATCACGGTGAACGTGTAACACCTATTCTTGTTTCTCGAATAGAAGATTATGACGGAAAAGTGATTGCAACTTTTAAACCTGAACGTAAGCAGGTAGTGGATAAACAAGATGCATGGTTGATGACCTATATGCTTCGCGGAGGAATGGAAGAGCCGGGAGGAACTTCACAGGCATTATGGGAGTATGATCTTTTTGATAAGGAAAATGAGATTGGTGGAAAAACGGGTACTTCTTCGGAGTATGTAGATGGGTGGTACATGGGTGTTACCAAAGATCTGGTAACTGCGGTGTGGGTCGGTTGTGACGATCGAAATATCCATTTTAAAAATTCGCAGACCGGTGAGGGCTCTAAAACCGCGCTACCAATTTTTGGTTTATTTATGGAATCTGTTTATAAGGATAAGCAGTTAGGCTATACGCAGGGTAAATTTCCTGCTTCAACTGTGGAAATTACAAAGAAGTATAAGTGTGAAACTCCTCGTCCGCCTCGTGAAGAGGTTGTCTCAGATTCAACCGCTGTAGATGATGAGATGTTAATCGATGGTGTGGAAGATGTGCAAAATGGTGGTACAACTCAAGAAGAAGGATTATCAACTTCTGGAGATGATGATGCTTCTGATGTCTTATCTACCCATAATGATGCAACGGCAATAAGACCGCGTGATTCACTAGGTTTTGGTGATTAATACATTCTCTTAAAAATTTTAAATCGGTTGTTTATGAAGTATAAACAACCGATTTTTTTTTGGAAGTATCCATATTAGTTGGACATAGGTTGTTCCAATTCGCATTTTGTTTTCTGATGAGCTTCTCCTTCTGCATCCGTGTAAAGTGATTTAATTCAAATTGTCTCTTTTCAGCTTGTTCCTGACAATCAAATTTTTCCATATAAACGACACGAGTTAAGTGTGGGCCATTGGGAAAGAAAATGTTGCAGCTGCTTTTTATTTCGTTCATCGCCCGGTTAAAGTCTGATGTGATATCTACATTTAAGAACTGTCTGTTGCTGTCCGTAATGATGTATAATGTGTGTGATTTCATGTTTTGAGCTAATAAATTTGGTTATTTGTATAATTTTTACTAATTTTATTGGCACAATAATACTAATATTTTTAGATATTAAAAATTAAAATTAAAAAAATATGCCAAACATAGCTTCCAATCTTAAGTTTTTAAGAAAAACGAAAAGGCTTACACAACAGCAGTTTGCTGACTTAATGGAGATAAAACGTGCTTCTGTAGGGGCGTATGAAGAAGATCGGGCAGAGCCAAAATATGAGTTACTAAAAAAAATAGCAGAGTTTTATGACCTTTCAATGGATGAGCTTGCTAATGATGAGATAAATGAAAAATGGAAACGGGCTCCTAAAAGTAATGCTTCTAATTTACGGGTACTTAGTGTTACAGTTGACGGGCTTGACCGCGAAAATATAGAGTTGGTTCCTGTAAAAGCGAGCGCTGGCTATATGAATGGTTATGCTGATCCGGAATATGTTGCAACGTTACCGAAATTTTCGTTACCTATGTTCAATCAAGGAACCTATCGGGCTTTTGAAATCAAGGGTGATTCGATGCGTCCTTTGGCTAGTGGTTCTATTGTCGTAGCAGAATATGTGGAGAACTGGAATGATATTAAGCCAGGGCAGACCTATATTGTCGTTTCAAAAGATGAGGGGGTTGTATACAAGCGAATAGCATTTAAATTTAAAGAAGATAAAGGTCTGAAGTTAGTTTCTGATAATAAGAGCTACGATCCATATTGGGTAGAAGCGAGTGATATTATGGAAGTTTGGAAAGCAAAAGCGTTTATTAGTACAACGCTTCCGGAACCTAGTAATGAACCTTCTATGGAGACTTTGACAAGCATGATGGCAGAAATGCAAAAAACAATTAATTCGGTTGTAGATAAGGGTTAGAGGATCATTTTGATGGATCTTTTTTATCTATATTTTGATAGTTGAAAAAAAATATTTACCTTTGTCTTATCTGAGAGGAAGGGGGCAACGTATGCCCCCTTTTTTAATTCATTGATTTCAGTATTTTTATTCGTTTTCGAAAGAATATGCAAAATGTAGAGAAAAGAGTTATCGAACTCGTCCAAGAAAAATTAGCAGATCGCGATGATTTGTTTATTGTAAGTGTTAAATTTCATCCGAACAGCGTGTTGGAAGTTTTGCTAGATGGTGATCAGGGAATTAGTATCGATGATTGTGTACAGGTTAGTAAATTTGTCGGATTCCAGTTGGAAGAAGAGGGGACAGTAGAGAAAGCTTATCGTCTTGAAGTTTCTTCTCCGGGGCTAGATGCTAATTTTGTTAATCAAAGGCAATATGAGAAAAATATTGGACGCAATGTACAAGTGAAGTTAAATGATGGTACAAAAACGGAAGGTACATTGTTAGCCGTTGAGGATGCACAGATAACAATTGAAGAAACAATAAAAGAAAAAGGTAAAAAAGCGGAGCAGGTTGCTCGCATTATACCTTTTGAACAAATAAAAGCAACTAAGGTGTTAATTTCATTTAAATAAAAATGAGCAGCAATATCAATTTGATTGACTCTTTCCAAGAGTTTAAAGAGTTTAAAAACATTGACCGACCTACGGTTATTTCTGTCTTAGAAGAAGTATTTCGTAGTATGATCCGTAGACGTTTTGGTACAGATGAAAACTGTGATGTTATCGTAAATCCTGATAATGGAGATTTAGAGATATGGAGAACACGCGTTGTTGTTGAAGATGAATTTTCGGAAGATGATGATCTTGAAATTGAATTAACAGAAGCGAAGAAATTTGATGCTGATTTAGAAGTTGGCGATGATTATATTGAACAGATAACGTTAGAGAGTTTTGGTCGTCGTGCTATTTTAGCAGCCCGTCAAACTTTGGTTTCAAAAGTTTTGGAATTGGAGAAAGACGAAGTTTTCAAAAAGTATAAAGACCGTGAAGGGGAGTTGGTGATCGGCGAGGTTTATCAAATCTGGAAAAAAGAATTGCTTGTGTTAGATGATGACGGTAATGAATTAATTTTACCGAAGACAGAACAAATTCCTGCAGATTATTTTAAGAAAGGTGATAGCATTCGTGCAGTCGTTTATAAAGTGGATATGATGAATAATAATCCTAAGATTCTTATTTCTCGTACTGCTCCAGAATTTTTACAACGTTTATTTGAACTGGAAGTTCCTGAGATTTTTGATGGTTTGATTACGATTAAGAAAATCGTTCGCGAACCAGGAGAACGTGCTAAAGTTGCAGTAGAATCTTATGATGATCGTATTGATCCTGTTGGTGCTTGTGTGGGTATGAAAGGATCTCGTATTCATGGTATCGTTCGTGAATTGCGTAATGAAAATATTGATGTAATCAACTTTACAACGAATCATTCACTTTACATTACACGTGCATTAAGCCCAGCTCGTATTAGCTCAATCAAGATTGATGAAGAAAATAAGACGGCTGCAGTGTATTTAAAATCTGATCAAGTTTCTTTGGCAATTGGACGTGGTGGACACAATATCAAATTGGCAGGTAAATTGACAGGTTATGAGATCGATGTTTATCGTGAGAATGACGAGTTTGATGAAGATGTGGATATCGAAGAATTCAGCGATGAAATCGAAAGCTGGGTAATTGATGCATTGAAACGTGTAGGTTTAGATTCAGCACGTTCAGTATTGGCATTGACAGAAGAAGAGTTGTCTAGAAGGACTGACTTGGAAGAAGATACGGTAAAAGACATTTTACGTATTTTACAGGCTGAATTTGAATAAAATGAAGCCACATAATTTATTTTCATCTCTATTTCGAATTTAATTGTTATAGAGATGTAAAAAAAACATATTTTTGTATTAAATATTTAATTAGTTAAAATAATAGATGACTGAAGGAAAAGGTACAAACCTGCTTAAAGCAGCAAAGGAACTCAATATTGGCATATCTACTGCCGTAGATTGTTTAGTGAAAAAAGGGTATGACGTCGACGCCAAACCTGGTACTAAGCTATCCGGAGAGATGTACAATGTGCTGTTGAAAGAGTTTCAAGGTGACAAGATCGTGAAAGATGAAGCTAAACAAATTGTGATTGGCAAAATTCGTCGTGATGAGTCGCCAGTCGCTTCTCCTAAAGAATCATCTAAAAATGACGATTATGAAGAAACTGCAGCTTCAAAAGATATTTTGATAAAAAATGCTGCGGTAAATACAAGAGAAGAATCTAATGCAGATAAAAAAGAGAATCCAGTTGAAAAGGTAACGGGTTCTGAGGCAAAGGAAAATTCATCAAATACACACACTGGAGGTATGAAGGTTGTGGGTAAAATTGATTTAGATGCTTTGAAAAGAGGATCTAAACCTAAGAAAGAGGAAACTCCAGAAGTGAAAGCTGAAACTCCAAAGGAAGTGGAGAAGAAGCCTGAGGTAGTTAAAGAAGCAACTCCTACAGCTCCAAAACCTATCGTAAAAGAAGAGCCTAAAGTAGAAGTTCCTAAAGCTCCGATAGTGGAAGCACAAAAAATAGAAGAGAAAGCGCCAGAAGCACCTAAGGTTGTCATTGCTGCACCTCAAAAAGTTGAAGTTAAAACTGAAGCTCCTAAAGTTCAAGAGAAGAAAGTGGTAGAAGAAAAGCCAAAAAATGAAAAACCTGCTGTGAAAGCACCGGTTGAAACTCCTGTAAAGGAAGTGAAAAAAGTTAATCCTGCAGATGAGGTTATTAGTGCTAAAGCAGAGAGATTAACAGGTCCAAAAGTAATTGGTAAGATTGAATTGCCTACGGCAAGACCTTCTCATCGCGATAAGCCTGTAGCATCTTCTTCAAGTGCTACTGGTAATGATCATAAGCGTAAACGTAAACGTACGAATAATACAGGAACTCCGCCTCAGGGTGGTGGTACCCATCCAAATCGTACTGGAGGTCCAAACCAAGGTGGTGGAAATCATCCAAATCGTACTGGTGGAAATCATCCAGCAGGGAATAATCAAAACCGCCCAGCAGGAGGTCCAGGAGGAAATAATCAAAACCGTCCAGCGGGAGGTCCAGGAGGACATCATAACCGTCCAGGAGGTCCAGGTGCAAATAAAGGTCGTCCAGCCTTCAACAATAGAAGTAATGGACCTAATGTACCAAAAGAGGAGCCTACTGAAAAGGAAATCCAAGATCAAATCAAGGCTACATTAGCGCGCTTAAGTGGTGCTGGTAAGTCGGGTAAATTTGCTCAACGTGCGAAATTGAGACGTCAAAAACGTGACGATGTCGCAACTAACGCGGAGGAGGAAGCATTAGAAAGAGAAATGCAAGCAAAAGTGTTGCGTGTTACAGAATTTGTAACGGCAAACGAACTTGCTAACTTAATGGATGTGGCTGTTACACAAATTATCGCAACTTGTATGAGTTTAGGTATGTTTGTTTCAATTAACCAACGTCTAGATGCAGAAACTTTAACCATTGTTGCTGATGAATTTGGTTACCAAATTGAATTTATCAAACCTGAAGATGAAGAGATTGCTGATCTTGAAGAAGCTGACAATGAAGATGCATTGATTTCTCGTGCTCCGATTGTTACGGTAATGGGTCACGTCGATCACGGTAAAACATCTTTGTTAGATTACGTGCGTAAAGCAAATGTAACAGGTGGTGAAGCAGGTGGTATCACGCAACATATTGGTGCTTATGCGGTACAATTAGACGGTGGACGTAAGATCACTTTCTTAGATACTCCAGGTCACGAAGCCTTTACAGCGATGCGTGCTCGTGGTGCAAAAGTAACAGATATCGTAATTATCGTTATTGCAGCGGATGATGCTGTCATGCCACAAACGAAAGAAGCAATCAACCACGCACAAGCTGCTGGTGTGCCAATCGTATTTGCATTTACAAAAATTGACAAGCCAGGTGCTAATACAGATCGTATTAAAGAGCAGTTGTCTCAAATGAATATATTAGTAGAGGATTGGGGTGGTAAATACCAAGCACAGGAGATTTCAGCAAAAACTGGATTGAATGTGGATCTTTTATTAGAAAAAGTATTATTAGAAGCAGAGATGCTTGACTTAAAAGCTGATCCGAACAAACGTGCTGTTGGTTCTGTAATTGAAGCTGCTTTGGATAAAGGTAGAGGTATTGTGACAACAGTACTGATATTAGGAGGTACTTTACGTGTGGGAGATCCTATTTTAGCAGGTTCTCATAGTGGTAAAGTGAAAGCTTTAACAAATGAACGTGGTGAGCGTGTGAAAGAAGCAGGTCCTTCTGTACCGGTTCAAATCTTAGGTATGGCTGGGGCACCTACTGCAGGTGATAAGTTCTATACTATGGAGAGTGAATCTGAAGCTCGTAATGTGGCGAATAAACGTCTTCAATTACAACGTGAGCAAGGTATGCGTGCTACGAAACATATTACTTTGGATGAGATCGGTCGTCGTTTGGCAATCGGTAACTTTAAAGAGTTGAACGTGATCGTAAAAGGTGACGTGGATGGTTCGATCGAGGCATTATCTGATTCATTATTGAAATTATCAACACAAGAGATTCAAGTGAATGTAATTCATAAATCTGTGGGTGCTATCTCAGAGTCAGATGTTTTATTAGCTTCTGCTTCTGATGCAATTATCATCGGTTTCCAAGTTCGTCCATCTATAGGTGCACGTAAATTGGCTGAACAAGAGCAAATTGATATTCGTCTTTACTCTATCATTTACGATGCTATTGCAGAACTTAAATCGGCAATGGAAGGTATGTTGGCTCCGAAATTTGAAGAGAAAATCGTTGCTAACGTTGAGATCCGTGAAACGTTTAAAATCTCTAAGGTCGGTACAATTGCAGGTTGTATGGTCTTGGATGGTAAAATTAACCGCAATAATGATATTCGTATCGTCCGTGATGGTGTTGTTGTTTTCACAGGTAAATTAGCTTCATTGAAACGTTTCAAAGACGATGTGAAAGAAGTTTCATTCGGTTATGAGTGTGGTTTGAATATTCAAGGATATAATGATATTCAAGAAGGTGATATCGTTGAAGCATACGAACAAGTTGAAGTAAAACGTAAGTTGTAATTAAACAATTTATCATACATAAAAGGAGCGTTTTTAATAAGACGCTCCTTTTTTTATGAGTTTTAAAACACACAGATAGTTCTTGATAGGAATTGGGAGTTAATTATAAGATCTTATCCATATTCCTAAAGTAAGATCATTTCATTAAAATCGTGCAAATAGAACGGATGATCTGAAATGAGTATTTTTTACCGTAATGTTTTTTTTATATTAAAGCGACTTACAGTTACTGTTTCTACTTTATAAGTTTCTTACTATCCAAAAACCAATTACAATGATAAAAACGATTACAATTGCTTTATAACCAAATAGTATCTTTCGCCATTTAAGCATTTTTGGCGTCGGCGATTTTTGATATTCAAAGATTAATCCTGTGATGATATAGGGGATAGCGATGATCAGTAAAAAATTTTGCCTCCATGCGTTTTGGAGGTCAAAATTTAAAAGATAATGTATGGCGCGTTGTGATCCACATCCGGGACATTTGTAGCCTGTAATGACATAAAATGGGCATTTAGGAAAAATGTCATACTGTATCGGATTAAAGAACTTATATGTAAGAATTAAGATGAATAGAAGTATAATCCCAATGGACCATAGATAATATTTCTTAATTACCATAATTAAATATAGATCCAACAACACCTAAGATCATCAATAGTACATACAATACTGTCATCACAATGGAAACAATAAAACCAATTTTAGTCCATTTTTTAGCTTCATCTGATGCTCTTTGTGCACCTTGCAGATCTCCTGCATAGAATCTGTATAAAAGTACTTTTTCATATTTTAGAGTTTTATAATTTATTTAAATATAGAAAAAAAGGGCAGAGTTGATGTTTTTCGTAAAAAATTTTTATGCTTTACCCTATACCAACTTTATCTTTTTGTCAGTTTTATGTGTATAAAATCGTTCCAGATATTATGATCATTCAGCTGTTTCCAAATACCTGAAAATTCATTGTTCTCCTTACTGAACCCACCGTTAAACTTTAAGTTAGTTCCGGTAAATGTCCAAAGGTGATTGTCTAATATAGCATTCATAAAGCCAGATTGACCTTGATTGTTATAATATTGCATGCTGTAATGTTGACGTACGACGTCATATCCTATAATTTCATGGGTAAGGCTATTTGACGTTCCTATCATGACATTTGCCTGGTGCAAAATAAAAGAATTGTCTAGAATCCAATAATATGTATCAGTCCCTTTGATTTTAACTGCAGGAGCATTATTGGTTTTTAGAATAATACCTTCGGTATCCCAAGTTCCTATAAAATGATTTAAATGCTGTTTTGCTATTTGATCCATTTTTGATTCTTAAGGTCAATTTTTTTATGAACTGTAGTCCAGAATATTGGTATTTACAACCTTTATTTTTTTAATAGATGTGCTCGATTATATTCATAATTCATTCGTGCAATATTGAGTACTGAAATACCTTGTGGACATTCAACTTCACAGGCTTCCGTATTGGAGCAGTGGCCAAAGAGTTCTTCATCCATTTGATTCACCATAGCAATGACCCTGGTAAGTCTTTCTTCTTTACCTTGTGGGAGTAATACCATATGGTTGATTTTGGCTGATGTAAAAAGGGCCGCACTTCCATTTTTACAGGTGGCAACACAGGCTCCACATCCGATACAGGCAGCAGCATCAAATGCCGCTTCTGTCACTTGATGTGTTACGGGAATGGTCAGTGCGTCCGGTGCTTGTCCTGTATTGATTGATACAAATCCACCTGAAGAGATAATGCGGTCAAATGCAGAACGATCTACTTTTAAATCTTTTTTTACAGGAAATGCTTCAGATCTAAATGGTTCGATAAAAACCACTTCACCATCTTTGAAGGACCTTAAATGTAATTGACAGGTAGTGGTATTTTTCAGCGGTCCATGCGCAATACCATTTATCATCATACCACATTGTCCACAGATTCCTTCACGACAGTCGTGGTCAAATTCAACAGGTGTGTCATTCGCTAATATGAGCTTTTCATTTAATGTATCTAGCATCTCTAAAAAGGACATATGCGGATTGAGGTTTTCCAAAGTATAGTCTACAAGTTTGCCATCAGCATTTTTATTCTCTTGTCTCCATATTTTTAGATGTAATTTCATAGCTTGAATTTTAATTATTTATAACTACGTACAATTGGTTGAATGACTTCAAAAGATAGTGGTTCTTTATGAAGAATGGGAACAGATGCGTTGTTCCATTCCCATGCCGAAATGAATTGATATTCCGCATCATTTCTTTTTGCTTCGCCTTCAGCTGTCTGATATTCTTCACGGAAATGTGCACCACAAGATTCATTTCTAGTCAAGGCGTCATAGCACATTAATTCTCCAATTTCGAGGTAATCAGCGACTCTTCCTGCTTTCTCTATTTCTGTATTCATTGTTTCCTCATTTCCCGGAATATGAACATTTCTATAAAACTCTTCCCGTAATTTCTGAATCTCCAAGATTGCGAATTTTAATCCGGCTTCATTTCGTGCAAGGCCACAGTAATCATATAGTATTTTACCAAGAGTTTTATGGTAATAATCCACAGTTTTGGTTCCTTTGCTTTTGCTGAATTGTTGCAATTGTGTTCTGACTTCTTGCTCTGCTTTCTCAAATTCCGTATGATCCGTTGATATTTTTCCCGTGTGGATATCATCTGAGAGATAATTTGCTATGGTATAGGGAGCAATAAAATAGCCATCCACGGAGGCTTGAAGGAGAGAATTTGCTCCTAATCGATTAGCTCCGTGGTCTGCAAAATTAGCTTCTCCTAAAGCAAATAACCCAGGAATTGTCGTCATTAATTCATAATCTACCCAAAGTCCTCCCATTGAAAAGTGGGCCGATGGAGAAATCATCATTGGTACTTGATAAGCATTATAACCGGTAATTTTTTCATACATGTCGAATAAATTACCATACTTTTCTTTTATTTTGTCTATTCCTTGTTCTTTAATGGCTTTAGAAAAATCCAGATAAACGGCATTTTTTAGGGGACCGATTCCAAATCCGGCATCAATTCTTTCTTTTGCAGCGCGTGAAGAAATATCTCTAGGGGCTAGATTTCCAAATGCGGGGTATCTTCTTTCCAGATAATAATCTCTTTCTTGTTCTGGAATGTCATTAGCAGAGCGCTGTTCATTTTCTTTAAGTGGTACCCATATGCGTCCATCATTTCTTAAAGACTCGGACATGAGTGTTAATTTAGATTGATAATCTCCAGACTGCGGTAATGATGTCGGATGAATCTGAATCCAGCTTGGGCTGGCCATTAATGCACCTTTTTTATGCGCTCTCCATATAGCAGAACCATTGCAACCCATCGCTAAAGTCGAAAGATAATAGATTTTCCCATAGCCTCCAGTAGCCAGTACAACAGCATGTGCGGCATGGCGTTCAATCTCGCCGGTATCTAGATTTCTGATAATTACACCACGCGCTTTTCCTTCTATAATCACTAGATCTAACATTTCATGACGGGCATGTAATTTGACTGTTTTTTTTCCGACTTGACGCATAAGTGCTTGATAAGATCCAAGTAGCAATTGCTGTCCGGTCTGTCCTCTTGAATAAAATGTTCGGCTTACTTGAACACCACCGAAAGAACGATTGTTGAGATAGCCTCCATATTCTCGACCAAACGGGACACCTTGAGCAACGGCTTGATCGATGAGATTGAGGGAACATTCAGCCATTCTGTATACATTAGCCTCTCGCGAACGAAAATCTCCTCCTTTTAAAGTATCAACAAACATCCGGTAGATGCTATCGCCATCATTCTTATAATTTTTTGCGGCATTGACACCGCCCTGCGCCGCGACAGAATGGGCGCGTCTTGGACTGTCTTGAAAACAAAATGATTTTACATTATAACCCATTTCACCCAATGATGCAGCAAGAGAGCTTCCCGCTAGCCCAGTTCCTATTACGATGACATCTAGTTTTTTACGGTTTGCCGGATTGACTAATTTTGCAGTTTTTTTATAGTTTTCCCATTTTTTCTCTAAAGAACCTTCGGGGATTTTTGCATCTAAATTCATATTCTTAAAATATAAAGGTTTAGCTATTGTGTCAAATAAATGTAGATGGGCATCATAGCAAACCCTACACTAATAATAATGGAGTAGGCTATGCCACAGGTTTTGATCCACTTTACATATTTTGGATGAAAGAGCCCTAAAGTACGAATGGCACTATGTACACCATGAATGAGGTGGTAGCATAATGCAACCATAGATAAGACGTAAATGAGCACATACCACCATTCTTTAAATGTGGTTACTACCAAAATATAAAGATCTTTATTACCATTGCTATCTATTGGTGGACTCCCGAATTTATAGACGTACCAAAAATTTTGAAAATGAATGACTAGAAATATTAAAATAATGGTACCTAGAATACCCATGTTGCGACTATACCATTTACTCGCCCTTTGTCTTTGATCACGTTGGTACTGTTTTCCGGATTTTCTATTTTTAAGGGTAATGACCAAAGCATCCAGGGCATGTATCAGAATGCTTGAATAAAGTACATATGAAACTATTTTTATTAAAATATTACCAGATAGAAATTGAGAATAGGCATTGAACTGTGTATGGGCCTGTTCGGAAGGTAAAAACAGTTGCAAATTTCCTAAAAAGTGAATGATAAGGAAAAAACATAGGAATAAACCTGTCAAACACATTACTAATTTTCGAGATAGGGTTGATAACATAAGCAAAGAATTAATAATAACCGATTATTTTCATCCACAGACCACCAACTGCCATGTAGATCACGAGTAACAGCACTCCAATTTCAAAACCCTTTACCCACCATGACTTGAGATCTACATAGCCACTACCGAAATAAACAGGAGCAGGACCATGTCCATAATGTGTAAGGACACCATATATAGATCCTACGAAACCAAGCATCATCGCCAATAGCATACCTGGTATACCTAAGGAAACTCCTACTCCGAGCATAGCGGCGTACATTGCCGCAACATGTGCAGTGGCACTGGCAAAAATATAATGGCTGTAGAAATAGACTAAAATGATGACAGGAAAGGCAACAATCCAATTTAATCCGCCGATCTCCGTTTTGATCAAATCACTGAACCAGCCAATAAAACCAAGTTCATTTAAAGAGCTGGCCATCATGACAAGTACTGCAAACCACACAATGGTGTCCCATGCTCCTTTCTCTGATTTTACATCTTCCCAAGTCAGGACAGATGTGAGCAATAACAGTGTCAGTCCAATAAATGCTGTAGTTGTGGCATCTATGGATAGTGATCCTCCGAAAATCCATAATCCCAACAATATAAAAAAAGCAAGTAACATCAGCCATTCATTTGTTTTTATAGCACCCATTTCTTTTAATTTTTCAGTAGCCATCTTAGGTGCATCAGCAGTTTTTTTTAGTTCTGGTGGGTATAATTTGTATAAAACTAACGGAACAATAAAAAATGCAACAATTCCGGGTACAAATCCAGCTGCAGCCCACGACATCCAAGTGATATTTATACCCAAATCTGCAGCGAATTTCTGACACATGGGATTACTCGCTGTTCCAGTAAGAAACATTGATGAGGCAATGAGGTTCATGTAATAACTATTAAGCGTTAAATATGAACCGATTTTTTTATGAGTGCTCGGATCTTCTGGCAGAGATCCAAAACTAATAGCCATTGATTTCATAATGGGGTAGATGATACCTCCACCACGGGCAGTATTACTAGGAATAGCAGGAGCAAGACAAACGTCTGCAAGCCCCAATCCATAAGCTAATCCCAAAGAACTTTTTCCGAATATTTTGATAAATATAAATGCTATTCTATTTCCTAAGCCGGTTTTAATAAAACCTCTTGCTATAAAAAATGAGATTCCTATAAGCCAGATTACTTTATCACCAAAGCCACTTAATGATTTGGTAATGGATAGAGAGGCATTACCAGGAGCTAGAACCTGTGTAAAAGCGGTGAACCCAATGGCCAACATACACATGGTACCCATAGGAGCAGCTTTTAGTATGATACCCAGGATTGTTGCCGCAAATATAGCAAATAGGTGCCAAGCCTCGGGTGACACACCCTTTGGTATAGGTATAAACCAAATAATCAATGCGAAAGCAAAGGTTATACCCATCTTTTTAATGTCCACTTCTTTCATATTTTCTGTTTAAGGTTATAATCGACTTTGTACTTGTAAAATGAACAAATTACCATTGTATTTGTTTGTACTTTCAATTTGATGTTTATAATAATCCATCTGCATACCCATTTGTATTCTAGCCCCGTAGTTTTTGAGAAATTCCAAGCTTACCATAGGAACTAAAGACTGTCTGGGATTAGATTTTTGTCTGAAATCAGTATCTAAGTATTCATATCTACAAGAAAACTCAATAGCTTTCAGGTTTTTATAATCAATTTCATAACGCATATTCGGTAAGAAGTAAGCTCCTCGCATTTGGTATTGATAAATATCTTGTAGTCGCTCTGTTTCTTCGAGACTGAAGTATAGATTGTGATTAATCGCCTGCTTAGCTTCGATCTGAAAATCTATATTCCATTTATGTGCAAGCTGAAATTTAGACGATACATCAAATGCTAAAGCATGTACATTTCTTTTAAACACGGTACCCGTACCACCGTTTAAACCAATACTGAAATCATATTTTTTTGCCAGATCAAATACGATCCTTGTTAAAAATTGTTTTCCATTATCTTTATCCGAAACCTGATTTTTTCCATTTCCATTCACAACAGAAACGGCATAACGCATTGGTATGGTTCCTAACGGTAATGTACCGCCTACGGAAGCCCCAATTTGAAAACTTGTCCAACCATTTTTTCCAAATTCGGTATATTGGTTAGACCATTCCAATGATTTGATGATATCCACGGGATAAGTTTCTTCTAATCCAAACCAAGGTCTGAACTGTCCAACGGTAATGGCAACTTTGGGATTAAAACTGTACCGTAGGTAAGCGTTCTCTAAAACTCGGGTCTTGGGATCATTTTTAAAATCAGCAAAATTTGCTAAAGCAACAACTTCTACTCTTCTGCTAATTTGTCCTTTGAGTTGCGCGCGCATGTATTTGAGCGAAAAGGAATTATTTGTGCCCTTATCATCTGTATGGTGAAGGCCTTCTACATCAACATTTTTTTTAAGACTTGTTGTAAACCTTCCTTGAAAAAGCCCCTTGAACTGAAATTTGGGGTAACTTTCTAAAATTTCTCCTTGCGTACTATCGGGCACTTGGGCGCGAGCCGATATACTGTATAAAAGTAAAAATCCAATTAAAGTGCATGTTGGAAAAGGTAAGTTTTTTTTCATATAAAATAGTTAATGTAAAAGAACAGGGAATTATGAGCTATAAATTTTAATCTATAGCGCGTATTTTATAGTCTATTTGGTTACTAATGAGCACAACTTGCTTTGCTCATATATAAAAATAAGGAGATAAATCTATATAATGAAGGAAAAAATATAATAATTCAATATTTTTTTAAGTTCAAAGATTATTTCATGCTGTTTTGTAAAAAAGTCTAGCAAAAGTGCTTTCTTATTGTTTAATATAGAAGTAACATTTCTTTGCTGTGCTTGAGCATTGGATTCTTTTGATTGCTCACTTCGGGAGAAGTAAATTAATGAGTATAAAAAAAGCCTTCATCGTGGACAGATGAAGGCTTTTGGTCTCACTATATTAATAATGAGCTACATTTTTTACAATAAGGTATTAATTGCTTTGAATAAGCTCATTCAAAGATTTTGCTATTTCAGGATCTGCGTAATCACGCCCACCTTCCATACGATCTACCATCTCTCCCTTTTTGTTAATGATTACCGTAGTTGGTATTGCATTTCCTAAGAAATCTTGCGGAATATCGCCATTTGGAATATACACTTGTAAATCATATTTATTTTCGGTCATAAATGCTTTTGATTTTTCCATCGTGCCATCTACATCTACCATTAAAAATACGATCTCATCATTACCCTTGAAGGATTGTTTTAAAGTGTTGATAGAAGGCATTTCATGAATACAGGGAGGGCACCACGTCGCCCAAAAGTTAATGAATACCACTTTACCTTTTAGTGAGCTTAGGGTGATATCTTTTCCATCTTCATCTTTAAAGCTAACCTCGTTTGCTTGGATAGCTTTAGTAGCCACTGTACTATCCTCTGCTGTTTCGTCCGACTTTGAATTTTGCGTGTCTTTAGTTTTTGAATTGCAGGATATAGCTGTAATGCTGCATGCAATCAAAAGCATGCCGATCATTTTCCTATTGAATTGGATTTTCATATTTATTTCTATTTGTTTATTTTTCCTTCTTTAATTTCTTCTGATGGCTTTAATATGATTTGACTTTCTGTCGAAATTTGGCCAAATACTTCCGTTAACGTATCCAAATGTACGCCTTCCTTGACAGGAATGCGTTTAATTTCTTGATCGTCTAATATAAGTATAAAAGTGCCAGCCTGTGTCGTTAGAACACTTTTTTTAGGTACCCAACTAGATGGAGTCTTACGTTTTAGTTTTAATTTAACTTGTGCATAGTCGCCTCCTTGTAATTCGCGTGATGGATTGTCGACATCAAATTCTAGTGTAAGTGACCGATCTTGCTGATTCAGTAATCCTGAAGTACGGGATAATGTTGTCTCAAATGTTTTTCCAGGCTGTGAACTTACGGTGAAATTCGCTTGGACACCTTGCTGAACAGAAGCCGCATGTTTTTCTGGAAGTGACAAAGTTAAGCGTAATTTATTACCTTGTGCCATCATGAACAGCGACTGGTTGGATGAAGTTCCTGCCAATGCTCCTACGGAAACATTTCGCTCTGTAATGACGCCATCGAAAGGGGCAGTGATACGCAGATATTGCTGTAATTGTGATGTATGGGTCGTACCAGCTTTAGAAGCTTCGTAAGCTGCACGTGCACTTTCAACAGAACTTTTTGCTCTGTCTAATTCAATTGCCGCTACAGCACCGGCTGTCGCTGATGCATCTTTCAAACGATCATATGCTTGTTGTGCAAAGAGGTAATCGTTATATATCTTTTGCTCAGTAGCTTTGTCAGAAAGATATCGTTGATTCATTTCAGGGGCCTCTAGTATCGCCAATAGCTGTCCTTTACGTACATGATCACCACGGTCTACATATAACTGTTTTACAAATCCTGATACTTTTGCAAAAACAGCCACCTGTTCATAAGGTTTCAGTTCTGCTGGAACTGAAATCTCATATTCCGGATTTATGAACTGTACCGCCACAGTACTATAATTTATTTGTTTGTCCACCTTTTTATTCTCTTTTTTAGTTTTTTGTTCTTGCTGAGCGCATGACATACATGTAATTAGGAGCAAAGCAAAGCCAGTTAAACTTGATATTTTATATTTAGAGATTGTCGTATTCATGATGTGATATTTTATAGGGATGATGTTTTTTTATTAGAATAATACTGACTTGTCTCATCATCAGGATCTAGAGATGGGCTACTAACTGATGTTCTGGACATGAGTGAAGAAAAGAAATGCGGTAGAAGCAGTAAAATAACAATTGTAGATGCAATAAGACCGCCAATAACAGCTCTACCGAGAGGTGCTACTTGTTCGGCGCCATCTCCAATACCTATCGCCATAGGCAACATACCGGCAAGCATGGCCGCGGCAGTCATTAATATCGGACGCAATCTTGACGAAGCAGCTAATCTTGCCGCGTTTGTAGGTTTTAAGGCCATGTTTCTTCTGTAATATTCAGCTTGATTTATGAGCAATACGGCATTGGATACCGATACACCAATGGACATGATAATACCCATATATGATTGTAAATTAAGAGTACTGTTCGTAAGAAATAATATAATTAAGCTCCCCGTAATCACAGCAGGAATGACTGATAGGATAATTAAAGGAACTTTAAAAGACTGGTAGTACGCAGATAACATCAAGAAAATAGCAATAATAGCTACAGCTAATCCTGTCAAAAGATTGCCTAATGTGTCGTCAAGAAGTTGCATTGTACCTTCAGTCCATATACTAACACCACGTGGAGGTTCGCCCGCATCTTTTATAGCTTTTTTTACGGCTGTAGAAGCTGTTCCCAAATCTTGATTGTAGACATTTGCTATGATCGTGACATATCGGTTAGGACCTTTGCGGTTTACTTGTGCCGGAGCGGTTACTCGGCGAACAGTAGCAATATCTTCAAGTACCGGACGGAGGTTTCCTTTCTTTAAAGGAAGCGATTTAAGCCTTTCTTCTGATGACATGATATGCTCGGGGATCTGAACCTGAACTTGAAAAACAAGCCCCGATTTCGGATCTACCCAAAGATTTTTATCTGTAAAACGGGTAGAAGAGGTGGCGGTCACTAAGCTCTTCGTAATTTCCTGCATGGTCAATCCAAACTGTCCGGCCAAGTCACGGTTAACTTCAATTTCAAGAGTAGGGTAGGCGATTGGTTCAGCAATTCGTACATCTCGTAAATAAGGTATTTCTTTCAAATTCGATTCAATTTTCGAAGCATGTGTATTTGCTGCTTTAAGCTGTCCGGCACCAACTTTAATTTCAATGGGCGTCATAGCTCCCTGTCCCATTATTTTTTCTGTCAGTTCCATCGGTTCAAAATTGAACTTTATCTGTGGATGATTCTGAGTTATTGAAGTTCTTATTTTTTCTTTCAGGTCCTCCATAGATCCAGCATACAAATTTTGATCTACGGATACTTGCAGTACCGCTTCATGTGAAGAACTTGTGAACAGAAAAATAGGATTGATCGGGGATGTAGCAGGTTGCATGCCTACGAAAGCAGAAGTTATCGCTATGCCATCTTCAGGAAGCTGTGTTTTGATAGCATCAGTAATGGAGTTGACGATCTGTTCTGTTTTTTCGATTCTGCTTCCTTGTGGGGCTTGTATACGTAATTGGAAGTCACCACTATTTGATACAGGCATGACATCGGTTCCGACGAAATTTAATAATAAACCGATTGTTCCCCCAGAAAGTACGATATAGAGTAAAAAAAGACCAAGTGATTTTGCGGACCACTTACGCATTCTGTAAGAATAATTTACTCTGAATTTCTCAAAAAAAGCTTTTTTTCTATTCGTTTTACTTACAATTTCCTGTTTATTTTTCATTAACCAATTCGCCAAAATAGGTACGAATGTTTGAGAGGCAATAAAGGATGCTACCATTGCAAATGCTACAGCCATTGATAAAGGAATAAACATGTCCTTAGGAATACCGGTCATAATGAAAGCAGGAGTTAACACTGCTAAAATGCAAAGTAGAATTAAAAGCTTTGGAACAGATATTTCAAGCAACGCATCTAAAATAGCGCGCTGTTTTCCTTTTTTCATTTCCATATGTTGATGGATGTTTTCGATCGTCACTGTAGCTTCATCGACAAGAATACCGATCGATAGGGCTAAGCCGCTTAGTGTCATGATGTTGATGGTTTGTCCAAATAGGTAAAGAACCATAACAGCCGAGAGTATAGCGATCGGTATTGTCAGTACTACGATAAAAGCCCCCCGCGTATCTCCTAGAAATAAGAAAATCATCAATCCCGTAAAAACAGCACCGAGTATGCCTTCATGTATCAGATTAGAAAGTGAGCGCTCAATGTATTTGGATTGATCAAACTCGTAACGGACATCCACATCTTCCGGAAGTTGATTCTTTAATTTATCCATGGACGACTTTAAATTATTTACAGCATCTAGTGTAGAAGCATCTGCTTTTTTGATGATAGGCAGGTATACGGAGCGTTTCCCGTTGACCAATGCATATCCCACTGTTTGATCTGCGCCATCTGACACTGAAGCGACATCTCTGACATAGATGGTACGGTTGTCAGTGGTCTTGATCGGTGTATTTAAAAACTCCTCCGGATTTTTAGCGATTGAATTAATTGGAGCCATTAAATTTTCATCGCCTATACGGATATTTCCGGCAGGAGAAGGAATACTGCTTTTGGTGATGGCAATTGTAATGTCTTCGGCACTTAGTCCGCTGGCCTGCATCGCTTCGGGATCAATATCGACGACAATTGAACGCGCATTACCTCCAAAAGGTGCGGGTGCGGTGATCCCGGGGATTTCGACAAACATCGGTCTGATTTTGGTTAATACAAGTGTCTGTATTTCATTGATCGAGAGTTTGTCACTTTCAAAGACCAACTGACCTACCGGTAATGAACTTCCATCAAAACGGACTACCATCGGCGGTACTGCACCAGCAGGTAGAAAGCCCATCGCTCTTGAAACTGAAGTAGATACTTCTCCGGCTACTTGTGCCATGTTGGTACCTGGATAAAAGGTAAGCTTCATCAGGCTGAGCCCCTGTACACTTTTAAAGTCTATATTTTTAACACCGCTGACAAATAGGAGCACCTTCTGAAATTCATTTGCCATAAATCCGTCCATATAGGCCGGGGATAATCCGCCATAAGGCATAGCGATATACATAGCCGGTAATTCAACTTCAGGAAAGATGTCTACATTGATTTTTTTTATTGTGCTATAAGAAAAAAAGGCAATCGTAATGACCGCTACCATGATAGCAATGGGTTTCCTGAGCGCAAATCTTATTAGATTCATATCTATATATTAAAGGTTATTAAACAGATAATCGAAATTGGCCGTTAGCTCTGACTCATATGCCAGTAACATCCAATACGAACGGGAGGCTTCGATATGATTATTCTCGGCCTGTTCAAGTAAAATGCGGATCTGTAATAATTCACTAAGCGTGATCAGTCCACTTTTATAACGGGCTAGATACATACCATAAGCATCTTGTGCCTGTTTAACGGCGATTTGAGATTTTTGTAACTGCTTATATTGCCAGTGGCTTTTTGTTTGAGATGCTGATAGATCTGCTTCCATCGCATCCTGATATTGCGTTTGCAATAATTTAGCGCTGTTGGCCTCTTCATTTAATCCTTTACCTTTTAATCGGTTTGTATATAAACTTGTTATATTCCATGTTATGCCTATACCGACAAGCATATTATTCGTGTTATTTCTAAAACCGTCTTGCCATGCACTTGAACTTTTACCATTGGAGTTAACACCTGTTCCTCGGTAAGCATAGCCACCTAGTAGCTTTAATGATGGCATCGCTGCTCTCTTTTGGGCTTCTCCGCTTTGCGTATAGTATTGCATCTGTTTGCCTAATGCAGCTAATATTGGATGACTGTCGTTGATGCCCTGACTAGCATTTACATCCTGACTTTCCATAGGAGCTGAAAAATGCCGAATGGATGAACTGTACATAACAGTATCTTGATCATATAGTTCTTGGAGTTTGATATAGGAAGCATACTTATTACCGTTCCATTTATCATGCTCACCCATAGCCTGCACATAAGAAGAAGTAGCCAAAAGACTATCTGCCGCAGGTTTAAGACCCGAAGCCGCTAAACCTGAACTGATTTTACGGATATCATCTAAGCGTTCCGTATTTTTTTTAGACCATTCTAATTTTGCATGATTATAAAGCAATGTGATGTAGCGTTCAGAAAGTACTTTTTTGAGATTTAGGATGTAAGCATCCTGTTCACTAACTTTTTTCTGAACTAGCGTTTCTGCCACTTCATTTTCTTTTTTAAGTCTACCAAAGGTGAACAATTCCCATTCAACAGTAGCCGAAGCAAAGCTATTTGCTGCTAAACTGCTTCCTTCTAATGCTCCAGGATTACCGCTTACATTAAAAAAACCGGGCTGCGGAAAGAAAGCTCCGGCACTCCCTTCATAAGTGCCATAGGTGTTTTGAAATTGTGTTTTTACTTGTGGAAGATGAGTACTTTTTACAGCTTTGGCATTTAGCTCGGCCGCATTTATAGCAATTTTTTTAACAGCTATTCCAGGGTAGTTTTCTTCCACCTGAGACCATAAACTGCCCAGTGTGTTTTCTTTTTTTTGCTGTCCGTATAAGGGTAGCACGGATGCAAGGGCAAGCCACATACATATAGCTGCCACTATGTCTTTTATCATAATGATATTATGTTTTTGAAAAGCCGTTGAAATAACAACAAGCTGTCTAGAATAAAATAGAAGTTTTGCCTATTGAAAAGTAATGATCAATAGGATTATAGGAAGGTAAAAAGAAGTACTAAATTTGGAGATTGCGATCTCTTATAAAAATAGGAATGGAGCCTGATAGTTTCAGATTACCATAATTGGGGTGTACTTGTTGACTGCGGATAACAATGTTAAGCAGCAACATAAACGCAAGGGTAAATAATACAAGTGGAGTAAAATCACCAACATGAAAAGAAACAGCTTGTGATATCTGTGTATCTGTGCTTTCACTATTGATACATTTTTCAGCTACGTTGCTGGAAAATAGATTTCCATTTTTTATCGGAGCTTTTGTTGTATTACTTGTTATATCTGCCCAGCTTTTAATGCTACTTTTTATTGCACAGGAAGTCAACAGTACACAAAAAACCGTTGCAACGACAAATAAGATGCGTTGCGATTTTCTTGTGATATGTAGTCTAAAGCGGTTCATATAAAGGTAAAGCTAGGGCTTTTTATGCGAGCCAGCAAATATTGGGTGGTGTTTTTTTCATATCTAACAGTTTTGTTGCTGAAGCAGGTTTTTTCTAAAAAACAGAAAATTTAAATTTTATACTTCATTCAAGCTTATGAATAATACTTGCATTGCCAGTGAAAGTTCAAAATCACTCCTTCATGTTTTTTATTTTGCAAGAAGTGATAGTGCCTCCTCTAGTGTTTTTACAAAATTAACCTGTCTTCCTTTATTACTTTCATATATGAAATCAATTATGCTTTTGGAAGTGAATTTTGAAAAATCACCTATGATAATGATTTGCATGCGGTAATTAGAAAACTTTTGCAATACCTCTCCTGCGATTTTATTTTTGAGATCAAAAAAATCTGATATCAAATTTTTTTCGTGTACGATTACTTTAGAGAGATCCTCATAATAAAGATTTCCTATTAAATCTACGGCATCATCTGCCGTTTTTATGACTACAGCCTCGGAAATTAATTCTGCTACTTTAATGTGATTGATCTGGTGGAACGTGAAATTCATTATTTATTGTTTTAGTATTGGTATTCAAGATATGGTTTACAATTCTTCAATAATAGACTGCCCTAAAGATAGGTCTCCCGAAGTCCATTGCCAGCGTTCATGTAATCTTATCTTTCCATTCGGTAAGATTTCAGGTTTAGATTTACAGATTCCAGTCATTAATTTTCCTTCTCTATTCACCTGTTGATAGCGCATATCAATTTCCCTCTGCTCATTCACGATACTAATCAATTGACCATGGATGATTTTACCTCCATTATATTGAGCTGTTACAATAGAGTCAAGCTGTTTATAGTGGAAAACTGTTTCATGGGATGTTTCTCCATTATTGCTATTGTTTACAGCAGAAAAACGTTTGTTATTATAATTTATCATATTTTTTGAGGTAAATCTTCGTAATGAAAAACTTGAGGAAAGGGATCATAATAGTCGTGAAGCAGCTCTTTCCATTTTAAATATTGCGGAGACTGGCGGAATCCAATTTCATGTGCTTCTACAGAACTCCACTCCACTAGAAGTACATACTGGTTTTCTACCTCGATACATTTTTTTAGTGAATGCCTTATATAGCCGTCAATAGTTGCAATATATTGGCTGGCTGTGATGAAATCATTTTCAAATGCAAGCTGCTTACCTGCTTTTATATGTAATATCGCTAATTCTAATATCATCGGTTTGTTTAAATTATCAGTGAAAATCAAATATCATTGTGAATTGTTCTTAATACAAATTGCAATAAAAACACGTTGAAGTCTTTTATTATTAATATTGCAATTTAAAAAATATTTGATAGAATAAGATATATAGGCTACTGTGATATAGATGGAGTTTCTTTTTTGGATAGAGCGAGGGATTTGAGCCTTGTTCGTAACTCCTTGGTTTTGTTTCTTTTATAGTGCCTGGTTTTTGGGGGGCTCTAAAAGGTTTCGCTAAATCCAGTTTTCGTTTTCTACTTCTGATTTCTTATACAAAGATACGATATGAACAACATTATTTGATGTTTTAATTCTACTTTATACTTGTGTAGATGTTTGTATATTAATCTTTTTGCATTTGATTTTTTATATTTGGGTATACATGATTATAGTAAAAAATAGTCTTTTTAAAGATTGGCGAGAAAGTCTGTAATCGCTATGATGAAAATTTAAGACTCCGCATAATGAATGTTGTGCGAGATATTTTCCACTACGATATGTTTTATGGTGATTTTCAGCTAGCCTCTTATTCTCTTCGTAAGTAGGAATAGGGTCATCAGTAGATATAGCATCCAAAATCAGAACTGGAACCTTTAGATTTTGAAAGATGACAAGAGGATTGATATTGATAATAGAGGAAGCGTCTTTGCTTACATTTGGACTGCCAAAGATAGCTTATGCCATATGCAAACTATCTCGCATGTGGTTAATATTTAGGTTGACCATAATAGGTGGTTATCCATCTATTTCCCAAAGGTCGAATATAGCTGAGGATTTCAAATTGATTGGTCGTATCGCTAAGGTCGTATAGACTGCTGTAAGCTTCAAATTTGGTAGGATGATGTGAGAAATATTGCTTCTTGATTTTATTAGGAGGGGTTACCTCTTTCAGTTTTTGTTGTAGGTAGACATTTAGTATAAACAGCTTTAATGCGTTATTTTGAGGATATATAAGCCGCATATCAAGGTCGAATTGCGCATAGATGTGTGTTTGACTTGGACTCCAAATAGGACTTTGTAGTAGATAGGGGAAAGTGAACACTTAATGATTAAGAAAGAAGTTCAATCGAACTCACTTTTTTTATATTGAAGATAGGAAATATATGAGTCATATAGTGAATTTGTTACGTTGTTTTCTGATCAATAGTTTGCTGTAAGTTAGAATTTTTCTATTTTTTTGTTAACTTGTAAGATAACGGAAGGCTTTGTGATGTATGTTTTTTTTGTTCTGATATGAGTAAAAGAAAAAGTGTATGACGGCGCTTTTCAGGATATTTAATTCTTAACTATGAGGAAGTTACTGTTTTTGTTGCCTGTTTTGTTTTTTTCGATTAATGCTCAAGCACAATTAATTGAGAGATTTAGTACCAGTGAAAATAAGCTTTTAATGGAGCTTCTTTTTCTACGAGGTACTAAAATTGATAATAATCGAATAGAGTATGATATTCACAATCGGATTAGCCGCGTTGGGGATAAACGAATAGAATATGATATCCACGATAGGGTTAGTCAAATTGGCGATGAGCGGGTTGAATATGATATCAATGATAAAGTTCGTCAAATTGGCGATAAGCGGATTGATTATGATATCAATGGTAGAGTTCGCCAAATTGGAGATAAGTGGATTGATTATGATATCAATGGTAGAGTTCGCCAAATTGGAGATAAGCGGATTGATTATGATATCAATGATAGAGTTCGCCAAATTGGAGATAAGCGGATTGAATATGATATCAATGATAGAGTTCGCCAAATTGGAGATAAGCGGATTTATTATGATATCAATGATAGAGTTTGTCAAATTGGGAATGAGCGGATAGAATATGATATAAACGGAAAGGTTCGTCAAATTGGGGATAAACGGATAGAATATGATATAAACGGAAAGGTTCGTCAAATTGAAACCGACTACTTGCTCCTTTATAAAATGATTGAAAATTATAATGGAAAGTAAATTTTTTTGAAACTGTCTCATGAAGTATGTAAGTATATAAAAAATGTGGAGTTCACTCGGTCTCCGCATTTTTTATATACTTAAATTCATAACACCATGATTGTGTTAGCTTGTTTTTAACGGTGTCGAGGTAGCTATTTATTGAACGGGCTTCTTCGGTGGGACCCTTCATTTTCATCGTTTTGGTCCCACTTGGATGGTGTGATGAATTTCTTAGTCGAGAATTCGGTTCGTTTGCCTTGGATGGTTATCCGGACATAAATGGGATGCAGTCACGCGCATATATATAAACGGAAACTTGACTGCTCATTGTGGTGGTGTTTTATTTCAATATTCAATTTATTCTATTGGATATAAACTGTCAAGATGTTCAACGACTGGTCATGTAATGCCTTTATTCAGTGCTCATCTAGCGGTTCATTTTAGCGAGACTCTAGCTAACATATTTTAGGGTCTCGCTAGGGTCTCGCTGGAAATGAGAGGTATTGAAATAAACGATATGTACGTATAAAAGAAAAACCCTACAAATTGTACAATTTGTAGGGTTTTGATACTTTCTCCTTGTTAGGATGCGGAGAGCGAGGGATTCGAACCCCCGGACCTATGACAGTCAACAGTTTTCAAGACTGCCGCATTCGACCACTCTGCCAGCTCTCCGCGACAAAAGTACGAATTTTAACATTCCTACCAAATTTATTTTAAAAAAATAAAGGTAAAAATAGATTTTGAACAGTGATTTTGCTGATTTTAAGTGTGTTAATTTTTATTAGTTTTTTGTTTTATGATAAAGAGATCGAATCATGTGACTAACATTGTTAGAAATGTAATTCTCTAATCTTTGTAGGAGTATTTCATTTGGGGTCATACCCATTTTTGTGGAACTAGAAAGTTCTCTGAGGTCTTCTCCTTTGGATAATTCATATAGCAGGATAAAGAGTTTCATTACAGCGTAAAAGCCATTTTTTTCCATGGTCAGAATGCGTAGTATGGGAAGCACCTTCTCAATAGTTGCGGTGCCAAAGTGAACTCCTTTGGATGCCCTGTTAAATAATTC
This sequence comes from Sphingobacterium kitahiroshimense, assembly GCF_025961315.1. Lineage (NCBI taxonomy): Bacteria > Pseudomonadati > Bacteroidota > Sphingobacteriia > Sphingobacteriales > Sphingobacteriaceae > Sphingobacterium > Sphingobacterium kitahiroshimense. The sequence continues at coordinate 1,744,484 of NZ_JAOQNK010000001.1, read as the reverse complement.
CTGTATGCTTTGAAATTGCTTTTTGTCTAAGATCTGTTCAACCAGCGAGGGGTGAAATTGTAAGGTGATTTCGTGAATGTCTGTTGATGTGCATTCTCCATCCTTCCATGCGTGTTTTAATTCCGGATTGGCAATAAGAACTAAATCTTTGTGACCGGTGGTTTCACTGGAATCTCCAATGATCCGTTGAGCTACAGATGCTCCTTCTACATAATTCAGTTCATACTCCGGATGTATATGTACAGGAAAGGTAAAAGATGATTTTCTACGGTCGAATACTACGAAACAATCCTGCTCTGATAAAGGTGATTTTTATCTATAGATATCTGACATCATAATGCTTTAAATATTTGGTTTAATGGTTCGCTAATGTAATGGTTTTTTAACTTAGAAATCATGTTGTGTCATGACAAATCAGAGAATTATATGCAAACCAAAAGCTACTGTTGTACGTTATTAAAGAAACAAATGATCATTTATGAAACCATTTAAAGTTGCACTCATCGTTGGAAGTTTAAGAAAGGAATCTTTCAATAAAAAGATAGGAAGAGCTATTGGCCAATTTAAAATAGCCGGTATGCAGTTTGATGACATTGAAATTGGAGAATTGCCATTGTACAATGAGGATTTAGAAAAAGACGTACCTGTAGCCTGGCAAAATTTTAGAGAAATAATCAATCCATATGACGCGGTATTATTTATCACTCCCGAATACAATCGATCGGTTCCTGCAGTACTTAAGAATGCACTAGATGTAGGTTCAAGACCATACGGGAAGAGTGTGTGGGATGGTAAGCCTGCGGCCATTATAAGCTGTACTCCGGGAGGATTAGGTGCTTTTGGGGCCAATCATCATCTTCGTCAATCCTTGGTATTCTTAAATATGCCTACTTTACAACAGCCGGAAGCGTATATCAGCCATGCCGCAAAGTTGTTTGATGCCAGTGGAGATCTTATAGATACTTCTACATATGATTTTCTAACCTCCTTTGTTGAAAAATTTGAAAAGTGGATCGAAAGAAATGTTCAAGTGAAAAAGTCATAAAGCAAAAAATCCTCTTTACAAAAGTAAAGAGGATTTTAAGTACGCCCATCAGGATTCGAACCTGAGACCGTCGGTTTAGAAAACCGATGCTCTATCCAGCTGAGCTATGAGCGCGTTTTCCTTTCGGTGATGCAAAAGTACTTAAATGATCTATATTTCCAAAACTTATGTACTTTTTTTTTACTTAAAAACATTAAGTCATTGCATTTCAAGCTGATTAATTTTTCTGTCCAAATACAAAAAAATGTCGATTGGTGGCATCTGAGCTTATTTACTTTCTTTTGAAAGCTATTTTGATTTGATTTTTTTTAGTTTTATTGTGATCTAATTTAAATATGCGCGTAACATTGCCATCGTAGTTCTTTCGCTATTCAAATCTATTCTTCTAGTCATAGAGCTTCAAAGGGTAATTTTGTTATTTTGATTTTGATCAATCTCCATTTGTACCTGCTATAATCATCTTTATTTCATGTTAAATGATTGTTTTGTTCCAAAAGCTTTTGATGTAAATCGTACTGATGTCATACATTGGATTATCTTTTAAATAATTATAAATATACGATACTGTTTTAGAGTCACCAAGTATGTAAGCAATGATATTTGTTTGATGTTCAGGAAAATTAAGGGAAATCAATTCAATAATTTTCTGCGGATCTAATGATTCAATTATGTGCGTTTCTAAAGGGAAACTATGATCGAGATCTGGAAAAATATCTTCTTGATGTTCTGCAAAAATAAAACTACTTACTTGTTTACTTACCGATAAGGCTCTGTTTATTTCATATAGATGAGATAAAGCAATAATATCCCCAATTAAAAAGTAGTGGTCTGCTGTGTTATTCATACTTATTTCACTAGACGGTTCTTTGAAAAATATGGTATCGCCTTCCTGTACGGTTTGAACCCATTGTGCCCCCTTGCCATTGGAAAAGGTATTAATGGCAAAGTCTGCAACATGATAGACCGGTTCATAATTCCAGAATGAATATCTTCGCACTTCGCTCAGTGGATTGTAATAAGGATTGGATAAAAATATATCAATAGAAAAACCTGGAATATAGTGGATGCGCGAAAAATCCATACTCTGAATTTTGATATGATAGGTATGCTCAGCTATTTTATTCTTCTGAAGAATAATTCCTGAAAATATTTCGAAGGTACGGTCCTGGTTACTCATTGTCTTTGTATTAGTGATACAAAGTTGGTCAATAGCATATATTAAAACATTGACCTGAGTCAAAAAAAGAAGATCAGATTTTTGATTTTAGTCTACTTAGCGTCTCCTGAGAAATATTGAGATAGGAAGCGACAAGCTTATTCGACAATCTTCGGACAATAATCGGATTTTCATCTAAGAGCTGCCGATATTTTTCCAAAGCGTCCTGCATTAGAAAAGACATTAACCTTTTGGTATTGGTTACGTAAGCAATTTCAAGATATATACGGTAAAATTTTTCCCATAGGGGTATGATATCCAGAAGATGATAAAAGCTTTTATGTGTGATGTAATATACTTCCGAATCTTCAACAGCCTGAATAAATTCTTCTGAAGGTTCGGAAGTAATAAAACTTACTAATGCTGTTGCAAACTGATTCTCAAAAGCAAAATATCGGGTGGAGTCCGTTCCTTCTTCATTGATAAAGAAAATGCGCAGACATCCCTGTGTAACAAAAAATGTCCGTTGACTGGATTGACCATTTGTTAGTACGAGTTCATTCTTTTTGAGTTTCATCGGCTTAAAATGGGATAAAATGATCTCTAGATCTTTATCCGTTAATGAAATTTTACTTTTAATATATGAAGCTAATAGTTCTTGCATGTACTTAAAATCAGTGATAGACAAATTTACCAATAAAAGCTCGATCGTAGCGCTGTTTATTTGGCGTGTTGTATCTTTAAAGATATGCGCTTTCAGATTCACCAGACTTCCAATAGCTGCAGCTGTATATCATCTGTGGATCCCACTCTAGGTCAGTTTTAAAATAGTTTCTTAATTCTTTGACAGTAGCATATTCAGCGGCTAAATACACATAATTACGCAGGTCTGCTTTTGCGAATGTAAAAGTCTTTACTGTAGACGCTAATTTGCTTCCTTTTTCAGGATGCGGGTTGTACAGCCAGTCAATATCTACATTTGCCGAAGATGGAATATTTATTCGATCTTCTTTAGCAGATACCTCCAAAATAACCTTAACATCAATCCCGGTTTTTAATTTTTCTAAAATTGCACTGATTACGGGCAATGCTGTTGCGTCACCTATGAGTAGATAGGAATCGGCTTCGGGGACTAAGGGTTTTATACTTTCTTTCATACCGATACCTAGAGCGTCGCCCGGTTTAGCTTTTAATGCCCATGTAGATGCAGGTCCATTATCTCCGTGGGAGACAAAATCAATGGTCAGTTCCTTTTTCTTCAGATCAATTTTGCGATTGGTGTATGTTCTTATTGATGCCAGCAATTCAGGTCTTGTTTCTGATTCTTTTTCAGGGAAATAAATGACATTTCTATCGGCAGGCGGTATGAAAATTTTATTATTAGATCCGGACTTTATATGCGTTAAAAGTACCGCTTGTTCATTACTGATTCCAAACACCACACGAATCATATGTGGTGTTAGGAATTCTCTGCGTTTAACGGTAAATACGAAATGTATTTTTCTCATTATGATATTGTTTAATGCTGATTTTTTGATTTATTAAAGGACTTTATAATTCATTCGCTACTAACTGCAATTTTCGGTATTTGATAATATCGGCGATGGATAATATCGTTAGATGATGATCTAGAGCAAAGGCGATCATCTGTGGCAGACGCGACATGGTTCCATCATCTTCCATTAGTTCACACAATACGGATATTGGTTTTAGACCAGCCAGCTTCATGAGGTCGATACTGCCTTCAGTGTGACCATTTCTTCCTAAGACACCATAATCGTGAGCACGCAATGGGAAGATATGCCCCGGTCGAACCAAATCTCCAGGTTGCGCATTTTCAGCACATGCCGCTTTAATAGCGGCAATTCTATCAGATGCCGAAAGACCAGTTGTTGCACCTTCCCGAGCATCAATCGAAACTGTAAAAGGAGTCTGAAAGAGACTGGAATTAGCATTGACCATATAAGGTAAATCGAGTTCATCAGCCTTTTCATTTGTAAGACACAGACAGACTACACCACTACAGTGTCTTATTATCTGCACCATATCCTGAATATCCATGTTTTCTGCTGAGAAAATAAGGTCACCTTCATTTTCTCTATCTTCATCGTCTAAGAGGATAACGCCTTTACCAGATTTTAGTTCCTTTAAAGCATTCTCAACCCTTTCGTTGGCATCTTTACCAAACATTTTTAATGTATTTTCCATTGTTATACTTATTTTTTATTCATCATTAATGTTATCATCGAGAGGATGCAACTTATTCCTCCAAATAAATAGACAGTCTGGTAATCGAACCAGCCAGCTATTAACCCTGCTAGAGGCCCTGCCAATCCCAAAGAAAGGTCAACAAAAGCTACATAGGCACCTAAAGCCGTGCCCCTCATTTGTGGCTTTACTTTCTGGATAGCTAGAACACCTAGAGCTGGAAAAACCAGTGAGAACCCAATCCCTGTCATCCCACATCCGATAATGGCAATCGTTTTTGATACGGAAGTCCAGATCAAAACTTGACCAATCACTTCAATAATAAGTGAAAGCAATGCAATTTTATAACCGCCATATTTATCAGGAGAAGAAGCAAAGAAAATTCTGGTTAAGATGTAACAAGCCCCAAAGACCATAAAAGCTAATGAGGCGTCACCCCAATTTTTTTCGCTAAAAAACAAGGCGATGAAAGAAGCAATACAGCCAAATGCCATTGAAGAAAAAGCGAGACTTAATCCTTGTCCGGATATAGCTCCGATTACTTTGTAAAAAGGTGTTCTGACATGGTCTTTGTCAACTGCTATTGCGGGTAGTTTTACTGTAGATAGCCAGCTGACAAAGGGCAGGAGCATGATCATGATAAACGCTGGGAAACCGCCATAACTTTTATTGATCCAAATACTTAAAGGTGCTCCAATTGCAATACCTGCATACATCGCTATTCCGTTCCAAGTCATTACTTTTCCAGAATTTGATGTTCCGACAAGTCCGATTCCCCAAGTTAACGCTCCTGTAACCAAGAAACTTTCTCCTACACCATGAATGATTCTTGCAAGTAAGAGTAAGGCTAATGCAAAGATTACATTACTTTGTATTGTGACTGATAGGAGATATGTAATGCCAGCTATTACTGCAAGTACTACACCGATCATTTGGCTTTTTTTAGCTCCTCTGGTATCTGTAAGTTTCCCTGCATATGCCCGAGTTAATAAAGTCGACAAGAATTGCATTCCAATAACAAGGCCTACAATGATACTGTCAAATCCTAAGGTTTGCTGAACAAATTTTGGCAGTACACCCAATGCAATCCCTATGGTAAGATACACTCCGAATACCGATATTATAATCGGCGTTATGGCCCTGTAAAAATTACTGGTTATGCCATTTTCTAATGTTACACTCATAATTTTTTGTTTTAATTATTATTATGAGTGCAAAGCTGCAAGTATTGCAAACCTTAACCTTTGACTTAAGTCAAAAAAGGAAAAATTATTATTTAATCATCAGCTGATGCGGTAAGGAGGTATAGGGATAACGGCTCCATTAACATATGTGCCTTTAATACTCGTGTGTTATTATAAATCTTCTTAGACAGGAAAACTATTTATGGAAGCTTATGGCACTGCGCATTTATTTATGCTACAGGGTAAAGTTTTATGTTTACAATGCTTAAAATCAGCGGATGGTTTTAAGTGAGTAGGGTATGGCTAATGAATAGTGTAATGGGTGATGAAATTAATAGAAATATTAACTATTCAGCGTTCCGTAGAATACCTTGACCTTTTTTATTTTTGCATTTTCGATCTGAAAGTATTCGGCATTTTCAAACTTATTTTTATCATCAGTCGTGCAGGTATAAATGACGAAAATACTGTTTTTGTCTTCCAGGAAGGTATCGATTTGATATGCAGTTGCTTTTTTATGAAATGGCCAGCACTTTCGGAAATAGTCCTCCCTAGTAAGCATTGGATCGTGAGGACTACTGAATTGAAAATCTTCATCCAGCAGGTTTTGTAGCCCATTCCGGGCACCCATTTCATAGCAATTAAAATAAGCTAAAATGAGATCTTTATTAGTCATATTTTAAGGTTTAATTGATTGAATCACATCTTTTAACTGATGTACATGTCGCTGTGTATGATAGGTATTGAACCATGCCCACTCCAAAACTGTAAATGGACCATATTCAGGGATGGCAAAATCGATACAAGTATCTGAAAGATTTTTCTCCTTAATTATGGTTTCGATCTGGGCAGTACGATCACGAAGATTTTTTAGTAAACGCTGTTTGTCGAGTCGTTTTTCAGAAGGCAATATCGCTTGAGGAGATTTCATACGTATTGTAAAGTCCGTAAATGTATCTTTAATGGTTGTTACCTTTTCATCTGGTTCCCGATGAGTCGATTCGGTACGCCCGCTCATGACTTCTGCTGAAGCATAAGATTTCAATATATGATCGCCGATTTGTCCAGGCGACCAATCGTCAGCTTTAGGTTTCGTATTCAGTTCATTTTCATCTAAAGAATCAAGTAGCGAGATGAAATCTTCTGTAATGTGTTGAAATGCTTTATTTAGTTCCATAACCTAAATTTAAGAATATTAAATGAATCAAAATATAGGATAGGAACAACACGAACAGTTTTATAGATTAATGATTTTTATCTATAAATCTGCTTTCAATGAGGTGAAAGTAATGAACAAACACCCAGGTAGGAAATCTTTAAATCTTCGTTTAAGATATTAAATATCATCTTTGATTTACGTGTCGCTCAATCCAGTTGTTTCTAGTTTTTAATGAATTCATAGGACCTTTAGATTGTTCTTTCAGACTGCCAGCGTTAATCTGGTTCAATATGTATTAAAATGTTTCCCAGTTGGGGCATTTTTTTTTGCAGATAGTCCTGAAGTTTATGTGCTAATTGATGGCCCTCTTTTACTGAGATATCACCACTAACAATTGCATGTAAATCAACCAGATGTTTTGTACCTAATTTACGAACAAAGCATTTCTCTGTACCCAAGATACCATCTACCTTTACGGCGTTGATACGTATCTCAGCGATTAAATCATCGTAAAGGTTTTCATCCATGATCTCTCCCAAGGCAGGGCGAAAGATAAGATAGCAATTGTAAAGTATAAATCCCGAAGCAAATAGCGCCGCAAAGTCATCGGCACTCTCATAGCCCTTTCCTAAAATCAAAGCGATTGATATGCCGATAAAGGCTGCTACAGAAGTGATCGCATCACTTCGGTGGTGCCATGCGTCGGCTCGTAATGAAGAGCTTCCAGTTTCTTTACTTTTTTTAATGACAACCCTAAAAGAAACTTCCTTCCAGATAATGATCGCCAATAGGACGAATAAAGTCCATGGTTTGGGCAACTCATGAGGGGTGCGAATATTTTGAATGCTTTCGTAAGCAATGATTGTCGCTGAAATAATTAAAAAGCCCACTACGACAAATGTTACAAGTGGTTCAATGCGCCCATGTCCGTAAGGATGGTTTTCATCTGCCGGCCTCTTTGCATATTTTAATCCAAGTAAAACCAAAAAAGAGGAAAATATATCTGCTGTAGATTCAATTGCATCTGCAATAAGCGCGTATGAATTTCCAAAATAACCAGCTAACCATTTTAAGAGCGCCAGTAAAAAATTTCCAATTATACTAAAGTAGGTTGCTTTTATTGCCGTTTGTTCATTTGACATTTTATTGTTTTTTAAGCGTCAATTCAATTAGAATATAGAAATGTTTCCCCAATAACCACGAATTTGCATGACCAGCAAAGGTTATTAAAGAAATCCAGATCGTAACCAAATGCTGTTTTAACTAACAACAAATGAATACAGATAAAGGATAAAAAAAATGAAAATAATTAAGAAATTTTTGGAGGTTGCCAAATATGGCAGGTATAAGTATTTAAGTAATACTGATCAGGGTAAAATAACAGCTTTTTCTCAAAGAATATGCTTGATGTCATTAATGGTACTTCCGATGACACGGTAGAAGAAATTGCTGTGATGTTTAAAAAATTGACATGTTTTACAAAAGGAAGTTTTTCATCTGTATCCCGGTCATTATCTTTTACAGGAATATTATAATGATCATTTAAGAATTGTACAAACGTCAGTTTACTGTTGTTATTTTTATGTTCTATACAATGAGAAATTAATACAGGAATTTTCAACAATTGAATCAGTTCAGTTGTTGAAAACAAATAAATTGATAATATCAATAAGATTGAAAAATTTTTCACTGAGACAAATGTAGCAACTTTTTACTTATTATGAAGTGAATAGTGCGCTTGGCAACAATTTCACAATTGCTCATAATTATGGTAATAACCGTGCTCTAAACTATAGCTTGGAACTTTATCTCTAATTTTTCTTATACAGTAGCTTGAGAGATAGAGAATAAATGATTTATATTCCTGCGCAATGAAGTTGCGTAGCTATTGCGATTCGACTTGGTTTATTTTGATCTTAAATATTTTATTGTTTTGATTTTCAGTTTTTTATATTGTTGATTTTTATTGCGCAGTTAAGCTGCAGTAGGTAGATCTCATCTTTGTCATGTAGTACAAAGGAATGCTCCTTTGTGGAAAATAAAATTGAAAATGGATCATCATTATTTATGCGGAATCATTCAAGAAATTGAAATTAAGGAAAATATAAAGATACTTTATGCATGTGAGTCAGGAAGTCGTGCATGGGGTTTTCCATCTTTAGATAGTGACTACGATATTCGGTTTATCTATCAAAGACGAAAGACTGATTATCTATCGGTTTTTTCTATAGAAGAGGATATTAAGTACCCAATTGTTGGTGATCTTGATATTTATGGTTGGGATATTCGCAAAGTACTGAAGCTACTTTACAAAAGTAACTGTACATTATATGAATGGTTGCAATCCCCAATTTGTTATGGAGATTATAGTTTTTTTAAAAATGATTTTATAACACTACTGGATTATGCACCTAACTTGCGTGCACATATGCACCATTATTTAGGTTTATGTCATAAGAAAATGGAAGGGCTTGATCAGTCAAACATCTCTCTGAAAGATTTTCTTTACATTGCTAGAAGTCTTTTATCAGCTCTATGGATTGAAACAAACAGATCTTATGCGCCAATGGAAATGAAAGATTTAATGCAATTGCTTCCATCCGATTTTATTAAAAATCTGGAGTCGATTATTATGATAAAAGCATCAGTTAGAGAAGATTTTATATTCTCTCCGGATGAGAAGCTGTGTATCTATATGAAAAATACATTCAAAAAACTTAAAGATACTGTTATGACGATACCTGCTTTAAAAATGTCAGTAGAACCGATCAATAGTTATTTTATAGACTTAATTCGTAAAGAAGATGATGACAATTAAAGATCTGCATGATCAAAATCTGATTCTGTTTAAAGCAATAACAGGAAGCAGGGCTTACGGTTTAGATACAGTGGCATCTGATACAGATATTAAAGGCGTGTTTTACTTACCAAAAAATGTGTTCTATGGTTTAAGCTATATCGCTCAAATTAATAACGATAGTCATGATGAGGTATATTATGAATTAGGCAGATTTGTCGAATTACTCAGTAAAAATAATCCGGGAGCAATGGAACTACTGGCTAGTGCTTCAGCATCCATATTGATAAACCATCCATTAATGGCAAATTTTCAATTTAAAAAACTCCTTAATATGGGATTGATAGATAGTTTTGTTCAATATGCGATGCAGCAGGTGAAAAAAGCCAAAGGCTTGAACAAAAAGATCAATAATCCACATGTAGGAGCGCGGAAAAGTTTATTAGATTTTGCTTACATAATGAGTAGCGGAAAAAGTTATCCTGTAGAATCATGGTTACAGGATCATAAGTTAAAGTCTCACTTTTGCGGATTGATTAAATTGAATCATTGTAAAAATGTGTTTGCATTATATTATGATAAGAATGAGCAAGGATTATATCGCGGTATAATGGCAAAAGCAGATAGCCATGAAGTTGCCTTGAGTTCCATTGAGAAAGGAGAGGAGACCTTAGCATTGCTCTTTGTTAATCATGAAGCCTATTCGTCATATTGTAAAGATTTTAAGGCATACAAGGAGTGGGAAAAGAAGCGTAATGTTATGCGTTATGCTGGAACTGTCGCACATGGACAAGGATATGATGCTAAAAATATGATGCATACTATACGTCTGATGGAGGTTGCGCGAGATCTGTTATTAAAGGGAGAACTCATTCTTAAGCGCCCTAATCGTGAAGCACTGCTCGAAATAAAATCAGGCAGATGGACATATGACGAATTATGTAGAAAGGTGGAAGTGATACAATGTGAAATTGATGAACTGTATTTCGAGAGTTCATTCCCAAAATCAATGGATACCACTTATTTAGAAAAAAGTCTTCTTCAAATACGCGAATCGTTATATCAATAGATACTGAATATGATCGTTCGTATAGAAATATAATTGTCTTAAATATTTTTTATGTTTAAGACAATTATACAGTAAGTCAAAAGCATTTTTCAATTATTTCGCTGCCTCGTCTAACATCCAAATGAATTTAATTTCAGATTTGAATACGGAAAATGCTTAAATTTTAAGTTCACCCATTGAATACAGCAGATCTAACTTTCCAGTATCTTTCTGATCGTATCACGCTCTTTTTCCGAAAGCGCAATAGCATTTTCAAAAAGTGGTACAATATCCTGTTTACGGTCTGTTTGCAAGAGCAAGTCCAGAAGACCGAGATAAGTACGTATGAGGTCAGCTTTGATACCAACAAAGGCACGTGGATCGGCAATATACAGTTCCTGAATCAGAGATTGTAAAATCCTTTTTCGGTTTACATCGATATCTGACGAGCTGTAACGCGGCAGGAGGTTTTTCTTCTCCAGTTCTTCAAGTTTGACTGTGACGGCCTGCTCGCGAATATATTTTTTCTGTTTACGCTCCAGAAAATCACGTAATTCAGCCAGTAATTTACGATAAATAACCTGCTGTTCTTTTTCACTGAAGAGATTGCTTTCCGAAGAAATCGCGATATCAGCTTGCTCGAATTGATCAAAGAAGTCAGATTCTATATACACCGAGTGGTGGAAGTCGATCGCATTATTATTAAAACTACTGAGCAGTTTTGCTACTTCAGTTTTGTTGCTGTTTAAAAAATAGTAATAGTAACGGTCTCCGATCTGTTCTTTCCATCGGATATAGTTTACACGGAAGCTGTACGAGTTTTCTGCTATACTATAAAGAGTGAATATCGTACTGTCGGTCTCCTGTATCAGGTTATTATAATGAAGTGCAGTCCCATTGAGGAGGATGCGGTACCCCCAATCCCGGTTGAGAAGCAGATACCAACCAAATTCCTGCGCAAGAAAATCTGTAAATTCTTCAGACTCCAGTGTAGTAGCTGTTAGTCCAAAGATACCTTCCAGTTTGACAGTTGTACCAGTTCCCTCAGGTTTAGCCGCTGATTTGATATCCCCGATATCATATTGTTCTTTAGCGTCACGATCTATTCGTATGCTATAGGAAATCAGCTCATCATCTGTCTTAACAGTAGTATTCCAAGTTGCTCGTGTGGCAAAGAGTGAGAAAGAAAAACGGCCTTTTCCCTTTTTTCCACGCGTATAGGAGCTCCGTTTTAAGCTATTTTTCTTGAGCGAATCTAAAAAATTCCCAAATGAAAGGTTCAGTGTTTCCCTGGGAATTCCTTCCCCATTATCACGAATGCAGATACTTGTTATAAATCCGAGGGTATTACTTTCGATGTCGATAGAGACTTCTGTAGCCTTAGCATCAAATCCATTCCAGATATATTCTGCCATAACATGTTTGGCGTCTTTTGGTAAACCTGCTGATTCTATACTTGTATTGGTGATCTTGGTGTTATTCTTCATAATGGATTGATCTATTTAAAAGTACAATAATAATTGGGTAAATCATAGTTCTGTGTGACTGATGCTGATCATATGAAATAGCTAAAAATTACGGTTTCTGCAACGTACATGTAATGGAGAGTAAACGGGTCATTCGATAGACAGCGTCAAAAGATAATATTGCATATAAAATAATTTTATCTTAGTTTGTCCCTTAGTACTTAAAGAGTTTGCTGATGTCATTGATAAGAATACTAAATGAAAAAGACTTTTTTGAAAATGCTAAGATGGGCCATATCCTGAGACCCGCTAATTTTAGCATGATTTTTATCAGAAGTGGATCCATTCATTTGGAGATCAATAACCAATCTGTTTCTTATGTGGAGGATCACGTTTTACTGATATCCTCGCATAACAGCTATAAATTGAGCCATTATACCGATGACCTTAAAATATACATGCTGATCTATAATCGGGAGACTATCAGGGAAAAGATTCATTTTAACTTTAGCCGGTACGATGTGTACCGGATCATCAATGCGGAGAAAAATCAAAATATCTTCAATCCAGATAAAGTGATTTTTGACCAGTTAACAGGTTTGGTGGAACTTATGATTTATCAGACTGATATGGAGAATAGACAATCTTTCTTTCACGAACAGATCATCCTCTCCATATTTTCCACCATAACCTATAAATTGATGGATTCATTAGAAATCCAGCTTCAATTTGACCGAAAACGAAATGCACGGAAAGAGGAAATCACCTTGCAGTTTCTTGAATTGGCTACAGATTATTATAAAACGGAAAAGGAGTTAGATTTTTATGCCAAAAAACTCAATATCTCGATCAAGTATCTATCGATTTGTGTCAAGGAAATTACCGATATAGCACCTTCCGTATTCATTGCTACAGCCTTACTCAATGAGGCTAAAACTTTACTGTTCAGTTCAAAGGATACCATTACAAGGATTGCCGAGGAATTAAACTTCTCGGATCAGTATGCTTTTGGTAAATTTTTTAAAAAACATACGGGATTAAGTCCTAAAAATTACCGGAATAAACACGAGGTTACCTTGTTTTGATACTATTTGGACTTCTTTTGCCCCGCTTTCAACCTTTTTGTTAGGGTTGTTTTTTGCGACTTTTGTGCTGTGAAATTCTAAAATGTATCGCACACAATGAAAATAAAACCATTCAGTTATCTGTTTTTGGTAATCGGATTGCTTTTTTCAGACTCCTTACTATTTGCTCAGGAAGCTACTCAAAAAAAGCTCACCGTTGAAGAACTCTTTTCTTTGGTTCTGGAAAACAATCCAACTTTATCAGTTTCCAAAGCAGGTATAAAAATAGCAAAACAGAACGTAGAGGTCGCTAAAAATTTACAGCTTCCTGATCTTAATCTAAGCGCCAGCGCCCTTTATATCGGTGACGGTGTCCTACTTGATAAAGATTTTTCCAATTCGACGACGGTCAAGATGCCACATTTTGGCAATAACTATGCCTTGGAAGCGACTCAGTTAATCTGGAAGGGTGGTATGGTCAAACATACTATCGAAGCCAAATCGCTACAAGAAGATCTCGCAACCCTGAATTATCAGTTTAACGAGCAGAATATCAAGTTGCTAGCCTTGGGCTACTATTTGGACTTGTATAAATTGCAAAATCAGGCTTCCGTATACCGTAAAAATATTCAATTGGCCGAGCAACGGTTACAGAATATAAGCCGGTTTTATAAAGAAGGTATGGTCACTCGAAATGATGTGATCCGTGGTGAACTGCAGATCTCTAATCTAAACCTGGCTTTACAGGTGATCGAGAATAATGTGCAGATCTTGAATAAACAGCTATTGGTTGCCTTGGGTCTTCCTGAAGGAATACAGCTCCTGGCAGATGAAAAGCTATTGCAGACCAATTTGGAAGCATCTTCTTTAGCGTTCTACCAAAACGATATTGATCAGCACCCCTCAGTTCTCATGAGTAAAAAGGGAGTTGAACTATCCGAAACGGCAACGAAGATAACAAAGACCGAACGTATGCCAACCTTAGCCGCTTTTGCAGGTAATAAATTGCAAAAACCAATTACGACGACATCGCCCGCCCTGGATATGTACTCAAATGGTTGGAATGTAGGTTTGTCATTAAGCTATGATATCAGTTCGCTCTATAAATCTTCGAAAAAGATACAGGCTAACATATATGAATTAGAGAAAGCTAAAGCGCAGGAAAATGAAACAGAAAAAATGATCGAAGTTGCGGTTAATGCCGCCTACATAAAATATAATGAAACACGTAGCCAGAACTCAACATTGGCAAAAAATAAAGATCTGACAGAGGAGAATTACAGAATCATGGAAAGTAAATACAATAACCAGCTGGCCATTCTGCTTGATATGATCGATGCAAGCAATGCCAAGTTGGATGCTGAACTGCAGTACACCAACTCGGAAATCAATATTGTGTTTGCGTATTACAAATTATTGAAAGAAAGCGGGAAAATGTAAGAACTGGAAGCTAACTCCATCGAAGTAGATAAAAAATATGTCACAAAATCAAGATCAGAATCAAGGAACAGATTCGGTAGAAAATACAGGTGTTAAATCAAGTAAAGTAAAACAGAGAATGCCTAAAAAAAAGAACAGAGGAACGATCGTCAGTATGTTGGTGCTATTATTGGTATTGGCAGGACTCTATTGGGTGATCCACGCCTATTTCAATATAGGTAATAACCGTTTTACCAATGCAGCACAGGTCGAATCGTATATTAACCCGATCAATACACGGGTATCGGCCTATATCAAAGATATTCGTTTTATCGAGCATCAGTACGTAAAAAAGGGAGATACTTTGCTTATATTGGATGATAGTGAGATTCAGACTCAACTGGGGCAGGCGGAAGCTGCCTATTTGTCGGCACTTGCATCTAAGCATGTTACGGCTAATTCGGTCAGAACAGCAACTAATAATATCGGTACAGCACAATACAACAGCGATGCCGCTCAGGCTAACATTGCTTCGGCAAAAGCAAGATTGTGGAATGCGGAACAGAATTTTAACCGATATAAAAATCTTTTGAAAGACGAGGCGGTAACCCGTCAACAGTTCGACCAGGTGAAAACGGAATATGAAGCGAGCAGTGCTGCTCTGGAGGCGGTATCTTCGCAATATGAGGCGATTGCGAATTCCCGGAGTACTTCTGTGCTCACGGTGACCGAAGTACAGTCCCGATTAGGAATGAACGATGCAGAGATCAAACGTGCTGAAAATGCATTAAATATGGCTAAGCTCAATCTTTCATATACCGTAATCACAGCGCCTCATGATGGTATCATGGGAAGAAGGACGATCAATATTGGACAGCTGTTGAGTCCAAGTCAGCAGGTAGCCACTATCGTAGACAGTAATAACATTTGGATCACGGCCAATTATCGTGAAAAGCAGATGGAAAATGTTATGATAGGAGCTTTAGCGACCATTCAGGTAGACGCTTTGGGGGGAAAGGAGTTTGTCGGGAAAATCACGGCGATCTCAGGCGCGACAGGCGCGCGGTATGCGGCAGTACCTTTGGATAACTCCACCGGTAATTTTGTAAAGGTACAGCAAAGAATACCTGTAAGAATAGAATTTACTTCGGAAAATAAAACAGAGGACTTAAAACTGTTGCGTGCAGGAATGAATGTGGAGGTTACTTTAAGATAATGTATAATAAAGGATTGTTTGCAGCCTGGGTGCCCAAACCGCTCATGTTATTGCTTATTTTTATTTTTCTGATCCCGGTACTCAGTATCAATAGCGTTTACAGCAATAGTATTACCGATATCTCAGGGGCGCTTGCTACCTATACGGAATATATGGCGATGGCAAGTAATGCTACTACAATCGGAATGGGAGTAGCTATTATCTTTAGTCTGCGGGTGAAAATGCGTTTCCGCTCTAAGGAAATCATTGTGTTTTGTTCGATTGTTCTTGCACTGTTATCGTATTGTATTGGTACGACTGACAATCCTTTGGTCGTTATTATTGCTGGTTTCTTTATTGGTTTTTTTAAAACTTTTCCTTTTATAGAGCTTTTATTGGTCATTATGGTCATCCTGACGCCTACTGGAGATCGCGGCAAATTCTACGCGATGTTTTATCCGCTTTCGATCTGTCTGTCTCAGTTATCAGCTTATCTCATGGCCGACGTCGTGTTTGACGGAAGCTGGCAGGCACCCTATTTTCTGATGTCTGCTGTTATGCTGGTCATTGCTGCGCTTTCATTGATCTTCCAGCACAATCAACGGTTCTCCTTTCGGATGCCCTTATCACAGATTGATTGGCTTTCTTTAGGTTTACTCGCTATTGCAGCCTTGAGTTTGGATTTTGCACTTACCTTTATGAAGCAACAGGGATGGTTTAATTCTCCTTATATTATAGTGTCTATTCTGCTATGTCTACTACTTATAGCAATCGTAATTTATAGGCAAAAGGGAGCAAAACGTAAATTAGTCAAATTTGAACTGTTTACCGCAAGAGTCAACATCTGGTACAGTATATTGCTGCTGTTGCTGATGGGGATATATCTGGCAACTTCTACTTTGCTGTCGCAATATACAGTAGGAGCACTGGGCTACAATAATCTATTAAATTCGGAGCTGAATCTGTGGATGATTCCTGGAATCATATTGGCAGGTATTTATGGGTATATCAGTTTTAAGCATAAATGGTTACTGAAGTATTTTATTGCTTCGGGATTTCTGGTGTTCTTTATTCATAGCCTGATGATGTATCTGCTCATACAGCCACAGATGAATATGGAATATCTTTATTTTCCGATGTTCTTAAAGGGGCTCGGGATGGGAATACTCTATATTGGAATCTGGTTCTATGCCGGTTCTGGTCTGAATATGGATGAGCTTCTCGGTATTGTAGGGGTTTTGATTATAGTCAGAACATTTGTAGCAACAGCACTTGGTGCAGCTATATTAAATTGGGCTTCCTATCAAGGGCAATGGCAGAGTCTGTATGACAGTGCACTGTATATGGATATCGGTGATTTTTCTAATGGGATAGCGATGTATCCGGCCTCGCAGCTCAATGCCATGCTGGCGGCTTTGAAGATCGTCTTCGGTGTATTGTGCTGGATCAGTATTCCGGTGCTTCTATTTGTACTGTTGCATCACTTTGGCAGATTCAATCAAAGACGATTGGTGCTGTTTCGCAAAATAGTACGGGGAAACAAGGTGCGTGGATATTATTTCAGCCGCCGTTAGTCTTAAGAAGATCGGTTGTACGAGAAACCTATGTCAAAGCAAAGTGTCTGTCTCTTTTGCACAATTCTGTTTAAAAGAATTTGCTGGTGTATTATTTCGCTATATTTGATGAATGAAATTTAATCAAATTACGATTATAGATGATTGTGGCATTCAAGAATCTATTGTACAAAAGATAGCCGAATTGTCGAAGTCGTCCATCCTTATATTTAATAATACACCCGTTTCTAATGAGG
The DNA here is from genome assembly GCF_025961315.1 of Sphingobacterium kitahiroshimense. Lineage (NCBI taxonomy): Bacteria > Pseudomonadati > Bacteroidota > Sphingobacteriia > Sphingobacteriales > Sphingobacteriaceae > Sphingobacterium > Sphingobacterium kitahiroshimense. The sequence goes on along the minus strand of NZ_JAOQNK010000001.1, from coordinate 1,726,933 downwards.
AAATTATTCAAAGAATTGGTGATAGTGATTGTATTCTTCTAAGTTGGAAGACAATTATTTCTGCTGAAATTTTAGAAGCTTGTCCGTCCTTGAAATTTATTGGACTTTGTTGCAGTTTGTATGATGAGAGTGCTGCAAATGTTGATATAGCAGCTGCGCGAAAACTAGGAATAACGGTTAAAGGTGTAAGGGATTACGGAGATGAAGGAGCTGCCGAATTTATCTTTGCTCAATTGATCTATTTATTTCAGGGATTAGGAAAATACCAATGGAAAGCTGACTCAACCGAATTGAAGGGGAAAAGTATAGGTATTATAGGTTTGGGAACCCTAGGGAGTATGGTCGCAACAATGGCAGGACATTTTGGAATGAAAGTGTTTTATTATAACAGAAATAGAAAAACAGAAGCCGAACAAAAAGGAATTACTTATTTACCACTCCATGAGCTTCTTGCTATCTGTGATGTGGTCACGACCCATCTTCCTAAAAATACAATTCTTCTTGGAGAGTCCGAGTTTAGTATCAAGAAAAAGAATTCAATATTGATCAATACATCATTAGGATTGACCTTTGATAAAGTAGCTTTTAGTCAATGGTTGCTTACTGATGAATCTTCTTATGCAATTTTTGATGCAGATGGAATGGCTCCATATGCTGACGAATTGTCTAAAAAGAACCGGGTTATCAGTTCTGATAAATTTGCGGGTTTTACCGCTGAGGCGAAAATAAGGTTATCTGAAAAAGTATTGGAAAACCTGTTGGCTTATGAATAGCTTAGTAAAACAATTCTCTTGTAAAAACTAATTTTCGAAAAAAATACAGATCATTATTAAATTTTAACCCATGCACGCCAAGTTTATTGAGCTTATCACCAAGCATGTTATCCTTTCCGATCAGGAAAAAGAATTATGCAGGCGTTTTATGGAACCTGTTCTTTATCCTAAAAATTGTATTATCGAAGAGGAAGGAAAGGTTCCAGCTTATCTATATTTTGTGGTATCAGGCTTTGTACGTTTGTTTCATTATAATGAAAAGGGTGATGAAGTGACGACTCATATCAACTGCCCTCCCGGGTTTATCACATCCTATATAAATTTTAGCAATCAGACCCGATCAGACGAAAATCTTGAATGCATCACCGAATGCAAGCTTTTACGTATTAAAAGATCTGATCTAGATCTTTTAATACAGCAGACACCATCATTCAAAGACTTTAGCATCTATGTTTTTCAGCAATCGTTATCGTACAATGAAAAAAGATCCAGGGAGTTGGCAACACTAACGGCAGAACAGCGGTATTTAAAACTAATGAACGAACAACCGGAAATACTTCATCACGTTCCGATGCAATACATCGCTTCTTTTTTAGGAATGAATCCTAAAAGTTTGAGCCGTATCCGTAAAAATATCATTAAGTAACATTTGTGAAGTGGTTTAAAATGAATAAGGCAGAACTTTGCTTTATCATTTAAAATCAATGTACATGAAAACTAAAGATTTGGTATTGGTATCCGGAGCAAACGGGCATTTGGGAAACAACTTAGTAAGATTATTAATAAATAAAGGTTTTCGCGTTAGAGCGTCCGTCCGTAATATTAGAAATCTAGATTACTTCAACGATCTGGATTGTGAAGTCGTGCAGGCAGATATTACAGACAAGCAATCATTTAAAAACGCATTGCAAGGTGTTGATACTTTCTATGCCGTGGGGGCCGCATTTAAACTATGGGCTAAAGATCCACAGAAAGAAATCTACGATGTGAATATGCAAGGTATTCGTAATACCATAGAAGCAGCTGCAGAAGCTGGTGTTTCGAAAATTGTGTATGTAAGTTCCATAGCTGCTTTGAACTATACACATACGCCAACCAAAGAAAGCAACGGTTACAATCCGGACCGGAGAGATGCCTATTACAACTCCAAAAATGACGGTGAGAAACTTGCTTTTAAGCTCGCAAAGGAGTTAGGTGTTGAATTGATTTCCGTTATGCCTGGAGCAATGATAGGCAGCGAATCCTTACTTCCGCTTAATGTATCCTATGCAGTATTGAGGTTAATCTTAAACAAGAAGATTCCCATGGACACCCATATTGCACTCAATTGGGTCGATGTTAAAGATGTCGCCGAAGGTTGTTATCTGGCTGCAGAGAAAGGTAGGTCTGGAGAACGATATATCCTCACTAATGAAAGATGCATGAGCATTACCGAAACGACAAAACTTGCACAAAAGCTCTATCCCGAACTTAACCTGCATATTCCCGTTTCTGTCCCGAAGTTCATACTATATGGTATTGCCGGATTGATGCAGTTTGCAGCAAAGCTAAGTGGAAGACCTCCTTTAATTACAACTAAAGAAATCGCCATGTTCTCTGGATTGCAGCAAGATTTTGATATTTCCAAAGCAAGAAATGAATTAGGATTTAATCCCAAAAGTAGCCAACAGGCTGTTAAAGAAGCATTAGTTTATCTTATGGAACACAAGAAAATGCTTTAGCAATCTTTTATTTTAATCGTGTCCTATGGGATACTTATCCGTCTAAGTCTACAGACATAATAAATACCGAGACATAAATTGGCTATTATTAAAGACAGTATCCCTTAAATTAAATAATTATATTTGATTATAATACCAATCACCCACTTTATGAAATTAAAATTACTTCTCACTTTCTTAACAGCTACGTGCTTTATAAATCAATTGGCAGCACAAGATCTACCATCTAAAACAGTATGGGAGGGCAAAATAGAAAATATCCGTATATTTCTAAGGATATCGAAAGATAGCTTAACAAATCAGTACGTTGCCGTTTTTGATAGCCCAGATCAAGGTGCTATGGGATTGAAGGTTTCTGAGTTAAAGGTCACAAATGACAGTGTGACTGCTTTTTCAGCTCAAATAGGCGGAGGTTTCTATGGTGCATTTAAATCAGGTAGAACTGAATTGGTTGGCGAGTGGAAGCAAGGAGGCGCACTACCATTGGTTTTAAAAAGAGTTGAAAAGGAATTTGAGATTAAGCGGCCACAGATGCCCAAGGCTCCTTTCCCTTACAAGGAAGAAAAAGTTATTTACTACAATACCGATAAATCAATTCAATACGGTGCTACTCTGACTTTACCTGATACGAATAAGCAAGTACCCGCTGTAATTTTAATTACAGGATCTGGGCAGCAAGATCGCGATGAAACTTTGTTTGGACATAAACCTTTTTGGGTCATTGCTGATTATCTGAGTAGAAATGGTATTGCTGTATTACGTGTTGATGATCGCGGTGTTGGAGAAACGACAGGTGAGGTGATGAATGCGACATCATTGGATTTTGCGGGAGACGTGCTGGTCGGTATGGAATTCTTGAAGGCACATCAGGGGATTGATAGCAAAAAAATAGGCCTTATAGGACATAGCGAAGGTGGTATTATTGGCCCTATGGCAGCTGTGCAGTCTAAGGATGTAGCCTTTATCGTTAGTTTGGCAGGAGTAGGTATTAAAGGCCGGGAATTAATGGCGATGCAGTTAAAGAGTAATTATGAACAGCTCGGATTAAATACGGAAGAGGTTAGTAGATTTGACAGTCTGTTGAATATGTTATTTGATCTTTCGGCGACTTATTCAGACAATGAGGAACTCAAGCCAATATTTGCAAAGAAAATGAAAGAATGGCTCAATAGCCAGCCTGAGCCATTCCTGGCTAAGCTTGGTTATACCGGACCGCAGGCTTATAATAATATTGATGAATTTGCGGCAAGATTCTTTCTGCCCTGGATGCGCTCTTTTTTGAAATATGATCCAGCAACCACTTTAACAAAAATTAAGATACCAGTCTTAGCTTTGAACGGAGAAAAAGATGTGCAGGTATCGGCTCAGGAAAACCTTTCTGGTTTTAAAACGTTGCTTACCAAAGCAGGAAATAAAAATTTTAAAGTGATTGCGATGCCCGGGTTGAATCACCTGTTTCAGCATGCAAAAACAGGTCTAGTGAGTGAATATGTTACTATTGAAGAAACGATTTCACCTGAGGTGTTAAATATCATGAAGAATTGGATAAAGAGTTTGTAAGTAGGTTGTTATAGACAACTGATCAGTTTCTTATGGAAAAATACAAAAGGAATGACTAAAAGCCCCCTTTTATTGTCGCAAATACACCCTGATCGCGTAATTCGTATACGTTAATTTTGATTAATCATTGACCAAATTGAAAAGACATGAGAAAGATTCGAATTTTTGAACATATTTCGCTTGATGGTGTGATTGAACATGACGGCGATTATGAATATGGGGCGTGGACGACTGCATATCGAAGCCCAGCTGGTGCAGCACTTCTTTTTGAAGCATATGGACCAAATTTTGACCTTCTCCTTGGACGTACTACCTATGACATATTCAGTAAATTTTGGCCCAATGCTGGAGATTTTCCAATGGCCAATGCGATCAATGCAGCTACTAAATATATTGCAACACACAGCCCAAAGAGTTTAAGCTGGGGTCCGGTGGAAGGCTTGGGCACGGATGTGCTTCAGGCAATTACAGCACTTAAGGCAACAGCTGGACCTGATCTGATTATTGTCGGAAGCTCCACGTTAACATCAACATTGTTAGATTCCGGATTTGTAGATGAGGTTGTATTGATAACCTATCCTGTTTTACTTGGTCACGGTAAACGATTGTTAGGAGACGGTATAACCGCGCGAGAACTTGCATTCGTAAGCTCTAAAGCAACTCCTACAGGACTGCTTATCAACACTTACAAGCACATAGGTCCTCTGAAAAAGTAGTTTATAACTTTAAATTATGAATTTGGATATAAATGAATAGAAAGAACAGAAAATAACATACAAAAAAGATGTTTACAGTAGAACAGATCGAGGAGGCGCATAGCAAAGTCAAATCAGGAACAGACTTTCCTAACTATATTCGAGAAATAAAAAAGTTAGGTGTAATAGCATTCGACACTTGGGTAAGAGATAGTCACACCGAATATTTCGGTGAAAATGAATTTAAGACCGTTTCAAAACCCTCGTATGAGAACTTAGAAATTAAGGCAGTCTGTGATCCATTAAAATTTAGGGATTATTTAAAGATACACCAAAAAGGGGAGACTGATTACTTCACTTTTTGTAAACATTGTGCGGAGAGCGGTGTGGAAAAATGGACTGTTTCACTGCATTCCATGACATGCACGTATTATGACATGGCCGATAATGAAATTTTAACAGAAAAAATACCGGAGTAGGTGTATGTGATGATAATGTGAGATAGAGGAATATCATTGTGCGTCTCTAAGGAATGTTATTCACTACTGAAAATCCTCTGGAAAAGCAATGAGCTTACTAATTAAGGAGGCCGTCGGTTAGCTAAAAATTAAAGTTACATGTTAAAAAATATCGGGTTAGATATAGTCGCAATTTCCGTGTTATTCCCACATTAAAGTTTCAAAAGGCATAGTATTTGCTTATCGAATTCCATAAAATTAATCCATATGAAAAAGACCATTTTACTTTTTGTATTGTTATGTACTGCTTTTTTTTCGCGAGCAGATCAACTTCAGGCTTTAACACAGAAGCAAGCAGAAGCGGCAGTCGTCTACCTTAAAAAAGAACCAATCGTGATTTTATGGTGCAGTTGCTGTGATAATGAAACACCTAAAAAAGTTACTGTTAATGAAGTTTTTTATAAAAAAGATAGCGATGGAAAATACTATTCTGTCATATTAAAAGGAAGGGATGAAAGTGGAAAGGAAGTGGAAGAATATTTAGATCTGGCCTATGTGTTCGTAAAAAAAGGTAGAAAAGCACAAAGTTTAGGTAAGGTTTTAAAATTTGAGTGTGATCCTTGTACTAAGCCATTTGAATGGTCAATGTAAAATATAGAAGAATAGCCTGCAAGAAGCTAGGGTATTTTCAAAGCTGATTTACATTCAAACCAAAATGCCGTTATTTTAAAATAACGGCATTTATATTTTGGATGAATTTCTAAAGATCAACTTCAAGAAATAGCAGAGTGCCTAAGTTTTTTGTCTTTTCAAAATCCAATTGGAAACAATATATTGGGCTAAAATATAGCTGATAACTGGGATAGTATTCATCTTATATTCTATCTAATATTGATGGATAAGATGAATAAAATTATTAAGCATGAAAACTATAGCTTTTAGTATCCTATTTATGTTGATTTCAATTACAGCTTGTACACAAGAAAAAAAGGACAATTCTCCTGATGTCCTTTTAAAAAAGAAGACCATAAAAAGTGTTCCTTTTTTAACGAAGCAAAATGATTTTATCTATGTAGATAAAACAAGTTTGAAAGCTGTCACAAATCAAAAATTCCGTACGGCCTCCCTATTGACACCGACAGGTTTTGCAATTGTTGAAAATGACAAGAATGAATATGCGGCCATAGACGAAAATGGAAAAATAGTTTTGGATTTTTCAGCCAGCGAAATCAACTTAAACGTTATAAATGGTTTAACTTTTTACAAAAGAGACCTGGAATATGTCAAGAAGATGCCGATCTGGAAATGGGAATGGAATATTCTGGGAGGTGGAATCCAAAAAGAAAAAAACTACCACAACATTGAAATAGGAGTAGTAGAAACTAAGCAAATTTTACTTCATAAGGATGTTCCATATTTGGACGACAGTTACTATTTAAATTTTATCCCAGTAGATGAAAACCACATCTTTTGGAATGGTACCCTGTATGAAATCAAAAAAAATCGCTTGAATAAAATTGAACATAATATCACTGAATTACTTGAAAATAAACGCTTTATTAAAGCTTCTAATGCAGGTTTTTCCCTTTATGAACTGAACCATAAAAAACCAATTTACAACAGATTGGAAGGTGTCGAAACACTTTCAATGCAATTTGAGAAAGAAACAATCGTGCTCAATGAAATTAATAAAGAACGTTATACACCTGAAGTTCCTAAACTACTATTAGATAGCGAAACCAATGCCGTTTATCCATTTCCACAATATGAAAAGGTATTTCCAAAGGAAATCACAAAGGCAACAGCTAAACAGATCGATTTCATAAGAAAAACTACACTAGTGTATTCAATAACTAATTCACCTTATTTTCTATTGGGTGTTTTTAATTATGATCATGCTATTTGGGCGTTCGATTGGCTATATATTGATACCAAAGGAACTGTTGTTGATACCATTGATACGTATAATTTTAAGGTCATGGATCAAGTAGGAAATTTGGTCTGGCCCGATAGAAAAATGATTTTACCAAATAGATACATGGATAAAAATTGGAAATTAGGGAAAATAAATTCATACGAAGGCATGGGTGATTTATATATTATTCCGATTGAAGACGAAAAACAATTTCGCACTAAAGGCTTGTGGAATCGGCACGAACATATCTGGGAGATAAAGCCCGAATATCATGAAATATCGGTTTTGAATACTGAAAATCAGATCTACGCGATTCAAAAAGAACAGGATGGATTGTATGCGCTTTACGATAATAAAAATAAACAATACATTGGATCAAAAGCCTATCAATCCATTAATTCGGATGGACTGGTCACGGTTAAATTGAATGAAAAGCAAACTATTTATTACTATATTGACATTTGTTCTGGAAAAGAATACAGAGAAAATTAATAATAAACTCCAAATACGATATTTATGATTTTCAGAATGCTGTTAGCACTTGTTGCTTGTGTTTTAAGTTTACCCTCTTTTGCGCAGATACGTACAGGAGTATATTTTCCTTCTGATCAAAAATTCAATGAAATAATTGAAGATCTTGGAAATCCATTGCCCGGAAATCCGGTAATGGTTGTTCAATCATTTGTTCCCAACCGCGGAAGTTATGTTTGGTTTTTAAACGAAAGCAAAGCTGCACAGGACGCTTATCTTAACGATAACCCCAAGGATCTGCACGCAGGAATTTTTCTGGAAGATCATGGCGGATTAATTTCAAAAATTACCTTTAAAGATTTTGCTGTAGGATTGGCACAACCGATCTATCTCATTAACTACTGTGAAGTGGGAGATGCAAATAAGGATGGTTTTCCTGAGTTTTACCTTACTTATTTTCAAGAATCAGATGGTTTAGATGCTAAACCGCTGAAAGTTATCGTTTACACAAATGGGGGCGGAAAAACATTCTTAAAATCAAAGATTACCGGTTGGATTCCTTTTCAGGAAGAAGATCAGTATCGGGAAGAAAAGGATGCAAATTTTAAGTTATTACCCAAAGAGATAAGGCGGAACGCTGAAAAAATACTGCAAGATGCGAAAAGTCAACTGAATTAACATACCTATGAAATTACCCAATCACTGGCAGAGCTTTATTAAAATATTTCAGAAGAAATTTAATTCTGAAATCGTGTATGATACCATACGTGTTTTTCAAGATGAGGAAGCTATTAAAGAACGCTTTACAACCCATCAGTTTGAGACGTATTTGCCCTATTATATTCCTGTGGCCGATGATTCTGGAGGGCAAGTGGCTGTAATTTCTAGAAATGACGAGGACAAAAAGGTATATCTTACTTCTTATGGCACCTTGGAAGAAAAATATTTTAAAATATTAGATCGAGATTTACTGCATTGGATGCAACGAAAATTTCCTTTTGATAATGAAGATAAACAGGAAAACGAATTAACAGCGGAACAGCAGGCATCTTTTGAAAGTGAAAATAAGCGCCTCTTAGAGCAAATTGGTCAGTTTCCCTCCTTATTAAATTTTTGGAATCAAACGTATTCGATTGAAAATCTCTGTCTCCCGGAAAACTATCCAGTAGTAGAGCAACTGCTGCCATTCCAAGATGGATACGCTTTTAATACGGTTGCATCCAAAAGCTTGGTTGGCGAAAAAGAAGGAGATTTTAAGGAAAGTTGGCTAGTCATTGCCAGTAATTATTTTGCAGATCCCTTTTTTATCGATTTTAACGATTCAGAAGAAAATTTTCCTGTTTATTTTGCCTTTCATGGTACAGGAAAATGGAAACCCATTAAAGTGGCGAATAGTGTTGATACTTTTCAAAATGTTTTACGAACCATTTTCGAGCTACGGTATGATAAAAATGGCCTACTTTCATTATTAACGGAATTTAGTATTTCAGGCAATGAATTTTGGGATGAAGTTTATCAAAATGTGCTGGAGATGCCAGAGATGGCAGAAGATGAGCAAAATGAAATGATCAGCGAATCGGATTGGCAGGAGGCTGAGGTGTATATCACAGATATCGGTCCAAATAAAATGAAAATAGTCTCCTTATTAAAAGCGAAGTACCGATTGTCGGGTGCTGAAGCGCTGCAAATGAGTAAGGAAGCGCGAATATTGTATCACAAAGGTCCTAAAAAATGGATACACAGCAGCGTTCAAGAATTAGAGAATTTAGGTGCTCAGGTAGCAATCGTTATACTGTGATCATTAAAGTGGATGTATAAATAGGTTGTTGGAAAAAAAGTAAAAACTCTAAAAACTACCAGTATCGGGGATATTTTCAAACGGTATCTTTTGTTATCTTTAATTCAAAGATTTATTAGAAATAAGACCGTGAGATATTTGGCAGTTTTAACTTCATTTTTAGGGTTATTTGGCTGTAAAACAAATGTTCAGAAATTACAGATTTCTACTATTTACACCGAACCAAAGCGGGTATTAAAAGAAATTCCAGAAACTGGTGCAATACAAACTTATGTGAGCCGTAAGGAAGTTACAGAACGCTTAGTTCCTCTTATTTACATGCTCTATAAAGATGCTGAAACGCTTAAATTTCGGATGCAGGGCAACATCAGTTCCAGTGGCCATGCTGTTCATCAGCTTAGAAAAATTCGTTTTGAAAGAGGAGAACAAAAGGGGAATACCATCACATTGCGGTATTACGTAGAGATTAAAAAATATCCAGGCAAGCAAAGCGCTGATGTAAAGGGATATAATTATACCAAAGATGAAATTTATAAAATACCTAATGATGTTAAATTAATAAATATCCAATTGTATGAAGACCGCATCGATGGTATAGCAGCTACCAATCCAAAACTTATAGCTGAGCAGACCTTTAATTTCTTTGCAAAAATTTAAACATCTGAAAACGAAACGATGAACGCATTAAGTAAAGACCTACATTTTATTACGAAGGATTCTGATCATGAAACTTTAAATAAAAGATTTCAGACACGATATTCGAACCTGCCGGATGATTATCTTGCTTTTTTAAAAACATACTCCTTGCTCACGAACCACTCCGATACAACATGGTTTAACAGCATTACAGATTTTAATGAGACAAATGATGAGAATGATTTCAAATGGAATGAATTTGAAATTCTGTCCTTAGACGCTTTTGATGGAGATGTTGAAAATCAACAAGTGGTAAAGAATTTTTGGAATCAACATGTACCTATTATTCTATCTGTTAAAAAAGGTTATGCCTATTTTGCTCTTCATGTTTCAGCAGAAAATTTTGGGAAAATATATTATGGTCAAGAACCTGAGTTTGAAGAAACAGAACTTGTGTCGGACAGTTTTAGTGCTTTCATTGAAGCGATCCAAAAAAGATCATTAAAGAAAGAATACCTGGATTTGTTCTAAAGATCGTGAAAAGGTCAAACAAATTTTGGCAATGATTGTACTTGAAAGAGTTTGTTTATTAAAAAAAAATAAAGCGACAATGAAAAAAACTGCTGCCTTTACTTTTTTTAGCCTCTTGCTGACAATAACGATTCTAAGTTGTGCAGATGCTGAAAGAAAGAAAAACAACTTCCCTAACGAACTTAAAAATACCAACTGGATCATTCAGGAAGGAGGGCTTGTCACGATAGATGGTGATACAACCTTTCGCTTATCAAAAAGAATAGATACGGCACTTATTTTCAATTTTTACGCAGTAGACTTTCTCGATCAAGAAAGATTTACAAGTTATGATAGTTGGGAATGTGGCAATGATTGTTTCACACAAATATTTGGAAGATATTATTTCACCAAAGCAGATCAAATTGAAATGCAGGTTGATAGCATTGCCCGATCTGGAACATGTGAAGCCCCAACCCAGGTTTTCACCATATCAAAAGTCATGTCCTTTAATATGGTGAAAAAAGGTGATCAACTGCAGCTGATCAGAAAATAGCAGTTATATATTCTTAACTAAAATAGATTCGGCTTCAACTGAATTTTTATGTAAGCTGTCTTTTGGTTTTTACCCTTCGCCGGCGCTGAATTTGTCGGGAATACTTCAGCATAAAAAGTGTCGTTATCCGCCCAAAAAGCTTTTTTATGATCTGCAATTTTGAAGTTCGTAAAATTAATATACAGCAGGTTTTCTTGATCAGAAACTTGCTCCGCGTATTTGTTAATGGTAAAATCACTTCCTACGTCATTGTTTGAATTGACATAAGAAATCCAATTTTTACCTGGAATAATCTGTGGATAACCACCGGTAAACGTTCTAAAATTAACTTCAGGTTTTATCGTATAAAACGAGTAGTACATATCGTATACTTCAGGCGATTCTTCTTTGAAGATCTCTAAATTTAGTGTAGGAGACTGCCCGATATATTCATTGGATAACATGCCGTCTTCTGTATGGACATTCTCATGCTGCACAATCGTGGTTTCTTTTCCATTTTCCGTATACACCCAGTTGCCATCTTTCAGTTTTACTTTCGGATTTTTCACTAAGACTTCATCGATTCGATTTTTAGAAGCTGTTTTAAATTCTTGTGCTGAAACCTCTGCTATTGTACCGAATTTGCGGAATGATTTATTTTTAAAATCTTGAGTTTTCTTCAATAAGCTGCTTCTGATCTCATAAAGATCTTTACCTTCTAAGGTCAAATCAAATGAGGCTGTGAATTCTGACTTCAAAACAAAAGCTTCAATGCTATTCGAAATGTTATTATCAATGCTAAAGTGGATCGCGTAAAAATCATCAAACTCCTCAAATCCGTAGTAATTTTCGAGTTTATTTTTAGCTACTTTTAGGTGATCAGCATCTTTGCTTGGAGCCATAAAAAAATGAACTGAATCTAGTTTAGTAAATAATTGAAAGGGTACATCCTGTATATTATCTACACCTTTTATCTTTTTGAAATCGGTTAGTGTAATGATTTTCTTCGTAACTTCAGTGGTCTCTTTACTAGTTTCAGTTGCTTTAGGAGACGGACTACATCCCACAAAAGTAACAACTAGGGTGGATATGACGAATGGATATAATGTTTTCATTTTTTGTGTCTTTTAGCAAAGATATTACTATTCAAATTGGCTTAATATGGCCGAAAGCAGGGATTTATTGAAGGGCATATTTTAGACAATTTTAAAAAAGATAAATGAAAGACTTTAAAATTATTTAATACACATGAAAAATGTAATCATCAACTTCTCTTTTGCGATGGCTCTACTCGCTTCTTGCTCACCAGTTGCCGAAAAGAAAGGGGATAAATCTACTGATATAGTTCCAAAAGTAGATACAGCCGCTGCGCCTGTTCTTCGAAAAAATACGGTAACTAAAGTGGATCTTCCGACTGATCTTTCAACCTTAATCCCTATTGATGTATTGGATAGCACAAGTACAAATGTGTATGTGAAATACGGTATAGAATTCTCCGGGAACTGTTATTCATGCGATTTAGCTAGTTTATCCATTACAAAGAATAAAATGATATGGACCAATGTCTGTGATGAAAAAGACACTTTTGAAATTGATGATTTCGTTGCTTCTATCGAAGGAAATAAAACAACTTTAAAAACATCAGAACGCACGTATATTTTAACAAAAATAGATCCTGCACCTGTTTATGAGCTGGTATTAGAAGGGAAGAAACTGGAACTAAAAAACAAAAGAATATCAAAGTTTTTTACAGTTACAGAAGCTTTACCACTTTTTAAAGAACATGATTGTGGCGATTTTGGAGGATAATTAATGATTACTGTTCAACTTCAATTCGAACATAAAATTGAATATGTCGAGCATAGAGTTTGTAATTACATTCCAAAGAAGAGAAAAGAACGAAAAACATAATTTGAGAATGCGATTTTTTTGGGTGCTGATCTCGAAGAGTTGCCAAGGGCGTCTGCGTTCATAAGCAAAAGTTATCAATCGAATATCTTTTAAACCCGTTTGGTCGTTCCAAACGGGTTTTTTATATGATCCTTTTTTCCTTTTGGTTTTAAATCATTTTCCTCTGAATTAACTAAAAATGAAATATTATATGCTACAGTCTTTAAAATTCAGCATATGTTTATTATGGGCTTTATCATGAATTGAAAGGCAAATAAAAAAATAATGCTCCTTTTTTATGAAGGATTAAAAATTAAATAAAAAACTATCCAGCACTTGTAGTGATATAGGATTTTGTTATCTTGCCCGCAACAACTATAAACTAAGGACCCATTATCTTATTCATATCATGTACACGGAGAATCTCTATTCTTTAGAAGAATTATATCTTTTGGTGAAAAGATCTGACGTGGATGCTTATAATGTATTGTATGAAAGAACTTGGAAAGGTTTATATCAACACGCTTTTTCAAGGTTAAATGATGAATTGATCAGTAAAGAGATTGTGCAGGATGTATATATTGATTTATGGGTCAAGCGCCATGAAAAAGAAATTCAACAGGTAAGTAACTATCTGTATACAGCTATACGGTACAAGATTATTGATCAGTTTAGGAAATCGACTAAAAAGCTAGAAAGTCTAGAAACGATTGTTGAGTACATGGCAAGTGTGGATCAGGCAGATCATAATTTTAGAGAAGAGGAACTTCAAGTTCATCTAAATTACTGGATTGATAAACTGCCGAAGAAAAGAAGAGAAATTTTTAAACTCAAATATTTTGATGACTTGAACAATAAGGAGATTGGCGAAATATTAAATGTTTCTCCAAAAACTGTTCAAAACCAATTATTAACAGCCTCCAAATGGTTGAAAAACCAGTTGAAGGAAATATTATTTTTATTTTTTTAATTTTTTGGGAGTTTTGCTATAAATCACGACATATAATAAAGACCAACTTATAAACTTTATATATGTCCACTAGTAAAACTAGAATTAGAGTATTTATTATAAATATTTTTAATAAGTATTTATCCGGTAAAACCTCAGAAAATGAGGATCAACTAATTGAAAAAATATATGACCGTCTCGATATTCACGATCTCGATCATATCGATTATGAATCCATTAATAAAGATATTAAACAGCAAGTTGACGCTGCCATAACCCGGAAAATTAAAATTTCCAATCGAAAAAAGCATTATCAGATAGCGGTTGCGGCAAGCGTATTGTTTGTTCTTTCATTAGGTGCTTTATTCTTGTACCAAGGAAAGGACACCATTATGTCTTTAAGTAGAAGTAAACATACTGCTCGTGATTTCCCTCAATTAACCCTCAACAGAGAGCACCGCATTAATCTTCTCGACTCACTACCAGTAGGCAGTACACTTCACAAAAAAGGAGAGGGGCATATTTTAGATCTGACACATATGGAGCGATCACAAAAAGTCGAACTTATTGAAATCAATAATCCATCCGAAACCCCTTTTACCGTTGTTTTAAAGGATCAAACAAAAGTTAGCCTCAATAAACATTCTTCCGTTTCATTCCAGTCCAATTTTGGGATACACTCAAGGGAAGTGATGGCGGTAGGGGAAGTTGATTTTGACGTTTCTAAGCAGCAATCTCAAGATAAGTGGGTTCCTTTTACTGTCCGAACTAAGCTACAAACCATTGAAGTCTTGGGGACACAATTTCATGTTTCGACGACTATACCAGGAGAAGAAAATGTACTGTTGAAAGAAGGTAGCATCAGGTTGGCACATAATCATTCGGACGGTACGGTTATGCTTAAACCTGGAGATAAAGCATTTCTTCAAGAAATACAACCTAAAATTATGATTTCTTCGCAAAGCAGCAAAGCTAAAATAGATTCATGGAGAAGAGGCGAATTTTATTTTGAAAATGAAAAACTGAGACAGGTTATGGACGAAATCGGTACCTGGTACGGCAAATCGATTGAAATGAGTGATGACACAGGTGCTAAAACACTTACCGGAATATTTACAAGATACAATACTATCGAAGATGTGCTGCACATGATCGCACTCACAAATAGTGTTGATTTTAAAGAAAAGAAAGGAGTCATCTATGTAACAGTCAAATAAACAGTTAACAATTAAAATCACCAATTTTTTTAATAAACTAATTTATGAATCAATTGAAACCAAAACAAACAAAACAAAATATTCGGGGTGTCAGAATCCTGATGTATCTGGTCTTATTGACCATCTGCATCACTACGACGAGTTCTAGTCTGAAAGCAACGTTACAAAAAGAAATTTCCATTGAATTTAATAATGTAACGATTAAGCAGGCGTTGCATGATCTTCATGGAAAGATGGGTGTTAAATTTGTTTATTCACCTAATGATATTGATGAAAATAAAAAAATAAAACTATCATTTCACAATGAAAAGTTAGAAAGTATTCTGAACAAATTGTTTACCGGGATGAATGTATCTTTTGTTATGAAAGACTACACCATTATTCTAAAGAAATCAGCAAAAGTTGAACAAGTTATTCAGAATAGGATTATTGAAGGGCAGGTATTGACCGAAAGTGGTAACCGCTTATCAAATGCTACCGTTACTGGAAATGTGAGTAACCGGAGTACATCTACAGATGATAACGGACGCTTTAGTTTAAATGTTTTACCTACAGATCGTTATATTTCCGTTCGTTTGGTCGGTTATGCACCTGAACAGATTGAATTAACAGATAGAAATTCGTACAGAATTGTTTTAAAGGATAGTGTAAGTGCGCTGGATGAAGTTGTTGTTGTTGGTTTCGGTACCCAACGTAAAGCTTCAGTAGTAGGAGCCATTACCACCATACAGCCAAAGCGTTTACAAAGTGGTACAACACGTTCTTTAAGTAATAATCTTGCTGGCCAGCTGTCCGGAGTGATTGCTGTTCAACGTTCTGGAGAACCAGGATATGATAATTCTAATTTTTGGATCAGAGGCATCAGTACATTTGGCGGGAATCGGAATCCTTTAATTTTAGTTGATGGCGTGGAGCGATCATTGGATAATATGGATCCCGAAGAAATCGAATCATTCTCTGTCCTTAAAGATGCTGCTGCCAGTGCCGTTTACGGTGTTCGGGGAGCAAATGGCGTCATCTTGGTCAATACAAAAAGAGGAAAAGTGGGTAAGCCGAATGTTTCGTTTCGATTTGAAGAGGGATTAACTTCTCCCATTCAGTTACCAAATTTTGTCGGGGCTGCAGAATACCTAGAGGTTATGAATAGTATCCGTGAAGAACGCGGTGAAACAGGGCTGTATTCGCAGGAGCGCATTGATAATATCCGCAAGGGTGTAGATAAAGACCTGTATTCAGATGTCAACTGGTTGGATGAAATCTTAAAAGATAGAGCAGGAAACAGCCGGGGAAATTTAAGTGTCAACGGCGGTTCAGATATTCTACGTTATTCCTTAGTTACTTCATTTTATAGAGAAGGTGGAATCATAGAAAGAGATAAGAAGCAGGACTGGGATTCTTCTTCCAAATTAAATCGGTACAACGTACGTTCCAATGTAGATATAAATGTCAGCCCGACTACCTTATTTCGGTTGAATATTGGCGGTTATCTTCAAGACCGCAATCGTGCACCTCAAAGTGTTGATGCTCTTTTTCAGGAGGCATTTACAATTCCCCCATACGTCCATCCAACCATTTACTCGAGTGGAGAAATACCACGTACCTCGGGACGTACCAATCCGTGGGCGCTAGCGACGCAACGCGGGTATGAAAGATTAAGTGATAGCAAAATTGAATCCTTGTTTTCCATAGAGCAAGATTTAGCCTTTTTTTTAAAAGGGTTAAAAGCAAGAGGTCTCTTTTCTTTCGATCGTTATTCTAGCACTTCTGTAGTACGAAGTAAAGATCCAGATTATTACAATCCGGCCATAGGAAGAGATGAAGAGGGACGTTTGAAACTTGTTATAGATAGCTATGGGCAGGAGTTCTTAGGTTACAGCAAAGGATCAGATTGGGGAGATAAGAGTATGTATTTAGAAGGAGCAATTAACTATGCTCAAAATTTCGGAAACCACAATGTTGAGGGGATGGTGCTCTATAACCAACGAAACTACGATAATGGCGATCTGTTACCCTACCGTAACCAAGGTATTGCAGGTCGTTTTTCCTACAACTACGCTAACCGCTACATAGGTGAGTTCAATTTTGGTTATAATGGATCTGAAAATTTTGCTCCTGGTAAAAGGTTTGGTTTCTTCCCTTCTTTTGCATTGGGATGGTATCTATCAGAAGAAACTTGGATGCAACATCTGAGAAGTACGGTCAATAAACTTAAGTTCAGAGGTTCCTACGGTTTAGTCGGAAATGATAAACTGGATGGTCGGCGCTTCGCTTATATTACCACCATTAATGAGTCCACGGGTTATTCGTGGGGTATCAATAATGATTTCAGGCGATCGGGCAGAATTGAAGGGGATCAGGGAAATCTTGATTTGACATGGGAAACGGTACAAAAGACCAATGTAGGTTTTGAACTGGGTCTGTGGAATGCGCTTGACTTTCAAATCGATTATTTTACAGAAAAGCGCAGCAATATTTTTATGCAACGTCGGTCTATACCCGGCTCCAGTGGATTTACAAATGCGCCGTGGGCAAATTATGGTAAAGTGAATAATCAAGGAGTAGATGCATCTGTTGAATTTAGTAAAGCATTGAATCCGGATTTATTTCTATCAGTAAGAGGTACATTCACTTATGCACATAACAAAATCATTGAGCAAGATGAGCCATCAGCAGTAATTGGCACATCCCGTTCTTCGACAGGGAAGTCAATCGGACAGTTATTTGGTTTAGTGGCAGATGGTCTTTTTGAGGAACAGGATTTTGCCGATGTCGCTAGTGGACAATTAAAAAGTGATATTCCTAAACATACTTTTGGCCCTGTTCGTCCTGGAGATATTAAATACGTAGACCTGAACAATGACGGTGTGATTGATGCATTTGACAGAACTGCAATAGGTGGTACAGAAGATCCTCAGATTGTATACGGTTTTGGAGCAAATGTGCGCTATAAATCTTTTGACTTTGGCTTCTTTATGCAAGGACTTTCCAAGACTGACCGTATTATCGGAGGATCTAATTTTATTCCTGGTAGTTCCAATGGTGCTATGGGAAATATGTTTGATAACGTATCCGACCGTTGGACAGTAGCCGATCCCAGACAAGATGTTTTTTATCCCCGTTTGTCAGATTATCAAAGTTCCAATAATAATATGGCCTCAACCTGGTGGTTGCGTGATATGAGTTTTTTGAGATTGCGAAATGTTGAACTAGGTTTTAATATGCCTTCCAACTGGATAAATCCCATTCAAATAAAAAACCTACGTATTTTCTTAAGAGGGAATAATTTATTGACTATTTCAGATTTTAAGCTTTGGGATCCGGAGCTAGGCGTAAATAATGGTATGCGCTATCCAATTATGAAGTCTATGTCAATAGGCATGGAATTGAATTTTAAATAACAGCCTGATTACTATAAAAATACTGTAATGAAAAAATCTAAGATATTAATATCCATCATTTTTATAACCTTTGCCCTAACCTCGTGCACAAAATATTTGGATAAGATGCCAGATGATCAATTGACATTAGAAATGGTGTTCAATGATAAAACGCGTACTGAGGATTGGCTTGCAGGTATATATAGTAATATTCCCGATCCCTATTGGGGCTATACCCGTTCGATCGGATGGGATCCACTATCAGACGATATGGCGCCATCTACAGGATGGGAACAGTTTGGTTGGACCTTACTTGCAAAACAAACCGGCAATTGGAATCCGACTAGTGATTGGGATCCTAATTATTGGAGCGAGCTGCCTAAAAGAATCCGCTCTGCCTATATCTTTTTAGAACATGTCAAACCCAATGCTGCACAATTGGTAACCGAAGACGAAGTAAACCTGATGAAGGCGGAAGCTCGTTTTATGATTGCTTATTATTATTCGCTGTTGCTGGAAACATACGGAGCAATACCTTTTCAACTCGGTATGGCAGATCCCAATGGCAGTGAAGAAGAGTTAATGCTAGGTCAAACGCCATTTGACAATATCGTCAAATGGATCGATCAGGAACTATTAGACCTGTCTGCGGTGCTGCCTGCAAGTTACACTAATACACAAAAATATGGAAGAGCTACTTCAATTATGTGCTTAGCTGTTAGGGCAAGACTACTTTTATTTGCGGCAAGCCCTTTAGTTAATGGCAATAGCGCCTACAAATCTTTTGTAAATAATAAAGGAGAGGCCATTTATAATGCAACATTCGATGCGAATAAATGGGGCATTGCCACGCAAGCCAGTAAATTGCTTATCGATCGTGCCGAAGCTTCTGGACATAAGCTCTATTATGAATATAATTCAGATGGAAGCATAGATCCATTTATGTCGTATCTGAATATGATGTTCAGAAGACCGCAAGATGGCAATAAAGAAATACTATTCGCAAGACCTAATTCAGATTTTGGTGAATACGATCGACATGCCCAGCCACGTGGGACAGGAGGCAATGGAGGTTTAGGAATCACCCAATCATTGGTTGATGCATTTTATATGGAAAATGGGCGTACCATCAATGATCCCCTCTCAGGGTATCGGGAGAAAGGATTTTCAAGTGCCAATGAAATCCGGAATACACAATGGGCAGAATCCAAAGGAGGAGGTATTGTAACCCTACAGGGAACTTTTAACATGTACACCCATCGAGAACCACGGTTTTATATTTCTGTGCTGTATAACGGCGCTTGGTTTAGGAGAGAAAATCGAACAACTGAATTTTATTTAGGAAGCTGGGATGGTGGACCGACACATGATGCGCCACAGAACGGGTACCTGGTACGAAAAAAAGTACACCCCGATTATGACCCTCGCAACGGCACGAATCCTTATCGGCCAGGTATTCTCTATCGTTTAGGAGAAGCATATCTTAATTACGCCGAAGCATTAAATGAAAGTAACCCTGGTCACGCCGACATATTGAAATATTTAAATTTAATTCGGGAGCGGGGAGGTATTCCACAATATGGAACAGGGCCGTCCGCATTACCCGTTCCAAGCAGTCAAGAGCAAGTACGTCAGGCTATTCGTCAAGAAAGACGTGTAGAGCTCAACAATGAGGGAATTCGTTATCGCGATATTCGTAGATGGAAAATAGGAGAGCAGACTATTGATGGTAATTTTTATGGGATGAATTTTTCTGGTACAGAAAAAGATGATAACGATGCTAATCCGAAAGCGTTTTTCAAAAGGTCAGTATATCAGAAACGTCTTTTCTCAGAAAAAAATTATTGGTTTCCAGTACCTCAATCGGAAATTGATAAGAATAAAAATTTAGTTCAAAATCCTTTCTGGGACTAGGGTAATCATTATTGCATTTTTATCATGCTATTAATTTTCTAGCCGTCAACACAAACTAAGTGTATTGTTTCTAAAAGTATCGCACTTTTGGAAATAATACATTCAGTTTGTATTATGTTTTCACAATGATGGTACTCCTTGATATTGAATTTATCATCTCACTATTTAAGGAAATACGAACAACCCGTCTATTAAAAAAAACTCCAACTTAAAAGAATCAAACTACTGTTATAAATAGTATTGCGGAACTTATGTATATTAGGCTAGTATAAGCAACTATAAGCCACAAGCACAAAAATGAATATAGAAACATTTTTCTCATCTGAATTGATTCTTGAAAACGAGTCAATTTTTATGCGCCCTTTGACCATTCATGATATTGATACAATAGAATCTATTAGCTATAGTACAGCACTAGGCGAATTTGGAGCAAGAGTAAAAAACAGAAATGATCTAACAGATTATTTTAATTTCTGTCTTCATGCAAAACAGGAAATGGAATTATACCCACTCATCATTATCAGGAAGGAAGACAGTGATCCAATCGGATTAACGATGTTTGGAAATATCAGTTTTCAGCATAAAAGATTAGAAATCGGATGGACATGGATTGGCGAAAAATATCAAGGAACAGGTATAAATGCAATTTGTAAAAGACTTCTCCTTGACTATTCCTTTGACATCTTAGATCTACGTCGAGTAGAATTTAAAATAGATATCAACAATCTCAAATCACAAAGAGCAATAGAAAAGATCGGGGCGGTTAAAGAAGGGCTTTTAAGAAATTACAATATTCAGTCTTATGGTGAAAGTAAAGGAACGTATGTTTACAGTATTCTTCAAGAAGAATGGAGAACAATGCCTAAATGATCAGTAATGGAGTTATTACGCGGTGAAGAAAAACCATTTAAATTATCCATTTCTCCAAAATCTTTTTTCAATTATGCGAACATTTTCGGCGTCTTTCAGTGTTTGAAGATAATTCGATAACTGTAGCAATTCATCATCCACAGGGTCTCCGGTGAATTCAGCTACCTGGACTGCATTACCATAGTTTAGCATTGATTTTTCAGCTGTATCATCGATTATAAGCGTCCTTTCTAACTTAAATCCTTTTTGCTTTATTTTAGATAATCTTTTTACAAAGTAGTAGTCATCAGTCACACTTTTACGTTTTTTTGTCGTTCGCGATCTTCCCCAGACAAATTCAAATGTAATATGCGCAGGTTTAATTCTTTCAACCAATTGTTTTACATAAACATCGTCTGCCGAACTCCATATTGCTAATTTGAAATCCCTTGCTAATAACGTAAGGAAGTGATCTAAATAAGGTCTTTTATAAATGAAATATGAACCCATTTTGAAGTCTTCATCTCTTGCTAGTTTATTTTGCACAGCATAAAGCAGGGTTTCGTCTAGATCCAAGACTATTAGGGTTTCCATTTTACAATCATAAGGAGATTTTCGCAATATTTTACCCGAAATTTTCAGATGTCACTAAAATTGGATCATTTTAATAATCTTCAACAATCATGTCTCTCATTTGGACCAGATAAGATTGATTATTCGAAAAAAGTATTAACAGATCACTGAAAATTAAATACTTTAATTTTTTTTAACAAGGACAGAGGAGTATTATTTTTACTTTTGAAAGGAACAAAGTAATTACAGTAATTTTATTCTGAAAAACATGCGAGATCTAGATATCTTCTATTCCAACTTTATTGAAAAGTTAAAATTAGTATTGCGATATATATTGGAAAATTTTGGGGATAAAGAAATCTTGATGCGAAAAAACCAAGGACTTATTCAAAATCGAAATTTTGGCATCAAAAATTCTCAGATTAAAGGATATGTTTTTCATGGTTATGGTTGCGATTTTAGTTTTAAAAATGAAAATGTGGATATTGAATTTGAAAACGATAATATTGGATTTACAGATTGGAGTTTTTATTTATTCGTGAAGGGGAATAATTCAGAGATAACAGAAGCAATGTGTAAAGCATTTTTGAAAGAAAAAGTTGAAAAACAAGAATTAAGATTTCTAAATAAAATATATGAGATTAATGAATAGCAACTTTTATGAAAATGCGTTCTACATTTAAAGTTCAAATTACTTAAATTAATTTTTATATTCCTTAAGATGGAAATAAAAAGCAATAAAGTACACCTAAACCAAGGGTTATTTCAACTTTGTGATATGGTCTAGAAACTATAGATCCATATTTCTGAAAAAATAAATCAGGTTATTAGTTATAGAGTCTCGGTGTTTGCAGAATTTTTAGGTCTTTTTCAAGTTTTTTTAAACGATCGTCATAGTTGGACGTTATCTGATCTACCTTCTGTTTTATTGCAATCCCGTTCTGTAAAGTAATAGTGGTAAATAATTTTATATCGCCCAAAACTTCTACGTAGTGTAAATCTTCGTTTCCCACATCCTTTTGCACTTCAGCAGAAGTTGATAATGGAAGGCCAAATTTTTTTATAATATCTTCTTTTTTCATACCAACTGATTGCGCATCTGCAAATCGGCTTTGAGGTATTGCTTGTCTTATTTGATTTTGAGTTGTCAAATGAGACGAAAAACATGAAGTTAGCGTGAAAATTAAGTAACCGCAAGAAACTAAACTATAAAATTTTCGCATAATGATTGGAGTAATAATAAAACAATGGATTACTTATCTGTAACCGTAATTTATAAATATACAGATTGTTATCTTTTAAATCGTGAAGGTTTTCTTATTTCTATGTAACTTTTTATAATCTAAATTTCTTAAACTGTAAGATATAATTATCCGCTTCAGCGTTAGTAATTCGATATATACGTTCTTAGAATCAATTAATATTTACATCTATAAAACAAAGCAACTATAAATTGCTAGTCAAGGGTCTGAAGAGCTTTCAAATCTTTTGAGTATTATCCATTTCTTGGTGATTTCCTGCTTTCATGATCGAATCCTATTAAATATTTTAATACGATTTATTATCAATCAGATGCAAAACTCCTATAGCTTATAGCAGTTTTGCATCCTGTACCATTTAATTTTAATGCATAAGAAGGTGAAGCAAGACAGCTATCAGGCTAAATTTTCCAGATACAATAAGACCTCTTCCTTTTTTCTAATTGATACCGGTATCATTTCTTTATTGGTCATTTCGAGAAAACCCTCCCGATAGTATTTTTTTACATATAAGAAGTTTACTAAATAAGACTGATGGCAACGGAGAAAACCACATCTAGTCAGCATATTCTCATAGAGCTTGAGCCCTTTAGAGACCAGCACCTCTCTTTTATCTGTGAGAAAAAACGAAGTGTAACTTTTATCGCTTTTACAGTAAATGATATCATCCATCGATACGATTTCGATATACTCTTGACTTTTGAGTGCAATCCTCCGATTTAACGGGGTTTCCGGAGAGAGGTAGTGATCTTTTGCTAGAGTAACACGTTCCAGATCCACAGTCATTTGCCCACGGTGCTGTCGGCATTTATCCAGCATGGCATGCAGGGACTCTTTGTTTACAGGTTTTAAAAGATAACCAAGTGCTCCCAGGTTCAGCGCTTCAATGGCGTACTGATCGTATGCTGTTAAAAAAACGATCTGGAAATTTTCTGTTCCGATCTCATCAAACAATTGAAAGCTATTGCCATCCTTCAGTCTAATGTCAGCAAGGATCACATCTGGTTTTAAAAAAGGTATTTCCACTGCCGCCTCAGCGATCCCTTCGGTATAGCCAACCACCTTGATGTCCGGCATTTCATTCAGTATCTGCAGCAGATGGCGCAGAATAATTTTTTCGTCTTCTAAAACGTAGACCTTTATCATAGTTTCCTTATATATTTTTGATAATGGGTAAATTTATTTTAATGCTAATGCCTTGTTTGCCAAAGGCTTTTTTTTCAATGAGCTCAAAATGTGCATGCTGATTATTGAGTCTATATAATAACTGCAGACGTTCTCTCAATATATCTTGCGCCAATGATTTCTTTTTCTGACTTGATGTTTTTTGGTGTGTTAGACCGCTTCCATTATCATCGATTGTTATGATAATTTCATTTTTCTCTAATTCAACCCGGATAATAAGTTCGCCCTTATAAGCAATATTCCTAAACCCATGCTCGATCGCATTTTCTACAAAAGGTTGCAACAACATAGGTGGTATAAATACCTCTTCGGTATCCAGTTGTTCATCTATATCTATGCGGTAGCCGAAAAGGTTGGGATAGCGCATCTGTTGCAAATGGATATAATTTTCGAGCGAGATAATTTCTTCATTTAGATCTATAAAATCCATCCGGCTCTGTTCCAGTATATCCCGTAGCAATTGGGAAAACGAAGAAAGGTAACGTACAGATTCTGTGCTGTCTCCTGTTGCGATGAGACCTTGCAGGTTGGCTATGGAATTGAAAACAAAATGTGGATTGAGCTGGGTCTGCAAAAGTTTATGCTCCAGTTTTAGTCTACTGTTATCACTGTTTAGTAGTTTGTTTTTTTGCTTAAGACTTTTTTGCTGATAGACGGTATAGATGAGTGCAAGCAATCCTGCTGCCAAAGCTAGACCTGAAAACAGCATATATTTCTGTTGCCTAATGATGTCTTCATTATGCTGATTTTTACTCTTTAAGGTCAGAATATTGCGATCTTTTTTTTCTGCTTCATATTTCTCTTCTATTTCCGCAATGTTAGCCGCTTCGATCTCTTTAATCGTTTTTACTTCGAGTTGGCTAGCCATATCTAAGGTTTCATATGCTTTTCTGTAATCACCTTGTAGTACATAGGCCTCGGACAGGCCTTTGTAAAGAAGATACCTAGGTTTATCTGACATATTCTTCTTATTCAGTGCAATCGCTTTTTTGTAATAATATACTGCAGAATCTAGTTGGCCGATATTTATAAAGCTTTTGGCTAAATTGTTGTAAGCTACATCATGGATATCGTTGTTTTTTTCTAAAATGGAAACAAACGCTCTGCTCATCTTTAGACTTTCATCATAGAATCCCATACGGGCGTAGATTTGCGCTTCGTTGTCGTAGGTACGTGCCAGGGCGAGATTATCGTTAGAGGCTAATGCGAGCTGTTTTGCCAGTTTGTTGTATTTTGCCATTTTCTCATAATCATCCAGTCGGGATGCTAGCAAGAATATCATATCGTAGTAGCGTCGTTTGATAACAGGGTGCTCCTTATAGGGGTGAGCGTGATAATATTTGTCCACATATATTGCGGCCGCCTTTTCGTTTTTATTCTGATAAAATGACTTGGCGGTCAGGTCATAAAAATAGTAAGTAATCCTACTGGATGAATTTTCTGCTTTTTGAAGGAGTTCTTGTATTTTTTTCATGACAGCAGCATCCACCACGTTGCTTTCGCTAGTCTGCTGATCAAGCGAAGCCGATTTTTTTAAAAAATAGAGATCGCCAGACTGTTGCTGCACGTTCATACTATCTAGCGAAGCAGACGCATTTTGAGGATCGTTTCCCCAATATTTAAGCTTCGCCTGAAAGAAATAATGCATTGCTTTTGATACACTATCTTTCCTTTTCGAAAGGATACTGTCTTCTAAGGTTATGGCCTGTATTTTTGCCTTTAGCGGTAAAGTATCTGTGGATATGAGAAAAGCAATATAATCTTTTTCTGAAGTGTTATTTTCCTGTTCCCAGGTGCTGGAAGAACTACTACTTTCACCGCAAGAAAACAGCAACAGCGTAAGCAATAATACGGTAATATAGTTTATTTTGGTAGAAGCCATGCTAGATGAATGTAAATTATATTTAAAGGTAATGCAAAGTACCCGTACTATTGAAAAATTAGCAAAATCTGTCACCTGTCAATCTTATTTATTTAAGGATCGGATTGCACATACTTTCCAAGGTTCGTTAAAAACTCAGGTTTATGCCAAGCATAACCTGTCTTGGACGTAGCGCATAAGATTGGGTCGACTGATGGCTGTCCGAAAGCACAGATTGCGTAAATGTATCTATATTGAAGATGTTTTTTGCTGTAAGTTCCAATTGCATTTTTTTTAGGATAAAATACTGTAGAGAAAAGTCTGAGAACAGATAATACTGACTTGGGTTGTACTGCCCTTTTTCGAATCGGTACAGTTCGTTTTTCAGTGATGTACGTATTTTTTTACTCAAGCGGGCATTGATATTCGCTTCAAACTTAGACTGGACAACACTTCTTGTTGATCCATTTCGAAGTATCGAATTATGGAACTGCAGTCCAGTAAAAATATTAATAGGCCCTTCCCAGACACTTCGGTAGTCCAGACTTAGCTGGTAAACTGCGGTTTGTATCGGTAAGGGCGGAAGTCCTTTGATCTGCGTCTGGTAATTTGCCAGCTGACCATCCCCGGTAAGTCGTATATTACCTTTTATTCCAGCGACGAAATAGTTCAGCTGCGCATTAAAATAAGTCAGCGTTCTGTTTTTAAAAAGAACAAGATTGTTGCGGTTGTAGTCAGGATTCAGTTCTTGCTGTTGTCCGATGTAATCGAACTGCTGACTATATCCACCCGATAAGATTGTATACAGTTTATCCGTCATTTTACCTAAAGTATAGACTGCATTAATATGAAATGCATCTAGTACGGGATTTTCTTTTAAACCACTTGAAAAAGTCCGGTTTCCTTTATAAACAAAGTTGGGTAGTACATCAAGAGCATTTTGCGACATATTCATTTGGTAGGAAACTTCACTTCGCAGTTCCCCTTTGCTATGTGTTCTCCATAGAATAGTCGCTTTTGGAGACCATAATTTATTTATGCTGGACTGGGCCTGTGGAGCAAGTTTGTCCTGTAAGGTAGAGTGAAGCAGGCGTGCTGTGATGCTCGGTGTCAACTCCAGCCTTGGGGATTTCCAGGTATATTGTGCAGATAATGCTGTATTGCGTTCTTCAAAATTCAACCGATTAAAAAAATCTTTTGGACGATAAGTTTCTCCAGAACCATTCATCAGATAGAATGCCGAATTGAAGCCACGAAGCGTAATTTCATGCGCTATCGAAGCACTGAACGGGTTGCCTTTAGCATCGCGCTTTACTAACTCTGAGATCATTCCATAATATTCCACATTATTTTCGGTATCCTGCCATACGTTTTTTATACTATCAGCCTTTATACCTTCAGCTTCGAACAGATCGCCATAAAGGTACTGGTCTACCGCATAGTTGATGGGGGAATGCTGCCTGATCCAGCGGAATGAAGATACCAGTACGGCACGTTCCGCTAATTTCTGCGTGTAGCTCAGTAAATGGTTTGAAAGTAGACTGCGTTTTTTGATCGTTTCCAATGATCCGATACCATTGAATGTCAGTTCGCCGATATCATTAGCTTTGATATTGCCCAATGTACCTATATATGTAATGGTCGAATTTTTACCAGGATCATATTGAAGTTCCATTTTGCTGAAATAATTAATATCCGAATTGGTGTAATGCAGATCTTCTTGGTTTGTGAATTTTACATCTTCAATCGCATATTCGGATAAGCTCTGCCTCACAAAACTATTTTTCTTGCTGTTGGCAAAGCCCAGCCATTTTATCTTCAGATCTTTTCTTGGCGAAAAGATGCCATTGAAGGAGAGAAGCTTGTCGTTGTTGAAGTTTGACCGTTGCGGGTCAAACTCATTTAAGCTCGGTTTGTTCTCCAATAGGGAAGGAGTTGAGACCTGGAGACCCACCTGACCAGGTTCGTTCGGATCCTGGCTCAAGATGAGATGGTCTATACCACGTAGCGTCTCCAGACCATTATTGTTGGCCGATCCCAATAGATAATATTTTGTTTTTTTACCAAAATTCATCAGATTAGCCTGTGCATTGTAAAACTCAATAGGGATTACACTTGCTGACGCATCGATACTGCCTACCCATTGCGATTTACTTTCACTTTTGAGGGTCAGGTTGAGTGCTATCTTTTCAGAATGTTCAACTCCTTTCAGGTGCTTATTGTTTGAGTATCGCTGCAGTACCTGTACCTTTTCTATCGGATGTACGGTGAGGTTCTGCGTGAGCAGTTTGTAGCCTTTTCCAAATAAATCATCTCCTTCCACCATAACCTTTTCGATCTCTTTGTTACCCACTTTGATCGTGCCGTTTTCACTGATCTGCATACCCGGGATCTTGCGCAACAGGTCTTCAACGGTACGTTCTTCGCCCTGCAGATAGTTTTTGGCATCAAGTTCAATAGTATCGCGCCCGGCCCTAATAAATTTTTTTGGTGCTACATATACCTCCTGCAGCTGTATCCTGCTTTCTTCCAGCTCGATTGAAAGTTCCAGCGTATCTGAACTGAGATGAATGGATCTGTTGAGGGACTTGTAGGCCAGCGACTGAAAAATAAGCGTATAATTTCCATGACTTACCCCTGAAAAGAGGAATAGGCCTTTAGCATCTGTAAAGGAGTAATGCGAGCCTCCAGAACCATTCTCAGTAACGAGATTGACGCGAATACCAGCTGGGGTAGACGATGGTGCAGTTACCTTACCCCGTATCAAGGTTTGGCAGTAACTTTGTGAAAACTGTATTAAAAATAACAGCAAAAAGCTAATTCGAACCATGCTCCCATTCATACACCTGCTCTACTGTGCCTCGAGTCTTCGTTTTATTTTCGGTACTGAATTCAACCCCTTCAGGTAGTTTGGAACGCATAATGCGCATCTGCTCTGCAATCTTACGTTCATCCTGCTCTACATATTTTTTCAGTGACATCGTAGGCAAGGTTTGTACATAGTTGCGGTCTACAGGAATCTGACCTTCGAAAGGGTAGGAGACCTTTTTCAGTAACCAATAGTGCGGATGAGCACTTTCGGTATATAGCATCACAATAAGACCAGGAAGCCCTCCAAATTTGTACGGTCCGGCCGGTACAGGGATAGACGGGTCATAATAGGCTACTACTTTTGTACCCCGATAGTCTGCGGTCGCTTTTTTACACATTTTATCTCCGAATTTCTCCTCTTCCGGGTAATCGGTATTCCAGTTGATCGCTTTAAAGGTGTGATCTTCTACCAGGTAGTTTTTACTGTCCAGTGATCGGGTTTCTATCAGTCCCTTTTGTTTAGGATCTTGGATAACAATTTTACGGAATATTTTGCCTACATCCAGCACAACAGAAAGCTCACTCGACTCCATTTCATCTTCAGACTGGCCTGTGGTTGTTTCTTTTTTTAGCGAAATCGAGTCGCGGACCGCAATCTTTACAGTACCGTCATAATAGACATCCTCTTTAAAGGTTGCGACGGGCGAGGGAATATATTCGTAACTCGCCATCAGCTGTTGGGCTTTCGAAGTTAGACTTCCGCTTACCGCTAAAAGCAGTAAAATTACATTACGTATCATGGGTATTATATTTTAATTGTAGATTCGGTTATAGCGCATATGAAGAGCACTATAAATATGATCTGAGCCATAGAAAAAATAACACTATGGCTCAGATTAGAAAAGCTTTTCAATTTAGGATATCCTAGTTCATCGAAAAACCTTGATCAGTGTACATTTTTTTAATGGCTTTAAAGAACGTGTGGCACGAGCCATTGGTCGTTGTGATGTAATGATCGTAACCTACAGCATCACCGTTCACATAAATGGTTACAGACATTGTGCATCTCCATGCCTTTTCGTTCTTTACTGCAGTTTCTTTAGAAACATGTTTAGTATTCATTTCAGTTGCCATGCTCGAAGCATAAAGTCCAAATGTGGCAATCAGTGCAAATAATAGCTTTTTCATCATGTGTAATTTTTAGTGTATAATCAGTTGTTTTTGTTAATTCAGTTCGTATCCTTGTGAGGCATAGTACGATCTCATGGTTTTAAAAAAACCGCCACAAGACCCGGTACTCTGATAGGATAAAGTTGTTTCTGTATCCAAATAATTCCCGTTAGAATCATAGAATTTCAATCTGAATTCACAGAATATTCCAGCATCTTTCGCTTTTATCGGTGCCTTGCCCGATCCCGCAAATGCAGCTGAGGACATTAATCCGACAGCGCAAAGTGTCATTAAAATCTTTTTCATGTTCTTGTTTTTAAAGAGTTATTAATTGTAGTTTATACTATCAAATATAGATAGAGGGGAAGGGGAAGACTAAGGCTAAGCTATATTCGTTATAAAGTATCTGATATTCGCTGTAGCTAGACCAAAATACGTTAGCGTAGCGCAATATGACCGGGTAGTTATACGCATAAGGTTTAAATGCTTCAAGAGCCTAGAGATCGCGTAGTTATAGTTTAATCAACGAAATAGGCAAGAGCGAGATCGAAGCAATTTAACGATAGACCGAGGATAACGTGTACGTTACAAGTAAGAACTCGGTTCAAAACCATACACAGTGCAATTGTAGTTTTGAGTATTTTCTATTCTTGTTTAAAAACAGTATAAATTTTGTGTTTAATAACAATAGATTTGTGTGCATGCGTTGTAAGTGGTTTTTAGCCAGTGATCTGAGCGAGAGTTGATAGCACTTTTATCATTGGGGTTAATTTACTTTTTTTAATTTGAAGCCGTCTTAAGCTTCTCATCATTTTATCCTAAGGCATTAGAAGAGGTAACTCATTTCTCAATGGTTCTTTATAACTATTTTTCCATGTATAAGAGACATTTATTTGTGTTGTATCTTTTAATCCGTAAAAAAATGTATAATTTAGCGTAACACAATATAAAAACTTTAATTCGGTACCCCATTCCGATTATTAAAGGCTCTAGAGCACCTTCTAGAGCCTTTTTAGAACAGATGAAAAGTAGTGGGATTCGAGATCTCGCCGATAGGCTGCTTTTACTGTCCGACCTTTTTAACAACCATTCATTTCAAATGGATATTTAATGCTGTTCTGCGTTGTTAAATTGCCAAAGCACATTAACAATTTTCCAGGATCCATTAAGTTTAACAATATGCATATAGTCGATCCATTCGTCTGCAACCAACTTTACGGAAGCCGTTTTTGCAGATACGTCCAGTAGTATAACATCCTTTTTAGGAGAATTTGGAAATTTATCAGCATTTTTATTATAGCTTGCAGCAAGTAAAACCATCGATTCTGAAGTCGTTTCAGTCTGAATGATGACTAATTTAGGATCAATAATTCCATTCGCTATATGCTTTCAATGCTTATTGATAATAAGTTTATTAGGCACTTTCTGTTAAGAATAATGATTCGTCATAAACTGTTCTAATTCTCCCTTATCATATAAAACAGGGCCGTGTCCAAAACAAATGATCTTGGGCTTTAGGCTATAGATTTTTCGAATAGATGCTAGGTTCAATTTCTTATCCTTAGTAAATAGATCGGGTGGTTGGCTTAATCCGGTAACAGTCGTTATTAAATTCATATTCACAAGCACATCACCAAGGATTAAAACCCGATCTTCCTCTCTAAAAAATGAAATATGCCCCGGTGAATGTCCCGGAGTTTCGATAACAATAAAACTACCAATCGTGTCGCCCTCCTTTAAAATACGGGATACATTATGACCTTCTCCTGCCCAATAATATTGCTGAAACCGAGCAATAAAGTGCCTTTTATTCGGATATTCATTCGTGACATTTCCTGATTCCGCATTATTTTTTTCAAATTCAGAAGTCCAGAGTGGAATCTTTAACGTGTTGCATAGCACAGCAGAACTTCCCTGATGGTCAGCATGGGCATGAGTTAAGGCATGGGTGGTTATTTTTTTATATTTAAGTGCCTGTAGTATGGTTTTGCTTGAACTTCTTATTCCTGCATCAATCAGGACATCGTCAATGATATAGCAGTTGATACTGTTTCTTGGTAGTACCGGAATTTGGAATACATTTTTAGTGATCTCTTTCATTCTTGTTTTTTTTTATACAAAAATGTCTAATCGCTTATTGTTTCTCCTTGATAAATGTTAAGAAATCTCGCTTCTGATTCTACTTAATGATTCAGGAGTTATACCTAGATACGATGCAATATGGATAAGGGGTGTCCGTTGCACTATTTTTTCAGAAGATGTTTTTAAAAATTCAAGATACTTTTCTTTGGCTGGAATAGATTGGAGTTTTAACAGCCGATCTGCTAAACATAACACATTCTGTTCTGAGAAAAATCTTCCTATTCTTTCCCATTGGGGAACAGCTTCGTAAAGCTCCTGCATATCCTTGTAGGTGATGGCCAGCGTTTGCGATTTTTCCAGGCACTGGATGTATTCATAAGACTTTGACTGGTTTATAAAACTTGAATAGGAGGAAACAAAACCATTGTCACTCGATAAGTAGCTCGTTATTTCTTTGCCATCTTTTACGTAAAAGATGCGTACCAAGCCAATCGCAATAAAATGTAGGTGCGTAGATACCTGACCTTCTTCAAGAATGTATTCTTTTTGCTTAAACTTATGTTGTGTAAATTTTGACTTAATAATCGCAATGTCAGTCTCAGAAAACCTCGCGTAAGTTGAAATTAAAGCTATTAAATTATCGATTCCCATTGATCATCGTGTTGATGTGTATTTTTTTAATCTGTGCTATTTCCGAATATAAGCATATTGTAATTATTTTATTATTAAAAGAAAACCTTTTGAAAACGAGTATCCATAAAGCCTTTTCATTTGAAGAAATAGGAAAGGCGCATTTAAAATTATAAACAAATCGTGACGTCGATAAAGTCGTTGTTAATATCTAAAACAAGACAAAGATTTGCTGCATCAATCTGTCAGGATAACATTGAGTCAAATCAGGGTAATATAGATGCAATGCCCAGGTTTATATCGGGTTAATTTTGAAATATAAACCTTTTGCACTGTTCCATTGATATGACGCAATAGCTGAGTAACTGTTTTTTCAACCTAATTTTCGGTGTTTAAGCATGCCTTGGAAAGAACTTAATAAAGTGATGATATGAAATATTTTTTAAACCTTCTTTTGTTATTGACCATTAGCGGACCGCTCTCTGCTCAAGTTGAAAAAGTAACACCCATTGTGAAAACATCGAAAGTCGTTATAGACCAGTTCATGGATTTACGTTTTGGCATGTTTATCCATTGGGGGCCAGTTGCCCTGCGTGGTACTGAAATTGGATGGAGTCGAGGAAATCAAGTTCCCTTTGAGGACTATGACCAATTGCATAAAGAATTCAATCCCGTATTATTCAATGCCGAAGAGTGGGTAAAGACTGCAAAAAATTCAGGTATGAAATATTTAACCATTACAGCCAAGCATCATGATGGCTTTTGCTTATGGCCAACCAAATTTTCAGATTTGAATATTATGGAGACACCTTTCAAGCGTGATGTTGTGGGCGAACTGGCTGCAGCCTGTAAAAAGCATGGTCTAAAATTCTGCGTATATTTCACCGTACTGGATTGGCACGATCCACATTACCCTTATGCACGTGCGGGTACAAAGGAGATCAACGCAACGACCGACATGGCAAAATTTGTTGCAACTATGAAAGATGAGTTAACGGAGATCTTGACCAATTACGACCCATATATGCTTTGGTTCGACGGTAACTGGGACAAAGAATGGACCGATGCACATGCACACGAAGTATATGCTTTGTTAAAACAGTTGAAACCCGATGTCATCATTAACAATCGTTTAAAAGGTATAAGTGATTTCGATAGGACAAGAGAAGACCATACACGCTTGTCTTCGGATGCTATCGGAGATTATGCGACACCGGAACAGAAGATAGGTGCATTAAACATGGATTATCCATGGGAATCCTGCATGACTATTGCGAACCAGTGGGCATGGAAACCCAATGATGCACTAAAATCCACTAAAGAATGTATCCAGACCTTGGCAAAAACAGCTGCAGGAAACGGGAATCTCCTTTTTAATGTCGGCCCGATGCTGGATGGTCGTATTGAAGCCAGACAGATTAATAGATTGAAAGAGATGGGCGATTGGTTAAACACCTATGGCGAGAGTATCTATGGCACTAAAGGAGGTCCATTTATTCCGAACAATACCTATGCTTCCACACGTAAAGGTAATATCTTATATGTGCATGTTTTCAATCGAAAAGAGGATGTACTGACACTTCCTGCTTTAAAGGGCGTAAAAGTCAAAAAAGCCCATATATTAAATGGAGATGCCATAACTTTTTCACAAAGTGCTACGGGAAGTATAGCGCTAAATTTACCTGCACGATTACCGAACGCTGATAATACAGTGATTGTACTTGAATTAAACAAAAATGCCGAAACTATTCCTGTCGTTGCACAAAGTAATTAACCTGCAATTGTTCTTAATTATCTCTTCCGGAAATACAATGATTAATTATATTAAAACATATCTCTGACATAGAATTAATATGTTCTATTTTATTTTGATTGTTTGAATTATTTTAACTTAATAAGTTTATTCCTTATCTTCTAGCAAGACTGATTGATACCGGTCCGTATTATAAGAAAGTGATTATTAATAAAAAATAAGATGATAACAATAAAAAGAAATCAGATCGATGAGATGGAAAAATTCTATCGGATCAGCCTGATCAATAGTCTGATCGGTTTTAAACCAGTCAATCTTTTGGGCAGCTGTAACATAGATGGGGCACCTAATTTAAGTATTATCAGTTCAGCATTTCACTTAGGAGCCAACCCGCCCTTGATAGGACTCGTTATGAGACCCCAACGCGAGCATAACGATACCCTTAAAAATATCCAGGCTACAGGCCAATATACCTTGAACAATGTACTGCCAGATTGGTTTAAACAGGCTCACCAAACTAGCGCCAGTTATGCTTCAGGGATATCTGAATTTGAAAAGTGCAACTTTAAGGAGTTGTATACCGACGGGTTCCGGGCCCCTTTTGTCAAAGAATCAACTGTCAGGATAGGCTTGGAATTGCGAGAAATCATGGATGTACCGCTCAATGGAACAACGATTGTCATCGGCGAAATCGTCCAGATTTTACTGGATGATTTGATTATTGAAGAGGATGGTACTGTCGATCATGTAAAGGCGGGATCAATGGCTGTAGCCGGATTGGACCGTTATTTTCTTCCAGAATTTGTAGGTCGCTTATCCTATGCGAAACCAGGAATTAAGGTGGAAGAAATAAACAAGTAGGGAAACTAATTTTTCCATTGCATGCGCTTTTGGCATTATATGTAGTGTGCTATCCTCAATAATAATTCTGTTATCAGAAATATTTTTTTTTTGAAATCAAAATAGTCCATATGAAAGCGTTGATTTAGATTAATGAATAATTGGTTCTGTTTCGTTTTAGGTTTGTGATTTTGTTTTATTGTTATATTATTTAAAAACAAAATAATCTAACAAGTGTTTTAGGAAAATACACATTATATAACCAAAACGCTTAAATTCATGGAACATCATCATTCTCACCTGTATTCGTGCACGCATTGTGCCTGTAACAATCCAGTATTAAAAATCCTCAAAGAGGATATTTTTCATCAGAAAAATTACGAAGCTCTCCCTAAAGCAGAAAAGAAGGAGGAAATCCGACAGGAGCTGATGATCAGTGGCGGTATTATACGGCCCATGATCAATGGTTCTGTTGCAACAGTTGATGCCATAGGAATTGCCTCTGGTCAAGTCAAGGTCACAGGCACAGTACAAGAAGTCAAGGATTATATGAGCCAACATTATCCAGGTTTCATTCAAAAGGTTCTTGGCGATGGACAAACTTTGTTGCCCGGTTTAATAGAACCCCATGTACATATTGTTCCTACTGCACTGATGGCAAGCTGGATAGACTTAAGTCCCTTTAAAGGACAAGACCTCATTGATCAGTATGGACAGGATTATATAAAGCTAGAAGTAAACAAACCTATAAATAAACCCGCGGAAAGTGGAGATTGGTATTTAGGTTTTGGTCTTGATCCTGCATTGATGGCATTTGATGTAGATGGAAAAGCATTGGTTACGATTACCAATGAATGGTTGGACCAGGTTAACGACCAATATCCGCTGATGGTATTGAGTGCATCTATGCATACCCTATATCTAAATACGCTGGCGATGAATGCTGTCTATGCAGAAAATGAGGCAAAACTCCAACCCATATACGGAGATGCGGCAGGTTATATTTCGCAAACACAAGGACAGCTCCAGGAAGCGGAGGGAATGGGGCCAGCGCTAAAAACGATCCCCAAAAATCAATTAGCAGACATGCTAAAGCAGTCCTTCACGCATTTCGGCGAACTATTTAGTCATGCAAATGAAAGAGGAATTACCATGCTTTACGATGCTGGCATGAACAGTCATCTCAAACTTTTATTGAACGCTTATTTGCTAACACATCGTCGTAAAGTGCGTGTGGGAGCGGCATTCATTTGTGATGACAGTAATATTGGGGATCTTCAACCCTATCAGCAACCGCAAGAGTATAAAGACATCTACTACGGTCATGTTAAAGTCGTTTCTGATGGTTCAAATCAAGGGTTGACAGGCTATCAGTCCGATCCGTATATTTGTGTTAGCGATGTAGATTATGGCATTTATAATTACCCCGATGATGATTATGTAGATAATGGCACATTCCTGTCTGATAAACAGCCGCCGGTCAATGCTCCTAATGCCTATCAAAAATTAATAACAACAGTTATCGACACCAATGAATGGCCACTGATGGTACATGCCAACGGTAACCAGGCTGTTGACTACGCTATTCAGACATTTCAAGCAATTCCTGTAGATAAAATCAAAGGTAAACGTCATCGTATTGAGCACTGTTCCTTGATTACCGATGACCAGCTAGATGTGATGCAGCAATTGGAAGTATCACCAAGTTTTCTAATCGGTCATGTGGGCTATTGGGGCTACGCTTTTCAGCAGGTTATTTTTGGAGATCAGAAAACACAACTGCTAGACCGCTGTAAATCTGCTTTAAACCGTGGCATGCGAATCACCTTGCACAGTGATAATCAGGTGAGTCCACTTGGGCCACTACGTATGATGGAGCAATCCATTACACGGAAAATGGAAAAAGATCCGAATCATGAAGTGCTAAACAGTAAAGAATGTATCGGTGCCGAACAAGCCTTGGTAGCCATTACCTACGATGCGGCATGGCAATGCTACGCAGACAAGTGGCTAGGTTCGTTAGAAGCGGATAAATTTGCCGATTTTGTAATCTTAGCGCAAGATCCACTTTCTGTAACCGATCCGTTTATGAAACTACGGAATATACCGGTTCTCGAAACCTGGGTCGGTGGACGAGCTGTGTATCAAAACCTCGATCAGAAGCAAGCATAAAAAAACATATTCATGATTTATAGAAGATAGTACCTTTATAATGAGGTATTATCTTTTTCTTTGTAGTAGCACGCTTGAATGAAACGTAATTTCAATATGTATACATCTCCTAAATATCTAAGATAAGTAGTTGACAGGTCTTAAATTTCAGCTGTAATTACGGAGTGATTTATCTTTACATTAGTGATTACCCATTGCTTTGCTATTTCTTTAGAAATAACAGTCCCCATTTTCCGATATACATTCTTTTTTCAAATGTTTGACCGATTTCATATGGTTGTTGAACCTGCAGTTTAATTATTCTTTCAAACTGATTTTCTTTAATTTCAATATAATGCTTATTATTCCTGCTACCTAACGAGTAGTCGATAATCTTTCCACTTATATCTATGCTCTTACTGCCCTCAAAATAAGCGTTGCTAAGAATTATAAAGGAAACAACTGTGCCACTAAAAATAAATGTCATACCTAGTGTCATAAAAAATACTCTAAAAATTGACCTTAAGGTTGTCTGTATTTGTGTTGTATAATTTTTGGTTTCGTGTTGCTTCATAAATTTCAAATAAATGAAGGAACAACTAGGGATCATCACGATTAATATCGGTAATACAAAAAAATTAACGGTCCATTTTATGGCCAGAGAAAACTCAGTAAACTCTAATAAGAAAGTGGGGAGTATCATAATCAATACAGAAAGTCCAATGACCAGATAGAAAAATATTTTAAATTGTCGCATATTTATGGCTATAGTCTGCCTAATAATAGGTTGTTACTGTGCTGGTTTTAAAATTTGTATTAATTAAGAGTATGAGTCTCGGACTATAATTCCATTAAATTATAATATTTTTTTAAGCAACAACTCAATTTCTTGAGCATGAGTTATGGTCATAAAATGACTTGCATTTTCAATCACATAAGTTGGTTTAATGTTACGAATGGGGATGATACGATCTTGGTTACCATGAATA
Source organism: Sphingobacterium kitahiroshimense (assembly GCF_025961315.1). Classification (NCBI taxonomy): domain Bacteria; kingdom Pseudomonadati; phylum Bacteroidota; class Sphingobacteriia; order Sphingobacteriales; family Sphingobacteriaceae; genus Sphingobacterium; species Sphingobacterium kitahiroshimense. The sequence continues at coordinate 1,688,361 of NZ_JAOQNK010000001.1, read as the reverse complement.
TGGATAACAGAGGAAGGGACCACGTTATTTTTCCAGTTTAAGATTTGATTGATCGCCCACTTTAAAAATTTGACATCAGTATCCTGCAATATCTGTTTGAGCATCCGTTTATCTTCTATTGAGCTGATACCAAAGAAATAATCGACCAACCTATTGTGCTGCTTTAGAAAAGCATTCGGTAGAATATAATTAAGTTTTAGAGCACCTATTATTTTGTAAAGAAAAGGAAGTTCTGATTCACCTTTAGCAAAGGCAAGCAGTACAATCTTCTGCACTTTGATTATTTTAGCTATTTCCATAGCCATTATTCCCCCAAAAGAGAGCCCGACTAGTATCGGTTGTTCATCATTGATCTGCAATGACAGTCGTTTAGCATATGCTGCCATAGTTTCTTTTTTTAGCGGCGCGATCCAATCGATATGGATTACCTGAAGACCCTCAAAGTTTATTTTTGAAAATACTTTTCGGTCAACACCTAAACCACTTAATATATAAATATGACTATTGCTCATTTACCTTTCACGGAATAATATCTGATTCTTTTTTAGTTTTTAGCATTGCTAAAATAAGCAATTAGAATTGCTTATAGTTGAACAATTTCTCCAATTGATCTTAAATTCTAGAAAGTATTATAGTCTAACAAATGGAGAAAATTCCCTTTAATTAATGTGTATTGCGACAATAGTAGAAGCTAAATCATTGTAATTGTTAGCCCATTTGCCATTTGAAAAATAGTTGATCGGGTTTATTAGATAATGTGAATGAAATCTAGAAAATGAGGACATGTCATTGAACTATCTAATTGAAGATCAAAAGCTAATATTTTAACTTTTTTTATCATTATGCTATAATTATTAATCTGTATTTTTAGATTATATATTTCTAAAAGACCAATTAATAAACATGCATTGCAATAAACTGAAATTATCCTTATCGTTTTTCTGGTTTTTAATCCTTTTTAATCTTTTTGTAACTTTAATACTGACCTTACAAATGGGCGAATTAGTGGAGCGATATGGTCCACAAGTCCTCGTTTATTTTTTTTGGTTTAAAACTATTGGTAGCGTTTTATCTTTTATCGGAGAATACATTTTTAATTTCAAATCAAAAGGAGTGTTTTTGAGAAACATCAAACAATCTCCAAAACTGCTGCTTATCAGTATTTATTCATTAGATTTTATACTTTTCTTATTGCTATGCCTCTTGATCGTTCTTTATATTTAGATAGTCTCTCTTACAGTAGAGGAGGACGCATGATACTAAGCGGTCTGTTTCTTGAACTTGAACCGTCAACTATAGTTGGTTTACTGGGGCGTAATGGTACTGGTAAATCAACCTTGATGAATTGCATTTTTGGTAACTGCAAACCTGATTTTGCGTATATGAAATGTGATGGGCAGATCTTTAATCAAGGATATAAAACCAAGAATATTACTTATCTAACTCAGTATAGTTTTATTCCAAAGCACTTGACTTTATTACGTGCTATTCAATATTTTGATTTGGAAGATTTACCAATTATGGATATCGATATTGTAAAGGAGAGATTATTATCTAAAATAGGTGATCTTTCCACCGGCCTCGTTCGTTTGTTTGAGTGTTTGTTGGTCCTTTATTCTAAGGCTAATTATTGCCTTCTTGATGAGCCTTTTTCAGGACTCAGTCCACTCTATATTGACATGATTAAACAACATATTTTAGCTGTAAAATCTCTAAAAGGAATACTCATTTCAGATCATTATTATACACATGTGATGGATGTCAGTGACAGATTACTTTTACTAACAGGCGGTTCGCTTAAGTCTGTACAAAAGATAGAAGATCTAGTACTGCATCAATACTTAAAGTAATTTTAATACACATTGCTTTGGACATAATTTAAGGCAGTTGTGATCATGAACTATTTTAGATAATAAATGAAATTTTTAAGGCTACTATAGTCGCGACCATTTTCAGACACATGAACTAAAGTATACCTAAAATAAAAATACTATCTTCGTTTTATTAGACAATCAATATAAACGATGTGCAAGCATGATCATCAAAAAAACTTTCGGTGTTATTTTGCTCTTACTAGGTTTGTTTCTTGCATTCGGTCTACTTAAAGATAGCAGATTGATGCTCTTTGGTAGCAAAATTAAAGCCGATGTCATTGGGATAGACAGTGTAAAAAACAAGCGATTCGGATACGTACATTATCCGATCCTCCAATTTAATTATAAGCAACAACAAGTTCGTTTAGTAAAGGATTTAAAGAGTGTTGATCCCCAAAATGTACCTGCTCATATGGAAATATATTATGCAGAAGACATTGGTGTTAGTGATGGTTTCACCGTTACCTATGTTATCTTTTCTATCATAAGCATCATCATGATCATCTTTGGGATCATCGTCATTCGCACTAAACATCTTTTTTAGTCAAAGAAAGCATTACAAACTCTTCGCTTAACTTTAAAATTTAAGTTCATAAACTTGGGTACGTCTCTAAGAATGAATTATTCAGACAACTTATACGTCTCTATTAATGCTTCTGCGATAGGAACATCAGCAGGGGCTAGATTCCATTTTAATAAATCTGGAACTTTGATCCATTCTATTTGATCATGATCCACTAATTTGATTACAGCATCTTCAGTTTCGCAGCGATAGGATATCAGTTCAATTGTCTTTAGATCGTACTGATGGATGACTGTTTTAAAATGATTTTTAACTGTCACCCTCAAATTTAGTTCTTCTTGAAGTTCTCTCGCTAAGCATTCCTCATAAGTTTCACCTTCCTCCAATTTCCCACCAGGAAACTCCCAGTATCCACCTAGAGATTTCTCGGGTTTTCTACGGCAAATCAAAATTTGTTGATCCTTTATAATAAGGCCGCATAATACTTTAGTTATACCCATGAGTTTATTTATTATTCCAATATTAATCTTCTTTTTTAACCTGTATTAGCATCATGTCTTTTTTATTTTCGAAGTGGTATTCCTTCGGAGTATGAGCGATTTGCTAAATATTAGGGGTTGATCGCCCCCCAGATCACTGCACTAACTAAAAAGTAAACTGCAAACGCAGCAATAGCGACACCGATTGCTTTTAAATATTTAAGGCTTTTGCCGTCATCATTTCTTAGTAATTGTATATTATATATATAACCAACAGCTCCAATGAGACCGCCTAGCGCTCCACCGCCAATAAATACGATTGAAAAGGGAAGTATAACCAGTATAGCTTCATACCATTTAAGTTTCTCTACGATATTATATTTATTGTTATCGATTACCAATACAGGTACAATGTCAGGGTATGCAGGTTTAGCGTAGGCCTTTACGATCTCGCCATTGCTATCTGGTATTAGAAAGGGTTTTCCTTTTTCAGTTGATCGCTCAACAGCCACATGGTCTTTGTATATAATCTGTTTACCCGTCCAAAAAGCGATATCGAGTTCAAAATTTGATTCCGGGAAGCCAGGTAATGTAAATTGATGTTTCATTGAATGTTATTATTAATACTTTAATTCTAGTGTCGTTCTCAGAATCTTTATTGGGATCGACTGTTTTAGCTCTTCAGCCATTGCTATTTTTTGACCAAAATCTTTTCCTGACACAAAACGATAGAAGTTATGCTCAGTAAGCATCCAAGTAATATGGTTGCTTTCATTATTTAGCGTAATCATTAATCGGTTGATAAAATGGCGTAACCATAATTATCAGACCAGCCCGATTTTAAGGGTAATAATTTTCGTGTGTGTGCTTCTCGCAACATTCCAACCTTTTCTAATACATGAATAGAACCCGTATTTGCCACAGCACAACCAGCTTCTATTCTGTGAAGGTTTAAATCGTCAAAGCCAAAAGATATTATTCTTTTTAAACTTTCTGTTGCGTAACCTTTATTCCAAAATCTGGGATCCAATTTGAACCAGACTTCCGCATTTTTATATTTCTCTTTACCTAAAGTAATTCCGATTAACCCGATAAATTCGTTTCCTTGTTTTTGTTCAATAGCAAATACGTATCTTTTGTTTTCTAAAGTCCAGCCCGCAACAATTTCCCTTGTTACCTCTATATCTTTAGGAATTCCTAGCGTATTGAATTCATCGGTTTCAGCTAAACTGTGTAAACGGTGAATATTTTCTATATCTTTTTCTGAAATTGGTCTTAAATATAATCTTTCAGTATTAAAATTTAATTCTGTCATTTTTGATATCTATTTTGTAATTCTAGCTGGACTATTTATTTAATTATATTGCTCTTTATTGAACCTCTGCTTATGTAGGTTACACTCAATTCGGGAAAGCACGATGTGAAGCCAGACTTAATATAAAAAATGCTAACTCTTTACAGGTTAATATCAGCTTCATACCATCCCTTTATGGCATTTGCTACCGACTTCATTTTATCTGATTCAGAGATAAATAATCCGCGATCTTTAATTGTTGAACTTGCTCCTCTATGGTGACCACGTTCTTTTACACATAGAATGTGGTTTTAAAAAAGGTCTATAAAGCAAAAGACACGCCCTGGGACGCTGTTCTGATGTATAGCGTGGTGTATACTGTTCATTCAAAGCTAAACATCGATTCTCTATTTTACAAAAATAAAAGTTTAATGATGATAATTATCATGTATCTGCAATGGATCAAGTCACTCATGATAGCTCAATCACCTTTAAAAAACAATTTATTCAGATGAAAACTATGAGTTGTATCAAAAATAGGATGATTCACTTTTTTACATAGTAGCTGAAACCGGGGATTTTTTGAAGGTTGTTCATACACTAACTTTGATTAGATATTTAAAAAGTAAACAACACGACAAAATAATTATATAGATGAACATCGAGGAGTTAGAAAATTTATTTTATTCAGGTGATCTCGCACTATGTATAGAAGAAGGAGAGCAGCATCTTAAAAATCATCCTGACGATACAGCGGTATTGTTTTTAATGGCCATTGCACATTACGATTATGTATATCCTGGTCACCCGGAACTTGTCTATGACACGATGAATCAATTTACGGTTCCTTATCTTAAGAAAATTATAAGCCTTGAGCCCCAAAATTCAGAAGCATTACAGCATATACTAAGTTATGCATTGAATAACGATTATAATTTAGCTTATATTCATCTTTCCAAAAGACACATCACGCCCGAAAATAGGAACGATTATATCGGTTATGCACAATGTTTAATTCAAGATACTAGCTATGCAACATCTGGTTATGATTTCTTAATTAGGATTTATGAATCTGTCGGAGAAAAAGCGGCTGTTTTGAAAACATTGGATGAAGCAATGGTTTTCTTTACCACATATTTTACAGCAGATAGAGAACAGCGGGATCAGTATAATGCGATCTTTCTGATGAAGAAGATTTATCTGCTACAGGAAGATAAATTAATATCTCCCGATGCAATCATTCAGGTTATAGCAGATCACATACAACAATTTGCCAGCGATAATGATAGCGACTACCTGTATCTTGCAGAAATAGCTTTTGAAAATGAAGATATGGCCTTGACAAAGGCCATCTTATTGAAATTGATCAGAGGTGTAAATAGTAAAGAGGATGTTTTAGATGGGCTAGTGAAATGGCACCAACGTTTCGATAAGCTGATTAAGAATGGACTTGTCGATGATGACGTGTTTTATTTCCAGTTAATCGTGGAGCGTAATCATTTTGAGAGGATGCATATAAAGGCCGATTTTTATTATCATCACGCACTGAGGCTGTTGGATACGCATTCCGATAAATTTTCGCTGTATCATTTTGCAGGCACCTATTTACATGAAGCAGCACGGCACGCAGAGGCATTACCACTGCTGAGCAAAGCCCTAGAAATTAAATCCGCCTCCATAACCTGGAGACGCTATTTTATATCCAAATATTTAGTAACAGGAGCAATCGATCTGGAACTTCCAACATTTGAAGATTTGCCTCGGGACCTGTACAATGACGGCGTTGAACTTAGCGAATTTATCACGGAAGAAATTACAGATCCGGAAGATCTTGCGTTGTTTCAAGCGATGTTATCGGGTCTTTATGAACAATCTTTTCATGCTTTCCAGGCATATTATGAAGAAGGTAGTTATGAAAGTGACTATCTCGGTAGCAGACACAATTGGGCCATGTGCTGCAATAACTATAGTATAGAACTTATTAAAAATGGATGTTATGGGACTGCAGTCGATGTGATCCATATTGGCCTGCAAAATAGTGAATTTGAGGAACTGCATCATACTTTATTAGATGCACTAATAAAACAAGAAAATTATGTCGATGCAAAAGCTGCGTTAGCAAAATTCTTTCGTACTTATACAGCAGAAGATTCAAACTTTTATCTATATCTGAAACATCAAGCCGATTATTTAGTTGTCAAGAATGGCTTAGGGGAGACTGAAAATAGTGCTGATGAAGCACAGGAATTGCTAATTAAAATCTATCAGCACTATATTGTGAATCCAGATATTTCCGATTATGATTTTAGAGATTATGAAGCCGCGAAAAATACTGTTGAAGGACTGCTGTACGATATTTATGACGACGAACCACATGATGTTAAGATCGCTTATTATACGCATATTATTGAGCAGTATCCGCATGAAGCACATGCACCCTATGTGCTGATGCAGATTTACAATGAAATAGAAGACTACAAAAATGTCAACCATACAGCTCGCCTATACTTAGGCAATAAGAAGGAATTTATTATTAATGCCTTTGATAAAGCAAAAACGTTGTATATGATTATGAAAAGTCATTATTTCATGGAGGAGTATTCAGAAGGAATTGACTTTTTCACAGCACAGGATGCTTATTGTGAAGAAACATTTGACGCGCCGGAATATCTACAATGGTTGCTATATGGTATCAAATTATTTGCAGCAGACAATCAACTGGAACCCTTGCTTAAGTACTCCAATAAATTAAAGCATATTTATGAGACCGAAGATCGGGGATATGATGATACCTCCGAAGAAGTTCATCTGTTAGTGGCAAAAGCTTTGTATGTCAGTGGCGATTTGAAGCAAGCGCATCAACATCTTGACATTGTATTGGGCTATAGTGATCATGTTGCTTTGGCAGATGAGTACAAAAAGACTTGGAAAAAACCAGGTTTATTCTCAAAATTATTTTAGTGATCACGTTGTTATCGTTTTTTTACTGAAGCTAATTCCATGACAAGCAGTGCTAAAAAGTACTGCTTGTATCGTCAAGAGATGAACGTGAAAAATCGATTTCAACTGCAATGTAATTGAAGAAAGTGGGTTTACCTTTAGCAGATATCGCTAAAAACACAGAAGTTACACGATGTCAAAATCTCCACCGTACTTTTGATCATAGCTTGGTTGGTATCGATCAAGATTATTGTATTTTGATTTCAAAGCCTACAAGAAAACTTGGTGAGCATAACTATAGTCTTCAAGAATTGGAAGGTACTAAATTTTGTCACCAGATAATCTAGCATGGTAGAGGAGGGAAGTGGTTAAGAAAGGATAGATATTTAGTAATAAGTCCTTAAAACAGATTAAGCAAATAAATGCATCTGATTTCCATTGTCATAGGGATTATAATAGCATTAATATATTCCTATTGATGGTAAAAATCTCTATATTTATTAAATTTGAATTAAATAGTATATTAATTTATAGGATTATTCTCTTTACGAAACAGTTTGTAAAGAAGAATTAAATTGATAAAAGACGAATACTTCTTTAGGTTAAAATTTATTTGGGTTAATTTTATCATCCCATTGTTTAAATCTATTTAAGTGCAAAAATTCGGTTTTAAATGGCTGAATTTCGACCTCATCGTTTTGTGGGTGGAATTTTAAAGATGCTTATCTAGTTTAGATCTATAAACTAATTTAATATGAGCATAAGAAGAATTTCCTTCGTATTATTTTTTTCATTGACATCTGTTTTACTATCAAAAGGGGGCTCCATAAAAAAAGTAGAAAATGTAATATCGCAGAGAATCGGATTAGATAGCATTATATTCTATGGGAAAATTTTAGAACAAACAACAGAAAAGGTAATCCCATCTGCGACGATTCAAGTAATCTCTATCAATGATAGAGAAATTATCGATAGATTATCATCTGATCAGGAGGGGAGATTTCAGATGCGCAAAGTTCTTCGTGATTCAATATTACTTAAAATTTCACATGTCGGTTACGATAGTTTGGATTTTTTTTTAAAAACTTCGTCGATCTCAAAAGAGCCTTTAATAATTAAGCTTTTTCAAAAGAGCCGAACCATTGATGAGGTTTCTATAGTATTAAAAGCTCCAATAGTAGAAGAAAAAGATGGTAAATTAATTTATAACGTTGATGAAACCAATAATTCGGATAGTTTTGCCGCAGACGAATTACTAAGAAAAGTACCATATGTTAGCGTTGATTTTAATGGGGAGGTCAAACTACGTGGGAGTTCTAGCGTGAAAGTATTCATTAACGACAAACCTTCTACTCTTATTGCTGGATCAGTTTCGGATGCATTGAAATTAGTTCCCGCAAGTATGATTAAACGTGTAGAAGTCATTACAAATCCAGGCGCTAAATATGATGCAGAGGGCACTGTCGGCATCATAAATATAATAACAAAAAGAGATCTTAAAGGCATAAATGCATTCGTGAATGTTTCGGCAGGCTCAATTGGAAATGCGAATATAGCAGCAGGCGGCGGTATAAGTAATACGAAGTTTTCATCAAATGTTTCTTTAACTTCCAATTATTATAGGAATAAAATTCATTCCGAATTAGAGAGAAATAGTTATGGAGATCAAACACAGTATTTATTTCAAGAAAGTGATATAAGGGCCATTGGACGGTCTTATGGAGCCAATCTATCATCAAGCTATAACTTCTCTCATAAAAATATTTTATCAGCCGGAATTCAGGTGAATGATGTTAATAATGATAGGGATGAGGATATAAGTTTTTGGTCCTCGGTTAAAGGAGTGGGAGCGGATGAAAATTCAAGATCTATAGATAATAAGATTAAAAAACCAGGTTATTCTTTACATCTTGATCACAATTTGAAGTTGAAGGGTGACAACCACACTTTGATTTCATCCATTATATTAAGTTCATCGGATGATAATAACCATTATTTTCTTAATCGAGATCGTGCTTATGACGATAGAAGTTTTAATTTGCAAAAGCGTAAAGAACTGTCGGCACAAATAGATTATTCCAAACCTCTTTCTAAAAGGATCAATCTTGAATTTGGAATGAAATATATTGGAAGAGCTTTTAACAGCTCTTCGCTGATGTCGGCATTTGATAATGCTAGCCAAAGTTTTGAACTTATGGACAGTTCATTGAATGAAATGGATTATGATCAGCAAATTATTTCTGTTTATAACAGTTACAATGTCTCACTAGGAAAAGGTTTCCGATCCAATACAGGATTACGTTACGAAAGAACAATAAATGATGGAAGAGTGGATCGTTTGCATTCTTTCGAAAATGATTTTCGTAACCTTTTGCCAAGTTTGTCTTTCGTAAAATCTTTTGGGAAGACTAAGCAGTCTATACGATTAAGTTATAATCAGAGGTTACAGAGACCGGGTATTACATTTCTAAATCCTTTTATAAATAGAGCTGATGTCAATAATGTTCGTTATGGAAATCCAAACTTGAAACCTGAAAAAAGTCATCAAATAGAGGTTGCATATTCAAATTTCTCAGTTAACAAATTATTTTTTACACTGTCACCTTTTTTTACAATCGTGAATAATTCTATTCAAGAAAAAAGAGATGTAGGTTCAGATGGCTCAACCTCTGTTACCTTTCAAAATATAGGAAAAAGTAGATCTTTAGGAGGAAATATCTATTTTTCATATCAGGATTCCAAATTTTCTGTTGCACCAAATTTGAACATTTTTTATAGTAAACTTTCAAGTGACACTTATTCCAATAAGGGGCTTACCATGAACGCCAGTATATTTGCTTCTGCAAAATTCAGTAAAGGTTTCTCATTAGAGTTATATTCGAACTATAATACGAGAGAAATTAATTTACAAGGGTATTCAGATGCGCTTTCGTATTCAATGATTGGTGTCAAGAAAAATATAATAAATAAAAGTTCAAGTATTTCCCTATCGATGTTACAGCCATTCCATAAAAATGTAAAATTACATACTGAAGTTTCAGGATATAATTTTAATCAAAATTCTACAATAGTAGCACCATTACGACAATTACGTCTAAGTTTTCGTTATCAATTTGGCAAAATTAAAAAGAGTGCGAAACAGGATGATTCGGATGTCATTGAAGACAAAAACGCTGGAGGTACAGCCATCCCAGTTAATTAAAAAGTTAAATAATTAGAAAATTAAAACTATAAAAGCTATTCCATAATACAAGATTCAATGAAGAGATTTTTGAGTACATATTTTAGGGCTTACCTGTTTGCTTTTTTATTGTTTGCCATTATTCTATCGAGTGAAGTTCAGTTTAGTTCCGAATATGTGTTGGGTTCTATCTCCGACTTCTTTCTATCCATCTTTCCAAGATCTTTAATTTATAGCATTCCAGTGGCATTTTTAATGTGGTACTGTGGACAATTTGATTTTCAAAAGCCTAAGCTTAATAGATTAATACAAATTGTAGGATTCCTCTTAATTGGTGTGGCAGTTACAGTGCTCGAAAAGCTGTTGGAGTTTTATTTAGGTACCTGGAACGTTAAAGAATCTTTTGGACTTTTTTTAACTAGCCGTTTCTTTCCCACGTGGCTTGGATTAAACATCTATTCTATAATTTATGGTGCAGTAACTGTATCTATCTCAAATATGCGCAGAAATGTTCTATTACAGAAGCAACTTCAAACTGCCAGTATCAATGCGATAAAAAGCCAGTTAGAACACCATTTCTTATTTAATAATCTCAATACTCTTTATTCTCTTATAGATGATACTAACCCCAAAGCATTGAACTTTTTACATAATCTTTCCGAACTATACCGATATCTTTTAAAGAACGCTGACAACCAAACTGTATCATTAGTGGAAGAGCTTTTGATCGTAGAGAAATTCATTAAGATGACACAGGAAAGATATGGTTCCAATTTAATAGTTTCGATAAATTATTCACACCAAATTGATGATAAGGCTGTTATTCCTCCTTTGTCAATATATAATCTTGTTGAAAACGTAATAAAGCACAACATTATTGATGATAGTCATCGCGTGAGATGTACGATTGATGTAACATCCCAATTTGTGGTTGTCTCAAATAATATGTTTGGTAAAAGGCATTCTTATACGAAGGAAAACAGTGGGATTGGTTTAGCAAGCTTAAGAAAAATATATGCAATGCTTTCAACAACGAAAGTGGAAGTGGATATCATAGACAATTTCTTCATTGTCAAAATTCCAATATTACAATCCCATCAAACCAATGGAAAAATTAAATTAATAGCATATGAAAATTGTAGTCGTTGAAGACGAAATCGCTGCTTACAATAATATTGAAAGGCTAGCTCGAAATGTTAAAAGTGAATCTCTTTCGATTGTAGCGTGGCTGAAAAGTATTGAGGAAGCTGAAAAATGGTTCATGCTAAACGGTGAGCCAGATTTATTATTGTTGGATATCCAACTGAGTGATGGCTTAGTATTCGAACTATTTACAAATTTAGAGATTAATTGCCCTATTGTATTCACTACGGCGTTTGATCACTATGCTATAAAAGCATTTGATTATAATGCATTGTCATATCTATTGAAACCAATTTCACAAACACAGTTTGATGATATGATTAAAAAGGTATTTCAAAACAGTTCAAATTATAAAATCGATAATTCTTTGCGTCGGTTAATTACGCAGCTCGATACTTATAATTCTAAAAATATTTTACGTGAACGGTTTCTCCTTAAAAAAGGTGAAAAGTATTTCGTGGTTAAAACTTCTAATATCCGTTATATATATATAGATCATTCCGTGATACTGGAAACGCTCGAAGGTGAGCGGTTTATTTTAGGAAACACACTTGACGAGCTTGTTAATCAGTTAGATCCCTTGAAGTTTTTTAGATGCAACAGACAAGTAATCGTTAATGTTGATGCCATAACAATAGTAATACCTTATTTTAAAAATAGTTTATTATTAAAGCTGGATACAAAGACCGACTGTGAAATCGTAGTTCCTAAAGATAAAGTAAGAGCCTTCAAACTCTGGATGGATAGATAGAAAATATGAAAAAGTTACCTTATTTATTTATAAACAAATTGTGATTATTTTCCATTTACAGTAATTTTGACTTCATTTCCTTCATGTAGACCACTCACACCTCCGCCAGTATATTTAACAGTGTATTTTCCTGGTTTGATCGTATAGTTTTTTGCAAGGTTGTATACTGTACTGACGCAATCATTTGGTTGCACTAGAATATAACTTTCTGCAGGAGGTGGCATCACCCTTCTCGCCATCGGACCCGTAAACTGCGCTTCTATTCCCTGTTCATCGACAATCTCCATATATTTTCCTAACATCGGTTCAAAAGGTGTTTCCCATTTACAAAACCGCTGTACCGTGTCTGAATGGTTGAACACCGAGAATGATAATAGTACGGAATCTGTGGAAAAATTAGTGTCAATCGCCTGTAGTTGTGTCTCCAGAGAAATTAACGTTGACGTATCACGTTTAACTTCAGTTGTGTCAGAAACATTTTTTTGATTTTGACAGCCCGTAATTAATATAGCTGCAAGAATTAAGAAAGAGAAGGTGCGAATCATATGTATATATTTAATTTTGGGTAATTACTGAATAGCAGTTAGTGGATTTGGTTTTGCCTGTTATATCTAAATAAAAGAGATTTATGATCATTCCAAGCAATTTGCAGTAGATTTAAATCTGTATTTTGTCAATATGTGATACGGTTTTAATACAATTGCCGCAGATTGGCAATTAACATCTCGGTTAGGAACTGATTCCGGATCAGGATTAGTGGATGCTTTTGATCGTATTGTGAAATTTTTCTCCAAACATTTAACCGGCTTCTCCGCTATGAGATAAGTTCGATTTTCTTTGATGTTATCCTTTGTTGAGCCTTCTGGACCATCATCAAATGACCACGCGGTACTGGTACTGTAAGTGAAAAATAAAGTACTGTCCTGTACAAAATAACGATCTACAGCTTCATAATGATCATACTCATTATAACTGTGGACAATTAGTTTCAGGTTACCATTTTTTGTAAAGTAACCCACCGTCCCATTTTTTTCATCTTTGCAAGAATATTTAAATGTTGTGGAATCCAATTGACCATCTTCGAGTTGTTTATTGACAGCAGTATAAGCCTTTTTTATAGCATCGATATTAAGGGGAGGAGTATGCTCTTCTGCTGATCTTGTGGGTGACAGTGTTTCAACTTTATGCATAGTTGTATTTGTTTTGCTTTTATCAGAACCTGCTCGATCTGTACATGCAGTAACAACACATGAAATGATCAGAGGTAGCAACATCTTCTGCGGTGGCAAGATCTTAAGTATTTTACGAGTTTTCTGCATATTGACGGAATTCCTATTTATATCGATTAAATGCTTAAAATGATGATATAAGAATATAACAATCCTGATATAGAAATGTTCATCCACCCTTAAGTATAGCTATGAGGCAGACTTTGATATCGTAGCTAAAGATATCCGTTCAAACGTATAGAAAGAGAACCTAGACCATCTCGAGGAGAAATAACTTATTTGAAAAAGCTATCGGTCAGCAATGAGGTAGTTATTGATAAACTACGGCAAACAACATACGAGATTCGATAAAGAAATGTATAAGTATAAATAGATTAAATATACATTTTCGGCAATCTAACCCATATGTTGGATCCGCTCATGCTCAAATAATGAGTAAACCGTTAAAATTCCAAAATCGGCCTTAAATTGGATTAAACCTATATTTTACCATTATTCATCTATTGGATCATTTATATAGTGTAAAATTACACCTTATTTTACTAAGTTGGTTTAAAATATAACTAAATTGTGTATGGTAAGATATACATACAAAGATGGAAAAGGAAAATCAAATTACAGCAGATAAAATATTTGAATTGTATGGAGAGTACATTTTGAATCACGGAGAGCGACCAAAAAATATTTATCGTTTTGCAAAGGACAATGATTTTGAAGAAAAAGACTTCTACGATTATTTTACAAGTTTCGAACAGATTGAAAAATCAATGTTGGTCAATCTTTTTGAAAAGTCCGTAGCATTGGCGTCAGAAGTTAATATTTCTGATAAGATCACTTCGAAAGAAAAGCTTTTGAACGTATATTTTATCTTTTTTGAAAACATGACGATGAATCGTTCGTTGGTTTTGATGATTCTGGGGAATGATAAATTACATGCTGCAAAAATTTCAGATCAACTCAAAGAAACGCATCGAAATTTCATCAAAACACTCGATTTTAACGATTGGAGTATAATTAAAGAAGCAAAAGATGATGTGAAAAATTTTCATGACAAGGCTAGAGAAGAAGCATTTTGGCTTCATTTGGTTTCTGCCATCGAGTTTTGGAAAAAAGATACCTCGCCATCATTTGAAAAAACAGATATTTTCATTGAAAAAACAATTGATACAGGTTTTGAATTGATGGATAATGAACCATTGCGAAAAGTAGTTGACCTTGGGAAGTTTTTATTTAAAGAGAAATTTAGAAAAAGTTAAATGACACATCTGCATTAAAATCCTACTATTTTCAATCAACATGATGGAAATTCTTGACGTCTATTAGCAATGAAATTTCAAAAATGAAAACACTCCATAAAATACCGACAGGAAAGTTAGAAAGAACAAGCAGTTTGCTGAAAGCAGGCGCCAAAGTTGGCGTTAATTACATCAAATATTACGGAAATAAAATTACAAAAGATAAAGATGAGGACGAAGCCCGAAAAACTTTAAATGAAGACAATGCGACCGATATTTACGATTCTTTAAAAGAATTGAAAGGTTCTGCTCTAAAAGTTGCTCAGATGCTGAGCATGGAAAAAAATATTCTTCCGCAAGCCTATGTAGAGAAATTTTCTTTATCTCAATTTTCGGTTCCGCCACTTTCCGGAGCTTTGGTGAAAAAAACTTTTAGAAAATATTTCGGGAAAAATCCGGAAGACCTATTTGATGAGTTTACTGATGAATCTGTTAATGCAGCAAGCATCGGACAAGTTCATAAAGCCAAGAAAGATGGTCAAGATTTTGCAGTCAAAATTCAATATCCGGGCGTGAGAGAAAGTATTTCAAGCGATCTGAAAATGGTAAAACCGATTGCGATGAAGATGTTTAATATCAAAAAAGAAGGTTCAGAATCGTATTTTCAGGAAGTAGAAAATAAATTATTTGAAGAGACAGATTATGATCTGGAACTCAAAAGAAGTCAGGAAATTTCTGAAAAATGTGCACATCTTCCGAATCTTGCTTTTCCTACATATTATCCAGAATTTTCCTGTGGAAGAATCATCACGATGGATTGGATGAACGGAAAGCATTTCTCAGAATTTACAAAACTAGATAATTCTCAGGATGATTTGAACAAGATCGGACAGACACTTTGGGATTTTTATATGTACCAGATGCATGTTCTGAAGCAGGTACACGCCGACCCGCATCCCGGAAATTTTTTGGTTTCGGCAGATAAAAAGTTGCTTGTGATTGATTTTGGTTGCATCAAAGAAATTCCGAATGATTTTTACAAACCTTATTTTGAATTGGCTGAACGTAAGAATCTGGATAATCCTGAATTTTACAAAGAAAAATTATACGAGCTTGAGATCTTGCTTGCTCAAGATTCTGCAGAGGAACAGGAGTTTTTTACTAAATTATTCTACGAATTGTTGGAATTATTTACAAGACCTTTCAATGTCGTGAATTTTGATTTTTCTGATGAAACTTTCTTTCAGGAAATTGCAGATTTAGGTCAGCGGTATGCGAAACTGAGTAATATAAAAGGGATGAACACCAACAGGGGTTCGAAACATTTTATTTATCTGAACCGCACATTTTTTGGATTGTACAATATGATGCACGATCTGAAAGCGCAAAATGTCGTCATCAATCACTATAAAAATTTTAAACAATAAAAGACAAAAACTTCACAAAACTGTACGTCAGCGTAAGCAATTACATCGAAAAATAAGCAATTATTTGGATGATGATATGGGAAAATGAATATTTTTTTCTTGAATTTTGTTTATGATTAACGTTTTTGAAATAAATCCGACGCTTGGAATGATGTTGCTTACATTGGAAATAAAAATAATAAGAAACCCAATATTTATCTACTGAAGAGCTTTTTAAAATATGTTTGACATTATTTTTCAATTATAATTATTGGTAACTAAAAAACAATATAGAGTATTCCCAAAACAAGATAAATTTTTAGGAACACTCTATATATTATAAATTTACTTTTCTATCTAAAATCTTGCTCGTAATTTTATGAGCAAGTGGCAATAGAAGGAGTACGCAAGCGTAAACAATAGGCAGTGAAAAAAACCATGATTTAAAAAGTTCACCAATCCAATTTTCTACTAAAACATCATTAGTAACACTTGATAAAATGGCCATTACAAAAGTTGTTGGCAGAACTACAAAAAAGGTACTAATTATTCTATAGCGTCTGTTTTTCTTAGAATTTACCATTACTATTTTTTCGTTTTCCAGTTTCAGGTATTGCTTCAACGACATCCCAATGTTCTACAATTTTACCGTCTTCAATTCTATAAAGATCATAGAAAGCAACGTGTTCTCCTTTAAAAGTACCTTCACTTAATACTAGGACAAAATTTCCTTCCCCAAGCACTTTATGTATTTTCTTATAAATTTGAGGTTTCCCATCTTCCTGCCATTGATTCAACATATTTAAAAATTCTTGTACCCCGTCAGCCATATACGGATTATGTTGAATCAATTCATCTTCCTTGAAATAATTTGACACCAAATCGAGTTGTCCATTAATAAGAACGTTTTGAACAAAGTCTTTAACAAGTGCTTTGTTAACCTCCGTTTTATGATGATCTTTTGCCTTGGTCTTTCCGTCGGTCATTGTTCTTCCGCTTTTATTCAGTTTTTTTGGATTTGATTGGAGATTATCCCAATGTTCAACACTTACTCCATTTTCAAACCGGTGTATATCAAAAGCCACGGTGGGTTCAAAAAGAAAATAATCTACGTGAACAAATCCATAATCTCCATCTTGAAACTTACGAACTACATTTGTATAAACTTTATCCATTGGCATTTGATCATGCAATCCCAAAATTGCTTTTAAGCCCGTTGCTACATTTGGATTGTGTTGTGTATAGGAGGTCGGACTGATCAACCCTATTTCTGCCAAAGTTTCAGTTTCAATGCTATTTTGTATAGCTTCAGCTTTGTCTCTATTTGATAATTCCATTTTTTTTAATTTTAATGATTAATTATGAGCAAATGTACTGACCTTATACATGCGGGAAAATAAGTGAAAAAATATTGTTATAGGGATAATTTTATCCCTATGTCACTGAGAACGAAATATGTCGTAAATTTATTCCATAAAATAGAATAGCAATGTACGAGAAAAAAATACCAAAAGATTTTAGTTGCGGCATGAGCATTACTTTTGAGATTATTGGAGGTAAATGGAAGCCCTGCTTAATTGATTCCATCAATCGAGGAATACGAAGACCGAGTGAACTCGCGAAGAAACATCCGCTTGCGAGCAAAAGAGTTTTGAACTTACAACTAAAAGAGCTGGAAGCATATGGTGTTGTAAGAAAAGTTATTTATCCGGTACTTCCTCCTAAGGTTGAATATTTTTTAACTGAAGTAGGCGAATCGCTTTTACCTCTTGTTGATATGATGGAAAACTGGGGAAGTGATTTTATGAATGATTTTTACAAGAGGCAAGAAAATATAAATTCTGAATCTATTCTCATGTAAACATGATTTGCGGACTTTTTTAAAATTGTCGGCAGATAAACTCGAGCTTGTTCAGTATCGAAAGTTCAGAGTCGTTTCTTTATAAACTATCTCTCAAATGGATTTTCAAAATATTTTAGACGTTTGGTAAAAGTCAGTGAAGAAATAAATGAAGACAATTCAGACGACTTTAAATGTTCAAAATCTTTTTTTTTCCTATTTAAAGAATTCACATCAAAAAAGGTACGAAGAACTTATTAAGCAACATCCATACATTATTCAGCGTATTCCGCAACATTATATCGCATCCTATTTAGGTATAACTTCTGTTTCATTAAGCAGGATACGAAACAGACGATAAGTTCATTTACTCACCGGTTTTTTGATTATCTTTTGTGTTCGTGAATCGCTTTGCGATTTCTTAACAATTGCTATCGTCCAACTATTTGCTACTTCCCAACTTTGCAGAGTAAAATTTGACAAAGTAAAAAATGAGAGTAGTAATGGTATTTAATCATTCCTATGAGGGTAGTTTGGTAACGCAATCTTAAATGCTGTAACCAAAGAGCTTACAGGTGCAAATCACGAAGTTGATCTGATGCATCTTGATAATGATGGATTTAATCCAGTAATGTCAAAGACAGATTTGAAAGCATTTGTCGATCACAAACCTGTGGATCCACAAGTAATAGACTATAATGTACGTCTGGAAAAAGCAGGCCACCTAATTTTCATTTTTCCCATTTGGTGGGATCTGATGCCTGCAATGACTAAAGGATTTGTTGATCGAGTTCTTACTCCAGGAGTTGTGTACGACCACCATCCACGGGGTTTTGGTTTAGTACCACTTTTAAAAAACTTAAAAGGTGTGACAGTAATTACAACCATGAATAAGCCCAATATAATGTACTCCCTGCTTATTGGTAACTTAATTAAGAAAGCAATGATAAAAAGCATTTTCAAAACGATGGGTTACAAAAATCTTAAATGGATTAGCTATAATAAGGTAAAATCAGTTACTAGGACGTATACAGCATAGTTATCGAGCATTTATTTATTTGGTTAATTCAGATCGATTGTCGATATCTAATATTTCATAAATTATTTTTAAGTGGTATTTAACAGTGTTTTCTGAAATAAACAATTCATTTCCAATTTCCTTATTTGTTTTTCCTTTTCTAATCAGTTCAATGATTTCGAGATGACGAGGCTTCAAATTATACTTTTCAAGGTTTAAGTATAGTTGATCATTTTTATTTTCTGCAGTATGATTGATATAGGATTCTAGCTGAATTCTCATACGCGCTATTTCTTTTTCAATTAAAAGTCTTCGTTGTTTATTTGATTGAAAAAGTTTAAAAAGAACGAAAATTAAAATACACAGCAATATAATTATAGTGCTGAGCACGAGTTGCATATTCTTCTTATTATTCAATTCGATGTCACTCCTTTGTTGAAGCAGCTCTTTTTCTAGATTATTAAGTTGTCCGCTTCTATTTGCAGCATCATATAATTTTCTCTGTCGTGTTACCTCACTTTGCGCCAGGTATGCTTCTTTATATTGCTCATTGGAGGTGTAATAATAGATTATGGTCTCTAGCATCGTGATTTTATAAATATCTATTTGAAACTTCTCGGCATAGTCCATTCCTATTTCAAAAGCTTTTATTGCCTCCTTATGTTTTCCCATCAAATTATATAGCTCTACTTTTACTTTATAAATAATAGGTAAATGCTTGGGATTTTCTTTTTTTAGGAGTATAATACAGTTATCAAAATATTTATCAGCAAGGACATAGTTCCCTTTTTTCATTTCCAAATTGCCCAGGATACACTCATAAAATGCTCTAGTTTCATTTTTGATATATTTGAGGTTCTCTGGTTTTACTTGCAGAAGTAATTCGTTAAACTCTTTGTTTTTTTTCAGATCAAAGTAAATAAATAGTTGCTCAATTAGAACTCGTGTACTTGTTTCCTTATTATATTTCGTGTTTCTACCCGCTTTTTCTGCTAATGTTAGATTAGTCAGTGCTCCTGTATAATTATAGAGATTTTTGTACGTCAATGACTTTTGTAAGTAAGCGTGATATCGATCATAATCAGTAGATTTCGTGTCATTTATGATTTTGTCAAGCTTTACTATTGACTTCTCGTTTTGATTTTTATCATTAAAGTTTGAGATTTCAAGCTCCAAAGATTTATGATCAATGTTTTGACTATATAACTGCGTGAAATAAAGTGAAATTATAATAAATAATAAATACTTTTTAAAGAAAAACATAAATTTTATTGCAAATAATGGCTAACACCTAGTCCTTCCGTTAGGATATGTAACTAGAAATGCCCAAATATATGGAAAATTCAAAATAAATTCATTTAAAATATAATAGAAATACTTTTCATGTTTATTGATAAACAGATAATTCGACCAAAATGTTATGTCCTCAATTACATCTTACTATTCAATATTTTCTAAGGAAGATGAATATACTTTTATGAGGCACTATTCTCGGGTAGGATCTGAATACTACCCATTAAAAGGCTAAAACTACCCTAATAGAATTTGTTCATTAACCTCTTACAGACCGATATTTGTACTAGTTCATAAGAAAACAAGAGTTTTAAATATGTTTTGTTTTTCTTATCATTTTATTTAGAATAAAAGTTATTTTACTATGATTATTTCCTGCACAGTTATTGGGACATTAAGTGTTATCTTGATCGGATCTTGCCTTAGTTATCCTAACCCTACGTTAGCATTCTTTAATCTACAGAACATTTGGGGAAAAGTGTTGATCAGATCTACTATTCTTCTTAGTTCCGTTACTATGTTATTAATCAATTTAAATTTTTTATTTCCAAATATGATTTTTATAAGTGTTGTGCCCAGGACAATACAGGGGTTGTGTATATTCTTGGGGCTAATAGGTTTGCTTGCTACATCAATTTTGGTAATCCTTAGATGTGTTCAGAGCTGGTCTGCCGTATATGTATTTGGAAAAATGAAGGGTACAGGGTATCTCGTCGGACTTTTATTTTGGTTATTTAGCTCTATGATACAGCTTATAATTATTCTTTTTGCTACAGCCTATTTATAACAATTTGTGGAGATTCTTCGCGTACTGCGACGACATCTTTAATGATTTCTGTTGCGATTTTACCAGGAAAACACGCTCGCAGATTATTAACAAAGTGTTCTGATGTTACTGACTATTTAATCAGTTAACCATAATGAAGGTTCATCTTCAACTTACTATATCTATGAGCAGTATACATACTCATATTGATTTGTTCCATGCATTTAATTCACCGGGTAGTATTATTAACTACTTGGTGAATTAAGTAGTTAGTAATCAATCTTATAAACATTCGGTAATTGATGCTTACTGGGTAGTTGCCATTCAATTAGTTGCTTTATCATCTCTTTTAATTTATTTTTAAATATTAAATAATTCTTTATCATTATGAAATTTATAATTATTCTGACACTAACATTCATGACTTGCTCTCTGGAGTCCTTTGGACAATCGGTATCATTAAACTTTAACACCTATCAAACAAAAAACATTAAAGAGAAGCACTATCCATCAACATTAAAATACTTTGCGAATAATTATCCTGCAACATTTGTCATTACACTGAATTCGGAATCGGGTACTTACGATTTGTTTTTGGATGATAACACATCAAAAGTCAGATTAAGTGCAATCTACGATCCTCAAAAAACAAAGTCAGAGCGGATAGCTTGGAACGATAAAACATTAAATTGCTATCAGGTTTCAAATGGAGATTACTTTTATATTGTAAAGACTTCTTTTAAATCCCTAATAGAAAGAAAAAGTTACTTTAGCGACGGTTCAATTTGGATATATTGGTCTAAAACAAAAGCTGGAACAATCACAAAATATAATCGATAACTTTACTAAACACTAAGCTTTGATACATTACAAAGCTTGATCAAAATCCATCTAAAGTAAAACAACACTTTATTAAACGTTTAGGAGGGAAACCAAAATATATCAAAAAAAAGCCCATCTTAATTTTAAAATTAAGATGGGCTTTTTTTGATTATAAACTAGTCTAGATCGCTATTTAATTTTTATTAATTTTCCATTTTTCTGTAAATCCACAATGCTGACCACAGCATTGTTTTCATTAGACCATTTATCCGGATTTAAAAATATATTACCCATAGTTGTATTTAATAGATAGACCCAAGCATCTTGCGAACCGTTAACTTTATAGCATGAAATGGTATTATTTTCTTTTCTTAACTCCTTCGTTTTCGCATCATTATAAGTAATATCATAATTCATTTTTAAAGTACCATTTTCAAAGTATTTAAAATTATAAACTTTTAATTCTGTAATAACTTTTAATTCAAAATATGAGTTTGTAGGGACAGAAGTCCAATTTGTAAAGCCTTCCCAGGTTCCTTTAATTTGCTTATTTGTTGATATAAATTTTACTGGAAATTTCTTTGCTGACTGAACAGCAAGATTTGCTGAATAAACGGATTTATTACCGATAGATTTTTCAAAAGTATAGATTTTGGCATTGGAAGAAGACGTCCATTTAGTAGGATTAGTCCATATTTCGTTCAAAGTTATATTTTCGGTCCATAAGTAGTCATCTGACCCGGTATATCGATAAGCCATCAAATTTGTATTAGCATTATTCTTTTGTATTTTCTTTGTTTCTGCTGGATCGTATACAACATTATTTTTAAAAATACCTGATGAAGAGCCTCCAAAGTCTATATTTATCGTAAATATTTCATTATCCAATTTTTTAATACTTAAAATAGGTATAAAATCAAATTCCTTTTTAGAACTCAACCACTCAACCGGCCATTTTTTACTGGTCTCATTGAACTCTTTGAAATAAGGTAATTTAATAGAGGTTTGCGAGAAAGCATTCATGCATGTTATAATAATTGCAAAGAGGAGTGAAAATAATTTTTTCATAATAATGTAATGTTACTAAATTTACTAAAAGATAATTATGTGGATTTTTTGTTTAAAATTAAATCGTAATGGGATGAAAATTTTGACGTAGGAATATTTTTATAAACCATTTTCAAACATATTTTTGTCATGATAAAGGTAAATCATATTGATCTAGATGTTATAAATATCAAGGGTAGTAATTCGTGTAGTTTAAATATAGTCGACAGGTAGTATATATCGAATATTCCAAAATAATTATTAAAATATTCTGGAGTTGCTAGTTCAGTATTTTCTAAATGCCTAAATAGGACCGCTTGCTTTTCTATTTTGAAAGCTGTTTAAATGGTATGATAACCGCTGTTTGCATCTTATGCATTAATAATATCTTAAAAGGATTAATATTAATATTCGACAGGTTATCTCTTTAATGCTAATTTTGAGCAATAATCTCCTCTGACTTTAAAAGTCCTTAAGAAAAGTAACCTTATCAAATAAATATAGACTCCGAAAACAACTCCATTTATGCACTTTCAAAAAGCTTTTAGTTCATTTAGCAGTTCTTGATAGGGTGCAATATTATTTTCATTCCTTTATAATAATGACCTCATAACTGTCAGTGTAGTAATTATTTATAGATATTACTACCCTTCGTGAAATTTAAACTACCCCTAATACTACTCTCGTAAAACTGCAAGACATGATTTTGCCAACCTATCTTTGCAGAAGAATAAATTATTAAATGAATATGAAAAAATATCTATTGCTTTGTATTGCTTTATTGGCAGCTTTACCAGCTATTTGTCAAATGTCCGATTTAGGATATAAAAAATTAAAACTTGGAATGGCCGTCCAGGAGGCTCGAGAGGTGATTAACTTTAGACTAAAGGATGATATTGCAAAAGTAATATATGAAGGAGTGCCATTGGAATTGAGTTTCCAAGAAAGTGAAGGTCGTCTACAACTTTGGGTAATCACTTCATCATCACCTTTAGTTAGACTTAGTGGTATTGAAACTACATTAATTGGAAAAAATTATAAGCAAGTTAAAGCTTTGTTAGGGAATAAACTTGTTGCTATTGATATGGAAGGACCGTCGAAAACGCATTTTAAATATTATGTTAATAGAAAGTCTATCGAAAATGAATATACAAGCTGTATACTAGAATTTAATGATAAAGGTATTCTTCATAACATGATGTCTGTATTTAATCCCTAACAAGCGATTTAACAATTTCAAAATGATGATCTCCTCCAGATTGTAGAAACATTGTAAAGTAGAAAAATTCCAGTTCTGACCTGATTTTCTATAACATTTTAAGCGTTATCCTTTACTAGATTACTATGGGATACTATTGTTGAGGAAATTGAAAAATTAAAATGAATCAATCAAATTTCGCATAAATCATAAAAGCCATTCTGCCAAGAATGGCTTTTATTTCTTAAATATAATCATCATCAATAACATTTTAATGTTATTTTAGGAGGAGATTAATGATAGACTCTAACTAACCAGTAAAATTCTTTTTAATACTAACTTGATGGGATATGCAGTGCAGCAAACATCGGACAGACAATAACATGTATTCAATGAACAGATATATCCTAGTTTTTATTATAGTTCTATCTGGATTACAGGTCTTTTCCCAGTCCACATACTCCAATACTTCTGACAGTGCCGCGTTATACCCGAAACAATATGGGACTTTCAAAGATTACGCATTTTTGCTTAATGGAAAGCTTATCAAGCGAAAGGCTTTGCTTAATAATCCAGAAGCTAAGCTGAATAATGTTTTCTCGAACAGTATTACACTGGAAGCTAAGCGTTATGCCGGAGCAGTATATTTTCATACGGAAGAGCGGTATGCTCCTCATGTCCGATATGCCGATCAACCGGCCTATTTCATTAATGGCAGACAGGTTAGTCCTTATCAGATCCGGTTGATCAAGTTGGAACTCTATAAGCGGATCTCGAAGTCAGTACAGGATACAACGATAAATGGTGGCCTTTACCGGGGTTCTATACATGTAGATACCGATGAAGATTTTTTTGCAGACCGTATTGCCTTGCCCGATCTTATTGAAAAGTATACCGGTTTAAAACCTGAACTGGTCACCGTTCGTTGGCTCGGTTCTCAAAACCTATATAATAGTGAAAATGATACGGGTACGATAATCCGAAGTAATTTTCCACTGTATTCATTCAAAATCGGTAATTTATCCGTTGAGAAAATAGAGGTAGATCGTGTCCACTTCGCTCAGGGTAAGCGGTATGTGGTTCATCTTAGTGATTACAGTTATAAATGGAGTAAATCTAAAGCTGCATTATTCTTTGAAGAGCCTTTGGCTCTTGATACGGTATTTCCCTGTTATGTTTCGGACTATGATATGCAAGAATATAGTATTTTTACTCACGCAGAAATTGATCCGATGGTCTATAATGGTCTAAATTTTTACCTAAAGAAATTATCATCGACAATGGAACTTCTTGCAGTTAAACCGAGTACGGCTACACAGCCTGATTCGATTACCGTTCAGTTTATCGTGATGAAGAATGGTATGATTACCGCTCTAAGCAGTATCGAATCAGATAAACCTGGTCATGGAGACATTCTTTCTGCTATAAAAAAAAATGCCTGTGTCTGGTCTCCGGCCATAATGGGCGGTAGACCTGTTTTTTGTCATAAAAAAATGGTGATCTTCTATAGCATAGATAATAATGGAAAAATTCAATCATTAGATCGTGTTGAATACCGTTATGATCATCATTAACCGAATATAACCCACAGATATTTCAAATTTTGATGAATCACAGCTTAGATTCTAAATAAGCTGCAATATCACATTGGGGTGTGACTCAATAAGGTGATCTAAAGGACACTAATATTGTGCTGCTTATTTTGTGCGGATATTAAATAGTTTATTCTCCGCTTTTATTGCGGTGAATAATGCTTATATTTACCGCATACACTTTAGAAGCGATGGCAGTCTATATACACGAGCGACATAGTTGGACAGATTTCCAATGGGAAGATCAAAAGATACTTAATTTATTAAGTGAAGTTCGACATCTGCAAGGAAAACTTATTGGAAAAGTAGAGTTGCTAGGATTTGAATTACAAGATGAAGCAAACTTAGAAACACTTATACAAGATGTAGTGAAATCATCAGAAATAGAGGGTGAAATACTTAATCCAGAACAAGTTCGCTCTTCAATAGCTACTCGATTAGGATTAGATAATTCAGGTTTGATACAATCTGACCGACATATTGATGGTGTGGTAGAGATGATGTTAGATGCTACACAGAATACAGATAAGACCATAAGTATAGAAAGATTATTTGGCTGGCATGGCGCATTATTTCCAATCGGTAGAAGTGGCTTGTACAAGATTGATGTAGCACAATGGAGAAGTGGAGATATGCAAGTGGTTTCGGGAGGAATGGGAAAAGAAGTTATACACTTTGAAGGACCTAAAGCTGAACGTCTCGAAGAGGAAATGAAGAGATTCATAGGCTGGTTTAATACGGATTCTAGTATAGATCCAGTCTTAAAAGCTGCTATTGTACATTTATGGTTTGTGACTGTACATCCATTTGATGATGGAAATGGACGTATTGCTCGTGCATTAACAGATATGCAACTATCGAAAGCGGATGGTGTCAATCAACGCTTTTATAGTATGTCTGCGCAAATTAAACAAGAACGTAAGGAATATTATACGATTCTAGAGAAAACGCAAAAAGGCGATTCTGATATTACCAATTGGGTAGTTTGGTTTTTAAACTGCCTTAAAGAAGCTATTATTGCTTCGAATACGATAATAGATAAAGTCGTGAGAAAACATCACTTTTGGATGCAAAACAATGTTCATATCAGTAATGAAAGGCAACGTATGATGTTGAATAAATTAATGGATAATTTTGAAGGAAATCTGACTTCATCAAAGTGGGCAAAGATGACCAAGATATCGGCTGATACCGCATTACGAGATCTTACAGATTTAGTTAATAAAGGTATTCTAATAAAAGCAGATTCCGGTGGCAGAAGCACAAATTATGAACTAAATTGGTAGTCTTTTCATTTTTAACAGACTATAAGATACATCACCTTTTATCAAGATCATGAAAAGCCATTCTGCCAAGAATGGCTTTTATTTATTGAATATAATCATCATCAATAACATTTTAATGGTATTTTAGGAGGAGATTAATGATAGACCTTTATGCAACTAACCAACAAGATACTATTCAACCCTTATTTGATTGCTAGTGCAATGCAGCAAAAATCGGCCAGGTAATAAGATGTTTTCAATGAGCAAATATATCCTACTTTTTATTTTAGTTTTATCCGGATTAGAGGTCTTTTCCCAGTCTGCATACTCCCATACTCCTGATAGCGCAGCCATGTTCCCTAAAAAATATGGCGCATTTGAACACTATGCCTTTGTGCTTAACGGAAAGGTTATTGAGCATCAAACGTTGGTCGCTAATCCGGAAGCACAGCTAAATAATATTTTCCCTTATCCGATTAGGTTGGGAGGGAGGCGCTATCTTGGAGCCGTATATTTTCATACTGAAGCACGCTATGCGCCTCCAGTTCGAGATATTAATCTACCTGCGTATTTCATCAATGGAACTCAGGTTAGCCCTTATCAGATTCGTTTGATCAAGATGGAATTGTATAAGCGGATCGCAAAGTCAACACAGGATACCACGATAAATGGCATATTGTACCGGGGCTCCATACATGTGGATACCGAAGAGAATTTTTTTGCTCACCGTATTTCCTTGCCCGATCTCATCACAAAGTATACAGGCTTAGCACCTGACGAGGTCATCATCCATTGGCATCACACCCAATACAGGTATATTTACGAAGGCGATATTGGTATGATCATCGAAAATAATTTTCCGCTTTATTCATTTACAATCAGTGATTTATCCGTTAAAGGAGTGAGAGTGGATCGTGTGCATTTTGCCAAAGGCGATCGCTACGTGGTTCATCTTAACGACAATAGCTATAAATCTAGTTTACCAAAGACCGGTTTATTCATGGGAGATCTTTTAACTCTTGATACGATTTTTCCTTGTTATGTACCAGATTTTGATGTGCAAGAAGATGGTATTTTTAACTATGTAGAGGTTGAGCCAAGGCCTAAGAACGGAATAGATTTTTACCTGAAGAAATTATCATCGACGATGGGGCTTCCTGCAGTTAAACCGAGTACAGCTACTCAGGTCGACTCAATCACCGTTCAGTTTATCATACTCAAGGATGGTATGATTGCCAATTTAAAGAGCGTAGTGCCAGATAAACCTGGTCATGGAAACATGCTTAATGCGATCAAAAAAAATGCCTGCATCTGGTTGTCGTCCGTGCAGGGGGGCAGACCAGTGTTATTTAGACGGAAAATGGTGATCTTCTACAGTAAGGATCAAAAAGGGAATATTCAGTCGTTAGATGGTCTTAAATATCGCTACAACTTCGTTCAAACTAACAATAAACCATGATCACAGCCTATATGAAATATTACCAAATATTATTGCTCATGCTGGTTTGTAGCCTCAATGCGCAATCACAGCGACTGAGAGACAAGATCTTGGACAACACGCTGTTATACCCGAAGAAATATGGAACATTTGAAAATTATGAGTTTATCTTAAATGGTGCACGCATTGAGAAGGACGAACTGTTGAATTATCCGGAGGCCACATTTGGGCGCGTATTTGATTATAGTGGAGTACCAAAGATTAAATATCAAGGCGTTCTTTATCTCCAGACACCGTGGTATCCACCTTCACCAGCCGATCAGCATGCCGATGATCCGGCTTATTTTATCAATAACATACAGGTCAGCCCCTATGCCATCCGGTCTACATTAGTAGAAGAGTATACTGCTATTAGGCGATCGGAGCAGGATACTCTTATTGACGGTATTATGTATCAAGGTTCAATACATGTGGATACCGATGAAGATTTTTTTTCCAACCGCATGACTATTGCCGAGATCGTCAAGAAGTATACCGGTTTACCGCTCAAAAATGTCACAGTATATTGGCGCAGTCGCTATTGGGGACCTGCCAATCCTGGCGTTATCATCCAGGACCACTTTCCTTTATATTATATCAATCCCAAAGGTCTAGAGGAAGTCAAAGTTGATCGTGTTCGGTTTGCCGATGGCGAACGCTATTTCGTACATCTAGTAGACCAAGGATATCGGTACAACAATTTGACTGAAAAGGGTTGGGAGACACCCCAAAAGAATTTCGTGGTCTTCTTTAAACCTAGGGATTTTGATCCTAAAGCACCCTGTTATATAGCCGATTTTGATATTGCTGGCAAAGATATCCGTAGTCGTGCACAAGGGGAACCAAAGCCATCACTTGGAGAAGCGGCTTATCTGAAAAAGCTGTCTGCTTATATGGGCCTAGTTGCAGATCAACCTCAGGCAGAAACCACACGTGATTCGATCCTGGTGCAGTTTATTGTTCTTCATAACGGAGCAATTACTGGACTTGAATCCATTAGCTCGCAAAAGCCAGTTCATGCAAAGTTTCTACAGGCCATCAAGCAGCATTCCTGCGTTTGGACAGCGGCTTGGGAAAATAGGAGAACCTTATATTTTAAACGAAAAATGGTGATCTTTTACAGTGAAGATAATAAAGGAAATATAGTGTCGTTAGATAGCCTTGAATACCGTTACGATGCTCTTCAACCGACAAGCTAGGGAAGGAGTGATTATCTTATTTAAAGAAATATAAATTCATGAAAAACACTTTAAATTTATTAGAAAAGGTTATTAGTTTTTTATTGGAGAATAAGATTAAACATAATCATACAAAATTCTCTTCGGGAATTGTAATTTTAGATGTCTGGTACAATGAAAAGTTCTATGTGTTTCATTTTGAATCAAATCATATTGGTATATCAGAAGTTGATAATAATGTTGCATTTGATTCAAAAGCGGATAAAATTATTGAAGATGAAAAACTATTTGAAAATGAATTGATCTCTATTTTTAAGCCAATCTACTAGTCGAAAGATGTGGGACATTTATCTGTAAAATTTGCTAATCGAGTTAATGATATAGAAGATATTATAACTGTTTTTAGAGCTCATAGAGCAATGATACGGAAGGTGATCATGCAGTGGTAAATAATAATACATCTTATAGAGTTAATCAACAATCCTAAGAATAATAAAAGGCTTGTTTTTGAAACAATAAAACGTGTTGACTGCAAAGGAGCGGTCCATGTAGATAAAAAGACTGATGGCAAAAATTGAAACATCACTTGTTTAATAGAACGAAGAAGTAAGACTAAGACCTGTAACAGAGAAAGATATACCTAGGAAGAAGTAAATATGATAAAATGGTTACAAAATTGGTATTACCAATTATGCGATGGAGAATGGGAACATGAGAATCGTATTCGTATTGAGTCAATTGATAACCCAGGATGGAGTATTGAAATTGATATTAGTAAATGTGGTTCAGATATTTTACCTAAAAGTTGGACCCTATATGCATTATCAGATAATAATTGGATAGGATTTAAGATACATGACCGTATCTTTTATGCAGCTGGTGATCCCTTCAAGCTAGAAGTATTAATTAGTCTTTTTAGAGAGTTGACCGAAAAAGGAGAAATTAAAGACGAATACATCTGGAGTATTATTAATAGCAAATAGAAAGAGATATTTGAATGTAATGTTATCACTACAATTAGTTCTATTTGAGAGAAAAGTTATTGTTGAATATCAATGCGCTTGAATTACATATAGACCAAGACGTTATTGATGTCATAAGAAAACTCTGAAAGATGGAGGGGTTAATGATCTTGATGATTTTTTTTCTCAACCATGGATATCATACCAGGAGTCTTACAAACTGCTGGCAGACTTTGAAAGATGGGCTAAAGAAACAAATAAAAAAGAAAACAGAAGTATTATGAGCGATCATAAAAATATAAAATATCAAGCGTCGACCTTTGATAATATTGACGGGTTATCTAAAAAAGATAATAGTCATCTTTATGACTTATCAATAGAAGCTAAGAATTATCTATTGAGACATCATTGGTGTAAAAGTATTCTTTCAGGTTGGCTCGCTGTCTACTGGGAGGGAATATTAGGCATTTTCCTCTTTGAAATAGAGCCTGCTTGTAATGGTGTTGATCAGTTTGTTTGGATTGTTGTTGGTGATATTCCTCGTGCCTATATTGATGTGGAAAGTGGAAGGGATCCACGAAGTGCTCTGGGGAGTTATGTTACGATAATGAGAGATTGGGTAGAGGCAGTGCTAAATGGGGAACCTATAGAAGATTGTTATCCAGTAGAAGTTCCGGCAACAAAAGAGTATGCAGAAATTTTGCAAAATCGTTTAGATCTTTTGGATACGCTTATCATAGAGGAGCTGTGATTGCTGTAAGCTATTTATGAAACACAGCCCAATCTTTCACTGGATGGGACTGTGTTTTCTATCGGAAATATGTTTTTAATACCTTTTAATTCCTGTTTCTTGTCATCTTCAGGACGATATTTTTTGATTAAGATCATTATTGATATGACATAAAGATGTAAGAAGATGTAAGATGAGTTTTCCCCTTTCTGAAAGTCAAAAAATGATGCGATTTTACTTCCCTGTATCAGTATGTACTAGGGATAGTACTTTTAGTGTAAGCAGCAACATTGTAAATGTTGCTTTTAAACTGATCATCAAGCTCTCACAATTTACGATGTATGTGTCGCTAAATCTAATTCATTGAGGAAGAGTGAAATAGTTTGAAAATATTTGTGAATTAAATATTTAAAATCTATATTTGTACTGTTATACCCTCGCACGCCTCTGACTCAAGCGCATCTTGCGAGGTTTTTTTTTGCCTAATTTATGAAATATTCTAAGGAAGCCTTATCTATCGATAAGCAGATTGAGCTTTTGCAAAAACGAGAATTATCTATTGGTTGTTTAATTCGAGCTGAAAAGTATCTTCAAAATGTAAGTTATTATCGATTGAGTGGTTATATGTTCCATCTACAGACTAAAACTGGAGATACTAAATTTTTGGATGGAACTACGTTTGACGATATTATCAATCTATATACATTTGATAAAAACCTCAGACGTATTTTTCTTGAGTATTTGGAAAGAATTGAAGTAAGTTTTAGAACAAAAATAATAAATACCTATTCAAATCAATACGGATTTTATTGGTATATCAATGATAATTACTTTCTCAATAAAAATGAATTAAGAGATGAGAAGGAGGAGATTTTAGGTTATCAAAATTATGTTTTGGATTCCATTCGAGTATCATTGAAAGATCCTAAGGAACAATTTCTTAGAGCTTTTAAATTGAAATATACAAGCGAGATACTTCCTCCTGAAAATATGTCTTTTGAAGTACTTTCTTTCGGTAAATTAATTAAGTTATATACCTGCTTAAAAAATGATGAATATAAAAATAGTATCGCTAAAAATTTTAAATTACCAAATGGTAAGTCTTTAGTTAATTGGTTGTTATTTTTAAATGATGTTCGAAATGTTTGTGCTCATCATTCAAGATTATGGAATAGAAAGTTTACGGCAAATAAATTATCATTTCCAAGTAGGGATAAGCACAAAATAATGGGGAATATTCCTGAAAAGGCTAATTCAAATGTATATGGGGCAATAATTGCGATTAACCATTTATTGAATACTTTTAATATTTCAAATTCATTTACGGATAAAATTGAAGAATTGGTAAAAACTCATCAGATTAAAGTCAGCAATTTAGGTTTTCCAGAAGATTGGGAAAAGAGAGCTCCGTGCAAAATTGAATATTTGTCATAAACTTTTTTGTGCGTTTTCAAATGTTTCACCGACTTCATATGGACTTTGTACTTGCAGTTCAATTATTCTTTCAAAATCAAATCTTTAATCATCTTCTTAAAAAATAGCACAAGCTAATCAAGAATCTGATTCGCTTTCAAATTTATTAGCTAATTATCCGTTAACAGTAGCTTGCTGTTCGAATCCAGATTGTACATATTGACAGGAGCAAAACTAAATGGGCTAACATAATATATTCCCACGTTATCGTAAGATTTCTTGTTCTTACGTTTTAAAGGATTATCATTGTTAAAGACTTTTACTAGGCCCGATTTTTCCAGTTTAAAGACCGCATGTTTCAACATACTGGCATTTCCCAGCTGCGCTGCAATATCGTTTCCTTAAATAGTAAAAGCTTCCTACCTAAAAAAGCTACAATAGATTATTTTAAAAATTGTAAATTGGATTGAAACCAGGATTTAATATCTCACTAAAATGGACCTCTTTTGTTGTACGTCGATTCGGGAAACTCACATTCAGCTTCCTGATCACATGGACGGCAAGCAATGATGTTGTATTTATTAATTAAATATCAAGCTGTAAAAACATTATTTTTTTGCTTTTTATTTATTTGTTAGCTAATTTAGTGTAATAATCAATTGTGTTAATTAAATGAAATTTCTTAAAAACCTGAATTTGTATACTACGACAAATTATGAAAAGTTAGCTTTTTTTGGCTTTGTGTTAGCTGGATTTATGCAAGCCCTTGGCTTTACCGTTTTTAATCAGTCCATTGCCCTAATTTACGGAATATTTGTGGGCCTTCAGCTTATTTTATTTTTTGGAAACTGGTATCATTATAGATCGGAGATGACCTGGGTAGTAGCAATTGGTACTTTTATGAGTGTGTTGGGTTTCGCATATTTTTTGTATGATCAGGTTCATCTCAAAAATGATTGGTATTTTCTTCCTTATGCAGTATTAATAGGAGGAGTGATATCAGTTGTTGTAATCGTATTTGTAAAAACAAAAAATATGGGTATGCCCAAATCGGTTTCTAAATTAATTGATTTAAGTGTTTTAGTCTTATTTACCACTATTTATTTAAATGGATTGCTTTCACTTGGTAATATTTTTAATGCCAGACAATTTGTAAAATGGGAACAAGCTAAAATATCAACATTTTGCCTTTTAGTTACTTTCGGTGGTAATTATAATGATGCAGTGTTTGTGAATCCGGATTGGGGTTCAAGATATATGAATCTGTTTTTTATGGAGAATGAAGGAGCTTTTTATGAGGAGATGACTGCTGAAGTAAAGGTCTTTTCCGGGAATTTAGGACAAGATTATATGTTAAAAACTTATGATAAAGATGAAAAAGAAGATGCTCGCCAGCTTTAAAACGTTTATGGATATTAAATAAATTGATAACTCGCAGAATCTCAATAAGTAAATTTTAAAGTTAAAAAAGTCTCAGATCGAAACAACCTGAGGCTTGAAAATAAACATTGGCCATAAATAAACTACAACTTTTTCAGGATAAAAAAGGGTTCTATCAAACTGATAGAACCCCGCAATCTGTCGATTACTAAATTATAATTGAAGCTCGTGATGAAATTATAAAAAATATTTTTTTGTTCAATGCTCAAAATTAAAAAACAGTGTTTGTACTTATCGATTTCCAGTATTTTAAACATGCTAAAACAGCTTTAAGCGGGTGCCTTAAGCTGTTCATCCCAACAAAGCGAAAGTCCAGTTGGACCTAAGTCAATACGTACTTGATAGGAAGGATGTTGTAGAAATCCTCTTCTATATGTTGTAAGTTTAAAGTCCCTATTCATTGCGAATAAGGGCTTTTGAACTCTTGAAATAAATTTTCAAAACGCTATTGCGAGCTGAAAATTAATTCATTAACTTTATTTTGAAGCCGTCGGAAGCTTCCAATCATATCAAATACATTTAGTCAGTACCCAATGCTGAAAATTCAAGCTCCAGATAATCATTTGGAGCTTTTTTTTGTTTTACACATTGAAAATATAAAAAATCATATTATTTTTAGATCAATAATTTACCTTATTATTTTATGAATATTGAAGCCTTTGGTTTTGCGGACCAAAGGCATTTTTGTTTAATATCTTGGAATTATAAATTATTTATTTGTATATCATAATAAAAACTTTAATTGGCTCCCAAAGTCAGAAATTTGGTTAAATTTTCAAACCTAGGTGCTCGCCTAGGTTTTTTTTGATTACTATAATTTTTAGTGTTAATTTAGTTTGATTTTAGTATTTTTAATTCTAGCTTTGAATAAAATTAAAATTATGGAACCGTGGAGAGTTAAAGAGAAAGAAGGTATTCCTGCAGAAGTTACTTCTTTGCACCGGTTTGCAATTCAGAATAACTGTTGGATCTATCACGATAATACAAGGATATTTTATACACCAGAAGAGTTTTTGGAAAAGTGGGAGCAGGTTTATAAAGAAGAACATACTGGCTTAAGTAATATAAAAGATTTTGCAGTTAAAAGTCCATATGCTGCTATTAAACAAAGGGCTGGATGGATAAAAAGAGCAAATGAGGAACTTCAAGCCTTATTGAAAAAGCTTGAAGATTATGATATAACTTTCAAACCACCTAAATAGCTTTTGAATGTGGGGGAGATTTGTGTCTGTCAGCTTAGGATCTGTCATTCGTACCACTTGGTGACTACGTAGTTCTCCATCATAAGGTTTCATTAGTGAAATGACATAGTCTTTGTTGGTA
This sequence comes from Sphingobacterium kitahiroshimense, assembly GCF_025961315.1. Lineage (NCBI taxonomy): Bacteria > Pseudomonadati > Bacteroidota > Sphingobacteriia > Sphingobacteriales > Sphingobacteriaceae > Sphingobacterium > Sphingobacterium kitahiroshimense. The sequence continues at coordinate 1,652,942 of NZ_JAOQNK010000001.1, read as the reverse complement.
GCATGAAACCAGGCATTTTCGTCTTTTGTGCAATAATTAGATCAGTCTTTTCCATTTGTCCGATTCTGCGAATTCTTTAATCATACTATTTCTTGTCATGAGAAATTTGCGAAGATATGCTGTTAGAATAAGTTTGTTAAATAACCTTCCAAATATCCACATAGGCGATTGAAATGTAAAGATATCTTTCATGATTACTTTTTCACCATCCTGTTCAAATACATGTTCGTGGTATAGCGATTTGAATGCACCACTTATTTGCTCATCGACAAAGTAATAAGGTCTTTCAAAAGCTGTTATTTTTGAAGTTAGAATCTGTCTAATACCAAAATGTGTGGCTTGCCAAGTAACATATTCATTTAGCTCTATTAATCCTTGTGTTCTACCACCAATAGCTTTTTCATTTGTTTTTGAAGTCGAAATAGTATGTAAATCAATACTCCTAGCAAGATCAAAACACAATGCTATAGGTGCATTGATTATAGTAATAATTTCAATTTTGGGCATCTATTATTTCCTTATAATTGTAAAGTTAATAGAAATTATGCTTCATTATTTGAGGACATAGATAAAAATGGTGCCTTATATCAAGATTATTTCAATTATAGTGGACTGGGTTACATGGAGGAAAAACTATGGAAGAGAGTTCAGTATGATACAACTGGTGGTGAGTTTAATAGTTATTGTGTTCAATCTTACTCAGATTGAATTTTCATGTTATACAACATTCATAAATTGGAGATTAAGTTATGTGATTGATTATGTATCTGCTGCAAGTGTATTTAAACTCAGATCTACATGTAAATAAGGTGTTTAGAGGGATAATCAAATATTTACAACCTACATAAAAATGAATATTTTTGATTACCTTCAAGGTATCAAACCATGTCAGAATGAGGGTTAAATATCTTTCAAATAAATGCCTGCTCAATATCTCTATTCTTATATTATTCGCTATGCTATCAATTGGTTATTCCCAAGCACAAACATCAGATGATAGTATTGAAAGAAGGGTAGAAAAGGATATAGTCTGGATAAAGCAGTGGACCAAGTCAAATGTTCCTGATTTTCATTTAGTGAAAATCTTGAGCATGATAAATAGCGGCAATATTCCGAAAGAAGAAAAAGACAGTATTTTATATTTTTATCAGATTCCTCATTGGGGCGGTATGAATACAATTATTGCCCAACCTAATTTCCAGAGTCTAAGTCCATCTGAATTATTTACATATTGCATGATTAACTATGAATGGTATAATCAAAATTGTAGTGGAAGAATAATAACAAAGGAAGATGAACCACAATTATATGGCACTTTTTATAGAAAGTATAGGGAATTTGTTTGGAGCGATAGGCAATTGAATGCTTTAAAGCAGCATAGAGATACCATATTTCATCTTTTGCGTAATGTCATAAGTAAGGATGGATTTATAGGAACTAATTCTTTACTTATGATGGAATCCCTGAATTTTATAGAAGGGATTCCTATTGTATTGGAGCAATTGGATAAAAAAGAGAATAATGATTTATATACTTTGCTCATGTTATTAATGATGAAGGGGGATTATGCTAAATTCAAAAAAACAACAATTTATGAAGATATATATGGCCCCGAATCCCATATTCGAAGTGCAATCGATAATTCTCAGGAAAATAGAGATTTAATACGAAATATGGCGAAATCATTTTTTGAACAAAATGACAAATAAAGATTTAAGGACGTGGGAATTATAAATATGAAAATATCACTCTTATGTTTAGTAAGAAACTCCATCAATATTTTACTTTCCATTTCATTTTTTTTGAATTAAATGAACGAACTAAACCTATATCTAAAAGCATTTGTAAGATTAAAACAAGGGATTACCAAATATGGAAAAGCACCACATAAGCCAGTTTTCCTATTGACCTTGATTGAGTTAATTGAGAAAGACTTGGATCATGACAATCATTTTTCATTTCGCACGATGGTAATGTCACCAATGGACTTGCGCTATGTCCCAATCTGCACCGGGCTTTTGATAGTGGATTGGTTGCTGTAGATCAATATTATCGTATTTTGGTTTCAAAACATATACGAGAGCTTGGGGAGCATCCCTATAGTCTCAAAAAATTAGAAGGGGCTAAACTTATATTACCAAAATCAGAACAATATCATCCAGCACCAGAAAATTTAGCATGGCATAGAGTGTAAATATTTAAGGAAGGATAATCCCGATAAATTGTACAATAGTTATGTAGTACTGGATATAGAAGTTTTTTGATTAATTCCTCTCTCTAATTGTATTTCAAACAATATTTCAGATATTTGGGTAGAACCCTTAGCAGTTAAAATATTTCATCATGTCCGACATTCAACATTTATTAGAGCAGATCCGTCAGTTCCGAGATGCCCGCGATTGGGAGCAGTTTCACAATTCCAAAGATTTAGCTTTGGCATTGAGTATTGAAGCCTCTGAGCTTCTTGAGCTTTTCTTATGGAAAGACAATGAAGATGCGGATCCTGATAAACTCAAAAAGGAACTAGCCGATGTTTTGATGTATGCTTTATTGCTTGCCGATAAGCATGGTTTGGATATAAAAGAGATTGTTGAGGAAAAGATGAAACTTAATAATGAAAAATATCCTGTGGAGAAAGCAAAAGGAACGGCCAAGAAGTATAACGAATTATAATGATCAAACCTTTCCAGATTATTCCTTATCCATTTGATGCGCAGTTGGAACTTACTTTATTGCAACAACAGCGTGATTATCTTTCATGGCCGATAGTATACTTCCTTCAAGATAAAAAAGAAGCTTATGTTGGTGAAACCACTGATATGGTTACTCGCTTCAAAGCACATCTTAAGACTGTGAGGAAACAACAGTTACAGTCTGTAGCGCTTATTCGGAGTGAACTGTTCAATAAGTCAGCTACTTTAGATATCGAGTCCAATTTGATCCGCTATATCGCCGCTGATGGGCAATTTGATTTGCAAAATGGTAATCTTGGGATCTCCAATCATAAGTTCTATCAACAGAAAGAAGTTTACTGGGAACTTTTTCGTGATATCTGGTCAGAATTAAGGCAAATGGGTATAGCTCGTCATTCACTTGAGCATATCGATAATTCAGATCTTTTTAAGTATTCTCCCTACAAAAGCTTATCGCGAGAACAGACAAATGGATTAAAGATGATTCTTAGATGCCTGCTTGATGATCGTGCAAAGGTTAGCTTGATTCACGGTGGAGCAGGAACAGGCAAGTCTATCCTGGCTATATTTCTTTTTAAATTATTGAAGACCGATTTACAGGATTTCAATAAAGCAGATTTTGACGAGTCAGATGAGGAGCTATTTAATCTGGTGGAAGCTGTCCGTCAAAAATATGGAGACTTGGAAATGGCTCTCGTTATTCCAATGCAGTCATTTCGTAAAACCATCAGTAAGGTGTTCAAAAACATTAAAGGATTGTCACCAAAGATGGTCATTGGACCGGCTGAAGTGGCTAAACAAAAGTATGATCTCTTGATTGTAGATGAAGGTCATCGCTTACGTCAATGGAAAAATCTTGCGGCTTATTATGGTACATTTCGTAAAGTATCACAGCAACTGGGTTTAGATGAATTGACGTGTACTGAATTGGATTGGGTGCAGTTGCAATCCGATAAATCCATTATTTTCTATGACGAGTTTCAGTCTGTCAAACCGTCTGATGCTGATAAACAACGTTTTATCGATTTGCAGGCATTAGAAAGTACACGGATTGAACGTTTGCGCTCTCAGTTCCGCGTAAAAGGAGGAGCACATTATATGGAGTTCGTACATCAGATCTTCTCAGATAACAATGCACTTTCGCCAAAACCTTTTGAGAGCGTGCACTACGATTTTCAGTTATTTGATGATCTGGATGCCATGGTCAAGGAGATCAAGCGTAAGGATGATTCTGAAGGCCTGTGCCGTATGGTAGCAGGATTCGCCTGGGATTGGATCTCCAAGAGTGATAAGTCGCTTCACGACATTGTTATAGGTAATACTGCGCTTCGTTGGAATAGTACTGAAGTGGATTGGGTTAACTCGGCCAATGCGATCCATGAAGTTGGCTGTATTCATACAACGCAAGGCTATGACCTCAACTATACTGGTCTGATTATCGGTCCAGAACTGGATTATGATTTTGATACGAATGCTTTTGTTGTATATAAAGATCGATATAAAGACAAAAATGGGAAGAACTCAGTCAAAGATCTATCAGTTCTTAAAAATTATATCCTCAATATTTATCGTACCATCCTTTTTCGCGGTATTCAGGGAAGTTATGTGTATGTCTGCAATGACAATCTAAGAAAATATCTAGCACAGTACATTAAAAGACAGTGGACAGCAGACAAAATTGAAACTGATTATAGCATTACCGATACCCCATCTGAAAATTCAGTTCCATACTATGACCTTGAGGTCGCAGCAGGGAGTTTCTCTGAGCTCCAACAAGCAGAACATACTCGTTATATTCAAGTAAATGGAATCAAAGTAGATCTGGCTCGTTATTTTGCATGTAAAGTAGTGGGGGAGTCTATGAACAAGATTATCCCTAATGCCGCTATTTGTCTCTTCGAGAAATATCAAGGAGGTTCTCGAAATGGATTGATCTGTTTAGTCGAATCAAATGATTTTATAGATAGCGAATTCGGAGCTAACTATACCATAAAAGAATATAGTAGCAAGAAAACCATCAGTGAAGAGGGATGGGAACACCAAGAGATTACGCTTTTACCGAAATCAACCGATACATCTTTTCAGCCTATTATGTTGCGAGATGAAGAGCTATTGGATTTGAAAGTAGTTGGCGTGTTTAAGAAGGTGCTAATATAGGACTTCAAAAAAGGAAGTCATAGTTTCTGAAATGGTTATTTTGCAGGAACTATGACCAAAAGCAATTCTAAATAAAGCCGTATTATTAATTACAGCTTTTTCAATTCTTAATCACACATACTTCTATCCACATAGGTTTTCCCTCCGTTACCATTAATGTAGTAACATCCACCACGTGGACCTCTGATATATGATCTGGCGGAAGAATTTCTTTGTTTCTTAGAAGATTTTTCTTTCAAATTGGGGTTACCAGTTCCAGAAGATAGTTTATTTATAGATGATGAATTAGATTTTACATACTCCCATGTTCCATCCGATTTTAAAATCACCTTCTGACCACTAGCTGTAGTAGCATACTGGCTTTGACCAAATAAAGTCACTACAATTAGCGATAGTGTGAATATTAAAATTAGATTTTTTATCATGTTTTGTTATTAATAAAGATTTTAAGGTAAAGCTTCAATGGATTTATTATCCAAATTTACGCTTTTACGACCTGCCCAAGTATTGATGATATGTTCTGTAGCCGCTTTAAGAGATTTTTTATTGTGTACAGGATGATGCCCCGCATGAGTAAAAAACTCAACCTCATTATCAATTTTTGAATACCAAACTTTTCCTACATCTGCTTTACTTAAGGTATCTGGCTCCATAATTTTCTCAAAATTATTAAGCTTATCCTCATTTAGACCTACGATCTGGTTGGATTGTGTATTATCCCTACAATCTACCTTTATATACTTGATCCCATTCCAGCACATACACTCCTTATTTATAAATGAAAATATAACGATTACAATAATAACCAATATTAAACCTCCATATGGATAATTTGCTTTGTTCCTAAAAAAAGTTTTACCCTTTATAGTATTTGGTTTAGAAACTGCTATAGTATTAACTCCCCCAGATCCATCGCTAGAAGTTGATAGTTTATTATCCCCAATTGATTCTCCATAAAAACCTTTAATCCCAAATAAATTGTCTCCTGATAGTGGTGTATCTTCAGCTTTTCCATTATCAACATTACTATATTTTCCCTGATCTTTTATGATTGGTGAATCTTTATCGACAGGTTGGTTACTTACCAGAGTAGATACTGTATCAACAATATCTACAGCTTTCCCTTCAGTATTCCCGTTATGTATTACCAGAGTATCTGGATTAACTAATTCTTCTTCATACTTTATTTGACCTTCAGGGAAAGTAATTGTTTCTTCACAATCTTTTGGTTCTTCAAGAATACCAGGTTCATTTTCTTGCTTCATTGCTTGTGTAACGTCATCTTCCTCGTACAAGTTCGATTCATCTAGGTCGCTGGATATGTTCGTTTCTATCCAATCAGCACTTTTATAAGGCCTTTTTGGAAAATCGATTAAAATAGCGACCATTTTGACGATTCTTTCGCTTGGTTTTAGCGTTTCACCTATGATAAAATTTTGTAAAGATCTAAGTTTACTTAGGTCTGCATTATTGATAGCAGTTTCTATACTCTCATCTTTATTTGGACGAGAAAAATAATTTTTAAAGACGTTAATATCATCCTGAGACAATTGCTCATGTAATCGTATCAAACTATACTCCCGCAAGTTTGCAGGTGATGGCGTATTTAACTCATCAGGTAATACTTCCAGAGATTTTTTTTCCAAGTAAGCCTCTCTTACAGCTTTTTTAAATTTATCGAACGTAGACATCCTTGCAAAAATAAATCAATTATCCAATCGGTAATTACGGAAAACCATAATCAAAACATCTTTAAATTCTTCCTTCATGTACCGGAAATATCGGAAATACATCGGTAATCCCAGTAATATATCAGTAAAAGCAGTAATGTCGGAAACGGTTGGTGTATAGCTTTTTAACCGCTATACCTTTGTTTTCGAAGTCAGATGATAGATTGATTAGTTTATGAGACTAAGATACTAAATAGATTTCACAATGAGAAGATCTCACGGTAGTCGTTAGCCGGTTTGGGAAGCAGCTTTTGCCTCCCGTGAGTGACACTCTTACTTCCCAAAAAATTCAGAAGGCCTTCTGAAAACACATGTAGTAATCCTATGCACGGAGCATATGGAACTACCAGGTTTTTACATTCTAATTTTTTGAATCATGTGGAGTTTAATATTATATTTTTTATTCGGAATAGGTCAACCAAGTAGTTCACAGCCAACACAAGGAAATCCAACAACTATGCAAACATCAGGCTATGATGATCCAGATGATGGTGATGGTGGAGATAAAGGTAATACAGTACCACCAAAACATTAATTTTTTTTAAGGGGTAAGGAAACTTACTCCTTTTTAGTTACTCACAATTGTATTGTTGGGTAAAATTTGATAAATTCGGTTAAATCTTTAGCCGTGTATAAAATCTTAATCTTTTGCCTTCTACTACTTAGTTTTACTGTTTCTTGTACAGATGTTAAGCACAAAGAGGCAGAAAAAATATTGAATGAAAATGAATACTATGACAAAGCATTTTTTTTATGGGAAAATGGCAGAAGTGATAGTACATTTTATTACTTTAATAAGGCAAAGGAAAAGTATCTTCAGTACAAAAACAGCGTTTACGTTGCACGTTGTTTAATTTATATGGCTACTATCCAATATGATTCGGGTGATTTTTTTGGAGCTCAAGAGACAGCTGTGGAAGCCATCAAGTATTTGGATCCGAAAGACAAGAATCAGCAAGCAATATTAAGTCATACTTATAATACAATAGCCAATGCAACAGATGAAATGCAACAGTTTGATCAAGCTATTCCATATTATAGGCTAGCCATTCAGTATTCAATAGATCATGACAATATTTTGTTATATAAAAATAATTTAGCCGTTTGTTTAAGAAATGTCAAACGCTATGATGAATCTATTAAGCTTTATGATGATATTCTTACTAAGACTCCAAAAGGTACTACTGCGTACGCTAAGTTTTTAAATAATTTGGCAAAAACGAAATGGGCGTCTAGTCATTCTTATAATCCAATTCTAGTCTACCATATAGCTTTAAATATACGGTTAAAAGAAAATGATCTATGGGGGCAAAACTCAAGTTATGCAACACTTTCTAAATACTATGAAGGTAGAGATATGGATTCATCCATATATTATCTGAGTAAGCAATATGAGATCGCTAAAAAAATTAAAAGTGCTGATGATCAACTCAACGCATTAAGAGGTTTGGTCCAAATGAACCCTATTTACTCTGAGCGCTATCTCAGCACATATCTTAGTTTAAACGATAGTCTTCAAACTGCAAGAACAGCAGCTAAGAATCAGTTTGCTTTAATTCGTTATGAGTCCGAAAAGAGCAAAGCACAGAATTTAGTATTAGAAAAAGAGAATGAAAAAAAGGAATCGCATTTAATTATTCAGCGTATTGGTATAGGTTTTCTTATGTTTTCAATTGTCCTTGGAGTATTCTGGTACAAAAAACGTAAACAGCGACTTGAACTTGAAGCACAGAATAAGATCAAAGAAAATCAGCTTCATCTTTCGAAGAAAATTCACGATGTAGTGGCCAATGGAATATATCGTGTAATGACTGAAATCGAGTATAAGGAAGATATTGATCGGGAAGGTGTACTGGACAAACTAGACGATATGTACCAAAAATCGCGGGATATCTCACATGATGTTGAAGAGCAGACTGTAGCTGAGGTTTCTTACAGTGAAAAACTGGCAGATCTCCTCAAATCATTTGCAAGTGATCACCGTCGTGTCCTTATTGCCGGAAATGAACCAGATCTATGGACACGACTAAATAAAAGGGCCAAGGAAGAGGTTAGTCATGTCCTGCAGGAATTAATGGTCAATATGAAAAAGCACAGTCAAGCTGATCAAGTTGTTATTCGTTTTGAAAACCAGGGTAATCAGTTAGAAATTTTTTATAAAGATAATGGGATTGGTCTAGCAGATTCAAAAACATATGGAAAAGGTTTATCTAATATGGTTTCCCGTATCGAAGGTATTGGTGGTGAAATTATCTTTGTCAAAGAAGAGAGGAAGGGGCTTAGTGTGAAAATCAATATACCCATATTATAAAAAACGATAATGTATGTTTAAAAAAGTACTCATTGCCGAAGATCACGAGATGACCAATATTTCAGTACAGAAAACACTTAAAGATCTTGGTGTAGAAGATGTCAAGTACGTTCATTATTGCGATCATGCATTGACTTGGATAAATAATGCACTTCGCGATAAGGATCCATATGATTTGATTATTACCGATATCGAATTTGAAGATGATGAAAGTCCACAGCAATTAAAAGATGGCTTATCACTGATTAAAGCGATTAAGATGGTGCAACCTGATATTAAGGTCATATTATTCACAGCAAAAGATCGAACTAGTAAGATAAGTGAGATGTTTAAGTTAAATGAAATTGATGGCATGGTCCGTAAAGCACGGCATGACGGGCGACATTTACGCGAAGCACTTCAGATTGTATATAATAATAAAACCTATCAATCGCCAGATGTAAAAAAAGTTATTCAAGAGCGCAACTCGCATGAGTTTACACAATTTGATCTACACATCATTCGGTTATTATACGAAGGGATATCTCAAAAAGATATGCCACTTTATTTGCAGCAAAGAGAAGTTATTCCATCTAGTTTAAGCAGTATTGAAAAGCGGCTCAATATCATGAAAGATGTGCTAAATTTCACCAAAAATGAACAGTTAGTTGCACATTGCAAAGAGCTAGGTATTATTTAGATTTTTTTCACTTCGAATTTGTTTTAGAAAAAAGGAATTACATAGTCTAAATTTGATACTTTTAAAAATCATTCTTTAATAAAAAATTTTGCAATAAGTATTTGTTTGTCAATATTTTAATACAATTATAAATTTAATATTAGGCTATCTTTGGATAGCCTTTTTTATTTGTTTGAAAGTGACTTTTAGTCTTTAAGTAATATTCAGGTGTCTTAATAGTGAGAGAATATTAATTGGATTCTTTTGTAAAAACTTATCAGCAAATTATCAATTCCATTACCTGAAAAGGTTATTCAACTTTAATATTCTCTTCTAGAGTTTTTTACTGCTTTCTTTTTTCTTAAATGATTCTTTTGGTTATGGGAAACCGTAACCAACGCATACTCGCATCTTTTACTTTTGTTCACAATCTCAACAAAATTTTAAAAATTAATCTAAAATGAAAATAAACAATTATGGGAAGGTAGTTTTAGTTATCCTGACATGTAGTATCCTGTATTATAGTTGTGGGATTTTTGGCACAAAGTCAGAATTAACAAAAAAAATAGAGGAGCTAGGTAAAGATGGAGTATTGGATTGTAATGATCTAAATGAGTTAACCAAATATGTTCAAAAGAATTATGAGGATAGATCATTAAAGAGATTTATTAAAAACGGTAAAGTAGAGCAGTCTTCTATCAAGGAATATTTAGGTAAAAATGCTGGCAAAAGTAAACTTGATCTCGGAAACTGTGATGGAATTAAAGTAGTTCCTAATTTTTCTATTTATTTAGAAAATTCTGCGAGTATGGATGGTTACGTAAAGGGCGTTTCTAATTTCGAAGCAGTTTTATCAAACCTGGTTATTGGACTTAATTATCATTATGATCAAGAACACGTTAAATTCAGTTTCATTAATTCTGATATATATCCTAGCGATATCAGTAATGTAGATAGTTTTTTTAAATCCCTAGAACCTGGAGTAGCGCCTTTCAAGGTTGGAAATCAGTTTGTTTCCGAGTTGAATCAATGTTTTGAGAAAGTCTTAACTAAAATGAAGCAAAACGATGTTTCCATTTTTGTATCAGATTGTATCTATTCGTTAGAAAAAGGTAGGTCAAGTCAGGAAGGTTTGATTTATCAGGAGAACTTAACCAAGAATGCTTACATGCAACGCTTGAAACAGTCAGATTTTTCAACTGCAATAATTAAACTGAACTCTAGTTTCAATGGGGTATACTATAATTATAAAAATGAAAAAACGAGTCTACACAATGTAGACAGACCCTATTATGTTTGGATTATGGGAGATGATATACTGGTTCAAGATCTATTGAGTAAACTTAAACTAGAAGATTTACCCGGTTATCAGAATAGCTTTTTTTTAGAAGGAAAGAAAGATGTTAATCCAAATACACAGTATCTGTCCACGAATAGTAAAGGTCAAGCACATTACCGTGCTAACGAACCCACATCTTTGAAGAAGATTAAGTTTTTAGATGGAATATTTCAGTTTTCTTTAGCAGTAGATCTAAATAATTTTCCCGATAAAAAATCGCTATTGGATATTGATAACTATTCCATCAGTTCTGGTGCTAGTGTAGTTGCTATTCAAGAAATTCCAAAAAATAATCAACCGGCATTGATCAAACAAAATGATTGGAATAGAATTAAAGACAACGGATTTACTCATTTAATGACCTTGAAAATTGATCAAAAAACATTTCCTGAACAATTAAATATCAGCTATCGAAGTCAAATTCCAAATTGGATAAGCAGCTCGTCAACAAGAGATGATTCCGATGTACATAGCACGCTTCAACAGACATTTGGCTTCAATAATTTAGTTCATGGAGTTTATGAAGCTTACAAAATTCACAATAACAACAATGACGTCTTATTTGAAATTAAATATAATCTAACTAAATAACCAACTATGAATGATTTTTTTGCAAGTTTTTATGAGAAGTTTTATTACGCAACAGATTTCTCATTAGAGATGTTCGAACGGTTTCTCTATCAAAGGTATGCACTTGCTGCGATTTTATGTGCTCTTGCGTTTTCACTAATTTATTATTTTCTATTAGATAGACCAAAGTTTGCTAAACGTATTGTTTGGTTAATACTGCTATTATTAAGCGCTGTAATAAGTGCAGTATTTTTATACAATGATTGTAAGGGGATTTTTGAAAACGAAAGTTTAGATTTTCGAAGTGAAGCATATTCAGCACTAGCTTTTGGCAGTTTTCTTTTAACCACATTGCTTTTCATTGTTTTATCGCTTTTATTCAAAAAGCTATCAAAGAATGTATCCAAAATTCCATTTTAATCATGCCTAAATTATATGTTTTTGCAATAGGGGGGACAGGGTCTCGCGTATTGAAATCATTAACAATGCTACTTGCTTCAGGAGTTCGTACAGGATATGAGGTAGTTCCAATCATATTAGATCCGGACTCATCTGCAGCTGATGTCGCTAAAACGGAGTCCTTATTAAATGAATATCGTAATATTCAGAAAGCCGTAGCTCCAGAAAACGAAAATGTTTTTTTTAAGAACAAGATAGAATCTCTTGGAGACGTGATCGGTACAGTCGGGACAAATGCTATAGGAAAAGAGTTTCGTTTGAGTATTGACGGACTTAATGGGGGAAAATTTAAAGATTTTATCGATTACAATGTGCTAGAAGATGGGGGCAGTAATCAAGCACTCATGGATATATTATTTTCAGAAGCAAATCTCAATTTAGATCTAGAGGTTGGGTTTCAAGGTAATCCCAATATTGGTTCTATTGTATTAAATAAGTTTACCGAATCGGATGAATTTAATCAATTTGCTAATTGCTTTACCAGTAGTGACCGAATCTTTATTATTTCATCCATTTTTGGAGGAACGGGTGCAGCAGGTTTTCCATTAATTCTGAAGAATATTCGACAAGGCATTGTTAATGGAAAAAACTTTGATCACCTTCGCAATGCTGTTGTTGGCGCAATAACGGTCATGCCTTATTTCAAGTTAGATGGTGATCTTACAGATAGTATTCAGAGCTCGACTTTCTATTCTAAAACCAAGGCGGCATTACAATATTATCATAATAATATAAGTGAAAGCAAGGATATCAATGCCCTTTATTATATCGCAGATGATAATAACAATGTTTATAAGAATGTCGTTGGTGGTAGTGGACAGAAAAATGATAGCCATTTTGTCGAATTAGCGGCGGCGCTCGCTATCGTTGATTTTGCCAATGATAATACATTGGAAACCAGCAATGGAAATGCCCAAAACCCGAAGTACAAAGAGTTTGGTGTTAATGATCTATCATTGGAACATCCTGTAGTTACTTTTAAAGATTTAGCTCTTGAAACTCAAAATCAGATCCAAGTTAATTTAACCCAATTGTTGTGTTTTTCATTGTACTTGGAAAATGAGCTAAAGGAAAACTTATCTGCACCTTTTGCAAAGGAAACATCACCATTAATCGATCAAAACTTTTTAAGTTCTACATTTTACGCTCATTTAACCAGATTCTTACAACAATATCGAATATGGTTAGGAGAAATGAAACGAAATAGGATCAGTTTTGCTCCTTTTAATATCAAAGAAATTATCGATAATCAAGGTTCCGTTACTGGAATTACTACCCAGAACTCGGATTTACTTCAATTAGTTGCTGGCATCGCAGAGAGAAAAGGACTCTTCAAATTATTTAAGGAGAAAAGCTATGATTTATTGACTGCAGCCTTGAATGAACATCGTAAAAGTAAATATCCAACAGTAGAAAACAAGCTATTGGTGAAGTTTTATAATGCGACTGATAGTATGTTAATCAAAAACTTATTTTAATATTATGGCAAAAGTTTTTAGACTTTTTGAAGATACCCCAATGACACATTGGCAAGCACGAGGAACAGATTATAGTAGTGTTGTTATTGATAAAATTATAAGCCCTGACGGCGATCAAAGTAATGCATTACCAACCTCTATACCATCACCATTTGCGCGATTGGATTTGTTTCATTCGGCATTTAAACATTTCAATGATTTAAAGAATAAATTAGATGGATATACGCATCATCACAAATTAGTAAGTGATTGTCTGGATCTATTGGAACTGCTCTATAATAAAGATTCTATCAATGGTGAGTTGACAATTAAGGTTTGGGATAAACAGCGCGATCTGGTCAAGTTAGTAGAATCCAGTTATTCCCGTCACCAATTACTGGGACGTACATTGGATCTTTTTCTTAAACAGGACGATCAAGCATTTAATTTTGATAAGCTTAATCGAATTTACATTTTCTATTTCAATCATAAAATTATTGGTGCCACCTCTCCAAAGACACTCGTATTTACTTCAGCCAATGATTTGGGTTTTGCACAAGTTACTTTACATGACCGTAAGTTATTTACGGAGCCTGCATCACTAAAAAATAGAGATGAAGACTTTATTCTCTATTTGATGGCTTTTTTTAAGGAAAATCCTTCATTGAACCAGTATATGTCCACGTTTCATAATTACGTAAAACGCAATATCAAAGAAAAAATGGATACAGACAGCGTATTTATGACGGCGGTGAATACTTTGGATGCTCAATTTTTAGAGAACAAAACAACGATCGATGGAAATGATTATCTCGTTGAAGTATTTAATGTGCCTTTTCGTACCAAAAGTGTAAAAAATACCCATGAGCGAATCGGTAGAGAATCTCAGTTTTTGATTCATGCATCCAAAACGGTACAAGGTCTTCTCCCTATGGTACTTGCGACCAACGGAAATTTAGGTATGCTTGATTATTTGTACCAAGGAGTTAAATGGGACGTCAATACAAAGGTTCAGCATCCGACGGATCAAATACTAGATATACGGATCTTACCCGGCAAGGATATTAAGTACCCTTTTTTGACCGTAGATGATTTTCTGGAGTCCGAGATTTACGAGACACCTTATGAAGTTAATAAAGAATCTTTTTTTGATGGAAATTTCTCTAACGATTCCGACCAGCAAGGGGTTGGCTATCTTCTCCCTTTAAAATCTACATTTTTCACTTATTTCAGCGAGAAAGATCTGATCGAATGTAGTTTTTCTGGAAAGAAAATGATTGAGATAATAAAGAAGAAGAGTTCAGTTAATGTGAAGTTGCGGATTCCGATTGACGGGGGACGGCATGTTGTCGAATTGGAAAAGAAGTATGATACAATGGATATGAATTCTCAGAAAGGGAAAATAATACCTTGTGCTAAATATTTCCAGTTATTTCCAATTCAAAAGGCTACTGTGAATCCTAATTATTATGTTCAGGTTATCGACGAGGGATTAAATGATTATAGCCATGCCTTTCAGCTTGCTTTTGATGGCATGCCTGCTGCTGCCAGGAGTATGAAAGCGAGGCGTGATAGCCGCAATGGATCATTTTATAATACCTATTATTTTAGATGTAGACAGCATTTTAATGCCATCCATTTTCAAGAAGAAGGAAGTTCTTGCCGTAATTATCTTATTCCTTTATGGCGAGATGAACGCCATATTGGTGGAGCATTTACTTTTGCCCTTGATTTTGGTACCTCTAACACTCATGTTGAGTATGCTGTTAATGGAAGTGTACCTTCACCATTGGATCTACCATTCGATAAAAATGGTTTTGCTACGTCATTTAATAAGCTAGATACTGATATTAGTAGCTTGAATGAAATTCAGAATCATAAGGATTTAGAATTTATAGCAGAGAATGTGTCAAAAGGATCGAATTATAATTTCCCAATTCGAACAGTCCTTTTCGATTATAATAATTTTAATCCAGCTAACTATCAATCCATTTTGGATTATAATATTGGGTTTACTTACGAAAAAACTAGCTTACCTACTTTCAATAATGTTACACCAAGAACTAATCTTAAATGGGTAAATGGTATTGAGAATCTAGAGGGTGAAGCTTGGGTACATTCCTTTTTGGAACAGCTTGTTGTCATGTGTAAAACCAAAGTGTTAGTCGAACGAGGCGACCTTTCTAAAACAAGATTTACTTGGACTTATCCATTAAGTTATGGGCAGTATAAAATAAATTTAATTGCTGGATTGATAGAACAACTTGTTGCCATTCATTTTGGTCAAGGAATTGAAATAATAAAACTCTCCGAGTCTATTGCTCCATTTTATTCAATTGCGAGTACCGGAAAGATTTTAGGAACTACTAATACCATTTTATCTCTAGACATTGGAGGTGGAACTATTGATAGCGTTGTATATCAGAATCGAAAAGTTATTAATATTTCATCTGTACTTTTTGGCGCCAATTATCTTTATTCCGCGGGTTATGCGACAGATTTTAGATCCAATGGATTTTACAAACTTGGTACTAAGTTTTTTTCTGGATTATCTAGTGTAAAAGGCTACCATAATTTACATGAGATAGAGGCTACAATCCAGCAAGGTGGTAAGATCGAAGATATCATTGCTTATTATTTTTCCATTGATAAGAAAAAAGAACTACAAGATGTGAACAACAAAAGCTTTAATGGATTCTTAGCAATGCATTCTAATGAACGGGCTGTATTTTTATTCTATCTTGCCGCTATCATCTATAATAGCGTTAAAGCAATGAAGATTGCTGATATACCTGCCCCCAGCTACTTGACCTTTTCCGGAACAGGATCTAAATTCTTATCGATTATTGATAAGACTATTAAAAAGGAAAGTATTGTCACATATGCAACTGCAATTATTAATGCTGTTTACGGATTGCATGAATCTCCCGACAAAATGCGAGTAAAGGTATTGGTGCCGGATAATCCAAAAGAACTGACTTCAAAAGGAGCAATAAATGTACTGGAAGAAGGAGAAGAGATTCTCGCAGAACTTTCCATGAATAGTCTCGATGAAAAGTTTCGAAGTTATTTAGGAGATAACGAAGGAACCATTATATCTAATGATAATCCATTGAATTACGAGGATCTAAAAGGTCAATTTAATGAAAGTGTATTTGTAGCTTATAAGGAGTTTGTTTCCTTGTTCCTTCAACTGCCAGGGATTAATTATAAGAATGATTTTGGTATCGATTATGATCTCAAACGAAAATTTGAAAGTATCCTACTAGATAAGAAGGTTGCCATTGAATTTCTGGAAGCAGGTCTCGCACAGCGACTCAAACAGATTTCGATGACAGATATGGTATCGGATAATCTGTCTTTCCACATCGTTCGCGGTATGCTAGGTGAAATGTTAAATAAATTACAAGAAGATGAAAATTGGTAAAATAAACAAAAGTTTAATAATTGTAGCACTGCTATTGGCAATCAAACCAAGCTCTGCATTTGCTCAACAGAGTGATATTGATAGTCAAACACTTTTAATGTCTGATATGACGTTGCAATATGTAGTTATCGGATTAGGGGTGACAGTTTTGTTTCTCCTGGTCGCAATGATAATCCAATCGAATAATCAAAAAGGAGCGATTTCTGAATTAGAAAACAGAATCAAATTTCTGGATAAACAGTCTTTGAATCAAAGTCAAACGTCCAGACCACAAGTATCTTCAACCTTAAGTAGGTCTAATGAATCAGATATTGATACACTAAAAAAGCAGATTCAAGAACTGGTGCGAAAGATCGAGGAATTGAACAAAAAAGTTGATGCGAATGATGTAAAGTCTAATCAAGTAGTTCCTGTAGATGGAAGTGTTTCGACTGAATCTTCATCAACTGTTGAGACAATAGAATCCGTAATTCACCAAGATGTGGAGACTCCTTCGGAACCGATAATTCTTTCAGTTCCTCAGCAGCAGGAATACGTCGGGAATTGTATGACTGGTGGAGCTTTTCAGGACCTTCAGTCTGTCAGTAAAAAAGATAGACGTACACCATATATTATCTCAATGCGTGATAATGAATATTATTTTCGCTTGGATGAATCAAATCTGGACGCCATTACAAACTCATTACAACATCGTGATAGCTATATTGATGGTTTTTGTGAATCATTGAATAATTACTTTCCTGGTGCAAAGTCTTTTGTTCAAGAATCTAAAGTTGGCAGGCTTCAGAAAGTTGAAAATAGGTTGCAGGTTATAGAAAAAATTAATATCAAATATATTTAACCACGATGGGTCAGGTTCATATTATTTTAGAATTATTAGTTGTTGGGTATTTTGTTGTTCAACAGGTGAAGACAGGTATCGCTCTTAAAGAAGCCATCCGGCAGTTTGAACGATTTATTCCGCGTCACGATTACTTTAAAACAGAGAAATTATCTGTTTCAAAAACTTTATTGCAAGAAGGTGAAGTTGCCGAAATATTTCAAAGTTTACAAAACGAAGAAAATACAGCAATCAGTTCAGAAGGAACTGTAAATGTAACATTAATCAACCCCTATAGTACATCAGGGACTTACTTTGATAAGATTATTGAATCTCTAAATATCTATTTGCTTAAAAACAATGGCGGTATTGCAGATTTCAGCATCGTAAAAGATCTAGTTGAGCGTAATGTGAACGTAGAAGAGGAAGAAATCAAAGAAACCATTAATAAGCCGCTTTACTTAGGTTTAATGGCTACAATCGTTGGTATCATATTTGGTCTTTTCACTATGCTGATCAAACTTTGGAGTACTGATGATTCAATTGCATCTGGTGCTGTTAAACAATTAGAATTGAATGACTTTTTGTTAGCTGTGTGTATTGCAATGGTTTCAAGTTTTTTGGGACTATTTATTACCTCATTTATTGGTTTAAATTCATTTAAAAAAGCAAAAAGAACAGTAGAACTAAATAAAAATGGGTTTTACAATTTTGTGCAGACAGATCTTCTTCCTGTCGTTAGTCAAGATTTTGGATCTTCAGTTACGAAGTTGACGAATACTATGAATTCTTTTAATATGGAGTTTACAGCCAATATTAATACATTGAGTTATTTGTTTAAAAAGAATTATGAAACGTTAAAAGTTCAGGATACTGTTTTAGGGAGATTGGAACAACTCAATGCGAATGATTTCGTACAGTTGAATGCCAATGTTTTATTAAGACTTGAAAAAGCAACCAATAACTTTGATAAATTTAATGTTTTTGTCGAAAGCCTTAATAGCCGTTTAGGTGAAACAAGAGCACTGAGCGATAGTATATCAAAATTACTGGATCGCGCCAATAACTTTGAAGGGATAGCCAATAAAATTGATTCACGGGTTGATGATACCAATTCAATTATATCCTTTTTAAAGCAGCAGTTTTCAAGTTTAGATGACATGTCCAGTCGCTATCAAAAGATGATTCTCAGAGTAGATGATAATCTGGATGATACGTTGAAATCGTTCGAAAATCATGTCATTATGAAGCGTGAAGGTCTCGTTAACTTGATTAATCAGCAACATGAGTTATTGGAAAAAGCCTACACTGAAAATGTAACCAAATTTGACAAATTCGATCTTTTGGATAATCTTACCGTATTACCTGAGATAAAACAAGGATTTGATCAGCATCAATCTGATATGCTCATTAAGCAAGTTAATCATGTTGATCAAGTGAACAAATTAGGTTTAGATATCCATCAGAACAAAGAACAAATATCAACGATTGTGAGCACACTTAATGAGGTAAATAGTAAGGTATCCAATGTAACAGATAGAAAGGAAGAAATCAGTAAGTTAAACTCTATGTATAACCTTGTTAATAAGCTCAAAGAAGAAGTTGAAAAAAATAACGAAAGCTTTTTTAAACGTATTTTCCAAAAGAAGTAAACGATGGCTAAAAAAGAAGGAAACAATATTTTCTGGGTTGGATTTTCTGACTTGATGACAAGTTTGTTTTTTATTGTACTGGTCTTATTTGTTGTTACATATGTCAACAATAGAAATACCATTATTGCACAAGATGAACAATTACAAGTTTATAAAGAAGTCGAAAATTCGCTCATGCCTTTAAAGGACAATAGTTCATTTACCTACGAGGACAAGTACAAACGTTTTTTACTTAGCTTCGATGTTAAATTTAAACCTTCCAAGTTTGAGATTATGGATGGTAATTTGGAAAGATATCAAGAAACCAAAACTAATATTATTAATGCCGGTAAAAAGCTTAAACAAGTTTTAGATGACGTTGTCAATTCTGCTAAAGAACAAAATCGGGAGAATAAAGAGAAGGTATCTTACTTAGTTATCATATCTGGATATGCATCAAAACTCTATAGTGCAGATACTTCTCCTATTGGAATGAAAAAAGAGTACGACCTGAGTTATAATCGTGCATACGCCCTTTGGGAGTTTTGGAAAAAAGAAGGGATAGATTTTGAAGAGAAAGCTTATGGAGAACTTATAGATTTACAGCTATCTGGCAATGGATGGGGGGGAGTAGGACGTAAGATTGATAATGAAGATAATAACCAACGTTTTATTATACAAATCGTTCCTAAGATTTCGAATCGTAAGTTATAGAGTGGCAATGACAGAAAAAGAAATGACAGCATTGATTTAATGCTGTCATTTCTTTTTCTTACTATTCAGATTCAGTAGTAACCATATTGCAGTAAAGACATCAACGATGTTCCAGATTGTCCGTCCTAATGGAAGTTTTAGAATAGGTTGAAATAAGATTAATAATATTAAATAGATAATAAGTTCTCTATTATCTCTCTTTCTTTTGCTCTTAGGGATATTTAATATGAGCAGGATAAATACAACACATGAAAATACGCGAAGTACAGTAAAGTAGCCATAAGGTAAGGGAAGTAATGCTAAGATCAATCCGCATATCAATATTATTTTAAGATTTTTTAGATTCATTCTGTAATTGGTTTTGCCCACAAACCTAATTTATTTTCCCGAGCATATTTTTGGCCCTCAAAGAAACGTTTTTCATATTTTACATTCGGAGCAATCGTCATCAGGACCGCATACCCATCTTTGATAATTTTTTCATTTACAAAAGTATTATCAAGTAGATAAGCATAAGCTAGTGTACGACCAAATTGATCCAATGAATCTACATCAAATTCCAGTCTAACTTTTTCATTTAGAAGAAGATTTTTTGCATATTGAGAAGCCTCTTTCCCAAAAGCCTGCTCTTTCATCCGAAAGTAATTGCGGGGCTCCGGCGCATCTATTCCGATAAGACGAATTTTGATTCGCTGCTCTCGATCGTTTTTACACCAGAAAGTATCTCCATCAGATACCTTAGTGACGAGATAAATGTCAGATGCAATTTTACTGTCGGTTATTCCATTGTCCGAAAATCCCAACATTTTCTGTTTGTGATCTTTTGATTTAGAATGGCATCCAGTTATCGGAGATGATATCAGAAGAAGAGAACTGAACAGTAAGCTCCATTTTCGATAAGTATTTTTCATATTCAGGTTTTGTTTTATCTACCTTCTTCCTTTTCTTTTCTCTGCCGAATTGCGACACCTTTCACAGCAATAGGATTTTCCAAAAAAAAGCGTTAGGACTTTCATTGGGAAACTTTTCCCTTTATAACTTTTTTTTTCTTTTCCAGACGGGATTTCTTTGTTGCACCAGGAGCATGAATTATACATGTTTTAGTTATTTAGTCGTGAATAATCAGTTTAATAATGATGTCAAAAGTATCATTTAAATTATTTCTGCAGTTATGGTATCCCGTAACTACCCCTTTAGGTTACTTGTTACTTTTGGGGATCATAAACGTATGTTCTCATTTATATAACACTAAATAATTTTATTATGGATTTTAAAGATGAAATTCGTCAGTTCTCCAAAAGAGTAGATCGACTTTTACCGCAGATCAAAACCGAAGAAGCTACCAAAACATCCCTCGTGATGCCATTTCTCAAAATATTAGGGTACGATGTTTTTGATCCTTTTGAGGTACAACCAGAATTTATAGCTGATATTGGTATTAAGAAAGGTGAGAAAGTTGATTACGCCATCTTACGCGACGAAAAACCCGTTATTTTGATCGAGTGCAAGCATTTCGCTGATGGCCTTGATCCACACAACTCACAGCTATTCCGTTATTTTCATACCACAGAGGCCAAGTTCGGACTATTGACCAATGGTATTGAGTACCGTTTCTATACAGATCTTGTGACGGCCAATAAGATGGATGAAAAACCCTTCTTCGAATTCAAGATTATGGATATCAAGGACAATGAAGTGTCCGAGTTGAAAAAATTCCATAAAACAGTATTTGATCTAGAGAGCATCTCTAGTGTAGCCAGCGATTTAAAATATTTTAATGAATTGACTATTTTGGCCAATTCTGAAATACAGAACCCAAGTGATGAGTTTGTTCGATTTTTCACCAAACAAGTATATCCGAGTGTTGTCACGGCAAAAGTATTAGAACAATTCACTCCACTTGTAAAGCGCGTATTTACCCAAATCATTAATGACCAAATAGCCGAACGACTCAAAAGTGCGCTTAAAAAAGAAACGGAGGTTGAGGAGCAAAATGCATCCACAGTTCCGATTGAGCATGATGCGGTTATTGTAACAACAGAAGAGGAGATTGACGGATTTTTAGTCGTGAAGTCTATTTTGCGCAAAGACATTGAAGTGGGACGCATTTTTATGCGCGACAACCAGTCTTATTGTGGTATACTGCTCGATGATAATAACCGGAAGCCTATCTGTCGATTTTATTTCACTCCAAATCGCCTACGTATTGGATTGTTCGATAAAGAGAAAAAGGAAGTGAAATATGATCTCCAATCGTTAGACGATATATACAAATACTCCGAGCAGATTGTGGAGACAGTCGCGAACTATTAACAATTATTAAAAACTAATCCAATCTAAAAATTATACATGATAAATATTAATAAATCAATTGTATTTGCAGTTATTCTAATTTCTGCAATACATATTTCTTGCGGAGGAAATTCCGATCACAAAGATAAGGCCCAATTGGCAGACGAAACAGCATTAACAAGTAAAAGTTTAGCGCCCGATATAGCAGAGATCTCTGACGATAAAGAAGGTATTATAGAAAGTTCAAACTCAGAAAATGATCATGATGCCAATGAAGAATCTGACAATGCAGAAGAAGAAATTGTAAAAACTGCTAGTTCATCAAAAGGTAGTGAAAATTGGGATGCTTTATTGAAAAGTTATGAAGACTACATTGATCATTATGTTGTATTGATGAAAAAAGCAAAAAATGGAGATTTAAATGCGATAGCACAATATGCAGAATATATGCAAAAAGCAACCGATTTGCAGGAGAAAATTGAAAATGCTAAAGAGGATCTTACTGGGTTACAAGTAGCTAAATTTTTGAAATTGCAAACTAAATTAATGAAAGTAATTGGTGAAATGTAGGGGAGAGATTAAGTGTTTGGTGGGATAAATAACTTCTCAAATACCAGTCGTTTATGCACATGTATTAACACAGCAATTCGCAGTAGTCGTTCTTACGATTTAATTATTACTGATATAGAATTGAAAATGATGAAAGTTTCCAGAAATGGATTACTAGGGTGGTAGCTCATAGATAATATATGGGCTACCATCAAGCAAATTAGGGCTAACAAATTATGATACCGAATAAATTTCCACATGCCAAAAATCAATAAAATTTAAAATAAACAATGTACAGCGAACAAATAGAAAAACTAATAGAACTTGCATTAGCAGACGGCGAGTTGACTGAAAAAGAGAAACAAGTACTTTTCAAAAGAGCTGAAACCGAGGGTATAGATCTAGATGAATTTGAAATGGTTTTGGAAGCTCGAATTTATGGAAAAATCAAAAGTAAGCCGAATGCAGCAGTTGCACCAAAATCAGACAAGTTGGGGGATGTAAAAAAATGTCCGTCTTGTGGTGCTATTGCAGAAAGTTTTACAATAAAATGCTCCGATTGCGGTACCGAATTTAGGAATATTGAAGCTTCAAATAGCGTCATTAAATTCTTTGATAAATTAGATGAAGTTGAAGCTACTCGCGCAACAAATGTATACGAATTGAGTCAAAAAAAAAGCATTGGAATAGGAACGATTTTATTATGGCTTTGTTTTTGGCACGTAATCATTTTTATCAAATTAATTCAATTTTTAATATACAAATCTAAATCGGCAAAGTGGTCAACTACCGATTCGCGAAAAGAAGAATTGATAATGAATTACCCTGTACCTGTCTCCAAGGAAGCTATTCTTGAATTTTTGACACTTTCATCCAGTAAATTACATTCGTCTACCTATTTCAACTTATTTTCAGAAGATACAAAATATCGTAATGCTTGGAACAAAATATGGTTGAAAAAGATTGAACAAATTAATTCAAAGGCTATTATAGCGATGAAAGGAGATTCCGCCTCTTTAAAAGAAGTAGAAAATTTAGTAAAAAATGCAAAAGGAATTGCAAAAGATAATACTAAAAAAATTTTTCAGGTTTTAGCTATACTTACACTTATCATTCTCACATTTATTATTTGGACTATCATCTCAACGAAAATTGATGATAATAGAAATAATATTTATACTTCTATAGTAACTTCTGCTGAAAAATTAATAGAAGACAAAAAATATGATGAGGCAGAAAATCTCTTAAAGGAGGTAGATAGTAAGCATAAAGTAGAAATTAAAAGTAAAATTCAACTCTCAAAAATGAGTGAGAAATTAGACAATTTAGAACCTCTATTGAACAGAAAAGAATATTCAAAACTCAAAATGGAGCTTGAGAAATTGATGTGGACTAAAATAACTCCAAAGTCAGATTGGGATTTAGAAAGTATAGAAAAAGAATCTTTTAAAAATTTCATTAGAAAGAAAGAAGCTTTAAATAACCAAATGCCAGAAGATAAACGAGCAAAAATAGAAAGCGAATATTCATTATAAACTTAAGTATACAATTTCAGAAATGAGCATATTCAAAAGTAAAAAATCAGAAGGCGGATTAATGGACGTTATCCGTTGCGATGAATCAGAATATTTAGTTTGGAAATGGCGACCTACAGGTGCAGCTAACTCTACCAAAAAAGAAAATGCAATACGGTACGGGAGCAGTTTGCGTGTAAAAGATGGGGAACTTGCCGTATTTTTTTATAAACAAAACAGTGGAACAATGCAGGACTTTATACAAGGTCCTCATGATCAAACTATAAAATCTGCTAATTTTCCTGTTCTTACAAATATTGTAGGAACAGCTTTTGGTGGAAACTCTCCTTTTCAGGCAGAAATCTATTTCATCAACCTTTCAGGAAATATACAAATCAGATTCGGTATCCCGTATTTTGATATCTATGATCCAAGATTTATAGATTTGGGCATCCCTTGTGCTGTTCGTGGCACGCTTACTTTTAATCTAACTGATTATAGGAGTTTCATCAAACTGAATCGTCTAATTAATTTTGATTTGGACGATTTTAAAAAACAAATCAAGGATTTTTTTCAACGAAAAGCAAAGTCTGTTATTCTCAATACACCACAAGATAATAATATTTCTGTTATGCAGATTGAAAGAAAGATTGATGAGATAAGCAATATAGTGGAGTCAAAATTAGCAGCAGAATTAGAAGACCATTTTGGTGTCAATCTTAAACGTTTGGACATTGGAGCAATAGAATTGGATAAGGAGCATCCACACTATCAACAACTCAAAAAAACAACTGCAGATCAGCAGACCAAATTTTCTGCAGCCAAAACAGATATAGAAATCGAAAACTTGTCAGAAGTTACACGTATTCAAAGAAAAGAAATGGAATTAGGAGTTGAGGGTAAAAACTTTGCCGTTCATCAACTTAATCAACAATCTGATGTATTAAAAACCGCAGCCGAAAACCTTGGAGGAATGGGTAGTATGGATCTAGGTGGAGCAGGGGGGGTGAATGCAGTAGGATTGATGGTCGGAATGGGAATTGGCGGAGCAATGGGTAGCCAGATGGGTGGAATGATGACCAATATTAACAACACACCTCCACCATTATCAACTTACTTTGTTGCATTTAACGGACAGCAATTAGGTCAATTTTCGTTGGAAGAGCTGAAACAATCTGTACAAAATGGACTGTTCACAGAGCAACACTACGTTTGGAAAGAAGGAATGCCCGCTTGGGTATTGGCAAGTAGTGTTGCTGAACTTGCAAGTCTTTTTTTAGTAGTTCCACCTCCTTTTCCAACAATTTAAAAAGTATGAAAATAGATCTTGTAAAAACAATTATTGCAGTTGCTGTAAGTAGTTTAATCGCTTACGGTTTCAATATGTTCAGTGTCAGTTTTAATAAGGACTTACTGACTTTCGGAAGTTTACTTTTTTTGATCATTACACTAACGTTTACGATCGGAATTAGGTTTGATTTACCGCGGACAACATCGCTTATCAGGACAATTTCGATAATATTTTTTGCTATTGCATTTTTTAGTAATCTTACTTTTTCGTTTACTGACTTCAAAGAAGCGTCATACATTATTGTAAATGGAATTTTGTTTTTAATTTTTGTGCTCTCCGTGTATTCCATTAATCGAGCAAAACAATGATTTTAACAATGGGGGTAAAAATCATTACTATCCCTCAGAGTTTGAAATGGTTCTTTTAAAGAATAGAAATATAATAAGTTAGCTATACATCAGGAGAAAAGGCTTGGAATCGACTACGTAATTTCATTTATATGCTTTTTACTTTCCAAGGGGAGGATAAATGGTCTAGCGATAGATTCATCTGGTTGTATTCTTTCTCCTTGGAATTCCCTTTTAAATGGGAGCCACATAGTCGCAGAAGGTTGACAGATCAACACTTTAATATCATGTCTATTATAATATAGCGCACTTGAAACATCGTTTTTACTAATAATGAATCTTTATCAATTTAATTGTAATTTCGTTTTGTTTTTAGATCTAAAAGTAACATAAGGAAAGCAACATTACTAAGATGATTAAATTTTTAAAGGGAGATTTACTGAAATCAGATGCCGAGGCATTGGTCAATGCTGTCAATACAGTAGGTGTAATGGGTAAAGGGATAGCCCTGCAGTTTAAAAATCGATATCCTACAAACTATAAGGTATATAAGGAGGCTTGTAAAAAAGGTGAGTTAAGTATCGGGAAAATTCTAGTTGTGAAAGAACGTGATCTAATAAATGAAAAAGTCATTGTCAATTTCCCCACTAAACAACATTGGAGATCACCATCAGAAATTTCTTATATCCAGGATGGATTAATTGCCTTAAAAAAGGCTATTAAAGAATATGATATTCAAAGTATCGCTATTCCTCCTTTAGGCTGTGGACTTGGCGGATTAGATTGGGATGTTGTTAGGCCAATGATTATTGAAGCACTTCAAGATCTTGATGTCAATATTGCTATTTACGAACCTGGTTAAGCTTGTTTTTTTGAGCAAGCTCCTTCAATTTTTGTTTTACAAAATTTATGATTACAAAAGCGTCTAAATTAATATCAACCAACAGCCATTTTAGCAGAAGCTGTCCATAAGTATTCGGGAATCGGTTCTTCCAATTTCCAAGTGATCGACATGGGCTTTGAGCCCTGGTGTTTGAGAAAATTACCAAGCCCCACAAATACGTAACCTGCAGTATTACCCAAACTATCTTTTGGAGACTCACGTACGAACAGCAATATCTTCTTATTACGTTCCCTTTGATTGATATAACCTAAGCCCTTTGTCGTATGCGGGCCAGCTTCATTTTGAGATTGCCAATGGAACAGTGTTTCATTGATCGCATAATCCTCATACATCGTGGTAGGAGAGAAGTCCTCTTCAGATTTCTGTAGGTTTATAAATAACAACTCTGTATTCAGTTCTTTGTTTTCTGCAGAACCCTCACGGTTTGGATTTTTCTTTGCTAGCGTGCTCAGTCCAAAAGCAACTAATATTTGGTCCCGGGTATATCGAGCATGCAATTTAAGCGGTTGTTCATATCCCAATTCCTTACAATCTAGTTCTTCAAAATCGATCAGGTTGATGCGCATTTTTAAGTAGACTTTTATTTCCTCTACATAACTTTTGTTACTACCTATTATTGCAATGGACTCAAACAGCGATCTCTCATTTGAAGCATCTTGCCAAAAATCATAGTGCAGCATCGTCAGGTATAACGTATCGATTTCTGAAACTGAAAGTTCGTTTAACACAAAATCCTTTTCCGCTAAATCGAGTAAAAACCGAAAGTAGGAAAGCGAATTTGTCGCCGCCCATTTTTTAGACAGCATCGCACGATAGTTTTTTTCATTCGTACGATCTACATTTTTAATAATTCCCGCCTCTTCGCGTAGCGATGTCCAAGTATGGCGTAGGTACAAACGTTCAAATGAAATATTGTTGATAAACAGAAAGTTTTCCAATGTCAACGGAAGTTCCGTTTGATTGATATAGTTTTCTAATCGTCTTTTCAGATCTCGCTTATTTAAAGAAGTTGCTTTTCGGATGTTAGTTAAGATGACTTCCTTCGCCTTTTTCTCCAAAATTATAGAGCATCCTAAGGGTAGGTGAATAAAATCATTTTCAATTTCCTTCTGTACCGTTGTATTCGTTTTACCGATTAAGGCTCTAAATTTAGACTCAAAGTCATAATTAGGATTTGCATTACCTACAAAGTCCAGCACAGTTAAGGAGTCTTTATGATCATGTAGTCGAAGACCACGACCCAGTTGTTGTAAGAATATTGTTAAGCTTTCCGTAGGTCTTAAAAAGATAACCGTATCTATTTCAGGGATATCGATCCCTTCATTAAAGATATCTACCACAAAGAGGTAGTTGATCTCACCTTTTCTAAACTGATGCATGATTTCCTGACGCCTGTCTGTATTTACACTCGTTAGTGATTCAGCAAGTAAACCCGCGCTTGTAAATTTATCACGCATGTATTGCGCATGCTCGATACTGATACAAAACCCGATTGCCTTTACATCATGTATATCTTTGCAGTATTTGTTTAAGTTGTGCAAGATTTCTCTTACCCGATCATCACTTTGCGTATAGATTCGAGTCAAATCTCCCGTATCATATTTGCCCTTGATCCATTTCGCTTTATCCAAATCTACCGAATCAGATACAGCAAAATATTGGAAAGGGCAAAGTAGTTTGTTGTTTAATGCATCTGGCAAGCGAATCTCTGCCGCAATATGTTGGTCGAAATCAGCTAATATGCTCTTCCCATCCGCTCGTTCAGGAGTAGCCGTCAATCCGAGGATTATCTTTGGTTTTAAGTATTTGATCACCTGTTGATAGCTATCCGCCTGTATATGGTGTACTTCATCCATGATCACATAATCATAGTATTCTGCAGAAAAATCGCTCTCTTTTATTCTATTAGCCAATGTTTGTATGGTCGCAAATACGTTTCTTCTGTCTGCAACAGTATAGCCACTACCTAGCAGCTCACCAAAGTTTTGATCTTTTAAGACATTACGAAATGTATTTTGAGCATGCGTTAATATTTCGATACGATGCGCAATAAATAGAAAATTACTGTGTGGGTTATCCTTTAAGTAATTTTTAAAATCAAATGCTGAGATCACCGTCTTTCCCGTTCCTGTCGCAGCAACTACTAAGTTTCGATATCTATTGTGTACTTTACGCTCAACCTTTAGCTTCTCTAAGATTTCATTTTGATAATGATAAGGTTTAAGATCAAACAGGGTGAAGATATTCTGATCCGATTTACCCAGCTTATTTCTTTTCAGCGCACGGTCCAATTGTACAAAATGCTTTTGATCATCATAAAGTTCAAATTCAGCATTCTCCCAGTACGATTCAAAAGTTTTCTGGAATTTATCAATGATATGTGGTATTTCTTTTGTCGTTACTTTTACATTCCATTCAAGGCCATCCGTAAGTGCCGATCTAGAAAAATTGGAAGAGCCGATATATCCAGTGTGAAAACCAGTATTTCGATAAAAAAGATACGCTTTAGCATGCAAGCGTTCATTCCCTGTATTGTAGGATACTTTAATTTGCGTGTTAGGCAAAAGTGATAATTCTTGTATCGCTTTCGCATCAGTCGCACCCATATAAGTGGTTGTAATGATGCGTAATTGTCCACCTCTTGCTGTGAATTCTTGGAAAGCATCTTTTAAGATCACGATTGCTTTCCATTTTATAAAGGAAACTAATAGGTCGATGCGGTCTGCCGATCGAATTTCTTTTTTCAATTCACTATCTAAAGAAAGACCCATATTGCCACCAGTAAACAGCTCACTCTGCGTCAATCGACTAGCGGGCGTAATCTCTTTTAACCTAAGATCCAAATTGGCATAATGAGAATCAATCTTGTCAAAAACAGCTTTGAGTATACCGCCATTCACTTCGATCAGATCTTCTTCAAATTCGTATTGCGTGATCTCGTCGTGTAAGAACATAATCAAACGATTACTGATTTCAATTTGTTTGTCAAGTAAAAGATCATTGTTGGATTTAATGGATTGAAAAGCCTTAGCAATTACTTCTTGCAGATGCATTGACAATGTTCTTGTCGCCTCTTCCTTATCAAGTGAAGTCCTGTTTATATAGAATTCCTTTTCAGGCAATTCTTTCAATTTATTTGCTAAGGATTGTGTTATCAGCGATTCGTATATTCCAAAAGTCATAAGCTCAAATATTCACGTACTATCGGCAGGTCAGCTTCCGCCCAGTCGTAGTTTAATAATTCAGATGCATCTACCCATATCGCCTGCCTATGTTCTGTGGGAAGCACTTTGCCAGATTCCCATTTGCAGATAAAAGGATAGAGGCATATGGCAAACTCAGGGTATTGATATGCTACAGGCTTTAGCACTCGGCCAGTGGTGATGATCATACCCAATTCTTCTTTGATTTCCCTTTTTATGCAATCTTCCTTCGATTCGTCCTGTTCTAGCTTACCACCCGGAAATTCCCATTTCATAGGAAGCTTCATCGTCTCAGAACGTTGACAGATCAACACTTTATTATTATGTTCAATTATAGCACAGGTTACTTGCAGCATCGTGGTTTAAAGTTACTATATATTACCACTATGGTCAAAAAATGATTGTAATTTTAGAAATTATCGTTTAATAGCATTTTTCTAGGAATGTATACTGCCATTGGTATAGAGGCTGCTAGTATTGTAGTTAAGTAAATGTTTTTCTCAGCTCTCATGCTTACCTGTAGGATGATTCCTTAAAAACTAATATTTTATTAGATCTTATATTTTATCAATATTATAATACACTTCAAATTCGTTAACTAAGTTCTCATCATGGATATGTTTAGAGAATGAAGATTGTTTATCCTTTCTGTATTTATAATATTCACTTATATATAATTTAATAAATTTTACTGGTGGAACTGTAGTAGATGGGGAAATTTTATTAACAAGTTTTAATAATTCATCTTCATCATCAAAAATTACATGGAGAAAATCTTCTATGGTAATTTCTGGAACATTTTTATTAAATTTACCGTATAAAGGCTTAATAGATGCTTTTAATAATTCAATCAAGTTATCATCTTCTAAAATATAATTCTTAAAAATTTTTTTGCACTCAGCGTCATATATTACTCTATCATCATTAATTTCTATTATGCATTTTTGAAATGCATAATATTTTTCCTCAAATTTTTCATTAGATTTTAGAAATTTTTCGAAAGATCTTTGGTAATTTTCTGTGATAATTAAAAGTTCTTCATTATTTAGAGTAGAATTTGTATTGTTTTTTCTGTGTTGAAGTAAAAATCTTGAAATAGAAAATGTCCAGTCTAAAGATAATTTGGGGTTAGGGTCAGTATAGTCACTTATTATTCCCAATATATTGTTGAAATAATTATTTTTGATTAAATCTTCGTTGGCTTTACTATGCTTATCAGGTATAGGAATATATATATCCTGAAATATTCTCTCTGAAAATTCTGAATCATCTAGTTCTAATAATATTCTAATAAAATTGTTGTAATCATCATCCAATGGACGTCCTTTTAAATATAAGGTTAATAATTGTAGTAATTCATTTTTATGAATTTCATTTTCAGCAACCCACTTATTAAATTGGTCCACTATTTCTAATTTACTTTTAGCTATTATATCATAAAAGTCTGAAATATTGACACCTTCGTATGAATAGTTAAAAAACATCAATTGATAATTACTATTGAATGTTCTGAGATGGTCACTCTTTTTCTTGAAAAGGTATTGTAAGGCCTCAAGTATGTCAGGGTTTTTAACTTCATTTATTTGAGTACGTAACGATTCACTTTCAAGCTTGTCAGGTGAGTTGAAAGTTTCGGCTTTTATTCTATTATTGAATAATTCAAAATATGTTTTAGTTGCGCTGTTCTTTAAAGTTTCTAGTACTAATAAGTCAATTAGATCAACATTTTCTCCCAGTTTATTATAGGCAATTTTAAATGAATTAATTAATCGATTTACTTGTCTTAAATTTTTAAGAAACGACATAAACCACTCATATTGAAGTAAATCTTCGAGTGCTTCAATTAATTTGTGGTGTTCTTGAAAATTAGTTTTGAAACGTTTAATTATTTCAGTTTTTAAAACGGAAGGACTAACTTTAGGTAATGCGACCAAAACATTAAATATTTTTTCCAGATATTTCGGGTCTTCTACTTTTGAGTGGAGGTAGTTGTAATCTATTCCTGTAATGAAAAAAGTGTTGGAGAAGTTAGCACTGTTCCTGATGATTTTTAAAACACAAAGGATCTCTTCTAAATCCAACCGATCTGTGTCATCAATAAAAATGACGACTTTCTTTCTTGAATATTTTAATTTCTCACTAATCGAACATTTTACTTCATTAATTGTTCTTGAATCTGTTAAAAGTTTGACGAGTAAATTAGTTAGTTGGATCTTCTCGTTATTTGATTGATCCGTAATTTTGCTTGCATATGCAGAAAAATCATTTTTTAGCGATCGATCTATTGAAGAAACAGCATTTAGAAATTCATTGAAAAAACTATCAATGAGTTGGTTCTTTTCATAAAGCCAAGGATTAAAATCTAATACAATATAATCCTCGCGATTTTTTTTAAGTTCTCCTAGAAGTGTATTCGTGAGAAATGATTTACCATCTCCCCAATTACCCAGCACTCCAATTGCAAATGAATGCTCGGATTCGGTGCTATGTATAAATCTCTCAATTTCATTACTAAGGCCTTTATATGCAAAGAGGTCTTTTTCATTTTTTTTATCAATTAAAAATTGATAATTGAGGTCTTCAGAGTTTACTCGTACGAAATATAAAGACCATTTTGAAAGCAATATTAAAAAACTAACAAAAATAATGTGAATGATCTCATGTGACTCTATTTTTAGCTGGGAAATTAGTTCTGAATTACTTTCTATTAGATAACCAAATAATGCTACATATATAAGATAATTAATCAATGAGTTAAAGGACGGTGTGTAACCTTTACTAATACGTTTAATAAAAAAAAATATAACGAATGGTATGACAATGTAATATACGAATGTTGTAAAGTTTGGTAGGTTAATGTTTTGTTTAATAATGAGTATTGACTTTTTAAAGACTTTTTGGGATAAATAATCACTAAATAACCATATAATTAAAGCAATTGTTGCATGTTTTTTTAAATTTCCATATTTAAAATCTTTAATATATGCATGCTCGTCAAATCTAAATTTCCAAAATGGTTTTATTCTTTTAGTATCATCCAAATGTGATATTTTATTTAAAGTCTTCTCGAGCATTTTTTTAATGTGTTATTATTTCTTTTATGCTAATAAGTGATATAGGCTATTGATGACTACTAAATCTAGGGAATAGTAAACAATTTACAAATTTAAAAAGTTAGTTTAAGGTATTAATACGGTTTTCCGTATTAATATTCTAAAATGGTTCTGATTGCATATGGTAAAATGGCAACGCAAAAATAGGATCATGTCTTGAATCTACCAATTGACTCCATATCGTTTTAAAAGATGATACTAATTCCGGAACAATAAACAGTTGATTACTATAATAGACTTTTTTTCAAATAAGTCTATTACACTCAATAATAAGATCGGTTTATGGGGGGCACCTCCATTTTTATGGTCCCTTTTTAATTTTTGAAAACAGTGTATGTAATAAGTTAGTTCTGGAATCATTGTATTTGTTAGCTTCTGCTTATTAAACCAAGATAAAGATAATTTTCATTAACTGATAAAAGCAAAAATATTTATGTTGAAAAATAAAAGCTAAAAATATTAGTATGTAAATTTATATTTGCTAGATTTGTTTAAAGAAATTTATTCCTAACAATGTTACTTGCCGTCAATTAAAATTGTTAGATTAGAAATAATTATTAACATAATTCAGGCTTGAAGATATTGATAGACTTGTGTGTCAATTGATTCAAGTTTTAAGTAGTAATTTGTAGAAAATAAGGGCTGTTAGATGACACGTAGCTGGTTATTTAAAGCTATCTTTGTAACCTACTTTTGTAGTGGATTTATATGAAAAAAGACTTCATTTATCTTGATAATAATGCAACTACGCCATTGGATCCGAAGGTTTTGGATGCAATGATGCCTTATTTGACAGATATGTACGGCAATGCTGCAAGTAGCCATCGTATGGGGCGAATGTTAAATAATACGGTTAACGTAGCTAGAGGTCAAGTTGCAGATATGATTGATGTTAATGAAGAGGATATTTATTTCACTGCAGGAGCTACTGAAGCGATTAATATTGCTTTGCAGGGTATACCTGCTCGAAATGGATTGCCGAAACATATCATTACAGTAACGACCGAACATCCAGCGGTATTGGATACGTGTCGATATTTAGAGACGATCGGAGTGGAGGTAACTTATCTGCCTGTTGATTTGGCTGGTATGGTTGATATGCAAGCTTATCGAGATGCTTTTAAGGAAAATACAATTTTGGTTTGCATCATGATGGCGAATAATGAAACAGGTGTATTACTACCTGTTGACATATATGCTGATATTGCTCATGAAAATGGAGCATTATTCATGACAGATGCCACGCAGGCAGTTGGAAAGTATATTTTTGATGCTTCCAATATTGATTTGATGGCATTTTCAGCACATAAATTTTATGGACCGAAAGCAATTGGAGGACTGTATGTTGCGCCTCATGTCAAATTAAAGCCGTTGGTCTATGGCGGAGGCCATGAACGTGGACTTCGCAGTGGCACATTAGCTACAGCTAATATCGTTGGTATGGGAGCGGCAGCTGTTTTGGTATCAGAATTAGTGAAAGAAGATATACTTCGTATGAAGAATTATCGGGATACATTAGAAGATCTTTTATTGATTAAAGAATATACCATTAGAAATACATCCTCTGCGCCACGTGTTTGCAATACATCAAATATGCGGTTTGAGGGAATAGATAATGAAGCTTTGTTATTAGGATTGAACGATGTTTGTGTTTCAAACGGTTCTGCTTGCCATTCATTGGTGATGGAGCCTTCCCATGTTTTAATAGCGATGGGTTTAAGTAAAGAGCAGGCAAATCAATCCATCCGCTTTAGTGTAGGGCGTTATACTACAGAACAAGATATATTTCATACAGCAGATGCTGTACATAAAGTTGTTGAACGATTAAGGGCTATGGCCAATTAATCTACAGACGAAATACAATTCATGAAAAAATTTTCATTCTCAGGGCACGAAACATTTGCGTGTAAAATATATTGGTTAAAGAAGGGATATGATTTCATCCTGTCTGGTAAGAAATTTACCGACGAAGATGCAGTTGTTGAACTTGGGGTAGGTAAGAATATGGTTACTTCGATTCGCTTTTGGCTCAAAGCCTTTGGTATAGTTGATGATAACGATGAAACTACACAATTAGCAGATTACCTATTTGGTGATCAAGGTGTCGATTTATACTTAGAGGATCCTTTGAGTTTATGGTTATTGCATTATCAGCTTATTAAGCAAGAGAAAGCAAGTATCTATAGCTTAGTTTTTAACTTCTTTAGACGTGAGCGTGCCGAATTTACACGTGAACAACTGAAGAAATTCTTGAAACGTAAGATTGAGGAAAATAAAGGAACATTTAGTGAGAAAACTTTAGATTCAGATATCAAAGCATTCCTTAATAATTACCTTTCCGGCAACTCAAATGAAGTCGAAGAAGGCTTTATTAATATCCTACAAGAACTTGGTCTTATCACTTCATTAAAACGACACGATGACAATGATCATCTTGTCGAGTGGTATCGATTTGATACTAGCCCAAAACAAGATTTACCAATCGAAGCGTTGTTATATGTGATATTGGACAATACTGATTATGGATCATCTATTAGCTTATCATCACTCGCTAATGATCCCACATCTTTAGGTAATGTATTTCTACTTACTGAAACAACTTTAGCACAAAGACTACAACAGATTCCCTCAGCTTATGGGGTATATACGGAGACAGCAGGTAATCCAGTTCTTCAAGTAAATGAAGGGTTAGATAGCATACAATTATTGAGAAACTACTATGAAATTGAAAATGCAGGACTATAATTATTCACCATCCGTCAATATTATTCGTGACAAGGATCGGGAAATTGCTTATATCCCGACGATCAATGGTCAGCGTTCTTTTGAGCAGATTGTAGAATCATCTCGCTTAGGAGCGCGTGCTTTCACTCTGGTAGGTGCATATGGTACAGGTAAGTCTACATTTATGTGGGCTTTAGGAAAAGCTGTTGAAAAGAACAATGATTACTTTGATCATTTTGATTATATATTAAGAGGGTATACAAACTATGAACTTTTTGATTTAGTAGGGGAGCACTCATCTGTTAAAAAAGCTTTTTCAAAGTCTTTACGTTCTAACACAGATGATGTATTAACAGCATTAGATGTTAAAGCAAAAGCTTTACAAGCTGAAAAGAAAGCTTTAATTATCCGCATTGATGAGTTTGGAAAATATTTAGAATACGCCGCTAAGAATAATCCAGAAGCAGATTTCTATTTTTTACAGCAATTAGCTGAAATGATCAATGATCAACAGCGAAATCTTGTATTGATTACAACATTGCATCAAGACTTTGCAGCATATGCTTATCAATTAAGCGATGCTAATCGCAAAGAATGGTTGAAAGTTAAAGGTCGCTTCAAAGAAATTCCTTTCAATGAGCCTGCAGAGCAACTACTACTTATCGCAGGTGAGAAGCTTAAAAATAACAACTACCAAGTTGATGCAAAGACGATCACTCATTTATTGAAAACGATCGAACGTGCTAAAGCTTTTCCACTAAAGGATTATTTCAACAAGACTGTTGCAAATAACCTAGCTCCGTTAGATCTGCTGTCAGGAAGTATCTTGACACTTGCTCTACAACGCTATGGTCAAAATGAACGCTCATTATTTACCTTTTTAGAGTTCAATGACTATAATGGCATTGGTCAATTTTTAAATGAGGGTGCGAATAAGTTTTATAGTTTATCACATGTCTATGATTATCTCGTTTATCATTTCTACGCACAATTAACGGTACATCAAAATCCAGATTATAGAGCTTGGAGATTGATGTTAGACAATATTGAGCGTGTCGAGGGGTTATTGGATGGAGATCAATTGATATTAGGGAGACATCTCGTTAAAATTATCGGTCTTTTAAGCCTTTTTGGTCGTAAATCACTGATCGTCGATGAACAGTTCTTAACAGATTATTGTACTATAACGTTAGGATTAGACGATACAAAGGAAACTTTACGATTGATGGAGCAGGCTAAAGTGATTCGCTTTCGCACACATAATAATCGATACGTTCTCATCGAAGGCACCGATGTTGATATTGATAGCGCTATCGAAGAAGCTAAATATCATCTTCCTGAGATTACGAGTATCAGTCAATACATCAATAAAACATTTTCTTTTCCGGCGATGTTGGCTAAGAAATACTTATTGGAAAAAGGTACACCACGATACTTCGAATTCAAACTATCCGATGAACCCATTAGTAAACAACCAAAGGATGAGGTAGATGGTTATATCAACCTTGTTTTTTCAACAACAAGCTCAGAAGAGTCTATTCGTCTCGTTAGTGATGTTCAGCAAGAAGCTATTCTTTATATTTATTTTAAAAACACAAGTGCAATCGTTGATCAGATTCAATTGATTGAGCAAATTAAAATTGCCAGAAACAAATTTGAAGGTGATCGTGTAGCTAGAAATGAGTTTGATACTTTATATGCTCATCATAGTGAATTATTGAAAAAATACGTGCTGGACTGTTTCAACGAGATTGATCCAACGCAGATTAAACTATATTATAAAGGTGAAGATCTTGCGAACAGGATTAAAGATCGTAAATCGTTAAATACTTATCTCAGTCATATCGTATCCGATATCTATCGCGATACGCCATATTTCTTGAATGAGATGGTCAATAAAACACGACTTTCATCATCTATTTCTACTGCTCGTAAGACTTTATTTACCCAACTGATATTACAAAGTGATCAGGAAAACTTAGGTTATGCCTCGCATTTATTTCCACCGGACAAAACTATTTATCTAGCTTTATTAAAGCAAAATGGTTTCCATAGAGCTATAGATGGTCATTGGCAATTGGCAGAGCCTACAACTGAAAGTTTCGCACCTATATGGGCTATTTTCGTAGCTTTCCTGGACTCGGCTAAGCAAGCTAAGCGTTCGCTTCAAGATTTGGTGGAACATTTGGTTGTAAAGCCTTTTAAGGTCAAAAAAGGATTAGTTGATTTCTTGCTGCCTTTATTTCTACTGGTTAAAAAAGAAAATTATGCGTTGTATTATCAAGGTACACGGTTTATTCCAGAGCTTACGATAGATACATTAGAACTATTAATTCGTAAACCAGCAGATTACAGTATCAAAGCATTTAATATTGAGGGCTTACGTCTTGAGGTGTTCAATCACTATAGAGATCTACTAAGTCAGGCTTCTTCAGATACATTATCATCTAAAAGTTTTATCGATACGATTGTTCCTTTCTTAACATTTTATCGTGATCTTCCTATATTTGCGCAGAAAACTAATAAAATTACAAAAGAAGCACAACGTCTTCGAGATGCTATTACGAAGGCAACAGATCCAGAGAAATCATTCTTCGAAGATTTCCCGCAGGCCATTGGTTATTCTATGGCTGAGTTAAATAAAGAATCAGAGAAATTAAATGTTTATTTTGATGAATTGAGACATGCCATCAAAGAGATACAATTAAGTTACGATGCTTTATTAGAGCGTTACGAAAGTTATATCACTTCCGAGGTGTTAGGTCTTCGTAAAGAACTACCGTTTGAGTCTTGGAGGGAGAAATTACAACAGCGCTTTAAGCAAGTCAAAGCACATGTAATGGCACCCCATCTTAAAACATTTTTGCAACGTATCAATTCACCATTAGATGATAAGAAGGCGTGGCTTAGTTCGGTTGCTCAGGTGATCTTAGGTAAATCTTTAGAGCAAATAGAAGATCATGAGGAAGAGGTATTGCACCGCAAATTTAAGGATTGGGTTGAAGAATTGGATAACTATACCGATATTGTTAAGGAGGTCAATGAAACTGATTTAAATCATGCTTTCAAGATACAATTGACTAATATAGGAACAGGTACACAAAGTCGAGTAGTCAAGGTGAATAAATCAAAATTTGATCAAGTCGTTAAAAAACAAGAATTAATGACGGCATCATTGACTGATGACAAAAATTTGAATATCTTTATTCTGACGCGGATGTTGGAGGAGCAACTCAAAAAATAGAAGGAAAGACAAGTATGGCACGCAAAGTAAGACATTTATTAGGTATATCAGGAGGTAAGGACAGTGCTGCCCTTGCCATCTATATGAAAAATCATTATCCTGAACTTGACGTCGAATATTACACAACAGATACAGGTAAGGAGCTTGAAGAAACTTATCAGCTGATCGATAACTTAGAAGTATACTTAGGTAAAAAGATACACTTGCTTGTTGCCGCTGAGGATAGTCATCAAAATCCTTTCGATCATTTCTATGAAATATTTGGAGGTTACTTACCATCATCACAATCGAGATGGTGTACCAAAAAGCTAAAGCTAGATCCTTTTGAAGATTTTGTTGGCGACGATCTTGTTATTTCCTATGTGGGTATTCGGGGAGATGAAGATCGTGAGGGCTATATTTCTAAAAAGCAGAATATACAGTCCATATTTCCTTTCCGTCAAAACATTTGGAGTGTCGATGTCATGCAGATGGCTTTTGACAATGTCAATATGCCATTGATAGAATCATATTATGCGCAATTTGAAGATGCGGCAGCAATAGAGCGCATCTTTGAAGTCGTCAGGACACCATTGTCCAAATCCTTTTTAATGGAAGAGAAAGTCAAGTTATTACTTGATTTAGATACGCCATTATTTAATAAAGTGATTTATCAGTTTTTGCAGATTACGGATAAGCCAATGGCCCATGAAACTGACTTTCCACTTTTAGATAATGACGATATCTTAATCAAAGCAGATATTTTCAAAATTCTAAGGGAAAGTGGAGTAGGAGTACCAGCATATTATGAACCCATCGAGTTTGAAGTAGATGGGAAAAAGGGTACTTATTCCCGTAGTCGATCAGGTTGCTTCTTTTGCTTTTTCCAGCAGAAGATAGAATGGGTTTGGTTATTAGAACAACATCCCGATCGTTTTGCTAAAGCGATGGAATACGAAAAAGAAGGTTATTCTTGGATGGACGAACCTTTAGAAGATCTCGCTAAACCTGAGCGTGTAGCACAGATCAAGCGAGATTATATTAAACGTCAGGAACGAGCTAAAAAGGCTACTGCTGCTAATTCTAATTTATTAATGGATATCCTCACCGATGAAGGTGATGGATGTATTGCCTGTTTTGTTTAGATTATGAGTGATTTTGTAACGTCATTAAAAGAGTTTGTTTGGGATATTATTGGATTTCTTATTCCAGGTTTTTTGTTTTTGATTGTTCTCAATTTCTTTTTACTTGATTCAATTGGGATCAATAATAACTTTTTATTTGATTGGAGCATATTTAATGTTGATTACTTAGTTATTGTTATTTCTTATGTATTTGGATTTGTGGTTTATTCTATGTCAAAATATAAAACTATTATTCAGGATTGTTTTAATAATTTTTTGATTAATCTATTTAAGCCTACTTCTACAAGTAATTTAAAGAAGTTGATAGAAAACAGAATGTCTGATAAATGGGAAACAGACTTGAAAAATTCAGAAATATTTGAGGAAGCAAAGTTGTTCTTGAATGGTGAAGGTATTACCAGAGTTCATAATATGGAAGTTGATGATATTAGAAATATTTTAATATCAAGAAATCAAGGTTTGGATCAGAAAGTTTATACATTTATGTTTAGATCGTCTTTATTTGATAATATTGAAACAATGATGTTATTTATGCCTTTACTAGGCACTATTCAATTTGTGTTGGGTTATTTAAATATTCATTTTCTGAAAATGGATAATCAATTTTTAGTAATATATGTAATTTTGTTAATATTTTCTGGATTACTTGGAAACTCTAAAAGATTTTTCTATTCAATTGCGAAAAAAATTCCTTTTTCATATTTAAAATAACACGGTGAATAAATTATATTTAGCAGGTGGTTTTATTGGAGGTTGGCAGGATGAGGTTATAAAGCAATTACAAAATAATTTTATCATTTTTGATCCTCTTGGTCATGCACTAAAAGAATCCAATAAATATACTCATTGGGACTTATTTTATGTGGACAAATGTGATATCCTCTTTGGTTATATGTCTGAAAGTAATCCTTCCGGATATGGATTAGCACTTGAGATAGGATATGCTAGGGCTAAAAATAAGCTTATTATTTTAGTTGATGAAAGATCAAAGAAAGATAATTTATTTAAGAAATATTTTGCAATATGTCATGAGTCAACTGATGTAATTTGTAGTTCTTTACAAGAAGCTATTGAATATCTAAAAGCCTTTAAATTTTAAAAGGCTTTTAGATATCAACTTTTACAATTGATATTTTATAACTCTTCTAGATCGGTATTACTATTTTGTCTGGCATTTGGAATTAAGTCTAATATAACATCTAAAAAACCTGTATTTTTATAATAAAAATTAGGATTAATTTTTATTTTTTCTTCCATTTTATGAAACCCATAATTTGCATATTTCTCCATACAGTCAATTAAATAGTCTACAGCTTTTCTTGTATTAATTTCTCCTTTTTCAAGTGCTATTAGGTCCAGGTTTTCTGTTTTAGCTATCAATGCGGTAAAAATATATTCTCTTAGTTTAGGATATCCTTTTCTAAGCTTTTTAGAATCCAGATTACCCCAGAATTGAATCGGTTGGCCAAGGACTTTGGTCGTTTCGTTTAATTCTTTTTGTCCATTTGAATATAATCCTATAAAGAAAGCATAAATATAAAGCTCATACCCAGCTCCAAATATTTTTCCTTTACTCGACATTGATTCTACTGATCCACCTCCATATTCCGTAAATGGCCTCAGCAGTATTTCCTCAAAGTACACTTCAAATTTTGGGTTTCTTTTTGCCCAAACATCGTATAAATTTTCCTTTGCCATTTGTGTTATTTTATAGGTGTTATTTTTGTTTGTATTGTGGATAAATCCAAATTGTCGAATGGACGTAGTTTTTCTATTCTATAAATTTGACAGTTTTGAGATTCTATTTTAAGGTTATCTAACTTACCATCTTCAGTAAGAAAACTTTTAGTGAATATTATACATTGTTTGTTAATATTAGATATGATTTTAAAAAAATCACTTTCTTTTTGTGGAGAAAATGAACTTGTAGGAGCATCAAAGATTAATGGGTAATCATTTTCCCGTTTTATAGCTGTTAAGTCTGATACTGCAAATAATACAGACATATACATTGTTGTTTTTAAGGCTTGGTTTGGGCTTGATATAAAAGTACCATTTTTATCAACTAGTGTTATTTTTGTATTCTTTTTGTCAATTTCTATTATCCTAATTATACCAAAAAATCCATCAATATTTAATTTTTCAAGATATTTATTAGCCCTTTCTTCTAAGAGATTTAGGAAATCTTGTGTGTTTTTATCTTTGGCATTTATAAAAGCATTTTTTATTTTATTCAAGGCACTATGAATTTTGCGATATGTATCAGCAAAAGATCCTTTTGCTAAATTGTTATATCTTTCTTGATATTCTTCTAATTCTTTTTCTTTTCTGCTTAGTTCATTTTCTAGGATAGTTATTTGATTGTCAGCGTCACTTTTATTGTTCCACCAGTTATTTATATTTTGGTAAGAATTTTGTAACTGCTCTTCCGTTAAACGATCATTTTGAGCTAAAAGTTTTCTTTTGTTATCTTCGTCTTTATTAATACTTTCTTGAAACTTACTAGATTCAAGTTTTCTAGCTTCATTAAATTCAATATAGTCTTTTATTGTATTTAAAAGATTATTGATATCGCTTTGATCATACTCTAGGTGATTACTTTTTTGTTCTAATTCTTTTAGAAAGTTATTAGAAAATAAAGGTTTTTCTATTTCATTTTTAGGCTGTTGGCTATCTAGTAGTTCCTGTAGTTTATGTATCATAAAGTTGTGTGCGTCAGACCCCTCTTCTGCTTCACGTCCACATACTTT
Organism: Sphingobacterium kitahiroshimense; assembly: GCF_025961315.1. Classification (NCBI taxonomy): domain Bacteria; kingdom Pseudomonadati; phylum Bacteroidota; class Sphingobacteriia; order Sphingobacteriales; family Sphingobacteriaceae; genus Sphingobacterium; species Sphingobacterium kitahiroshimense. The sequence goes on along the minus strand of NZ_JAOQNK010000001.1, from coordinate 1,609,921 downwards.
ACAAAACTGATCTTTAATCATTTCTTGCATAGAGATTTTATCAGGAACATTAGGAGATAGCGGGATTATGCCCTCCGCTATTTCTTTAGCTAGTTCTTTTTTGCCTTTTATTTTATCTTCCTCTCGTTCAAGTCGTCGTTTTTCTTTACTGAAGATCGATACTTTTTCTTGAAATTCATTGAATGTTGATGAGAAATCACAGAGTATCCACATATCGTCTAGAAGCTTTATAGAATAATCTTCATTTATATGTCTGTCATTTTGATATTTCTTATCTTTAAATGCTTTTAATCGGTCGTTTATATCTTTTAATAATGAGCTAGCTTCTTTACTATTCTCTAATTCACTTAATTTACTTGAATAATTAGCGGAATTTTCTCTGTTACTTCTTAATCTTTTGCGAATATCACTTAATTCTTTTCTTACATCATTTAGTTTTGCACTTAACTCTTTTTCCTGATGCGAGTTTTGACTATCTGATTTCATAGCTTTTTCAAAAGCTTTGTTAGATAGAGTTTCGGCATATTCAGTAAAGCCTAGGTTGTGTTCATCTTCACTACAGTATGGGGCAAATTGACTGATATTTGAGAAAGTGTCTATTAAATACTGTAGTGCATCCGGATTATTAAAAACATTTAAATTTTCTTCGCCTTTGAATAGACAATATTTACGTATTGCTGCTTCAAAACATCGGTCTAATAATCTTCCACCTTGAATTGGAATTCGTTCTGAACCATTGTTTTCAAAACCTTTAAATTGAAAGTCAGAAACTTTAATCTCATTATTTGATTCTTTAGAAAATTGAAAAGATTTTTCTAAAATCTTTTCTCCGTCATGATCAAAGGTCATTGTAACACGAAGTACATCGCTTTCAAATTCAGGTAACTCTGATATTTTTTTCTCGGAAATAAGCTGTTTATCTAATTTTTGAGATGTTGTATCAAATAGCCATTCTAATGCCTCAAAGAATGTTGTCTTACCATCCCCATTGTCTCCTATGAAAATTACTAATCCATCATTGAATTTGATAGTATTTATGCCATAATAACTTCGAAAGTTTTCAATAGTTATTTCTTTGATAATCATAGTATATTTTGATTTAAATAGTTGATAATTTCATTGTAGGTTTCTTTATAAACTCCTTTGTCCGGATTTCCATCTATTCCTTCAATTATTTTTGCTACTGTAACTACAATAGGGTTTTCAGAGTTTAATGCATTTTCTATTGTCGTATATTCGTCAGAGTTGTATTCATAAAAGAAACTTAGTTTTTCATCGGAAAGTACGAGATGAAGCATTTTATTTTTATTATTCATTATTATATAGGTTTAAATCGTAATAATTCATGGTATCTAAAAGTATATTCAATGTATATGAGCTGTTCTCAGCTAGAGAGGCAAAGTTATTTACACGCTCTAATTCTTTTTTAAGCATATTTCTTTCCATTTTATAACTTTCATTATGGGTCTTTATTTTAGGGATCACAACTAGGTCGTGTATATATGCAAATGGTTTATCAACATGATTTCTTAATATTCTACCACGACGCTGAACGAATTGTCGTGGGTTACCTGTGCTTGCGCAAAAGATGGCGAGTTCAGAACGAGGAACGTCAACTCCTTCGTCTAAACATTTCATCGAAGTTAGTACGTCTATTTCACCATTCGCAAATTGTTCTAATACCAGGTCTTTATTATTAGTTCCCGAAATGAATTGTTTAATTGTAACACGACTACCAGTTTCTTTAACAGCATTAGTAAAAACATCAATAAGATGTACTGCCTCGATATCAGTGTCTGTAATTTCTTTTTCGGAGTATATATCTGTTTCAAAATAGTCATTGGGGTCGTTTCCTTCAGGGACGTAAATCAAAGTATATTTTAAATTTCCTTTCTTTGCGTATTCATATTTTAAAATGTCACGGAATACGGATATTTTATTATAAGCTTTATGTACAATTCTTTTTCTTGCCAATAATAGAGCTGTTAAAATGGAGTTGTTGACAAAGTTATCAGTATCAGAGTTATAAAATTTTGAAATTTTTAGAGATAAATCCATATAATCTTTCATTTCAGATTCAGTGAGAGAAACTAAGTGTGGGTAGTAATAATAACGACACAACACCTTTCTTTCTATCGCTTCCTTCATTGAGTATTCAAACGTATATTCTTTTTCGCTATTAAAGAAAGAAAACATTTTTAAGTTGCCCTCAAAATCATATTGCCTTTCGGGTGTGGCAGAAAGGCCAATTCTTCGTTTATAGGTTATTTTATCAAGTAGCTTGATTAATCTGCTTGAGCCCATATTATGACATTCATCTGCAATGAGAAGTGTTTTAGGTGATAATAGATTTAATTCGATAAATGTACTATCTTTTGCAAATGAGGCGTATGTAGAAATAATAATATAAGATACTTGCTCTGTTGGAAAGAGCTTTTCACGAGTTAGAATTGCTGCTAAATGATCTTTCCAATGCACCTTCGAATAAACTTTAATTATTGATTTGAAGTTGAATTTTTTACACTCATTTTCCCATTGGTTTACGAGTGTGATAGTAGGGACAAGTATTAATGCTTTGTAATAGCCTGTTTTTTTATATACTTCAAGCAGACAGTTGAGAGATGTAATTGTTTTTCCTGTACCCGTCGCCATTGCAAATAAGCCTTGCTGTTGATTATTCTTCCAATTTTCAAAAGCTTGTTGTTGATATTTCCTTGGTCCCTCATCATAAGGAAATCTTGGCATGGACATTCTTTTTTCTATTTCATCCTCAATTCGTTCAATTGTCTTCTTTAATTTGGAGTTGAATGAAAGTTTACTCTTTTTTTTAAGTAATTCCTTTTCCTGTATAAGTAGATCATCTACATCCTTTCCTCCAAACTGTTTTTTAATAGCAACTTCAATATCGCTCGGTGAAAGATATTCCACCTCATTGTCAGATTCCGAAGTGTAATTGTCGATAACTTTTAGTTGTTTTCTTACCAATGTATGAGAACGTCCGTCTTCCCAATCTAAAAAAGCTTCTAGCTCTTCAAGATTTTCAGACAAACCGTTCCAAGTAAAATTGCAAGATGCTTTATACCCAACATAATTAGCTCCGTCAAAGAAAACACCAGATTTGTAGTGAGCAATTCCTCTACCTGCTTTTGGTTTAATAATTGTGATTTCTATTCTTTTTTTTGCGATCAAATAAGCTAAACATTCGAAAAAATGTCTATCGTATTCATTTAGTGTTGCTGCTAATTGAACAATATCACTTAGATCAAATAGACCTACGGGGAACTCACTTTGTTGTGCTTTTTCAAGGGCTTCTTTATCTTTTTTTGAAAGTAAATGGTTTATTACCATTCTCATTTTTCCACCCTGACTTATAAATGTTGCAAAACCTAAAGCAAGTAAATTTATAGCAGCAGAGCTGAAATATCCCAATAATAAGTGGAATTCGGAGCTATTAGTAAGTCCATCCAAATAAAATTGCCTAGGATCATCTTCAGAACCTGTTTTATAATCTCTATCTTTGGACCAATCGCAATCTTTAAGCATTTTAATTAAATTAGTATTATTTAAAAATATACTATTTGAAATCTATAATTTTATGGTTTCCCGTATTATATGTTAATTTCTTATTAGACCTTACTTAGCTTTTGTCTGTTTTTTACTAATTATATTTCTGTACAATATAAACACATGGGTTCATATTGTAGAAAAACAATTTATTTTTTGAGAGGGTGCTACAGGTTAATCTAACCAAGTTATAACTCTATCCCATAAAGCTTCCAATATTTTTTCCGACCTAGCTTCTACAATATATCTATCCCATTTTTGATTTGGTGGAATATTAAGTAACGGACGAATATGATCTGCATATTTTGCCTTTTGTAATATTGCTAAATTACCAGCGCTTAGTGTGATTCCCTCTGCGGTCGCTTTATTTGTTAGTTCAACTAAGCGAGTAGGGTCTTGTTCTCCAAGGTGTTTGTAATACAATTGCTTTTCATGCCAACCTTTATTACTAGCACTAGTGTTAACCCCTTTCGGTAATAGAGTTAAGTTTCCTAATGAATTAAACATTTCGTCTTCCTCATAAAGAGAATTATCCCAATCACCTTTATTCTTTTCGGGTGCTATATGTTCAATTGAATTTAACTCTTCATTTGTCCACTTTTCCAACCTAAGGTAATCAGATTTGCCAGGTGTTGATTTTTTAAACAGACCAGGTTTATTGTCGTCTGGTATAGTATCATGAGCAGCATTTCTTAAAGCAAACTTGCAAATGCTATATGACGTCTTATAGCCGCAGTATGAAGTTGCTTTAGCTAACCAGTCTTTTTTATCTTTGTGAGGAAGTGCACTTTTTAAGTATGATTTGATTGATGCAACATCAAATGGACCATTTTCCAACCAGGTATGACTTTCTATATTAGCTTTTGTGGAACCACGAAAATAAGTACGGTATGCATCATCAAGACCAGAATTTGATTGGCTTGATCTCCAAATGATATAAAAAGCAGATATAGCTTTTACGATGGATGTAAAATTGGCTACAGAATTTTCTTTTCCTTCTACAAGTTCATGATAAAATGTACCTAAAAAAGTAATCGCCATTTTATGGTTACTATCTTTTAAGAATAAAAGTAATAAGGAGGTCAGCTCTGCATCGGCACTACCTATTAGTGTACTCAATGGAACGTCATCCTTTGCTTTGTATTTATTCCAAATTGCGTCGTAAAATTCAGTGTAATTGCCAAAGAATTTGATAAAATCTGTTTTTTCATTAAGATCAGGTAGTTGATTGTAGGTCGCATCTAACCATTTTCTTTGTGCACTAAAATGAGTAGCCAGTTTTTTACCCTCAATCGGTAGTGCAAATGAAGTTAATAACTCATTTGTTAATTTGCTTTTTTGAGCCGCACTGGATAAATTTTCAAAAGCCTTTTCAATCTTGGTAAAATAGTCGTTTTCAGAAGATTCCTTGAAATTAGGTATAGTCTGTACAACAATAGGTTTAAAAGTTTCAATGGCAGTTAATGGCGTACCTGTAGCGTTTAAAGATTGAAACATATCAAAAGCCCAATCATCGTTTGCTGGTTTTATGATTGTAAAACAACAACGATCTAACAAGTAATGACAAACGGCGAATGTTTGAACTAAGGATGATAGGTTGTACGCGTACGAATTTTTATCAGTCACATCACCGGTGGTCAATATCTCTCTTAAAGATATACGTTCATATTGCCATAAATTATCCTCATCTATTTTTGTTAGAATAGTGGTAGCGTCACAAAATTCAGAGTTATCTACATGAGCTAATGCTACTCTTTTCATTAACCATCCATGAACTTCCTTTAGATTTCGACCAGCGTTTGATTGCTTATCAAATGTTGGCATTTCACCTTTATTGAAAAAATAATCAATAAAAGCATTCAGATAGCTTGCTATTTGGGAATGATAACTTTCATTTTTCTCTTCCTTCATTACCCACTTATCTACGTTACCACGTATTATTTTGGGTTTTATACGTGGAGTACCTCGAGTTAAGTCTACACCAAATATTGATTGTAATTTTTCCTTCCAAGCATTACATGCTTCATCAATTTCTAAAGTTATCTCTTCTTGGTCGTATTGGGCATCCAATTTTTTTGAAGCCTTATCTAACCTTTCCTGTATAATTAATATTTGATTGTAGAGTAAAGCTGATATTAGTGCAATTGTAGATAACCTTTGTTGACCATCAATAACTTTCTCTATAGCAGGAGGGAGAGCCTTAGTATCTTGAGGTTGAATATTATTTTTATCAGACTCGGTTACTGTTATTATGGTGCCCAAAAATCGTATTTGATTATCGGTACTGTTGTCAGACAATTCTTCTATTCCTTTAGAAATATCTTCTAACAGTTGTTCAATATTAGACGAATCCCAACTGTATTCACGTTGATATAATGGAATATAAAATCCTACTCCAGGTTGTTGAAAGTATTCGTAAATACTTCTATTTTCCGTGTTAAATGCTTTGTCTATGTTAATCATTTTGCAACATTTGCTGAATTAATATTTTGAAACCTCTTTTTTATCTCGGTCCATTCGAATAGAATGTTGTTTTCTGAATTTTTCTCATTATTGCCAAATACTTCATCTGGTGTTCTATAAAAATCAGCAAGTGGTTTTGGCAAGCTCTTTAAAATTGGATATTTAATTAATAAACTTTCTTTAGATTTCTCTTTCTCTAACCAAGGCGTTCCTAAGACGGACAGTGCATTATAATAGAGAAAAGCTTGCTCATAAGTTGACAATTGAGATCTAATAGTGGTAATATAATTATTCTTTGCATCGCCATTACTTGTATCTGGACAATGTGTATCCACAAATGAAACTAATTGAAATATATGTCGCACATAGTGACTTAAGTTCCCCATATGGCCCTGAAAAGGTATGTAGTCGTATTGAAATATTACTTTTTCATTATTGAATTCTACTTCTAAATTTTGATGTAAATTTTTTCTGTAGTTTTTTTGGGTTTCTAAAATTCTATTTGACAGATTTTTAAATATTGGTTTTGTTTCATCATCTAAGATGTCATTTATTAATCGACTTGAAGTTTGACCAATTCCAAAGAAAAAAATCAGATAGGCAATGTTATATATTTTCTCGGCTGGAATTTCGATTTCATTTTTATGGATTTTTAAGTCATTTAAGCAATAAAAATATATGAATCGTAGCTCACTAAATAATCGAGAAAAAGTTTTTCTGCCAGTAACATTATTGTTAATACTTATTTGATCCACGTTGTCGCGGTGAACCCGTAACATTTCATAAAATTTGTTTTCAAAACGTTCTATTTTAAGATCATATCCTTGTTGTTGATTTGCCTTATATTGAACCCAAAATGCTAAAAATGTTAATATTGCTGCGGCAATACCAATAATTGGTGCAGAAAAGCCCCCTAGTGTATCTCCAATTACCCCTGTTTCCGCTGGATTGTTCTGATACAATAGACTGTTTAAATAGAAATAATAAAATGTAGGAATAATTGCTAACATAGTTATTGTAACTAATACGGCAATATTTAGTGTTGAAAATAGTTTATTGAGTTTTATAAACGCAATGTCCATCTTATTTGTGAATACAAAATAAATCACATACAGCCAGCCGAATAACCCATGAAAAATAGCATATCCTATTGAACTATTTCTGCTCCAAGAGACTACTATTGCAATTAATACTCCTAATGAGGCTACAGTCAATAGTGTGGTAGACTTCATTGAAGTGCTCGTAAAGTCCTGCCCGAAAACTATAGTCGTCATTGTTAATAGGAATAGGAGTAATGTTAGTTTTCTCATATATCTTGTGATTTATCTTTACCAAACCACCAGTAGAAAATGCTCCCAATGAAATTGAAAAGAAACACAACTATTATCCATAGAATCTGCTTATTGCTAGACAGATTTTTATTTTTTAGAATGTGATAAACAGTATATAAAACAATAATAAAAGGAACGATGAAAATTGCTAAAAGCATTTCTGATGTTCCAAGGTTTAAGAAGGCTAATGTCATAATTTATTCGTTTTATTGATTAGGTTTTATTGTTAGCATTTATATATTCATACACTACATTATCAAGATAATTGTCATCAGTAACGTCTTCAAGAAGTGTAAAACCATTTCTTTGAACCAGTTTGCGTGATTTCAGATTATCCCGATGTGTTTTCGCTTCGATACGGTTTATATGTAAAGAAGCTGCATGCTTTAGTATCAATTTCAACGCACTATCCATTAATCCCTTTCCTTGAAACTCAGGTAACATTTCATAACCCAATTCAGCATACTGATTATCAAGATCTATACGCCACAGCGCAATTGTGCCTGCAAATTCATTTGTATCTTTTGTTCTGATAATGAAAAACTCGTCTATTCTCATTCTATCCTCCACGAAGATTTGAATTTCTTCAAGAGATTGGTCAAGACTTCTCATTAAAAATTTACCAACGTCTGGATCAGTCCTTAATTTATGGACATCTTTAATATCCATGATGTCCACATATTTCAGCAAAACATTATTCAATACCATCTGGTGGTTCATATCTTTAAATTTTGTCTCTAAACTCATCTTGTTTTGGCCGGCTTTCAGATCAAACAATCTCATTTTTCTTTTTGAAAGACTCGCTTTTTTGAATTCTGTCTACATTCTTTTTTAACCACTTTTCAATATATGGTTTCAATAAGGCAAACTTAAACTCATCTATTTTAAACTGCTTTATTGGGCTACCCCAAGCATTTTTTTTAATAAAATCAGATACGTATTCTAAATCTTGATTGCAATCATACAACTCAATTGTACCTTCTTCATGATTACCCTTTATTAATAGAAAATAAGTTCTTTCCCAACGACTAGATCGGCTGATAGTTTTGTCAGTGATCGACAAAATCGTATAAATTGGAAGATCTGGGCCGAAAATCCTGCCTCTTTTTCTTATGTGCGTTTCGATTTTAAGTAGGATATTTTTTTCTAAAAGAGGGACTGTAAAATTATCCGAAAGTTTTTTTACATCATTGAAGATTAATCTCTCGAAATCTGGTTTGAATTTCTTCAACTTAATCCAAAATATTTCATACTTCAGATGTTCTTTTTTCTTTTTTTCTCTTCTTGTTAAGTCTCTTTCAAAATTTACTTCATCAAACTCTAAAATTTTCTTTTCCAGTGAATTAATAAGGTCATCCATATCTGTATATTATTTTATTTTATCCCAAATTCTTTCTTGTTTTCTTTAAAAATTCACTCTCCGCTATTTTAAATATCTTCATAAATCACTTTATGATTTTTGTCATCTTGACAATCTATATCTGATGAAAATTTTTCTATTTTTTGTCAGATAAGAGCTTTTGTTTAGCATTTTCCAAAAAATTCTTATACCACAGTGGATCTACAGTTTTGATGGCATTTTCAATTGTTTCTAATGAAAAAGGGATAATCAATTTATACACTTTTGATTTGGATGGTATATCCTCATTGATATCTTTGAAATGATTCTTAATGCTTGTTTTACTTAGTTCAATTGATTTACCATTTAGTTGAGTGGGTAAATAAGTTCGAATGAATTTATTCGTTATTACATCATCAAGTTTATAGTATTGATTGATGATTAGTACCAAATAAGACGTTAGATTTAGTGTCTTCTGTTCTCTAATACCATTTCTACCTTTTGTTAATTCTTGTATTTTATTTGGTAGACTTTCGTACGTTGGAAATTCACCCTCGAGATTCAAGAAAGCTTTTAGAGATAAATTATATATATTCTTACAGACGTCTCTTAATGATTTTAAATCAATCTTTTGACTTTTACCAATCATTCTAGAATACTGCCCTGCTTTAAGTTTGGCATGCTCGTCTATTTCTTTTCTTTCAATCTTGAAATGATTTCTTAAGCTTTCAAGTAGCTCGATAATAAATACAACTTCATCAATTTTGTGCAAAACCATAATTTTATAAAATGCGAGTATTAAATATTTTTATTTTCGAATTATTGTTATTACCTTTGTTATAGTATAAGCGACTAATTTGATGGAGTTTAAATTTTCCATCTTTACGATGTCACTCATGAACGAAGCTGTCAATTTCCACATGAGTAGATCGTGAGCTCGCTATCTATTGGATTTTATTATCTTTGTGATATTAATTCAATAGAGCGAAGCTCATGTAAATCTTCTGTGGAACCACAATTTTGGTTGTGGCGGTTCTTGACAGCACCAGTTCAGAAGTTTTGAGTTTCGCTCTATTGGTATTTTACCAATTAAGCTTACTTTAAGCTTCTCGAGTCACATCGTTCACATAACCTTTAAAATTATGATAGAACGAATTGAAACCACCCACAGAACTACCAACGACATAATCAAGGATTATAGTCATCGGTTCGCCCATTTACAACTTTTAAAGAACGTATTTCGAGCGCCGCAATAGGCTCGTCAATAAAAAACATAAGCATAAATAGGATAGGGGAAGTTTGTTCCAAATCTTAAAGGCGCGTTTTAGTAAAAGTGTGGTTTGCTGACCATACATAATACTAAAAATGACGTTCTAATTAGGTTAAAACTAGCTTATTTCCATTTTATGATGGCTCATGTTACCGACTTTTATTTTATTAGTGCACAATTATATGCTCCAACAAAAAGAGGATCGGAGGCCTACTTTTCAACTTGATACTTTAAAAGTACAATCTTTCCTTTAGTAAAGCAAATGATGTTCGTTAATATTTTATCGTAATACATTAATATTATAAAAGTCGGTTTTGTTCTTTAATCCAAATTATGCAATAGCGGAGACTACAAATAACCAATTGACGAAGACAATATAATTGCATTTTCATTCTTTATTTTTTTAACCTGGTTTCCTTAATGCCCAAGTTATGTCCAATCGGGTAGGGATTAAGGGAGCCAATTTAAACACTAAAAAAATGCAAAAAACTTGCAAAGGGGACAGCTATGCGCTATCTCGAGAGGAAGAAATGTTTTCGTATTTGAGTGAAAAGTGTGTCCCCGTTATCAAAAAACGAACTATGATAACACTTTTACCAGAGCGATTTTTTAAGAAGCCTGAGTCATCATCTACTCAGATCTCCAAACAGTCGGCGATGAAATATCTGATGCGGGAAAGACCGCCTCAGCGCTATTATTCGTTGATGATACGATTGTTAGAGCCGTCGGATTCCTTTAGCTCAGTGGTTCGAAATGACAGTACCGATGTGCTTCGGATATCACTGATCAATATGGCCATTTATGAGATCTATCTATTTGCTTTGGGACTGCCCGCAAACTTTCCGACCGATCAGATACTGATACTCGGGGAGCATAGTGAACAGTTTTTACCAAAGTATAAAGGAGATCCTATATCCACTTACTGCTATGAACTGACTGTACCTGCTCGGACAGAACGGGAAGAATACTGCCAAAGGATATTGAACGATCTGAATGAGCACTTTGGGATCGATGCACGGGTCGAAAAACTGACTATTGTCAAAGACAGCAGAAAAGTACTGACCATTCGTGGCGAGTCTGTCGAATTGCTATGGGAGGAACAGCTCATGCTGATCATAAAAGCTAAAGCTGCAGTAGAAAAGAATCAAGAACTCATATTAGAAAAGAATTAAATAAAGTTTCACTACCTGTGGACGCCGATTCTTCCGAGGGATACATTGACGACCTGGTCAACCCTCGGCAAGAAACGGTGATAGGGGAAGCTTTATCCAAAAATTAACAACAATGAACACATATATAATATATATAAACAAGCTCTGGGGATATCTCCGGAAGCTATTAAAGCCACGAGGAGCAGACATACTGCTGATCAGTAAGGTGCTCTCAGTGTGCTTATTCATGACCTTTCATATGTTGAGTAGTGCTCAGACGCCCCGCAAGGACAGCGGGGCTGATGGGCCTAAGAATCATGTGTTGCGCGGTACGGTTGTATCTTCTATAGATAACAAACCATTAGATGGCGTGTCGGTCCGAGTCGAAGCCGAAAAAGCTAGAACCTCTACCAAGAAAGATGGAACTTTCAGCCTTTCGGTCGAGAATCTGAAAGGTTTGGTGAAATTCACTTATGTCGGCTACAAAAGTCAAGAAATCAATTATACCTCAGGAGTATCAATAATCGTTAAATTGATACCTGAGGATAATAAACTTGACGAAGTGGAGGTGGTGTCGACTGGATATCAGAAAATTCCTAAAGAGCGTGCAACGGGAAGTTTCGAGTTTGTTGATAATAAACTTTTCAATAGGAAGGTGTCGACAGATTTTGTGAGCAGGTTGGAAGATGTGGTGCCGAGTATATCTACAACCAAAATGAGAACTGACTCGAGAGGAAAATTGTTGAATCTAAATGTTAGGGGGCAGAGTTCAATGCGTTCTAATGTTTGGCCATTAATTGTTTTAGATGGTATGCCATATCAAGGTGATTTTAATAATATCAATCCAAATGATATTGAAAATATCACCGTGCTGAAAGATGCCGCAGCTTCGTCGATCTGGGGAGCGCAATCTGGGAATGGGGTGATTGTTATAACGACAAAAAAAGCTCAGTTTAATTCGTCAGCAAGACTCAGTTTTAATAGCAATTTTACGATCGTAGATAAACCTGATCTATTCTATCAGCCAGCCATGACGTCTAAAGATTATATAGAAGCTGAGCGCTATTTGTTTGATAAGGGAGCATACGATTATAAATTGGATGATATTTTTAATCGATTGTCTCCAGTTCTGCTTTTATTAAAAGATGCACGTAATAATGAAATATCCAGTACACAACTGGAACTTGAATTAGATAAATTAAAAGAGATTGATTCTAGAAAAGACTTCTCGAAGTATATCTATCGAAAAGCAGTTAAACAGCAGTATAGTGCTCAACTGACAGCTGGCTCGGCCAAGTTTTCAAATCTGTTTTCAGTGGGATTTGATAAAAATTTAAATCAAGTCGTTACCTCTTCCAATGAAAGACTTAATCTGAGGAATTATTTTCAGATGAAACCACTTAACAATCTATCTTTTGGTATTGATATGAGAGTTACAGAAGTTAAAAATAAAGAGTTTGGATATAGTAATTTGAATCAATATCAATTAATGTTCGGAGGTAACTATCCCTATGCCCGATTGGCTGATGAAAATGGAAATCCTGTTGAAGTTATTGGAAATGGACCACTTCCTGCATATCAGGATACGGCAGGTAATGGCCGGTTATTGAGTTGGAAGTATTTTCCGCTTGCGGAATTGGATCAGAGTTCGCAACAGATCAATACGAGAGAAAATATTATAAATTTTGACTCTAAATGGGAAATCATAAAAGGATTAAATCTTTATGGTTTGTTTTCGTATCGTAAATCAAACAGCGTAGATGAAACATTGCTAGGAGCTGAATCTTATTATATGAGGCAACTGATTAATTCTTATGCTGTTTACGATGATCAATCGATCAAATGGAACATACCTAACGGTGATAAAATGTCTATTTACAATAGTGAAAATACAGCACAGCAAGGAAGGTTACAAGTTAATTATGATATAAAATGGAAAGATAGGCACGAATTAAATGCAATAGCGGGCTACGAAATGAGGCAAAATATATCGAAGTCAAACAGCAGTATTTATTTTGGTTATAATAAAGATAGACTGATGTACAGCCCTGTAGATTATGTTTCTCAATTGCCATTAGCAAATGGGTATTTGGGTACATCACGAATATTTGCTGAAATGCCGTTATCTCATATCAATAATCGGTTTGTTTCCTATTTTACTAATGCATCCTATTCATTTGATGCTAAGTATATTTTAAGTGCGAGTGCACGGAAAGATGCATCCAATTTATTTGGTGTAAAATCCAATAACAGAGGTAAACCCTTTTGGTCTGTTGGCGCCTCTTGGGTGATGTCGAACGAATCATTTATTAAAGATTATGATGGTATTGCTTATCTGAAACTTCGTGCTACGTATGGTCACAATGGAAATATCAACAATAATACTGCGGCCTATCCCATCATGTCTTTGCAGAATCAAGTACATCCGATAACAAATCTGCCTTATGCGCGGATACAGTCTCCGCCAAATCCAACTTTAAGATGGGAAACTGTTGGTATGCTTAACTTCGGTTTGGATTTTGCAACAAAAGATCATCGGATTTCAGGATCAATTGAATATTATAGAAAAACTCCTCGCGACCTTATATCTTCTACAAGAATTGATCCTACATCCGGTTTTACTTCTTTATCTGTTAATAGTGCTAATCTTTTGGGAACCGGAGTAGACCTATCGTTACAAAGTAAGAATGTGATAAGTAGAAATTTTGCATGGTTAAGTAATGTTGTATTTTCCTATAATCGTACTAAAGTAACCAAGTCCTATTTAAGTAACACAAGGGCCAACAATTATATTGCAGGTGCCGGCTCCATTATACAATCTCCGGTAGAGGGTGGGGACCTTTTTGGACAGTATGCATTTAAATGGGCTGGTCTTGACCCTGAAACTGGAAAGCCACAAGGATATGTTGATGGTGCTGTGTCGAAGGACTATGCTGCTATTTATAACGGAACACAGATAGCTGATGCAGACAATATGGGTTCTTTAGTTCCACTGTATTTTGGCGCATTACGCAACACCTTCACATTTAAAAATTGGGAAGCTTCTTTTAATATCAGTTTTCAGCTTGGCCATGTTTTTATGCGGCATTCTTTCAATGATTACATGTTCTGGGAATATGAAACAGGCCATAAGGATTATGCTCGAAGATGGCAAAAACCTGGCGATGAAAAATGGACAGATGTTCCTGCTTTTAATTATCCGGTCGATTATAATGCTTCGATGTTCTACAATTATTCATCTGCATTGGTGGAGAAAGCAGATCAGATCAAATTGCGTGATTTTCAATTATCTTATCGGTTCACTTCTTCTAAACTAATAAAAAACCCACAGGTTTATTGTTATGCTCAAAACTTAGGGACGATATGGAGAGCGAATAAATTTGGTATTGATCCAGAATATGGAATAAGCAGCCCAGATGCATTAGCCGTTTCATTAGGTTTAAAATTTTCACTTTAATCTCCTCTTATCATGAAAAAAATAATATTGAATATAGGACTGGCTTTGTTATTTATATCCTGCTCTGATTTTTTAGATCTGAAACCCGATAAGAAAATGGTAGTACCGGAGTTATTAGAAGACTGTGAGCTGCTGTTAAATGATTATTCTACTATGAATTCAGGATTTCCATCTTTAGGAGAAGTGGCATCTGATAATTATTATTTGACTACTGCGAGCTGGCAGGCAATCTCTACACTGGATGAGCGAAATACATATGTATGGAATGATGCTGTGATGAATACAGCTACTTCATGGCAAACAACTTACAAAGTTATTTATCAGAGTAATCAAGTTTTGGAAACATTGTCCGGCATAAATATAGACATGGGCGAGCGATTGAAATATAACGAATTGAAGGGTGCTGCATATTTTTTTAGAGGATTCGCATTTCACCAGCTACTTGGTATCTATACATTACCTTATGAACAGGGAAAGGCATCCTCTACCTTAGGAATTCCTTTAAGGTTAAAGCCTGATTTGGACAATGCGGTACAACGTGCTTCTTTAAAAGATAGCTATCAACAGGTGTTGTCAGATTATCAGTCGGCAATAAATCTTCTACCTCCAAAAGGTTTATTGAAGGGGAGACCTTATAAGGAAGCGGCCTTCGGCGGGATGGCCAGGATTTATCTGGAAATGAACGAATATGAAAAAGCATATCGATATGCTGATTCGGCTTTGCAGCTGAATTCGGAACTATTGGATTACAATTCTTTAAACAGTGCTGTTGCATTGCCTGTCCAGCGGTTTAACCGAGAAGTTTTATTTCAAGCTATTACTGGTAATAGCAGTGTTTTAGTGCAGGGAGCCGCTAAAATTGATTCTGTTTTATACCGATCATACGATCAGAATGATTTAAGGAAAAAGATTCTATTTAAACCCAATACAGGAACAAGTGTAGGAACTTACGCCTTTAAAGGATCTTACAATAATACTGCGGCTGGACTTTTTGTTGGGTTGACGACTGCTGAAATGTACCTGATCCGAGCTGAAGCTGCGGTGAGAACTGGGAAAGTGACTCAGGCGCTGCTGGATTTAAACTTTCTTCTGAAAAATCGCTGGACTAAAGATCTTTATGTAGATTTTAATGCTACAGACGAGACTGTGATTTTACAGAAGATTTTGATGGAAAGAAGGAAGGAATTGGTGTTCAGGGGGATTCGATGGTCTGATTTAAAGCGATTGAATACTGAAGGAAAATTTCCAACTACTTTGAAGAGAGTAATAGATGGTCAAGAATACGAATTGGAGCCCGGTAGTCTAAAATACGCGTTGCTGATTCCGCAGGATGTCATAGAATTAGGAAAGTTGGAACAAAATAAAAGATAAAAATGAAATATTATATAATAGCACTTTTATTGTCTTTTACAGCATTGGCTGAAGGACAAGTTAAACAAGGATCATTGCAAGTTGGGAGTCAATTTCCAGTTATGGAGCCAATTAAGTTGTTAAGTGGGGGAGTACTGGATTTACAATCCTCACAGTCTAAAGTAATCATCTTAGAGTTTTTTGATACCTATTGCACTTCTTGTATTGCAAGTATGCCAAAGTTGAAAGCTTTGCAAAAAAGTATGGATGGCAAAATCGAAATTTATATGCTTACCTACCAAGATAAAAATACGATTGAAAACTTCTATAAAAAGAACAAGTTCCTGCAGGAGAAGAAAGCGATACTCCCCACGATAGTTGCAGATACGGTTTTACATCAGATGTTTCCGCATCAATCTGTACCACATTCGGTTTGGATTTATAAGGGGCTTGTGCAGGCAATTACACATGCTGACTATGTCAAAGAGAAGTATCTTACCGATCTATTGCTGAAGGGAAAAATAGATGTGCCTGTAAAAGATGATTTTAAGCAATTGCCAACTTTTAATAGGGAGTCGGCTATTACTAATAGCGATAAATCCATTTTGGGTACTGTGATTTTGTCAGGTTATGATTCGACTTTGACTCAGGTAAGTGGCTTAAATATAAATAAAGATTCCGTAGGAAACGTAAGTGTATACTTTAATAATATGGACATTTTTGGTGCTTATACATCCCTTTGGACAAAGATTAAAAAACCAACTTATTTGTTACTACCACAACGTATTGTTTGGAATGTACGGGATTCAAGCCGTTATTTTTATGATGAAATGTCTTCTAAAAGTTATCAAGAATGGATTAGAGAAAATGGTATATCATATAAACGAACTCAGTTCGGTCAACAAAGTGAAGCTGGCTGGGCTGAATTGATTCTACATGATTTAAATACGATGTTAGGCTTACAGGTACAATGGACTAATAAAGAAAGGCTTTGTTTGGTATTAAAGCGAAAGAATAAGAGAATCACTAGGATTGTTAGGCAAGGAGATAAAATTAAAAAAGTGGAAAGTACTTCAGGATTGATGTTCGTACTTGACTTTAGTGGCCAGTATCCTCCCGCTATAGATGAAGTTGAAGAGAAAATTAATTTAGAACTATCTACATATAAAAATTTGGATGAATTGAATACAATTTTGGATAGTTATGGATTAGAATTGGTTTTAGAGAATCGGTCTATTGAAGTGTTAGAATTCAAAGAAATAATTAACTAGGTTATATACAGAAAGGGCCAGTGTGAGCTGGCCCTTTGATTCTTAAAAGATTTAGATCTCTTTTAAGATTTTAATTGCACAGTTGCAGAGGAACTTCTATTGTGTAAAGCCGATATCATATCATCTTTTAGAGAATCAGTGATATCTGGATTTCCACTGCCATCTGGATCCGCCTGAATAGCACAAATTTTATTTGTACCAGTCGGACATGATGGTGTACCTGTACCTAGATCCGTATAATTATTAGGATCTGTAGGGTTTCCTGCAACATTTAATTGAAACCAATTCATATGGATATCATTTAAAATATTATCATAATTTAGTTAATTGATCACAATACGTTATCAGCGTATTGGCCCCCTGCAGTTGCCAAATGGGAACTGCTTTTTTTGGCTTTAGGACTCCTTATTCGACCAAAAACTTTTTCCCCGTACCATTTTCTGGGGAATAAGGTATATCTACGTCCATGTGCATCACGCACCGGACCTGCGCAACAGCAGCTCCCCAGTAAAGACCTGCGATTTACCGCAATCTGTCCAGCAGTCCTGCAGCTCATAGCTGTAGACCCGTAGCTCATCATAGAGCTAGCAAAGCGTCTTCCTTTTGGCTGCCTTCCAGATTGTCCTGTACTATTTGTCTGTTGTCGCTTCATGTTTAAAAATCTAGTTTATAATTTAAGATGCTTTGGGTGAACTTTGGTTCTGCTTGTATCATGTAGGTATCGCTCTCGTTGGCGTCCACCCGTTGCATCTTTTATTTTGATCAATCTGCTAACCACCAATGGGAGAGGAGACATCCGTAATTATTGTACCGATCAATTAAAGTAAAGTTAGGGGCAGAAGGGGTGGTTTGAATCTTTAAAATTCGAGATATGCAACATGAAATTATGAGATTTGCATCATTAAATTTGATGAAATAAATCTTTGAATTTCTCGCAAGTCATGAATTGATAATCCTTAACGTGAGTCTATTTTGCTATTCAGATTGATGAAATGGGTGGTTGACCAATCTGAATAGCGCTATTAATTGAGTACCGTTTAAATGTTAATATTGCTATAGTATGCAGCGGTCATTCCTAAAAAGGAACTTTTATCATTGACACTACAGTATTTGTAGGCTTCGGGATAATCCTCTTTAAATTTCAAGATCCGTTCCCTGGCTGTGAGGTGAATGAGTTTACCTCGGTAACTGCGTCTTATCAATACCTCGCCAAATAAATGTTCGAGATGTTTGAGAAATATAGGGTGTTTTTCTAAGACTTTAGACAGGTTACTGTTCCTGATCAAAATCACCGTCGAGTCGACATCTGCTTCAAATTGGCTATGATCCATCTTTTCGATATGATAGATCAATTGGTTGGTGCTGATAAAATCCACGACATCCTCGCGTGCTTCAGATTCATTTTCAATACGCTTGATGATCATACCGTCCAAGATAAAATGCAGATCAAATTGCTCCGCAGTGAGGTATCTATTTTTCTTGATTTTTTTAATTTCCAACACGGTTTTAAGTTCCTTCCACAACTGTGGTGGGATCGGGTAATTTTGACTCATAAATTCAAAAAAATGCTGCTCATGATCAGATATATTCATAATGGCTTTAATGGTTTTAAAGGGCTTAAACTTTTAAATATATAAAGATTGCGTCCGGGTATTGAAAATAATCGCACACAGGCATTTTTTTGGTATCAATCTCGCTTTTTTTGGTATGAGCGGCTTCAGGGATAAGCTTTTGGCGTTCAATCTCCTTTATTGCCTATGTAGGGTTTTATTTGGTTTAGTCTCAATTTCATACCCATTTTTGACATGTGAATTCACAATAAACATTGTCTTTCCGCTATGGCCAGGGGAAGACTATTTTAAAAATTTAAACGACTAATATTATGAAATTGAAAAATATAGAAATCAGAGATGTGCGTCAGATGAATGGGTTGACATGCATGGAATGGACAGAATTATCAGCTATGCTAAGCAAAGATAAAGATGATGAGATGGAGTTAAAATGTCCAATCTTATTTTAAGAAACGATAACACTTGCGCTTTGCCTCAGTTCTGAGGCAAAGTGCTTAAATAAAACCGTTATGAACAATACACTGAATACTTGGGGTTTTGCATTATTCTCTTCGCATCTGCATCATTTTATACCGGATATAGCTTGGGAACAGCATATTGTTATTTTTCAGGAATGGCAGCACTATCACAGCCCAAAAAATAAACTTCTTGATTTACAAAGTATGCGTCTATCTGATCAGATCGATTGGTATGGATTGCCGGCTGGCATTTTGGTACTTTTCCATTTGGGCGATCACTTGTTCTGGCCACAGAAATTGGCAGATGAGGGTATTGCATTTGATCTTGTGATGGATCGGGCTGTATGGGAGAAAAACACAGCTGTTCTGACAGCTTTGCAAAGAAAATGCACCGTAAATGGAGCGAAATGCTGTTATTTTTTTAGTGATGATCCAATGCTCATCTTTAAAGTCAAATCAAGTTTGAAGCAACGCCGTCACGTGTTGATATTTGCCGATGGTACCAGCGCTGCTTCTGCGGTTGACAAACGTGTTGAAGTTGATTTTCTTGCTGGGAAACTAGCCGTGAAGCCAGGCATTTCTGTAATCAGCTATCTGCTCAAATGCCCGATTTATGCCTTGCATTCTCATATGATAGAAGATGTATTGATACTGGATCTTATGCATATTTCTCTTCCTGATTCTTCAATGTCGAGGGAAAGCTATGTGCTAAAAACAATGGTGAGTTTGTTTGCTGGTTTAGCCGCAGTGATGCAACAGCAACCTTATCGTTGGGAATGTTGGGGGTATCTGCACAGGAATGGCATGTGGAATCCTAATCAGTTATATATAAACAAAGATGAAAAGGTACTTACTCATTTCGTGAAATTGCCTATTCATAATGGCTGGGCATTCTTTGATCGTGTAAATTATATGCTGTATCATTAATATTATTTTCCAAATTGATTTTTAGGAAATATTTATTAAATTGCTTGTTAATCAAAGACCGAAGAACCTAATGAAATTTGTACTCCCTAAATGGATAAGCCTTACTTTAATTTTTATCGGAATAACTTTCTTTTTTACTACGTTGAACTGGTCGGTGAAATTGAAAGATATTCAAGAGAGTAAGTTTATGATTATTGGTTTGCTGTATACGTGTTATGGATTTGGATTTTACCGGATATTTGATGGTCTTTTCCAAGCAGACCACTGGAATAAAAAGAGACCTTTTTTGTGGGCTTGGCTGAAGCTTATGCTATCTATCCCTATAGTGGTATATGGATTGGTTTATAGCTTGCTGCCGCAGTTCGGAATTTATTTTGATAGCGGTAAATATCCTTTTTCTTTCATTCAATTTTTATTCCGGTTACTGTTTTCCTCGATTTTAGTCAATATAGTGCCATTTGCGATAGTCGGTGTCAAAGTTTTTTTTAAATATCTAGCTTCGAACCTCAGGGAAAACAAGATGCAAAATAAAATGGAGCGCTATGCACTTCAATTGGAATCAAGACATATTGCGCCTCATTTTGTTAAAAACTTTGTGGCTTTGAGCTATCAGCAGAATCTGACGAAAGATCCTAAATTGATGGAGGCTTATTATCTGGAATTTACTAGTTTGATGGGTTATATGCTGGATTCTGATAACCTCAATGACGGGGTTTCGGCGGAGGATGAATGTGATATGTTCTTATCCTTTACGAAATTAATCTGTTTGGTGTACGGAGATCAAGCAGTTCAATTTAATAAACCGTTGCAGAGTTGGGAAGGACGCTTACCAGCTGGTTTATTGCTTTTGCCGGTAGAGAACGCACTCAAATATGGCATATGGAGAAAAGGATACTGTGGTCTACATGTAGACTGGGAGCAGGTTCGAAGTCATTTGATCATGACATTTACAAATCAATATGATGCTGTGAAAAGATCCAGCATACAATCGCTTGGTACTGGGTTTTCTTTGATGAAACATAAAATAGAGGCGGATGACTGGCCTATATCCATCAGCTATCGGGATCAGGAAGGCATGTTTATTTTTCAGATAACTGTACTGAACAGATGAAACAGGATTTATATCTGGTGCTGCTGGTAGACGATCTGCCAGATGCTGTGCGGGTATTGCGCGATCGGCTCAAAGCGTTTGATTTTTTAAATGTTTTGCCTATCCAGTCGGATCCATTTGAAGCTAGATCTTTTATCACGCAGAATAAGGTCGATATTCTTTTTTTAGATATGGATATGCCGGGAATGGACGGGTTTACTTTGATTCAATCATTACCCGATCCACCGGTAGTGGTGATCTGTTCAGGACATAACAGTTATGCGTATGAATCATACGATATGCAGGCCGTAGGGTATGTGGATAAGATGGTTGGCCATGAGAAATTGGTAAGAACTTTAAATCTTGCAGTCGCAGAGGTAGATAAGCGTGCCGCTACACGCGTCCGAAAATCAACCACGATATCCTTACGCTGTATGGAAACAAAAGTGATGAAGATCATTGATAAAGCACATATTTATTTAGCTGAAATTAACGGGAAGGAATTGACCGTTTATTTGAAAGGTGCGGATAATCATATTGAAAAGTTGCAATCCAATATTACGTTAACAGAACTGTACAACCAGTTGCCGTTGCAAGATTTTATGAGAATAGGAAGAAGCTATGTCATCCATCGTAAGGCCATTGAGGGCTATACGCATACGAAAATTGTAATTAAAGATCTCAAGATGAAGATCCCTGTTTCAGCGTTGGATTACCAGGAACTGCTATCTTTTATAAATCAAGCGGAATAGATTGATCAAATTTGTTTAGAAACAGTCCTCTCCAGCTGTTTCTATTTAAAATTTATTAGAGCAGTAGCTTTCTAATTTCTTCTTCCGGTAATCCGGTATAGTCCGCAAATATACTGATGCTGACATACTGGTTTGCTTTCAGTCCGTAGCAATCGCGTATAGACTGGAAGATTTTGTAGGTGTGTTTTTCTGTACGTCCTAATATAACCGCCGCTTCTTTGGGGTATATGCATAAACGATCGTTATTTTTCATGTTATCCTAGTTTTTAGAGGGATGAGCTTTTGATTATCAGATCATCTGGATTGTTCGTGATTGTTATTCCGGCAGACAAACATATCCTATCAAACCACCTGTTAAGCAGGTATAAAGTGTGGATTAAGCACGCATAAAGTTTATTTTGCTATAAACAGTATGTATGCAGGCGAAGTGCGTGGTAAGTGCGTAGTAAGTGCATGAAACATACTGTTTTTAAACTGTATCTACGCTCTATATATGCTTATGCCATGCCTTATCACTAAGTAACGTTCAAGTTTACAGCATACTTTATTCCTTAAGCTTTACAGATTAGGTTTAATTCCTCTCCAGAAAATGATGTTATTGGTTATTCATTTACTAAGATAAGTTTTTCTGTATAATATAGTTTTATTTGCATTCCGCTACATTTTTGTCAATTTAGCGAACCAATTCAGTATCATTATTCCGCATTTTCCCCTTTTTATACGCTTTTGTTTCTGGTGCTTTTGTACTGATGATCATCTCAGCAGTGTCAAAACAATAATGTCATGGCAAGAGTAGAAAGTTTAATCAAATTAAAAGGAACGATCGGGGATCTTTCCTTTTACAAATCAAATAGTGTGGGTTATCAGGCACGTATGAAAACCGGTGTATCGGGCGACCGTATTGCCAATGATCCAGCATTTGCACGTACTCGTGAGAACGGCAGTGAATTTGGCAGAGCACAGCAGGAAGGCAAAAAGCTACGCGATGTGCTGTTTGAAAATGCGGACAACAAATTTAGCTCCAGGCTGGCGAGCCGGATGTTAAAAGTCATCCAGATGGATCCGGTCAGTGTCCGCGGGGAACGCGTGCTAGTACCGCAGAACATGGTGCTGCTGAATGTTTTTCTTATTCAGGTGAAATGGCAGGGTATGAGGGTTTAGGATATGCAGTGTAAATTCAAAATATTTAGTATAATCGGCAGGTTTTATATAATCGTCTACTGCAATATTTTCAATATTGATTTTTGTCCATAAACCTTTGTCATTTAAATTTGGAGGTAAAACAGAAATTAGTACCAAACCTTCTTGTTCTGGCAATATAATATTGAAAAGTTCAACTGTACTCGCAACACGATATAATGAATCCATCTTTAAAGTGTACCTTTCTACATTATAGGAGTGTTTCAGACTATCTAATAGGAGGTATTTCTTCTTTCCATACGATGAATGTCCTATTGCACAAATAAAACATACAACTATTGTAATTTTCTTTATGATAATTTGACTATAATTCATCCCTTTTGTTGCTTCCATTTTTTAGATTTTTCTATCGCGTAAAAGCAAAATAAATCATATAGAACCAGCTTAGGATATCATTTAAAATGGCCCATAGGGTTCGCCTGAGCAATGGCTTGGATTTTTAAAATCTTATACCGCGCATATTCATATCCCATTTATCTTTATCAAAACGATTTCCCAAAATATTTTTAAGATATTCGCTAAATTCTGAAAATGACTTTTGCTCAGTTCTGTTTATTACTGTTTCACCTCTTATCGATGGGTTTTCATTCAGATCTATTTTCGTAGCAAAGATATTGATATGGTCTTGTGGGAGGGAAATGCCTAGAATCATTCCAGGCAGACCCCAAAATAAAGAAGGTCCTGAGCGAACGTTAATATCAGGGCAGTAAAAAGCCACAACGTATATCGAATCCATAAAAAGGCCATTAGCGCGACGGCATTCATAGCCCATTATGTCCATTCTTTCGTTTGTATATTTCCATTTGATGTTTTTAGATTTTTCAGCTAAAAAGAAATTCTCTTCACCGAATTGTTTTTTCATGAAGGTCGAATCAGTTTCATTATCACGTAGTACTGCTGAAGTAGGAATGCCAATTAATAGGTCAATAAAGTCCTGTGATTCTTCTTTGTTTACTAGTCCGTAGAAAGTGTGATTTTGATCAAATTCCATCTGATAGGTCCTTATAAGAAAACGATTGTCTTGAAGAGACAATATATAATCACGATATCTAGTCGAACTTGCCTGAGCTCCCAAAAGCTTTTTGGCCCGTTCAAATCTGTTGATTTTGAATTCATATTCGATTTTCCCTTGATCTGCCATGTGGTTATATTGCGCCTTCGAATCGATTGATATCATTATCAGTAAAACAAAAAAAATAAAGTATCGTATCATTTATTCCCCCATTCTGTTTAAGTCCCATTTAAAGGATAATAAGAAATACCTGTTAATTGTCGAATATTTACTTTCGATAAATCCCGTGTTGCCATATACTCTCTGCAGTCCCAAATTCTGATTAAGAAGATCATTCACAGAGAGTTCTGCTGTGAAAATATTTTCCTTCCCGAAGTTTTTAATCAGCGATATGTCCCATAGTAATTGGTTCAAAGTTGTACCAAGTAATTTGTTCTGCGGTTTATAAACATAATTGAAGCGTTGCTCCAATCGGAAGTTCAGTGGAAAACTTATATTGAGGTCTCCATTTCCTTGAAAACCAATTCCTTCAAAGTTAAGGTCTTCATTTTGCGAATAGTTCAGATTTTCAAAAATAGGTCCTGTTCCTAAGTTAAATTGAATTCCTGCACGTTCTTTAAACGTTAAAGTTGGGGTAAATTTGACGGATAGATTACTTAATCTGTTTTCTGTTTTATCCACATAACTATAACTCATACTTTTCTTTCCTTCAAGCTGTAACCATAGATAGTCTTTTTTATTGCTCACTTCCTTCCCGTATGATGAGTTAAACGTATAGTCATAAGTTGACTTCTCGATGTTTATAGGTTTAATGGTATTACGGTCCTCACTAGTTAGAATGGAATAACCGATATCATTATATTTCAGTTTATATTCAAACGAAGCGTTGATTGCTCTTAACTTTTGGAGCTTGAAGTTATGGTAATTTAAAGAAAAACTATTAATAGACCTAGGCTCCAATTCTGTATTACCCGTGTATATATTTAGCAGATCACTGGCGTCTCCGAAAGGCTGGACAAGATAAGAAGTCGGGGAAATATTGGTTTTACTATAGTGACCTTCTATAGTATGGTTTTGACTGAATTTATATTCCAGATCTGCTGTAGGTTGTAAAAAAAGGAAGTTCTTACGGGTTATATTACCTTTAGCTATATCTTTCAGATTGGATCTCTCCAATGATAGAGCAGTTCCAAATTCTGTTGTGAAACCTTTTATGGTCCTCCGATATACAGATTTGAACCTTTTGACCATATAGTTGTATTTAAAGTCGCCTTCTAATATATGAGAATAGAGCGCTTCCTGACTCTCTATATTTGACCTACTACCGCTAATATGGCTCTTGCTCTCGACGCTGCTAATAAGAGCACCCTCGAAAACCGGTTCACTATAGCTAAGACTAAAATCTAAATTATTTTCATGCTTATCACCTTCTGTCTTAAGTTCCGAAACCGTCGACTGTTTTTGGGTATTATTAGTTATTTTAATATAGGTATCCTTGGAGGCAGTTGTAAGACTAGGCTGAAAACCTATAGCTATTTTTCTACCCTCTTTTTTGAGCTTTGTGGACCAATTAACATTTAGGTTGGTTTGAAAAATATCTTCTTTTGAATCATTGCCTTGTTCTATATTTTTGATCACACCCGCCTCGCCAATATACTTCATTAGAGACTTTTTTTGATCAATTTCTAAAGCCCGTTCATGTCCAGCATTGAGAGAAACATAAAGCTTTGAACTTCCTTTATTCTCAAAATTGAGGACAAAATTTTGCTCATGTGACGTTCTTTTGAAGTCCATTGTACTTGTGTTTTCCCTTGGTTGGTCTTTGACATCAATGACCTGATATACTTCCTTATCCCCCTTTACGGTCATACCTTTGACACTTACATTAGTGTTTAGTTTATACTTTTCCCAATCGTTAGAATAAACCATTCCACTGCTATAAACTTTCGGTCTTCCTTCTCCTGTGAATTTACCTGTATTCCCGTCAAAATCACTACCCAAGCTACCTCCACCACTTGTCATGCTTTTATAACCGATGCCTAATTTTCCCGTGTTGCTCATGACGCCATATCCGAATATCTTTTCCTTACCGTTAAACCTGTTCAACATAAACATATTGTTATAATATCTATTCAGATAACCCAATTGAGCCATTCCGAATACGCCTCTTTTCTTGTCTTCTTTAAGTTTTATATCGATCGTTTTCATTTTGTTATTGTCCTTGATTCCGGTAATTTTTTCGTTTTTACTAGCATCGTCGTAAACTTGAATTTTATCGACCATATCGGAACGAAGGTTTTTCGTAACTAATGTGGGATCATTTCCGAAGAAAGGCTCTCCATCTACCAAAACTCTTTCAATAACCTTCCCATGTGAGAAAATCTGTCCTCCTTTGGTAATTTGCATTCCGGGCAACTGATTTATAACATCTTCCACTCGGGAATTTGGTGCAAGTTTAAGGCTGCTAATATTGTATTCCAAGGTGTCACCTTTGATATTCATAAGGCCTTTTGCAGTAATTGTGACTTCCTCTAGAAAAATAGAGTTCAACGGAAGTTTGATAGCATCTAGTTCCTTTCCCTGGAATAGTTCATCTACACGTAATGGAACAGCCACATCCGTATGTTTAGGATATACGAATACAAGTAAATACGTTCCCTTTTCTAATGGGGCGGGTAAGGAAAATTTACCTTTCTCGTCTGTCCGTCCAAAGGAATGAAAGATAGAATCTTTTTGATGGATAATATTGACAATAGCTCCATTTAATGAAATACCTTCTTCTGTACTTACCTTTCCTGTTATCATTTGTGCATTTGTCTTTCCCATTATAGAAATGAAGACAAAAAGAGCAATTGATTTTATAAAAGTATTAGCTTTCGCCATAAGTTTGAATTATTATTGGATATTGAAAGGAATATGCCGGAGAGACCTGACAATAAAGAGAGATTATTCTTATAATCGAAAATAAGGTTCTTATCCTGATTAAAGATGTTAATAATATCATCTTTAATATCTTCTGATATTTTAATAAACCTCTTGTTAAGTCTTTTTCAATGCTTTCTTTATCAAAGTCTAAAAGACTTTTTTCTAGTGATTTAATAAGGTCTTCCATATCAGTCTAATATTTTATTTTATCCCAAATTCTTTCTCGTTTTCTTAAATTTGTAATCCTCCTGCAGAGATTAATGCCTAAATTCTGTCAGCTCTACTGTTAATAAACGTTCCCCCAGACGATAAACTTTCCAGTCACCAACGAAATTCCATGTTTGTGTAAGTAACAGCTTTTAGGGTCAAATAATGTTGTTATTCGATTTGTAATTTTCAGTCTTAAGAATTCTGTCCAAATTGCGATCTAACCACTTTTCAATATGAGGTTTCAATAAAGTAAACTTATAATCCTCGATCAGAAACTGCTCTAATGGGTTATCGAGTACATTGTTCTCAAAAAAAATAGATATATATTCTAAGTCCTGATTACAATCATAAAGTGAAATCGTATTTTTTACATGATCACCTTTTAATAAAATAAAGGCTTGTTTATTCCACCTATCACTCACACATAGTGATCGGTCACTAAGTGAGATCAATGCGTAAGTATAAAACTTTAAATCAAAATATTTGCGACCAATACTTCTATGCGATTCGTGTCTAAGTACGATATTTCTTTGCATGAGAGGGTCTTTCAAAGCACTATAGAGTTTCTTGAAGTCAGTACAGACTAATCGTTCGAACTCTTTTTGAAATTTTTTGAAATTACTCCAATAGTTATCATTTTCTATTTTTTCTTTTTCTTTTTTAGCTTTTATAATAAGGTCTCTTTCAATACTTTCTTGATCAAATGCCACAAGCTTTTGCTCAAAGGATTTAATTAAATCATTCATATCTATTTATCCATTTTTTTTATTTTATACTTTTTAAGAATGCCTTAAAGCGAGCATTCAATTTTCTGCACATTGTGGAGAAAATGTTTTATATCCAAGTTTATGTGCTTTTAAACTATTCTGATCTGTTTTCGCTTCGATACGATTTAATATCAATTTCAATGCGTTAGTCACCAAACTTTCCCCCTGAAACGGGGTAAATATTTTCTAGCCCAGCTCAGCATATTCATTATCAATGACTGATGTGATTATGTTTTGATGTCCGCTAATAGAAATATTTTCCACTAAGATTTATTTTCGGCTCAGCAAATGGTAAATTGATGTTATGTGCTTTCATATAGGGTAGGAGCTCGGCTTTAAATTTCGTTAGCGCTTCTTCAGCAGATGCTGCAAAGCAATAATAGGTGAAATCCGGCTCTTGTTCTGTCGGATCACCGTCGACATCTAAATAGTTCATATTCTGAGAAAATATATGGTCAGAGGTTTTATCGACCTGTATCTGGTAGAAATCATCTTTACAGTACGCAGCTAAAAAGTAATAATTAAGTTTATTAAGAATCTGATTTTCATAGGGGTCCAAATCAAATTCACATATTTCTCTAGTGGTGTTCACTGTATTTGGGAATAGCTGATTAATGTGGTTCTCTGCCTTTTCATACGTTGAAAATACAGCCTCCAAATTAGTAACATACGCTATGCTTTTATCATTTGTCATAACTGCATATATTTTTGTTGCTTTCATAATCATAACTTTTTAGCTTTTCACAATATCTCCGTTATTATCTTGTATTAAAAAAGGCTTGCCTTTTTCAGTGGATCGCTCCACGGGAACTTCGTCTTTGTATAATGTTTGCTTACCTGTCCAAAATGAAACTTCTATCTCAAAATTGGAATCAGGTAAAGCTGGTAGTGTAAATTGATGTTTCATTTAATGTTATTATTGATTTTCTAACTTCCTTTTAGCCTTTCCTATTAAGCTTTCGTCCATAGGTTTGTGAATCAGGTAGAGAGGATCATTAACATCTTCACCTTTCTTATTCTTAAATTTTCTTGATCTCCTTAATTTCTTGATAGGTTATTATCAGCTTCTTACCATTCCTGAATGGTTGTATGTTACCGACTTTTATTTTATTAGTGCACAGTTGTATATGCTCCAAGAAAAAGAGGATCGGAGGCCTACTTTTCTAATTGCCACTTTAAAAGTACAATCTTTTCTTTATTAAAGCAAATAATTTTCGTTAATATTTTATCATAATACTTTAATATCATAAAAATCGGTTTTGTTCTTCAAATGGTTATGCAATAGCGGAGACCATTACATAATCATTCGACGAAGACTATTTGATCACATCTTCTTTCTTTATTTTTTTTACCTGGTTTCCTGAATGCTTAAGTTATGTCCAATCGGATAGGGTATAAGGGAAGCAATTTTAAACCTTAGAAAAATGCAAAAAACTTGCAAAGGGGACAGCTATGTGCTATCCCGAGAGGAAGAAATGTTTTCGTATTTGAGTGAAACTCGAGTCGACGTTATCAAAAAACCAATTATGATCACACTTTTACCCGAACGATTATTTAAAAAGCTCGATCTAGATTCCGTTGATGGATCTACGCAGATGGGTATGCGGTATGTAACGCGAGAAAGACCTTTTGAACGATACTATATGTCTGCTGAAGACATTACTTCCATGTTGACTTTTGGAAAAGGGATATCGGATAAAAATATTAAAGCTTTATGGGAACGCAGGAATACCCTTGTGCATGATGGCTGGGATAGCTGGATTCCGATAAGGAAATAACGTTTTAATATTAGACTCTTTTATTGAAAGAAACAGTCCTCTCCAGCTGTTTCTGTTTAAAACTTATTAAAGCAGTAGTTTTGTAATTTCTTGTTCTAGCAATACTATACTTGCAAATATCTTGGTGTAGCAACTTTGAG
This sequence comes from Sphingobacterium kitahiroshimense, assembly GCF_025961315.1. Lineage (NCBI taxonomy): Bacteria > Pseudomonadati > Bacteroidota > Sphingobacteriia > Sphingobacteriales > Sphingobacteriaceae > Sphingobacterium > Sphingobacterium kitahiroshimense. The sequence continues at coordinate 1,579,895 of NZ_JAOQNK010000001.1, read as the reverse complement.
CCGGACAGAAATATTCTCCTAAATTGAAATGCGTAGCTTTGTCTTTATCTAATAAATATGTAATATAAACTGTCAACGATGAAACAGACTGATACATTAAAGACAATAAGCTATTCGGGTATTTTCCTTTCCTGTTTTACAGATTTTAGTGAAAAATGTATTCATGCAGCACCAGAGCATGTTTTGGTGTACCTGTATTCGGGCGAGCAGATTATAGTGGACGGAAATAAAAGAACTACAATAAAAGCTGGTGAATGTGCATTTGTAAGGCGAAACCACCGATTGACAATGTACAAAAACAGCAAAGGAAGTGAATTATATAAAGGAATTTCTTTGACATTCAACCGGAGCATATTGCGCGAGTTTTACAGTAAGTTTGATAAGGCGTACTTGCCTAAAAGAGTCGTGATTTCTGATAAAAATGTTGTTAAGATTGAACCGAGCCCTGCTATCACTAGTCTGTTTCAATCGCTCACGCCTTATTTTGATGAAAATATAAAACCGACCGATGGTGTTACTCATCTTAAATTGCTGGAAGGTATTTATGCGCTGCTGGATAATTCGGATATTTTTTATCCTATATTATTTGATTTTACTGACCCTTGGAAGATCGATATCCTGGAGTTTCTGAACGATCATTATATGGACGACCTCACGATGGAACAGATTGCTGCCTATACGGGGCGGAGTTTGGCAACATTTAAAAGGGATTTTCAAAAAATCAGTAACCTTAGCCCCCAAAAATGGTTGATCAAAAAACGGCTGGAAGCGGCCTACGTTAAACTGAAAGAAGAGGGCAAAAAAGTACAGGAAGTTTATGTGGAAGTGGGTTTTAAAAATCCCTCACATTTTTCTACGGCATTTAAAAAGCAATATGGCGTACCGCCTACAGAAGCTTAAAAATTGAGCTTTAGAGAAAAGATAATTGAGCCTCACAACAATGCTGTTGTGAGGTTTTTGCTTTAATTTTGTATTGTAAATAAAGGAGATATAATGCAAACAGTTGATATTTTTGAACGCTTGCGAAACGGTGAAACTGTACCAGCAGGTGATCCCGAAGCATATAAATTGAGGGAAGCTTCCTTTGCTACAAAAAAGTTGCTTCTCCAGATGAACAGTTCTGATGATCCTGCCGAGGTACGCAATTTGTTATCGCAGATTACAGCAACAGAAATTGATGAAAATACGGCGGTTTTTACACCCTTGTATATCAATTATGGGAAAAATACCAAGATCGGTAAAAACGTTTTTATCAATTTTGATTGTGTTTTTTTGGACCTGGGCGGTATCACGATAGAAGACAATGTGCAGATTGCACCCAAAGTCAGTCTGCTGTCGGAAGGGCATCCGATAGCCGCTAAAGACAGACAATCGCTGGTTCCTGGCCATATTCACATTAAAAGAAATGCATGGATCGGAGCAAATGCGACTATACTGGCAGGCGTGACCATTGGCGAAAATTCTGTTGTCGCGGCAGGTGCAGTTGTTTCAAAAGATGTACCCGATAATTGCGTTTTCGGGGGGATCCCGGCGAAAATGCTGAAGCACATTGAATAGTGATGGAAAGGATGATGTATATGCTGCTATTCCTTTTTACCAGCTTACAGAGCAGTGCCTGTACGCCATCGGAAAATAGGGTTAAAAATGAAATCCAAAAGGACACTCTAGCAAACAAAAAAGCTATGAAATTGAAAATAACTAGTGGAGATAAGGTGGTTATGGCAATTTTGTATGAAAATCCTACTACAAGAGATTTCATTGCCCAACTTCCTTTAACTGTTGATATGGAGGACTTCGCCGGTAAAGAAAAGATATTCTACCCACCGAAAAAATTATCTACAGCAGCACGAAAAGCCGTTGGCGACCCTAAAATTGGAGATATAAATGTATATGCTCCGTGGGGTAATATTGCTATTTTTTATGGCAGTTATTCAGGCTCCCGAGACTTGATCAGGATAGGTAGAATAACCGAGGGTATTGATGCATTCAATGTTACAGGTACTGTAAAGAACGTATATTTTGAACTGGTGGAACAATAGTATGTGAAGGTTAATCTTCATAATTAGAAAAATAAAGTGATGAAAAAACTATCAATTTTAATAGCGGTTTCTTTGATCCTGTTGGGGCAATCGTATGGTCAGACGTTATTAACTCAAAATCAAAAAGAAATGGAAAATCAAGAACATTATACGTTTCAACTGAACGATAAGGTAGAGCGTAAGGAAATTACTTTTAAGAACCGTTATGGAATCATGGTTTCCGGAGATTTATATACGCCGAAAAATGCGGGAACCGAGAAACTACCTGCTTTGGTATTAAGCGGGCCGTTTGGAGCTGTAAAAGAACAGTCATCTGGTTTATATGCAAGCGAACTGGCCTCTAGAGGGTTTGTGACCTTAGCTTTTGACCCTTCTTTTACGGGGGAAAGCGGTGGCGAGGTTCGCGGTGTCGCTTCACCTGATATCTTTACGGAAGATTTCAGTGCTGCGGTAGATTATATTGGACTATTGCCTACTGTTGACCGAAATCGTATTGGTCTAATGGCGATCTGTGGTCTGAGTGGTATGGCGCTTACGGCAGCGACAAGCGATTCGCGGATCAAGGCGGTAGCTACTGCCTCGATGTACGATATGTCCCGTAGTATCAGCCGAAGCTATCAAGACAGTTATACCCAAGAGCAGCGTCAACAAGTTGTCGATTACTTAAGTCAGCAGCGCTGGAAAGATGCGGAGAATGGCAACTATGCAGTGGGGCTGCATGAAGTACCGTTTGATGAAAACGGCAATATGATAAAAGGAACACGTATACTTCCTGAAACGTTGCCTGCTAATCCCGATCCTGTACTAGCCTCTTTCTTTGATTATTATAGAACAGCGCGTGGTTTTCATTCCAGATCTATCAATTCTACCACAGCCTGGACAGCTACAACACCGATGTCATTTTTTAGTTTTCCGATGCATGCAAACATTGAAATGATCGGAGCTCGTGCGGTCATGCTTGTTGCTGGAGAAAATGCGCATTCGCGCTATTATTCTGAAGATGTTTATAAAATGATTTCAGGGCCAAAGGAACTGGTTATAATACCTGGTGCCGATCATGTCGATCTATACGATAAAAAGGATAAAATTCCTTTTGACAGATTGGAAACGTTTTTTAAAGATAATTTGAAATAATACTATCAATTCCTTACGGGTCAATTTTTTTACAAGACTGTCTAACAAAAGGCAGTCTTTTTTTGTTGCTTATTGAAGTAAATAATTCCTGCCTTTACTTTTCAGGGTAGCTTGTTTAGAAACAGTCCTCTCCAGCTGTTTCTATTTAAAGCTAATTAGAGCAGTAGCTTTCTAATTTCTTCTTCCGGTAATCCAGTATACTCCGCAAATATACTGATGCTGACATACTGGTTTGCTTTCAGTCCGTAGCAATCGCGTATAGACTGGAAGATTTTGTAGGTGTGTTTTTCTGTACGTCCTAATATAACCGCCGCTTCTTTGGGGTATATGCATAAACGATCGTTATTTTTCATGTTATCCTGGTTTTTAGAGGGATGATCTTTTGATAATCAGATCATCTGGATTGTTCGTGATTTGTTACTCCCGCAGACAAACATATCCTATCAAACCACCTGTTAAGCAGGTATAAAGCATAAATCAAGCACGCATAAAGCTTATTTTGCTATGTACAGTATGCGCATAGGCTAAGTGCGTGTTAAGTGCGTTGTAAGTGCATGAAACATACTGTTTTTACACTGTATCTATGCTCTATCTACGCTTTATATACGCTTATGCCATGCTTGATCACTAGGTAACGTCCAAGTTTAAAGCATACTTTATTCCTTAAGCTTTGCAGATTAGGTTTGATTCCTCTCCAGAAAATGATGTTATTGGTTATTCATTTACTAAGATAAGTTTTTTCTATAAAAAATAGTTTTATTCTCATTTCGGTACATTTTCGTCAATTTATTACGCCAATTCAGTATCATTTTTCCGCATTTTTCTTCTTTTCCACGCTTTTGATCCCAGTGCTTTTGTACTGATGATCATCTTAGCAGTGTCAAAACAATAATGTCATGGCAAGAGTAGAAAGTTTAATCAAATTAAATGGAACGATCGGGGATCTTTCCTTTTACAAATCAAAAAGTGTGGGTTATCAGGCACGTATGAAAACCGGTGTATCGGGTGACCGTATTGCCAATGATCCAGCATTTGCACGTACCCGTGAGAACGGCAGTGAATTTGGCAGAGCGCAGCAGGAGGGCAAAAAGCTACGCGATCTGTTGCGCGATGTGCTGTTTGAAAATGCGGACAACAAATTCAGCTCCAGGCTGGCGAGCCGGATGTTAAAAGTCATCCAGATGGATCCGGTGAGTGTCCGCGGGGAACGCGTTTTAGTACCGCAGAACATGGTGCTGCTGAATGGTCTGGAATGTAATCAGCGCGCCAGTTTAAAAAATATCACGTTAAAACCGTTGTCGGTTTCCTTCGACAATTTTAGCGGTGAAGGTTTTTTAACATGCGAGCAATTGATTCCGAATCTGCATATTGCCAAGCTGAGTGGGGCAACGCATGTGCAGTACACGTTGGTGCTGCAGGAGTTCTCGGGAGATGAAACAGATCAGCGTCCTGTGATCCAGCGGTCTGCTTATATCATGCTTGGTGAAATGCAGCCTATGGATCTGGATATTGCGGCGACTATTGTTCATGATCCTGATAAAAGTGTGATGGTACTGGTAGGGACAGGGTATTATCAGCTTGTGAACGGTGCTTATTATCCATTGGCAAATGGGCAGTACAATGCGCTGACCATTCATCAGGTCGTGATACCGTAACCTAATTTAATCGTGTATTGATGGGATATCTTCAGGAGGCCGTTCGTTATTGATGAACTTGTGCCTCCTGATATATCCTTTCATCTAAAAAGAACTTCTTATTCTTTTTAATCAATCAAAAAATGTCAACAAAAAAAATCTTGCATCTCCAACGGATTTATGGAGAGCAGGGAACGAACGGTACACTTACTTTTGAAGGTGAGGTCATCTGCCGTACTATCGAATTACCCTGGCGCAATAACCTGCCAAGGCTCAGCTGTATCCCGGTAGGGAGTTATAAATTGGAAAAACGAAAGTATACCAGACATGGAAAGCAGATCGGAATTCCTGCTGTACTGGGACGCGAAGCGATATTGATCCATGCGGCCAACGATGCACAGAAGCAGTTATTGGGATGCATCGCTCCGGTCACTACACTGACAGGGGAAGGTTGCGGTACGGAAAGTAAAAAGGCACTCGCAAAATTGAAGTCTCTGGTTTATTCGCTTTGGGATATGGAGCAGGACGTGTTTTTACATATTAAGTAGTGACGTAGTGAAGGAGTAACGAAGTAACAGAGTGACGAGTGATGTGGTAACGGAGTTAAGAGTAATAGTTTCTAACCTACTAACAATTAAACAAATGAAAAATATAATTCAAAAAATAAGCCGTGCGCTACAGGTGGTGCTTATGGCGCCGATTAAACTGCCGGGCAAGGCATTAAATATTATTAAATACATCGCACTGGGTCTTGGTGTGGTGGAGACCGTAATGGATGATAAAGATAAAAAAGGAGTGGGGAAGTCGCCACCAGCTGTACCTATCGTGCAGCAGGAAGAAAAGGAGGTAAGGGATGAAATGGAATGATATCCGGATAGGCACTATCGGGGGTACTTTGTGTTCAATCTGGGCAAGCTTTTCTTTAGGGGATCTCCTACAAACAGCCTTAATGGCTGTGGTGGGTACGGTGGTGAGTTTTGTGACAAGTAAGCTTTTAGGGAGAGTACGGCGACGTAAAAGCGACTAGTTTTTTCTCCCTATTAAATGAGACGAGATTAACTTTAAAGGTTCACAAACTAAAGGGGATAGCTTTTTACTATCCCCTTTAATATAAAGTGGTATTACACTTTCTTTTATACATTCAAAAACTTACCCTGAGATTGGAGATGATAATGAAGAGTTAGGTATTTAGCTAATGTTTTTATTCTTCAATCAGCGGCAAGGTTACTGAAAAATTATTCTCAATAATTTGATAATCAAATTTATCTGTATTATAATACTGATAAATTGATTTTAAAAGTATGAAACTTTTATCAGTATTATCTAGATAAGTAGAAGATTTTGCAACAAAAGTATATACGATTTTAAGAGTCATGTTTTCATGATCAAAGTCAATTGTAATTTTAAGTGGTGCTTTAGATGAAAATTGACTGCTATTAATTGCATTTTCAAAAAGCATTTGAATTGAAAACCTCGGTAGTTTTAGGTCAATACATGATCAGGTAAGTGATATTGAATTTCACTTATGGAGTCTCCAAAACGTACCTTTTGTAAAAAAATGTAATCTTTAGCCAATTCTATCTCTTCATGTACAGTAGCAAGTTCTTTTGCATTGGTCTGTATTATTTTTCGGTAAAACTTGGTCATCTTGACTATAAATTTTTTGGATAGCTCTATGTCTTTCCCAATTAAATGCGTCAGAGATCCTAATGAATTAAATAAAAAATGAGGATTAAATTGCTCTCGCAGATGAAGGTATTTTATTTTATTGTGTTCATTTTCCTTGCCAAGATTTTGCAATTGCAACCGTTCGATTTTCCTTTGTTCCAAAATGAACAAATAAAATAATAGGGAGACAATAAACATGTCGCCTAGTCCTAGTAGCAAACTGTGGTTTGATAGCTTTTGAACATCTTCTTTAAATGTTAATATTGGAACAGAAACTATGATTGTCGCGTCTTTGAAAATTATATTTGACGGATAATTCTTTACAAAAACATCTATACCAAGGAAATCTGACTTAATAATTTTTTTATCAATTTCATTGAATTTATACCTGTCATAGTATTTTCCAATATCCTTCTTTTCAGGGCTTATTAAACAGATTCCTGATTTGTCGAAAAGCTTGAAGTAACTACGGTGTCCATATTTTCGATTTGCTAGGTAGTTATTTAATGTATTTAAGTCAACACTTATGGCATTTTTGAAGCTATTACTTTCATTTAAATTATATAGATTGTTCTTAGATCTTGTGTCAATATGGATATTTGCAAGAAAAATACTATCACTTTCGGGTAAGTATGTGTAGATTTTATCAAGAATTTCAAGTTCTTGAGTTACAATTTCGTACTTATGATTAGCGACATCGAGCATTTCACTAGCGTTCAATTCGTCAATGCTCGAATTTATATTTCCGAGTATAAATATTGACGCAACAATTATTAGAACGGCTGATGTAGCAAGAATTATTTTATTTTTTTTATAATTTCTAATTTTTACTTTTTCTTTTCCCATTTCTAATTCAAATATAAATAAATGTGTTCGAATGATTTAATGACAACTATTATAAAATTTGAAATGCGAATGAAATTCATGTTTTTAATTTAAAAATGATGGATTTGTTGTTGTGATTTTATTACTAATGGAATAGATATGTATTTTTGAATATATGAACAACACCACTTTCATCTCGTATATGTGTATTATAGCAGCTTTATAGATGGCTAGAAATAAAAAATATTGAATCAGATCGTCCGATCTGATTCAATATCAATTCTTTAATTTAAAATTATGTGTCTTAATAATGAATTTTTATAAAACGTATTTAGATCGGATACATTTATATTTTTATCTTCCATTTTATATTAGCATATTTCTTAATAAAATCTTTAGTAAAAGCAATTTTTTCATCCTTTGTGCCGAGGATTTCTGGTTTAGCTAGAACAATTTCTTTTGTGTTATTGTTTAAAAAATAGATATAAATAATTGTAAGTGTATCATCAAAGTAGTAACCGGCTTGAATTACTGTACTTCTGATAAAGCCAGTCACTCGATTTTCTACTTTTGTTTCTTGAAAATACCAGTTAGTATCAAATTTAATTATTTCATCAATAGTTTTGTTTGTAGTGTTAGGCTTTTTATTTGTTATAGATAGAAAACCTTTATTTATGAAACCTTGATTTTTATAATCCATTTCAAAATAAGCGGAATTCCGCTTTAATGAACCTATTAATATTGGATCTTGCTCTATTATGGATCCAAACCAATCCGCATGTATTTTTTTTCTAGCGTTATTAACTTGTTCTGGAGTGGTATATCCTTTTTTCAAGCCTATAAATTCCTGAGCTTTACAAATGGTCGCTCCAACCAAAAATGAAATTGTTATTAGAATAAATTTTTTCATCATCATATTTTTTAAATTAACAATCTTTTAAACTAGCAACACCATTTGTGAAAATAAGTGCTTTATTCGTATTGGGTTCTCCTATTTTTTGTTTGCTAATATTGATTAGTTTACCATATAAATCTAATAACGCTGCGTCTCCACCTCTCTGAACATCCTCTTTGGTTCCGTCTGTGTTTTCTATAAAATCATGTATTTTTTCTGTAAATCTTGCTTTTTCATAACCTCTTTTTGATTTATGACTATTTTGCGCCAAAGCAAAAAAGAAAGGATCTCGAATAGTTACCGTGTAAACATATTCACCACTTACAATTATGGACGTATAATTCTGAATATACCCTTTAAGCATTTCATAAGACATGGTCTTATCTGAAGCAAAATCGATTAGATCTTGGGCCGGAACAAAAATATCTGATGGACTGGGTGCACCTCCATTAGGGTGGTTGTGGATGAAACCTGTGGCATAACCACCTGATGAGCTCCAGCTTGGAGTACCGATTTCTATTAAACTTTCATTTGGACTTGATATATGAGGTCCAACATATTTAGTAGTCATATCTGTATTAGATGATGAATAAATATATGCCCCATTTTCCAAAGTTTTATTTTTTATATCATTTATCTTTGATATAACTTGGGGATTTGATGTTAATTCATTTGCTTTTTTTATTGCATCACAAGGATCTATAGGAAATTGTCTAAATCCTTCGGAATGATATAAACTTGCAATTCGTTCAATGGGATTTTCTATATCAATAGTAGATCCACCTCCCCCCCAACCCGGTTCATCTTTTGGTGGAATTGGCCATAATACGTCTTGACACTCTATTGTAGTATGTGTTTGTGTTCTTTGCTTCCACTCACCTGCAAAACTACCATCCCTACAGAAGCCTAGGTGATATGGTGGATTACATGCTCCGCCACGACTTGGTGCTAAGGTAACAATCCCGTCAGGACATATTGTATACCAAGTGCACAAATTTACTATTGCACAAGATCTAAGTACAATGTATTCATCGTCATAAAAAGACATTTTTTTACTATCTAATTTTGGTTTTTGAAATTGTGCATTACCATTTTTATAAATATATGTAAATTGATGTCTTGATATAACATCAATTAAGATTAACGTTCCATTTTGTAGAAAATTTTCATCTGATGATTGTTTCGAGTTTTCGTCGGGAAAAAAATTACCAAAATAAAAATCATTGTTATTTTTAACCAGTAAAAAAGACTCATTATAAAGAGATTTTCCTAAGAGTTCCTTATCTCCTTTCTTACTAATTATTGATAAAGGAATTATGGTATGATTTGTAGAATCATTTACTTCTGAATATCTTGCTTTATCCCATTTTGGAATATAAGTGGTTATTAAATCTGAAGTCAAAGTGTCATACATCCTCTTTTCAATTCCTAATTGATTATACCAGTTCTTTATCTCTTTGATGTTTGCTGATTTTTGTTTGTTTTCGTGTGATGAAAAATCATATTTATTGTCATCACTACATGAATTTAAAATAAGGAAAAATAGTATTGTAATTATTGATAAATACTTTATTTTTTTTTTATTTGGTCTTAACATAATAATACTTGTTGTTTATGTTACACAAAGGCCATAGGGAAAAGCACTTTGAGTAAATTCTTTTCAACTGTGCCGAGTGTAATTTTTTATCCATCGCTTTCTCAGGCAATGTTTTAAATTGGATCTTTCGGGACGCAAGTTGTTATTTTTAAATTTGCGTGTAAAGATTAGACCAGTAAAGTTTATGATACTTTTTCTGGTCTAATTCACTATTTTATTATTTTAGAACGAGAAAAATAGTAGCCTCTTTACCAATATTGTAATCAGATAATGTTCTGCCATCTTCCAATTGTTTACCACCAAAAATTATCCTTTGTTGATCAGGTTTGAATCCTTCTTTATCTTGAATTTTAAATTTTACATTTTGTATGGTGGTAGATGAGGTTACTTCTAGGGTAATTGTTTTACCAGTAAGTGTTTTTACAAAAATTTGAAAACTAGCTGCATTAGCTAAAGTACTTGTCTCAATGGACTTATTTGCAAAAATTGAGCAAGGATTAAGACATAAGCTTAATACTAGGCCTGTAAGTAGGATTTTTTTTATATTTATAATTATCGTTTGAATTGTGTTTTTTTAAATATTTAATTCTGCTGCGAATATATTTTAATACTAATGGTGGATTTTACGGGAAACCGTATTCGTTTTGTAAATCACAGTTGTTCAATTGAAAAAAAATTAATAAACAGGTGAAAAATATAATTCAAAAAAATAAGCCATGCTCTACAGGTTGTGATTATGACGCCGATTAAATTGCCGGGAAAGGCATTGAATATTATTAAATACATCGCGCTGGGTCTTGGTGTGGTAGAAACGGTGCTGGATGATAAAGATAAAAAAGGAGTGGGGGAGTCGCCACCACTGGCGGAGGATTCTTCACAAAAAGAAAAGGAGGTTCATGATGAAATGGAATGATATACGGATCGGTACTATAGGTGGGAAGCTGTGTTCGACCTGGGCAAGCTTTTCTTTGGGGGATTTATTCCAAACAGCCTTGATGGCAGCATTAGGTACAGTTGTGAGTTTTGTGACCAGTAGGCTCCTAGGTAGAGTACGGCGACGTAAAAGCGACTAGTTTTTTCTCCTAAAATGAGACGAGATTAACTTTAAAGGTTCACAGTTTATAGGGGGTAGCTTTTTGCTATCCCCTTTATTATAAAAGGTATTATTTTTTGTTTTATGCATGAAACTCCAGAAGTGACGTTAATCTTCCTAATTGTTTAAGGCATTGTTGATTGATATTTTATTTTATGTCAAGATAATCTGGTGATTCAAGTATGTAGTCACCCATGTTGATTGATATTTTACTTTTTCCTTTTGGCAAATTTGTGGGAATCAAAAATGTAAATTCATCAGACGTTCTATTAAGCATAATAATTGGAGTATTACCTAATTTGTAAGTGGCAAATACTGAAAACCCTTTTCCCTTAACAGTAATCACATCTCCAGGATAGCCTTCAGTTTTATTGACGGAACTAATAAATCCTTTTTCAGATTTGACGTTAAAAGTTTTATCCGCAAAAGTCGTTTCACCATCATTTGCTACATAGCAGACTGAAACGGTTTTAGTGCCACTACTTTCTGAGCTGTTGTTAAACGTAATTTCTCCATTTAGTGCTAATGCAATAACCTCATGTTCGCCAATACGTACTACATAGTTGGTATAATCTATAAAATTACCTTTTATCGTAATTTTTTCTTCAGGATATACGGTCGTAGTACTGATGTCGGCTATTTTTAATTTGCGGACTTCTACTGTTTCGGTACTGCTTATGTTAAAAAATGGATTGGAAATTGTCACTGTATATGTTCCGTCTTTCATTTGAGGAATCTTAAATGAAAACCCTCGGTCGTAATAACTTGGCTTCTCTACTACTTGTTTTCCAACATATATCGTGTTCCATGCCGCTCCGTAAAATTTTTCAAAATTATCACCAGTAATAAGAGAATTTGAAGATGGGTGGACAACTTTAGGGGATATATGTATGTTTTGTCCCCCAGGCTGAAGAAGTTCAATAGGGTGGGGGAAGATAATGCTATCATTACCACTTAAATAACCAATTTTGAAACTTGTACCTTTAAGGCCATCTATAATCGCTAGGGATATCGTACTTTGAAACTTGAACTTTTGTCCACCTATTAATAACCATAACTCATCCCTGTAACTATATGGTCCGGGGAGATTAGTTCCAGTGAAGGTAATGGCATCTGTTAGATACACTTTTTTTTCTGAAGGAGGGTTTAATTTGGCCACAATGATCGTTTCACATAATTCAAAAATAAATTTTTCAGTGTTAGATTTTTGTTTAACGAGATTGAAACGGATACCAGCCCCATGATCTAAGGAATTTTGGGGTACAATAAATGTGATAAGATTTTTTTCCGTGTTGATGGTGAATGGTATACTTACATCATTTATTGAGTTTTTTAATTTGAAGTCCTTATCAATACCATCAAAATTGCCTCCTACCGATATGGTATCTCCCGTATTGGCATATTGGTGAAGCCCTTCTGTTACTTGTAGGTAACCAGCTGTGAAGGGTAATTTATGACTCGTGTAAAATCCTTTTGCTGTTTGGATATAGAATTGTACGTAGTAATCTGTCGCCACTTTGAATGGTGATTTCGGTTTATATTCGTAAGAAATCGGTCCCAATATAGGCGTTGTACCAAGTGAAATTTTTTCTTCATTTGTTTCTCCGCTTTGGGTATATCCTATCACAATACCGTAGTCTGTTATTTTATCCTTATTTTCCTCTAAGAGTTTGCTTGAAAAGACAATACTTTCCCCATTCATGCTTTCAAGCTTCATCTCGTCAAAAAGAAATGGTTTTGTGATTCCAGCTTCTACACGGTCTTCTGTCTTGCTGCATCCTATAACCAGTAGCGTGATTAAAAATAAGATATAATGGATTAGAGTTTTCATTGCTAATTTTGTGCTGTATATTAAATTAATAAACTTCAAATAATTCTGGTAGCGTGTTTATTTGGTCTTTTGTAATAATTGACAATCTCATCTTGCCTTTTGGTGCATAAGATGGTACTGTGATTTGAATTTCATTATTGTTTATTTCGGTGCGGTATACATCCATATCGCCGAGCATAACGCGATTAATATAGGAAATACCTGCTCCTTTCAGTGTGATCACTTGGCCTATTCTTCCGCGGAGAGGGCTGGCTGAAGTAAGCACAGGTGATTTGATTGTTACAAATTGACTTTTATCGTTGTAAGTAAAGTTGTAATCCTGGTCACGATATCCTATTTTCCATTCACCTGAAGAGAAAGATCTTGGCGATATTACGACTTCGAGTTGATTTTCTTTTTCTGCAACTACCGTCGCTTGGTCTTGATTTTCGGGAGTCAATATCCTATACTCTTGACCTTTGATAAAATTACCCTTGATAGTGACAGTTTCACCATAATGGGGATTAATAGTAGATAAACTGGTCCATTTTAATTTTCTGACTTCAATGTTTTTGGGTATGTTTAATGTACCTATCGGATATCTTAATGTAAGACTATAGGTGCCGTCTGGGATATCGGGGACGACGAAACTATTATTATTCTCATGATATGATATTTGATATTTATTATCGAAAAGTGCAATTGGATTAAGATTGGTGAAGTATTGACCAAAATTTACACCTGTAAGTTTGAAATCGGAATGGGGATGTACAGCAATACTGCTAAAATTAATTAGCTTTTGGTCTGGTAATTCAAAAGTAACGACATCTTTAAAGATAACAGTATCTCGATCATTAATATATCCAATACGCATGGTCGGAGAGACCTTTTTGAGGTGCCTAAAATAGACGTTATTGGTGAAATCAATAATATTGTCTCCAATTAGTAGTTTTAGATAACCATTGCGTGGATTAGAAGGTGAATAATCATTTGACGTAAAGTCAATTGACTCGCTAAACTTGTAACTTAATTTTGCAGACACTTCTGCAGTGGCTATGACTTTAATTTTTCCTATAATGGCACGGTATGTTTTGTTTCGATCAACTTTATTAAGGGTAATATTTAGTTCTTCACCACTGAAAATGTTTCCAGGGTTTTTGGGAAATTGAAAATTAAGTATTGTTCCATTTTTTTTTACTTCATAAGGAATACTTGTCGTTGTAAAATCATCAATTTGGAGCTGAAAGTCGCTATTTATTATACTGAAATCCCCCTCTATGGTTACTTGATCGCCAAATGCAGCTTTTAACGTTTTCTCTGTCTTTATAACAAGGCCATTAAATACAAAGGAATTGCTTTCTGAACGGTAAACATTTTCTTCAGTCTTTAAGTATAAGAAATAACTATAATCTTGATTGAATTCGAACTTTTTTTTGGGTTTGTAATGATATTCGACGGTACCTACTTTTGGATCTTTGCCCATGCTGATTGTAGTTTCCACCACTTTTTCTTTTCCTGACTCATCAAATAAACGTTCTTGGATAATCCATCCAAAATCAATAATTTTTTCATCATTTAGGTAGGTTACTTTACCTAACAATGTGATTTCATCTTTTTTTAAGTTTTTGTAACCATCTATTTCTATTGAAATTGGAGTTGTATCGATCATAGTTATTTTTTCTTCTTTACTGCAGCTTAGTAAAAAGAAAGAAATAGTAAAGATGAGCAGGCTGTAAGGAAGTGCCGTGCGCAGAATGGAATTGGTAAACTTAAAGTACATGCTAATTAAAAATGTTATTTGATGTGCATAAAAAATCTTTTTATTATGGCTGTAGATTGATCTTTAATAGCAGGTATACTTTAAGGTCCAGTCTTAAATGAAATAAGAGCATAGAAACTAAAAGACTACATGGATTTTGGAGAGCAACTTAACTTTAGTATAAAAGGTGATTTATATTTCGTTCAAATATAAATATTTATTATTTATTACATAGCTTTTTATTGTATCACTTCTAATCAAGTGTTTTAGCTGCATGAGGAAGTTATGGACACTGGTATTGCCTTTTAGTTGTTGTAATTCTTTGATCTCCTCAGCAGTAACGCGTGCATAAAGCATCAGAACGTTTTGTTTGGGGAAAATGTATTTAGATTAATTATCAACATTGTGAAATAACGCAAAATTTTATAATATACCAAAGGGTAAGTGGTACATAATATTAATTTCATGAGGAACTAAAGTATACGATTTCTAAAGTACTGATTCCGCAGTCTCATAGCCGTTTAATTAACCTGCTTACGATCTAATCCCATAACTTTCTTACTAACGGATTAACAATCGCCACTCCTCACCATTTAACTAACCTATTAACAATGTCACCTCATAACTTTCTTACTAGCTGAAACAGTTCTAAGGGGAATATAAAAAAAGCGATATCTATCCTCAATAATTCTTAAACATAGAAAAGGAGTCTTTAATTAAATCTTTATCTAAACCATAATTGCTTTTTGTATTACCACAAAAAAAGCCCCAGATATGTAACTATCTAGGGCAATCCATCAAACCAAGTCCGAATTGATGATTAACCAGACCCTAATATACTAAACTAATTTCCATTTTTGATAGTACTCTTGAAAAAATGCCAGCAGTGATGGAAAGGAAAAAGCACCTCTCACTGGGTGCTTTTATTATTTTTACTGTTTGACTATGCTCGTATCATGCATTATTACTTGATTTCAATATAGTCGTCCGACTGGATAATATCCTCATTGATATTGATGGTAACACGTCCTTTAGACTGGATAAAATTGGATGGTGCTAAAAATTGAAATCCATCTTTGGTTCTATTTACAACATTAACATACTTTCCACCTAAATAAACAAAACTAGCCTGTGTCAATCCATTTCCTTTTACGGTAATCAGGTCGCCAGGGTATGCTTGCAGTGGACTTACGCTGCTGATGCTACTTTTTTCTATTTTGAAAGAAAGATTTTCTCCGGCATAATATTGATCATTGGTTCCATAGTAATATATTTTAATAGCGGTATGGCCAGTCTTACTATCTGGAACCAGGAAGCTTACTTCTCCATTATCGGCTTTCACATCAAAATATCCATTGTCATTTAATGCCAAACCATATTGTTGACCATCAATAAAGGAACCTTTGATCGTAATTTTATCGCCAACGTAAGCTTGCTGCACATCTATATTTGATAACACAAGTTTTCGAACTTCAATCTTATTTTTGCTTTCTAGTTTATCATAAAAGGCACTGTTGATACCAACACTATAAAAGCCGTTTGCTACATCAGGGACGGTAACATTTAAATACTCATCGTTATAATCGTAGCTAGGTGGCAATGCTTTGCCGTCGAATAGGACTGTCACTTGACTGTAATTAAAGAATTGCCCAAATTTTAGACCTTTAATCTGCAATGTGCTCTTTGGATGTACTACTTGTGTAGCAAAACTGATATCGTCTTTATTAGGTGTAAATAGCTTGACGGGAATAGGGAATATGATCTCTTCTTTACCATTAGTATAACCAATCTTAAAATTATTGCCCTTTAACCCTTCCACATCTATTAAGTTTAATGGATTTTGATATTTTACTTTTATTCCGTTTACAATCAATTGAAAGTCTGCTGGCGAATCATACATATTGGGTAGATTTTTTCCTGTAAGCTTGATCGGAGTGCCTAAGTAAATCTGAGTGACAGTGATCGGATCAATAGTACCGACTATTTTAACGCGTGCCAGTAAATAGCTTTCATACCCAGGTAAAGAACTATTATTTGTTTTATTTTGCAGATAAAATTCCATTGTAGTCCCGTGTGGTACTGTGGTTTTAGGGATATCAAAGGTTAAACTTTTTTTATCTGAACTTATTTGATAGGAAACACTTGATTGATTACCAGAATTGAGGACGAAATATGATTCGTCGATGCCTTCAAAATTTCCGTTAACAATAATTTTTTCACCCGATGTGACATTTTTTTGATCAACAGCTTGTATAGCGATATTATTCCAGTGGATTGTAGTGGGAATTGATCTATAAAATCCTTTTTCGGTTTGTATATAAAAAGCAATAGCATAGGTTTCATAACTCTTTAATCCTCCCTTCGGAAGAAAGGAGTAATTAAGTTTTCCAATTTTTACGTCTTTACCGACCGATATCTCTTGCTCTTTTTTCAAATTTCCACTTTCCATCTTATAGATCAGAACTCCATAGTCTTGGACAGACTCATTGTTGAGAGAAAGGATACGGCACGAAAGTGTGGCTCCTTCCTTGGATATTCCGTCAACTATAGGTGCTTCTAAATTTATAGGTTTGGTGTCGACAGCCTCTACTTTATTTTCGGTTTTGGTACAACTACCTAACGTGATTATTGTTACGACTAAGAGATATATAATGCGTTTCATATCGTATATATAGTATGATGGATTAGTAAATTTCAAGATAACCAGGAGAAATCGTTTTTCCATTAGTGACGATTGATAATCTGATCTTTCCTTTTGACATGCTGAGTGGGATTTGAAACATGATTTCATCATTGTTGGAGATTATCGGAATGATTGGAATATCCCCTAAAAAGAAATGTTGAGCATACTTGATCGCTCTGCCTTTCATAACGATGACTTCTCCTACAGTTCCTTTAGAAGGAGAAAATGAATCAAAAGCAGGTGATAATACATTAAACTTTAAAGCATCACTTGTAAAGTACGTACTGCCATCGTATTGTTTGTATCCGATTTTCCAACTTGTATTCCCATGAGCAATTGAAGGGATCTGAAATTGCAATTTGTCTTTTACAACAGGAAGTTCATAAATATAATCGCTGTTTTCTAATTTTAACGTATAATGATTGCCATCGATAAAATTTCCACTAATCGTAATATTGTCTCCTGGATAATAATCGGATTGGGTAGGGAGAGTCCAATGTAATTTTTTAATATTTACTTGTTGACTAGACTGTACGGAACCTATTGCATGTTTGAGGTTAACGTTATAGGTGGCTTCGGGAATCTCTCCGAGATAATATTCAGAATAATCATGTGGACTGTTTGGTATGGTGTAACTGTTACCACGATCCGTAAAGATCAACGTGGGTCTTTCTAAGTTGTAATAGTACTTGGTGTAATCATCAAATCGCAATTTGATCAAAGTGTTCGGGTGCGCTTCTTTTGCTGTCAATTGAAAAAGATCTGCAGTTGGTCTGTTGATCGCTATCTGTTGTGGAAATATGACAGAGTCTCGGCCATTTAAATACCCGATACGAAAGCTGCTACCTTTTAAATTACTTAAGGTACTTAAATTGACATTCGGACTGAAGGGAATCTGCAGTTCACCTATGATCAAACGTAGGCTGCCGTCATAATTATTAACCTCATAAGAATTTACTCCCCCAAAAGCAACGGGTTCATATAAAAAATAATTTAATTTTGTGGGCGCGGTAATACGACCTAATGTGCGTAGATTGATGAGTGGTCTGCTGTAAAATTTTGTTGATTCATAACGATTAAGAGTTGCCTTAACAATTTTATTATGTGTCCCTAATGTCGCAGGCATAACAAATGATAATTGCGTTTTTTCCTTATTTAATACAATAGGAATCTGACGTGCATTGAGATCAAGAATATCTATACTGTATTTGCTATCAACTTTTGAAAACTCACCTTTAATATGAACGGTATCGCCTGTAGCTTGTGCAAATGTACCCGACTGAATTATCTTTATGCCATCGACTTTAAAATAGTATTCACCTGATTTATAATAGGATTTGTCTGTTTTAAGATAAAAATGATAACTGAAGCTATTGCCCAATTCGGGTTTGGTATGTGGGATATAGGTATATTGAAATGGGCCAATTTTTGGGGTATTGCCAAGACTTATGGTTGTTCCTGCAGTCTGTTGGTTTTCTTCTTTAATGATAAATCCATGATCTATTATGGTTTCACTGTTTAAATTTTCGATTATACCGTTTAGTATGATCTTGTCATCACTAATTTCACTGACACCTTCGTTTACGATTTGAATAGATCTGGTATCGAAAATGGTCGTTGTGTTTTCTTTTTTGCAGCTTGATGTTATGGATAGGATAATCGCCATAAAAAAAGGTGCGAACAAAAAAACGTATTTTTTTGTATAAAATGCTGTTTTCATAATCTTCGTTTAGGGATTAGTTACTTCAAATGCATCTGAAAGTTGTAACCAGCGTTCACCTATCCGGGCACTGATTTTGTATTTCCCGGGTTGTGTCATAAAGGGTAGACTGATTATTACTTCGTCATGCGAATTGCCAACTTGCGAAGCATGTACCCAGTTATCTCCAAAATAAATCATCGCAAATGCTATCGATTTACCTTTTAGCCTTATGTTTGTGCTGGTGTTTCCCTTAAGCGGAGAGAAACTAGTGAATGTAAATTGGTTAACTTCTATAGTGAGATTGGTCTGAATTGCTGTACTTGAATTTTCATGAGCATCTGTATAACCAATTGTGAGATTGTGTTTGCCGCCTTTGAGCATAGGGATGGTAAAATTTAGTTTGCCTTCTTCAGCAGGTATGCCATAGTGACCATTGTTATCTAACATGATATTATAATGGTGTCCCTTAATAAAGTTGCCAAATACGGTGACCGTACTTCCCATATCCTGACCGTTTTGAGTTAGATGGGTTGCTTTTAAGGTTTCTATTTTTAGTTTCTTTTGGGATATGAGATGGTAATTTTTGGATTTTATTTCCAATGGGTATTCACCATCAGGTAAGCTTCCTGGATAGATGGAATAAATACCTTGATTATCATATCCCATATGTACGGGGTGCGAACCTAATGAAAAGGCAACATCGCCAAATAATTGATCATGGCTTAATCCTAATACAAGCGCATTTCCAGAAGGATGAGCTCGTAGCGAAGGAAAGTATATTTTATTTATGTCGGGACGGAAAATTTGTAATTTTTTAGGGAAAATTACTGTGTCCCGTCCATCATAATAGCCTAAACGGAATACATCACCATCGTCAGGACTTATGTAATCGCTGAGCATAATGTAATCGCGATAAGGAACAAGTTTATTGCCAATAATAATGGAACTGTTGTAAGCGGGCCCTTCTTTTACAGTTAAATGTAGATAAGAGTAAGGAGAAATATTGTAATCATCTGGCGGATTGATACGGGTCAGATATTTTACTGAAGCGATATAAAACTGAGAAGGATAATTTGAGGTATCTTCTTTTTTAATTAGATAAACAGAAGCTTCTTCTTTAAACCCATTGACGGGTAGCGTAAAGCTTAAATCGATACTGTTATTACTGATGTTGTAAGGAATCGGAGTAGGATGGTCACCAATATATAAATCATATTTTATGGAGACATCTTTAAAATTTCCTTTCAGTTTTACAGTTTCACCAGAATAGCCGGTAATTGCTTGATTGGGATGAATACTGAAATCTTGTGTAGTAGTGATATATAGGGGAACATAATTACCTTTTATTTCATCTTTATCAGTTTTAATATAGTAACGGTATCGTGATAAATTCGTTAGCTCATTTAGAATATTATCTTCTAAGGCTAATGAAACTCGACCGGGAACAGCCTTTTCTGTTATTGGATAGGTTTTAGTTTTTTCTATTGACTGGTTGTCAATATAGCTAATGTATAAGAATTCAAATCCATGTTCAATAACCTTATCTGTGTTAAGATGTAAGATATTGGCTGTCAAAATGGTTTTCTTATCTTCGGTGATTTCAATTCCTTGGGTTTCAATCCGGATAGGTTTGGTATCTTCCATGGGGATTGTTTCCACTTTGTTACAGGAAATTTGCATGATTAATATAAATAATAAACATCGCAAAAGATGCTGTCTTTTCATAAGTATAATTAAGATGGCTATTAGATCGCAAAGATATGAAAAATCCCATATTAGCGAAATAATTATACTGTTGAAAAATAATTAATTGGCACAAATTTAAATAGTATATTAAAAAAGGGGATTTTAAATGTTCCTAATTGATTGCATTTTTTTGCTTATTATTAGTGAAATCTAAATTTACGTCAGTGTAAATTATCAAAACATTGAATGGTATAAAAAATAATCCATTTTGATCTTCTTAATGGATTTCATGCTAATTGGAGAGTTCTTTAAAGTCAAAAGGGCCTAATTTTCATTAGACCCTTTATCTTGACGTTTTGGTGTATAGTAATTTTTTTTATGTTTCTTATCGTTTCCTCTTTTTTGTTTCGTCATCCAAAAGTTTTGGGTGCATTTGGATTTTCTACTGTACTACGTCGATTTATTTGCTGCTTTATAAAAAGCAGGTTTGCTATAGTTTTCAATAATAAAACAACTGTCCCATAAAAAGGTTCATGACAAAAAATATTTTTAAACTTTTTTTTTAGGATAATCTAGCCATTTACATTTTGAAATGACAGAGGATTCATGCGTCTTTAAATTAGCTGAGATCTATCTTTTATGTACCTTAGCTTAGAAATCAAGATAAAGGTTTAATTTAAAAAATGATATTGTCTAAACATCAATCCTCCCTAATAATTGCACGAATCCTCCCTAATAATTGCACGAATTCTATCTACATCAAGTTTTCCTCCGTTTTTATAGTAAACGATCTTACCATGTCGATTCAATAACAAAAGTGTTGGAACGCTGCTGATACCTAGTGAATCGCTCAACAAACTACCTCTATCCAAACTATGTATCCAGTCCATCTTATGTTCCTTTACACTATTGATAAAACTAGTGGAATCTCTATCAATCGAAATGCTAACTATCTTCAATACATCTGTGGAGAATTGCTTACGCAGCTCCGTGATATCTGGTATCTGTTGTAAACAAGGTCCACACCAACTTGCCCAAAAATCTAACAAAACAAAATTTTCTTTCGAGTTTTTAAGTTTAATTGCCCCGCGATTGATATCTTTAAAGTGAATATCTGGTAAAATTTCATTCTCTTTTAGACGTGTAGGTGATATTTTTTGCTGTAACTGAGCGGCGATTTTTTTCCCTTCCTTCGTATTTCTAAATTCATCCGGAAATGTATTATTGTAATACGCTAATAAGTTACTGTAATATTCTGAATCATTTTCTACTAAACTAGCTAATCCAAGTACTTGATCTTTGAAATAGTAAAAAGAAAAAAAGTCATTGGCATATGGTGTTAGGTAGTCCAGTGATTTAGTGTTGATGACTTTCACGGTATTAGCAAGTTCGTATTTAATAGAATCATTCGTGCGAAGCTCACTACCATGCTTTGTAAACAGATTATTCAGTTTTATCAATTCTATTTCTTGCTCTCTTTTAAGATTACGATAAATCTCATTTGAAGCCGTATCATAAATAGCAGTTATATGGGTATTACCTTCAGAATAAAATGGCGTTTCTTTCCTCTTTGGATCATAAAAAAGATTCAAAATACTGAGATTACTATCTATGAAATAGTTTTTATCATATTTACGATCATAAGTGACATTTAATGTAGGGTAGCGTGTATAGACAGGTTTATCAATGTTAATACTAGAATCTGCTTGGTCTAGTTCAAGTACGTCTAATACAATACCGTCATCAAAATGCACTATTAATTTCTCTTTGTCAATACCTCTGAGATTTATTCTGACTTTAACATGGTCTTGTCCATACACAATAGCAGAAAATGTCATTAATATCGTTAAAACAATTAAGCAATGTAATCTCATAACCATATTTATTAATGATTTAAAAATATTTAAATAGAATAATGGGAAAGGTAAAAAACAGATTATACCTTACTTAAATACTAACTTCATTTTAAGAAGAAAGAAATATAATCTTAGCTGATCACTTTGTAATTATCTTCAATATAGGAATTTTTATGAATTTTTCAAAAGATGTAAATACTTATAATAATACAGCTTATACAAGTACTCACATGATTTCGCTGAAGAATTATGGGGAAAATCAAAATGATATGAAAAAAGCCCCAGATAGTTTACTATCTGGGGCAATTCATCAAGCCAAGCCCGAATTGATGATTTAATCGAATCCTAATATACAAAATTAATTTCCATTTTTGAAAACGCTCTTGTAAACAATTCTATTCGGAAAGTGTCCTATTAGATTATTTACTGAAGCGGTGGTATGTTTCTCTATTGCGGGAGAGAGAAGACTCTACTTGAATCTCCTGTTTCATGTTTTTTGCGGTATATTTTATAACTTTTATGTATATATTTGAGTTTTAAAACAGCTACCGAACCTGAAAATAGATTTATGAATGAAATATACAAGCGAAAAAGAATTGCTTGAAGACTTCTCTGAAGGAAAAGAAGAAGCATGTGCGTATATATACCATCGCTATTTTGCTCGTATCTGTTTGTTTGCATCAAGTTTTGTTTATGAGTCTAAAGAATCGGAAGATATAGCAGAGGAAAGTTTTATCCGACTATGGCAAAGTAAACGCAATTATGAAAGTATGCAGCATCTCAAAGCCGCCTTATATCAAACTGCACGTCGTTTGGGACTAAATTATCAAGCTTCTCGGCAAAGAAGATTTAATCGGGTGGATACTTATATCCATCTTCAGGATCAAAATCAATCGAATCAACTTCAGGAAATCGTGTATACAGAAACGATGGCAGAGCTGTATCATGCTCTTAATAAACTTCCTCCTAAAGCACGTGAGATCGTGGAGCTTACGTATTTAGAAGGTCATAGCAATCAGGAAGTGGCCGACTTGTTAAATATTAACATTCAAACTGTAAAGAATCAGAAACTGCGCGCCTTAAGCTTATTGCGAAAGCTATTAAGCCGCGATTCTTTTCATTACCTGATGTCCATCGTATTCTTTTCTTCAAAAATTTAATTTTTTTTTATTCTTCTTTAGTACTTTTTTAATTCGGTGCGGTATCTATTATTGAAAAGAGATATTATGAACCTAACAGAAGAAGAATTATTGATTCGTATTAGCACCCTCATTGTTCAAGAAATGAAGGGTGAACAGCACGCTGAAGACCGTTTGCTTATAAAAAAATGGTTGAGTGAGTCTCCAGAGAATCAAGCGGTTTACAAACGTTGCTTTGATCAGATAATGCAAAAAAAGGCTTTTGAAAGTTTACAGGAATTTGAGAAAAATAGAGATTTTGAGAAAGTAAGATCAAAACTATTTGTAAGGCCTGTTCCTCAAAAAGCTTTTCAATTTAAACGTCTGCTACCGTATGTTGCCGCAGCATGTTTGCTTATTGCTTTTGGATCAGTTTGGTACTATAACCAGATTGGCTTAAAAATTCCTGCTGAAAACCAACTGTCACAGACAGATAGACTTCCTGCTAAAAACCGAGCTATAGTAACTTTTTCTGATGGACGCCAATTTCAGCTCAATGAGCGTGAAAGTGAAGTCTTTATCAGTAATAAAGGAGTTCATTATGATGATGGGGGGGAAGTGGCAGAGACACAAGCAGCTCAATTTGCCACAATTGAAACTCCTCGAGGAGGTATTTATGATGTTATTTTACCTGATGGTACACGTGTCAAATTAAATGCGGCAACGACACTTCGTTATCCTACCGTATTTGCAACGGATAAACGTGAGGTCAATGTGCATGGCGAAGCCTATTTTGAGGTTGCCAAGCGTAAAAATCAACCCTTTATCGTTGAAACTGCAAATCAGCAAGTTTCTGTCCTTGGTACTCATTTTAATGTGAATACCTATGGTAACAAGAGTGATATGAGAACAACACTGCTGGAGGGTAAAGTACAAGTAAAAGAATTAACTAGTGGAAAGCATATTGTTCTATTGCCAGGTTACCAGTCTCTTGTAAATAAAGGTAAGCTAACCAGCCGTGCTGTTGATGTGGATCAGGAACTGGCTTGGGTAGACGGCCGATTTAATTTTGACGGAAAGTCTCTCTTTGAAGTCATGGACGATTTGTCACGGTGGTATAATGTGGATGTTGAGTACAGGGGCCAGATGCCTGATGTCGAGTTTTTCGGTGGAACGTATCGCACCAGTAAACTGAGTACCATATTAAAGATCTTAAAAGACCAGAATTTACATTACCATTTTACAGCAAATGGAAAATTAATCATAGAAAAGAACTGATTTTAAAAAGAAAGGAGGACTATTAGAAACAACTTAACACGAAAGCCTATATGAATTTTATTGGACCTAGTCCGACAAACTAACCTAAACATTATTAATGAAAATAAATTCTTACTCTTTAAAAGTGACAAAGCCATTGTCATTGTTTGTTGTGCTTCTATTTTTCATCTGTCAAAATTTGAATGCGCAAACCATTACCTATTCGGGTCGCGATGTGGCACTTACAGAAGTATTGCAGGCGATCAAGAAACAGACTAATTATGAGTTCATGGGTGCCAAAAAATTACTTGATAGGGCAAAGCCGATAACCGTGAAAGTCGAAAAGGTGACACTTAAGGTTTTTCTTGATCAGATTTTAAAGGATCAGGATATGAGCTATACGATTGATTCAAAAACAATATTCTTGGAACAACTATCGCATACTACCAATCAAAAAACTGCTCCGGCGGTTAAAAAACCTTCACAGCGAGAGATCAAAGTTACCGTAAGGGGTAAGGATCAAAATCCCTTAAACGGAGTAACGGTGCTTCACAATGGGAAACCAGTCACGATTTCAGATCAAAATGGACAATTTTTTCTGGGGGAAGCAAAGGGTACGCTGACCATGAGTATGGTGGGATATCGGACTTATTTATTGCAGTTATTGGATGATAAATTTGACTATTCTATTCGCATGGAGGAGGAGCCTAATGCACTTGAGCAAGTGGTCGTAACGGGGTATCAGGTCATCAAAAAAGATTCTTACACAGGTACTGCGGTTACCAAAAGCGGAGAAGAATTAAGACAGGTGAATCCTCAGAATGTGCTCCAAGCGATGCAAGTGTTCGATCCATCATTCAAGTTACTGGACAATAATTTAGCAGGATCTAATCCCAATGCGCTTCCCAATATCAATGTCAGAGGATCTTCTTCCTTGCCTTCTGGAAATAATGAGGTACTGCGACGTGATAATATTACGACCTCGATCAATATGCCTGCCTTTATTATGGATGGTTTTGAAGTTAGTGTTCAAAAAGTTTTGGATCTGGATATGACCCGTATTGAGAGTGTAACCATTTTAAAAGACGCTGCAGCAACAGCGATCTATGGATCACGTGCTGCAAATGGGGTAATGGTGATCACGACAAAAGCACCTAAAGATGGAAAGTTACAGCTGACTTATACGCATGAAAGCAATGTCAATGTTCCTGATCTGACCGGATATAAAGTCTTGAATGCGCCAGATAAATTAGCTTACGAAAAATTGGCAGGGCTCTATGATAGTGATTTACAACGACAGTCGCAAGATGTTCTTGATCAATTATATTATAGCAAATTAGCAAATGTATTGGGCGGAGTAGACACGTACTGGCTCTCTCAGCCTGTGCGAACTGCTGTTGGGCAAAAGCATGGACTGTACATCCAGGGAGGTGCAGAAACATTCAGATATGGCGTGGACCTTCGTTACCAGACACGACCTGGAGTCATGAAAGGGTCCGGTAGAAACCAATATTCTGGAGGTCTGAATTTCAGCTACAATCTTCGTAATAAAGTTCGCTTCCAAAATGAATTATCAGTGACCATCGTGAATGGTACGGAATCTCCATATGGTAATTTTTCAGATTATGTGCTGATGAACCCCTATTATCGGATGAAAGACGATAACGGTAATATTCTTCAGGAAATTGATGTTTGGACCAGGGTCGCCAACTCAGGGTCAAGCCAAAGGGAGCATGTATTGAACCCACTTTATAATGCTACTTTAAGTAGCTTCAACAAATTAGGCTATACCGAACTA
The DNA here is from genome assembly GCF_025961315.1 of Sphingobacterium kitahiroshimense. NCBI lineage: Bacteria > Pseudomonadati > Bacteroidota > Sphingobacteriia > Sphingobacteriales > Sphingobacteriaceae > Sphingobacterium > Sphingobacterium kitahiroshimense. The sequence goes on along the minus strand of NZ_JAOQNK010000001.1, from coordinate 1,553,341 downwards.
TTAGATAATCTATCTGCAGATCTAGATCTAGGCAATGGTTTGCGATTGCGTGGACAAGTAAGCTTACTGAAGAGACTAAACAATAATGACAACTTCCGTTCGCCTTTGGCCAATGATTTTTTTTATTATCCGACAAGTCAAACAGATTTAAAAGGTAGTTATACCAGTTATACGAATAATGAACTGTACTGGGATGCCAATGTGCGGGCGAACTGGATGCGGACAATCGAAAAACATAATTTCAATATTGTAGCGGGAACAAATATAAGAACGGAAAGTTATGATGAGCGTTCTTTTACAGCTGTAGGTTTTCCTAATGATCGTTTTACAAGTGTCGGTTTTGCAAAGGGGTATGCTGAAAATGCAAGTCCACAAAGCAGCTTAAGCGCTTCCAGGTTATTTGGTGCATTCTTGAGTTCAAACTATTCATTTGACAGTAGGTATCTTTTTGATGCCACCTTGCGGATCGATGGTTCATCTAAATTTGGAGCTAACAGGCGTTCTGCTCCATTTTGGTCAACGGGTATCGGCTGGAATATACATAAGGAATCCTGGTTCGATAATGAATCTATTAGCCAGTTACGTGTGCGGACAACGATCGGTCTGACAGGTTCTGTGCAGTTTGATCCCTACATGGCAAGAACTACTTACAATTATGATAAAAGTAACTGGTATTCATCGGGGTTAGGTAGTACAGTCCGGAATTATGGCAATGAGAATCTGACCTGGCAAAAGACCCAAAATACAGATGTTGGGATTGACTTAGGTTTCTGGAACGACCGCTTGACATTTTCTCCAAGATATTATCATAAGATAACACGGGATATTTTGGCGGACATCAACTTAGCACCTTCCACCGGATTTACATCCTATAAAGAAAATCTGGGTGATATGGAAAATAAAGGTTTTGAGCTTAATGCAAACTGGATACCTATCCGCAACGAAAACTGGACGCTTAGTTTGCTGGCTAATTTAGTTCGGAACGAAAATAAGATCATCCGGATTTCCAATGCACTGAAAAGTTATAACGATAGGGTGGATGAGTCACAGCAGGGAAGTGATCTGATGGCTGTGCCTTTGCTGAGATACAAGGAAGGACAATCGTTAGATGCCATTTATGCCGTGCCATCGCTTGGTATCGACCCTGAAAATGGAAAGGAAGTTTTCATTAAAAAAGATGGATCGTTGACCTATGACTGGGATGCGAAGGATATCGATGTAGTGGCTGTGGCCACTCCTAAAATAGAAGGTTTTTTCGGAGGAACGCTGCGTTATAAGCAATTTATGATGGTGGCTTATTTTCAAACACGGGTGGGCGGTAAAACTTATAATCAAACTTTGGTGGACCGGGTGGAAAATGCAGATCCAAGATATAATGTAGATAGCCGGGTGCTGGAAGAAAAATGGAAAAACCCGGGGGATGTGTCTTTCTATAAGAGTATTCAAGACCTTGGACAGACACGTGTCTCTTCGCGATTTATAATGCCAGATCGTTTACTTGCGCTTCAGTCACTCAATATTTCATATGATGCTGGAAAAGCTTTTACAAAAAAATTAGCACTGTCAAGCTTACGGATGGGGCTGGTTGCAAATGATATCTTTCGTTGGTCATCGGTCAAGCAAGAACGTGGGATAAATTATCCTTTCGCGCGGAGTATCTCTTTTACCCTTCAAGCGGGCTTATAAATATTTAATGACTTATACTAATTGAAGAATGAAAAAGATTTATATAACACTAATGTTTATTTCCACTTTAGGTTTTTTTTCTTGTGCGAAATGGCTTGATATACAGCCTGAAAGTGATGTGGATAAGAATATTCTGTTCTCGACAGAAGATGGCTTTAAAGAGGCTCTTATAGGTGTTTACACCAGAGCTGCGAAAAGTGATTTATATGGTAAAGAGTTGACCATCGGTACATCTGAAGTATTGGTCCAAAACTATACCATTCCCAGTAATGACCCATTAAGATACCAGCAAACTAAAAACTTCAGGTACAACGATGCGAATTTCACCGCTCGTAAGGATGATGTATGGAAAGGCTTATATAATGGCATTGTCAATGCTAATTTGATTCTAGGCGAAGTCGATAAAAAACAAAATCTTTTTATTGGTAACAACTACGCCTTGATTAAAGGGGAGGCATTGGCCTTGCGCGCTTTTCTGCATTTTGATGCCCTGAGATTATTTGCTCCAGCGCCTGTTATCAATGATAAAGTGGATGCAATACCATACGTTACAACTTATTCCAACAAATCGACAAAATTGTCCTCTGTATCTCAAGTGCTGGACTCCGTAATCCGTGATTTGGAACAGGCGAAGGATTTGTTAAAAATAGACCCCATTCGCCAGAAATCCTACATTGTCGGTTATCCGACAAGTACAGACACACTAGAAAATTCGGAACTCAGCGACCGAAATCTTTTCTTGCAAAATAGGAGACACAGACTGAACTATTTTGCGGTATGTGGCTTACTTGCTCGTGTTAATTTGTATAAAGGCGACCAAATAAAAGCGTTAGCATATGCCAAAGAAATTATTGTTGCAAAGAAGTTTCCGTGGACAAATCGTACGGATTTCCTGGCAGTTGATGCCGATAAAAAGGACCGTATCCTGTATAAAGAATTGTTGTTTGCTTGGTATATCCCTGCAATGAGCAACACGTTTAATAACGAGTGGTTTACAGAGGGAAACTCGGGGATGTACCTGGATCAAGAGGAAGCGAAGATTATATATGATGTTGGTGGGGCTGGAGGGAGCGATATGCGCTATACGCAGTGGTTTGGAAGTACAAGCGTAGGTTCAGCTTTTATTTCTCCTTTGCTCAAATATAGAAGAAATGTTTTCAGCGAGAACTTTTCGGCCAACTTGCATTACTTGGTCGCCCCAGCAGTAAGGTTAAGTGAAATGTATTATATCGCTGCTGAATGCACTTTTGGCAATGATCCTGCTCAAGCACTTGCTTATTTAGATGAGGTGAGGCAAAATCGGGGAATCGGGCAGAAGCTGGAAATGATGAGCCAAGCTGCTTTTCGTCAGGTGCTGATAAAGGAGTATCGTAAGGAAATGTATGCGGAGGGGCAGCTATTTTTTGCATATAAACGATTAAATCAACCTATAGTTGGTCAGCAGGGAGCTTTAATACCCGTGAACCAGCAGGTATTTACGTGGCCGCTTCCTGATGATGAAATAATTTATGGACAAAGATAATTGAACATCAAAATGAAATATACTACATTTTTAATCATGACACTTGGCATTTCTATGTTCTTTTCTTGCAAAAAAGTATCGGTCATGACGTATGACCGGCCAGCAAATATTTATTTTAATCTGACTGCTGCAGATCGTGACAGTATGGTGTACACTTTTGCATATGATATGACTAAGGCTACTGATACGATCTTTCTACCGGTCAAATTAATGGGGTACCGGGATGAAAAATCAAGAAGCTTCCAGGCGTATATAGAAAATGATTCTTCAACAGCTCAAGCGGAGATTCATTACGACAAATTGAAGCCAGACTATCCGCTTATGGAAGGAGCTGGACAAACTTTTTTACCCATTATCATTCATAACGTCAAGGACCTGGAAACTCATGCCGTGTCTCTAATAATCAAACTCAAAGCAAGTACGGATTTTGGGACGGAAAATAAAAACCTTATTCGTGCCCGGATCATCCTCTCCGCACAATTGGAACAGCCCCAATGGTGGTCCATGTGGTTGGATAATTATTCCAGGGTAAAACATCAATTGTTTTTGCTTGTAACAGAACAGCGCACTTTGTCGATGCAGGGCATAGATGCACCAAAAAATCTCTATTTCGCAAATTTATTGCTAATCATGTTAAATGATCCCTTCAAGTGGGTTCAGGATCATCCTGAAAAGGACTATAAACTGGAGTCCACTGATGATGGGCAGACTTATGTCTTTTACCATGTGGATAATCCAAATCGAACCATATTGTTAAGGAAAAATGCAGGTTCGGGTAAGTATTTTTTTATTGATGAAACAGGAAAGGAGGTGAGGTAATATGGCTATAAATATTTTTATGAGGAAAGGGTTCTTCGCATCTGTTTGCATTGTGATGGTTATAGCAACTTTATACAGCTGCTATAAAGATAAAGGTAACTATAACATTGCATTACCGCAGGAACCTCAAATCACGGGGCTGGATACGCTGTATGAGGCTTCAGTGGGTGACAGCTTGATCATTAGTCCAAAAATTTTAGGAATTGATCCAGGTTCGGTACAGTGCAACTGGCGAATTGATGTTCCTGAAGCAATTAATCCGGAGACTAATCATTACGAAGGACAAGCACTACGGATCGCTTTTGGTTTGGAAGCTAAGCGTTATCGCGCAAGACTGACCGTTACAAACAAGGAAAATGGGATGAAATATTTCTATAATTTTCATATTCAAGGGGTGACAGCATTTTCGAGAGGATCATTGGTGCTGTCGGTCGATAATGGTATTAGTAAGCTCTCTTTTATAAAACCTGATCATTCGGTTCAGGCTAATATTTACGAAATCATTAATGGTGAAAATCTTCCGGCTAATCCATTACATATCCATTATGTCAGGAATCAGTTTACAGGAAATACTCCGTTAGGATATTGGATTATTTCAAAAAACGGTGGAGTTAGACTGGATGTGAATAATTTGAAGAAGGAGACCTTGAAACCGGGGACATTGCATGACAACTTTTTCTTAGCACCGCCACGTATCGATGTCGGAAGTTTACAAACTTATCCGTTTGGGGCATTATTGGGTGTGATCAATGGTAAATTTTATGGTGGAGCAACGACTACATGGGATCAATCGGTAACCTATGGTATGTTTGGAACGTTTGCAGATGGTGATTATGAGCTGGCGTCACAATTTGTCCTATCATCGGTGGACAATAATTTCAGTATTATCGGTTTTGACAAAAATAAAAAACAATTTATCCGGATCAATATATATGGTTCACCCATGTATTTTGGTACGCAATATACGAGCGTGAATCCAGAAATATTTGATCCTAGCCAGGTGAGGATGGATCTGTTACACATGGTGCAGATCAATAATAAGGACACTTATGCTTTTGTGAAAGATAATTCAGGTAAAGTTTATGAACTGAAGTTTACAGCTAATTTTAATGGACCATTTTTAGTTACCGCAAATCATAAAAAGCTTTTTGTACATCAGGAATGGATCAATGCAAATACTAAAATGGTGGCTAGTCGGATTGGATATATTTATGTGGGTTATCAAAACAAAGTGTTCCGTTATAATCCGCTCAATCAACAGGTGCAGGAATTAAAAGTTAATATACAGTCGCCTGTTAGTTTATTGAAATTGGACGATGACGAAAATACACTTATAGTTGGAGCTGGAAGCTCACTCTACTATCTGGATATTCAGGTAGGAAAAGATGGACAGCTCCTTAAGAAAATTGATGGAATACCAGGCGACATAGTAGACCTAACCTGGAGGAAATAAGTAATAAACTATAGCTAAATTATACATATGAAAATTTTAAAAATTGCTGCCATCATACTGGCAGCAGCACCAACATTGTTGTTTGCACAAGAGACTGCTTTTCAGATTAAAGGAACAGCTTCTAAAATGTTTAACGGTAAGATGATCTATCTGGACTATACGAAAGATGGATTTCCAGCATTGGATTCTGTCCAGATTGTGAATGGAAAATTCAGTTTGCAAGGTACGGTCGATGAACCTATTTATTCCAGAATGGTTCTTGATCAAGAAGGAACTGGGAAGCTGATGGCACAAAATGTGGGCGATCGTTTATACTTTTACCTCGGCAACGAGAATTATAATTTTACGATTAAGGATTCTTTACGTACGGCCTCAATTAAAGGATCAGCCATTCATGATGAATATAGTGCATATTTAAAAGAAATAGGCGGAGGATTTATGGATATCATTGACGCTGGCAATAAGGCATTCTCTGCAGTAAACAAAGACGCTGCTGATGCAAATGAACAATATCAAGCTATTCATGAAAAATTTGAAGCCAAATTTGAGGCGCGTCGGGTAAAGGAATTAGTCTTCGCAGAAAATAATCCGAACTCTATATTTTCAATTGATGCGTTAGTAGATGCTTCCAATAAACGAAAGCTTTCTGAAATTGAGCCGATATTTTTAAAACTATCGAAGGAGGTACGCCAGCTTACTACAGCGCGCCAGTTGGAGGCACGGTTTTTAGCGGAGCGAAGCATAAAGATCGGCAGTAAAGCTCCCGATTTTTCACAACCGGATACCAAAGGTAAAATGGTTAAGGTTTCCGATTTTAAAGGGAAATATGTCTTGATCGATTTTTGGGCCAGCTGGTGCGGCCCATGCCGTGCTGAGAACCCGAATTTGGTTAAAGCATATCACAAATATAAGAATAAAGGCTTAGAGGTATTGGCTGTTTCTCTAGATGATACTAAAGGAAAGAATGCTTGGCTAAAAGCAATAGAAGATGATGGCATGCCATGGATCCAGGTTGCTGACTTGAAAGGGTGGTCTAACGACGCAGCAGTTTTATATGGGGTAAGGGCTGTTCCGCAGAATTATCTGGTGGATCCGCAAGGAACTATTGTTGCAATCAATTTAAAAGGCGATAACTTACACACCGAATTGGCAAAGGTATTTGGTAATTGATAATGCTTTATAAAGTACACTTTTTTGTTAAAATTTAAGCTTATTGCTTGCTATTGGGAGATCTGTTAAGCTTTATTAATATTAAAAGGGTAGCGGTATGCTACCCTTTTGTTTAAAGTCAAAAGGGCCTAATTCTCATTAGACCCTTTATCTTGACGTTTTGATGTACAGTAATTTTTTTATGTTTTTTATCGTTTCCTCTTTTTTGTTTCGTCATCCAAAAGTTTTGGGTGCATTTGGACTTTCTACTGTACTACGTCGATTTATTTTCTGCCTTATAAAAAGCAGGTTTGCTATAGTTTTCAATAATAAAACAACTGTCCCTTAAAAAGGGTCATAAAAAAATTATTTTTAAACTTTTTTATAGGATAATCTAGCCATTTACATTTTGAAATGGTGGGACATTCATATTCCTTTATTTATGTGTCAGCACTGTATTTGGTAGCAACATGAAGGTGTTAACCGGAGAATTTAGATGTTAAAGATGGTATTTATGCTTTTCCTAGTGGCGATAAATATTGCTTCGAAGTGTCTTTTCAAACTTTCCTTTATTCACACTTGTTATCAATTAGAACATAGATCAATCTGTCAAAGCATGACCAGGACGAAAAATGCTATGATCAAAGGAAAATCTATTCGTTAACAGATAAAAATTGCATAGTATGGCAGATGATAAATCAAAAAAAGGAAAACAGGATCGTTCGCAGGTGAGTGGATCAGAAAACTACGAAATTCAATATTTTAAAGATAAAATGGGGGTGAGCAGACAAGAAGTGATAGGCCGATTGGATAAAAATAATTAAACATTATTTATAATTAACATAATAGCATGACCAAAGGCCGTATTTCAGTCCATGAGCTTATGAAAATAGGGAGGGAGCAGGAAGGGAAAAGTGAGAATACTGCAGCAGCCGATAGCTATAAGCAAGTACTTAAAAAAGATGCATTGAACGCTGGGGCATATCATCGGCTTATGGTCTTATACCGCAAGCAGAAGGATTATAAGAAAGAACTTGCGGTAATTCAAAAGGCTATCAAGATGTACGATAAAGATATTAAGCAGGACCAGCAAGCGTGGAGAAAAACAAATCAGCAATCGGCAGATCTTAGTCAAGATCTAGCGAAAGCGTTGGGTCTTGTGAATGAAGATGGCCTACCGGTATACGAAGAACCGCATATTAACACGTGGCGGAAACGTCTGGAAACCGTTCAAAAAAAATTAGAAGCATCAAGTCTGAAGTCTAAAAAACGTAAATAAGCGATCATTGCTTTTTCTAAGTTAGGCTTGCTCTTTTGTTAATTCCTCAGATTCGACATAATCCTTAAAGTTCTTAAAATCTTTGTGGATCATTCTTTCTAAACCCGGATTTAAAAACTTTGCAACTGCTTTCCCTAACTCACCAACCGGGGCTTTATAGCTCATTTTTAATGATATCTCCGTTTTGTTTTCTCCTGCTTCTTTAAACTTTACTGTGCCAGCATTTTGAACCTTCGAATCAGCCATACTTGACCAAGAAATCTGCTCGTTGATAATATCAGCCGTGATGGTGGCCTTCCAGGATAAAGGATCTAGTCCCGCGGGTGTTTTTACATGCCATTCAGAATGCTTTTCATCAATTATATCAACGCGATCCAGATGTTTCATTATTGACGGAAGATTTTCAAGTTTTCTCCAGAACGCATATACGACGTGGCGAGGACTGTCTACTGTAATGACCGATTCTATAAACACATCAGTCGGGTTATTTGCCTGGTCGATCGCGAGCCTATCGTATATTGGACAGTAACCAGTAGATCCTCTTAATAAAAGTAGAGCACTAGAGACGGCCAGTGCTGGATCTTTCTTTTTACCTGTTAGGCTTGTATAAAGTAAATATGACGATGATAAGATCGTGATTATGCGTTCAGTTTTACTGATATTTTGTTTATAATTCATCATGATATAATTATCTATATACTAGATTTTTGTTGCTCAGATTTCTTTCTATATGTACAAATCAAAATGGATAATGTTCATTTACATCTTAATCTGCTAGGCACGGAGTTTTTTCAATGTTACAAGACCTATCCTTTAGTAATACCGAAAGAAATTGCTGTAACTTTTCCTTAGCTATCTCGGTAAAAAAATATGATTTTTAAAATGGGTATCCGATAATATTTTTATTTTGAAAAATTTATCTTTACCTTGACTTTAACGTTCATGCCAATTAAATGTTAAACCAATAGGATGTCTCCAAAAGAAATAGCTACATTAGAAAAATTGAAAGATGGGGATTTAGCTTCATTTAATGAGATCTATTTTCAATATTCTCCAAAGATTTATGTGCGGTTGATCAAGTTGGTAAAAGATCAAGTTGTGGCAGAAGAAATCTTGCAGGATGTATTTACTAAAGTATGGGTCAACCGTGCTAAGATCGACGCTACTAAAGGTTTTGTTTCTTTTCTCAATCATATTTCTGATAATCTGGCGATTGATTTTTTTCGGAAAGTACAACGTGATAAATCCCTGCAGCTGGAACTATGGGTATCGGCAGTAGAATTGTATTATCATACAGAAGAACATATTCATTTAAAAGATACACAAGACATTTTAGCAAAAGCAATAGATTCGCTAAGTCCAAAGCGAAAAGAAATTTTGATTCTTAATAAATTTCAGGAAAAAAGCTACAAAGAAATAGCAGAAGAACTTGGGATTTCGGTTTCTACTGTTAGCAATCAATTGGTCAGTGCATTGAAAGATATTAAAGAATATATTCAAAAAAACTACCGGAATGAGGCTATAATCAGCTTTTTAGCCACTTTACTCTTTAAACTTTAAAAATAATTAAAAACGCAATAGTGTGTTTCTTTGTGACAAACGTATAGAGAGTTAAATACAGCAATGTATTCGACTAATTATAAACTGTTTTGAAAGGACAATTTTTTAAATTTAAGCTGCAAGAGTATATTCATAATAGACTCGACCTAAAGGAGTATGAGGCATTTTTTGATGAGCTGAACCAGGTGGATCCTGTTCTCCTACAACAATGGATTGCAGAAATTCTAGAGGAGGAAGATGAAGCTGTGAGTGCGCGCATTCCAATACCGGATCTTTCCAGAGTTCATGAACATGTGCTTCAAAAGGTCTATGAAATAGATCCGCCAGTAACGCGAAAAACTCGGAAAATGACCTATTGGATGTGGGCATCTACTGCAGCAATATTCCTATGTGTTCTTTCACTGCTTTATGTTTTCCGCTTTAAAACGCCTTCAGAAGTTAGCTATAAATCGATGTTGTCCTACTATGAAAATGCCTATAATTATACCATCGATATGCAGCTTCCGGATAGCTCCATTGCTATTCTCTATCCACATGCTAAGATCAGCTATGCACTTAACAAGGAAGGGATACGCGAGATTAAACACATGCAGGGAAAAGTAATTTATAAAGTCCATAAAAATCCTAATGCTCCTTTTACCGTTAATTATATGGGCTATGTGACGCGGGCACTGGGTACAGTATTTAGTGTTGATCCCAAAGCGAATGAAAATATCCTAATCAAACTTTTGGAGGGTAGGATTTCAGTTGGCCATTTTGGTGCGTTACCAAAAGACCTCTTGTACCTGAATCCGAATGAAGAGGTGGAAGTTGATCTGAAGTTGCATAAAATGACCAAACTAACGGAGAAAGTTTTGGATAAATCCAGGATAGCGCGCGTGGATAAAAAACTGAGCGAGCTTATTCCAAGTTTTAATGCGAACGTAGCATGGACCAGTCAATCCGTTGAATTCAGTCAAACCAAAAATACGCAACTCCTGCAAGTGATTGAAAATTTATATGAAGTTTCGATTATCTGCGAAAGCCCCGAGTTACTATCCAATTCTTTTACAGGAAGCCTCAACAGAAAAGAGCCTCTTGAAAAATTCTTAAGCAATTTCTGTCAATTAAACGGTTGCTCGTTCCGCCTTGATAATGGAATCGTCACCTTGAGCAATTCAGCAAGAAAGGAGGGGCCAAATTAGGAAATCAACCCTTTATGATACATAAAAAATAAAACGACCAGTTTTTTAATTTTTAATAACCAATACTTAAAATTATGAAGCATATTTTAATCAAATTAATGCTAATGGGACAGCTATTCCTATACTTTTCGGTAGGATTTGCCCAATCCAACCTGAAAGTCAGTGGTAAAGTAGTGGATGCCGAAGGAAATTCCTTGCCCGGTTCAACCATTGATCTCATTCATGAAAAAACGAATAAGAAATGGAATTTCATTGCGGATAATGACGGATTATTCACCTTGAGTCCATTAACTGAAGGCGAGAGCTATTCCATTTTTGGACATCATGTAGGCTATGCTGCTGATTCTGTTAAGCATTTTGTAGCCTCTGCAACTAGTAAAAACACAATTCTTATCCGGTTAAAAACCAATGCGAAGACTATTGATGAAGTCGTAGTTGTCGGCTATGGCGTTCAGAAAAAAGTAAATCTAACGGGAGCGGTGTCTGCGGTGTCGGGGGCTGACTTAAATAATCGACCAGCCGGCCAGACATCATCTGCCCTTCAAGGTATGGCATCTGGTGTGACGGTCACCCAGCGTTCAGGTAAACCAGGTGCTGATGGTGGGGACATTCGCATTCGAGGTATCGGCACACTCGGTAATTCCAACCCACTAGTCTTGATTGATGGTATTGAGGGGTCCATGAATAATATAGATCCTAATGTCGTCGAAAATATTTCAATTCTTAAAGATGCTGCATCAGCATCTATATATGGCTCCAGAGCTGCAAATGGTGTAATTTTGGTGACCACTAAACGAGGTAACTCCGAAAAGGTTGCTATAGCATACAACAATTATTTTGGATGGCAATCTGCTTCGAATATGCCAAAAATCGTCAATGCATTGGACCATATGTTGCTTACGAATGAAGCGTATACCAATGTGGGTGCTAGTCCTCTGTATCCAGAGGATATTATTAAAACTTATCAAACGCAAGGAAATGGGAGTTCTGATGAATACCCCAATACGGATTGGCAGAAGGAATCATTACAGGGCAACGGATTTCAGCACAGTCATTTCCTAACGGTCAATGCGGGAACTAACAATGTCAAAATGTTGACATCAGTAGGCTACTTTGATCAACAAGGATTGACTTTGAACAGTTCATTCAAAAGGTATACCATTAGGAACAATGTGGATGTTAAGTTTTCTGAAAAACTTGCTATGAAGTTTGATTTTCAATATGTGAATCCAATCATTACATCACCATCGGCAGGTATCGAGGAGCTTTTTCAATGGATGAGTAGCATCCCTGCTAATCAAACCTTTAGAAATGCTAATGGCACTTGGGGGCTTGGTTGGAATGGTAATAATCCTGTTTCTGCAGCAGCAGATGGAGGTATTGCAACCAATAAGAATCCGTTTGGAAGTATTAATGCCTCATTGATTTATAGACCGAAAGAATGGCTTACAGCAGAGGTCAATTATGCACCGAAATATGCTACCCAAGTAAATAAAAACTTTCGTAAAGCTGTACAGTCTTACTTTCCTGATGGTACAGCAAGTTTTTCTGTTCCTGTTCGCACTGCTCTAACACAGTATAATAGCCAAGAGTTATTTAATAATATGCGTGCTACATTGACTTTTAACAAGGATTTTGGTCAGCATCAGGTACGCTGGTTAGTCGGGGGGGCCCGTGAGGATTATAAGATTGATTATATCCAAGGCTTTCGAGATACGTATGTTCTTCCTGACTATGAGGTATTGAATGCAGGATCGGCTTTGAATCAGTCAGCTACTGGAAGTGCTTCGGAATGGGCTTTGCAATCGCTATTCTCTCGAATTAATTATGTCTTTAAGGATCGTTACCTTCTCGAGCTCAATGCTCGTTACGATGGATCTTCTCGCTTTGCTAAAGGGAACCGTTATGGCTTTTTTCCTTCGGCGTCTGCTGGTTGGCGTTTCTCCCAAGAAGAATTTCTGAGCTCAATTAAGGGGTGGCTGAATGAGGGAAAGATTCGCGCTTCATGGGGTAAATTAGGGAATCAGAATATTGGCACTTATCCCTCTGTTGCTACGCTTAACTTAGGGTCCTCTACTTTAGGAAATGGTATTGTAAATACAGCTGCTCTCAACGATATGTCCAATCCTGATATTACTTGGGAGTCTACTGAAGAAAAGAATATTGGTCTTGATTTAACATTATTCAACAGATGGACTTTTACTGCTGATCTCTACAATAGAAAGACAAGTGATATCTTGTTATTGCTCGATATTCCACTTATTATCGGATTAAATAAACCCTATCAGAATGCCGGAGTTGTGGAAAATAAAGGTTGGGAAATGTCTGTCGGTTATAAAAATGATCCTGCTCAAGCTTTTCGATACAATTTCACATTCAATCTTTCAGATGTGAAGAACAAGGTATTGGATATGCGCGGCGTCAATCAAACAGGGCTTACTGTGAATCGGGAAGGTCATCCCATCAATTCCATTTTTGGTTATGTTTCTGAAGGATATTTCCAAAGTGCAGAAGAAATCAAGGCACATGCTACTCAATTTGGGACGTTGGCTCCTGGAGACCTGAAATACAAAGATCAAAATGGCGATAATGTTATTAATGAATCTGATAAAACTATCATAGGCAGCACCATTCCAAGGTATACGTATTCGTTAAATTCCAATTTTAGTTATAAGGGGATCGACTTTAGTTTCTTACTGCAAGGAGTCGGTAAGGCAGATGGTTATTTATACGGGGCGGGGATACAGCCGTTTACAACTACAGGTGCCATTGGGGGAACAATTAGAGAAGACAACAAAGATCGTTGGACCCCAGATCATACAAATGCCAAATACCCACGTCTAGCTTTTGGGCAAAATAATAATCAACAAGCTTCTCAATTTTGGATGAAAAATGCTTCGTATTTGCGATTGAAGAATGTACAGCTTGGTTATACCTTTCGTGGCCAAAGTTTGAAGTCGATAGGTGTCAGTAGACTCCGGCTCTTTGTTAATGGTTCTAACCTGTTCAGTATTGACAAATTTTGGGATGGCTATGATGTGGAGGCACCTATCGGTTATGGTAACTTTTATCCGCAGGTTAAGGTGTATAGTTTTGGTTTAGATGTTACTTTATAATTTGTGAACTTATGAAAAATCTATGTAAATATGTTTTCAGTATCTTATTTGTCGGAATACTGTTTGTGATGGGAGGATGTGATAAATATTTGGATCGATCACCATTGGACGGTCCGTCTGACGAAAAATATTTTGCTAATCAAGAAGAGCTGACATTAGTTGTCAATGGATTATATAGTGCCGTCGTATTTCACCCCACGGATGATATGCCTATTAATTTAACACTTGACGATGCTACAGATATTGGTTGGGATCGTAATACTTCCGATCTGCAGGCCGTGGGGCGTGGAGATTATGATAGTAATAATGGTTATATCCGAAATATTTGGACCAACTCTTACAAAGTGATTAGTAAATGCAATTTTATTTTGGACAATATTTCTAAGCTGGACGGTAAGATGGATGCTACCTTACAAAAAAGATATAAAGCAGAAACTCAATTTATCAGAGCTTATGTGTATTCTTACCTGATCGATTATTTTGGTGGAGTGCCTTTGGTTAAAAGTAGTGTTAGCCTGTCTGATGCTAATATTCCCAAAAGTGCAAAGGTTGAAATCGCTAATTTTATTTTAGAAGAACTGGAAGATGCTGCCGCAAATCTGCCGGTAAGCTATGGTAATACCGATATCGGTAGGGCTACAAAGGGTGCCGCATTGGCTATCCGTGCTCGCACGGCTCTTAACAACGAGTTGTGGGAGCAAGCAAGTAAATCAGCAAAAGCGGTAATGGATCTTAAAGTCTATAGTTTACATCCCGATTTTGGACAGCTCTTTACCTATGATGGAGAAGGGTCGAAAGAAATAATATTTGCTTTTCAATACCTGCGCTTACAAAAAACAAAAACACATAGTACTACACGGGGATTTATATCTCGAAATGCACAAGGAACTTCTAACAAGATTCCATCGCAATCTATTGTTGATGCTTATACATGTACCGACGGACTGGCTATTGACAAATCACCGATGTATGATCCCAAGAAACCTTTCAATAATCGTGACCCTCGATTGGCCTATACGATTGCGCTTCCTGGTTCTGTATACTTTGGATTTCAGTTTGAAACGCACAAAGATAGTCTGCTATGCTGGAATTATAACTATAATACCTCGTCTCCAGTCCGTATTCAAAATCAGGATGCGATCAATGCATATGCGACTTTCTCAGGGTACTGCTGGAAAAAATATGTCGATATGAAAGATAAAGATTTTACAATGGAATCCGAGCTGAATATTATTCAAAGCCGATATGCTGAAATTTTATTGATTTATGCGGAAGCAATGATAGAATCCAATACCATTGACCAAAGTGTCTATGATGCTATCAATACCATTAGACAGCGTCCTACTGTCGATATGCCTGCTGTTGGAGCCGGAAAGTCTCAGACGCAACTTAGGGAGATTGTCCGTAAAGAAAGACTCTATGAACTGGCGAATGAAGGTTTTAGGATGGTTGATCTGAGACGATGGAAATTGGCAAATAAGGCCATGAATTCGACTTTGTATGGACGCATTCCGAAAGGATTGCTTGCTAATGCCCCCGCTATTGATCAAGATGGGTTGGTGAATTATCAACAAGTAGCCAATCAAAAGGATATGCGTGTCATAGAAATACGTAAGTTCGATGGGAACAAGAATTATTTATGGCCTATTCCCAATATTGAAATTGTAACCAATAAAAACCTGGAACAAAATCCTGGTTATTAAACTTTAAAACCTAGAATAATGATGAACAGATTTTTAATAATTGTAGCTACTTTGGGCGCTCTCCTACAAATGGCTTATGGGCAGGTGAATAAACAAGTGGACCTATGCATCTATGGGGCAACTTCTGCTGGCGTTGCCGCGGCATATACCGCTTCGCATGCGGGTAAATCGGTCCTTTTGATCGATCCAGGTACGCGAATCGGGGGGCTCAGCTCGGGTGGTTTGGGGCAAACAGATATCGGTAATAAATATGTAGTAACGGGGATGGCGTTGGATTTTTATCGTAAAATAGGTAAATATTACAACGGTTTTGAACAGTGGATATTTGAGCCAAAAGTGGCGGAAACTATCTTTAAGAATTATCTGAGTAATTCGACTACCGAGCAGATGCTAGGATATAGACTGGTACAAGTGAAGACAGACAATAGATTGATTAAATCAATAGTTGTGACACCTAGTGAAAGTAATGGTAAGCAACAGATTGTTGTCAGTGCCAAGATGTATATGGACTGTACTTATGAGGGCGACCTGTTGGCCAAGGCAGGAGTTTCGTATCATGTAGGACGGGAATCAAATGCGACGTATGGAGAGACTATAAATGGGGTGCAATTGTTGGATGGACACCAGTTTCCGGATGGAGTAGACCCGTATAAGGTTAAAGGGAACCCTGCAAGTGGTCTTCTTTGGGGAATAAACGATGAAAGTGTAAAGGTAAATGGTACAGGGGACAAGAAGGTTCAAGCTTATAATTATAGAATTGCACTAACCAATATCCCCCAGAATAGAATTACGATTACTCAGCCTGATCATTATGATCCGGCTAAGTATGAGCTCTTAAAAAGGCAAAAAGAGATTCAACCCTGGAAAAGTATTCAAGATGTCTTTATCTGGAGTCTAATGCCCAATGGTAAGACCGATATTAACAATAGAAATGGCTTTTCAACAGATATGATCGGGATGAACTGGGATTACCCTGAAGCTGATTATTTCAAAAGAAAGGAGATTATCAAAGCGCATGAAGATTACACGAAGGGATTACTATATTTTGTTGCAAATGACCCTTCTGTACCCGTGGCTATTCGGGATGAATTTAAAAAATGGGGATACCCCCGGGACGAATATGTAGATAATGGACATTGGTCGCCACAATTGTATGTGCGTGAAGCCCGTAGGATGATTAGTGATGTCGTCATGACCGAACATCATTGTCAGGGAAATGAGACAGTAAACGATGGGGTCGGTTTTGCTGCTTACACCATGGACTCGCACAATTGTGACCGCGTAGTTGTAAACGGAATGGTTAAAAATGAAGGTAATGTTGAAGTCGGAGGGTTTTCACCATTTCCAATTTCATACAGATCTATTGTCCCTAAAAAGGAAGAGATCAATAACTTATTGGTACCTGTGTGCCTTTCTGCGAGTCACATTGCCTTCGGATCGATTCGCATGGAGCCTGTATTTATGGTATTGGCACAATCAGCAGCTGTGGCTGCATGCCTTGCCATAGACCAGAAGCTATCGGTTCAGGATGTCGATGTCAATCGAATCCGTCAAGTCTTGCAGACTAACGCTAAAGCCGATGGTCGTCAAGCTGATTATATTATTCAAGTGGAAAACACTGATCAGGTGGAATTGCGTGGCAAATGGATTAAATCTGCGAAAAAAGGATATGGTATGAGCTATCAAGAAGCACATAGCGATCCCGCTGCAACTGCTCGATTTTCACCTGGGAAAGATTTTGTCGCTGGTAAGTATAAGTTGTATAGCTATTTTCCGAAAACGGCTGAAAGTGCCGCATCTGGTTTATTCAAGGTATTCACAGGTAAGCAATTTGTTGAAAAAAATATTAATTTTAAGGAGGTCAATATTCAAGGACAGACGACCAGTACATGGGTAGAAGTGGGCGAATATACGTTTGAGAGTGGCTCTAAAAAACCTTATGTAGAGATTCGTTCTAATGCTCAGGGTGTATTGGCAGCTAATGCTTTGATATGGGTACCTATTTCTGACCAAAACTAGTGGCTATGCGATATATATGGTTTTTACTGATTTTTTTATTAGATGTGCAACATGGGTTTACACAGTCTAATGAGAAAAACGTAGATGTATTGATCTACGGAGGGACTCCCGCTGCGCTCACCGCAGCATTACAAGTTAAACAAGCTGGTAAGTCTGTTATTGTGCTATCACCAGATAAGCATCTGGGTGGTTTAAGCTCAGGTGGTTTGGGTTTTACAGATACTGGGAATAAAGCTGTTATAGGCGGTTTGGCTAAAAGATTTTACCAAGATGTATTTGATCATTATTCCCAGCAATCGAGTTGGCGATGGCAGACCAGATCATCTTTCGGTAATAAAGGACAGGGCACTGTTGCCATGGATAGCGCACATCAGACGATGTGGATTTTTGAACCTCATGTCGCTGAACGTATTTTCGAATCTTGGATAAAGGAAAATCAGATTACCGTAATACGGGAAGTCTATTTGGATAGACGGGCCGAGGGTATCCAGATGCAAAATGGAAAAATAAAATCCATTAAGACGCTAGATGGTACCGTTTATAAAGGCTCGATTTTTATCGATGCGACCTATGAAGGTGATCTCATGGCATTGGCAAAGGTGAGCTATACGATAGGTCGTGAATCTAATCAACAGTATGGTGAACAGTGGAATGGTGTACAGGCTGGTATTTTCCACCATCGTCATCACTTTTCTAGTCCGATAAGTCCTTATAAGATAGTAGGTAAGCCAAGTAGCGGACTGCTCTATGGTATTTCTGATCAGGTACCAGGGCCTAATGGAAGTGCCGATCACAAATTGCAAGCTTATTGTTTCCGCATGTGTCTGAGTAATAGTGAAAACAATAGGGTAGCTTTCGAGAAACCGGCACGCTATAAGGCCGAAAATTATGAATTGCTCAAGCGTCTCTATGAAAATGGTTGGGATGAGACATTCCAAAAGTTTGATTTGGTACCAAACCATAAGACCGATGCGAATAACCATGGACCGTTCAGTACTGATTTTATAGGAATGAACTATAACTATCCCGAAGCAAGTTATGAGGAACGGAAAGCTATCGTACAGCAGCATAAAGATTATCAAATGGGATTATATTATTTTATGACAAATGATCCATCGGTACCGAAGGCTGTTCAGGATAAAATGGCTACGTGGGGATTGGCGAAAGATGAGTTTGCTGATAATGGGAATTGGCCTTACCAATTGTACATCCGTGAAGCTAGACGCATGATTGGTCAGTATGTTACCATTGAACAGAATATTTTGGGAGCACGGTCGGTTTCCGATCCGATCGGTATGGGTTCATATACTTTAGATTCGCACAACGTGCAGCGGTATATTACCAAAGAGGGCACTGTACAAAATGAAGGTGATATCGGCGTGCACGTTCCGAAGCCTTATGCTATTTCTTTTGGATCAATATTACCCAAAAAGGATGAATGCACGAACCTATTAGTGCCCGTTTGTGTATCAAGTTCGCACATAGCTTTTGGTTCCATTCGCATGGAACCTGTATTTATGGTTCTGGGTCAGAGTGCTGGCTGGGCGGCCGTTTTAGCGCTTAACCATGATGGTGTTGTGCAAAATGTAGATTACGAACTCTTGAAAAAACACTTGTTGTCTTCTGGCCAGATTTTGGCAGGAAATGAAAATTAATGTAATATGTTAACTTGATTTATGATGGACTTGAACAATATGAATGCCTTAACGCTGGTTTTTGTTTCGCTTTTGATCTTTGCAATCGCATATCGTTTTTATGGGATTTTTATTTCCAAAAAGGTCTTAAGGCTTAACGATACCATACCAACACCGGCAGTTGAGTTTGCTGATGGGCACGATTATGTGAAGACTGACCGTAAGGTATTGTTTGGTCATCACTTTGCAGCTATTGCTGCTGCAGGTCCACTTGTTGGACCTGTACTGGCGGCACAATTTGGATATCTTCCCGGTACTTTGTGGATTTTAATCGGCTGTGTATTGGGTGGTGGGGTGCACGATATGGTTGTTTTATTTGCATCGGTGCGGCATAAGGGACAAAGTTTGGCGACGATTGCGTCAAAAGAAATAGGACCTGTTGTAGGTGGAATTGCAGGAATCGCCGTTTTATTTATCCTTATCCTCACCCTTGCAGGTTTATCTTTGGCTTGCATAAGTGCTATGCATGAAGCTCCTTGGTCTTTGTTTACGATCATACTCACAATGCCCATCGCTATATTTATGGGGTTACTGATGCGTTATCGACCTGGGTCTGTGACACTCGCGAGTGTACTGGGTGGTATTTTACTGCTCGTGGGTATTATTGGGGGCCACCGGCTTATGGAAATTCCGTTCGTCCATGATCTGTTTGATTGGGATGTAAAAACGATTTCAATCGCAATCGCGGTGTATGGTTTTTTCGCCTCCGTACTCCCCATTTGGTTTCTTTTAGTGCCCCGTGATTATCTTTCTACTTACCTCAAGATTGGAACGATATTGATGCTTGCTGTTGGGGTTATATTTGTTCATCCAACGCTTCAGATGCCGGCATTGACGAGTTTTATCCATGGTGGCGGACCCGTTATTGGTGGTCCGGTACTTCCTTTTATTTTTATAGTCATTGCTTGTGGTGCTATCTCTGGTTTCCATGCGATCATTGCAACGGGTACTACTCCTAAAATGTTAGGAAAAGAACGAGAAATACTTTTTGTCGGTTACGGCGCCATGCTTGTTGAAGGGTTTGTGGCACTGATGGCTTTGATTGCGGCTTGTACCTTAATGCCAGGCGATTATTTTGCGATTAATACACCTGTAGACGATTACGCACAATTTTTGAAACTTCACCCGCAACTTCATACGGTAGATCTACCTCATTTTATAGATAGGATAGGAGTGGATCTGCATGGACGTACTGGTGGTGCAGTTTCTTTGGCTGTGGGGATGGCTCATATTTTTGATAAGGTACCTTTTATGGATGATATTATGGCTTATTGGTATAATTTTGCCATCATGTTCGAAGCGGTATTCATCTTGACAGCAATTGATGCAGGTACCCGCGTGGGGCGCTTCTTTTTACAGGAAATGTTAGGTTCCGTAATTCCTGCATTTAAAGATAAAGATTGGAAACCAGGTGTTTGGTTGTGCAGTGCTCTTTTTACGATTTCGTGGGGATACTTAGTGTATACAGGGAATGTCAGTAGTATCTGGCCATTATTTGGAATCAGTAATCAGCTATTGGCAGCCTGTGGATTGATTGTCTGTACGACCATGCTGCTCCGAATGAACAGGGGTAAATATGCTTTATGTACTGCTCTACCGGGAGTATTCATGGCTATTATTACTTTTTGGGCTGGTTACTTGCAGATCGTGGATATTTATCTACCGAAAGGACAGATGCTTTTGGCTTCATTAGCCATTTTGGCTATGCTGTTAATGTTTCTCGTATTTATAGGGACTTTTAGAAAGTGGTACCTTTTATGGCGAACAGATAGTCGCATTGTCGATCAAAACGGAGAAATGGTAAAGGCTGTCGTAGAACGGTAAAGAAATTCGATTTTTCTCATTCAATTTTGATGCGTAGTTTTTCAGGTAAACAGAAGTCAAATTAAAGTTATTGTGGATGTACTGAAATATTACTTGATTTCAAAAAGCTACTTAACCTAAAGAATCACTTATCATTGTTCTCTTGTGGTTGAGTAGCTTTTCAATATGATCTCTAAACAAATTAGATCATATTACTGATGTCATTGTAGCATGTTTTAATTAGCTGATTTTAATGACAATTTTACCGAAGGCACCACGTCCCAAATGTTTATAAGCTTCGACAGCTTGTTCAAAAGAATATACGGTATCAATAACGGGTTTGATCGTATATCTGTCAAAAGCTTTGTTCATTTCTTCGAAAGCTGTTCTGTTACCGACTGCTATTCCCTGAATTTTTGTTTGTTTAAAAATGACACGCATCAAATCAAGATGGGTAGATTGCCCTGCAAGGAAACCTATAACAGCAATCTGTCCGGTAACTTTAGTTGCTTCAACAGAGTCGTTGAGGCCCTCTCCACCGACCACTTCCAATAATTGATCCGCACCTTTACCGTTGGTCAATCTTTGCACTTCTTTTGCCCAATCGGGAGTTTTTACGTAGTTGATAATCTCGTCAGCACCCAATTCTCTTGCCCTTTGTCCTTTTTCATCACTGCTTGTTGTCACAATAACTCGCGCACCTAAAGCGTGAGCGATCTGTATTCCAAAAATAGAGACTCCACCTGTTCCCTGGATCACAACAGTTTCTCCAGGTTGAAGATTCCCATAAGTAACCAACGAATACCAGGCTGTCAAAGCAGCAATTGGAAGTGTTGAAGCTTCTTCATCATTTAATGTTTCAGGCGCCAAAACTGCTGATTCTTCATGAATAATCATATATTCAGCAAGCCCTCCAGGCAAAGGTGCACCAAAGCAAAAGTCAGATTCATTGGGAGCGGGGGCACCATCAATCCATTTTGAATAAAGATGGGGGGTAACTCTTTCTCCGACTTTAAATCGGGTTACTTTGGCGCCAACTTTCACAATTGTTCCCACTGCATCCGATACAGGAATAAGGGGTTTTGGGATCATTTCCGCTTCGTAGATTCCATCTACTATGGCTTTGTCCCGAAAATTAAGCGATACAGCACCAACTTTAATCAGTACATCGTTTTCTCCAGGTGTTGGAATAGCAACTGTATCTAAAGTGAGGTTCTCCAAACCGAAGGCATGTAATTGCCAAGCTTTCATTTTATTTTGTTCTTGAGACATATTATTAATTTTATAATACAAAGGTCTCTAAATTATAAAAATGAAAACAGAGTCAGATTGGTGAAAAAAAATGAGATCAGATGAAAGAGTCAATATTTTTATAGTTCTTTGTTAGGATTGTTATCAGTTAAATGGTTGCATACGTTTTATTTTATTTTATTTTTGGCTATGGCAGGTAAAAGCTTTTTATACGAACAGGTTGCCCGTAAGATAGAGGATTCAATTTCTAAACTAAATTTGAAAGGTGGTGATAAAATACCTTCTGTCAGGACTTTGAGTAAGGAAATGGCTGTGAGCATGAACACTGTTTTTTAGGCTTATTCAATTTTGGAGGCAAAGGGTTTGATCATTTCAAGACCGAGATCTGGATATATCATCAATACAGTACCAGATGCTATTCGAAACTCAAACAAAAATCTGAAACCAGCAATACCTGCTTCAGTAGAGATTACATCAATGGCAACGGCAATGATGAAGAATGCTAAAGAGAATGGCATTATAAACTTTTCGATTCTAGCACCTGTAAATGAATATCTTCCGCTGACGAAGCTTAATAAAGCCGTAAATGCATCATTAACACATCTGAGTAGTGATAATTTTCAGTATCCATTAGTGGATGGACACCCCAGGCTACTCATGCAGATAGCAAGACGAACGATGGAATGGAATGTGTCACTTGCCATAGATGATATTGTTGTCACTAATTTTAGGTGAAGAGAATATTCCATTAATCGAAGATGATTCATTGGGAGAATTAAATTTTAAGACTTCAAGATCATTACCTGCAAAAGCATTTGATACCTACAATAATGTGATGTATTGCTCTTCGTTTTCTAAAACTTTAGCTCCAGGATTTAGAATCGGTTGGGTTTCTGCTGGAAAAAATCAGTCACAATTGGAAAAATTAAAATTCGGTTCTAATATATCTACAAATCCCGTACTACAGGATGCAATAGGAAGATATTTGGAGAGTGGGCATTACGACAGTCATATCAGGAAATTAGGAATCGAACTGCAGGGGCAGATGATGAAATATCTAAGTGCTATAGCAACCTACTTTCCGAAAGAGATTCGGCTATCTGTGCCCCAAGGTGGCTTGAGTATATGGATCGAACTTCCTGAAAATAGAGATGCATTTGTATTGCAACAGGAGGCTTTAAGTAAGGGAATTGGGATATGTCCCGGACATATCTTTTCAACCTCAGATTTTTATCACCATTATATCAGGATAAATTACTGTCCGTTGTGGAGCAATAAAACTGAAAATGCAATAATCACCATTGGAAAATTAATTTAAAATATCTTCATTGGCTTTAGCAGCAATGATCACGGCCTTCTAGGATATGGAAACCAGTTCCGACGGAGATTTTACAGTCTATGTGTTGTCCTAAGCAATATGTTCTTGAATATTGCTACTTGTTATCCCCATCTAATCTTCGACAAATTTTGTTAATATATATTTTTTCCTATATTTGAGAAAATTAAGGTTACTTCTTCGATTCTTGGAACATACAGAATCAACGAATTCGATTGTGAAACTCTTGCTAACCAAATCTGATAAAATGAAATATTTGTATTTAATGTCTTTATTTTTTGTGATGAATGGTTGCAAAAGCAATGAAGAAATTATCAATCCAATAATAGAGCCGCCAACTACCCATCCAGATATAAAACTAACGTTAGGTTCTAAAAAAATTGCAGTCTTCAATCATGTAATCAGCTCTGGAGATGTTACTCCGCTGAAAGAAAGTGAGATTGAAAATTATTTTGGTGACCGGATCGCATTTTCAATTCCCGAATCAATTGTGTTCAAAAATGACTCCACATTCCTGGTAAAGCCTTTTGATCTTGTGGAAAAATTCAAATCAAAATGGGAGGGGGACAAGCTGTATCTTCAGCTAGGAGATAAGCAATCGTGGAAACAATTAGGAGAAAAATCGAACGAGAAAGATTTCAAATTAAACATGACGTTTTATGCGCAAAAAAAGGATCAAGCACCGGCAACAAGACTTGTCCTTGGTCAGGAATATCATATGAAATTGGATGATTCTCTATTTTCCAAAACAGACCAGTTTTCAAGCTTAACTTGGTTGACGTTTGACCTATTATATAATTAGACTTGTTATGATGAAATACCTTCCATTACATATTTTATTTTCCTTCATTGGAATGATATTATCAATTTTTGTATTTGCCCAAAATGAGAAATCAACTGTAATTACTGCAAAATCTCCTGATCAACTTTATTTGGGAGCGGTGCTGCAAGAAAGTTTAATAAATGCTAAAACTCACGATGTGTTGGATGTCATACAGGATGATATTGTTGTCAGTTTTGGAGGGATTAAGTTAAAGAGTAAAATCATCAAATCTGAAAAAGCAGCCTTTTATAATGTAATTGAGGAAGCACAGCAGATTGCAAATAGCGTTCCTCATAGTGAAAACAGCTTCTCCTTTAGTATCAAAGACTTGAAGAGCTATGGAGATGTTGCGCATTACTTCGGTCAGAAGATTGATGTAGCGGATTGGTTTTCAGTTTCTGATCCTGATGAAAAACCACAAACATTACTCGCTGTAAATATGGAGCGTGTGGCTTTTACTGCTGAAATGGATCTACCTGCCGAAGGTAAATTTAAAACTAATAATGCACTGCTTGACCGCTATAATAGCAATGAGCTTATTTATGTGAATACCCTTTCTTTTGGTCGCAGGGCGATTGTTCTTGTTGAATCCAATTTAGATGCATCTCAAGTGAAAAATGCCCTATCTGCTATTTTGACAAGGAAGGAACTGTCAAATCAGGAAAAAGGTGTTTTGGCCAATTGCACCTTCCGGGTAGCGTTGCTCGGTAGCCAAGATGTAATTGATGTTGACTCTAGTAGGATGTTAGAAGAGGTTCTAGATTATATCGACGCTAAAAAAGACTTTAGTAGTCCTGGACTTCCGATCTCCTTTGGTGCTGCTTACCTCAGAAACAATCAAATTTTTTCTAATACATACTAACTATTTTTCGCAATTCTAAATCCTAGGTCGTCAATTTTAAATTTTGACGGATGACTTCTTCTGCGTGTTGTTGCCATTACGCTCCTTTCTGTGTCACAAAAACCGCCACCGCGGAAAATACGGTAGGACCCATATACCTCGGTATCGTATAGATCGGAGCACCATTCCCATACATTGCCCAACATATCGTAAAGTCCCCAGGGGTTTGGGGCCTTTTGTCCTACATTTTGAGTTTTATGCTCTGAATTGTCCTTATACCATGCAATTGATTCTAATTTGCCATATCGAACTCCAGTTGTTCCTGCTTTACAGGCATACTCCCATTCTGCTTCTGTTGGTAAGCGAAATCCGGCTGCTGTTTCATCATAGGTTATTTCTTCATTTTCAGCGTTAATTTTATAATATGGTTCTAATTTGTTTAGAGAAGAGAGCTTGTTGCAAAAAATCACAGCGTCTTTGAATGTTACGGTTTCAACAGGAAGGGAATTTCCGATATAAGTACTTGGGTTAGTATGGGTGACTTCAACATACAGTTCCTGCGTTACAGGAAATTTGAGAAGCAGAAATGGTTTAATGTTTACCGTCCACTTCTCTTTTGTTCTGTCATCGCGTAACGCAATCTGTCCACTTGGTATCTCCACCATCTGTTCCAAAAAAATTGATTTCATTGCCATGCTGCTTCAATTCAATTCGCCCATTTATTTTCTTATCGCTTCAGACATCGAACTTACAAAATTAATCTGTTTCCCGCTGTATGTATCAAAAATAGTATTTTTAGTATAAGCAGGACAACTTACTCAGAAGAATTGATTTCTTTAATTAATTTACCTTCGTTATTCAGGATTTTAAACAGAGGATTGCCCAGACTGTCAACCGATATGATGATACGTGGTTTTTCATCTGGACCATTAATGACTAAACCTGAATTTCCATTGTCAGTCATTAAATTAATTCTATTCGTATTTCCACCAATTTTACCAGCAAGATCCTTATCATTGATGACAATACCTGATTTATAGTGATTGTTTTTATTACTTTGCTGTGTTAAAATTCCAATTGCATCCGCATTGTCATAGTCAAAAGCCAAAGCGTAAGTATTGGTTTCCGGATTTTTTGAAATCGCTAATCCGCCGCATTCATCTCCTTTTTCATTATAAAATATGATACCTGCAGGATTTAATGCGCGTTTGTATTTTTTTCCGAATAAAATCGGTGGCTCCATCCTTTCTTGGTTGGAAATAATCATCCTATTTACGCCTTTATCATCAACGATATTGATCCGTTTGACTGTAATCTCATCAAACTTTTGATGTAATGTATTGAACGAGTAAAAAAGCATTAGAAAAGCAATCGTTACTATCCCTGCATAAAATCCGACTATTAACTGAGCATTTTTTTTCATCTTAAATTGAATTTTGTTCTTGTTTATTTTTAGTTATCCTTAATAATTGATCTATTTTCCAGCTTAGCCTGTGTGCACAACATGGAGGCCGACAAAACAAAGAACGAAAATTGCAGTAGTGTAAAATTGTAAAATATCATTTTTTATAGCTGACAGGTTAGAATAAGCGTAGGGAACACCATGTCGAGTTCGTAAGGGAGAGGGGGCATATCCATTTTAATGAAACAGTACGGGAAGTGGAGTGGTTACCAATCAAGATATATTAATCTTGATGACGTAAAGTACGGATTAGAGATTATAAAAAAGATGATGGTTTTTTGCCCGTAATGGCTTTAAAATCTTTTATAAAGTGAGACTGGTCATAGTATCCTGCATTTAACCCGATTGCAGTTAAATTCGTTTTCTTGTGATCATTTTCGAATAAATTTCTAAATCTCACAATGTTTGAAAACTGTTTTGGTGAAGTGCCAACTTGTTTTCTGAATTTTTTTTCAAATGAGTCTCTACTAATCTGCAGTTGACCTAATAGTTTTTTGATCGGAATAGAACCTTGGGAGTCAATAATTTCACGGATCGCTTCTTTAATAATGCCATCCGTATGGGCACACAATAATTCCACAAGCAGAAACCTTTCTATTTTTTCGACCATCAGTTCGTATTCATTTTTTTTAGAGAAAATTTTATTTAAGCAGGAAATTTGATGCCGGTTAAAAAAATTATCAAATGGTATAAATGTCTCAAAAAACTCATTTATGGGGGTATTAATCAATGCGGATGCCATCCCGGGATTAAAGATAATGACAAATAAAGTGGTGCACTTTGAGAATTCAAAATGGAGTGAAGTGCGGGCGATCCCAAAAGCGAAAGCTTTGGGTAAATCGATCACCTCCTGATTTTTTTGCTTCAATGTGACTGCACCATTCAAAATATAGTTCAATGATACTGATGTGCTGGGAAGCGTTTCTAAATTTACTAAATCAGGAGTTTCCACTATCATAAACTCTTTGACATATTCTTGAAGAAATGGGTCTGGAGTAAATCTATATTCCTTTATTTTATTAAAGTGCTCTTGTTCAAAAAAAGCTATATTTTTCTTTCCCATTTTAAGTATAGTTATGCATTTAATCCATTTGTTTTATCTACATGAATGTTTTTTGTTTTGATCCAAATTCAACAATTATCTTAAATAATCAAAGTGTTATTTTATAAATAGGTCTGATTTTTTTGGGTTTAAATTATTTATATATTAACTTTAGGTACAGATTGTCGATATAATGTTTGACGGAAAATGATTGTAGACATCATTGAAAAACAGTGTTTTTAGCAGGAATCGGTGCATTAGTAGTTGCGCAGTAAACTTAATAAATATTTGAAATATGAAAAAGGAAATCAATACGAGAGCGGTGATCATCCGTGCTTTCTTTATCTTTGTGGTATTTATGTTAGTAGGTGGTTATCTCGCATATATCGGTGTATAGAAGGTCCTCATCATCGTAATTAAATCATTGCTAAAGACTATGCGCGATCCGATCGTATTTATTAGAATGATATTCTTTTAGAAATTGACTATTGGAAAAGAGCGAATTCTTCTTCATCTCTTATTTTGATGAGTTGTCGAATGCAGAAGTATTATAGCATTCCTCTTAAGGTAGCCTCTCTATCAAACTTAGAACAACTGTATCGCTACAAAATAAAGTGCAGTGATCACAGCTGTTTGAACGATCACTTTTAGATATTTATTCTTTTGCGTGCTATTAGTTCTTAGGATATCCAAATTGTTTAGAAATGCTACGAGTGCAATTGCGATGAAGATACTTTTACCGTTAAAAATAAAAACCAAACAGAAGGGTAGTAGTGCAATAGCAAAATCGTACAACTTCAGTTTTTCTACTATGTTGTGCTGGTTCTGATCGATTTCTAGCGCTTGGACAATACTCGGAAAGTCTTTTTTGGGATAAGCCTTTAAAATTTCTCCTGATTTAGTCGGAATTAAAAAAGGTTTTCCTTTTTCCGTTGATCGCTCCATGGGTACATCGTCTTTGTATAACGATTGTTCACCAAACCAAGTTGAATATTTCATTTCAAAGATTGACTCCGGAAAGTTCGGTAATGTAAATTGGTATTTCATATTTAGTTATAATCAGTTTTGCTTCATGCTATATGTATAAATCACATTGTCCGAGTTATTTTCATCAATCACATCAGGCAATAGGATAAACCCATTCTTTTCTAGGAGTTGACGGGACTTTATATTATTTCGAACTGTCTTTGCCTCGATATGGTTGAGCTTTAAAGTAGAAATAGCATAGTTTAGGACCAGCTGTATTGCGCTACTCATCAAACCTTGGCCTTGAAATTCAGGTAGCAGTGCATAGCCCAGCTCTGCGGATTTTTTTTCAATATTGATCCTCCATATTGTAATTGTACCTGCAAATTGTTGAGTATCTCTCATGTTGATCGTAAAATAATGAGTTGTATCCATCCGCTTTTTGATAAATAATTGAATCTCTTCGAGGGATTGGTTTAGATCTCGTTTCATAAATTTATTGACCTCGGGGTCTGTGCGTAGTTTATGGATATTGATCGTATCAGTAATGTCTATATATTTCAATAAGACATTGTTCAATAGCATGTGATGACTGATATCCTTAACTTTTGTCCCTACACTTTTGTCATTCATATTTTTTAAAGTTTAGATCACGGTTATTTTCTCTTTTCGGACTTCTTTTTCATGACAAATACAATTCCAGATGTACCGCCATCACCAGAAGTTACAGTGGTGTAATCTAATGTTTCAACCAATTCAAAATCATTATCAACCATATGATTAAGAATGGCGGCATATGACATTTTATTCGTTAGAAACTCTGAATATTCTTTACCAGCTTTAAGCTGTTCTTCAGTTTCACCAAGATCAACATTGACCTTAAGTTTTTTTGATAGAAATTTTCCTTTAATTACAATATATGCATAAGTATATTGTTGATGTTGAGCAGGATTTTCAGTAGCAGTTTTTGTTTCTACAACCTCTTGTCCAAAGATGATCGTAGTGATGGACAATAAGAAGACAAGTAATGTTAGTTTTTTCATATATATCATGTTCTATAATCTGTTTTTGCTAAATCTCAATTAATTTCTGGATTTTTTGTTCTATTTCTTTTATAAATAATTCGTCGGATCCTTCCCATCTATTCAGAATTTCTCCCTTTTCATTTATCAGTAATCTTAGCGGAACAGAAAAGACGAGGAGTTCACGTCTGATATTTTGTAGATTACCTGACTTATAAGAAAGGTGTTTCCAAACGCCTATTTTGTCTTCAGAAATAGCCTTCTTCCACTTGACAAGATCCTCATCAATGGATATGGATAATACTTCAAATTTATCTTTATATTTTTCTCTTAATGCTAATAGTTGTGGATGTTCTTCCCGACAAGGAATACACCAGCTCGCCCAAAAATCAATTAACAGGATCTTATCCTTAGCCAGTTGGTAAACATGAATGATATCGCTGTTAATATCAGATGCAGTGTAATTTTTGACACTATTTTGAATGTGATAGTCATCTAAAATGGTGATAAATTGTTTTATAGATTTATAATTAGTGTTGCTGTTTAAAATTTTATTATTTGAATTAAATAATGGTTTAAACTCTTTGTAACGTTCCCTTCCATATTTTCTCTTTATTAAAATCTCTAGGCTCTCTAATGCTGCTAATGAAAAAGGGTGTTTTTTATAATAGGCTAATGCAGCGGTTATTCTCAAATTTTCGAGTGAGTCCATTTTGTTTGCTAAATGGATAATAGAATCTGTATACACTTTTGTTTTCTGAAAATGAGATAGCTGTTGATTTGTAAGCGCGATCTCTTTTCTAAGATCAAGGAATAGTTCATTATATCGGATCTGATCTAATTGTGCATTGGATGGATTTTTCACCTTTGAATGAGGAATATTCGTTGCCAAATAAAGATGGGTTACATGTTCGGAAATATAAAAATCGTAAGATGACTCATTTTTGTCATATCTGATGTTATATTTTTCATTAATGCTCTTAGGAATGATCTTTTCGAAGACTCCGTTTCTTATATGTATTGAATCTAGCTGCGATCCATTTTTTGTAAGAAAAGAAATGATGACTTTCCCTTCAGATATTTCGCTATTACCGGTTATTTGTACCGTCTGAGAAAAACTCGAGGAACAATCAATAAAAATTAATACAATTACAAAAAGATAAGTTGATAATAATAAGAGAAATTTATTTGTCATATGAAAGCTTCAATTAATTCGTATCTTTTTACTTAATCAATTCTTAATTTACATACAGCCCAGAAGATCAGTAATATGATGAAGTTAGCTTTTTTTAGTTAAACTCTCGAATTATGAATCTATTGTTACAGTTGTTATAGAAATTTTTAACAGCAGTAAAAAGCTTCTACGGTTAAGTGCCGGTGGGGTGTATTGTACGGGAGTGTTTTTATGTGAAATATTATCTTAATTTACCATAAGAGTTGCAGTATAAACAAAATAAAGACCAGATGTCTATTAAATATATAACAATTTTCATATGCTTGCATTTATTTCAAACCAGCCGGACCTTATACTGGCATGTGTGCAGATGAAGAAGTATGTAAAAAAACTTTTTGCATTAAAATATCTTTTAAATGAATTTGGTATTTTAGCGGATGAGTGGATACAAAGAAACATCAGAATAGGAATAAATAGAAAGTTGAGCTTCACCTAAAAAAAATTATAAAAAGACATTTATGAATACATTTGACCATCAAAAGGGGGCGTACTTCTGTACCGGCGAAGCTAAGATTTACTATGAAGAAATAGGGAATCCTGATAAACCAGTAATAATTTTTCTTCATGGGGGGGTAGGAAATATGGAGGATTTTAATGTTTTGGTTCCACTTTTAGCAGATGATTTTAGGATAATTGGGATAGACAGCAGAGGACAGGGCAAATCTTCACTTGGATCTGACAAGCTAACTTATCAACTTTTGCAATCTGATATTGAGGCTTTGTTAAAGTCCTTGAACATCAATAATATTATAATTATTGGATTTAGTGATGGTGGAATTATTTCGTACAGAATGGCAATTGAAAATGCTATAAAAATCAAAAAAATTGTGACTATAGGCGCTACATGGAACATTAAAGATCTATTAGCAACCGAAGAAATATTTTTGAATGTAACGGCTGCCGGTTGGAAAGAAAAGTTTCCAGATAGTTTTAATCTCTATCAGAAATTAAATCCTGAGCCTGATTTTGAGAAGCTTATAAAATCAGTGGTAGCCTTATGGCTGGATAAAACCGAAACGGGATTTCCAAATGAAAGGGTGAGTGAAATCAATTGTCCAGCACTTATTGTAAGAGGTGACCAAGATCATTTATTTTCTAGAAAAAGTGTTTTCGAAGTTGCAGAATGTATAGATAATGCCGCACTTTTAAATATTCCTTTTGCAGGACATGTCGCCTATGAAGATCAACTGGAATTATTCTTCATTACTTTAAAGCAATTTTTAAATGAACAGTAGTGCCGAGTGCAAAGCTCCAGGCGAATTGGGCATTTTACTTAATAGATGCGACCGTTCATTTAGTCGGTAAGGGAAGATATCAATACGGTATGTTATTTGATTCATCTTCCTGTATTTTTAGTTCAGTGTCAAATTGCACGCTAAAACAAAAAGCCCAATCTTTCGACCGGGCTTTTTGCTGTGATGCAGAGCATGAATATCCGTTATATTTACTTTAGGCTGTCTGGCACTTGTGATAAACGGGCATACATTTCAGCAAGGGCAAATTGATTTAATAGCCATTTCTGATCAGAAGGTTTTGCATCTGCAGTCCACTCTGTTCCGAATAAACCGTTTTTGTCTCGCATGGCTTTCCATGCATGTTCCAAATTGGAATGAAAAGCTTGGATATATTGGCTGTTTTTATCTTGGTGGTAAAGTTCAATAAATCCTCTCAGCATGATGGCGATAAACCAATTGTCGCTTTTTTTAAGTACGGGATAGTTTGCAGTTTTATCCTTTCCATTTCCTGCGGGATAGAAGAAATAAGCCAATGCTGATTTTGCTGAGAGCTGTGCATCTTTCAGATATTTTTCTTCTTTGGTCAGCTTATACAGCAAGGCACCTGCTTGGATCATCTGTCCTGTATTGTAGGGATATTTCGTTTTCTGAATTTCCCCTTTCAGGTTGATGTTGTCCCAATATAAGTGATCGGCCGGATCCTCGAGATTTTTCATCGTCCAGTTGTAAAGTGTAACGGCTTGCGTAAGATACTTTTTTTCTTGTGTTGCTTCATATAATTTAAGTAAATAAACGACCGCTGGAGCATTGGAACAGGTGTTTTTAGATTCTTTTCGTTGTTCGCACCAATAGATACCACCACCGAGCTTGTCATCCATACCACTTTCTACAAAAGTCCAGATTTCCTTTGACTTTGCTAAATATGCAGGATTTTTACTTTGCAAATAGAGGTCAGCAAAGTCAATACCCAGCCAGATATTGTCGTCATAAAAGCGGTCTGATGTCGGCGCACTATTTACATAGGAGGCGTATGCTGCAGGTTGACGTTTATCAAAGTAATTTTCAAGTCCCGGAAGCACCTCTTGGTCAATATGCTTTTTGATCTCTGGATCATTTGATTTTTCAAGAAGTGCTGTGTAAGCGGATAAGCTTCCTGAAAATGGCCAAAGATAGGAGTAGGGGTTTGATTTCTTGCTGTTATCTCCATCTCCAAGATAGCTCGCATTGTAAGTCTGGTCAAAAGGATAAACTTCGCGGAAAAGATGCTTGCCATCTGCTACACCATAAAGTTTTTCAATTATCTGTAGGCTTTTAACCGCTCGTTGATAAGCGGTATTTTCACTGGCTTGTTGTGCATAGAGACCTGCTGTAATTAACAGGGCGATCCCTGTTCCAACGATTTGCTTGATCATATTCGTTATTTTTTAGTTGATTTTTCAAATGATGCCAGTCCTTCAAAAAGCATAGCAGCGCTGGACTGGCTCGTTAATTGTGTCTGTCCGAGTGGTTTTTGTGTCCATGATGGGCTGAAAAGTAGGATCCCCGTATCTTGCCCTTGCTGCCAGGCTACTTTCCCGTTGTTACGAATGAAGTTTTCAAATTTTGACCGAAAGGCTCCGTTAATACCATCTCTTTTCAAATATTCAATAAAGTAACGTACAAAGATCCCCTTAAACAGGGCTCCATCTCCATCTCCTTCATTGCGTAGGACATTATTACTGGCATCGATACATTTGGTCATCGTATAATTGGATGCTTTTTGTGCATCGTTCATATAAAGAGGATCTTTCGTAATATCAAAAAGTTCCACTGCTGTTCCTACAAATGTCCCTTGGTTATAGGTGAGGGCAGTCATATTGATGACGTCGGTTTCGCCATTGATATTGTCGTATACCGCACCTGTAGCCCTGTCAAAAAGGGTTTCTTTTTGCCAATCGTAGATGCGGATGGCCCAATCCAGGTATTGCTCATCTTTTGTGAGTTTATACAACCGGGCGGCAAGGATACTTGCAGGTCCGTTGGAACAGGCATTTTTTGAATAAAGCATATCCTTGCGCCAGGCTAATCCGCCGCCGGCATATTCGGTATTCCACGCTTTTAAAATATCATTCCAGAGGTGCAAAACTGCATCCATATACTTTTGCTCTTTTGTGATCTCAAAAAGGCGGAGCATGGTCAGTGCATTCCACTCCATATCATCATAGAAAACATTTTCATACGTATTGCCATTTTTCTTTTTGACACCTTCAAACCACTTGACGAAGTAGTCTTTATATTTGGGGTCCTGGGTACGGAGATAGGCATCGATGACCACATCCATGGCATGTGCATTGGGCCAGTACTGGAAACCTAGATCTGAGCCATCACTTCCATAGTTAAAATAGCCTTCGTTGTTCCAAAATTGGGTGATCAGTTCATCTGAAGTTTGTTGCGCCATCTGATCCCACGAGATATCCAGCTCGTCGTTGAACTGATATTCATCGTTGATCTTGCTGCAGCTGTTGAGGCTGAACAAGCTGAGGACGAGCAGTCCTATATACATTGATTTCATCATAATGCGTTAGTTGACGGTGACTTGATGGGTGTACTCTTTATCTCCTTGTAAAATGACGCTGACCGTTGTCGACTTGCTGTCCACTTCACTTGCAAATTTCCATTTATCATCCCATTGGGTAACTGCTTTAAGCAATTTAATATAATAGTATGCTGGATCACTGGCAGGTGTTGGACGGCTGTCGGTTGGATTTTTTGCACCAAACTGCTCGATCACATTTTTATTGTTGGCCACGGTTTCCAACTGAAATTTGTAGCGTTCATCTTTTCCCCAGCCTTCTTGCTTG
Organism: Sphingobacterium kitahiroshimense; assembly: GCF_025961315.1. NCBI lineage: Bacteria > Pseudomonadati > Bacteroidota > Sphingobacteriia > Sphingobacteriales > Sphingobacteriaceae > Sphingobacterium > Sphingobacterium kitahiroshimense. The sequence goes on along the minus strand of NZ_JAOQNK010000001.1, from coordinate 1,518,302 downwards.
AAAGCAATGACCCCAGTACCTGACCAGATACCTTTGCCTTGGTAAGGGAGGTTAAACATAATTTTATTATCTGGCGAAAACCAAAGACCGATCGATTTGATTTCAGTAAAATTGATGGTCGCTACATTGAAATCTACCTGGATGCGGTATACCGCAGTTTTGGTAACTTCCATACTGAGATCTTCGGTTGCTTCTTTTAGTTTGACCTGGTTGTCTGAATAGAAGCGGCGTGCATCGTTATCTTTGCGATCTACAAAAACATATTTTTTACCAGCTTCCAATTTGGTGTAGATTTCAAATTCACCTGTGGCTGTCTGTTTAAAAGCAAGGGCAGCGGCGATGTCAGCTCCACCTTCGGAAGCTTCTCCTGTAGCAAACAGTTCGTTTGGAATATCGGCAAATCCTTCGAGGCTTGAGATTTTGAGTTTACGCACTACGGGTGAAATAACACGGTTGATACCACGGGAAGTGACAATCGTCCATTGTACATCACCACTTTCTCCCGGATTGATTCCTGCAAGGGAAGCAACTGAATTGAGCACTTTATGGGTGATATAGGCATTGGTCGCATAGCCTTTATTGTTTGAGGTCAGTTTATAGAGCGGTTTTGAAAAATCTCCACCTACGACATCAAAGGCGATTTCATATTGTGGAGCCCCGCCGTCTTCGGTCAGTGCCGCTTCCCATTCAAAGAAGAGTGATGCCGAGGCTGCGCTTACCAGTTTAACGGCTTTATTGTCGAAAGGTTCAAATAAGTTGTCGACTGCTGTGACCTGTACATCTGTATAGGCGATGTTGTCGGTTTTACAAGATCCTAAGGTGGCTATAACGGCGGCAAGCCAGATTAATATTGCTGTTTTTTTCATGATTTTATGCGATTAAATTAGTTTGCGTAACCCGGATTATTGGGTAACAAATTTTTGTTCAGATCCATTTGGGCACGTGGCACCGACCAGAGGTAATCTCTGTTGTCATCAAACCTGCGGTTATCAAGGCGGATATAATCCGAGTTGCCATTGGCGAATTTTGCTCCGGTGACGGTACCGTCTAAGTAAGTTTTTCCAGCTTTCCAGCGTACGATATCGTAATAGCGTAAGCCTTCCAGTGCGAGCTCGCTTCGACGTTCATTACGAATCAGGGTAGTAAGTGCTGCCGCGCTTATTCCTGTAGGGAAATCGAGTGCTGATGCTGCTGTAAATTTGGCTCTATCTCGGATGGGGCGGATTGTACGGTTCCAGACGCTGGCATCCATCTTACCCAATTGATGCTGCGCCTCGGCATACATCAACAGGACATCGGCATAACGGAACATAATGATATTGAGGCCTGAGTTGTAATCCTGGGTTACGGATGGATCATAATATTTCTTGACATAATAACCTGTTGGGGAGGAATTTGCACTAGCATTTATATATACATCTGCTTTTTCGGTATCGTTGCTTCCTGTACCGGGTTTTGTATAGATGGTACGTATCGTTCCATTAAAGTCGGTCCATTGGCCACCATGGAAGACAATCGTTGCTGACATACGGGGATCGCGATTAACATAGGGGTTGTTGTCCGAATAGGCAGCATCTTCTGTTATCGGAATACCCTTTGTGGTTAAGTAGTTATTGACTAAACTTTGAAGTGGCGCATAGGCATTGAGGCGAGCACCGGCAGATAGGGGGGCTGCATCGTAAAGTTTATTCCATTGTTTTTTACCCGGAACATATGCATAATCTAAGATGACTTCTTGATTGTATTCATTGGCGGGCTGAAAAAGACCTTCATAGCTATTGAATAGGGCATAAGTGCCGTAGACACCCTGATTTTGCATCAGACTGTCACAGTAATCAGCTGTCTTCTGCCAATTGCTTTCATATAGATATGCTCGTGCTTGAAAGGCCATTGCCGCACCTCTAGTGATTCGTCCGCGGTCACTTAAAGCCAATTCATTGCGATTTGGAAGCATCATGCTGATGGCGGAGAGCTCGTCATGGATAAAGGCAAGTATAGTTGCTTTAGGGGTTCTCTTGATTGTTTCTGATTCTGCCAAGGTAATATCGGAGGTGAAAAATGGTACGTCTCCGAAAAAGTTGACAAGACGAAAGTAAATGAAAGCGCGTATAAAACGGATTTCTGCTGATTTTCTTTTTTTCCAGGCTTCGTTGCCGTCAGGGACACGATCCAAATTGGCCAAAAATACATGGCAGGTCTTTAATCCACCGTAGGCATCGGACCACTCCGAGGCGAAACGTGGCATGTTTGGATTAGCCAAACCATTTCGGATCAGCCGTTGGTCGGTTGCCGAACGTCCCTCGTAGATATTGTCACTGAGTGCTTCGTCATTCCACATTTTATCAGCAGAATACATTTGATTGTAAGCCATGTTAACCATCAGTTCGGCATTGGCTGCAGATTCCCAATAGGTGGCATCTGTAAATTCTTTTGTCAGGACGGGATCCATGCTGTTGCAAGAGCTTGTGAAAGCCACCACGAAACCAGTAATACCCATCATTTTTAAAATTTTGTTCATGTTCTTATTTTTAAAACTGAATATCTATTCCTAAACCGTAATATTTTAATGTCGGGTAGTTTCGTCCGCTGTTTGCTGCCCCTGACATGTTGCCATCAAATTCTGAAGATTCCGGATCGATCCAGGAGTTGAGACTCAGTGTCAGCAGATTTTGGGCGTTCACAAATATCCGTGCCTTTTGCAGATGCAGGCGGCTTGCGAAGTTCGATGACAAGGAATAGCCGATCTGCAGGTTTTTCAGTCTGGCATACTTACCGTTGAATAAGAAGATATCTGATTCCGTTTGGTAATTATTCGTAGTCGATGCTGAGCCTGCGGCCGTGAGCCTTGGCCATGCTGCTCCCGTATTGGTCGGTGTCCAATAATCGAGCTGGTGCTGATAGATGGCATAGGAGTAGTTCTCGTGGAACGGCTCGACCAATTCGCCCCTTACCATCATATCCCTACTGCCCACACCTTGCCAGAACATGCTGAAATCGATGTTTTTGTAAGTGAGGTCGTATGTAAATCCAAAGGTGTAACGAGGAAAGGCATTGCCCAAGACAAATCGGTCTTTGGAATCTATGACACCATCATTATTGCGGTCAATATAGCGGACGTCACCAGGTTGCAAATCCGAAGCGGCAACGCCAACTGGTAATGCTGCGGTTTCAATTTCTTGTATATTTTTGAAATAGTTCTGAACTTTATAACCGTAGTAGGAATTAAAAGGTAGTCCTTCGCGTACTATTTTTCGGATGCGGTCGGATTCGGAGAACTGCTCTTTTCCTTCAAAATAAGTCACCTCATTGTGTGAGTCTCCAATGTTTGCCATGAAATTATGCTGGAATTCACCGGTTTTCGTTCTGTAGGACAGTACAAATTCCCATCCTTGATTTTTCATCTTTCCAATATTAGTCTTAGCAGGTCCCGTTCCAAATGTTGATGGAATCGTTGGAGTGATGAGGATATCACTTGTATTTTTATGGAAATAATCGAAGCTGGCGGTCAGACTGTTATGAAAGAATGAGGCATCTAATCCGATATTGAAATTATGCGTTTTTTCCCAGCGCAGGTCTTCATTGGCATAAGTAAACCCAGCTCCACTGACAGCTTCGTTGTTGAAGCCGTAACTGTTATTGACCGGTGTATAGCGGGTGAGGTACTGATAAGGAGGAATATCTTGATTTCCCAATATACCGTATGAAGAACGGAGTTTTAGATCACCGACACGTTCTTTATAGGATTCCATAAAACCCTCTTCCGAGATGCGCCAGCCGAGCGATAGCGATGGGAAGAAGCCCCAGCGGTTATGCTTGGCAAATTTGGAAGAGCCGTCGTAACGGAAAGAGGCTTCCATAAAATAACGTTGGGCATACGCATAATTTAGTCTTCCGATGAGTGATGTAATGCTCGTCTCTTCGGTGCCTTCGGGTGTGGTTCTACTGGAAGGATCGATGATGGTTCCTGTGGTTGGTGTACCTAAGATCGGATCGGTGAACTGCAATTTGATTTCATTTTGCCGGCGGGTAAAAGACTCATTGGTAGCCCCGAAAAGACCTTTGAATTCATGATCGCCAAAGGTGCGGTTGTAATCCAATAACAATTGATAGTTGAGCATGGACACTTTTTCATTAAAGTCTTCGGTATTACGGGTTGAATTGACATATACCAAAGGTTTTTCTGCGTCTGCACTGGAATACAGCGGTACCTGAATCCGTCGGATGTAGCGGTGATCTGAAGTGAGTTCTGCACCGAAAACCCCGCGCAATTTCAAACCTTCCATGAGTTTCACATCCAACGCAATGTTGGCATTGAAATAATCATTGTCTTTCTTCTGGTATCCACCTTCCCTTAATTCGGCTAAGGGATTCTGATCGGTCAGTGCATTATTGATCAGGTAGCGACCATTGTCGGCCTGCATCCTATAATAATAGTAGGAGGGGATACGGGAGGAATTGATGATGGCATTGCCAGCTGTCGTGTTCAGTCCGTTATTTCTGGAATAGGCCAAAATACTACTTAATTTGAAGATTCCAAATTCATTGCTGAGGTTGGAGCGTAGGTTGAAGCGTTCGATTCCATAGTCTTTGTTACCGACAAAATTGCTCCGTTGATTGAGATAGCCTCCGGAGAAAAGATAGGTCGAATGCTCACCACCACCAGAAATGGAGACATTATGATTTTGCTGCAGGGCAGTCTGCATGATCCGGTCATAATTCCACTCTTCCTCATCGCGATGGTTGTAGAGATCCATGATCTGATCGGGAGTGAATTCCGGGTCTGAACCAATATTTGTTAGGGCAAGATTTTTCAAGGTGGCATTTTGGTAGCCTGCAATAGGGGAAAAAAGGATTTTAGGATCTTGAATACCGGCCATCGCAGATAGAGTAACGCGTGGTGCCCGGTTCTTTACTCCCGATTTTGTTGTCACAAGCAATACTCCGTTTGCTGATCTGGAACCGTAAATGGCGGCTGAACCAGCATCCTTTAGTACAGATACGCTTTCGATATCTGCTGGATTGAGTTTGTTGAGTGCTCCGGATTCAGAGATCAGACCGTCGATGACAACCAGTGGACCGTTACTGTTCATGGTGGAAATCCCCCTGATGTTGATGTTCATGGTGTTGTCATTGGGATCCATGCTTCGTTGCTGGATGTTGAGACTTGGAGAGGCACCCTGTAGCGCTTGGGTAACGTTGGCAACAGGTCTGTTTTCAATGGCTTTGGCATTGATCTGATCTACTGCCCCTACAACAGATCTACGGGTTGTAGTGCCGTAACCGACCACAATCACTTCGTCGAGCGATTGACTGTCTGCAGTCATCTGAACGCTGATGACATTGCTTTCGATGCGCATTTCAACATTTTGGTAGCCTATGTAGGTGACACGAATGCGGTCTCCAATTTTTCCAGGCACGGAAAAGCTTCCTTCTGGATTCGTCACCACTGTTGTGGTGGTTCCAAGCAAAAGTACGGTAGCTCCCTGAATAGGCTTGCCGTTTTCATCGATGACTTTCCCCTGCACAGCTTGCTGGGCAGCCGTCCATTTGAGGAAAGTAGGTTTCGATATTGCTATATAAGGGGCATGCCCAAATAGCAGTATACCTGAAACCAGGAATAATTTTGACTTTTTAATCATAGTGAATAAAAGTTTATATGTTGGTTATTTTAGCTAGATTGCTAAACCGTGTTTGCTGTATAACTAAACCGGTTTAACAAATTTAAATATATTATTGAAATAACCTATTATTTTGAATATTTTTTTTGAAAAACGTATTTCGATAAAGATTAAAAGGATATCGATCTACATGTACAGGCGAAAAAGACCGAAAAAATTGATAATAAAAAAGGGGCAACATATATGTTGCCCCTTTTTCTGTTTATGGGTATGTTAGTTCGTATTCTGATCAATACCTTCTAGGGTTTTGCCTTTTGTTTCAGGAAGGAATAGGATGAAAATAAAGGATAGAACGACCATTATTCCATAAAAGAGAAAAATATAGAATCCGCCATTTTCTCCTCCTTCTACGATAACAGGAAATATCCAGGAAATGATAGCGGCAAATATCCAATGTGTCGTGCTTCCGAGTGAAGAACCTTTGGCGCGTATTTCATTAGGAAATATTTCTGCAAGAAATACCCAGATTACAGCGCCCTGCGATAGTGCAAATGCCCCAATAAAGCCGATGATATAAAACAAGAGATAGGTGGAATGGCCTGATTTGAGACCGAAAGCGGTAAGCATTAGGAATACAAACATGCCCACTGCTCCTGTCAAGAGTAATTTTTTTCTACCGAATTTGTCAATGATACTCATGCCTAGAAAGGTGAATACCACATTGGTGCCTCCAATAAAGATCGGTTGGAGATAACTGAGCTGTGCTTCAAAACCTGCGATTTCAAAGATGCGGGGAGCGTAATACAGGATCGCATTGATACCGGTCATCTGATTAAAAAATGCGAGAAGTACGGCAAAAGCAATCGGTTTATAATACTTCTTCTGCCACAGAGAAGGTGAATGACGGGTATTTTCGGTCTGCTGCGTTTGTGTCAGAGCCGGTTGTCCCAGTGTATGGAATACGGCATTTGCTTCATCGATATTGCGATGTAAAGCGAGCCAACGTGGGCTTTCTGGAATTTTTTTCAGGAGTACGTAAAAGATTCCGGCAGGTAAAGCCATGATGGCAAGCATATACCGCCAAGCATGATCCCCGGTATCTGCAAAAAGAAAATTGGTACAATAAGCCACAAGTATCCCACTTACGATCATAATCTGAAAGAGCCCTGTTAATTTACCTCGGTCTTTGGCCGGTGATATTTCGGAAATATAAACAGGTCCGACCACCGAACTGATACCAACGGCTAGGCCCCCTAGGAATCTAAAGAGTAGAAACAAGCTCCAAAAAGGGGAGGCACCACAGCCAATGGCCGAGAGCAGATATAAAAGTGCGATGGCGCTCAGGACGGGTTTTCGGCCGTAACGTTCTGAAAAACGGCCAGCGACAATAGCGCCCACGATGGTTCCGATTAGTGATATGGAAACTGTCAGTCCATGCCAGAAAGCATCGAGTTGCCACAGTTTTTGAATGATCTGTTCGGCACCTGAAATTACTGCAGTTTCAAAACCGAATAAAAAGCCGCCTAGGGCAGCTATTAATGAAAACTTCCAAACATTTTTCATAAGCTAAGTGAGGTTGCTAATCCTAAAAATAAATTCCAGCTATTAAATGACGCAACATATATGGGCATGTTGATTTCTTTTTGAACGGCCGGGAGAAAAAGGTGATGCGATTTGGCAATACTTCCGCCTAAAATCAACCCTTCTGGTTTAAGCGTAAGGATGTGGAGTTTGATAAAATCGACTAAGGCTTCTGCAAGAAATGAAAAGGCTGCTGTCCGTTCCTGAATCAATTTTTCGTTGTCGACCAGCGCTTTGATATGCGCTATTCCATCTGTTCCATTTTGCTTGAGATGCGAAAGTATACCTCTGGTGGAGATAAAATCTTCGGCTATACCTGTACGGAATGGTGCCGACCCATAATTTAGGTCGCTGACCTGTTTGTCGGTGTAAAAAGCCGATCCTAAACCTGTCCCAAGACTTAGACCTGCAATCCGTTTGTCTTGCAGGTTATGGTGATAAAGTTCGCCCAGTAGAAATGCTTTTGCATCGTTGATAAATTTGATATTTTCTCCATAGACACCATATTGTTTCATAAAATGAGATTTGATATCCATCTGCAATAGGGACTGATACTTATGCATGCCGTCCATCAGACAGATCCCATTTTCATAATCAAAAGGTCCTGGAATAGAGACGATCATGGCATCAATTTTTTCATGTTCCCTGTTCCAGACCGATTGGATGATTTGGTCCCACTGCGCTAAAATAATATCACGGCTTGCTGCACTGTCCACATCACCTTGCATCTCTTTGATGGGAAAATATTGTTTTCCTTCTTTTTTAAGGGATGCTGCCGTCAGGTGTGAACCGCCGATATCGATACAGATTGTAATGTTATCTTTCATAGTGCAGTATTTGTTGAGCCATGAAAAGGAAGTAGGGATTGCCGATCATAAGGCAACAGGAGTTCTCCAAGTTTATTTGAGTAAGCATGATTTATAATGGTTGATTAAGAATAATAAGCAAAACCGGTTTTGCTATTTTTGTAAAACTAGAGAATTAAAATAAATTCTCCAATTTTTTTACAAAGAACTTTTTCGGATTTGTAATTCTGAAGGGATAATATCTTCTGCAATACACTTTTCTTTGGCCGTTAATTGGTTCACGAGCATGTGTACTATACTTTTTGCGATTTTTTCCAGAGGCTGGCGGATACAGGAAACTGGCGGTTGTACGAGTTCAAATATTTCGTGGTCATCGAAAGTGATGAAGGCTAATTGACGTTCGTTTTGAAGATTTTGAAGGGCTTTTATACCCATCACACAGAGGTAATTGGTACTAAAATAAAGTGCATCAAGATGCGTATTTTTGTCTAACCATTCGCGTATCTCTTTCCAACCATGTTCTTTTTTTTCGCTGAAACTGGTTAAACACACATGTGGCTTCAGGCTATGCTGATCGAGCGTGGTGAGGTACGCCTGTAATCTATCCTGCATTTGCGGTTGTTGCGAATTGATGGTGACCATTCCGATGTTCCGGTATCCCTGTTCTAAAAGATGTTGAATTGCCGTGCTGCTGGCTTCATAATTATTGGTGCCCACATAATTGGCGTCAATGCCCAAGATCTTTCGGTCGAACAGCACAATAGGTGTATTGCTGTCGACGATGCGTTTTACTTCTTTCTCGATATGGTCTGTGGGCGCCAGAATTAAGCCATCAACTTGCTTATCGATCATGGTCTGTATGATTTCAGCAGCAAGTTTATTATTGCCCATAGTACTGCTGTAAAGTACTTGATATTCGTACTTGCGCAAATATTCTTCAATGTACAAGGCTATTGGACCAAAGAATGAGTCACCGATGTTTTCAACGATGAGACCAATGGTCCGAGATTTGCCTGTTGCTAAGCTTTTCGCTAATGCATTTGGCTTGTAACCAATTTCTTCAATATAATCTAAAACACGTTTTGTGAGTACTTTACTGATCCTGCTTTTCTCTGCTTTTCCATTGATGACCAATGAAACGGTCGATTTGGATACGTTTAAATGTTTTGCAATTTCACTGATGGACATATGTACCAAATTTTATTGAAGCCAAAGTACATATTTTATATCATTTATTAAGAAAGTCTGACGAATCCGGGTAGGTTAAATCAGCGAGAGGCTTAGTATCAAGGTTTTTTAACGGTAATCTCAAATAGGAACAAAAGAATATCTTTAAATAAAGTAAATTTTATTCTAAATCCGTAATTGTACTCTTCGGTTATTGTTATTTAATGATTTCAATAGCTTCAAACGCAGGTTTTCTTTTCTTTAAAATTTATATTTGATGTTTAATCTGTCAAAATTTTATATATTTAGTTTTGACAATAAAGGTTTAACAATTCGTAAAGGCAATTATGTTTAAGCATCTAAAATTCATTGACGGTACATCTGATAAATTCTGGGAAATACAAACAAACGGTGCAACACATACAGTGACTTATGGTAGAAATGGTACTGCCGGGCAATCTAAAGATAAAACATTTGATAGTGAAGAAGCGTGTCTCAAGGATGCGGAGAAGCTTATTAATGAGAAAACTAAGAAAGGATATTCGGAGGACGGCACAGTAGAAGTAGCGCCACAAGTTACAAAAGAGGGAACTGTGCGGAAACCTAACGCCTCCGCACAGCGTAAAGAAGAAGCGGTGAAGCGTATTAAAGAGATCATCAGTAAAGGCAGTGTATCTGATATTATTCCTTATCTGGAAGAATATGCAAGTGGCAATCTAGAGGTGATTAAAAAGGAGATTCGTGCTGCCAAACGCTATTGGGTCGATTATGTGGATCTCTCCAAAGATCCTTTGTTTAAGTCGAAAGCGCAGTATGATTGGGGTATACGCGGGACAAAGGGGCAGCAACGAATGGTCAAATTATTGGCTTTAGCGACCTTTAGCGGTTCGGATGCCGCTAGCTGGGATGTATTTATCGAATTAATCAATCAAGTGAGAAGCCCGGAAGTTGACCAGATTCTAACGTATGCCAAACCCAATTGGCTGACACCATATTTGCTGCAATACGTTCGTAAAAATACGTGGCAATCTGTTGATTATGATACTTTAAGGTATGCGGAAAGTAAGGGGTTTCTGGAATTTGAGCCGGAGGTTTACGCAAATTCAATGTCAAGACTCCATAATCCATCAGCTGCTTTACTGAGTTTTTTTACAACAGACGAATTGACCATACAGCGCGATATTCCACTTGTTTTTGATTATGAAACACCGATCCATACGGTTTACTCTAATTATAGGTATGAAAATCAGGTCAATGAACTGACCTGGGATAAAATATTTGATCAATTGCTGGCCGATAATAAAATTGATAAAGCGTTTATTTTAACAAGTGCGTTGGAGGTTCAAACCAAAAATTGGAACATTAACCTGAAGAGTTATTTTAGAAAATTGATCGATCGGATAGGCGTGGATGAGAAAATGCTGCTGGAACACCAGGAGTTATTTTTTCCCTTGCTGCATGCTGAAAATAGTGCTGTGATCAATTTCGTCGTCGATACTTTAAAACCTTATTTTGCACATGCTGACTTTAGATTGGAAGAATTTCTAACCTGGTCTGAGGGTCTTTTTATGCGCAATGATATTAAATCGGCACTTAAAACGCTGCTGGTACAATTTGATAAATTGCTTAAAAACCGTCCCGAAGTAAAAGAACAATTTATTCTTCAGGCGGCCGATATCTTTATGGTCCAGGATCTGCAATTGCAGGATCGAGCGGCGAAATTTATATTAAAACATCAGAAAGATCCGATAGAAGCGCTTACAGAAAAACTTACGCTTTACAGTGCGCAAATGCTGGGAAGTATTCCTGCAGATTTAAAAAATTTAATGGCGGCATCCAGCTATACTGAACAGGAAATCTTAATTGAATTATTGATCAGTACTGGAGAGGAATATGTTTTTGATCCAGTGAACGAAAAAAAACTCCAGCAGCCTTTTACTTATCCTGCGAGTTGGAATGATATTTTGTTTAAAATTGGAGAGGTCATCGGTAGTACAGATGCCGTTCAGATGGAAATATTGATGAATGCCTGGGTCTTGCACAGAGCGACTTTTCCGGCGGATTATAAGGAGCAGCTGGATCCCTATATCAATCAGCTTAAGAAAGTTTACCGGGAATCGCAATGGTTTCAGCACTTTTCTGGGGTATTTTTAAATATGTACTTCCAGCCGAATAAGATCTATCAGAATACGGATCGATACTCAAACTATTCCAAATGGGCGAGTATGATCGGAGAGCAGTTAACACAGCTACAGCGCCATATCGCAAAAGAAATTCAATTGCCTTTATTGAGTTTACCGACGCATGAACCTTTTTGGATTGCTCCTCAAATAGTGGTACAACGTATTTTAGATTATCAAGATAAAGGCGTAGCCCTAGATTTATTGGATCTGTCTATCGCTTTGAGCCGTACGGTTCGGGAAGATCTGGATGGTGTTGTAGCGTTGATCGATCAGATAAACGACAGTCAGGTCAAAGCAGTTCTGACCTATGCGTTAGGATTTGATGACGAACTGAAAATTGAAAAAAAATCATGGGTCAAAAAGCTTTTATCTTCATCCGATAATGCGCATGTGGGCTGGCTGGGTGTTTGGGCTACTGTTGCCCGGACGCATTATCCAGAGGCTGTTTTTCCGGAATTTGAAGATGAAAATTTGAAAGACATACCCTTTGCCGTAGCGCCTTTCCAACCGGAGCTTACGTTTACACCTTCTTATTATCAGGGATATAATTATCAGACTAAAAAATCAGAAATGGTGTATGATGGTGAAAAATTAAGTTTCCACTTTCCAAACTTCAAACAAGAACCGCACACCTTTATTTACCACAAGGATATTTATCAACGGGGCAAGGACAGTTTGCATAGTTATTATCTGTATAAAGATGATATCTCTTACATGCATAGTGTGATGCCTCAGAATACCGAAAGTCTTTCTTTGTTTCTGACCTTGGGGTTAGCGGCTAAATGTGATCAAGGTGGAAAGACGCCGATCGGCTATTTGCAGGAAATGATGTATGATTTCTTTAACTTTGATCGGCAGTCGGTGCTATTTTTAGCGACTTCATGTTTTAACAAAGAAAAAGAAGTTCGGGCCATGGCTACAGAAGTGCTCATCACGGCCATCGATAGGCATCGATTACCGGTTCACGATCTGGGGCATTTCCTGGGCATCCTGATGAGTCATACTTATGGTCCATTAGGAAGATTAGAGGAGGTTTTGGGGCAGTGCCGGGATATCTCTTCCAAACATAATAATGCTTTGATGCAGGTGATCAATCAGATGCTCCTGGATTACACTATAGCTGAAAAAATGCCGACTAATTTCAAGAAACTGATTGAACTATATTATGATCTGGTACATAAGGAAAATCAGGAAATTTCCATTGAAATGAAGCAGGTATTTGAGAAATTAATGGTTTTTAAATCATTACAACCGATATTAAAAAAATTAAGCAAATAAGACATGGCAATTACAGATTTAGCGTTCAGCTACAGCAATAATTCAACACTTGTACAGCAATCAGGAATGCAGCAATTGGTGCTTGCCCACCAGTCCGAATTAAGTGAGGTAAGTGCTGTTCCGTGTTTTTTCTGGGGCAGTATTACCGATCCGCTATTAACTTCAAAATGCTTATTGACATTGGCCAAAGTGGTGCAGTCTAGTTTTGGACCGGTACCCCCGAGCCTACGGGATCCTATTGTATCTGCTGGTACAGATCAGATCCGCTTTGAAGGATTCTCTTCCTGCAATGGTGTGTATGCACGGGTTGACCTGCTTGAAGATGCCATTGATGGCGAGTTTATCAGCAGTGGTACGACCAATGTAGACTTTAATGAGCCTATGCTCAATGCTTTAAATGCCGTTAAAAAAACGGAGAAAATGGTGCTGGGTGTCGGAAGTAAAGAGGTTTCCATCAGTACCGATAAAACCAAAGTAGTGGAAAAGAAAGTCACTTTACCACCCCGATGGATCAAAGGATTGACTTCTGTACAGCTTTATCTTGCCGGTATGCAAGAAAAATACAGTTTGTCCAAAATACAGATTATCCAACTGTTTCAGGGCATTCCAAAAGGGAATGTGAAAGGTGAGTTATTCCTGAGCCAAAGAGGGCCCAGGTTTGTGTTTTCACCTATTGCAACAGCGGGATCAGTACGCGTAGGCGGTGTACAGCGCTTGCGTTTATTGGAGGGAATCTTGCCTTATGCGGAAAAGTTGATCGTCTATCAGGAAGACGGAGGCGAGAGTTGTGCCTTTGTTGCCGATTTTGGTAAGATCAGACTTTCGTTGGCATTATCGCCCGATAACTACCGTGGTTTTTCAGGGGAAGGAAATGTATTGGAAAATATGGTCAAGGCGGTGCCTCAAGAATGGGTACATGCCGTGAACAGCCTGCTCAAGTCCAATGCACTTTTTGATCCGACTTTATTAGCGATAGAACACGATGTGGATTTTGCATCCATGGATACCTTGACAGGTTCCCTTTCCTCAATAGGTTTACTCGGGTATGATCTGCACGATCATCAGCATTATTACCGCAGATTGCCCTTCAAGACAGAGCGTATTCTTGCTCTAAATCCAAGATTGAAGAATGCACAGAAATTAGTGACAACAGATGGTGTTCAATTTGTCAAAAATACGCCAAACTATATCGAAGCCCGAGTTGAAGGTTCGGGTGTAAAGCATACCGTGATTATTGCTGGAGACAAACAGCAATGTACCTGTGACTGGTTTACGAATCATCAAGGAAAACGCGGACTGTGTAAACATATTTTAGCAGTGAAAATGCTAAATGGCTAGTCTTGTATTCAGAAAGCTGAAGTTTTGGTGAAAACAAACATCAAAGCTTCGCGGTTATTATTAATTAAAGATGCTTTCCTTAGTTGGAAAGCATTTTTTTTAGCATTTTAAATAAATCTAACACAAAATATTTCATGTCTGAGATTGAAGGCTTATCCTGTGTAGAAGTAAATAGACCGATCTCAGGATCGTTGTGTTTTAAAGAATTACTCCCTGCGATAACAAGTGTAGATGTACCTGTTGTCTGCTAAGATAGACAGTCTTTTTAATCGCTGTGCAACAATTTTTTTATTTAAAATGAATTTAATGTAGGGGTAATGTGCATATGATACTTTTACAGCATGAGAAGAAAACCAATTACTATTCTAAGTTTATTACTGTCAGTAGGTGGTGCAGTTAGCTGTAACGATAATGACAAGATCGGTGACAATGCGGAAAAACCTCCTGTAGCCCATGTGGATAATTATTCAAAAGAACCCGTTTTTGTGTATGGGATGGCTGGCTTTGAAAATCTGAATATCACTTCGCTTATTTCCAGTTCGGATAAACTTGCCGGTTCTCCGGAATTTGTATTTGCAGGACAACCAGATGGTGCCGGATTTATGAAAGATCCGAATTCAAATGGTTTTTTGATGATCACTAATCATGAGATTACGCAATCTGTATCACGGGTGTTTTTAGATAATAATTTTAAACCGGTTAAAGGTGAGTATATTATGGATGGTACTGGTGGCACGACAAGACTTTGTTCTGCCACGCTGGCTACTCCCGAAGAGCATGGTTTTTCTGCTTTCTTAACTGCAGGTGAATCGGGTGAAGAAAGTATGGTCCACGAACTGAGTCCTGTGGCTTCGACAGCACAACGCTCTGATAAAAATCGGGTTAAACCTGCTCTAGGTAAAGCTTCTATGGAAAATGCAGTACCGCTTCCCAAAGATATATCTAATGGTAAAACGTACATTCTGATCGGTGAAGATCAGTCGTACAGCTCTAGCCATCAGTCTGCAGGACAGTTGATCATGTATGTATCCGATAAACAGGGTGATCTGGATAATGGAAAACTATACGCTTTAAAGAGAACCAACAACGATTTTACGGAAACGAATATCAAAAAAGGTAGCTCGTATGAGGTTGAGTTTGTCGAGATTCCCAATGCTAAGAATCTAATGGGTAAAGAGATAAACAAAAAGAACATGGACAACAATGCCATTCGCTTTTCTCGTGTAGAAGATGTTGATTACAGAAAAGGGGCCAACAATGGAAGAGAGATTTACTTTACTGCAACGGGACAGTCTGCCAACGGTAGTACTCCGACGGAAGGACTGACAATGTGGGGGCGTGTCTATAAGCTGAATCTGGATGCGAAAGATATGCTGAAAGGTAAGCTGGAAGTAATCGCTGAGGGTGACTCTGATCCAGGTAACAACCTGATTAATCCCGATAACCTGTGTGTAACGGAGAACTACGTGTATATTCAGGAAGACGGCGATTCTTATTATACGGATGCTAAGCATGATTCTTATATCTGGCAATATAGTATGGCGACTAAAACTTATAAACCTTGGTTGAATATGAAGCACAACCGTAACGATGCTGACTGGCAAAAAAACTATAACCAGAGTGGCAATCTGAATAAGTTTGGTTCTTGGGAATTTGGTGCTATGGTTGATGTATCGCATCTGGTAGGGATACCGAATACCTTTGCGGTCAATATTCACTCACACACTTGGCAGAGCGATAAATTTGCAAATGCAGATGGATCGGGTGCTGTTATTAGCAAAGAAGGTGGGCAGGTTGTGCTTATCCGTAATGTACAAAAATAGCATTCTACATCTCGTCAAATCTTTATAAATAGGTATCCTGCTCTTGTTGTAGGATACCTGTATTTTTTAACGTCATAAATGGTGATGTAGATTGATATTACGATTGATTGAAGCCATTTTAATAGTGTACTAAAGAAAAAATAGAATGAAAAATTGGATCGTATATGGTCTGTTTGCTATTGCCTTGTTAGCTGTTATGTGCAAAGGAAATACTCAGGGTAACGATAAGGATCTCGAATTTCTGAGAACTTCTGTTTTGCAACAGAATGTGCATTTTGAAAAGCAGATTGATCAGCTTATAGCTTCTGTGGAGCGGAAAGATCCGTCGAGAAATTTACAGTCTCAATTTGATAGCATACGGTCGAATTATAAATCGATGGAATGGGCAGTTGCATATTTTATGCCCGAGACTGCACGTTTTTTGAATGGGCCCAATCTGGATGAAATTGAGATTGAAGAAAATGCGGTTATTGAAGCTGAAGGTTTACAGACTTTAGAGGAGTATTTTTACCCGGCATATGATGGTTCGCAGCAACAGGAAACCTTACGGTTTTTAAAAAAATTAAAGAACAAATCTTTAGCGATTGACACTTATTTTGAAGTAAATACGCTATCCCTTCCTCAGGTTATGGAAGCGCTTCGTAATCAAATTTTCAGGGTCACGACGTTGGGAATTACAGGTTTTGATACTCCAGTATCGGGTCACGGACTGAAAGAATCAATAGCTGCGCTTAACGGTGTCGGAGATGCTCTCTTAATGATCAAGCCAATCGTAAAAAATGGGGATAAAATTGATTATATCCTGAACCTCATCAAAGCCGCCAATAAAGAATTGGACAAGGTAAAGGATAAAGACAGTTTTGACTATCTGGTTTTTATCGATTTGCACCTTAATCGACTGTCTGATGCTTTATTTGATTTTCGTACTACAGAAGGTATTGTTCCTCTAGATGTAAACCACCCGATAAATCCCGAAGCCTCAAACCTATTTAGTGAGAAAGCATTCAATCCTGATTTTTTCGCGCCGTCGGAAAAACACAAAATGAGCGGAGTAAAGGTTGCTCTAGGTGCTAAACTGTTTCGTGAAAATATGCTCTCTGGTGATCAGAGTCGCTCCTGTATTTCTTGCCATCATCCTGAAAAAGCATTTTCTGATGGACTGAAAGTTCCGATGGCACTGTCAGGAATACCTATGGATCGTAATACTCCGTCTATTTCCTATAGCAATTATCAGCATGGTCAATTCTGGGATATGCGTAGGGAAGACCTAGAAGGACAGAGTGTAGATGTGATTACAAATAAAGATGAGATGCATGGTGACATGACGAAAATAGCGGCTCATCTCAATAAGGAGCATAGCTATAGCAGTGACTTCAAAAAAATCTATCAGACCGATACAATCGAGGGCTGGCAACTGCAAAATGTACTAGCAAGTTATGTCCGCTCTTTGTCTGTATTCAGTTCGCCATTTGACCAGTACATGAAAGGGGATAAGCAGGCGATGACGCAGGAACAGCGGGATGGTTTTAACCTGTTTATTGGAAAGGGAAAGTGTGCGACCTGTCATTTTATACCTTTGTTCAACGGTACCGTTCCTCCTGAATATAGCAAGACCGAGTCTGAGGTACTAGGTGTGGCGACAGATTATACGAATAAAATATTGGATCCTGATAGGGGGAGAGGTCGTTATCATAGTACGGTAGATCAATTGCAGTATGCTTTTAAAACGCCTACTGTGCGCAACAGTAGTAAAACGGCTCCGTATATGCATAATGGTGGTTACACGACCTTAGAGCAGGTGATGGATTTTTACAATAAAGGTGGTGGAAAGCAATTTGGATTTGCACTGGAAAACCAGACTTTACCGACAGATTCTTTGGAATTGACGGATCAGGAAACGGCTAAAATCATTGCTTTTATCAAGGCGCTGGATGATTAATGATCGTGATACGGCTTTTACCTGAACTGTCACCATATAACTACCGTAATTTGTCAAAAATACGCCAAGCTACATCGAAGCCAGAGTTGAAGGTTCGGGAGTAAAACATACCGTGATAATTGCTGGAGACAAATAGCAATGTACCTGCGACTGGTTTACCAATCATCAAGGAAAACGCGGACTGTGTAAATATATCTTGGCGGTAAAAATGCTAAATGGTTAGTCTTGTATTCAGAAGGATAAAGCTTTGGTGAAAACAAACATCAAAGCTTTGCAGTTATTATAAAGAAAAGATGCTTCCTTAATCGGAAAGCATCTTTTCACGTTTATTACAGCTCTATTTGGTTAATTTTTACTCTTCTGTATCTTCATTCTTCCCCACAACTATTTCTTATTTTAACGTGTAAACGGCAAGGAAATATTTGCTGTTATGTTATTTATTTGAGAGAAATCTGATGTCATTTATGTCGTTAAGCATCTCGGAAAAGATGAAATGATTTAAATTATAGCTTAAACCTATCCCTGTAATTTATTGCTGTCTTTCAATGCAGATGCAAAGGGAATGCATTCACCATACGCCCTAGTTTTTATTGAAAAATTAGTTGTTATCCTAAAATTTATTGTATCTTAGAAATATTATGTAGTACATAAATATAACCAATAACCTTGTAACTAACGTGGGTAAGATTAGATAAGACCGTAAAGAATGTGATCAAAGTGGATTTTCTAGTTACAATTTATAGTGAGCACTTTTTAAATTTTTAAATAATCATTATGAACAGAAAAACCCTAAATTTTATGGCAGCTGGTTCTTTGCTAGCTGTTTGCAGTATTCATGTATCCTGCAGCAAAGAACATGTGAACCAATCAACTGATCAATTGTTAAATGTGTCAAAAACAAAAGCGGTTGCGATTACCGCTTCCGTACAAAGTTTATCCGATTATGAATTAATTTGGTCGGATGAATTCAATACGGTAGGGGGCTTTGACAACAGTAAATGGAGCTATGCCGAACGCGGTACTGTAGCCTGGAACAAGTATATGACGCATACATCTGATTATGTTTCGCAAGATGGTAATAATCTCGTGCTGCGCATGGACAATGCTGTGATTCCAACAGATCCGGTTCCGTATCATAGTGGCGGTGTTAAATCACAGAGTAAATTCAGTATGACCTTTGGTAAAGTAGAGGTCAGGGCAAAATTTACCCAAGGAAGGGGTTCGTGGCCAGCGATATGGATGATGCCAGAACCTGCAACGGCTTATGCCGGATGGCCGGGATGTGGTGAAATCGATATTATGGAGCATGTCAATAATGAGATGGTCGTGCATCAATCGGTGCATAATGCGACCGTAACAGGTTCTGGGGGAGGTACCAGTGCGACACATTCTACAAACTATAATGCAGCAGACTATAATATTTATGGTCTCGAGTGGAGCCCGAATGCGCTCAAATTTTTTGTTAATAATACCCTTCAGTATACGTATACGAAGGCCACTGGAGCGACCTGGCAACAATGGCCATTTGATGTTCCTTTTTATTTAATTTTAAATCAAGCTGGTGGAGCGGGTTGGCCTGGTGCTATTACGAACGCGGATTTGCCGTTTAATATGCAAGTGGATTATGTACGTGTTTATAATCTGCCTATCTTTTACAATGGTGGGTTTGAAACAGGTACACTTTCGCCTTGGACTTCTTGGGGTGGCAATGCGGCGATTGTTAATTCCAATATGCGTACAGGTTTAAAATGTATTCAATTGACGGGGGGAGCAAATGCTGTTGAACAGTATTTAACGGGACTGCAACCTAATACGACCTATCGGTTTTCTGGATATGGTAAAGTTGCCGCTGCTGGACAACAGGTGTTACTTGGGGTTAAAGGTTATGGCGGCGCTGCTGTCGATGCGGCCTTTAATACAACTGCATACAGCAATAATTCCGTTACTTTTACAACGGGAGCGACACAAACAACGGCAACTTTATACTTTTATAAGGCTGGTACCGGAACTGTTTACGGAGATGATTTTACTTTAGAAAAATTATAACAAAGAGTCGATGTGAACTAAATGGAGCCTTGTTTGTATCTTTTGTATACATAACGTTCATGATATGCTTAAAGTTATTCAAAATCTGCCTGAACATGTGTTTGGCGTTCGTGCAAGTGGAGAGGTCACCAAAGATGATTTAAAAGATGTTTTATTGCCGGGCCTGGAATCCTTAGCCAATCAATATAAAGAGATCTACTATCTTTTGGTATTGGATACCGATGTGCAGAACTTTACTGCAGGTGCCTGGGTGCAGGATCTGGTAGCAGGAGTGAAGCACTTTACAGATTGGAAGAAGATGGCTATCGTAACCGATCAAAAAGCGGTAGAAAAATTTACGGATGCCTTTAGTTACATCAGTCCGGGCGAAGCTAAGGGCTATGAACTCCGTGAGCTACAAGATGCGATCGATTGGTTGAGTATTAAAAAATAAGTGCATGTGCTGAAGGCATTACCTGCGGGGTTAGCTCTTGAAATCACAATTTTTCCAATCTTATTTATTACACTCAAAATTGGAAAAGGAACAATTGAGGTTCTGCAAAATTCCATTCAAAGCAATTTAAGGCACTCAAGTGTTGCGCGAAAAGCTGTACAGGTAAAAAGAAATATACTAAAAAGCGTAATAGCAACTTTGTTGCTATTACGCTTTTTAGTATATTTGCCTTGTGCTGATACATAAACAAATCCAATCTAGAAGTTTAAAAGCGAATCTTATCGTTTTTTTGTATCTCTATTGGATTGTCTGTAGTATATTTTTTCTACATATCCATGTTCTAAAATCGGGTGAAGTTATACAGCATAAGCATCCTTATCCGATTACAAAGAAGGGGAATGATCACCATAGTGAGAATGAAATTCGGACCTTTAGTTCTGATTATCTTTTTGAGTTTTCCGAAGGGCCTGTTTATCATAACCTAAATCCATTTTTTACACTGTGGGGTGTTTTATGGAAATTTCCAATCGATCTTTATGAAATTTCGCAGTCTTTAGTTCCGACCTTCCCGCGAGGTCCCCCAATCTTCATCAATTATATTACTATAGTGCTGTAGCACCATTTCATTTTCTGGTTTTTTACGATTTTAAAATGCTTTGTCATTGCTAATAATGATGAAGTAATGAATATATATGATGAAGAAATTTTTATTTTTTGCTTTGTCGGTTATTGCTACGTTTAATAGTTACGGGCAGACGGACAGCAAGCATACCGGGCGCATTTTGGATGACAAAAAGGGGGCGCCGATAGCAGGGATTACTATTAAAGTACCGGACCTTAAGCTGGAGCTCGTTTCGGATCAGAACGGTGGGTTTATCATCCCCCCGAAATATAAGGGGCAACATTTGGTGGAATTTAGCGGTGTCGGTTACCAGACGCGAAGTTTGAAAATTGATTTGGGTAGTCATGATGTACTTTCAATTCCATTAAGTCCAAGCAATTTAACGCTAGATGAGGTCATTGTAACGAGTGCGGCGATCAGCTCAAGCAGTAAAAAAAATAGCACTTCAATCGCTGTTGTGGGCAAACAGCAATTATTGGAGCCAGCGACGAATGCAATAGAAGGTTTGGCGAGGCTAGTGCCGGGGGTAGCGGCGATTACGACTGGGTCATCTATCGCGAAGCCTGTAATACGGGGGCTATCATCCAACCGGGTTGTGACGATCAGCAACGGGGTCAAGCAGCAGGGAAATCAGTGGGGCGATGAGCACGGGATCGAGATCGATCAATATGGTGCAGATCGTGTCGAAGTATTGCGGGGTGCGGCATCTTTGATGTATGGATCCGATGCACTAGGAGGGGTGATCAATTTTTTGGAGCCCCTTGTTCCGCAAAGTGGGGAAGTTAAAGGCGAGGTATTATCCAATTATTCGACCAACGGCGGATTAAGTGCCAGTTCTGCTATGTTGACAGGTAATCAAAATGGATTTGTCTGGAGAGGAAGAGGAACTTATAAAAATGCTTATTCATTCAAGACCCCTACAGGTTATTTTCCAAACTCAGGTTTTAATGAAACGAATTTCAGCGCCATGTTTGGGCTTAATAAATCTTGGGGTTATTCCCATGTAAACGCATCTTTTTTTCGCAATAATATTGGATTTTATGAACCTGCTTTTGATAGCCAGGGTAATTATATCGATGCGGCAGGGAATCGTTTTACGGATCGAGATTTTAAAAATAGAAGCCTGGAGTTTCCGAAACAGGATATCCGACATACAAAGCTTTCCTGGAATAATCAGCTTATTTTAGATCAGGGATCATTAAAATTTGATCTTGGTTATCAGAACAACCAGCGTCGAGAACATGATAATCCTGTTCCCAATCTCTTTTTGGATCTGCATACATTAACCCTTGATGCGAAGTATACTGTCAATGAATTTCAGGGATGGCAGCCAGCTTTTGGGATCAGTGCCGAACATGCTAAAAATTCCAATAAAGGGGCTGAGTTTTTGCTTCCCGATTACCAGAGTTTTGGTGCGGGGGCTTTTGGGTATCTTAAAAAGACCTGGGATAACACAACAGTTAATGCTGGTGTGCGCTATGATTATCGTGTCAATGATGGTGATGGATATGTCAAAGATGGCGAAACATTTGAAAAGTATAAAAATCATTTTTCGAACGTTAGTTTTGCTACGGGTCTAACGCATCAAGTGAGTCCGTATATTAATTTAAAAGCCAATTTAGGGAATGCTTTTCGATCTCCCAATCCGGCAGAACTTAGTTCAAATGGTGTCCATGAGGGAACGTTCCGGTATGAAATCGGTAATACGGCTCTGAAGCCCGAAAAAAGTTATCAGGCGAATATCAGTATATACTACGATCGGGGTATATTTAATGGAAGTATCAGTCTTTATTCTAACCTGATCAAAGATTATATCTACATCTCATCACGGCCTGGTGATGAAACAGCCGATGGGATGGCAATTTACCGGTACGGTCAGGTTGATGCACAGCTGAATGGATTTGAAGGAGATTTTAATATAACCTTATTCCGCTATCTTACTTTTAACAATATATTCTCATACACGTATGCTAAAAATAAGACCCTGGATAGACCTTTACCTTTTATTCCAGCAGGACAGTTCAAAAATAGCCTGAAATATAGCCCGGAAATAAAAGGACTGTCGGCAAGCTATTTGAAAGTCGGTATTGATAACTTTTTTGCGCAACGACGCGTAGACCGTGAATTTGAAACCAGTGTGTCAGGATATACTTTGTTAAATGCTTCTTTAGGAACGACATTTAAGATCAGGGGATTAAATATACAAACGTATGTTGCTGGAAATAATTTGCTTGATAAAAAATATTACGATGCATTGAGCCGTCTGAGACCCGGCAGATTAGATCATCACGACCTCTCATTGGGTGTCTATAATCCGGGGCGAAATGTTACTTTTGGCCTGATTACATCTTTCTAAAACCACAAAAGTGGAAGTAGGGATGCTTCCACTTTTGTAATCACAATAATCTTTTTTCTCCTTCGATCCAGCTCGTATGAATCAGTTCATAAAAGTATAATCTGTGTATCCTCGGGCATCGCCTCCTCCAAATAAAGTATGATTGTCTGATATGTCATTTAAGGGAGCTTCCAATTTAACACGTTGCGGATAATCCGGATTTGTTAAAAATTTCCTTCCAAAACCTATTAAGTCAACCAAATTGTCTGCTAATAGTTTTTCTCCTTCTTCAGGAGTTTTATTTCCTGTTACGATGATGGTATTTGTGAATTTTTTTCTCAATTCTAATCTGAATATTTCTGGAATTAAGGGTGCATCTGCCCAATCTGCTTCACAGAGATGGATGTAGGCAATATCTAATTTATTTAATTCCGCCGCGGCTAACATAATTGTATCAAGTATTTCGGCATCGTCCATATCCTTAAAAGTAATGAACGGAGAAAGACGTACGCCTGTTCTTTCTTTACCTACAGCCATAATTACAGCTTTGGTAATCTGAATTAATAATCGAATCCTGTTTTCTTGAGTACCTCCATACGCATCGATTCTTTGATTGGAGTTGCTCCGTAAAAACTGATCAATCAAATAACCATTAGCTCCGTGAATTTCTACTCCGTCGAAACCAGCTTCTATTGCATTTTTTGCTCCTTGTGCAAATTCTTGAATGACCACCTCAATATCTTCTTGCGTCATTTCTCTTGGTTCTTCGACAGGTACAAAAGTAGCATCTCCATTGGGTGCACCATCAAATATATAAACATTCGTATCTTTTGCTATTAATGCCGATGGTGCAATAGGTTGTAATCCGTTAACTTTGGAAGATGAAACTCTTCCAACATGCCACAGTTGTAAAAAGATCTTGCTACCGGCATGATGTACGGCTTTTGTTGTTAATTTCCAACCTTCAATTTGTTCTTGGGTATAAATTCCAGGTGTTTTTGCATAGCCCTTTCCTTGTAAAGAAACTTGGGTAGCTTCTGTGATGATAAGTCCTGCAGATGCTCTTTGGGCATAGTATGTTGCCATTAAAGCATTCGGAATATCGCCGGGTTGTGATGCCCTTGAGCGTGTCATCGGAGCCATCAGGAAACGGTTTTTTAATGCTATCCCTTTCAGGATATAGGATTCGAAAAGTTTTGTAAACATTTTATTTCGTTTTGTAAATATTTTATTGATGCTATTGTGATAAAGCTGGGGTAATCTGTATTTCGGGTTAAAATTTTAGTACTACTTTACCGATTGTTTTCCCACTTTCCAATAGACGGTGCGCCTCTTTTAGGTTATCTGCCGTAAATCCTTCTATGGTCTTATTAAGGGTTGACTGTAAAGTCCGTGCATCTAAGAGTTGGGCAATTTTGTTTAGGATATGATGCTGTTCTATCAGGTCTTCTGTTTGAAACATGGAACGTGTAAACATGAGCTCCCAATGAAAGCTGACACTTTTGCCTTTTAGCTGGCGGAGGTTTACCGGTTCTGTCGGATCGCTGATTGAACCTATTTTTCCCTGTGGTTTGATGAGTGCCACCATCGCATCCCAATATTGATTTACATCTACAAAATCTACAATAATATCTACCGAATCAAAACCGGTATTTCTTACTTCGTTCACTAAATCTTTGTGGTTCACAACATAGTCTGCTCCAAGTTTTTTGCACCATTCAATTGTGTCTGGTCTCGATGCTGTTGCAATAACTTGTAATCCTAAAATGTTTTTAGCCAATTGTATGGCCACGGAACCCACGCCACCTGCACCGCCGATAATCAATATGGACTTACCTTTGTCTTTGTCAGGATCCAGTCGTAAACGGTCAAACAAAATTTCGTAGGCCGTAAGCGCCGTTAAAGGCATTGCAGCAGCTTCTGCAACGCTTATCTTTTGTGGAGCAAAGCCAACAATGCGCTCGTCCACCAATTGATACTCCTGATTGGAACCGTCTTTTGTAATGTCTCCTGCGTAGAAAACATGATCTCCTTTTTTGAAAAGCGTCGCTTTATCTCCAATTTCTTCCACAGTACCTACAGCATCCCAACCAATGATTTTTGGTTCATTCAAGACGTTGTCTTTTGCGGCGCCCTGTCTAATTTTATAATCGACCGGGTTGATGGAGATGGCCTCGATTTTTACTAAAATATCATGTCCTGTTGGTAGAACTATTTCTTTTTCAAATTCAATGAAGCTTTCTACTTCGTTGATAGGTAATGATTTTTTAAATCCTATTGCTTTCATTTTGTCTAATTTTGTTTTTAAATAAGTGGTCTGCGGCATAACTGTTATTATTTATTTGGGTAATCAATTGGTAAAAAAACAAGGCATAAATCATTTGTATACCCATTGCTTCCCAATTTTCAATGGTGCTGCTTCCAAATAGTAATAAAATAATAAGGATAGCACCAGCAACACTTGTGCGATATGTAAATAAGCCAATGATGAGCAGTAATCCAATGAGGAATTCTGCGAAAGGCAAAGCCAGTCCGAATATTTTGATCGAAAAGGAAGGAAGCCAGCTTTTTTGAAAATTGGTCACCATGTTATCACTAAAAGCATCAAGTTTTGGAATACGCGCTAAGCCGTGTCCCAGCATATTGACACCCATTGCTACTCGCAGTAAAGCATAGGCGACCAAAGAATTATTTGTCTTCATATCTGTTTTGATTTATATCGATTTAATTTTTCAATAGTTTTAAATTACAGTACAAAATTAGAGTCGCAAGGCTAGGGGTTTTAGTAAATTTAAATGTTTTTTTTGTATAAATTCATTGTTATGAACTGAATAGATCTGGATACGGAGGTGATGCAATCTATTGCAGGTGCCAGATCTGATCGCTGGGGTGAAATATTTGGGACGAAGTTATCGGAATGCAGAAAATGATGCTGTAATAAGTATAAACTATTAGGATAGGTGGTTTATGCCTGTTGGCTTCACACAAATACTTGATTTTACCGTTAGCAGAACTTTGCTAGCGATACGTTGTTATCATTGCGAATATGTGATGCGGTGTTTATAAGAATTGAGGTATTTCCCGGAAAGAACCTATTTTTAAAATTTTAGCGAAACAATAGTCGAGCTGAAATTTGGACCATATGATCTTTTATTCAACATGAATGAGGAGGAGAGCGAGACTACCTTTTTTTAAGGTTTCCTCATGGAAAAATTGTTGGAGAGCATAATACTTGGATCATCAAGATCGATCACTCGGAGAATATTATTAAAGCTCATGGGAAACTGAAAATAACCTGTAGGACACAATGTAAAAATCGACCTTCCACAGTATGCCGATAGCATATTTGATGGAAAGTAAAATCAGTAGAAAGTTGACGTATAAAATTAATCAATAGCCTTAAATTGTATGGACAATCAAAAATTAAGTTCCATTGCGCTGATTGGTGGGGGGCCAGCCGCTTTATTTATGTTAAAGGAGATTGTCAACCAAAATCTTGCGGTTGAACATATCTCCATTTTCGAAAAAAATGAACGTTTGGGAGTTGGAATGCCTTATGGTAAATATGGGGCCCGTAAGGAACACTTGGCCAATGTTTCGGCCAACGAAATTCCAGCATTAATTGACGACGTCCCAACTTATCTGTCACGTTATGCTGGAACTGATTTTCCGGATTACTATGCGCATGGTAAATCCAATCCCTATCAGGTTTTACCAAGACTTCTTTTAGGGGATTATCTTGAAAATCAATTTCACCAATACATAGCCTTAGCCATCAAGCGTAAAATAAAGGTGGACGTTTTTACCGAGACCGAAGTGATTGATCTGGTATATGACAGGGCAAATGAATTTTACTCCGTATTTACGGCCACTGATGATGAATATGAAGCTGAAATAGTTGTTATCTGTACCGGGCATTATTGGCCCGAAACTTTTGAAGGAAAGATAAAAGGCTGGTACGATTCGCCCTATCCACCTACTAAATTTGATCAAATGACTAATTTTCCGGTCGCTATTAAGGGTGCTTCTCTAACTGCTGTCGATGCCGTAAAGACATTATCTCGTCTGAACGGCCGTTATATCGTTGAGAATGATCAGGTGAGTTATGTGCTGCATGAAGAATCGCCCAATTTTTCGATCCATTTATTTTCCACAGGAGGTTATCTACCTGCACTGCGTTTTCATTCGGAAGAGGAACCTTATGCGGTATCCTGGTCCATGACACTGGATGAGATTTATGAATACAAAGAGAAAAATGACGGTTTTGTAGATCTTAACTACGTTTTTGAGCGAAATTTCAAATGTCCGTTGCAGAAAAGTGATCCTGCTTTTTATGAAAAGATAAAAGAAATGACGATTGAGGAGTTTGTGGAAGAAATGCTGCGCATCCGAAATGAACTTGACAGTTTTACGCTTTTTAGAGCGGAATATCTCGAAGCAAAAAAATCCATTGACAGAAGGCAGTCGATATCCTGGAAGGAAAAACTGGCTGCTTTTAGCTATGCCATGAACTATCCTGCTAAACACTTCTCTGCAGAAGATATGCTTCGGTTGCGGAGGGTTTTATTGCCGCTCATCAGTGTGATTATTGCTTCTTTGCCTCAGGAATCCTACAGAGAAATTATTGCTTTGTATGAAGCTGGTGTCATTGACCATATTCAAGTCGATAAAGCAAGTCAGGTAGACCCTCATCATGATTTCGGTGCCATTTATAGCTACATGGACACTGAGGGTAAACAAAAGAAAACGCATTATAAATTATATGTTGACGGTACAGGACAACAACCATTGGAATTTAATGACATGCCGTTTGAAGGGATCAAAAACGAAGGTCTGATCAGTACAGGATACCTGAATTTTAAGAATAAGGCTGAAGGGGAGAAGTATTTTAACGAAAAGGGTTATCATGTGAAAAGCAGTACTAACAATTTTTATATGCAGGTAAAGGGACTGAGTATTAATGACCATTTTCAGGCACTTGATGCTTTTGGAAGTGCTACTAAAAATCTATTTATTATGGCTGTACCATTTATTGGCGGGCTGAATCCGGATTATTCAGGTCTTGACTTCTGTGACACTGCAAGTGAGCGTATAGTGAAGTTCATAAAGAATAAGGGGTGAGATTTTTGTTTTAAGATTATTTGGCCTTTATCCATTCCATTCGGCAGTCTGTTGCGCCTGTATTTTCGTCCAACATTTCTTCGATAATCCGAAAACCGTGTTTCTGATAAAAATGGATTGCTTGTTCATTCAAGGCGTACACATTTAACGAAAGCTGATCACATTTTGTCTTTATGAACTGCAGAAGTGCAGAACCGTATCCTTCTCCTTGATGAGCAGGACTTATAAATAAGGCTGCAATATGATCGTCTACGACTGATAGAAAACCTTTAATACTATTCGATTCATCTTCCAAAATCCATGTTTTACTGGATGGTAAATAAATATCTTTCATCTTTTGAGCGCTATTGATCCAGAAGGATGAATCTATAAAATGATGTGCTTTTATTGAAGCTTCCAGCCAGATATCAATTAAATGACTGTAGTCATCTTGTACAGCAATTCTTATCATATTAAATTCTTAAGGGTTTTAAGTCGTTCCATATATTTTAATTTAACGATAGCGTTTTATTGAAATCAATAACCTGCTATTTTATTTTCATTCGCATAGATTTACTAAAGGTTTCAAAACCTTCACGCAGATACAATGCCTCTGCTAAGGTGTTTTTTGCCAGTACACTTAGTTCTAGATAATCTGCTTCCTGCTCTTTTGCCCATTGCTTGATGCGGTCAATCAATGCTTTTCCAATTCCTTTTCCGCGCATATTCTGATCAACCACAATATCCATTAAATACATGCATTTTAACGGAACAAAACAATTATAGGGCGGGCTTTCCTCTAATTTTGCAATGGCAAAACCTTTTGCCTCTCCATCTATAGTGTAAATGAATGCAACAAAATTATCTGCTGCGGCAACTACTTGCTGAAGAAAAGCTTCATCCTGAAGGGCAGGCTGAAGGTAATCCGGTTCATAGTTTGCCAGCTGTTCAAATAGCAGGGAATAAAGTATTTTTATCTGTGGAAGATCTGCCGGTGTTGCTTTTCTAATATCCATATGTTTTTCGAGCTAAATTAAAATCGATTTCATTATCTTTTTAGCTTTATTTAAGTTTTTGAATGGTCGTGCAAAATTCCTGTAAGGTGTTGATCAATTTGGCAACATGTAGGCCATCGCAAACGGCATGGTGCACTTGTACGGCCAATGGCATAAGGATTTTGTTTCCTTCCGTCTGGTATTTTCCAAAAGTAAAACTGGGGGCAAAATAGTCCGTAAAATCAGCAATATTGAGGTTAAAACTCTCAAAATGAATCCACGGAAGTGCCGAAATATTAAAATGATTTTTGGGAGCTTTTTCAGGGAGGAAGCTCCTATTGTTTTCATTTCTTTGAAGGACCGCGTTATAGCTGGCTATAAAATCCTGGAAGCTGGCCGTATAGGGTACAGAAAGTGCAGAAAAAGTTTCTGTGTCCTGATGAAGGACGGTATAAACCGGGTTTACAGAATCCCAAATAATCAAGTCACCATCTTTCATTGCCATTTTAAACTCAGGATGTTGGTTCACGGCTTTTGACAGCAGATAAATCATCACAGGATAAAATTTAAATCCCTGTTCTTTTACAAAAGGAATAACCGCTGAAATATCTAATTTAACGGTCAAACTGAATCCGCACTTTATCGCATCACGATAAGCATCAAAGTGTTCCTTCCGGTTCCACTTTTCTATATTTACTGTTTTGTATGCTGTCATGATCGTATTGTTTTTTAATAGGTGTATTTTTATACGCCTAGTTTGTTTTGAGTTATTGGATACAAGTTACAAAATATGCCAGACAAGAACGAAATGTGAAATTCTACGCAGAGAAATTGTATTTAGCGCCACATTGTTTAACCACATTATGAAAGTCGGAACTGGAAAATGCATGTTGCAGAGGATTGGCCATGTGGTTGTAATACAGGCTAAATCAGTATCGCCATTCAGGTATCAACTTGATATTTTTCTCATCAGCGTTTCCAAGGGGCCATTCTTATATTTTGTCTTCCATATTTTGCTGAAATAGTAACTGAAGATAAAATATACTATAGAGAATGTTAATATCCACAAGGGGTGTACAGAATCTGTTTGATTGATCTTTGCTCCATAGGGTTTACCGGAGAGGAGTGAAAAAATAATCATTCCGATGGTTAAGTGCGCGATGTAATGGGTGAGGGTCATTTGTCCAGTTATTGCTAAATTTTGGATAAATTTATTTTCTAAAAAAAACGAACTGCTATACATGAAACCTGCGATCAGCATCAGTCCAAAACCTATTGTGCTCAACAAAAATGGTAAAAGGGGAGGAAGGTAATCTGCAGTAATGATCTCTATCAATTCTTTATTGGTAAAAATATTTTGAGCGCAGATCTGTAATATGGTAACGGGTATAAAAAGTGCTGCTCCTAATAGAAATACCCTTTTTTTGGTGATCAATAATGTCCAATTTAATCTGCCGAGATACATTCCGGTGGTAAAATAGGCTATCCAAGGAAAAACACTGTTCCAGCCATTGTAAAATGTGTTTCGTATAAATCCCGGTATCGACCATAGATCGGTATATTCAAGAGTATCAAAGTTCCATCCTTTTTCGAATGGAATAATAAGCAGTAACACATGGAAAACCAAGATTGATAGAATACTAGCGATCAGGTAATATCTTGTGGGTAAAAATAAAAGAAAAGTGGCAATGAATAGGTATAATCCATAGAAATGCAGGATATCTGCTGGCCACCATATGCTGAGCAACAATCCTAAAACGAATAGGAACAATGCTCTTTTTAAAACAGTATGTCTTAGTTTTTTCCTCTCTTCGGCCGTATAATGTGGTCTATTGGTCATCAAAGCTATTCCCATTCCTGCAAGCATGACAAATATAGTACTTGAATTTCCACTGAAAAGTGATAGAAATTTTCCGACCGGACTTGTGTCGTTATAATTCCCAAACACCATATTAAAGTTGACAATATACATTCCAAAAATGGCATATGCTCTAGCTAAATCAAACCCAATAATTCTACTTTTGTTACCCATAATATTGAATGTTTAAATGAAAATTCAAATTTCTAAGATTGAATCTGCATTCCATTTGATTTAGGTCAAATAATCAAATTTTGGATCTGATTCTGCTCAGTGTTTCCATGGATATGCCTAAATAAGAAGCAATATAGGTAAGTGGAACTTCAAGAATAATGTGAGGCTGTTGCCGGAGTAACTGTAAGTATCTCTCAGTTGCATTGCGTGTTCGAAATTCAAATAACCTTTTTTCGAGCCACATCGCATAATATTCTGTCATCATCAGATCAAGTTCAACCAGTTTTGGGAACTTTGCTTTAAGCATCTGAAATGATTGCGCCTCGGTCTGGTAAACCGTTACATCTGTGACGGCTTGAATAAATTCTTTACTGGGTTTTTGAAGTACATAGCTATCAAATGAAACCGCAATATCATGTTCAAAAATAAGCTCGGTTGTAATTTCCTTCGTATCATTCCAATAGAATTTTCGTAGGATTCCCTGTTCAATCCAGAAACTATACCGACATAGTTTATCTTGATGTAAGAGAAATTCCCCTTTTTTATATCTTTTTAATTCTCGAATATTTTCTAAAGCGGATAAGGTTTCAGAATCTAAATTTTGAATCAGTTCATCTATTTTTTTGAGTTGTATTTCTTCGGTCATATCCGCATGGTCTTTTTCATTTTGTTATGGCAAGCTAAACTACGCTAAAATAATGAGGCGTTTGGGTTAAAAGCAAGATTATAATCCCATATGTAAAATCGGATATGCTTTGCCTTGTCCATCAATTTCGGATCTGTTCAGTATCTGAAATCCGATATGCGTATAAAATCCAACGGCTTGTAAATTTTGTTCATTAACATCCACTTTGGAGATCTTGAAATGATCTATACCGTGGGTCACCAGCTTTTTTCCGATTCCCTTGCCGCGAGCATTATGGTGAATAAATAGCATTTCAAGATTTTCACCAGAAATCCCCATAAATCCAATTAAAGTCCCATTGTCATCATATCCAAATAGTTTAACATGTTCAAAATAATTTGGGATATGTTCTTTATAATAATTGAAATCTTCTTCTTTAAGAAAATCGTGTGTATTTGATACTGCACTCTCCCATATTTTTATCAGAGTGGGATAATCTGTTATGTTAATTTTTCTAATCATGCTTGTATATATTAGTGAACAAAATTCTGGTATTTTTTACAGTAAACGCTGAACTCAGGTTAAAAAATGTACTTATATATGCCGCTTAAGGCTTGAGGGGTAATATCCTGATAAGAGGCAATATACTTGAATGGGATATAATTTAATACAGGACCCTATTCATAGTATGATAATCTAAACCTGATAAAGTTAATGTTTATTGCTGTTCTCTGTTGCGATTCCTTTGATTTGTGCAGTTTTCCCAAGGATATGTGTCAGTTATTATCGGTTGAAGCATGCTAACTTTGAATCATTAAAATGTTAGAATGATGGCACAGGAAAATCATAACCTCAAAAGTGGATACAGCCAATCAGTAAAGAGAAATTAATTTTATAAAATAACAAGCGCATGAACATCCTATCACAATACATCAGTTATTCCATATTTATCGGCGTTGGTGTCACGTTTTTTATGGATTTGTATGCTTTATTTATCAAAACTGCTTTTTAAAATTCCCTCTTTGGATTATGCTCTTGTAGGGCGTTGGATAGGTCATTTTAAACAGGGTGTCTTCGCTCATAAAAACATTGTGCATGCTGAAAAAATCACTGGTGAAAGGGCTTTGGGCTGGATGGCACATTACCTCATCGGTATTTCATTTGCGCTTTTACTTTTATTGATCTGCGGGCTGGACTGGTTGTACCAACCAACATTTTTAGTTTGTATAATTGTCGGAGTTGCGACTACTGCTGCTCCTTGGTTTATGATGCAGCCTGCGTTTGGTTTTGGCATCGCCGCATCTAAAACTTTTAAGCCTGTCACGGCGCGATTAAGAAGCCTACAGGCACATGCTATATATGGTTTTGGATTATATATAACCGCATTACTCTTGAATAAGCTCATTTTATAACCAAATATTATTATAATCGTAAGTTTTTATTATCTGTACGGAGCGTGAATAACCGAGTCGCTAAGCGCTATATTTCTTGTAGTTTATATTTCCTGAGATCAACAGTGAGTAATTGATCGGTGCTGACCTGAAAGTAGCGCGATAGCGCTAAGAGCACATCTAGTGGTGGAGCCGTTTTCCCGATTTCGTATTTCGCATAAGAATCTCTTGTAACAGCTAGTTCAGCAGCAATTTTTCCTTGTGTAAGTCCGGGTATCTGCATCCTGAGGTACCTGATATTATCAGACAAAATCGATAGTGTTGACATTTTGTGAATATTAATCACATCAAATGTAAGGATAAATGTGAAAAATATTAGCATTTTTACTAAATAATTTAGTGAAATGAATAGAGCGATTGTACATATGGATTTGGATACCTTTTTTGTATCCTGTGAGCGGCTGGTAAATTCGCAACTCAACGATATTCCATTGATTATTGGTGGAGGGGATCGGGGAGTGGTTTCTTCCTGTAGTTATGAAGCAAGAACTTTTGGTGTGCGGTCTGCGATGCCGATGAAGATGGCATTACGGCTCTGTCCTCAGGCCAGGGTAGTAAAAGGGGATATGGAATTATATTCCAAGATGTCCCATACGGTGACAGAAGTGATTGAAGAAAGTGCTCCAGTAATGGAGAAGGCTTCTATCGATGAGTTTTATCTTGACCTGACCGGGATGGATAAATTTTTCGGGGCTTATAAGTGGACCAATGAACTGGGAGCCAAAATTGAAAAGGAAACAGGTTTGCCTATCAGCTATGCTTTATCTATTAATAAAACGGTCAGTAAAATCGGCACAGGCGAATCCAAACCTCATGGTCATCGTGAAATACCTTCAGTGGGTGTTCATTCTTTTCTTAATCCATTATCCATTAGAAAGATGCCGATGGTGGGGAATGCTACTTTCCAGCTCTTATCACGAGTTGGGATCCGTACAATAGGTACATTGTCCGAAATTCCTGTTGAGGTGCTGCAGCAGATGATCGGGAAAAATGGGGTCGATTTATGGAAAAAGGCAAATGGGATTGATGAAACTCCTGTTATGCCCTATTCGGAAAGAAAATCGATTTCCAAGGAAAGAACTTTTAATAGCGACACCACGGATATTCGTGTCGTGAAAAGCCTCATCTCGGGTATGGCCGAACAGCTGGCTTACCAGCTGCGCTGTGAAAAATGGTTGACTTCCACCGTAGTAGTCAAGATCAGGTACTCTAATTTTGATACGGAAACGAAACAATGCCGTGTCACTTATACCTCTGCAGATCATACACTGACAAGGATCGCTTTAGAACTTTTTGATAAAATTTATACCAGACGGATGCGTCTTCGATTGGTGGGACTTCGGTTTACTGATCTGGTGCACGGAAGTTACCAAATGAATTTGTTTGAAGACAATACACAGCTTATCAATCTGTATCAGGCAATGGATGCCATCAAAATGCGCTATGGCAGTGATGCGGTGGGGAGGGCAGTAGGTTTTAATTTTTCAACTTAATTGTCTTATGTTTCTTAACTGCCACTCTTTTCACAGTCTTCGTTATGGAACACTTTCCATAGAGGAGCTCGTGGAGCAGGCCGCCGTCTTGGGGTTAAAGGAGCTTGTGCTGACGGATATCAATACCATTTCGGGCATCTATGAATTCAAAAAGAAATGTGAAGAAAAGAACATCAAACCGATTGCTGGTATTGAAGTTCGCAGAGGAAGTGAGCTGCTTTATATTACCATTGCAAAAGAGTTTCAGGGTATCGGAGAGGTGAACCGGGTTTTGACTTCCTATAATTGCGATGGGATTGACCTGCCGGCACAGCCTGATTTTCCAAACTGTTTTGTGATCTATCCCTTAAGCAATATTCCTGCGCAACTTCATGAAAATGAATATATCGGCATCCGGGAGGAAGAACTGAATAGCTTATTCCGTAAAGAGTATCAGGCGCTGATTGCAAAGATGGTGATCCTGCAACCTGTGACTTTCACAACGAAAAAGGAATTTAATCTACACCGGATACTGCGAGCAATTGACAACAATATGCTGCTGTCGAAATTGCCGAAAAGTGAAATTTGCAGTAAATGGGAGTACTTGAGGTCGGAACAATCGCTATTGGAGGCTTATCAGCATTATCCGCAAATCATTGCGAATACCAAAAATATACTTTCGGTATGCCAGTTCGAATTTGCGTTTACCACACGGAGAAATAAAAGACACTACAAAGGATCAAAGGAGCACGATATCAATAAATTAACAGCACTGGCTTATACAGGACTGGAAAGACGCTATGGCAAGGATCATGCAATAGCGAAACAGCGTGTTGAAAAGGAACTTCAGGTGATCGATGAATTAAATTTCAGCGGTTATTTTCTCATTACTTGGGATATCATCCGCTATAGCAACAACATGGGTTTTATGCATGTGGGTAGGGGAAGCGGAGCCAACAGCATAGTTGCATATTGCTTGGGCATAACGGATATCTGTCCTTTGGAACTGGATCTTTACTTCGAGCGATTTCTAAATTTAAACCGAAAAAGTCCGCCCGATTTTGATATTGACTGGAGCTGGCAGGAGCGGGATATGATATTGAAATATATCTTTGACCGTTATGGAAAAAACCATGTTGCTTTTTGTGGTACGAATGTCGAATTTAAGTACCGTTCCATTATTCGTGAGATGGGTAAGGTATTTGGTTTACCGAAAGAGGAGCTCGATGAACTGACCAAAAATCCGGAAAAAATTTTTAAAGATCAGGTGGTCCAGAAAGTGCAGGAGTATGGAAAGTTATTGGAAAAGTTTCCCAATCAGCGCAGCATGCATGCCTGTGGGATTATTATCTCTGAGGAACCGCTTACCAATTTTACGGTTCTTGAAATGCCTCCCAAAGGTTTTCCGATCGTGCAGTGGGATATGCATGTTGCGGAGGATATCGGTTTTGATAAATTTGATATTCTGTCGCAACGTGGACTCGGGACTATCAATGATACGGTGAAACTATTGGAAGAAAAACGGGGAATTAAAGTAAACATTAGGGATACGACGCTTTCCAAGGATGAAGCTCTATGTAATGAATTTTTAAGCCGGGGGAAAACGATCGGATGTTTTTATATTGAAAGTCCTGCGATGCGCGGTCTGCTGCGAAGATTGAAATGTGATAATTATAAGGTGCTGGTGGCGGCATCATCGATTATACGTCCCGGTGTAGCGCAAAGTGGTATGATGCGGGAATATATTTTTAGGCATAATAATCCAGATCAGTTTGAATATTTTCATCCGATATTTGAAGAACAGCTCGGTGACACCTATGGTATTATGGTTTATCAGGAAGATGTGATTAAAATTGCACTCCATTATGGCGGGGTTTCTGCTGCTGATGGTGATATATTGCGTAGGGCCATGAGTGGAAAAGGCAGATCGCGTAAGGCGCTTCAAAAAGTAAAGGATGATTTTTTTGAATCTTGCAGGCAACAGGGGCATCCGGAAGAACTGAGTACAGAAATCTACCGGCAGATTGAATCTTTTGCTGGATATTCATTCTGTAAGGCGCATTCTGCTTCTTATGCCGTGGAGAGTTACCAGAGCTTATACCTCAAACTCTATTATCCTCTTGAATTTATGGTATCTGTCATCAATAATATGGGCGGTTTCTACAGAACGGAAGTGTACATCCATGAGGCCCGGATGTCTGGCGCCAAGATCCTGAATCCATGCGTGAACAGGAGTGAGCAGCAGACTACCATCTATGGTGATGAGATTTATCTGGGATTTATGCATCTGGAGAAAGTGGAAGCGAAACTTGGCCGGTTGATTCCTGAAGAAAGGATCAGAAATGGGGAGTATCGCTCTTTGGAAGATTTTATTAAACGTATTCCGATCGGTATTGAAACCTTGCAGATTTTGATCTTTATTGGAGCTTTTCGGTTCAGCGGTGTGCCCAAAAATGAGCTATTGTTAAAATCTAGGGTGCTGCTCGGTGATTTTAAACCTGGACGTCGCGCTGAAACCCTATTTGAGGAGCCTGTCAAGCATTTTAAATTTCCGGAATTGAAACGCAACATCTTTGAGGATGCTTTTGACGAGATAGAAATCTTAAGTTTTCCGGTCTCATGTACACCCTTCGATCTGCTGCAGACAAAGTATAGGGGAACAGTGATGGCTAAAGATCTAATCCAACATCATAAAAAGGAGGTCAAAATGCTTGCTTATCTGATCTCACGGAAGCATGTACCTACAAAAAGGGGAATCATGTATTTCGGAACCTGGGTGGACAACAATGGTGATTATTTTGATACGGCTCATTTTCCGGACTGTCTGGAACGGTATCCTTTTCAAGGGGGCGGATGCTATTTACTCTTAGGAACGGTAGAAGTGGACTTCCATTTTCCGACCATAACCATAACGAAGATGGCAAAGATGCCTTTTATTCCTGATCCACGTTACTCACATGATGAGGAAAAGAAGTATGAAGTGCAGGAACGTATGAGAGAAGATGTCAGCATGACTTTTAGAGCTCCTTACCCACAAGAACATGAGATTGGGCTGCCCAGGATGAAAACAGTGAAGGAGTAACCAAGTTGCGCTGTGACAATTAAAGTTGTGAGTAAATCAGTCAGTGATATGCGATATGAGGATATAAAAGGTAAGCCCAGGGGAGTAAATCAGATAAACGAGTGTGAACCGAAGTGGTTTTGATTCATTTAGCGTCCCTGTTTTGGAAGGAGATAGGGCGATCTGCAGTTTATTTTAGCCTACCCTTTTTTGAGGGTAGGCCAATCAATGGTTGCTAGCTGTGTTAGGCTTGTTTTTAGATGATGTTGCCGAATCATCCAGATCCTTATTGAGCTGATCGATAATAGCCATCAGTTTATTTTTCAGAATACGAATCTCATGATGAAGTTTGGTTTTGTCAAACTTGAGGTGCTGTGCTTCGGTCATCTTTATCCCATTGGCTGTATAAATAGGATTTACAAAGTTTTGTCCCCCCAGTTTTTTAGTTTCCCCTTTTGAAAATTTCACTTTTTGAAAATAGTGGTGGTATACGGTAAGTCCTCCCGCGGTTAAATTACTAAAGATACTCCTGTTCTCATCGCTGTCGTAATTGCTGGATGCGGGTATTTCGCCTGTGCTGCTGATCTTTTTTTTGACATATTGGATCAGTTTTTTAGATAAACTATTACTTTTGCTGTCAAATTGTACCGTAGAATAGCGTGCCACCTGTTTCAATTTGAACAGGATATCATTCAGATAGTTCCGTTGTTTATCTATGTCGGCTATATCTTCTAATGTTTTATCCAGCAAATCGAAACATTGATTGAGAAAACCGATGTGATTGAAATTTATACTGATCATAAATTTAATAAAACAATGGTTATAATCCCTGTCCCACGTATCGTGGGCAATGTGTCTGAGTACCCTTAGAAGTTTGATGAAGAATAATTGTTGTTCATAGCTGAGGTTCCGTCCGGGCGCACGGAACTGATCTTCCAATACGTGCTGAATCTCAATTAGAAAGCATTCGGAAACATCTTTTTCTATTAAAGTAGCTTTTAGAGCAGGAAACTGCTCCATGATTTCTGTTTTTAAGACATGAAGGTGAAATTGTGTAAGCGATGCCTGTGGGTCCATATCCTTGCTATAGCTGGTTTCAATATGGATCAGGAATTGGTAGTATTTGAGAATTGTTTCATCGGCCTGTTTATGTTTATAACGGTAGAGCTCATCCAACAAATTGCATAACTGTCTATAGAACAGCCTGAATGATTTGCGTGTTAGTAATAATATTTCTTTGTTGCCATGTCGTAGAACAAAT
This sequence comes from Sphingobacterium kitahiroshimense, assembly GCF_025961315.1. NCBI lineage: Bacteria > Pseudomonadati > Bacteroidota > Sphingobacteriia > Sphingobacteriales > Sphingobacteriaceae > Sphingobacterium > Sphingobacterium kitahiroshimense. The sequence continues at coordinate 1,479,136 of NZ_JAOQNK010000001.1, read as the reverse complement.
TCTTGTTCTAACTGGAAGATGATAGCAAGAAGGTTTTGATCGGCTTTAACATGTTCTTCTTCATTTAAATGTGGAATGCCATAATATAGTATGACTCTCTCCAGCTTAAGTAATACTCGGTTCATAGCTGCTATAATTTGGTTTAAATTAATTTTCTTACACTTAAAGATGTAATATTTCTTTTGGAAAAACCAGTAGATCGTGTTAAATTCTTGATGTTGGGAAAAAATATTTTACATCAATCCTAGAAATGATGCCTGGAGCTCTGTTATGAGGGAATTAGATCATTTGACCCCGGTATTGTTTATGTAACAAATAGAGCTTCTCAAAAAGAAATACTATCATTTTATTGATATTCAATATAGAGTGACAAGTGACGAAGTAATGAGTGACGGAGTAACCAGTAATGAGTGACGGAGTAACCGGTAATGAGTGACAGAGTAACCGGTAATGAGTGACAGAGTAACCAGTAATGTAGTGACGGAGAAATCAGTAATGTAGTGATAAGTGAAGTAGGGGTATAAATAACAAAGTCCATCTCGTTTGAGATGGACTTTGTTGGTGGTGCCAGCTGGATTCGAACCAGCGACACAAGGATTTTCAGTCCTTTGCTCTACCGACTGAGCTATGGCACCTTCCAAGTTTTTGTTTTAAATCTGTTACTTTCAGATTTGGTGGTGCCAGCTGGATTCGAACCAGCGACACAAGGATTTTCAGTCCTTTGCTCTACCGACTGAGCTATGGCACCTTCCAAGTTTTTGTTTTAAATCTGTTACTTTCAGATCTGGTGGTGCCAGCTGGATTCGAACCAGCGACACAAGGATTTTCAGTCCTTTGCTCTACCGACTGAGCTATGGCACCTTCCAAGTTTTTATTTTGAATCTGTTACTTTCAGATTTGGTGGTGCCAGCTGGATTCGAACCAGCGACACAAGGATTTTCAGTCCTTTGCTCTACCGACTGAGCTATGGCACCTTCCAAGTTTTTGTTTTAAATCTGTTACTTTCAGATCTGGTGGTGCCAGCTGGATTCGAACCAGCGACACAAGGATTTTCAGTCCTTTGCTCTACCGACTGAGCTATGGCACCTTAACCTGCATCCCCGTTTAACTTTGAATGCGATGCAAATATACCCCGATAATTCGAATTCTAAAATTTTTCACCCATTTATTTCATGTATTTTTTTGAAAGACTTGATTTTGATACAGATAAAATTTACAAGAAATTAACACGTAAAAATTTCAAATAGCCTATCTTTGCATTTCAATAAAATAAAATGAGTAAAAGAGGAAGAGTATTAGTTGCTATGAGTGGGGGTGTTGACAGTTCGGTCGCGGCTGTCATGCTTCATGAACAAGGATATGAAGTCATAGGGATCACGATGAAGACTTGGGACTATGCTGCTTCTGGTGGCTCGTCTAAGGAGACCGGATGCTGTAGCTTGGATAGTATCAACGATGCACGTTCTTTGGCGGTGAATTATGGTTTCCCACATTATATACTGGATATTAGAGATGAGTTTGGCGATTTTGTTATTGACAACTTTGTTGATGAATATATTGCCGGCCGTACGCCAAACCCTTGTGTATTGTGTAATACCCATATCAAATGGGAGGCTTTAATGAAACGCGCCAATAAATTGGACTGCGAATTTATTGCTACAGGTCACTATGCCAATATTCGTCTTCACGATAATAACCGTTACGTGATTTCGAAAGGTAAGGATGAAAACAAAGATCAGTCTTATGTACTTTGGGGTGTTGCACAGGAAAACCTGGCACGTACGCAATTTCCATTGGGATCGTTCACGAAAAAAGAAATTCGCCAGATGGCATTGGATATGGGACAGGTGGAGCTTGCTAATAAAGCGGAAAGCTATGAAATCTGTTTTGTACCGGATAATGACTACCGTGCATTCTTAAGACATAAAGTGCCTACTTTGGATCAACAGATCGGTCCTGGTAACTTTATCCTAACAGATGGTACTGTGGTAGGACAGCATATCGGTTATCCTTATTTTACGATCGGACAGCGTAAAGGTCTTGGTATCGCATTGGGTAAACCGATGTTTGTAGTCGAGATCCTTCCGGAGAGTAATACCGTGGTGCTGGGTGAAGAACATGAGCTTGAAAAATCATTCGCTTATGTGCGGAATGTAAATTTGGTTAAATATGCTTCTTTGGAGCAGCCTATGGAAGCGATATCTAAGGTGCGTTATAAAGATGCTGGTGCTCTATCTACAATCTCACAACAGGGGGACATGGTAAAGATCGACTTTGTACATAATGTAAAAGGTATTGCTCCTGGTCAATCGGCTGTTTTCTATGAAGGCAATGATTTGATCGGTGGTGGCTTCTTAATGAAATAGTCTATACAGATTTATATAAAATAGGAAAGGTCTTAAAATTCAATTTTAAGACCTTTTTTCGTTGCGTGGGCTCGTTGCTATTTGTAAGATTCGATGATTTGATTGATTCTCCATTCTTGATTTACGTTACATAGGGTGATACATTCAACTTTTGTGAAATTGTCATACTTCATTTCTACTTTGGCCATAACACAGTTCTCATTTTTCTCCATGATGGTGTAGGTTGTTTTACAGTTCTGCTTTAGTCCTTTGCTTGACTTTAAAAAATTGACAACTTCTGATTTGCTGTATGTTTTTGTTTTTGCATTGGATGATTGGGTCCATTTGAAGTCATCGGAGAACAAGTGCTGTATACCTTCTGTATTACCATCTGCAGCGATCTGTACGTAACTGTCAATTACCGTTATGGGATTTGTGTTTCTCGGAGTCTTTCCTTTTGCAAAACTCATGCTCGTCATTGCGACTAATGCTCCGATTAATGCAAATACGATAAAGATTGAGTTTAGTGAATTTTTCATGATTTTTAGCTTTTTAAGTTTTTTTGATTTGTGAATTATTTAATTGATTGAATCAAAGGTATATAAGGGGGCTAAAAGTCGGAATGGTAATCAGGTGAACAGTCGGGTAAACTCGGTAAATGGAGGGGAGGATTCGGTGAATCTTTTGTGAATTTGAAAAGCTCGGTAAAAAATCCGGTAAACGGGAGTTTTATTTGTCGCAAAGCAATTTGCCTATCTTGCTATGATCTGAAATTGGCGATTCTCACTTGTCTATTCTACAGGAGTTGTCTCTTAAAACAATAAGAGTGTTGTTTTATCTATCAGTATCTTCGTGATTTTTAATTTATTGAAGCTTCGTAATGATATTTCGTAAACGCTCTTCATGATCATCGCCCCATTGTCCTAAAGCCGCGATTACTGGAATTAAAGTTTTACCAAATTCGGTCAGGCTGTATTCCACTTTTGGAGGGACAATCGGATATATTTTCTTTACAATCAATTCGTGCTGTTCTAATTCTTTTAGCTGTATATGCAATACGCGGCGGGAGGCTCCGGGAATTTTGCGCTGGAGTTCGCTTGGGCGTTGATGTCCTGCATTTATAAACCAAAGTAAACGAATTTTCCATTTGCCATACAGTATTTCACCGATGAGGTCGAGACCACAATTTAGATCTAGGGGTATTTTTTTTTCATACATACGACAAAGCTATGGCTATGTTTCAAAATGTGCAATAGGGGAAAAATTTATCCCTATGCAATTCGTTTTTCCGTACTTGTGTAAACCGGCTGTGTCGCAGACCTTTGTTTTAAATATTTTAGAACATGGAACAGGAATTTAATTTTAATGATGAATTATCGGGCAAAATTGCTTTGGTAACTGGCGGTACAAAGGGAACAGGTAGGGCCATTGCGGAGCGGTTGCTTTATGCCGGGGCGACCGTAATCATTACAGCAAGAAATGAACCTCTGCAGGATAATGGAAAATTACACTTTATTCCGGCCGATTTAAGTACGTCCTCTGGTACGATAAAGGTCGTAGGTGAAATACTGCAACAATTTGGCAGGCTGGATATTTTGGTAAACAATATGGGCAGTTCTGAAACGAAAGGAGGAGGCTTTGCTGTTTTGAGTGATGAGGATTGGGAAAAGACGTTTTATACAAATTTGCTGGCTCCGGTTCGTCTGGATAGAGGGTTTTTGCCTCAGATGATAGCTCGCGGAAACGGCGTTATCGTTCATATAGCTTCTATTCAGGCTAGATTGCCTTTGTATGATGCCACATTACCTTATGCAGCGGCTAAAGCAGGATTGGTGAATTATAGTAAAAGCTTATCAAATGAAGTTTCACCAAAAGGTATTCGGGTGTTGACAGTCTCTCCGGGCTGGATCAAAACAGATGGTGCTACAGGGATGATGGATGAAATCGCGAAAAGAACTGGTATTTCTGTTGATGAAGCGGTGCAGCAGGTCATGGAAAGTTTGGGGGTATTCCTTATGGCCGACCGGCAGAACCTCAGGAAGTGGCCGAATTGGTCGGTTTTTTAGTGTCACCAAGAGCGGCTTATTTGACAGGAACAGAATTTATTATTGACGGAGGTACAATTCCAACAATTTAAAAACCTTAAAAAAACACTTGAAATGAACATACCACAAGTAATGGCCGCATTAGTTCGTGCGCAGAACAATTTTGATTGTGTCTCCTATGCAATTTTTTTTTCCGAAACAGCCCTGATTGTTGACAAGAGTAATACATACAGGGGGAGAAAAGAAATTGAAAATTGGATTGTCGCAGCAAATGAGCAATATAAAACCGTCATGAAGCCATTGAGCTATAAAAAAGGAGAAACCGAAAGCATATTAAAAGCAGTAGTTTCTGGAAATTTTACTGGAAGCCCTGTTGTACTGTTTTACCATGTTCGGATTGTTAATGAGCAGGTACAATCATTGAAAATTACAGGATAAGGTATTTTTGTATGGTTAAATGTCATGCTTGAGGCCGTACTGGATGATGGTCTGAATAATGGGTAGCAATTCTTTTCCTTTTTCGGTCAAGGTATATTCGACCTTTGGCGGGATTTCGGCAAAGGACTTTTTATGGACAATATCTTTATCGCATAAAAACTTCAATTGGCTGATCAGCATTTTTTCACTGATTCCGACAATACAGCGCTTCAGTTCGCCGTAACGGATGGTGCGTTCGTTAATCTGGAAAATAATGAGCATGGTCCATTTTCCGCCAATGATTTCAAGTGTTTTCCTTAGGGGACAGTTTTCGTCAGAAATATTTATATTTATATTCATTGTGCTGTAAATCAGTAATTATTACTTTAACGTAAGTACCCTACTTTTAGGTAGGTACTTGACTATTGTACTGCAAATGTAGAAATTTGTCATATAATTTACTTACTTATAAAATTAAATAGGATGTCAAAAAACGTAAAAATAGTGCAGTCGTATTTTAATGCGGTAGCAACAGGAGACTTTGATACAGTCGGAAGTTTATTTGCAGATGATATTGTATGGCATCAGCCGGGAAAAGGTGTTCAATCTGGAACGTATACCGGAAAAGCTGCGGTGTTTGCTCATTTGGGGAACTTTATGCAATGGAGCAACGGTACCTTTGCTATTGATGATATTGAATATACAAGTGATAATGGAAATCTTGTGGCAGCTTCAATTCATTTCAAAGCAGCAAAAGGTGAGGGGACACTTGCGATGAAAGGTGTCGATCTATTGCGGATCGAATATGACAAAATAAAAGAAGTCTGGCTGTTTTCAGAAAGAATTGAAGTGGAAGATGATTTTTGGAACAGTGCAGCGAAGAATTAAGATTTGAAGGGGAAATGAGGGTAAGATTTTAGGGTTCTGCTTTGCCTAATTGCATTAACTGTGTTTTGTGCTGTATCCTATAAAAATCGTGTTGCTGTATCTGTATCCATTAAGACTTATATGATAACTTTGTTTAAAAGGAATAAGAATATGAAATTAACAATTTATCAGGTAGATGCTTTTACGGATATGGTATTCAAAGGAAACCCTGCGGCCGTTTGTCCCTTAACGGAGTGGCTGGCGGACGATATTCTATTAAAGATCACCGCAGAAAATAATCTATCGGAAACCGCTTTTTATGTGCCTAAAGGTGATGGTTATGAAATCCGTTGGTTTACACCTGCATCGGAAGTAGATCTTTGTGGTCATGCAACTCTTGCCACGGCCTACGTTTTGGCCCATTGTGAAAAGCAAGTAAAGGAAACGATTAATTTTTATTCGCCAAGAAGTGGCAAACTTCCCGTAAGCGTACAGCAGGATAAATTTGTGCTCAATTTTCCTGCAGACCAGTTTTCGGAAACTGAATTGACCGATGCACTGCTGGCAGTAACGGATAAAAAACCGATTGCAGCTTATCGCGGAAAGACTGATTATATGCTGGTTTTCGAGAAGCAAAATGATATCGAGGCTTTAAAACCCAATCTACCTTTGATGACTGGTATGGCTGCAAGGGGATTTATCGTAACGGCGAGGGGAGAAAACCATGATTTTGTTTCCCGCTTTTTTGGACCTGTGGTCGGTGTTAATGAAGATCCTGTCTGTGGCTCGGCACATACGACGCTGACGCCTTATTGGGCAGGACAACTCAATAAAACTGAATTGAGGGCATTTCAGCTTTCAGAACGTACGGGTGAAGTATACTGCCGTCTGCTGGGCGACAGGGTAGAGCTGGCAGGAAATGCGGTGCTTTATATGAAAGGCGAGATTTATATTTGATCAAACAGTATTGATGTACTTCGTGTCGTAAGATGCGTCTGATATATTTTTTTTGGGTTTCACTACAAATTGTGAAAAATCGTCCCTAATATTAAAATGTTTGTTTTACGGTAATTAAAACTAAAAACAGCTCTTTAGGATTAATAAAGAGCTGTTTTTGTTACGTTTAAAAGGGTTTAGTACTTCATCCATTTGATGATTTCTTTCCAGTTTGCCTTTTTTCCGTAGATGAGGATACCTACACGGTATATTTTGGCTGCTAACCAGGTGACCAGTAGAAAGGTGCTTACCAACAATGCCAGCGATACAGCAATCTGCCAGGTGGGTACACCGAACGGAATGCGGACCAGCATGGCAATAGGGGAGGTGAAAGGTATAAAGCTTAGCCATGTTGCAATGGGGCCGTTAGGATCGTTAATAATGACTCCAAACGACAAGACATAGGTCAATAGCAAAGGCATGGTAATGGGCATGGTAAATTGGTTGGCTTCTGTTTCACTATCCACTGCCGATCCTACTGCAGCAAAGATGGCGCTGTAAAGTAAATAACCGGATAGGAAGAACAGAAAGAAGCAAACGATAATTTCGGTGACATTGACTGATTCCAGATGTTGTAAAATGCCAAATCCAAGACCTGAAGCCGGTGCCTGACTGACCGTGTTCATGCCGGGACCTCCTTGTTGCATTGCAGCCTGTTCTACGGTTTCTTTATTGATCAGTTTGGTGGCTCCAAAAACCAGGCCTCCGGTCAAGATGATCCAGAGTAGGAACTGGGTGAGCCCGACCATTCCGATACCGATGATCTTGCCCATCATAAGCTGGAAAGGTTTGACCGATGAGATGATAACTTCGATAATGCGATTGCTCTTTTCTTCAATTACACCACGCATCACCTGTACACCATAAAGAAACAGCGATAAGTAAACCAATACGGCTAAACCTACACCGATACCCATAGCAATACCTGTGTTACTGTTTTTCTCCTCGCCACCTTCTGTTAGCTCTTTGGCATTGACGCTGATATGAGGCTGCACCGATTGTAACAGCTCTGGGTCGATACCTAGCTTCTTGTATTCGCCGATGCGGATGATGCCTTCAAGCTGTCTTGCTATTGCATTCTGGATCGTGATATTGGCTTTATCTGCTGAAATCAGCTCGATGGTAGACTGCTGATAAATTTCTTTCGGAATGACCAGGATGGAGCTGTTCTGCTCATCGTCTTTAATCTGCTTTTTAAGATCCTGCAATGAGCGGTCGCTGACAGTAAAAGTAATGTTAGGGTCGCTTTTCAGCTGCTTTGCAAAACTGCCCTGCTGATCCAGAATATATACATGTGCATGGGCGTCTTTGAAACTTTTCTTGGTCAGATAAAATATCCCTCCGTAAAGCGCAATGAAAAATAATGGGACTAGAAAAGTCATCAATAAGAATGATTTCTTTTTGACACGGGAAAAGTATTCGCGCTGAATTATGAGTAGTATCTTATGCATGGTCGGTTTCTTTTTTAGCGTTGTTGGATAGGGTCACTTGCTCGATGAAAATGTCATTGATAGAGGGTACTATTTCTAATACTTGATGGATTTCGGCCAGAGGTAAGAGCTTTGTGAGTACTTGATTGATACTAATGTCTTGATTTAACTTAATAGTGATAATTATTTTGTTTTCAGATTGTTCTATATTTTTTAAATGGTATAGATTTTCTATACGTATTGATTTTTCATCATTAACGGCCTGTAATTCGATTTTGTAGGTCTGATTTTTATAGTTGTTTTTGATGTCATGAATATTGCCGTCAAGGATCTTTTGGGAGCGGTTAATAAGTGCAATGTGGTCGCAAAGTTCTTCGACGGACTCCATTCTATGCGTCGAAAAGATGATTGTAGCCCCTTTTCGGTTCAATTCAAGGATTTCATCTTTGATTAAACTGGCGTTTACAGGGTCAAATCCGGAGAAGGGCTCATCCAAGATAATAAGATCAGGTTCGTGGAGTACGGTCGCAACGAACTGTACTTTCTGTTGCATACCTTTACTAAGGTCTTCAATCTTTTTATCCCACCATGACAAAATGTCAAGCTTCTCAAACCAATGATTTATTCGATCATTTGATTCTTTCTTACTCAGTCCTTTAAGTTGTGATAAGTAAAGCATTTGTTCTCCTATTTTCATCTTCTTGTAAAGGCCTCTTTCCTCTGGGAGGTAGCCAATTCGTTCGATATGTTTGGGTGCTAATGGCTCTCCATCGAATAGTATTTCGCCCGAGTCCGGTCCTGTGATCTGGTTGATGATCCGGATCAGAGAGGTTTTGCCGGCCCCATTGGGTCCTAAAAGTCCGAATATTTTTCCTTTGGGAATACTGAGGGAGACATGGTCCAGCGCTCTATGACTGGCATAGTCTTTTACAACATTTTTGATTTCTAAAAGCATGTATTATTTTGGTTAGTCATATGTGTTTAATCTATTTTTTTTAATCGGTTATCTGGCATGGTATTCCTGGTGCTTTCATGTGTTATAGCAAAATGCTCTCCTGCTGTATTTCGGTATTTATTTATACCGATGCGCGTTAGATGGCCATGTTTACCAGCATATTTTTATCATTAGTAAAGCTGATCTGTGAAACGTTACACTTTTGCCTCCATTTTTGTTTTTAAATAATGAAACGGATCGGAGTTCAATTTGTCAAAAGGATAGTTTTATGCTACCTTTGCAAGATGCAAATTAAAAAAGCCGAATTCATCTGTAGTAATACACGAGTTGATAAATTGCCAGAAGGCAAACTCCCTGAGTATGCTTTTATTGGTCGTTCCAATGTGGGTAAATCATCACTGATCAATGCTATGGTTGGTAAGAAAGGTTTAGCTAAAACTTCTCAAAAACCGGGTAAGACGCAACTGATCAACCATTTTATCATCAATGACGATTGGTTTCTAGTGGATTTACCGGGTTATGGTTTTGCAAAAACATCGAAGTCCAACCGTGAAGCTTGGGAGAAATTTATTCGCCGTTATTTGACGCATCGCGATAATTTGCAGTGTATATTTGTTTTGATCGATAGCCGTCATGAGCCTCAAAAAATAGATCTTGAATTCTGTTACTGGTTAGGTGAGCGGGGTTTACCTTTTATGTTAGTATTCACGAAAGCTGATAAGCAGTCTAACGTGAAGTCTGATGTGAATATGTCTAAATTTAGAAAAGCATTAGCGGAGTGGTTTGAGGAAATTCCAAAGTGTTTCCTAACTTCTGCTGAAGTGAAGTCGGGCTGTGATGCTATTTTAGAGACGATCGGGGATATCAATACCCGTTTTGTTATGCCTGATTTAACGGCTCCTAGTGATGAAGTCGGGTATGAAGAAGGGGATGAAGATAAATATGGTGATGTGGATCCAGATCGTTATCGTCACGCTGGTGAAGAGGAGTAGTCCATGAAGAAGTATCTGTCCCTCGTACTGTTTGCGCACAGTATTTTTGCATTGCCTTTTGCTTTTATTGGCTTTTTCCTGGCTTTACATACCACCAATCATACTTTTGACTGGAAGTTACTCGTATTAATGCTGGTGTGTATGGTGACCGCACGTAATGCGGCTATGGCCTTTAACCGTTACCTGGACCGTGATATCGATATTTTGAATCCGCGGACAGCAATGCGCGATATACCTGCGGGGCGGATTTCTGCTAGAGGGGCATTGCTATTTACAATCATAAACTGTGTGTTTTTTGTCGTTGCGACTTACTTTATCAACAGTTTATGCTTTATGTTGTCACCTATTGCTTTATTTGTCGTGCTCTTTTATTCTTATACTAAGCGTATTACGGCTTTATGTCATCTGGTGCTCGGTCTAGGTTTGGGGCTTGCTCCGGTGGGTGCATATCTTGTGGTAACGGGTCAGTTTCATATTGTTCCTGTACTTTACGGCCTTGCCGTATTGTGCTGGGTGAGCGGTTTTGATATTATCTATGCTCTGCAGGATGAGGCGTTTGACCGTGAGCATAAGCTGAATTCCATTCCAGTATTGTTGGGTACTAAAGGAGCGCTACGTTTTTCCGAAATCCTGCATGTATGTTCGTTTATATTTGTGCTCTTGCCGGTTCTGTATATGGAGGTGGGATGGTTCTATTATCTGGGTGTTGTTTTTTATGGCAGTTTGCTAATCTATCAGCACCGGATTGTGAGTCCAACAGATCTTAGCCGCGTAGATCGCGCTTTTATGACGACCAATGGTATCGCATCTGTTATTTTTGCAGTTTTCTATCTGCTGGATATTATCGTGCATTAGCCGATAGCGTCCAGATTTATATTTTTTATGGTCAAAGCCAGATTAATCTTGATTAATCTGGCTTTTTGTATTTTCTGCTATATTTTTTGTGCCATCCTGAATAAAAATTTATATTTTCAGGGCTTGTTATTAGGATGTGTACACCAATTATTTGTAAAAGCTTAGATTATGGTAGATAATAATTTTGAAAATTTTGTAAAAATCGCATCGGAGCTGGTGTGGAGTGATGTTTTTATTTACCTGTGTCTGTTGACGGGTCTGTATTTTTCTGTACGGACTGGATTTCTGCAGTTGACCTATATTAAAGATATGCTGCGATTGCTGTTTCAGAAAAAGCAGTCGGACGAGGGTATATCATCTTTTCAGGCCTTTGCATTGGCAATTTCGGGCCGCGTGGGTACAGGAAATATCATCGGAGTGGCCACGGCGATCTATATGGGAGGTCCGGGTGCAATTTTCTGGATGTGGGCGATTGCTTTCCTAGGTGCTGCATCTGCTTTCGTGGAGTCTACGCTGGCACAGGTGTTCAAACAGCAGGTCGGAGATGAGTTTAAAGGTGGTCCTGCCTATTATATTGAAAAATGTCTGGGTGTGAAGTGGTATGCGGTTCTGTTTGCCTTAATAACCATTGCAAGTACAGGCTTTTTACTTCCCGGCGTGCAAAGTAATGCTATTGCATCTTCGATGCACAATGCATTTGAAATACCTGTTGCTTATACGGGGATTGGAGTGGTGGTTTTGTTGGCTGTTATTATTTTCGGCGGTGTACAGCGTATTGGCCGAGTGGCTGAACTAGTGGTGCCGTTTATGGCGGGAGCGTATATTTTAATGGCTTTAGTGATCATCGCTTTAAATTATACACAGATTCTGGATGTGTTTGGTCTTATCTTCAGTTCTGCATTTAGCCTGAATGCCACTTTTGGCGGCGTTGTGGGCATGGCGATTGCCTGGGGTGTCAAGCGTGGCATCTATAGTAATGAGGCCGGACAGGGCACCGCACCGCATGCTGCGGCCGCAGCGGATGTTAGTCATCCTGCACAGCAGGGTTTGGTACAGGCTTTTTCGGTGTATGTGGATACAATATTCGTTTGTACAGCAACAGGACTTATGATTTTATTTACCAATCAGTATAATGTGGGGCAATTTGATGGAGCCGGTCAACTGGTCGGTTTTATATCGGAGCATATACCAGGGGTCAATTACACGGCCTTTACACAGGCGGCGGTGTCGCATCATTTTCCATTGATCGGAAATGGCTTTGTGGCCATCGCTTTGTTTTTCTTTGCATTTACGACGGTTATGGCTTATTACTACTATGCGGAAACCAACTTATCGTATATCTTTTCTAATAAGGTAAGTCCGGCGGTCACCTGGATATTGCGTATTGTATTTCTTGCGGCGGTATACTATGGTTCTGTGAAAACAGCGGAGATTGCCTGGGCAATCGGTGATATCGGTGTAGGGCTGATGGCTTATGTCAATCTGATCGCGATCTTACTGATGAGTAAAACAGCGCTCAAGGTATGGCAGGATTATAAAGTGAAGCGTAAAAGAGGGGATATGAATCCAACATTCAGTGCTAAGGAACTGGGAATTAAGAATGCGGAGTTCTGGGATAAAGAGAAATAAAAGGAATAAAAAAATCCCTCAACAAGTGTTGAGGGATTTTTTTATGTTTAATTCATTTTTCCGAATTTATCTCCGGCCATATCTTTCTCATAGTAGGCGGTAAGATCATCCCGGTGATTCAGCACTTTTGATTTGGCTATATACTCCTGGTTGTCGGCATAGATGAATAGTAATGATCCATCTTTAATGGTATTGATAATAGGCTTCGCTAACTCTCTAGGCAGCGCAGGACAGCCGTAGCTTCGTCCTAAGCGTCCCAATGAACTTACGATGCGTGGATTTGCATAATCTGCGCCATGAACTACTACAGCTCTTGATTTGGCTCTATCATTAAAGCCCTCTTCCAGTCCATTTAAAACCAAAGAGTAACCATTTGAACCTTGATAAGTATTCTCCGTTACATAAAAGCCCAATGAGCTTTGGAATGACTCCGGCGTGTTTGAAAAAGAAGTAGCGTAATTACTACCGCTATTTTTACCGTGTGAAACGAGCGAATGAAAAAGGACTTTTTCGTTTTTAAGGTCTAGGACGACAAGCCTTTTTTCGGTAGATGGTAAAGTGAAGTCAATGATTGATAATACATCTTTGTTTTTGGCGGGAAGTAATCTATAGCCTTCCATCGCTTCTTTAAATGCTTTATAATTGACTACATCTTTGAGATTCATGCTTTCGTAGAGTGCATCTACTTTTGATATTTTCTTTTTAACTGTAATTTCTTTTTTATGAATTTCTGTCGGTACTACATTTTTAGATTCTGAGAACAACGCTGCATACAAACCCATAAATAAAATGAACACTAATTTCTCCATACTTTATCCCTTATTTGTTTTTCGATAGCAAATTTAAGAACTAAAGATAGTTAAAAAGTGTAAAAAATTGTTAATCAGTATCTTAATTATCGTTAATCAATAACTATTACCAAAGTCTGGAAGTCTTTTGACCGTTTATAAACAAATTGTGCATGTGATGACGCATTTCTGACACACATATGTGACCTCGGGATGGTGCCTAAGCTCCAGCTGTATTCGATCACTTTACCGTTCGGATTATTGACAGGAACGCCGTGTACGTACGCTCCGGCCGTAAAACGGCTTGCAAATGGGGCGTAACCTTCGATAGATTTTGTGCCATCTTTGAAATAAAACATCTTGGATTTATGCTCCTGTAAAACAAAGATTCCAGTAGGAGTTTCCTGTGCATGAGGAGGCTTGTGACGGCCTGTAGTGGCTGGATTCATGCTTCTTACTGCCCATCCTTTATCTGTTTTATCCAGTGTACAAATATTTTGGTTTGTAACATCCACGACGATTACTTTGTCAAATCTGACAGAATCGCCTATTGTTTTGAGGTATCTTTTTGGTACTTCCCAAGTTCCTTCGAAGGAAACACCTTCCACTTTGACACGTTGTAACGTATCGCTACTCTGCAGTTTAACCAGCCAGCCATCTCTACCATAAATGGAAGGTAATTTGGTTTCGCCTTCACGATATAAGGGACTCGCTTGGTAGCGTTCTGTTCCTAGGGAGTCAGCAACACGTTTATAGGAATCTCTTTTGAAATGTGGAATAGTAGGTGCCTCACCATTTGAATTCTGATAGTTTTGCAGCACACCATAAATAGCGTTGCCGTTCTGGAAATTCTCAACAAAAGCCAGTTTTTCTTTTATTTTATCCCATTGAAATTGCCTTACTGTATCTTTATAGGGATAAGTGTCTTCTAATGTATACTTGGTGTACTGGAGTTCTTTGGTAATTTCAATATCTGCCGCTGTTTTTGGTTTGGCCTTCGCGATTTCTTCTTCTTTCTTTCTAATCGCATCGATTGAATCTTTTGTTTTCTCCTTTTTCTTTTCTTCCGGATCATTTTTTGATTGTCCTTGTTGGCAAGAAATAAACAAAAAGGAAACGAAAAAACTATATATTAAAATGTTTTTAATGTACAAATGCTTCATAAAACAGGGCTCATTAAGATTTTTACTGTTGAGAAAAGGTACATTATTGTATCGATGCCCCTTTTCTGAATGATTTCATTACCAAACATAGTGCCGAGATTTACATGGATGGATTAAAGATACAAGCTGCTCGCGGAATAGTAAGAGTTAAATTTTTCATTTATCGACTATATATTGAATGGCAGTAAAACAATTTTATAATGATGAGGTTGTATCAATAATTTCTGCTATTTTTAATGTATATGATTTCAAACTTACGTTACTTAATAATACTTGTATTTATATCGTCCTGTGGGATTATGCACAATGTGCCTCTTTCACAGAAGCCGAATTCGTTTGATAAACCCAATATTTCCAATTCTTTTGTGGATCAAAACGGGAATTTTTATCCTGATAATTGGCGTAAGACGTACGGCAGCCCACCTAGTAATGGAAAAAGAGATGCTTACTCTTTAATGAAAATCGCGGCAGACAAAGGTATCACGGATGAGCTGACGGGATTTGAAGTGAAAAAACTAAGGGAATTTAAAGAGCGTGTGAAAACGAAGAAGCGTGTTTTTGTGTTTGTTCACGGCTTTAATGCAAACAATGAAGAAGTAAATGAGAGTTACGGTTATATCCAGAAGCTTATTAAGGTCAATGCTAAGGATGATGAGATTGTGCGTTTTTATTGGGACGGGCTATGGACGAGCAATCCTTTTGCCGGGGCAAAAATCTGGTTTACCGCGACTTCCTTTAGTCAGATGGCCGGTGAGTTTGGTTTAAGGCGTGTGCTGAATACGATTTCAAATAAAGATGTCTATATCATTTCACACAGTCGAGGTGCTTCTGTGGTACTGAGTGCATTGGCGGAACCGCATTTCAATGAGAAGTTTGTAAAAGACATCAAGGAAATTCATAATGTTGATGTGGAAAACGCGAAAGAACTCTTGGAGAATAAAAACCGGATTACCTGTATTATGCTAGCTCCGGCAATCGGATTAGCTGATTTTAAATCGCAGGAGGCAGGCAATGACTCCTTCTGTACGATAAGTCCACAGGTGAAAAAAATGCACATTACAATCAATAATACAGATAAGATGCTGAAGAAGTTTTTCGGTTTTTTTGCCGATAAATTTAATCCGACCGACCTGGGCTATAAAGATAATGTGTACAATGAGCTGGTGAAGCAGTATACCTGCTTTGATAAAACAGACTTCTCGGGTATGGAAAGCCATGCATTCAATAGCTATATTCGCAGTCCGAAATTTAAAACGATGCTAAAAGCAAATGGCATTGCTTTAGCGAAATAGTGTTAGTGTTGCTTGTTGTTCTCCCGGTTGTTGTAGGTTAAGTAGATTCTCTTGACTTCCATTTGCTCGGCTCTTCCTTTATTGATGAGAAGCTGACGTTGTTGGGTAAGTCTGGACTTGTTATTACGCATTTTGTTTTTTAAAACATTGAGATAGGCTATGGCACCAATTCTGGTGGTGTCGAGGCCTAAAAGTCTACAGGAATAGCTGCCTAGGAGAAAATGGTTATAATAAAGATGAATTTCGCGCATCATTTTACGTCCCAGCGCTGATTCCGGATAATACGCGGCTATAGGCTCTTCCTGTAGGGCCTGGGCCAATAACCTGGAATCGGCATCGCCTTCTTTTTGTGTCATGGTCCAGTAGTAGAGCGCTTCAATAGCCTGTTGTTCCGTGTCAGGAAGTAGTTGCAAGTGGATACCTAACAAGTAACCGATATATTTCCAGAGGTGAAGTACTGCTGTTATTTCTTCTGGAAGGATCTGAAATTTCATGCGCTGTAACCCGACGATAAAGACCAGCGAAAATCCCAGGTTGGTGGCAAGCATGTCCCACTGATTGAGCGGTAGGCCCCATTCATTTTTGTCCCAATCCGTCTTCGCCAGAATATTGATCCGTGAGAAAGCATGGATAATGCGGGTTTCCATTACTTTTTGATAACCGATCTGCCCGCTTTTTAAAGATCCATTTTCCATGATGTCTACCCAAAAGTCTACTGTATCTGCCAGGCGCTTCACGGCTCCTTTTTTTAGTGCACCGGTATAGATAAGTGGTTTATTGATTGCTGCCGATTCGTAACCACCCATGAGGCAGTAGTCGCGCAAGACGATCAGACCGCTTAATCCTGCGCGCTGACTTACTGCGATGCCACTTTCCAGCAGTTCCCAGTTTAACCAGGACGGTGAGCTCTCAATCGAAGAGAAAAAAGTGTCAAGTGCTTCTCTATAGGGCTCATCGACATTTTCCGGAGCAACTAAATACGCACGTAGTAATTGCTGTCCCTTGCCAAAACCAACTTGCTGATGGAGCTTTCTGACCAATTCGTCTGCCGGTTCATCGCAGTTGAAGAGGTAGGGAACCAACTTGTTTGCTTCCCGAAGGTCGGGCTGCTTTGGCAGTTTTTTTAACAGTTCTACTCCGGCACCTGCGGTCCAATAATGATGAAAGGAGGAGGTATTTGTTTTGAATCGGCTCGGTATTTCCATCTTAATTGTCTATATCCCAATTCATAAAATTGCCTGTAGCAACGATGTTCCCAGATGTATAGGAGAAATCGAAATCAACGTAATCGGACTGGCAGGAGATCGTATCACTGCAGCAAAATTGGCGGTCGATGTTGAAGCTGATTCGAAATCTACCTTTCTTTTCGATATCGTTGAAAGTGAAACTCGAGACGCTAAGATCGCCGATCTGCGGTGCGCCATCTTTGTCGGATAGGCTGTCGAATACCGCTTCCTGCAGCTGTTTGCGGTCTTCGGCTGTGATCTGATCGAGCAATAAGGTGAAATTTTGCTTGATTTTCTGTAATGCTGTATCTGTAACCGGTATGTTTAATGTGATTGTTGACATGTTTTTAGTGTATAAGCTAGTTGATGTTCGAGCTGCTGTTGGTCTGGAAAATATGTTGTTCTGATCTTCGGATCTAATGAAATCTGTGAAGAAATGGCTTTAAAGGCCAGGTAATGGAGTTCCGAGACCGATAAGCACGTGACCGATGTGCTAAAAGTAATGTTATTTTCTGCCTGCAGGCTGTAGAGACTCTTTGGTAATGCCCTAAGTTTGATCTTACCCACCAGCACATTTAATTTTTCTTCCCAATAGCCGATTTCGTCTGCTAGCTGCTGGAGTATAAATTGTTTCTGCCAGTCATGTAGCTGTTTTTGATAAGTTGTCCCTTTACAGTACAAGGTAATGGTTCTGTTTTTAACCAGAATTTTGTTCGAGGTGGTATTCTTGATGAGTTTGAGTAAATAGTTTTGTTGAAAGAGACGTACCGGATGTTCTTGATACTCGACTTCTTCAGAAACTGTTCGGCTATTCTTGTTATTTTTAATAAACTGTTCTAAGGTGCTGATTTCAAAGTCGACGGGAGCAAAAATGCGCGCAATGCCCGGATGTTGCTCCAAGCGGATTTCTTTGGAATCGGTTGTAATGATTTGATAGTTTTTTCCAGCTATTTCGATTTGCATACTGAAATTAAATGTTCGACCTTGTAAACATAATACTAACTTTTATTAAGTTTGTCATTAAATTAAAACAAATAAACGGTAATATGAAAAAACATTCAGTTCTTGCCGCTTTACTGATGTGCGGAGGAATGCTCTTTGCACAGCAGCAGCCGGCAATCAATACAGCCTTTATGGATAAGAGTGTTCGTCCTCAGGATGACTTTTACAATTTTGTAAACGGTCAATGGATGAAGACAGTGTCGATACCTTCGGATAAAGCGCGATGGGGATCTTTTGACGAGCTTCGTGAAAACACAGACATTGCGACGTTGAAGATCTTGAAAGAATCTTTAAGTACCACCTTTGCAAAAGGTTCTGACGGTCAAAAGATCGGTGATTTATATCGCTCTTATATTGATTTTGATAAACGTAACCAATTGGGCGTAACTCCAATTAAACCTTATCTGGATAAAATCGATGCGATCAAGGATTTTAACGGTCTGTACAATTATCTGGTTGAGGTGACGCCAATCGGTGGCAATCCTTTTTTCGGTGCTTATGTCTATGCACACTTAAAAAATAGTAACGTCAATACGGTTTATTTAGGTGCTGCAAGTTTAGGTCTGGGGCGTTCTTACTATCAGGTTGTAGATGCTAAGAATACGGAAACTTTAGGTGATTATTCTAATTTTATCTCGGCGCTTTATAGTAAAGTCGGTCAGCGTACGCGTGACTTAAAGGGTCCGAAGATTGTTGCTTTTGAAAAAGAACTGGCTAAAAACCTGAAAACAGTGGAGCAGTCCCGTGATGCTGAAAAGCGTTATAATCCGGTTGCTGTTGCTGATCTGAAGAAAATGGTCAAAAACATTGATATTGCCAAATATCTGAAAGATACGGGTTTTAAGGCGGATACCGTGATTGTTTCAGAACTGGCTTATTATCAGAACCTAGACAAGGTATTGAAGCCTGAAAACCTAGAAGCGATTAAGGAGGTCTTGAAATTTAACGTGATGAATGATGCTGCGGCATATTTAACAGCGGACCTGGATCAACTTAATTTTGATTTTTGGGGTAAAAAATTGAAGGGTCAAAAAGAACAACGTGCGTTGGAAAAAAGAGGAGTTGAATTTGTCAACAGTGTGGCAGGTGAGCTTTTGGGTAAACTTTACGTGAAAGAGAATTTCCCGCCACAAGCAAAAGAGCAGGCAGAGGAATTGGTCGGTTACCTGATCAAATCTTTCCAGCAGCATATCAATGATCTGAAGTGGATGTCGGCCGATACGAAAGTAAAGGCTTTAGAGAAACTTTCGAAATTCAATGTGAAGATCGGTTACCCGGATAAATGGAAAGATTACACTACGTTAAATGTGGGTACTTCTTTATTTGATAATATCCTGAGCGAGCGTAAATGGGCTTTTGCAAAGAATTTGGATAAGCAAGGTAAACCTGTCGACAAATCGGAATGGGGTATGACACCACAAACTGTCAATGCTTATTACAGTCCTTTGTTTAATGAAATTGTATTCCCTGCAGCGATCTTACAGCCTCCATTCTATGATTATAAGGCAGATGCAGCAGTTAACTTCGGTGGTATCGGTGCGGTTATCGGTCATGAGCTGTCTCATGGTTTTGATGATCAAGGAGCTAAATATGATGGAAACGGTAATTTGAACAACTGGTGGACCGAAGAGGATAAGACGAAGTTTGAAGCTTCTGCTGATGCATTGGTAAAACAGTTTGAAGCTTATGAACCGGTACCGGGTGTGAAGGTGAATGGCCGTTTTACTTTAGGTGAAAATATAGGTGACTTAGGTGGTTCTTCTGTTGCTTTCGATGCCTTGAAAATGTACCTGAAAGATAAAGGTAACCCAGGTCTGATTGATGGATATACACAAGAACAACGTTTCTTTTTATCG
The DNA here is from genome assembly GCF_025961315.1 of Sphingobacterium kitahiroshimense. NCBI lineage: Bacteria > Pseudomonadati > Bacteroidota > Sphingobacteriia > Sphingobacteriales > Sphingobacteriaceae > Sphingobacterium > Sphingobacterium kitahiroshimense. Next base: position 1,459,278 of record NZ_JAOQNK010000001.1, on the reverse strand, counting down.
TGGGCTACGATCTGGAGAACTAAAACAACGGATGAGTTTGTTGTGAACCAAGTGAAGACAGATCCGCATTCGCCAGCTCAATATCGTGCTTTTGCGCCGATCATCAATTTAGATGGTTTTCATGAGGCATTCGGTACGAAGGAAGGTGATAAATTATTTGTCCCTAAAACGGATAGAATTGTGATCTGGTAGTTCTTATTTGTATAGGAAAGATCGAGATTAAAATAGAAAGCCCTTACAGATTCCTGTAAGGGCTTTTCTATTATTTTAGTTAAGAGGGCTAGAATTTTTTTGACTTCTGAGTCTTCTAGCCATCTCACTTATTAGTTAAGTAACTTTTTAAAAAAGTAATGCTCGGATCTGTTTTTCATCTTCCTGGATCTGATCTTTCATTTCCTGTAAGGAGTCAAAACGTTCGTCATGACGGATGAAATGCAGGAATTTTACGCGTAATGTCTTCCCATATATATCATCATTGAAATCAAATAAGCTTATTTCAATGCTTCTGTTCATTCCATCTACTGTTGGTCGGGTACCAATGTAACCCATTCCTTTAGCAATTTTGATTGGCTGTATTTCTACGTATTCGCCTGTGGTAATATTTTGTAAATGATCGAAAATATGAACTTCAACAGCATAGATACCGTATGCAGGAATTAATTTGTGTTGTTCGTGCACCTGCAGGTTGGCAGTCGGAAAACCGATTGTACGGCCGATTTGGTCCCCGCGGATCACTGTTCCTGTTAATTCAAAAGGATAGCCCAAGTAAAGGTTTGCGGTCTTGATATCGCCGGTAATCAGTGCAAGGCGTATACGTGTTGACGATACTGCAACGTCGTTGATGTCCTGTTCGGGGATTTGTTCCACCGAGTAGTCAAAAATATCAGCGTACTGTTGCAGATCTTTTAAGCTTCCACTTCTATCTTTCCCGAAATGATGATCGTATCCGATCACTATTTTCTTTGTGCCGAGTTTTCCGACCAGTACATTGCTGATGTATTCTTCAGGTGTCTGGTTTGAGAAATCGCGTGAAAACGGTGTGATGATTAAATGGTCGATATCCAATTCAGATAGTCGGCTCACTTTTTCTTCTATATCATTGATAAGACGTAAACTGTCATCATCCGGATTGATAATTAATCTAGGGTGAGGGTAGAAGGTTAACAATACGGTCTCACCGTTAATTTTTTTAGCGCATTCTTTTAGATGAGTTAATATTTTTTGATGACCGATATGGACACCATCAAATGTACCGATGGTAACAACTGCATTTTCCAATGCTTTAAAATCATCTAAACTTCTATAAATTTTCATTTAATGAAATATTTTTCGAGAAATTAATCAATAGAAATCAATCGTTACAATTGAGGTTCTGTGATACTAATTTCTTTGTGAGCCTTTATTTTTTGAATTAATTCTTCTAGGTTCCAAGCATTTTCAACTTGGTAATCGCCACTTTTCGTTCTTCTTAGTGAACTTAAATGTGCACCACTGCTAAGCGCTTTTCCGAAATCGTACGCCAGGGAACGAATATATGTTCCTTTGCTGCATGATACTCTGAAATGAACGACCGGCATTTCTATTTTTTCGATGATAAAGCTGTTAATGGAGACTTTACGTGTTTTTAACTCGACTGTTTCGCCACGGCGAGCCTTTTCATAAATACGTTCTCCGTTTATCTTGATTGCTGAATGTGCTGGTGGATATTGGTCGATATCTCCTTCGAAGGTTTTCGCTGCATCGTGGATCATCTGCTCCGAAATATGATCGATCGGAAAGGTTTCATCAACTTCTGTTTCCAGGTCGTAAGAAGGGGTAGTACCACCTAAGGTGATCGTTCCTGTGTATTCTTTATCTTCAGCTTGATAGCTGTCTATTTTTTTTGTGAATTTACCTGTACATACAATTAGTAAACCGGTAGCTAGCGGGTCTAATGTACCTGCATGGCCTACTTTTATCTTTAATGGTTTAATGGAGTTACGAATTTTCCCCACCACATCAAAGCTAGTCCAGGTCAGTGGCTTATCTATCAGTAACATTTGTCCTTCGGCAAATGAAAATACCTTTTCTATTTGATCTTTCTCGTTATTTTCCATTCATTAGTTCAATTGCACTAGATCATTGATTTTGTTTTATTTGCTGAATCTCGTTAAAAGAAGATTTTAGTAAAACAAAGTCAAGCTGATTTTGTATTTTTTTGCAAAGGTACTCATATTATTTTTCACCATAGCGGGTAAAAGTAAGCGTAGCGTCAAAGTATTAGTTATTCCAGAAGAATACTAATAAAGCAATACCAATAATAATGCGGTACCAGCCCCAGAATTTAAATCCGTATTTCGTTAAGACGGTAATAAATGATTTAACTGCGATCATAGCGACTATAAATGCGACAACATTGCCGACAATAAAGACGATGATATTTTCATTGCTGGCAAATATCATCTCATAACCTTTCTGCGCATGTGCTGTTCCTTCGCCCCATGTTTTTACAAATACGGAGTAAACTGTTACAGCAAGCATAGTCGGAACTGCTAAGAAGAATGAAAATTCTGCTGCTGCTCTACGGTCTAATCCTTGCGTCAAACCACCGATAATAGATGCTGCTGAACGGGAAGTACCTGGCATCATGGCTAGACATTGCCAAAAACCTATAATTAATGCTTTCTTAATCGGAATCTCTTTTTCATCTAAGATGGTTGGATTCTTGAACCATTTGTCAACAAATAGCAGGACAACACCACCTAATACCAAGACGGTTGAAATAGCGATTTGATTGCCTAATACGGCTTCGATTTTATCGTCCAGTAGTTTTCCTAAAACCAGTGCCGGAATAACAGCAATAGCTAGTTTGTAATACAGCTGGATATTTTTGATGTCGAAAAATTTCTTCCAGTAGAGAACTACGATGGACAGGATGGCGCCAAATTGGATAGACACCTGGAACATTTTGAGGTATTCACTTTCCTGCATACCCATTAAGGCTGCAGTAAAGCCCATATGGGCTGTAGATGAAATCGGAAGATACTCAGTTAATCCTTCTACAATCGCTAGAAGGATGGCTTCAAATAAGGACATAGTGTAATTCTACTTTTATTTAGATTTTGGTTTGTAAAGAATGGCTACAAAACCCAATGCAAAACCAAGTACTATGACGATGGGAGCTAACGTGATTTTAGTAAAACTATAGATATCTGTATTACCGCTCATAAGCAGGAAACCGATGATAACGATAATGATACTAACAATAAATAATTGATAATTCAATTTTCCGAAAACAAAAGCACCTTTGTTTGTCGTTTCAGATTTTTTGATTTGAGCCATTTTTAACTGTATAAATCGTTAGATTTTGCTTTTAAATATTTGGTTACGGCAAAGTATGTACTTAAGCCAGAAATTAGAATTCCGATTGCGATGACCACGATAAAGATCGCGGCAAATTCGTACCAGTTTCTTAAAAATACCAGTTCTGGAATCTGCTGCTGTGCAAACTTCAGTGTGAATATTAATAATAGGATGGCGATAAGCGAGCCCAATAGTCCATGAATAATACCGTAGGTGATGAATGGTTTACGGATGAAGTTTTTGGTTGCTCCTATTAATTGCATGCTTTTGATCAGGAACCGCTGTGAATAGATCGCCAGACGGATGGTATTGTTGATGAGGGCTACTGCTATCACTAATAAGATCGCGGCAAACGCCAATACTACAATACTGATAATACGTACATTTTTATTGACCATATCGATAAGCGATTCTTGGTAAACCACTTCTTTGATTCGGGTGTTGCGTGATATTTTGTCTATAAAGGTTTTGATACTATCCGAATTGGCGTAATCTTCTTTCATGTATACGTCAATAGAAGGAAGCAGTGGGTTGTGGCCTAAGTACTGTACAAAGTCTTCGCCTAAATCTTCTTTCAATGATTTTGCAGCTAGTTCTTTGCTAATATATTCTGTACGTAGGACATACTTATCTTTTTCTAGATCCTTTTGCAGTGAAAGTACATCTCCTTCATTGGTGCCATCGTTAACGATGACATTGAGTACGATGTTTTCTTTTACGTATTTCGATAGATTCTTTGCGTGAACAAGTAATAAACCTAGCAATCCAGTCACTAAAAGGACTAGAGCTATACTGATAACAGTAGAGACGTAAACTGATTTTGTCTTTCTTTTTTGCGTGCTTGATTCGTATTCTGACATAATAAGCAATAAAAATTTATTTGCGAAAGTAATGATTTGAGGGGATTTATTCGAATTATTCTTGTAATAACTTTCTTGCGGAAGTATGAAAATTCGCTATATCCTTTGTAATTAACTTTTCAATACTATCATTTATTGTTTAAACTACAAAACTTTTCTTACAATTCGCTATTAAAATCGTAATTTCGCAAGTCTTACAAAATTCCTCAATACAAAAATGGAGTACAATCACAAATCGTTAGAAAAAAAGTGGCAAAAATTTTGGGCCGATCATGAAACATTCAAATCTGCGGATACACATGAAAAACCGAAATATTATGTTTTAGACATGTTTCCTTATCCTTCTGGAGCTGGACTGCACGTCGGTCATCCACTTGGTTATATCGCTTCGGATATTTTTTCAAGATATAAACGTTTAAAAGGTTTTAATGTTTTGCATCCTATGGGATATGATTCGTTCGGTTTACCTGCTGAGCAGTATGCCATTCAGACGGGACAACATCCAGCGATTACGACTGAGGCAAATATAAACCGTTACCGTGAACAATTGGATAACATTGGTTTTTCTTTTGATTGGAGCAGAGAGGTACGTACTTCCGAGCCTTCTTACTATAAGTGGTCGCAATGGATTTTCATGCAACTGTTCAATTCTTGGTATAACAATGATTCGGATAAAGCAGAGTTAATCGATACTTTAATTAGTCGTTTTGAAAAAACTGGCTCAGAGAGAATTAATGCTGTTTCTGATGATGATGTATTAACATTTACAGGAGCGGAATGGCTTGCCTTTGACGAAGAAAAACAACAGCGTGAGTTGTTGAAATACCGTATTGCGTACTTACGTGAAAGTACCGTGAACTGGTGCGCAGCATTAGGGACAGTGCTGGCGAATGACGAGGTGATCAATGGTTTTTCTGAGCGTGGGGGTCATCCGGTGGAGCAGAAGAAAATGATGCAATGGTCGATGCGTATCACTGCCTATGCTGACCGTATGTTGCGTGGTCTGGAGCTTGTGGACTGGCCAGAGCCTTTGGTGGAGATGCAACGTAATTGGATCGGTAAATCTGTGGGTGCATTAGTGAAATTTCCAGTTCCACAGCTGGAGACGTATATTGAAGTATTCACCACCCGTGTCGATACAATATTTGGTGTTTCATTTGTGGTATTGGCTCCGGAGCATGAATTGGTTTCAAAATTAACGACTGCTGATCAGCAGGCTGCAGTTACTGCATATATTGATAAAACAAGTAAAAAATCGGAACTGGACCGAATGTCTGATACAAAAACGGTGTCGGGTGCGTTTATAGGTTCATATGCCAAACACCCGATTACGGGAGAGGATGTTGCGATCTGGATTGCTGATTATGTATTGGCGAGTTACGGTACAGGTGCTGTAATGGCTGTTCCTTCGGGCGATCAACGTGATTATCTGTTCGCAAAGCATTTTGATCTACCGATCGTCAAGATTTCTGACTCGCAGCAGATTGAAGAGGAAGCGGATGGAAATAAGGATGGTAAATATATCAACTCTGATTTTATGAACGGCTTGAACTACCAGGAAGGTGTGGCTGCTGTAATTGCAAAGTTGGAAGAATTACAATTAGGAAAAGCTAAAATTAACTACCGGATGCGTGATGCGATCTTTGGTCGCCAGCGTTACTGGGGTGAACCGGTTCCGGTTTATTTCAAAAATGGATTGCCTTACTTAATAAAGGAAGAAGAGCTTCCTTTGTTATTGCCTGAGGTGGACAAATACTTACCTACTGAAACAGGTGAACCACCTTTGGGACGTGCGGAAAACTGGAAATACGAAGATCAGTACGAGTATGAATTGAGTACAATGCCAGGATGGGCCGGATCTTCTTGGTACTGGTTCCGTTATATGGATCCTCAGAACACAGAAGCTTTTGCTTCGAAAGAAGCGGTAGATTACTGGAAAGCTGTTGATTTATATATCGGTGGTTCTGAGCATGCTACAGGTCACTTGCTATACTCACGCTTCTGGAATAAATTTTTGAAAGATTTAGGTTTCCACAATGAGGAAGAGCCTTTCAAAAAACTGATCAATCAAGGGATGATCCAGGGACGTTCTAATTTTGTATACCGCTTATTAGGCGATGAAGGAAAAGCAACAGATACGTATGTTTCTTATGGTTTGAAAGATCAGTACAACACGATTCCATTACACGTAGATGTTAATATTGTGGTTAACGATGTGCTGAATCTGGAGAAATTTAAAGCGTCGAGACCAGATTATGCCGCTGCTGAATTTATTTTGGAAGACGGTAAATATGTCTGCGGAACGGAAGTGGAGAAAATGTCTAAATCAAAGTTCAATGTTGTCAATCCTGATGATATTATCGAAGCTTATGGTGCAGATACACTACGTTTGTATGAAATGTTTTTGGGTCCGTTGGAACAGGCAAAACCTTGGAATACGAATGGTATTGAAGGTGTTTACAAATTCTTAAAGAAAGTATGGCGTTTGTTCCATGATGCTGAAGGTAACTTTAATGTATCGGATGTGGAACCTACAAAAGCGGAATATAAAGCTTTGCATAAGATTATAAAAAAGGCGGAGGATGATATTGAACGTTTTTCATTCAATACGTCGGTTTCAGCTTTTATGATCTGTGTGAATGAGCTTACTGATCTTAAATGTAATAAACGTGCTATTTTAGAACAGCTGGTTGTTGTACTTCAGCCTTATGCACCGCATATTTCGGAAGAGCTGTGGTCGTTATTGGGTAAAGAAGCTGGATCGATCTCGTATGCGACTTATCCGACATTTATTGCTGATTATTTAGTGGAATCGGAATTTGCATATCCGGTATCGATAAACGGTAAGATGAAAATGAACTTATTGTTGGCATTGGATCTAGACGCAAAAGCTGTTGAAGAAGTTGTTCTGGCCAATGAAGATGTACAGCGCTATATGGACGGTAAAGCATTGAAAAAGCTTATTTTTGTTAAAGGGAAGATTATCAATATTGTAGTTTAATCTAAAAACGCTATAATCATATAAAAAATGCGCTTTTGATTTATTCAAAAGCGCATTTTTATGTTTTATACTATTGTTCCTTTATCGTTTATGATCGCTGAATTTTTATTCTGGCTCTTGCTCTTACACTGCCAGATTCGGTTATCAAGGTATAGGCACTTTTCGCATTTGATTACTTTCAGTTCGATATTTCTAACTTTATAACCAGAACTGTCTTGAAACCTGAAAGCAGGTTTTAAAACAATACATCTTGAAATGCTTCAGTTTTATCAAATACAGATTTTGCAAAAGGGCAAAGGGGCATGATCTTCGCATTTTTTTTGCGGGCATAATCAACTGCTTCGAGTACCATCTTTTTGCCGACACCATTGCCGTTAAATTCCGGGTGTACTTCGGTATGATCAATAATGAATTTGTCTTCTCCAGCCCAGGTATATTCCATCAAACCAGCTTCTTTACCATCGATTTCTGCGATTATTTGACCCTTCTTTTCGTTTTCAATGTTTTTTATAGTCATCTCTTTTTAATTTAATAAACAGCTAATTTCTGCCTTTGGTTTTTTAAAAATAAGATTTTTATAACAAATTTTTTTCATTTAAATATTTCCAATAACGTTTTGGTAGACTCTGAACATGTAGTTTTGTGTTTTTTCGTTCCTTGATATTGACTGATTCAAAGTAGTTTTTCCAGAGATCACTGTAGCGTGATTCTTCTTCGTCTAAGTGAATTTCGATTTGATTTTTAGCTAAAGTATCGCTGAATTTAACTTCTGTTACTTCCATTAAATCATAGTAGATACCATATTTTCGCTTCAGATCATAGATAAGCCATTTTTGGTCTGCATAGCGTTCTTTGAAAAACTTCACAATTAGCGGTAGGACATTAAAATCAGGTTCTAGATTAGCAAAATATAAACCATCTTTCATTTTTTGAAACCTGACAAATGCTTTTACCCGGTGTCTTTCTCTGGAAACAGAGCGAACAATTTTTTTTATCTGTAAGATATCGTCATGGCCATAGTTTTGATTGGCTTTGGATTCTGATCTAAAATAGTAAATAATACTTCGCAATATCAAAAGTTCTCGATCTTTGATTTCTGAAAGATGGACATAATAAAGTTCTTGGATCCCCTGAAGACCTATTTTTTTTTCAAGACCGAGGAGTACGCGTCTGGCTTTTTCATTATCTGTGCTGATCAATTCTGGAGCAGTAAAGAGGCCCGTTTGGCTAGATGAAGCATGTTGCTGTATAGCGCCGACCTGCCATTTGTACTCAAAGGAGCAAAAGACACATGTCATTAGTCCTGACCAGGTACCATCGTAGTTCAGCGTTTTTAACATCTTAGAAAAGGGTTAATTGTTGACTGTCGTTTTTAATGTACTTACTGCTGGATTGTGCCAGAATATATTGTTTGATATGGGATCCGGGCTTGTCCGCATAGAGTTGTTGAAAACCGAGACAAGTAATAAAATACTTTGCCCGATTGGTGGCTACTCCTAGCTTTTGCAGGTTTTCGAGGCGTAATGGACCGAAGCGTCGAGCCAGAATGATCTTTTTAGCAGACTGTACACCAATACCTGGTACCCGCAAAATAAAATGATAATCTGCTTTATTGATATCGACAGGGAAGGCATGTTGATTGCGTAATGCCCAGCTGAGTTTTGGATCGATATCGAGATCTAGCAAGGGATGGTTGTCATTGACAATCTCGTCTGCCCTGAAGCCGTAGAACCGCATGAGCCAATCGGACTGATACAGTCTGTTTTCGCGTACCATAGGAACTGCAGTGCCAATTTCGGGCAAGCGCTTGTCGTAGGAGATGGGTACGTAGCCGGAATAGTAGACACGTTTTAAATGATAATTTTTATAAAAATGCTGTGCTGTTTGGATGATATGTTTATCTGATTCGCCGGAAGCGCCAATAATCATTTGTGTACTTTGTCCTGCTGGAGCGAATGTCGGTGTAGATTTGATGATCTTTCTTTCCTCATTTGTTCTGATAATTTCATTTTTTAGATAGCGCATAGGAATGATCATATCTTCCCGGCTTTTATCGGGCGCTAAAAGTTTGAGTCCTTCTTTTGTAGGTATCTCGAGATTGATACTCAAACGGTCGGCATACAATCCAGCTTCATGGACGAGCTCATCGCTTGCTCCAGGAATGGTTTTTAGGTGGATATAGCCATTGAATTTATGTTCCAAACGTAATTTTTTAGCGATGGACACTAATCTTTCCATCGTATAATCGGCATTTTTAAATATACCTGAGCTTAAAAATAGTCCTTCTATGTAGTTCCTCCGATAAAAGTTGATCGTCAGATCGACGACTTCCTGTACGGTGAATGCCGCCCGTTCGATATCATTGCTCTTTCGTGATACGCAGTAAGCACAATCATAAATGCAATGATTGGTTAACAAGATCTTCAACAAGGAAACACAACGTCCATCTTCGGTATAAGAATGACAGATGCCGCCTTGATTGGCATTTCCGATTCCTTTATTTTTATTAGCTCGATTACTTCCGCTCGAACTGCAACTTACGTCGTATTTGGCGGCATCGGCTAAAATATTAAGTTTTTGAACTATACGATCTGACATAACGCTGTTAATTTTAGTAAATATACTAATATTATTAGTTATCTATGTCAATTGCGATAATTTATAGCAAATTATTTTATTTATGATATCAGAAATAAAGGAGGTTACTCGGATTTTGTAGCTTACGATGCGATCAATATTTTTAAGGTGTTTTTAAATTTCCTACCTTGTATCTGAATTTTTAAGGGGATGTGCATGTACGAAGTTTTGGAATTAAATTCTTCAGTAAGAATAGTATGGAAATGGATAGCTTATATATTGAACAGGTTATTGCAACGAGGACCTGGAAATTACGTCAGCAGGTACTGTATCCGGAAGGCTCGTTAAAGGATGTGATGATTGATGCGGATTTTGACGGGACGCACTTTGCGGCGACCATAGCAGGGGAGCTGATAGGGGTAATCTCTGTGTTTAAGATAGAAGAGGGGCACTATCAGTTTCGAAAATTTGCGGTTCTTCCTCATTTTCAGGGAAATGGTATAGGTACTGCACTATTCAAATCTGTTGTTGACTTTTGTCGGTTATGGAATGGTGTTTCGCTTTTTTGTGATGCACGGATAGCAGCTGTTCCTTTCTATGAAAAACTAGGAATGCATATTAAGGGAGAGCACTTTTTCAAGAAAGAACTTGAATATGTTCGCATGGAAATCGGTTTATTTAATCAGAGCAGACATCAAACTGATATATAAAGTGATTCGGTTGAGTGAAGTCGTATCGCATCTAAAGCGCTATTTGCCGCGAACGTAACGATGTGCTAATTCCAAGTTTTTAAGTTTTGGGGGTAGAATTTCCATTCAGGTGTTCTGATTACATCGCCAGACAAGACGTACCAAGGGCTTAAAGATTTGTTAACGGGATTATTGATAATCTGCAATTCCTGTGCAGGCATATAACTTTGAGCCATTAAAACCAGTTTCTGACCATTTTTAGGGTTTACGGCTATATCGACAATAATAATAGCATGTCCAATCGGATTTCCTTTTTGGACAAAGGTATCACCTATTTGGACATCATCCATGGATTTGACAGTTGTCAGTTCATCGTGGAGGGAGCTTGTATTGGCATAAGCAAAAATATTCTCTAGGTATTTCCAGTATTTGGGATAGGTGTAATCTCCAGAGGCAAATTGTTCATAATAACGAGGTTTACCATCGGACAGAAAATTGAAATGAATATCTTTGTATTTCTTATTTTGGTATAAATAGTCAGCTCGCAACCGCATGACAGCATCTGCACATTGATGTAGGTCTCTTTTTCCTATGGGCAGATCGATTACACTTGCGTAGATGTCTCTTCTATCTTTTGTTCTTCCATTATAATAAGTCACAAGTGACTCAATAGGTTTGAGAGGGAGTTGCTGTAAGAAATAACCAAATTCATTTTTTTTGTAGTTTTCTCTTTCGTAGCCAACCGGGGGGGTGAATCTGTCTTTAATGGTTTTACCCTGGGGATCTATCAATTTTTGATTATAACCATCAACCACATGCAACTGTTTGGGCTTATCCTGAGATTTATTTTGATTGGATGATGCTGTACAGCTGATGAGGACAAAGGGGACATAAATGAGGTATAAGATCTTCATGTGTTTTTTTTTGTTAAAATAAAACATTGTATCCCAATGAGAAACGTGCAAATGGGTAGCTTTTGTTGATATCAGGATAGTCTTTGAAATTACCTTCTAATCTAAAATAACCAGAATTCATGTTTAAAGAGAAGTTTTTCAATAGACGTAGACTGCCACTAATCGATGCTGTATGTAAAAAATAATGGGATTCATTGCCACTTAAGGTAACAAAATAACCACCATGGTATTGTGCTCCGAATTTAAATCTGTTCAGCACACTGATTTCTCCTGAACCGCGGACATCGACACCTGGTCCGTAATTGTAATTACGGCTTTCTCCAAAGAGGAGGTAGGGATCAGGAACTGCGGCCAGTATGACAGGACCACCACCTATAGTTGTTGTTAAGCGATTCTTGCCTCCTAAACTAAAGTTTGATATGACGTTGTAATTCATACTTTGTGCTCCGTAGAAGAAGGCTTCATTATGATAGAAGTCATAATTTGCAGAGAGTACGCCGAGATGTCTACCCGGAAGATTTTTGATAATGCGTTTTCCGTAGAGTGACGCATATACGTTTACGGTGTTGACAAATGAGCTGTCGTCTCCGCCAACCTCCAGATTGACATAGAAATCATCAAACGGTTTTTTGTTTTCAATGTTGTCATTGGTATAGATCAAGCTTAACCGAACAAAATAATCTGTTTTTCCTTTTGTGATAATGTCTAGGTCTTTTGTGTCAAAACGGCGGAAACCAAAATCGACCTCGGCTTTGACTTTAGAAGAATCAATAACAGCTCCTTTTACGACTCTTCCCCAACGGCCATCCAATAAACGATTTAGCCCGTTGACTGGATTAATGAAAAAAGCTAATACTTCTTTTCCTTGCCGCTCGGCTAAGGAACTGGTCGGTCTGGACAGTACATTTTGTGAAATACGGTGTGTGATTTCCCCCAATATAATGCCGCCATAGGTTGTGTTTACTAAATCATTGATTGAAGGGGCCTGTGTCTCTCCTGCAGTTTCCCAGATAAAGCTTCCTGCTAAAGTGGCAAGGGAGGATTGAAGAAAGCTATAGTTGTTGGATCTGAATGCATTAAAATACAGTTGACCGTGATAAGGGTGGGCAATTTGATTTGTAGCAAATGCATTGTCGTCCCATGCCCATGCACTTGGTTTAAGATGTTTGAACCAGTTGTTTAATGTGATGTGCGAGTAGGGATCTTTTCTGATGAAGTAGTTGAAAGAAGCTGGTAATGCCTGAAACATGAACCATTCGGTCGCCGCTCTTGCAAAGTGTTTCCGAGGGTTGTGATTGATGGTATCCTGGTAATTTGGAATCTGATAGCTCTTATTTACATAACTTTGCTTTACAGAGTTATTTGAATAAGGAGTGACCTGAGTGTTGCTGATGACCGTATCGGTGTTATATTTTTCATTTAAAGGTTTAAATTTGTTTACGGTATCTCGATATTCCTGTATATATTCTTGTGCATAAAGAGGTCGTGCAATAGTGATAACCAATAATAGGAGGGGCAAGATAAAAAAGGAAAGAGAAGCGCGCTTCGTTGTTGTAATCATATCTATACTTCAGGCTTAATTTCTTAAACAAGTAATAAACTTAAATAGTTTTAAACTTAATCGGAAAAATATTACTGTTACGCAATCAATCTTGACTTAAGTTTGATTATTCTGAGCCTGCTTTTGTCAGATCCAGTCTGTCTGCTTCCGTAATTGGCCGAATGATCTGACATGGGTTTCCTGCGGCGATGACATTGGCCGGTATGTTTTTGGTGACCACGGAGCCGGAACCAACAATACTGTTTTCACCGATCTCTATGCCAGGATTAACAATAACATTGCCTCCTAACCAGACATTGTCTGCTATGTTGATCGGTTTAGAACATTGCCATCCTTTTGCGCGGTCTTCAGGATGGATCGCATGAGTGGACGTAAATAATGAAACATTAGGACCGAATAAGACATTTTTACCAATTGTAATCGGAGCAGCATCTAGCAGAGTGCAGTTATAATTGGCGAAAAAATTGTCGTCTATAGAAATGTTGAAACCATAGTCGCAATAAAAAGGAGGTTCAATAAAAAAACGGTTGGATTTCGTGTTAAGTAGATTTTTAATGATGATCTGTCTTTCTTTAAAAGATTTTGGTTCGGCATCATTAAATTTCTTTAACTGCATTTTTGCATGGAGTCGTTTCTCGAAAAGCTCTTTTCCAGATTCACGATAATATTGATTCGTTAGATTCTTATTGTCCATGGGCCGAAATTACTTCAAAAAAACTAACTTTGTTGTTGAAATAGAAAAAATTATGGCAAATAATAATTTAGATGCCTTAGCTCCTCAAGAGCTATGGGCGAATTTTTCTGCATTGAATGCAGTTCCACGTGCTTCGAAGAAAGAAGAACGTGTTATCGCATTTATGATAGATTTTGGTAAAAGCTTGGGTCTTGAGGTTACTGAAGATCATGTTGGCAATGTCCTGATTAAAAAAGCGGCAACTGTTGGTATGGAAGACCGTAAAACGGTCGTCCTGCAATCCCACTTGGATATGGTTCATCAAAAAAATAACGATACTATTTTTGATTTTGATACGCAGGGTATCGATATGTTTGTGGATGGTGATTGGGTAAAGGCAAAAGGCACGACTTTAGGTGCAGATAATGGAATTGGCGTTGCTACAATTATGACCATTTTAGCTTCCCAAGAACTGGAGCATCCTGCAATCGAAGCCTTGTTTACGATTGATGAAGAAACGGGTATGACTGGAGCAATGGGGTTGCAAGGTGGTGTATTGACTGGAGATATTTTATTAAACCTGGATACGGAGGAGGATGATGAACTTGATATCGGGTGTGCAGGTGGAATTGATGTAACAGCTACTAAGTCTTATCAAGAGGAGGCTAGTCCTTCTGGAGCTGTTGCTTTTGAAATTGTTGTCAAGGGCCTTAATGGCGGTCATTCAGGAATTGAAATTCATAAAGGTTTGGGGAATGCGAATAAAATCATGAACCGCCTTTTGTATAAATCTTATGATGAGTTTGGTTTACAGCTTGCAACTCTAAATGGTGGAAGTCTACGAAATGCAATTCCGCGTGAGTCTACTGCAACGGTAATTGTTTCTTCTGAACATGAGGATAATTTTGCGTCAGATTTAGCTCCTCTTATTGAAGCTATTAAAACTGAGTTTAAAACAGTAGATGGTGGATTGACAATATCAATTGAAAAATTAACTACTGTTCCTGCTGCTGTTCTTTCTGCTCAAGATCAGGAGTTGTTGATCAATGCAATCTATGCGGCACATAATGGTGTTTACCGTGTGAGCGCAGACTTTGAAGATCTTGTGGAAACTTCTAATAATATTGCCAAAGTGAGTGTTGGCGATGGAAAAATGAGTATTAAATGCTTGACACGATCATCTGTTGAAAGTTCTAAAATAGATTTAGCCCAATCTTTGGAAGCTGGTTTTTCAATAGCTGGATTTGATGTTGTATTTTCAGGATCTTACCCTGGATGGACACCAAATGCTGATTCTGAAATTTTAGAGGTTTTGAAACGTATTTATATTGAACAGCATGAAGAGGAGCCAAAGGTGGTTGCGTGCCATGCTGGACTGGAATGTGGAATTTTGGGAACGAATTATCCTGAAATGGATATGATTTCCTTTGGACCAACTATTTTGGGTGCACACTCTCCGGCAGAGCGGGTATCTATATCTTCTGTTCAGAAATATTGGGAATTTGTGAAACAAATTTTAAAAGAAATTCCTAAAAAATAGGATATTGTATCAAAAATAAGAAAAGGCTTAAATTTAATTTTAAGCCTTTTTTTTGTTTTCTCTATTGCTATTTTAATAAAGTTTGTATATATTTACTTTAGATCGATTTTAATTAAGGGGGCATCAACTCTTTTATTTAAAATAACCTTGATCTTCATGTTTGGCATTCCCATGCTACTGCTGTAAAATATAGTTTAAGAAGGCCTGCCTTTCATTTATTCAAAAAGGACAAAGTTTTATTCTTACTAGAATTGCCAATGTGGTAATTTAGACTAGTTTTTGTGATTAAATATTCAAAATATATCCTTGTGTTTTTATGACTTTAAAATATATTTGTTTGTTTGGTGTTATTTTATCAAAATTTTAGGTGCTAAAAAGGATGTTTTAACATATTCATTTCATGTTAAAATTAGTTAAATAGATATGGGAGTTTTACTTTTGCAGCATCAAAACTATATCAAACACATCTTACATGAAAAAGTCTCTACTTTTTTTTGCTCTTGCTGTCGGGAGTTATGGAACTATCCATGCACAAACAACAACAAGCAGTGTTACAGGGATTGTAAAACAATCTACTGGACAAACAACGACAGGTGCAACTATTAAAATTACGCATCAGTCAAGCGGAGCCACCTTCAGCGGATCGGCAGATTCGAATGGACGTTTTAACATCGCAAATCTTCAAGAGGGCGGACCTTACAAAATTGAAGTTACCTACATCGGTCAAAAACCAGTTGTTTACGATAATGTCTTCTTGAAAGCCGGTGAAGCACTACAATTAGATCCTGTTTTTGCAGAATCATCTGAAACAAATTTAGGAGAAGTTGTTGTTGTAGGTCGTGGTTTAATTGATATCGCGGAAGATCGTAAAACTCCGATTGCTGTTTCTACAATCTCGAAACAAATCATCGAAGAAAAAGTGGGTGCAATGGATATCACTGCTTCCATGGTCAATACACCTGGTGTATACGTATCTGGTCAATCAAAAGGTTTTGGTGAATCTTCCATGACAACACGTGGCTTTGATCAATCTAACACAGCTTTCTTATTAAATGGCCAACCGATTAATGGTATGGACAATGGTCGTGTTTTTTGGTCTAACTGGAGTGGTTTGTCAGATATTGCTTCTTTAGTACAAATTCAACGTGGTTTAGGTTCTTCAAAATTAGCGATCTCTTCAGTAGGGGGGACGATTAACTTTGTGACTAAATCTACAGATATGCAACAAGGTGGTTTTGTTAAAACAACTATCGGTAACGATATGTTTGTAAAATCTACGATTGCTTACAACACCGGTTTAATGAAAAGTGGATTTGCAGTATCTGCAATGGTTACTGGGTGGCAAGGAAATGGTTACATGAAAGGTACTGAAGGTGCTGGCCAAAACTATTTCTTATCTGTTGGATATAAAGTAAACGAGAAGCACAACTTAAACTTAATGGTTACAGGTGCTCCACAATGGCATAACCAAGGTTTTACTTCAGAACTATCAAATTTCTTGAGAGATGGAAGAAAATTTAATGCAAACGTGGAGATGATTAATGGGGTGGAAAGAAATGTACGTAAAAACTACTATCATAAACCGGTTGCTAACTTAAACTGGGATTGGACAATTGATGATAAATCGTCGTTATCTACTGTTGTATATGCTTCTGTTGCTAGTGGTGGCGGTCAATCCAAACGTACTGAAAAAGTAAATCCAACACCATTTTTAGCATCTCAAGTTAATAATCACCAATGGTTTGGTGTAGTATCTAACTATAACCGTAAGTTGAATGATTATTTAAATTTTAATGTTGGTTTTGATTTACGTGACTATAAAGGTGAACACTATATTCAAGTAACGGATAAATTAGGTCAAGAATCGATTTCCCATGAAAAAAATGTGAACTACGGGATCATGACTACTTCTAATACTTACAGCACTAGTCCTTGGAAATCTTTTGGAGATAAACCAAAAACAGGTCAGGACCGTTTAGGTTGGGATTATGAACAAATGATTAGATATGCTGGTTTATTTGGACAATTAGAGTTTGCGAAAGATGGTTTTACAGCTTTCTTCCAAGGTTCCCTTTCTGGTCAGCAAAACAGTAGACAAGATTATTTCCTTTATAAATTAGGTGAAGGTAAATCTAAAGATGTGAACAATTTAGGCTACAATGTAAAAGGCGGTGCAAGTTATACATTAGGTAACCATACCATCTTTGGTAATGCGGGTTATTATTCTCGCCAGCCATACCAAAACAATATCTTCATGAATTACATGAACGATGTTAATCCATATGCTGTTAATGAGAAAATTTTAGGTTTAGAGGCTGGTTACAAATTTGCCTCTGAATATTTTGATGTTAGCGTAAATGCATACCGCACGACATGGGCTGACCGTACAACAGGAAGTTCTTTTACAGCTGCTCAAAAAGAAGTTGACAAATATGGTATTGACAAAGTACAGGTCGGAAGTTTAATCTATAACACGAACTATGGTGTAAAACAAGATCACCAAGGTGTGGAGTTAGAGTTATTAGCTCGTCCATTCCGTGGCTTTGAATTAAAAGGTTTTGCTTCCTTAGGTAAATGGGAATATGATGGTGATGCTATAACGATTGTTCGTAATGAAAATCGTGAAGTATTAGAAACTACAACGAGAGATTTAACAGGTGTAAAAGTTGGTGATGCTTCTCAGACAAGTTGGGGTTTAGGTGCTAAATACAAAGTCTTAAAAGGTCTTTCTGTAGATGCTGATTATAGACGTTATGAAGATCTGTATAGTTCATTACCTGCTAATAGACCTACAATGAAATTGCCAAATTATGATCTGTTAGATGCTGGTGTATCTTACAAAGTTGTATTGAGCGATAAGAATGCGATCAGTTTCCGTGTTAATATGAACAACGTATTAGACAAATTGTATATCTCTGAAGCTACTTCAAATGTCGAGTCGAAGGCGAATGCTACATACTGGAAAGGTATTGACACATCTAACAAAGTGTTAATGGGATGGGGACGTACATGGAATGCTTCTGTGAAATTCACATTCTAAGCGAGTACAAAAACAAAACATAATTATACTTCTTAAAAGCCGTTGCAATTTATTGCAATGGCTTTTTTATTTTTCGGCTTCATTACCACCAATGCTTGCTTGCCCTTTACTTTGTCATTATTTAAGGCTCCTGATCAATGTGCTTATCCTACAAGCTGAAATTTTGGAAATCTATTCTTTATTTCTTTGGTGTAGTTAGTAATGATTGATAAACCTTTAAGCATGTGTAAGATTATAGGGATAATGCGATGGAATTGTTGTATTGGTATTGTGAAGTTTGTGGGGTAGTGGTGTAATGCTATTGCCATAATGGGATTTCGGTGGTATAAAATAAGGATGTATTAATGTAATTTCCTTGATGTTATTATAGGAAGCAAAAAAAAGGCTAAACATCAACTGCTTAGCCTTTCTATATTTTTTAATGTTATATCTATCTTGACATGGACTGAATCACACTCACATGTGATTTGAATGCTGAATTGAATGTTTTGTATTCAAGATATTTAACATTGAACTCCAGACAGGTTTCTCTGACCAATTTATTAATCGCGGGATAGTGGATGTGACTTATCTTAGGGAATAAATGATGTTCAACCTGATAATTTAAACCGCCTAGAATCCAAGTTAGAAATTTGTTTTTTGTAGCAAAATTAGCTGTAGAGCTCAATTGGTGAATCATCCACTCATTTTCCATTTTTGTTGGGTCTGCAGTCTCTTCTATGGCAACAAATTCTGTTTCAGTTACGACGTGCGCAAGCTGGAATACGGTTGCTAAACAGATACCACAAGCGATACCTGAAATTAGTAACCCAACTAATGTTGGTAACCATCCTACCACTAAAACTGGGATAACGATGAAAATACTGATGTGAATAATTTTACTTACCCAAAAGATCACTTTTTCACGTAAAGGGAAATCGAATGATTTCTTTTTGCTTCCCATGGCTTCAAGAAAATATTTCTCATAATCTTGATAGAAAATCCAAGCTAAGTAGGAGATGCTATATAGAACCATAAAATAATATTTCTGGTAGGAGTGATGCTTTTTTAATTCTTGGTCTTTATGCACACGCATAAATTTGATATCAATATCATGATCTTCACCTTCAATGTTGGTATAAGTATGATGTGCAATATTGTGCTTCAATTTCCAGAAATAGATATTTCCACCCATTAGGTTAAGACTGTAGGATAGGGCACTGTTTAGTCTCTTACTATTAGAGAATGTATCATGTCCGGCATCGTGCATCACATTGAATCCGATTGCGGCAAAATTTATTCCAAGTAAAATTAATACAACAACACTGATTAACCAGTGTGGTTGAATTACAATTAATGTGATGTAGAAAGATATAGCGGTTACAAACAGGATGATTGCTTTTGTTAGTACTCTTTTTTCTCCTGTTTTTTGGATTTTATTAGTTTTGAAATAATCGTTAATTCTTTCCTTTAAAGATTTAGAAAATAATGTATTAACATTATTAAATTTTATTGTTGTTTTCATTGAGATCGTTTAACTCTGTTAAAAAATAATAGTAAAAATTAGGTTTACATACAGAGCTTAAATTATAATTTTTATAAAGATAACAAATATTTTTTTTAATGATGTTAATTTAAGTTAAAGCTTTTAAAAACTAATTATAGCCCAACCCCAGCTTTTTAGAAGGTCTGAGGCGATTCAAAACATGTTTTCTTTGTGGATCTCTATGAAAAACAAGAAGGGGATTGCAATACATGCAATCCCCTTCTTATTAAAGATTAAGTAAACTTAGTTTAAAGCGTTAATTTGAGCTGTAATTTCAGTTGTTTTAGCTTCATCTTGCATGAAAACATAGTAGTTTTTCAAGTTTGTCAAAGCATCTATATTTTTAGGTTGTAATTGTACCGCTTTTGTTAGATAAACTAAAGCAGGTTTAATTTCTTCCTTAATTTTAGCCACTCCTTCGTTGTATTTTGCTTGGCTCAATGATCTATCGTTGTTTAAAACATTTAATTTTTCACGTACACCATTCATCATTGTGATTGCAATATTTGTATTTGCTTCAAAATAATCAGGATCTACTGCTAAAGCCTTTTTATATGCTTCAATTGCAGCAGCATCATTTTTATTTGCTGAATGAGCGATTCCTAAATAGTAATTTAAGCTTTTGTTATTTGGATCTTTTGCCAATTGCGCAGTGATGCCCGCTAAAATTTCTTTTTCGCGACCAGCAATCAAATTAAATTCAATATTTTGAACCGCAGCTGCATTGTCATCAGGATACATTTCTACTGCTTTTGCTGCATAATCCAATGCAGAAGCGGTATCTTTAGCAGATAAATATAACTTTGGTAAGTCTACAACAATTTGTTTATGTGAAGAAAATTCTTTTGAAGGAATAAGCTCTTTATATTTCGCAATTGCTTTGGCATAATCGTTACTTTGAAGAGCTGAAATACCACCATAATAGATTAATGTTGTATCACCTGGCAAATATGTTAATGCTTTTTCAAAAGAGTCATATGCTTCCTTGTATTTTTGACCTTGATATTCTTCAGCACCAAGATTGAAGTTGAATTGACCTAATACTTGTTCAGAGACACGAATATTATCTTTATTTGCGCCATCTTTATCCAATTCTTTAGCTTTAACAATTGCATCTTCAGCTTTTTTAGCCTCATCAGCAGACTTATCTAAATTAGCTAAGTTTGCATAAACCAATGAATAGATTGTCCATGCCTCTGCATTATCTTTTGTTTTCTCATGAACAACAGCTAAATCAATAGCTTCTTGTGCAGTTTTCAAATTTGGCAGTGCCAATTGTGGCGTACCTGCACCTTTTAGCTCTTCGAATTTTGCTATACTTGTTTTTGCCTTATTAACATTATTTTTTTGTGCATAAACAGATGTACTTGCTGATGCAACAGCTGCCAATAATAATAATGATTTAATGTTCATCTCTAATTAACTGTTAATTGATTTAATAATATATTCACACGATCTAACTGCACATAATCTTCTATTGCATTGTAATAAGTAGACAGTGCTTTAAGTGCATTCACATCATATGGTTTAATTTCATTTGCTTTCAAAAGATAAGCTTGCGCATATTGTTTGTCTTCGTCAGATTTAGATTTAAGAAAATCCTTTAAATAAATAAGGCCTAAAGCTAAATTTGATGGGTAGTTATTAGCATCTAAACGCAGAACTTTATTATAATATTGTTTTGCATTTCGAATATCTTTCGCGTCTTCGTATGCATAACCCGCCAAGTAATTTAATTCAACATTTTCAGGCTCTAATTTGATCGCTTCATCAATTATCGTTAAGATGGCGTCATAAGATTCATTTTTAGCATAGATATCGATCAGCTTGAAGAGGATATCTTTGTTCTGAGGAAACTCTAATCGGCCTGCAGATAGTGTATTAAGTTCATCTTGTTTTGTTCCGATTTTCTCATATACAGCTGCGAGCTCTAGATAATATTGCGGTTTTTTTGAATCCTGCTTGATTAACTCTTTGTAATATTTAATCGCGTCAGGATATCGTTTACTGCTTACAGCTAAAGTTGCTAAATTAAATTTTAAATCGGCATTTTTGAAACCAAGGGAGTCTACTTTCAGAAATCCTTTGTACGCTTCTTCAAACTTGTTATTTTTTAACTCAACATTTGATTTATAGATTAATGCAGTTGCTAAATTTTGCTTGATATAATCAACTTCTACAGGGAAATTGCGATATGCTTTTTTCTTATCAATGAGTTTTAAGGTATTTAAACTTTCATCAATAGGGTCTATGGTATACTTTTGTTTCCGGGTGGAATCTACAACTGCTAAAGAACTGTAAACAAGTCCTCTCAAAACATTATTACGAACTGAAGAAGAATCTTTACGGGTTTTGAAAGCTGCATCACTAAATTTGCGTGCGTTCTCCAAATTTTTAATATCTCCAGTTTGTGTATAAAGCGCAAAACTGTTGTTGCCCTCCTTGATATTGGATTGGGCAACAACAGTTAAACTTGTAGCTGACAGTATTAATGATGTCAATAATGCTCTCATTCTTTTTTTATTCTTCGTTAGATTCAGATTTATCGTCTTGATCGGTTTCAGTGCTTTCTGACGCATCTTCTACTTCTTCACCTGAAAGAATTTCTTCTTCCGTTTCTTCCACTTCTTCCTCTCTATCTACTTTAGTAATTGATGCAATTTCATCTTCACCTTTCAGATTAATTAAACGGACACCTTGCGTTGCACGCCCCATTACTCTTAATCCTTCTACTGAAATACGAATGACAATACCTGACTTATTGATGATCATTAAATCTTCAGTATCGTTAACACCTTTTACAGCAACTAATTTACCTGTTTTCTCAGTGACGCTAATTGTTTTTACACCTTTACCACCACGGTTTGTAACTCGGTAATCTTCGATATCTGTTCGTTTACCGTATCCTTTTTCAGATACAACAAGCACCGTAGTCTCTGGATCATCTACACTAATCATACCAATAACCTCATCGCTCTCACTACCTAAAGTAATACCACGAACACCAGTTGCTGTTCTACCCATTGGTCTAACAGTAGACTCGTTGAAACGAATAGCACGTCCAGAACGTAATGCCATTACAATTTCACTTGTTCCGCTTGTTAAGCAAGCTTCTAACAGCTGATCTCCCTCATTAATGTTGATGGCATTGATACCATTTGCACGAGGACGTGAATAAGCTTCTAATGACGTTTTCTTAATTGTACCTTTTTTAGTACACATAATGATGAAGTTATTTTCCAGGTATTCCTGGTCTTTTAAGTTCTTCACTAAAATGTATGCTTTAATTTTTTCGTCTTTCGGAATATTGATGATATTCTGCAACGCTCGACCTTTAGAAGTTCTACTTCCTTCAGGAACTTCAAATGCTCGTAACCAGAAACAACGACCAGATTCTGTAAATAGCAACATATAATTATGTGCCGAAGCAGTAATAATATGTTCTGTAAAGTCTTCTTCACGTGTGGTCGAACCAATAGATCCACGTCCACCGCGTCCTTGACGTTTATACTCAGTTAGAGGAGTACGTTTTACATAGCTATTATGAGATATTGTGATCACGATTTCTTCATCATCGATGAAATCTTCCATACGCATGTCTTCTGCTGAATGGACGATTATAGATCTTCTCTCGTCACCATATTTCTCTCTGATTTCGATCAGTTCTTCTTTAATGATCTGCATGCGAAGACCTTCATCTGCTAATACAGATTTTAAGTAATCGATCGTTTTCATTAGCTCAGCATATTCTTCTTTAATCTTATCGTGCTCCAGTCCGGTTAGACGACGAAGCGTCATATCCAAAATTGCGCGTGCTTGAAGATCTGATAGACCGAATCTTTCCATTAATCCTACGCGGGCATCTTCAGGAGTTGAAGAGGCACGGATCAACTTGATCACTTCATCTAAATGATCAAGCGCGATTAAATATCCTTCTAAAATATGTGCTCTTTTTTCAGCCTCAGCCAATTCAAAACGTGTACGACGCGTGACAACATCATGACGGTGATCCACGAATACCTGAATCATATCTTTCAGGTTCATCAATACTGGTCTACCTTTTACAAGAGCAATATTGTTTACTGAAAATGAGGTTTGTAATGCTGTGTACTTGAATAGGTTGTTTAGAACGACATTTGCGTTAGCATCGCGTTTAATATCGTATACAATACGTAAACCCGTACGATCTGACTCATCGCGAATTGCTGAAATTCCTTCTAATTTTTTTTCATTAACCAATTCAGCGGTACGTTCAATCATATTCGCTTTATTGATCTGATAAGGAATTTCTGTAACTATAATAGACTCTTTACCTGATTTTGATACTTCAATTTCTGTTTTAGCACGCATCACGACACGACCACGGCCAGTGTTCTCTGCATCCTGAACACCCGAGTAACCATATATCAAACCTCCTGTAGGAAAATCGGGGCCTTTGATATATTGCATCAATTCGGGTACATCGATATCACGGTTGTCAATATATGCAACTGTACCGTTGATAACTTCTGTTAAGTTGTGTGGCGCCATATTGGTTGCCATACCGACTGCAATACCTGAAGCACCATTTACCAATAGATTGGGAATACGTGTTGGTAATACTGTTGGTTCTTCCAAAGAGTCATCAAAGTTCAATTGATAGTCTACTGTATCTTTATTGATGTCCGATAAAATTTCTTCCGCAATTTTTTTCAATCTTGCTTCCGTATAACGCATTGCCGCAGGAGGGTCTCCATCGACAGAACCGTAGTTACCTTGACCATCCACTAAAGGGTAGCGCATGTTCCAGTCTTGTGCTAGACGTACCATTGCATCGTATACGGAAGTATCACCATGTGGATGGTACTTTCCTAATACGTCACCAACAATACGGGCAGATTTTTTGTAAGGCTTACTGCTTGTAACACCTAAATCCAACATACCGTAAAGAACACGACGGTGTACAGGCTTCATACCATCTCTAGCATCTGGTAATGCACGAGAAACAATAACTGTCATTGAATAATCAATGTAGGCAGTTTTCATTTGATCCTCGATACTTACCGAAAGAATTCGATCGTTTGCAGGTACTAAATTATTATCATTTTCTGTTTCTTCAGCCATATTAATTTGGTTTCGATAAAACTATTAAACAATCCCGTTTACACGGATTGCTACGCATGCGAAGTTACAAAAAAATAACCTCAAAAGCGAATGTTTTGAGGTTCAAGATAGTGAAAAAAATAGTCTATTTTTTTATTGATTTAAAAAAGATTTAAATGCGGTCAATTGCTTGTTACCGCAGTTTTTTAAAACGAAGACGAAGTGAATTGCCGATGACAATAACATCGGAGAAAGCCATTGAGAAGGCGGCGAGCATGGGGCCTAAAAATCCCATTGCTGCGAGCGGTATTGCGATGATATTATAGGCAAATGCCCAGAAAAGATTTTCTTTGATCGTTTGCAGTGTGTGCCTTCCGATAAGTAATAGATTTTCAATCGATTTTAGATCGGAATTCAAAAGAATTATTTTAGCAGATTGTATCGCAATGTGACTTGCGTCACCTAGAGAGATACCGACGTGGGCTGTTGTCAGGGCAGGAGCATCATTTATACCGTCGCCGACCATTGCTGTAATACCTGCTTTTTTAAGTTTGTTGATAATATTCAATTTCTCTTCAGGATTGCGATCGGAATAAACTTCTGCTATTCCAAGTTTTTGAGCGACTAGGTCACATTTACTTTTTCGGTCACCACTTAATATTACTGGGGTTATATTTTTGCCTTTAATGGCTTGAATGAGTTCTTTTGCATAAGGTTTTATTTGATCTTCAATCACTAAGCCTGCAACTACGACATCATTAATGGATAGAATTAAGTCGTAGCGGTTTGAATAATCTACTTTTCCTAAACGTGCATTGATTAATTTATACACATTACTATTTGTATCTGTAGCGTAAAGTCCTTCGCTTTTAATCTCTTTGACATCTTGAAAGACAATGCGGTAGGCTTTTACTTCTTTCATGTGCTGTCTGATGGACTTTGCTATAGGATGATTTGAATAGCCTTCTAATTGTGCAATGATTGATTCTACTTGTTTTTGTTCTATTCCAAACGTTTGGATCGCTTTGATATTGAAATCTCCGGTAGTTAAAGTGCCAGTTTTATCGAATACCATATATTTAAGATCCGACATCTCTTCAATTGTATCACCTCCCTTAATTAAAATTCCCATTTTAGCGGCTCTTCCTAAACCTACCATGACAGCAGTTGGGGTCGCTAGACCCATCGCGCACGGGCAGGAGACGACAAGTACTGCAATGGCATTCATTAATGATTGCTGTAGTGATATTTCGGCTATAAAGTAAGTGATAAAAAAGGTGAAAATGGCGATGACGACCACAAAGGGTACGAAGTATGATGCAACTTTATCACCGAGTTTTTGAATAGGTGGTTTTTTTGATTGTGCTTCCTTGATCAGTGCGATAATTTGGGAAAGGACGGTTTTACGTCCAACTTTGGTGGCCGTGATTTTTATATTGCCTTCTGTTAGTGTTGTTCCGCCGATGACGGTTGCATATCTATCTTTGAAAACGGGTAGGCTTTCTCCTGTAATCATGGATTCATTGACAAAGCC
This sequence comes from Sphingobacterium kitahiroshimense, assembly GCF_025961315.1. Lineage (NCBI taxonomy): Bacteria > Pseudomonadati > Bacteroidota > Sphingobacteriia > Sphingobacteriales > Sphingobacteriaceae > Sphingobacterium > Sphingobacterium kitahiroshimense. The sequence goes on along the minus strand of NZ_JAOQNK010000001.1, from coordinate 1,432,940 downwards.
ATCTCCTTCAATAATATCTCCATCAACTGGAATAAGATCTCCTGATTTGATCAGTAAAACATCGCCTTGTTTAACATCTCTTGTATGGATGATCTCTTCTAGATCTGCTGTGATTTTTGTTGTGGTTACATTTTGAATCTTAATAAGGTCTCCGATTGCAGATGTTGTTTTTTTTACGGATTTTTTTTCAAATAGATTTCCCAATAGAACGAGCGTGATGATTGTTGCGCAAGTTTCATAGAACATATAATCTGGGCCTAGGTGATTGAGGGTGCCGATGAGGCTGTACGTGAATGCAGCTGTTGCACCTATAAATATGAGCACGTCCATATTTGGCATGCCATTTTTAAGGGAGTAAAACGCACTTTTACCAAAATGAAAAAAACCGAGCAGAAATACGGGAGCACAGAGTCCGAGCTGGATGTATGGGGCATGCAACAAAGGGTGTTGTATAAACATATGTGCAAAGAGAGGAAGCGTAAAAAATAGACTGAACCAAAATTTGGTTTCTATTTTTTTATAAAATGATTCCTTTGGACTTTCATCAGTCAGGACCTGAAAACCTAAATTTTCAATCCCTTTTGTTATTTCGGGAAGTTCTTTTGCCGTTATTCCTGAGAATTTAACTTCATCAGATGCAAAGTCGACAAATATATCTTTTGCCTCTTTTTTTTCTAAATATTGATGAATAGCAATTGCACAGTTTGTACAATGCATTCCTGTAACTGTAAGCTCTACTGTTGTTGTTTCTTCGTTCATATTTTTCGACCATTGGTCTTTTGCAAATATACTTATTTTTAGGAGTATCATTTTTTTGTATTGAATGAAAAATGATTAGTTTAGTTCCTAAAGAAAATTAGATTTCAATGGTTAAAAATAAATTATCCCTATCTTTTGTATTTCGTTGTGCTGTGTGGATAGCTTTAAGCTATTCTTTTGTCGGTTTAGCCTCTTTTTACGAGAAAAACAAGATTATTCTTCACTTTGCTTATGCTTTAAATACTTTTTTGACCGCCAATCTGTTGATCTCAATCGGCCGGTTCTTGATTGTTTCGCTGTATAACCGTAAACATGCAAACCATGATGTGAGAGGAAATTTTGTACTGGGTATTTCCCGGGTTGCTACAGTATTGAATGCTGGTATGATTGTGATTACGTTGATGGTTGCGCTGGGAATTGATCCTAAGGAGTTTATAACCAGCATGACCATCGTTGCGATGGCTATTGCGGTTATATTTAGGGAGTATATTACCAATATGATCAGTGGATTGCTGGTTATGTTTTCTGATCAATTTTCCATTGGAGACCATATTAAAATTAGTAATTATCAGGGTAAAATTGTTGATATTACTTTGGCAAATATTGTCGTTCGTGATGAAGATGATGATGTTGTGCTAATACCAAATAATTTGATATTCACATCAACGATGGTCAATAAATCTTCTCAAAAGTCGAATAAACTGATCGTTAAATTTGAACTTCCTTTAGAAAAACCGTTGCATGTCCAATCTGTTGAAAATCATTTAAGACCTATCCTGAAAATAAATAAGAATATTATCTGGGACGATTTATTTAAAATAAAAGTTGCCGAAATCGGTAAGGACTTTGTGAAATATAAGATTGAGCTCAATACCATATCGAGTAGCAATAAATTACATTATCAGATTCAGAATGAAATTTTAAATGAGATTTTATTATTTCGTACGCGGGAAGATTAAATCTTACGGACCTTTACATTTTTAACAAAGTGATGACTGCCTTTTTCTAAAATTAGATCAGCGCGGTACCGTGTTGGTAAAATATTCTGGACCAGATTTGGTTTGTTGATCTCATTCCAGATCTGATGTGCCATCTGGATACTTTCTTCAGTATTCATGTCGGCATATTTGTGAAAGAATGAGGCCGGATTTTGAAATGCTGTACGTCTTAAAGATTCAAACCTGTTGGTATACCACTCTAATAAGTTTTTTTCGCTGGCATGAACATATATGGTATAGTCAAAAAAATCTGACACGAATACACTATGTCCTTTTCGTGGTCTTTGCGAATTGACCTGCAGTACATTAATGCCTTCGACGATTAAGATATCAGGATGATGGATCAGCTGTTGCTGGTCATCAGGTAAGACATCATATTCTAAATGGCTGTACAGGGGTACCGAAAGTGATCCCATGCCTGATTTTATAGCGGAAAGGAACTGTATTAATTTTTTAGCATCGTAACTTTCCGGAAAACCTTTACGATTCATTATGCCTCTTTCATTCAGGATATGATTCGGGTACAGAAATCCATCAGTCGTTACTAAATCTACTTTTGGTTTACTGGGCAATAAAGTCAGGACGCGTTGCAATACACGTGCTGTTGTACTTTTACCTACAGCTACAGAGCCAGCAATACCAATAATAAAGGGAAGCGTACTTTCATTTTTTTCGAAAAAATGATTTGTGCTTCTGTGTAAATCTTGAAACCGTTCAATATGAATACCCAAGAGATGACTTAAAGGGAAATAGACATCTTCGATTTCTTCTGCATTCAATGGTTCATTAAGTGCATGCAATTGATCCAAGTCGTGTTGCGAAAATGTGTGCTTAAAGTGACCGTTCAGTTTTTTCCAATTTTCTCTTTTTATTGAAGTAAAAGGAGAGTCAATAGGAGTGTGCTGTTCATTTTGCATGTTCATGATTCTTTGTGGCGACAAATATAGCATCTCGTGGATATAATCAAAAATTCTAATTGATTTTTTTAGATCAGGTTGGAAGAAATAATAATCGGATTAGAAAGAATTTTGTGAATAGGACATTTTTCTGAAATTTGGAGAAGTCTGTCTTTTTGATCTTTATCTAGATTTCCTTTAAGAGAAACATGACATTTGATATAGGTGGTCTGTTGCAGTTCACTTTTTAAAATTTCGTATGAAAGTTTAATATTTACCTCCTGTAAATCCCATTTTTTGCGGTCAGCATACATCTTTACTGTCATTGCTTTACATGAACCCAATGAAGATAGTAAAAGGGCAGGCGGATTGAATCCTTCATCTTGACCTCCTAATTCTTCAGGTTCATCTGCAATTAGCGTATTATTTCCATGCTTGATTGTTGTTGTGTATGGCGTATTACCTATTGTTACTAAGATTTCATTATCATTCATATCTCTAAATATAAAAAATAATAAGGGGATTAGGAATTTATGAAGTGAATATTAAATTCCTGGTTATAGTTCATCTTCCAGTAGACCTTCGATAATGAGGCTTCCAGTTGCGGGATTGGTTGCTAATGGTACGTTGTACAAATCACAAACCCGCATCAGCATCTGAATATCGGGTTCATGTGCATGTTTACCTAATGCATCTCTGAAAAAAATGATTCCATCTACTTTACCTTCTGCAGCTAATGCTGCAATCTGTGCATCTCCGCCCATAGGTCCGCTTAACTTTAATTCGACTTCGAGTCCTGTTTGTTTTACATAAGAACCGGTGGTGCCTGTCGCGACTAGATGAGCTTTTTTTAAGAATTCAATATGGTCTTTTACAAAGGCAACCATTTCTGGTTTTTTACCATCGTGTGCAATTAAAGCAATTGTTTTTTTCATGTTATTGAAAGATTAAAGTTTAACCAAAAAAGATGTACGCTAAAATAATAGCTGCAATTAGTCCCACAAGATCGGCAATTAAGCCACATATAAGCGCATGTCTAGTGTTTTTAATGCCTACAGAGCCAAAATATACTGCTAGAACGTAAAAAGTTGTTTCGGAGGAACCTTGGATAACACTGGCAAGTCGTCCTTGAAACGAATCTGCTCCATATGCCTGCATGACATCGACCATAAGTCCTCTAGCGCCACCACCACTTAATGTTTTCATTAATCCTACTGGAAGAGCTGGTACGAAACGTGTGTCCAAGCCAAAATAAGCGAAACAAGAACCGATTGCATTCACAATATAGTCCATACATCCTGTTGTTCGGAAAGCAGATATAGCCACCAGTATGGCGATTAAAAAGGGGATGATCATGATGGATGTTTTAAATCCGTCTTTTGCACCATCTATAAAGGCATCGTAAACATTTAGTTTTTTAAACGCGCCGTAAACGATAAATAGGATGATGATGGAAAAAATTAAAACACCACCGATTAGTCCGGTTACAATTTCAATTTTTTCTGGAGGCAGGCCATTTAAACCAAAATATAGGCCAGCCATCATGACAATGAAACTGCCTAGGAATATCAGGATGGGTAGTTTAAAGAGATTTATTTTTTGAAAGAATGCAACAGCGATCATCCCTGATATAAACGAAATAAAGGTTCCTATCAAAGCTGGAATAAAAATATCTGCGGGGTTTGCTGCTCCATTGGCCATTCTTAGAGCAATTACCGATGTTGGAATAAGTGCTATTCCAGCGGTATTGAGCACTAAGAACATAATTTGTGCATTCGTCGCGGTATCCTTTTCTGGATTAAGTTCTTGCAGTTCCTGCATTGCTTTTAGTCCGACCGGTGTTGCCGCATTATCTAAACCTAGCATATTGGCTGAAAAATTCATAATAATAGAGCCGTTTGCAGGATGGTTTTTTGGGATTCCAGGGAAGAGCTTGCTGAAAAATGGATTTACAGCTTTTGCAAATAAGGTAATCATTCCTGCTTTTTCACCCACTTTCATGATGCCTAACCAGAATGTCATCATGCCGACGAGACCTAAGGAGATTTCTGCACCGTTTTTAGCACTGTCAAACATGCCATTGATAATTTTCATGAAAATTTCGGTGTCTCCAAAGAAAATAAGCTTGATCAAAGCAACGATGAACGCAATTACAAAAAATGAGATCCAAACGATATTCAGTGCCATATAGATTTAAAATATGCGTAAATGTAAACTTTTACAACCTATCCATCAACTTAGACCACGGATTTTTCTTGTTTTTTGCCTCTTTTTCTTTTATTAGATGATCCACTATCTTGGTGAGTTGAAATTCATTTTCGCTCATCAGTCTATCTGCTAGCGAGATAAGTTTTTGGATGTTGTTTTTGGATGCCGCATCCATGGAGGACTCAACACTTGACATATTTGTTGGCTCTAGTCGGATGTAGTTTTTGGATTTTCTATTGAATTGAAACAGTTGTTCAATAAAAAATTCGGTACTCTCTGCAGAGGCACTTGTCATAATATCGACTAAAGCTGGACCAATGGTAATGGCCAGTTTTTTCTTAAAATGCTCATAGTTATAAGCTTTTTTTGCAACCCCGGTGCCTAATGAGACCATAAACAGATCGTTTATTTCTGTATCTTCAAAAGCTTTCATCACTTCAATCAAAGCGCAAATGGATGGGTTTTGAGCCACCATACCACCGTCTACCAATGGAAATCTTGTACCTGCAATGGAATAAATCTCCGCAACAGAAAAATAGGTAGGTGCGGCAGAGGTCGCTCTGCAGACATCTCTTAGATAGAAGTCTCGTGCTATTCCGTGTGTAATAGCTTTTTGCTGTCTAAAAAAATGATTTTTCCGGAGTTCAATATTATAGGCTGTTATAATACAGGGTTTTATTAGTTGGCTTAGTTTGGTGTCGCCAAAATATTCATGTAATACATTCTCTAATGCGGTAGCTGAATATAATTCACTCACCAGCCCGAATTCACTTAGAAAGCGTCTCCATCTTGTTGTTTTGAAAATATCAGTGCCGTGGGATACGTACAGATCTAATGCCTCTTTAGCAGAAAACTTAGGTTTTGAAGGATTTTCCTCACTTGGGTATAATAAAATGCAGGCTAAGATACCTCCAGTACTAGTTCCTGCAATAAAATCGAAATATTCTGCAATTCGTGCATCCGGGTCATTGCTCTTCTTCTGAAGAATTTCTTCTAAAACGACCAATACTAGAGCAGGTATTATACCTCTTATTCCACCACCATCTATGGAAAGTATATTTTTCATTTTTTAATGTTTATACTTTAAAAGTAGTATTAAATAAATTAAAAAATTGATGACTCTTTGTTTTTGTGGTTAGGATAATGCGCGTTGGTAGGCACAGCGAGCTGTGTAAACAATTCTTTACACGTTTTTTACAAAAACAGAAGCCGGCTACCTTTTGGATAGCCAGCTTCTGTACAAACTAATTATTTATGCAAACCATGCCAAGACCTCGTCTTTTGTTGGCATGGTGATTTCTAATTTCATTTTTTTACGCATACCCCCAAGGTCATTGAATACTTTATTAGGATTAGCTTCTTTTAATTCCGGTATAGTATTGAAACCCATTTTTTGTAAAACAGGAACCCATTCTGCTGGAATACCCAATGCAACATAATCTTCTGTCGAAGCTACTGTTACTATTTTTTCTGGTCGCATTTGCGGGAAAAATAATACTTCCTGAATAGAGGCATTGTTGGTCAGGAACATAATTAAACGATCCATACCAATGCCTAATCCTGATGTTGGAGGCATTCCATATTCTAATGCACGTAAGAAATCTTGATCGATAAACATGGCTTCGTCATCGCCACGTGCTGATAAGGCCATTTGTGCTTCAAAACGCTCACGTTGGTCGATCGGATCATTTAACTCCGAATATGCATTTGCAATTTCTTTACCACATACCATTAACTCAAAGCGTTCTGTGATTTCGGGATTGTCGCGATGTTTTTTTGTTAATGGCGACATTTCTTTAGGGTAATCTGTGATAAATGTAGGCTGAATGTATTTACCTTCACATTTTTCGCCAAAAATCTCATCAATTAACTTGCCTTTACCCATGGTATTATTGACCGGAATTCCCATTCCTTTGGCTGCTTCGAAAATTTCTTGTTCAGATTTTCCTGTAATATCAAAACCTGTGAACTCTTTAATCGAATCGGCCATTGTGATTCTCTTATAAGGTGCACGGAAGTCGATTTCATGTTCTCCAAATGTCGCTTTGGTGGTGCCGTTTACAGCAATTGCACAATGTTCTAGCAATTGTTCTGTGAATTTCATCATCCAGTTGTAGTCTTTATAAGCTACATAGATCTCCATTGCTGTGAATTCTGGATTGTGAGTACGGTCCATACCTTCATTTCTGAAGTTTTTTGAAAACTCGTAAACACCATCAAAACCGCCCACAATTAGGCGTTTTAGATATAACTCATTTGCAATCCGCAAATATAAAGGCATATCTAAAGCATTGTGATGTGTGATAAATGGACGGGCCGCAGCACCGCCAGGGATGGATTGCAATACTGGAGTCTCAACCTCCATATAACCTGCGTCATTAAAGAAATTACGCATTGCACTAAACAATTTTGTTCTTTTTACAAAGATCTCTTTGTTCTGCGGGTTAACTACTAGATCGACATAACGCATTCTATAACGCAATTCGGGATCTGTGAATGCATCATATGTTTTTCCTTCTGCAGTTTTAACGATTGGAAGAGGGCGTAATGATTTAGATAATACAGTCAGTTTTTCAACATGTACACAGATGGCATCTGTCTGGGTTGTGAAAACATAGCCTTTAATACCAACGATATCACCAATATCTAATAATTTCTTAAAAACGATATTATACATCGTTTTATCCTCATCAGGACAAATGTCATCACGTTTGATGTAAGCTTGAATACGGCCTGAACTATCTTGAATTTCGAAGAACGACGCATTTCCCATAACACGACGGCTCATGATACGTCCTGCAATGCTTATATTCTTATAGTTAAGCTTATCTCTATCGTAATTTTCTAATATATCAGTAGCATTTGCATTGATCTCAAACTCTTCAGCTGGATATGGGTCGATACCCAAATCTATTAGAGATTGCAATGCCTGTCTTCTTAATTGTTCCTGTTCGGATAATACAGTACTCATTGGTAAGGATTAAATAATATAAAAATCGAACAAAAATAGCTTTTTTTTTGCATTTATGAGAGGTGAAAACAATATAATATTTATAAAATACGGTGTAGCGTTTTGTAATACGGTATCGTTATGAAGATGTACTTAAAAAACAGCATGGCAGAAATTAAAAGAAAGACTTTCATAATCTTAATTCAGAAAGTATTATTTTAGATGAAGATTAAGGATTAATATAGTCTTATTGAGTGAATATTATTCAAACATACTTAAAAAAGCAAAAACAAGTAACACTTAAAAGTGCACTGGAGGATTGTTTACGAAATCGTGAGCAGGGGAAGGCTTTTGTCTATAAAAAGTACTATGGATATTTGATGGCTATTATTATTCGCTATGTTAAATCTGATGTGGATGCTGAAGAATTAACGAATGAGTCTTTTATTCGGATTTTTAGACGATTGGATTCTTTTAACCATTTGGTTGAGGATGATGTTTTGGAGAAATCATTTCGGTCATGGATAGGGAGAATTGCAGCTAATATTTCAATTGATTTTCTGCGCTCAAAAAAGGAGATGACTTCTTTAGAAGATGTAGCTGAGGGCAGTCTTGATGTGCCAAGGGTATATAACTCCAGTAATCTAGAGGTTGATGATATTATGAAGTTGCTCGATTCTTTACCAGAATTGCAGCGTGTCATCTTTAATCTTTATGAGATCGAGGGTTTTTCGCATGATGAAATTGCAAAGCAGTTGCATATCCAGGATAGTACTTCCCGTACTTATCTTACTCGAGCAAAGCAAAAGTTAAGGATGCTTTATTTGGAACAACATAAGATAAGACAGGAATTTAAATAACAAGAAGTAGCGTGTAAAATGGCAAAAGAAAAAAATAAGGAATTAATAGACCATATCGTCGACAAAATGAAAGCTCATGAGCTTCCTTATTCGGAAGGTGCATGGGAAAAATTTGCGTCACATGATGTATCTCTTGTTTCTAAGAAGCAAACGAACTGGAAGTATTGGAGTGCAGCTGCTGCTGTGCTGCTCTTTGCTAGTGCTTCATTTTTGTATTTAAATCAATCCGCTGTCAATCATGGGGCAATTGTTGCAAACTTACCGGTAGAGACAAAATTGGATACAGATAAATTAACTGTTGAAACAAATACTGTTGAAACAAATAAGGATGATACCCCTATTTTGAAATTAGATCATTCACCGAAACAGCTTATTGATGCTTCTTCTGATCAACGTAGCATAGTCAAAGACAAAATTGAACATGCTATTGCTTCTATCGATCATCTTTTGGAAGCGACTACGCAAATTTTCACAGATAATGATGTAAAACAAGAACCAGTTGATATGACTTCTAAAAGTGGTAACGAACTTGTTGAGGTTAAGAAGCAAGAAGTTAAAAATAATAATCTAGCGCAAAATACTAATACCGTTAGAAAAGAGAGAGAAGGAAACAGTTCTATTGCTCAGAAATTGGAAAAACTGGGTTCTATATTCAATTTGAATTCCGATAAACATGATTTTGCATCTGCCATAAAGAAGTGGGAGGTAGGCGCATTTGTGGCTCCGTCTTCAACAGTCGATAAGATGAGTATGGGGGGGGGATTAAGTTTAGCGTACCAAATTACCGATAAGATCAGTATACGTTCAGGCGTTTCTATGCAGCAGTATGGGGCCGGAGTAGATCGACAAAATAACTTAGGAGCAGTGCAGTCAGCTGGCATGGCGTTTAATGATGCTGTTTCTAATAGTCCTGTCATGAAAAATAATGAATCTTTACTTTTGGCTAGACAAACTGTCGATAAAGAATTAAGTGCTGTTAATAATAAACTTTTAACGATTGATATTCCGGTAGATGTGCGTTATCATGTAAGTAAATCATTCTACACTTCCGTTGGGGTGTCCTACGTGGGGGTTTTGGATCAGACACAAGAAAATTATTTTGTAAATGGCATCAATGAGAATACTTCGGCTAATAATGGTCAGGCGGTATCTTCTCCTGAAAACGTTAAACAAACATTTAAAGGAAGTGCTGTAAATACGAATGATTTTAATGGATTTGTTAATCTCTCCATTGGAAAAAAGATGACAGTAGGTAAGAAGTTGTCCATAGCCGTAGAGCCATTTGTCAAACTTCCTGTTGGGGGTCTTAAATCTACTGACTTTAATTATACCAATGGAGGTTTAAAGGTTGTAACGAGTTTTTAAAGCAGATCAATACGAACAGCACCCATTCCAGCAGCCAAAGCTCCTTGTACTCCTGGGATTCCGTCCTCGTAAACTAAACACTTAGCAGGGGCAACCTGAAGCTTTTCGGCCGCTAATAAAAATGGCTCAGGCGATGGTTTTCCATTAGGAGTATCACCGGCACACACCAAGGTTTCCAATTTATCAAGTACTCCAAGGACGGTTAGTGTGATGTTTAATGTTGATCTGGTTCCTCCAGAAACAGCCGCAATACGTTTCTTTCCAATCTGGTATTTTAGATGTTCGACAACATAATCAATAGGTTGTGTCTGCTGGATGAACTGTTCTATAAAGATGGCTGATTTTCTTTTTGAAAATTCATGAACATCAAAAGTGGTGTTATAGCGGATACAGATTTCTTTTGCAACAGCTATGGTTGGCCATCCTGCGGTTTCGTCGATTAGACTATCATCCAACAGGACATTGTATTCTGCTGCTGTAGCTACGTAGGCTGCTTTATGCGCACTTATATTGTCAGCTAAGGTTCCGTCGACATCAAAAAGTAAGGCGTCGTATGGTTCTGCTATTTTATTGAGTTTGTTGAATTTCTCTATTGATTCGGGTGACATATCTGATTATTGAAGGTACAAATTTATAAAAAAAGCTAGTCTTAACGACTAGCTTTTCTTCTTTGTTTCTCTTTAATGATTAACCCCAGCTCTCGGCCTGTTTGACCAGCTACTGATGTGTTTTCTTGTGCTCTACGGAATAAATAAGGCATAACAGCTTTTATCGGTCCGTAAGGCATATATTTTGCAACGTTGTAGTTTGATTCAGATAAATTAAATGTTAAATTATCTGACATACCCAACAATTGTGCGAAAAATATACGGTCGCTTCTATGATCTATTCCACGTCTGTCAAGCTCATTTGCTAACAAAAGACTACTTGCTTCATTGTGTGTGCCTGCCATAACACCAAAGCGATCGATATGATCCAGTATGAAATGAATAGCGGCATCGTAATCTTTGTCTGTTGCTTCTTTTGTAGGTTGAATAGGAGATGGGTAACCTTTTTCAGCTGCTCTCTGTCTTTCAATTTCCATATAGGCACCACGTACGATTTTTGCACCTAAAAAGAAGTTTTGTGTTTTTGCATAATCAAAATCAGCTTTTAAAGAGGCTAGTTTATCATGTCTGTACAATTGATAGGTGTTGTATACAATAGGTTGTTCTTTATTGTATTTTTCCATCATATCGCGGGCTATGTCATCAATGGCATCTTGAATCCAAGAGTGTTCAGCATCAATTAATACTTTAACATTAGCTTCGTAACAGGCTTTACAGATTTCATCACATCGATCGTACATTCTGTTGTACTCTGCTTGCTCTGCTTCTGTTAACGTTTCGTTTGCGTTTACTTTCTCAAATAATTCGAAACGGCCAAGCCCTGTAGGTTTGAATACTGAAAAAGGGATGTATTTATTTGTTTTTGCAGCAACTACTGTGCGTAATGTTTCTTTAAAAGTAGCATCAAATGCGGCCTCAGTATCTTCTCCTTCTACAGAATAATCCAGGATTGTACCGACATTGTTTTCTCCTAGGTGATTGATTGCAGATGTACAACCTTCAATTGTTTCGCCACCGCAAAACTGTTTGAAAATGGTTGACTTAATGATTCCTTGGATAGGTAGTCCGATATTTAGAGCAAAATTAGTAATTGGAGGTCCGACTTTTACTAAGAAATTACTTGCTATTACTTTATACAGTAAATAAGCACGATCTAAATCTTTATCGGTTTTACTTTTGAATGCAATTTCTGTATTATCAAAAGATAGTTTTCTGGGTTCAGCAATCTGTGTCATTATTTTAATCTAATCCACACAAATGTACTAAATTCAAAAATATTACCACTTATTGATTAGGAGATTCCTGAAATATTAACTTATTTTTGCTTTATGCAAACATTCAAAATCGAAGGAGAATATATTCCGTTAATTCAGTTACTTAAAGCTTTAAATTGGGTAGAGCATGGTGCTATGGCTCAGCTAGTTGTTACTGAGGGGATGGTGACCGTTAATGGTCAGGTAGAGTATAGGAAAAGAATGAAAGTTAGACCCGATGATATCGTCGAGTTTGAGGGTCAACAAGTAAAATTGGTATAAGATATAACAAAATTTGTTTATAAAAAACGTAAACTGAATCCATTAGAAATGCAATTTATAGAAAGTTTAGGCTATCAAGTAGTCTTTGATGACTCATTACAGTCTCTAAAAACCTTTATACAGGAACGAAATTACTCAAAGATTTTTGTCTTAGTTGATCGCAATACCAATGATAACTGTATGCCTGTTGTACAGCCAATTTTAGCTGAATTGGGAAACTACGATGTGATTGAGGTTGATCCTGGTGAAGAAAATAAGAATATTGATTTCTGTATCGGTGTATGGAAAACAATGCTTGACTTTGGGGCTGACAGACATAGTCTGTTGATTAACTTAGGTGGTGGTGTGGTCACGGATATGGGGGGATTTGCGGCTTCTACTTTTAAACGTGGTATTGACTTTATTCAGATTCCGACAACATTATTGTCTCAAGTGGATGCATCGGTAGGTGGTAAGACGGGAATAGATTTAGATAATTATAAAAATATAATCGGGACTTTTACGCAGCCGCAGGCTGTCTTTATCGCTAGTGTGTTTTTGAAAACATTGGAAAGAAGACAGTTGGTTTCTGGTTTTGCGGAGGTTATCAAGCACGGATTAATTTTTGATGGGGCGTACTATAATAAGGTTAAAAATTTGGATGTTTCGGATATAACGACCGAGCATGTGAGACATTCCGTTGGGGTTAAAAACACGGTCATAACCCAGGATCCAACAGAAAAGGGTTTACGGAAAATCTTAAATTTTGGGCATACTATTGGTCATGCAATAGAAGGTTATTCTTTACTTCATGATGAACATTCGTTGCTACATGGCGAGGCTATTGCTGTCGGTATGATTTGCGAAGGCTATCTGTCACATAAATTGAATGGTCTTTCATTAGAAGAATTAGAGGATTTAATAACAACGTTTAGAAAGAATTTTGCTGATTATCAATTTGATGATTCTATTGATCATGAATTGTTGAGTTTAATGAATAATGATAAGAAAAATCATTCTAATCAGATTGGTTTCGCTTTATTGAATAAAATTGGTTCTTGTGATTATGATATTTTTGTTACGGAAGACTTAATTATAGAAAGTTTAGATTTTTATCGTAATTTAATCGCATAAACCTGACAACATGATGTGCAGCATAATTAAAAGAGTATCATTTCTCTTCACTATTTTCTTTGTTACCCAATTGAGTGCGCAGGAAAGAATTTTGATTTTTTCAAAAACTACTGGATTTAGACATGAAAGTATAGAGCATGGGGTTGCTGTTTTAAAGCAATTGATATCTTCAAAAAATATGCTAGTAGATCATTCTGAGGACAGTCAATTGTTTACGGATTCTATTCTTTCGCGATATGATGCTTTAGTTTTTCTGAGTACAACGGGTGATATTTTTAATGAAAGTCAAAAAGCTGCTTTTGTCCGTTTTATTCAATCAGGTAAAGGTTTTTTAGGTATACATGCTGCAAGTGATACGGAATTTAACTGGCCTTGGTACGGACAACTTGTGGGGGGGTATTTTTCTTCACATCCGGCCGTTCAGGATGCTCAAATCCGGGTTGTAAACCAGAAGCATCTTGCGACAAAGCATTTACCAAAGATATGGTTTCACCGCGATGAATGGTATGATTTTAAGTCGGTAAAGGAGGGGCTTCATATTTTGATGGATTTGGATGAAACAAGTTACAAAGGGGGAAAGATGGGGAAATTTCATCCGATAGCGTGGTATCAGGAATTTGATGGAGGCAGATCATTCTATACGGGATTAGGTCACACCTTAGAGGCTTTTGATGAGGAAAAATTTCAGACCCATGTTCTGGGAGGTCTCCGATATGTCCTGAAAAAGAAATAAAAATAGGTCAGTCTAGTTAGGCTGACCTATTTTGTTTAATAAGCAATTGTATATTTGGCACCTAAGGAATACCAGGTACCTGGCATGGGTACAGCTCCGGCTTCTATATATTTGACATTAAATAGATTTTGCGCGTCAACATAAAGATTTAACTTGTCGATTTGACGTGCTAAACGTACGTCTGAAATAAAGTACGATTTGTAAGATAAACGTTCGTTAAAACGATTGGCAGTGGTAAAACTCCAATCCCTGTGACTTATAGTAAAGTTTAGGTTTGCCTGATTTCTTAGGCTTTCAATAGTGTACTTTGATAAATTATTTTCTGTAGTATTATTTTTTATTCTGGGATTCAAATAGCTGTATCCGATAACAGCATAATACTTTGTAATGGAATTCTGAGGATTAATATTAATACGGAAATTGACGTTAAATCCCTGGACTTCATTATTGTCCATGTTTTGAGGCTGCCAAGGCTCAGTGTTCAGATTACGTGTCCAATCAATAAAATCATTAATTGTTCTATAAAAATATCCTGCCTGTGCAATAACATTTCCACTGGTATATTTTATAGCTCCTTCAACTTGTTTTGCTCTTTCGGCTTGAAGTGAAGAATTTCCAATGTTTGCAGGTCTCTGATTTAAGTAAAGATCTGTAAATGAGGGTATCCTTTGGCTCGATCCTGCATTAAAAATCAATTTCCAATGATTATTGATATCATATCCAAGATCTATTCCAGGGAAAACCTGCCAGTTGTAGTCACTGTTATAATTGAGGTAGGTACCTACATTAATAAATAAATTTTTGATCATTTCAGTTTTAAATTCGACATAAGCACCATAATTCTCGCGGCTGTGCTTACCGATGTTTGAACTGTTGATATTTTCGAATCTGCTTTCAACTCCAAGGCCGAATGAGCCATAATTTTGTTCGTATGTGGCATTTAATTCGGCCATAAAGGCATTGTTGTAGTGCTGGCTTCTTGCTTTGCTCAGGTCATGTCTGAAATAACGGTAATCATCCTCGTTGTATCTGTTCGAAATTCTAGGAGATATCGTTAGTGCATTGGATAGTTTATGTTTGGACTGTATAGTTGCAAAAGCTGTTTTCACCAATTCGTAGGATTCTTTGTCTCCGGGGGCAGCATAATATCCGTTGGCTCCAAATTGATTGTCAATATACCCGAATGAGGTCGATATATTATTTAGAGAGTCGGGTGCATACGCTCCTTGGTAATAGATTTTATTGTTTTTTGAAGCTGTATTATAGCGTTGACCATTGGAATCTTCATGGCCTAAATACAGCTGCTGACTGAATTGTGCAATTTTATGGGTAAATCCCAATTGAAAACCCTTGCCGTAATATTTTCCGTTTTGTGTATCCTCACTGTTTTTAAAAGAAGTGCCGGTATACGCCTGTGCACTGATCAGATTTTCTGAGACTGTTTTTGTGACAATATTAATAGCCCCGGTTAGGCTGTTGATTCCATAAATACGGGATGCTGGTCCTTTAATGATCTCGATCCGTTCAATAGCGTCGGTAGGAATGGGAAGATTAAGGGAGTGATGGGCAGTTTGTGGATCTGATATTTTTGCTCCATTTAGTAGGATCAAGGTCTGTTCAAATGATCCGCCATCGATTGTGACGTCTGCCTGTGAACCGAAAGGACCTCTTTGGCGGATATCCACACCATTAATATAAGCTAAAAGTTCATTAACAGACTTTGCGGGAAGACGTTTAATATCTTCTTGCGTTATAATTTGAATGTTTCTGGTCTGCTTAGAGAATGGAATCTGTAGACGGTTCTGATTAATGATAACTTCATTTAAATTTGTAGTATCTTTTAAAGTTAACGTCTTATTATTAGTTACTTCTTGACTAAAAGCATAAGAATATCCAATTAAGGATAATGCTAATAGCGTTAAATTCTTACTCATTATGGCTCTTCTTAAAATTTACCGGACAAAAGTAGGTATGTATTGTTTAATTGCAGGGTGCCAGTTTTTAATAAGTATATAGTCCGGTTGTTTTATAGTTCTTCTCTGCCCATATTTTTTTTATTATTGATATCAAGGGGCTGGTCATCTATCGTTACTTTTTGTAGATTTTTGAGGTCTGGTTGTCCGGCCTCAACCCAAGCAGAATACCAGAATGACCCCACTTGTTGTATAGCACTAGCCATTCTTTTTTCAACCATGCCATTGAGGGCAGTATGATAGGCCCTGGCATATTCATCGGAATAGGTTCTGATCAGTAGATTATTTCGCTCTATAAAGGAATATTTTTGATGTTTTGAAAAAGATTTATCCAGTTGTTTTTCAAGTGCAAGTACTGAGTCAACAAGCAAGTTACTTTGTTTGACGATATTCCAGGAGGTATGCAATGGATCTTCAATAAATTTTGCTGGACCTTTTATAAATGAATACTCTTTGACAAACATTTCGGGTAAACGACTTTCCCAAAATGCATGTATTCCAATTTGGTTGGTTAATTGTCCGTTATAATTTTTGGTTGTATGTAAAGGAACATGAGCATCACCAATATAGTGCCCTAGGTCTGCAGAATGACGGATGATTTGTCTAATATCTTTGAATTTAAATGCTTTGACGAGTTTATGGTAGGAAAATGATATTTGCCAAGGGACAATTCCATTTAACAAGAGCTGTTTTTTCTGATATTTTTCTTTGGCTTTTGTCCAGTGAATGGGGATCGAGTCAATCGAGGGCTCGTTATAATCATCAATATCGATATAATGGCGGGGCGATTCAAGGCTATCTATATAGCATCTTTTATCTGCGTCTACGGCTTTTGAACTAATTAAGAGAATATTTTTCTTATAAAAGGAAGCTAATGTTGGAGGAAGGGTATAAACGGCATATTCATTAATTTTTTTATGTGCAAAAAATCCCCATGAGCTACATATTATAAATATAATAAATAAAGAGATTATAATTGATAATCCTTTCATGTTGAAACAATTTGTTAATAAATAGTAAGTTACAAAATATCCTTCGCATTTTTAAATGTATTCTTTATTAAGAACAAAAAACGTAACCTAAATTTAACTTTATTGTCATGAAAAATTTTTATTTTGCCGATAAATAATCGCGAAGTTTATGAAAATACTTTATGCGGTACAGGGTACAGGTAATGGCCACCTCAGTCGAGCGATGGATGTTGTGCCTTGTTTACGTAATTTTGGAGAGGTTGATGTTTTGGTGAGTGGAATCCAAGCGGATTTAGTTTTACCGTTTGAAGTGAAATATCGCCTGCATGGTTTGAGTTTTATTTTTGGGAAATCAGGAGGGGTAGATCTCTGGAAGACATTTATGAGTTCTACTGTTCGTAAATTTACACAAGAAATCAAATCACTTCCTATAGATCAGTATGATCTTGTTATTAATGATTTTGAACCCATATCTGCCTGGTCTGCTCATATGAAGGATTTTCCCTGTATTGGTTTGAGTCATCAGATCGCAGCGTTAGATGCTTCCAGTCCCAAACCAGATGAGACGGATATGCTGGGTAAATTTATTATGAAGAATTATGCCCCCACGGCGCATGCTTACGGTTTTCATTTTAAAAGCTATAATAAGAACATTTACACTCCTGTCATTCGTAATTCCGTGCGCGAGCTGGATGTTCAGGATAAGGGGCACTATACTGTTTATTTACCGGCCTATGATGATGCACATCTGTTGAAACATTTAATGAAATTTCCAGATATCAGTTGGCAGGTTTTCAGTAAGCATAATTCGCGGGCTTTTGATATGAAGAATGTGGCGATACGTCCTATTAACAATGATGCATTTATTGCTAGTATGGCAAGTTCTTCGGGAGTGCTATGTGGGGCTGGATTTGAAACCCCAGCGGAGGCATTGTTCCTTCAAAAGAAATTGTTGGTGGTTCCAATGAAAAATCAGTATGAGCAACATTTGAATGCTGCGGCACTGGAAGAGATGGGTGTACCCGTTATTTCGAGCTTAAAACAAAAAAATATGCTATCTATAGAGGCTTGGCTAAATAGTAAATCGCGAGTTGTTGTCGATTATAAGAACAATACTCAAGAAATTATTACTAATATTGTGTCAAAACATACTTAAAATTATATGAAATATATTGCTTTGGCATTATTGTCTTTGGCTACACTATCTGTAACGGCACAACAAAAAAAGAAAACTGTAAAGAAAACAACAGCTGTTAAACCATTATTAGCGACTAAAACAGACTCCGTGTCATATGCTTTTGGACGTGACATTGGTGGTACATTGAAAAATTTGGAGATTACAAATTGGAATAAAGAGTTAATCGGTAAAGCAATAGTTAGTGCTCTTGATGGTCAAAATTCTTTGATTGAAGAAGATCAATTGCGCATGGTTATCCAAAGCGCAGTTACCGAAGCGAGAGAAATAAAGGAGAAAGAAAATCTTGCCAAAGAGCAGGCTTTTTTTACAGAAAATGCTAAAAAAACAACTGTAAAAACTACGGAAGAGGGTTTGCAGTATGAAGTATTGGTAGAAGGCACTGGGGAAAAACCGACTCGAGAAAACGAAGTAACAGTACATTATACAGGAACTTTATTGGATGGAAAGAAATTTGATAGTTCATTAGATCGTAATGAACCTCTAAAAATGAAATTAGATCGCGTGATTGAAGGCTGGAAAATAGGTGTTCCTTTAATGTCTAAAGGAGCAAAATATCGTTTTTATGTACCAAGTAAATTAGGATATGGAAGTCAAAACATGGGTGTTATTCCTCCCAATAGCATTTTAATATTTGATATTGAGTTATTGGATTTCGTGAAGGATGCAGTATAATAAGTTAGGTAAATCAGCAATCGAGGTTTCCAGTATCGGCTTGGGGTGCATGTCTTTGAAAGGTAGTAAACACAAGCAGGGGGTTGAAATTATTCGTAAAGCTTTTGACAGCGGTATCAATTTTTTTGATACTGCTGACTTATATGAAAAAGGATTTAACGAGATGCTGGTAGGGGAAGCGGTACAGGACTTTAGAAAACGCATTGTTTTATCTACAAAAGTTGGAAATAGCTGGCGAGCCGATGGAAATGGATGGGATTGGAAAGCATCAAAAAGTTATATCGTGAAAACTGTTGAGTCATCTTTGTCTCGATTAAAAACAGATTATGTTGATCTTTACCAGCTTCATGGTGGTACCATTGAAGATCCTATTGATGAAATTATCGAAGCTTTCGAATTACTGGTTAGTGCGGGCAAAATTCGAACTTACGGTTTGTCTTCTATTCGTTCTAATGTTATTCGCGAGTACGTAGCAAAATCTAATATCAGTGCCGTTATGATGCAGTACAGTTTATTGGATAGACGTTTAGAGGAAGAAATGGGAGCTTATTTATTGCATCATCGTATTTCTGTTCTAGCAAGAGGTGCAGTAGCAAAAGGGATGCTGATCAATAAACAAGCTGAGAATTTTTTGCAATATAGCTCAAGTGAAGTACAGCATATCATTCGCAATCTACATGCATTTGCAAAAAAACACCATGTTAATAATCTGACTGTGGCACTTTCTTTTGTTCTTTCGAATGAGGCGGTTACTGCTGCTTTACTGGGTATAAATACACCCTTGCAATTAACGGAATTGATACAGATTAAAGAGCAAGTCCGTTCCTTAACAGGAGCAGAGAAAATAGAGTTACTAAGCGGTGTTCGTGCATTGTATTTTACAGAACACCGTTGATCTAGGATGTGAAGTACATATGTATAATACGTTCTAAATCTTCTTGTGTGTCTACAGCGATTGTTTCATGCTCTGTTTCTGCTGTTTGAATAGTGTATCCGTGCTCTATCCAGCGCAGTTGTTCAAGAGCTTCTGTCTCTTCTAAAATACTGATAGGCAATTGCGTTAACTCTTTTAAAACATCAGTTCTATAGCCATAGATTCCGATATGTTTAAAATAGTTATGTTTTGATAACCAATTCTTCTGTTCGATTCCTCTTAGATAGGGGATGGTCTGTCTTGAAAAATAGATTGCTTGTCCGGCAATATTGCGAACCACTTTTGGTATATTTACATTAAACAGTTCGTCTTCTGTATGGATTTTTTTGACGAGTGTGGCAATCTGTGTTTCTTCCTTATCGAAGCAGGATGCTAGCAACTCGATCTGTAACGGATTGATGAAGGGTTCATCACCCTGTATGTTGATGACGATATCAAATCCACTTACCTTGGCTATAACTTCTGCACAGCGGTCTGTTCCTGACTGATGCGAAGAGGCGGTCAGGATGACATTTCCTGCGAAGCTCTTTACATGTTCAGCTATTCTGTCATCATCTGTCGCAACGATTACTTCATGTAAACAGCTCGTATTTTTAACTTGTTCATAGACACGCTGAATCATGGATTTACCACCAATATCAACTAATGGTTTACCAGGGAATCTGGAAGAGGCATAGCGTGCTGGAATAATACCGATTACTTTCATTTTTTCAGTTTTAAAAGTAAAGCCAGTCTTGCATTAAAACTGGCCTTTCAATGATCTAAATTTTTTGATTAAAACAAACCAAATAATTGCGATTCAATTTTTTCAACGATAGTACCTAAATCTTCCGGGTTTTTCGTGAAATCTAAATTATCTTTATCAAGAACCATTAATTTACCATCCTTATAATTATCAATCCATTTATCGTATTTTTCATTCAATTTAGATAAATAATCCAATCGAATTCCGGATTCATAATCACGACCACGCACTTGAATATTATTAACAAGTGTTGGAACGGAAGCCTTCAAGTAAATTAATAGATCTGGAGGTTTGATATAATGGATGATACTCTGGAAAATATTGCTATAATTTTCAAAATCTCGCGCACTCATTAAGCCCATATCGTACAAGTTTTCGGCAAAGATGTATGCATCTTCATAAATTGTACGATCTTGGATCATATCAATATTTGTTTTTTGCAATTCAACAATTTGTCGAAAACGACTATTTAAGAAAAAGATCTGCAAATTGAATGACCAACGTTTCATATCAGCATAAAAATCCTCTAAATAAGGATTGTTATCTACCGCTTCAAATTGAGGTTCATATTTGAAATGATCCGCTAATAGTTTTGTTAAGGTTGTTTTTCCGGCACCAATATTTCCGACAATAGCAATATGCATATTTTTGGGTTTTAAATCTTAATAAAATCTTTTAATGCCAATGATTTCACGTACTTCTTTCAATGTTTTACGTGCTGATTCACTCGCTTTTTCAGCGCCTAATTTCGCTACTTTAGCAATATACGCATCATCATTTGAAATATCTTCAATGCGTGAGCGTACAGGCTCTGTTGCAATGACCATATCTTCTGCTAACTGTTTTTTAAAATCACCGTAACGAATAGCGCAATTGTTATATAGATCGTTAAAATGTTCTAATGTATCGGGTGCTGACACAACTTTCATTAAATCAAAAAGATTTTGAACAGCTTCTGGTTTAGGTTGGTTCATTTCCGTTGGACCAGAGTCAGATACAGCACGCATTACTTTTTTACGAATTACATCCGCACTATCGGACAAGTAAATACAATCTGCCTCACCATTGGATTTACCCATTTTTCCTTGTCCCGCTAAACCAGGGATTTTAACTAATTTATCTGAATAGGTAAAAGCAAATGCCTCTTTGAAATAATCGACATCGTATAAACGATTAAAACGGTTACCAAATGTTCTGGTCATTTCTAAATGTTGCTCTTGATCTTTACCAACAGGAACTTTTGTGCCATGGTGAATTAAGATGTCGCAAGCCATCAAAACAGGGTATGTTAACAGTCCTGCATTCACATTATCAGGATTGCTGCGCACTTTATCTTTAAAAGCAGTAGCGCGCTCCAGCTCTCCCAGATATGCGTTCATATTCATATACAAATAAAGTTCTGCTACTTCAGGTACGTCAGACTGGACATATATCGTTGATTTTTCAGGGTCTATACCTGCAGCAAGATATTCAACAATCACTTGACGTACGGTGCTTTGCAGACCGTGAGGAGTTGGGTGCGTAGTTAAAGAGTGTAAATCGGCTATGAAGAAATAACAATTATATTCATTTTGCATTTTCACAAAATTGCTCAATGCGCCGTAATAGTTTCCTAAATGTAATTTTCCGGTACTTCTAATACCACTGACAACAGTTTCCATATTGCTTGCCAATTTACGGATAAATTCCCTAAATATAGTTCTAAGAATTTTTTCTTTTGCTTTTTTTTGCGATTAAAAAATGGATTGCTAGCAATTAAATTATAGCAAAAGATTTAACGGTTAACAATATGAAAGAGTAGGTCCGCTGCTAATTTAGCAGTACGATTGTCAATATCGTACGCCGGATTAAATTCTGCGATATCTATACTTATTAATTTTTCTGAAGAAATGATTAGTTGAAAAATTTCTAAGAAAAAAGCATCAGGCTGGATTCCGTTATGGGCCAATGCACTAACTCCTGGTGCACAGCTTGCAGCAAAAACATCTAAATCGACGGTTAGGTAGAGGTAATCTATTCCTGCTATAAATGACTCAACTTGTTGGATAATTGCCTCGCTATTTGCCTTGTGAAAATGTTGAGCTTCTATCCAGTTTATCTGATAATCTTTTACCGCATCAAATAAAGCTTGTGTATTGCTGATTTTTTGTATTCCGATAGGGAGGTAATTGATTTTTTCTTCTTGCTGTGCAATTTGGTAAAAACCTGTACCGGAAGTTGCAATTTCCTGTTCTGGTTTTCGGATATCAAAATGGGCGTCAAAATTAATGATCCCGAGTTTATTGCGGGAATACGACTTGAGTCCTAGATAATGACCAAAAGTAACTTCATGACCACCCCCTAATACCATTGGAAAGCCTCCGCGTTGCAGTATAAGTTGGATAAAATAGCCAAGAGATTCTTGCGCATTTTCCAGTTGATGGTCGGAACAATAAACGGTCCCGGCATCAACGAGTTTCGTTTTTTTATCTCGAAATACTGGCAGGTTTGACAATGCTTTTATTAAAACTTCTGGTCCTTTTGCCGCACCTGTTCTTCCTAGGTTTCTTCTAACACCTTCATCGCAAGCAAAACCCAGTATGACATAGCAATCCGTAAGATCCTGTTCATTATTAAGATCGATACATGTGATTACCTGATGCCAACGCAGATGTTCTTCGCTTGTCCCATCTATACGTCCTGTCCACATTTTTCTATCTGCCGGAGTATAATGTTTCTGGTTTTTAGTTTTCATAATCCTTGAAAATTTGGTTCATCGTGTCTGTATCAACAAGATTTGCTAGGGTTACTTTCAACGTAGTAGTACGTTTTAATTCTACTTCTATAGCCTGTCTTGCGGTGTCATTTTGAGCCCATGCTCTGCGGGCAATACCATTATTAACATCGTAAAAAAGCATATTTTCAAGTTTTCTGTCTGCATCTTCGGAACCGTCAAGTAATAAGCCGAAACCACCGTTAATCACCTCGCCCCAACCAACTCCACCACCATTATGGATAGAAACCCAAGTAGCGCCTCTAAAGCTGTCACCGATTACATTATGAATGGCCATATCGGCTGTGAATTTACTGCCGTCATAAATGTTACTTGTTTCCCGGTATGGTGAGTCTGTTCCACTTACATCATGATGATCTCTGCCCAAAATAATCGGACCCTTTAGTTGACCATTTCTTACCGCAAGATTAAATGCTTTAGCAATTCGAATTCTACCAATAGCATCAGCATATAGAATCCGGGCCTGTGAACCGACAACCAGTTTATTTTGATCTGCTTGTTCAATCCACTTGATATTGTCAGCTAATTGCTGTTTAATCTCAGGGTATGCTGTCTTTTTTAATTCCTGAAGTGCCTCAAGTGCGATATGGTCTGTTGTCTTTAAATCTTCTGGATCTGCTGTCGAACATACCCAGCGAAATGGACCAAATCCATAGTCAAAACACATGGGACCTAAAATATCCTGTACGTAAGATGGATATCGGAAGTCAATACCATTACTCGCCAATACAGCGGCTCCTGCGCGACTACTTTCAAGTAAGAATGCATTTCCATAATCGAAGAAATAAGTACCACGCGCGACATGGGCATTAATAGCGTCGACGTGACGGACTAAGGATGCCTGAACTTGTGCCTTAAATACATCGGGCTGTTCTGCCATTAGCTTATTTGATTGTTCAAAACTTAGTCCGATCGGGTAGTAACCTCCGGCCCAAGGGTTGTGTAATGAGGTTTGGTCAGATCCAACTGAAATATAAATATTAGCATCTAGGAATGCTTCCCATATTTCTATTATATTGCCTATGTAGGCTATGGCGATAATTTCTTTATTTTTAATAGCTTGTTGAACGCGTTCTATGAGATCGTCCATGTTCTCCATTAAGATGTCCACCCATCCTTGTTTATGCCGTTTGCGAGCAGCGGCAGGATTAACCTCTGCACATACCGTGATGCACCCTGCAATATTTCCCGCTTTAGGTTGTGCACCACTCATGCCTCCAAGACCTGATGTTAAAAAGACTTTCCCGTGGATTGTATCTTCTTTTGACAAATGTTTTCGGAAGGCATTCATAACTGTGATCGTGGTACCATGTACGATTCCCTGTGGTCCGATGTACATATATGAGCCCGCCGTCATTTGGCCATATTGTGTAACCCCCATTGCATTAAAACGTTCCCAGTCATCGGGTTTGGAATAATTGGGAATCATCATGCCGTTTGTAATGACAACCCTTGGAGCATCTTTTGAAGATGGGAATAACCCCATTGGATGGCCACTGTACATATGTAGGGTTTGTTCGTCATTCATTTGGGCCAAGTATTGCATTGTAATTAAATACTGTGCCCAGTTCTGAAAAACAGCTCCGTTTCCACCATAGGTAATGAGTTCGTGAGGATGTTGCGCTATTTGTGGATCTAGGTTATTTTGTATCATTAACATGATGCTACGCGCCTGTAGGCTGTTTCCAGGATACGCTTCAATTGGTCTAGCATACATTTCGTAGGTAGGGCGGAAGCGGTACATGTAGATTCTGCCAAATAGCATCAATTCCTCTAAAAATTCTTTTCCAAGTTCTACATGCCACTGCACTGGAAAATAGCGTAATGCATTTTTAATGGCTAATTTTTTTTCATCTTCCGATAGAATATCCTTTCGCTTAGGAGCATGACTTATGTTTTTATCATAAGAAACTTTAGGTGGTAGACTAGTTGGTATTCCTTGTAGAAT
Source organism: Sphingobacterium kitahiroshimense (assembly GCF_025961315.1). Classification (NCBI taxonomy): domain Bacteria; kingdom Pseudomonadati; phylum Bacteroidota; class Sphingobacteriia; order Sphingobacteriales; family Sphingobacteriaceae; genus Sphingobacterium; species Sphingobacterium kitahiroshimense. The sequence continues at coordinate 1,407,701 of NZ_JAOQNK010000001.1, read as the reverse complement.
TTCTTCTTTAAATATCATGATTCTTTTCCTTTCGTATAGATATTAATTCCCTTTTTCCATACCTGATCAGGTTTTAGTGTTCCTTGCATGTATGTAATATTTTGATAATTATTGGTTTTGTAAATAGCAAAATCTGCAAGTTCACCTGGCTGTAGACGACCACGGTCCGTCAGATTTAAAGCTAATGCAGCCCTAAATGTTATTGCAGCGAATACTTCAGCATTGGATAATTTTTCTGTAGTAGCTAAAATCGTCGCTTGGGTCATTAATTGTCCCATTGGAGCAGATCCGGGATTCCAGTCAGTGGCAATGGCTAAGCTAGCGCCTTGATCAAGAAGTTTTCTGGCAGGGGTAAATGCACATCCAATTCCGATTGATGCACCTGGTAAGGCGACGGCAACGGTATTGCTATCGGCCAGAAGTTTAATTTCTGTTTCATGTGATGCCTCTAGGTGATCTGCACTAATTGCATTATACTGAACCGCAACTTTCGATCCTGACGTGGAAAATTGATCTGCATGTACCGTGATATCAAAACCCATTTTCTGCGCCTTAGTAAAGTAATTTTGAATATCGTCGGCAGAAAAGGCGCTTTGTTCGATAAAAGCATCAATTCTATTGGAAAGCTGCTCTTCTTTTAATATAGGGAATAGTTCAGATGCTATTTCTTTAAGATAGTCTACTGCAGTGCCTTCATAGTCTTTGGGCTTCATATGTGCTGCTAAGCAAGTTGGAATGAGATCAACGGCTATGGATTCTTGTGCTTTTTTTATAGCTCGCAGTATTTTTAACTCTTCTTTAACAGATAAACCATAGCCACTTTTCACTTCAATGGTGGTGATACCTTGTTTTATAAGTGCCTTTGAACAGTTGATAATATTTTTGATCAGTTCAGCTTCACTTGCATTTCGGGTATGTTGTACTGTGCTCCAGATACCTCCACCAGCTTTTGCAATTTCGAGGTAACTGACACCGGCATTACGCAGGGCAAAATCATTAGCTCGATTCCCTGCAAAAGCAATATGTGTGTGACAATCGATATAGCCGGGAACACAAACAGTCTCCTCTTCTATGATTACTAAAGTTGCATCATGAGCATGATTCTCCCTTAAACCATCGTAATTACCAATAGCTGTTATTTTTCCATTTTCCGTTAGTATACCAGCGTGTTCTTTAATTACGAGTTGCTGGTCTGAAAGCGCTCCTTTAACCGGAACATTTGCCAATGATAACAATTGTGAGAAAGGACCTATTAATTTTTTACCCATAGTTTAATAGTTGTTGAAATATTCCTGATGAACACCGTGATAAGGTATACCTTGCTTATGTGCAATTTGTTTTGCTTCTGTAATCAAAGTTCCCGAAGAAATAAGCTGTTGAGCAGCTTGAAGTATCTCTTCCATAATTTGATCTTCTTTGATATGTGGAATCGATTTTCTGATCTTTTGGTGTACAGCCTCAATGATAGGCGTTGACTGTAGCGGTCTGTGAAAATCAAAAGCCTGGGCCGCACAAATAAGTTCTATACTTAATATTTTACTAACATTATTGATGACCTGCAATAATTTTCGGGCACCGATGGATCCCATACTCACATGATCTTCCTGACCTAAAGAAGTAGGTATGCTATCTGCACTGGATGGAAAACAAAGCCCTTTATTTTCACTTGCTAATGCTGCTGTACTATATTGTAAGATCATAAATCCAGAGTTCAGGCCTGTTTCTTTGAGGAGTAGTTTTGGTACATTGGGCGTATCGCCTTCTAGTGACAGATATACACGTCTATCGGAAACATTGCCGATTTCTGATATCGCCAATGTTGCATAATCAATAGGAAGTGCAATTGGCTGTCCATGGAAACTACCGCCACTAATGGTTAGTTCGCTGTCGATGATGATCGGATTATCGGTTACGGCATTAATTTCAACTTCTATGGTTTCTTTTAAATGAAGCCATGCATTGCGAGAAGCTCCATGTATTTGTGGAATGCAGCGTAAAGAATATGGATCTTGAACACGAGAACAGTTTTTATGTGATGTAACAATTTCTGAGGTCTCTAATAAGTTGAAGATCGTACTTGCTACATATTTATTTCCTTTGTATGGTCTCAGTTCATGCAATTGTGGAAAGAAAGGTTTAATGGATCCATTTAGCCCTTCAATCATCAATGTGGCAACCAAATCTGCATTATCTAAGAGATTTTGCATTTCCACGACCGCTTTTACGGCATGAGCTGCCATAAACTGGGTTCCGTTAATGAGTGCTAATCCTTCTTTGGCTCCTAACGTAATCGGGCTGGTGTCAAATCGTGTTAATATTTGAGCTGTTGGAAGAATTTCACCTTTATACCAGACTTTTCCTAATCCTATTAAAGGTAAAAATAAGTGCGAAAGAGGGGCTAGGTCTCCAGAGGCACCCACTGATCCTTGTTTAGGAACCACTGGAACGATATCCTGATCAATAAACCATAGAATGCGCTCTAACGTGCTTAGTTGAATACCTGAATATCCTTTTGCTAAGGCATGCGCTTTTAAAATTAACATTAATTTAGACAATTGCTGATCGATGGGCTCTCCTATACCTACTGCATGGCTTTTTAGAATATTTTCTTGTAGTTTTTTAGTATCTGCAGGATTTATCAGCGTAGTACAAAGTGGACCAAAACCTGTGTTTATACCATATACTATTTTACCGGAATCAACAATTTCTTGAACATATTGTGCACTTTGAACAACTTTTTTTACTGTTTTTTCAGTTAATTGACCTTTAATATTTCCATTCGCTATCTGAATTGCTAGCGAGCTGGTCATGGTATCTTCGCCGTACTGAAATTTTTTAGTTTTATTTACCATTAGAATAAATTATTATGTTGATTAAGGATCGTCAAAATCTGTCTATCCTTTCCATTTGATTTATACATTGCTTTTTAAGAGGGAGTGACCATTATTACACTTTTGCATTTTGAACTATTTATACATGAATCGTACTTAATTATTTAGAAAAAGTTGCCTGTGTATTGGTTTTGTTTCCTAAACGTTCTATCGTGCGTATAGCTGTTAATCTCATTCCGTTATTTCAAATTTAACTCCTATATTTAATAATTATAAATACCAATTTTGGCAAGTATTGATTACTATGAGTTATCAAATAGAATTAAGGCATCTGTATTATTTTAAAGTTTTGGCAGAGGAGTTACATTTTAGAAAAGCGGCAGAAAGGCTTTATATTTCTCAACCTGGCTTATCTCGTCAGATTAAACAGATGGAAGATATTTATAGAGCAACTTTATTTGATAGAGGGAAACGGTATGTTCGACTTACAGCAGCAGGCTTTTACCTAAAAAAGGAGGTTGATATTTTATTTAATCAAATGGATAAAATAGCTCGTGAGCTTCGTGTTATGGGATCAGACGATATCACTGAACTTCGTCTTGGGTTTATCGGTTCAGCAGTACAATCTATTCTTGCTAAAGTACTGGTTCGATTAAAACAAGATTTTCCTGCAGTTGAGGTGGACTTACAGGAGCTTTCTAATGAGATGCAGATTACCAAGGTGTTGAAGGAAGAACTTGATTTTGGACTCGTGCGTTTGGATAATTTTCCAAATGGGATTCGTCATATCGCAATCATCAAAGAACACTTTTCGTTGGTTATTCCTCACGATTATCCCATTCAGACGGCAAATTTTAAAACATTAAATGATTTTAAAAATGAACTGTTTATTCTGTTTTCCAAAGATTATAGTCATTCTTATTATGATCTGGTGATGAGTATTTTTAGAGATGCTTCATTTGAACCGCATGTTGCTTTGCGGACGGTAAATGCTTTGACAATTTTCAATCTTGTAGAGCAGGGTTTGGGTATTGCAATTGTACCGGCATCTTTAAAAAAAGGATATACTTCTAAAGTAAATTTTATTGATTTAAACCATATTGAACAGCGAACCACTTTATCATTAATCTATAATGCGAATGTAAATCATGCAGGAATTGATCTGTTTTTAAATGTTATTCAGAAGGAATTGAATTTATCGGATGAAGATTAAACTATAAAAGTCCATACTAAATCAGTATGGACTTTTATAGTTTAATCGTGTATGGCTATTCAGCGGTGTTTTAATGAGCACTACCAACTAATACATATCCGAAGAATTCTCTAAACGAGTCGGGGTTGTCCACTGTTCCTCGTTCGGAAATAAGTTTTATGTTGATATTGTTGTTTTTTGCTTTTACTTTAAATTCATCTAAATACTCAATGATATCGTAATCTAATATTTTGGTTTTGCGCACGTCTAATTCTAAGTAAGAACCAGGCTGTAATCCATCTAATTCTTTTACGATCGCTCCTCTATTGACAAAAGTTACCTCTTCTGCAAAATTCATATGAAAAACGTTTCCTTCCTTGACCAGCATAACATGGGAATTATTATAGGATTTGATAAGTGACACAACTACTGCTACAACTAAACCGACAATAATACCTTTAAGGAGATCTGTAGTGAGTATACCAACTACTGTGACTACAAATGGAATTAATTGATCTTTTCCTAATTTTTTCATGTCCAAGAATTGTTTTGGGTTGCCTAATTTGTAACCGATAACCAATAGGATTGCTGCTAAAACTGCATTAGGGATTAAATTAAGGAATGCAGGAATGGAGATGACACTGAGTACAAGCAAGAGACCATGAACAATAGTTGATAGTTTTGACACTCCACCACTCATCGCATTAGCTGATGAGCGAACGATAACTTGTGTAATAGGAAGCCCACCTATTAAACCTGAAAATGAATTACCTATTCCTTGTGCTATTAGCTCTCTGTTGGTTGGTGTCTGACGTTTTAGTGGATCTAATTTATCGGTAGCTTCTACGGATAATAAGGATTCTAAAGAGGCTACAATGGCGATGGTAAATGCAATTTGCCATACCATTGGATTTGCTATTCCATTTGCGAAATCGGGTATTGTAAATTGTCCCAGGAAGTCGGTTACTGTTTCAGGTACAGGTACTTTGACCAGGAGGTCCTGATCAATAGAAAATACTTCATGGTTTGTATCTCCAATCGTGATCTGGTAAATAATACCAACAATTACAGCAATAAGGGAGCCTGGTAACAATTTGAAGAAGTTGGATTTTTTACCAAGAAAATTATCCCATATAATAAGTATGGTTAAGGAAATAATTGTCATGATTATAGCTCCGGTAGTAATATAAGATGCATCAAAATTTTTGAACGAAAATTTCTCTGTGTATCCGAATGCCAACGGAATCTGTTTTAGGAAAATAGATATACCGATAGCGCATAACATACCCTTAATAACGGATGAAGGGAAGTAATATCCAATTACGCCTGCTTTTAATAATCCAAGAACAATCTGTATTAAACCGGCTATAACCACTGCGACTAAAAAGATATTGTATGCCCCTAGGTCTGTGATAGCGGTATAGACGATGACCACTAGGCCTGCCGCTGGTCCTGATACTCCTATGGTAGATTTTGATAGCAGTCCTACAAGGATACCGCCTATAATTCCCGCGATAATTCCGGAGAAAACAGGCGCCCCACTCGCCAGAGCGACTCCTAAACAGAGTGGTAGAGCAACAAAAAACACAACAATACTCGCCGGGATATCTTTTTTCCAATTTTGTAATAGGTTCATAATTAAGAGTGTTTAATGTATTCTTATCATACAACTATCGTTCCTGAGAAAGGTTTTAAAAAGCAATAAAATTTATGTCGGGAGGTATTATGATTTATAAAGAGTGGGGGGCAGATTTTCATTCCTGTGTCAAGTTTTTTTTTCTGGTAGATGTGTTTTTAATATTCGATGGTAGCTCTTAAATCGCCTAAAGAGTTGTGTTTTATCGTAATATTAGTGGTTTTAAGTGTTTTTGAGCAATGGACATCATAATTTTAAGGATGTATCGGTCTGTTTTAAAATCAGTTCTAATTCTATTTATTATAGCTATTATCAACGATGGGTGAGATAACTCATTTAAATTTTTTTATCTTTATGCCCAAACTAAACCAAGGTGAGGGAGGAAGCATATGCCAGTCAAAATACCAGATAATTTGCCAGCTATTGAGCTATTAAAAAAAGAAAATATTTTTGTGATGAGTGATCTTAGAGCCAACGAACAGGATATCCGTCCGATGAAGGTTCTAATTTTGAATTTAATGCCTTTGAAAATTACAACAGAAACTGATTTTATCCGGTTGCTGTCTAATAATCCTTTGCAAGTAGAAGTGGAGTTTTTGAGATTAGATACTCACATGTCTAAAAACACACCTCAAGAACACTTGGAAATGTTCTATAAATCGTTTTCTGCAGTGGAAGATCAGTACTATGATGGGATGATCATTACAGGTGCTCCAGTAGAGATGATGCCATTTGAAGAGGTTAACTACTGGGATGAAGTGACTCGTATTTTTGATTGGGCAAAAAAGCACGTGACGTCTACACTTTATATTTGTTGGGCATCGCAAGCGGCACTTTATCATTTTTACGGCGTTGAAAAAACACCATTATCGGAGAAACTGTTTGGAGTATACAAACATACTACTTTAGATAAAGCTAATCCTCTATTTAGAGGTTTTGATGATGAGTATTTTATCCCGCACAGTAGACATACGACAATTTTAAAATCTGAAATTGAAGATAAACCAGAAATTGAGCTTTTGTCTGAATCTCCTGAAGCAGGTCTTGCGATACTATCATCACGAGGTGGACGTGAATTTTATTTAACTGGTCATTCAGAATATGCTCCACTTACTTTACATACTGAATATATGCGTGATGTGGAGAAAGGATTAGAAATTGAGGTGCCAGATAATTATTATTTAAATAATGATCCAGCACAGTCACCATTAGTAAGGTGGTCTGGTCATGCGAATTTGCTATTTAATAACTGGTTGAATTACTATGTTTATCAAGAGACTCCTTTTGATTTAAATGAACTTGAATCTTTGGAAGAAATTAAGAGACAAAATTAATATTAGCTTTTAAGCTATCATGAGCAAGCTCGATATTGTACTGTATAATAGTGCGGTACAAGATCGAGCTTTAATTTCTTTATAGCAGGATGTTTCGGATCTGTTATGAAAAATAAACTTCTATTTATAATTAGCATAATTTTTTAGCTTCATTCCAATAAATATCCATTTCTTCCAGTGTCATGTCTTGGAGATTTTGTCCATTTTGATTAGCTCTTTGCTCAAGGTAGGTGAAGCGGCTAATGAATTTTTTATTGGTTCGTTCCAGTGCATTTTCAGGATTGATGCCAATGTGACGTGCATAATTGATTAATGAAAAAAGCAAATCACCAAATTCGGCCTCAGCCTTATTTAAATCTGACTCTTCGGGTTTATTAATGTCATATTCAGCTTTGAACTCCGCTAGTTCTTCTTCTACTTTTGCCCATACTTCTTTTTTATCTTCCCAATCAAACCCTACACCACGTACCTTATCCTGTATGCGATAGGCTTTAACTAAAGCAGGCAGACCTTTAGGTACGCCGGATAAAACAGATTTGTTTCCTTCTTTTAATTTGAGGGTCTCCCAATTCTGTTTCACCTGTTCTTCATTTTCTACATCAATATCGCCATAGACATGGGGATGACGGCTGATTAATTTATCGCAAATGCTATTGAGTACATCTACTATCGTAAAACGGTTTTCCTCTTCTGCTATACGTGCATAAAAGATCAGGTGCATCATAACATCTCCTAGTTCTTTTTTGATTTCGGGGTAATCTTCATCTAAGATAGCGTCTGTAAGTTCATACAACTCTTCGATGGTTAGATGACGTAAGGACTGCATGGTCTGTTTCTTATCCCACGGGCAAGCTACGCGAAGTGTATATAAAACATCCAATAAACGTTGAAAAGCCGTAGCAGGAGTAGACTCAATTGCAGGAATGGGGTGACTCATATTGAAAAATTTAGATCAAAATTAGGGATTTAAAGATGAAAAATAGCATGCTTCTATTTTATTGTCATTAATGAGTCTCGAAGAATGGTCACACTATTTTCCATTTCCGATTCAGTAAGATTGCCGAAACCAATTCGGATTGCTGTCATATCTTTAGCTTGATATAAGAGTGTTTTTGGAAGAAATAGATTTGCTTTTGCGCATTGCTTCTGTAAATGAATTAAGTTGATATCTTTTTTCCAGTTGGTCCATAGAGCAAGACCGCCGGCAGGAATATCGAAGTCGACATATTCATGTAATTCACGGGCGAGTAAATAACTCATATAATTGCGTCTTTCTTTATACAGTTTGACTGATTTTTTTAAATAGCGATGTATTTCACCTTCTTCAATTAGATCACTTAATACTTGCTCCATGACAAAGTCACCTTGATGATCCATGATATTTAATAACTTTTGTAATTCTTTGATTAGGTTTTCAGGTGCGACGATAAAACCTGTACGGAAACCAGGCGCTAATGATTTACCAAAGCTTCCTGTATAAATAACCATCCCATCATAATCCACAGTTGCCATAGGGAGAAGGGGGGCATCATCATAATGGAAGTCATAATCGTAATCGTCCTCAATGACGGCAAAACCATATTTTGAAGCGAGTGCTAATACGATCGTTCTTCTTTGCTGACTAAGTGTCACTGTCGTGGGATAGTGATGATGCGGTGTCAGATAAAGCAATCTGATCTTTTGTGTAAGACAGATCTGTTCAAGAGATTCGATAACAATTCCTTCATGATCTACTGGAATGGATTTAATTCTAGCCCCGGCCTGTTGGAAGATCATGTTTATTGCAAAATAACTTGGTTGTCCTACAATGACTAAATCGTTTGCCTGTAGTAAGGTTTGAGCAATGATATAGGTACTCATCTCAACAGACCGTGTGATCAATAGATTTTTAGGTTGGATATGCAGACCTCTACTTTGATTTAAAAAATTGCACAACTGTTCTCGAAATGTGGCTGGTCTTTTTTGATCTGAATATCCTAGGTATTTAGTGTTCTTTTTTCGTTTTAGATTTGCGGTATAAAACTTAGAAAGCTGTTGCAAAGGAGATAGTCTACTATCAGGAATGCCGTCATCAAATTTTAAGATACATGTAGAGGTTTCAAAAGGATTTTCTAATATGGTACTTTTTTCAAAATCATAACCAGTTTGGTCTGCATACTGATTCTGGATTATTGTTTGCGAAAATTCACTATTTTTCCTTGCTTTGGACGTATTTCGAAGTACAAATGATCCTACATTTGGTTTGGTTTCAATCCAACCCTGTGATTCGAGCTCCTGTAATGCAGCAACTACTGTATTGCGATGTATAGATAGTGTTTGCGCTAGCTGCCTACTTCCGGGCAGTTTTGTTCCGATAGGTATAAAACCGCGCTGAATGGCCTGAATGACTTGTTGTGCTAGTTGTACATAAATGGAGGTTTCATCCAGTCTATTCAGGCTGATAAAGCTGTTGAAAGGAATTTGACCCGGACTATTCATATGTTGGATAAATTGAAATTATTAAATAGTCCGGAAAGTTAAGTATTATTAGATTACTCTTGGAGTTTTTTGATTACTTTTCTAATTCTTGTTTTTTTGGATTCCTTTTCGACACCGTCTAAGCGATTTGTGAGCATTTTGCTTAGGTCAGTTTTATATTGTCTTGGAACAACTTTTAAAGCCTGTTCCGCGTACATTGGAAGCTGATTGGGCGGGCATTTTAGTAACTGTTCATGTAATAACGGAAATACATCTTCATGCTCCAGTGATAAGTATTTGATTAATATGGCAATACATTTATCCCTTGTGATAACAGAACCTTGTTCAGCAATAGCAATTAGTTGTGGTAGGAGCGGGAAAATAGCTTCATGTTGTAATAGAAGAATAGCATCCAGTGCTGTCATAGCTCCCCACTGTAAACGGTTATCCTTACTTGTTAACAGCGTGATAAAATCCAAATAGTATGCCGCTATCATAATAGGGGATAAGTACCCAATTTCGTAAAGAACTTTGATGCAATCGTGTTGGATCCTTTTGTTTTTGCTTTGTAATAATTGAATTAATTCTTTAATAGCTTCATTGTCCTCTGCGCTGACGATTTGTTTTGCCAATGAAATATTGGCTGACTCATCTGTTTTCCCTAAACTGGAAGATAAATAATTGAAAACATGGATCATGTGCAATTACGTTTTTATTATTATTTAATGTTGCTTCGAATGGAATTGTTAGATTATTAATAAAATTTTTAGGATAGGTAACTTACAAATAATTTAATAAACAAGTTATTTAATATATCAACAAAGAATGCACCTACCATGGGTACGATTAGAAACGCTTTGTGGGACGGCCCATATTTGTCGGTGATCGATTGCATATTCGCAACAGCCGTCGGCGTTGCGCCTAGTCCAAAACCACAATGTCCAGCACTGAGCACTATAGCGTCATAATCGCTTCCCATTACTCTGAAAGTAATGAACATTGCAAATAGTACCATAAGTACTGTTTGTAAGATCAATATAACTAAAACTTGTGAAGCAAGGCCCTGTAATTGCCAAAGCTGTAAGGACATTAGTGCAATGGTCAAAAATAGATATAAACCGGTATTGCCAAGCACATCTACAGCATGATCATTTACAATATAATTGGACGATCTGCTAATGGTATTGCGAATAATAACACCTACAAAAAGGCACCATACAAAATTTGGAAGTTCCAACCAGGAACCTTTGCAATATTCATACAATAAATGTCCCAATGCTAGACAAATTGCAAACATAGTCAGGGTTTCAATCATATTGCGAACATTGATTCTTCGGTTTGAATCAGGGTTTTCGAACATTTCAATTGGCGCTCCTCTTTCTTGAATAATTTTTGTAGGTTGGATATTCTTCTTTTTTAAAAGCACTTTTGCTACGGGGCCACCGATGAGACCACCCATGACCAGACCATAGGTAGCACATGCCATTGCGAGCTCCATCGTTCCATTTATTTGGAATATATCGGTGAGATTTTGGGCCCATGCCGCACCAGTACCATGTCCCCCTGTTAAGGTAATAGATCCCGCAATAAGTCCATAACTAGGATCAATGCCTAGCAGAGATGCCACGGATATCCCAAAAACATTTTGAACGATCATGAAAGATCCTGTTAGAAAAACGAATATCAAAAGTGGTTTTCCTCCTTTTTTTAATTTATCGAATTCTGCACTTAAACCAATTGAAGTAAAAAAGAAAAGCATCATGGTGGTCTGAAGCGAACCTTCAAAGGTAAAATTGATACCCATTGTCGCATGCAAGATGTAAAGGACAATTGCAACGACAAACCCTCCTACAACAGGTTCTGGTATATTGTAGTTTCTCAGGAAATTTATTTTTTTAACAATAAAAAATCCTAAAATCAAAACAAGACAGGCAAAAGCTAGGGTTTCAAATAGTCCAAATGTCATATAGCTATCTATAAGTGGGTTTGTCATTCAAATAAAACGGAAAGTTAAGAATAAAATAATAACTTGTATTTGACTTCTCTGTAGGTGTAAGGTTAATTAAAATATTTTCACTGTTTTTAGTCCTACATCTAACAGTTTATTCGCGTGCATTTTCCTTTCATAGTTGTAATCATGTTTAAAGCATTGATGTCTTAATTTCGAATAGGATAGATTATTGGTTCTTATTATCCCCAACTATGTACAGTTTTAGTATGTAACATACATTATCGTTAGTTTTTCACTACTCGGCTAGATCTTATATTTTTCTCATTCATTTTGAAAATGCGACTGTGAGTTTAAATAATGAGTCTAACATTTCTACTCTTTAGTAATCTATTAAAACTTAATATTCTATTCATTGTTATTTGTTTTGCTTCTCAATAGTTAATTAAGTAAATTTATGTACCAACAAAACGTGTCAATATGAGTACAACGAACGCCAAATCTTTAAAGTCAATAAGTATAAACGGGAAAAGCTATCATTATTGTTCGCTTAAAAATCTTCCCGAAGGCTCTGTAAGTCATCTTCCTTTTAGTATCCGCATTTTGCTTGAAAATGTGCTGCGGAATTACGATAGTTTTAGCATTACCGACGAACATATTCATACACTCATCAACTGGACACCAGCTCCTGTCGATAAGGACATTCCTTTTAAGCCAGCTCGTATTCTGATGCAAGATTTTACTGGTGTTCCTGCTGTAGTCGATATGGCCTCGCTCCGGGCTGAATATGTACGTCATGGAAAAGATGGTCAAAAGATCAACCCTGCAATTCCAGTGGACTTGGTGATTGACCACTCTGTGCAGGTGGATTATTATGGAACAGATTATTCTTACGGAAAAAATGTTGAACTGGAATACCAACGTAATCAGGAACGTTATGAATTGCTCAAATGGGCACAGCATGGATTGAAAAACTTTACCGTAGTTCCTCCGGGGATGGGAATTTGTCATCAGGTCAATCTTGAATATCTTGCTAAGGGGATTATTGAACGCGAGGGATGGTTGTTTCCGGACACCTTGGTTGGTACGGATTCGCACACGCCTATGGTGAATGGTCTGGGTGTAGTAGGATGGGGAGCCGGCGGTATAGAAGCGGAGGCTGCTATGCTGGGACAGCCTATATTTTTTACTTGCCCGGAAGTGATTGGATTAAAATTGACCGGGAAAATACCGGATATCTGTACAGCTACCGATATGGTATTATCGATTACTAAAGTACTTCGTGATAAAGGTGTAGTAGGAAAGTTTGTTGAACTTTTTGGAGATGGTCTGGACCATTTAACAGTTACGGATAGAGCGACTATTGCTAATATGTCTCCAGAATTCGGGTGTACGATTACTTATTTTCCTATCGACGAACGGACGTTGGAGTACATGCAAACAACCAATCGTACAGCAGAACACATCAGGATCGTAGAAGAATACAGCAAAGAAAACCTATTGTGGAGAACTGGTCACGAAGAAATTAATTTTTCTTCAATTGTTGAATTTGATTTATCGACATTAGAACCAACGGTTTCGGGTCCAAAGCGGCCGCAGGATAAAATCTTGGCTAAGGATCTTGGTAGCCAGTTTGCTAATCTGTTGCAACAGGAATACCAGCGTAATTATAGTCTTCCGAATCAGAGAAAAGAATCGGCATGGCTAGCTGACGGTGGTTCTGGAACAGAATTTACTTTTGGTAAAGTTCCAAAAAATACAGATTCTACAATGGAGGTTGTTCAGGATACAATGCAGGCTGTTCGAATTAAATATAAAAACCAGGAATTTATTTTGAGCGATGGTAGTATTGTTATTGCCGCTATTACGAGCTGTACCAATACTTCTAATCCAGCTGTTATGATCGGCGCTGGATTGTTGGCAAGAAATGCCATAGAAAAAGGATTGCGTACGAAATCATGGGTAAAAACTTCACTAGCACCAGGATCAAAAGTCGTGACACAGTACTTAGAGCGTTCAGGTTTGAGTACTGATCTGGAAGCTCTTCGCTTTCATACTGTGGGATATGGATGTACTTCTTGTATTGGAAATTCTGGTCCATTACCTCCGCATATTGCGGAAGCCGTAGATAAAGGAGAATTGGTGGTGGCCTCTGTACTTTCGGGTAACCGAAATTTTGAAGCTAGGGTACACCCTCAGGTAAAAATGAATTTTCTCATGTCGCCAATGCTAGTGGTTGCATACGCTTTAGTAGGGAGGGTCGATGTTGATCTGATAAATGATCCACTGTCGTACGATCCAAACGGAAATCCCGTGTATCTGAAAGATATATGGCCAAGCCGTGAGGAAATCGTCCAGACAGTCAATGACTGTGTCAAACAAAGCGATTTTCAGGAAGTCTATGATGTGATCTTTGATGGCTCTGAAGACTGGAAAAATTTAGAAGTAAATCTAGCCGAGCGTTTTGAATGGAATAAAAGTTCGACTTATATTAAAGAAGCTCCTTTTTTTGAAAACCTTCAGGTAAATCCTGATCCAGTGGCTGATATTACAGGTGCTCGTGTATTACTGTATTTAGGTGATTCGGTTACAACTGACCATATTTCGCCAGCAGGCTCTTTCCGTGAAGATAGTGCCGCAGGAAAATATTTAGCAGAACATGGTGTGAATAAAGCTGATTTCAATTCTTACGGTTCCCGTCGTGGTAATCATGAAGTCATGATGCGCGGAACCTTTGCCAATGTGCGTATTAAAAATAAAATTGTAGATCAAGAAGGCGGTTTCAGTATATACTTTCCAAGTGGTGAGGTAAAGACAGTTTATGAAACGGCTATGGAATATCAGAAAACGCATACACCACTGATTGTATTGGCTGGAAAGGAGTACGGGTCTGGTTCATCTCGTGACTGGGCGGCAAAAGGTGCTTATTTATTAGGTGTAAAAGCTGTTATTGCAGAGAGTTTTGAAAGGATACACCGCAGCAATCTTGTTGGTATGGGGGTTGCCCCATTAGTTTTCATTGATGGACAAAATACCGCCACTTTAGGTTTGGATGGTACTGAAGTTTTTGATATTACAGGAATTGCGGATAATCTAAAACCTCATAAGCTTTTGGATGTGAAAGCAATACATCGGAATGGGAAAATAACCGAATTTAAGGTTCAGGCCCGGATGGATTCAGCTATTGAAATTGAATATTACAAAAATAATGGTATTTTACAATACGTCTTAAGGGATTATTTAAAAAACAGTTAATGCGTATTTTTTCAATTTATATATGTAAAATATAAGAAGGGTTTGGCTATTTATAAAGTCAAACCCTTCTTTGTTTTAATATTCAGTAAACTTGATATAAGCTGATTTTTATTTTTTGGACGTTTTCTCTAGTAGCTGAACAATGTCCGAATACCCCTTGGCTTTAGCATGTGCTAATGGGGTTTTTTTATCATGATCAGCAATATTTATATTGCAACCTGCATCAATCAGTGTTTGGATTACGTTGACAAATTTTTGAGTGCCATCACCTAGGATTACTGCTTCCATTAATGCGGTCCAACCTAACCTATTGACGTGATTAATAGGAAATCCCTTTGTGTTGGCCAGTAATTTCACAACCTCCAGATGTCCGCGTTCGCTGGCAGGTATTAGGGCTGTTCCATTATACCTGTTGAATACATCAAATCGAGCTCCATGAGATAGATAGAGCTGTACAAGTTTTAGGTGTCCTGCCGCTCCTGCATATAAAAAAGGACTATCTTGAATTTTATCTTGTTGATTCACATCTGCTTTGTAAGATACCAATAACTTTGCCATCTCAAAGTTATTATTATGTGTTGCGATCAGTAATAAGGATTTTCCATTTTTATCAGTTAAATTAACGTTTGCACCCTTTTTCAATTCCTCTTCAACGAATAGCAATTGATTTTTCTGGACTGCCTCCAGTAAGTTCGTTTGTGGATGAGTATTCATATGGTTATTACAGGAGTTCAGGAAAATGAATGAAAAAAGTAAGATAAGATGTTGCATAGGTATTAAATAAGTGATGATAAGTGTTGAAAATCAATTGTTTCATGAGCAAATTTAGTCAAATAAGTTCTGAATAAAATGTACCATTTATGCGAAAACTTGTACATTTTATAATTGATATCCCAGTTGACAGAGGTAAGGAAAGTTGGTCTTTAAAAAAGGTCAAAAGAATATTTTTTAGTTAAAAACTATGCTGCCCCTCTTTGTTTAAGATACAGATAAAATAGGATCACTTTTTTAAATCTCAATATTTTATACTGAAAAGATGATATGAAAACACAAGCTTTTTAATATCAATCCATTTAAAATTGGTCTTCATGTGATAATTTAAGAAGATATAATGGTATTGTCGCTGGAGGAACGTTGGTAATTTTGTCGTGAATAAGTTAATAGAAATAAAAACAAACATGAGGAATTATCCAATTAAACTCGCTTTTACAGATGATAGTATATTTCAACAAAATATGATACAATTACTCATCGAAAGAGATACTGTTTTTGATCTTTTCTTTATCTGCGGTGATGGACTAGATTTGATTAAAAGATTGGAATTCGAGGATGAGTTACCTGAAGTTTGTATCATTGACTTTCATATGCCAAATATGGGAGGCGTAGCTGCTGCTAGTGAAATATCGGCAAGATTTCCATCAATTAAGCTTTTTGGATATACAGCTACTACAGATTTTTGCGAGATTAAAGAATTTAAACGAAATGGTGGTGTGCACGTATTTCCTAAAACTAATCCCACTTCTATGTTAGAAAAAATAAATTCGTGGACTTACAATGATGATTTGTGTCAAGTCTGAAATTATACTGCTTTTGATTAAATAATCTACTACCATATTGATGATAATCAGGTTTAATAAAATTTATCTGTTTATTTTATTGAAATCTAGGTAATGAAGTCGTTTTTGAAAAAACTGTGCTGGAGTAAACGGTTTCCAATTATTATTCGTCTTCTAATGTTATGTGTCTTTATTTATAATCTGATATGGTTTACACTATAAATTTATGGACTGATCTTGTTGGTGCTATAAAAATCTAAAAGATGTTTTGTAAATTGGGAACACTATTTACATACATTATGCGTAAAAAAACACAATTGATCACAACGGTGATGCTGTTCTCAACAACAATTGCAGTAAGTCAGATGAAAGTTCGCGAAGAATTACCTGAAAAATATAAATGGGATTTGTCTCATCTTTATGCTACAGATGACGTTTGGAAAACAGAAAAGGAACGTTTACAACAAAAGATGAAAGAAGCGGCTTCATACAAAGGTAAGCTTACACAATCTGCGAACGTTTTATTGCAAGCATTAGAGCTGAATAGTTCGCTTATCAAGGATATGGCTCGTCTCTCATCTTATGCTTCGATGAAAGCTGATCAAGATACCCGAGTAACTAAGTATGCAGGGATGAATCAAGAATTGCAACAGCTTTTTTCAGAATATGGCGCTTTGACTTCATACCTGGAACCAGAATTGCTGACTTTAAAAGAAAATCAGCTTAGCGCATTTTTGGCAAAAGAAAAAGCGTTGGTAACTTATAAGTTTTACCTGACAGATTTACTTCGCAAACGCGCCCATAGAGGTTCTGAGGAAGTTGAAAAAGTATTGGCATATTCTTCTTTAATGTCCGGTAATGCTGCCAATATCTATAGCACCTTTATAAATGCTGAGTTTCCATATCCGGAGGTCGATTTGAACGGTGAACGCGTAAAGCTTAACGCTGCTAATTTTGCATTATATAGAGCGAGTGAAGACCGGGGAGTTCGCAGTAAAGCATTTGCCACTTATTTTGGTAAACTGAATGAGTTTCAAAGAACATTTGGAGCGCAGTTATATGGAAATATCAATGCGGCATTGTTTGCAACAAAAGCCCGAAACTACGACAGTACCTTAAAAATGGCATTAGATGGCGGTAATATTCCGACAGATGTTTTTCATAATCTTATAAAAAATGTAAATGGAAATTTGAAGACCTTTCATCGTTATTTAAACCTCCGTAAACGCATGATGGGAGTGGATACACTGCATTATTATGATCTTTATGCTCCTTTGGTTGCGAAAGTCGATTTATCTTATACGGTAGAAGAAGCTGAAGAGAATATTTTAAAATCTTTGAAGCCTTTAGGGACTGATTATATAGAAGTTTCCAAAAAAGCATTCGAAGAAAGATGGATTGACATGTATCCTAACGAAGGAAAAAGGTCAGGTGCATATTCTAATGGTTCTGGGTACGATGTACATCCGTATATCCTCATGAATTATAACGGCAAGTACAATGATATGTCTACGCTGACTCATGAATTGGGACATACCATGCATAGTTATTTGACCAATAAGAAGCAACATTATGCTAACTCAGATTATTCAATTTTTGTTGCAGAAGTGGCTTCGACTTTAAATGAAGAGTTATTGAATGATTATATGCTGAAGCAGATAAAGGACGATGAAACTAGACTTGCTATTCTTGGAAATTATCTTGAAGGCGCAAAAGGAACATTGTTCCGTCAGACTCAGTTTGCTGAGTTCGAATATATGATCCATGATAAAGTAGCAAAGGGGGAGGCACTCACTGGAGAAGACTTTGATACGATGTATCTGGCTCTAACGAAAAAGTATTATGGTCATGATCAAAATATTTGTGTCGTTGATGACAATGTGAAATCAGAATGGTCTTACATTCCACATTTTTATTATAACTTTTACGTTTATCAGTATGCGACATCTTTTACTGCATCAACAGCTCTTTCCGAAAAAGTCCTGCGTGGAACGGATGCAGATCGTAAGAAATACCTGAATTTCTTAGCTTCGGGAAGTACAAAATATCCTGTTGATCTTCTTGTCGATGCAGGTGTGGATATGAATACTTCTGAACCTTTTGATTTGACGATTGCAAAAATTAATAAAGTCATGGCTGAGATGGAATCTATTCTAAGCAGACGGGGGAAATAAGAATTAAATTTTAACAAAAAATAAAAGCCGTATTATTGCGGCTTTTATTTTTTCTATTTCACCGGGTTTTTAACGAATACAAAGAGTTAAATAAAAGGGAATTATAGTCGATTATTTTTATTTCCATTTTAAATGTTTTTTGAGATATTCGGCAGTGTACGATTTTTTATTTTTTAAAAGTTGTTCTACGGTACCTTCAAAAATAACATTACCTCCATATTTACCAGCACCCGGACCGATATCGATAATCCAATCTGCCTGAGCAATAATTTCCAAATTATGCTCTACTATAATTAATGTGTTATTTCTTTCAATTAATTCCTCAAAAAGAGATAGTAACTTTTCCGTATCACTTGGATGTAATCCTGTACTGGGTTCATCCATAATGATGATTTTATTTGTGTTGTTTAATTCTTTCGTGAGTTTTAAACGTTGTCTTTCTCCCCCAGAAAAGCTATCCATACGTTGTCCGAGTGTGAGATAATCTAAGCCTAATTTTAAAAGTATTTCAAACTTTTCAAGGTATATCTGATCATCAAAAAATTGTATAGCTTCCGGTATAGTAAAGTTCAGTACATCAAATATATTTTTACCCTTGTATTTATATTCCAATACCTGGGGATTAAATCCGGAACCACAGCAAACTTCACAGACTTGCTCAATGTCATCCATAAATGCTAAGTCTATCCGCTCCATGCCCAGTCCTTTACAGTTTTCACAGGCGCCCTCACTGTTCCTACTGAATTTTTTATCAGAAACCTGATTGGCTCGAGCAAATGATTTTCTGACCTTATCAGATAGATTCAAGTAAGTGAGTAAATTTGACCGGGGACTAGCTGTAAATAAGGACTGGTCGATAATTGTTGCATCTTTATAGTAATCCGGCAAAACTTTGCTGATTAATGTACTTTTTCCTGAGCCTGCAACGCCAGTGACTACTGTCAAAATATTTTTAGGGATTTTTAAATCAATACCTTTCAAGTTATGTAAGGTTGCTTGCTTAATTTCTAGATATTCTTTTCCAATTTTTGGATCAGTTTTAATTTTGGTTTTCTTTGCAAAATATAAGCCCGTTTTTCCTAATGAATTTTTAAGTTCTTTAAAAGTTCCTTTATAGATAACTTCACCGCCATTTTTTCCTGATCCGGGTCCCATATCAATGATCAAATCTGCGATCTTGATTAAATCTGGATCATGCTCAACAATCAGAATGGTATTACCTTTATCTCTAATTTGTTCAATAATGGAAGTAATATTTTGTAAATCTTTTGGATGAAGCCCAATGCTCGGTTCATCAAAAATATACAGTAGATCCACTAAACTATTGCCTAGACTTTTTACCATTTTAATCCGTTGGGATTCTCCTCCCGAAAGCGTATCTGTTTTTCTATCGAGGGTTAAGTACTGCAGGCCTATGTTAATCATATTATTTAATTTCTTAATAAGCTCTTTTACAATAATATCATAGGTGTTTGAGTTTATCGATTGAATAAATTCCATTAAATCGTCAACTGAAAGAGCAGTACAATCGGCTATGTTTTTACCATTTATTTTACAGGAGAGTACCTTTTTATTTAATCTTTTACCTTTGCATACTGCGCATATTCTGCTTGTGGTAATGTGTTGAAGGTCATTTTTTCGGGTTGTATTTTCTTTTGAATCTTTTTTTAAAAATGCTTTTTCAATACGTGGTATGAGCCCTTCATATTTCACTGTTTTTCCCCAATCTTTATTTGGGTTTTTAGGTTTATGTTCTTTTGAATAAAGTAATATTTCCCATTCTTTATCTGAATAATCTTTTATTTTCTTGTCGTTATCAAAATATCCTGACAAAGTATATCTAGTTAACCTCCATCCTCCAGGTTGAAAAGTGGGAAACTGAATTCCGCCTTCATTTAGGGATTTTTCTTTATTGATTAAAGTATTAATATTAATAGTTTGCTCATAACCCAAACCTTCGCAGTTAAGGCACATGCCGAGTGGATTGTTAAATGAAAAAACATTAGAATAACCTACAAATGGCGAACCTAATCTAGAAAATAGCAATCGTAAAGACGCGTAGATATCAGTTATGGTACCAACTGTTGAACGCGCATTTCCGCCTATTCTCTTTTGATTGATAATAATGGGGACATTCAGATTTTCAATCTTATCGACATCCGGTATACCATAATGTTGCATTCGTGTACGTATAAAACTATTCTGTGTTTCATTTATCTGACGTTGTGCCTCTGCGCCAATTGTTTCAAATACGAGTGATGATTTTCCTGAACCCGATATACCCGTAAATACCGTTATTTTATGCTTCGGGATTTGAAGAGAAACATTTTTGAGATTATTCTGCCTAGCATTTGTTATAATAATATTATTCATAACTAATTTACTTAACTTTGCAACTACTTAACTAAGTTAAGTGTTTTTTTTATGAAAAAGATTGAAAAAGAATTTTTTACTGTATTTACAGACTTCCAATGTTTCATTTTGGCGAACATGAATAAGGGCGATTATATTGGTATTACAGCAACCCATTATAACATCATAGAGTTTGTGTATCGAAAAAAAGATGCTACTGCTAAACAGATTGCAGTAGCATTGAATGTTAGTCAAGCCGCTATTTCTAAGCAGTTGAAGTTTTTAATTCAAAATGAGTTGCTAAAACAAATACAGAGTGAGGTAGACAGGCGAAATTATATTTTAACTGCAACTGATAACGGGAAATTCATTGTTGACAATTCTGAAACCTTTAGAAAAAATTTAACTAAGCAATTTTCGTCAAATCTTTCAGCCAATGAACTTATAACATTTACCTCATTGTTGAAGAAAGCTTTGGAAGACCATAAATAGGAAATTAAAAAATGTTGCTCCTACTTTTTTAGCTCGTTATCCTTTTTTTAATAATTGATTTAGCTTATGCTTTTCATTACCATACAATATAAACGCTATACAAAATCAAGGATTATTTTTCGGATAAAAAAAATTGGATCAAGTGGTACTTATTATAGTCCATAATCTCTTCAGTATTTCGTAAAATAGATTCTTTACTATTCATCGACAAATGGTCGATCCCGCAGAAAGTCTGGTGATTTCTCAAATTTATCTGCGAGTTTTTTCGCATTATTTAAGAAGTTCGCTTCTAAAATTTTTTAGTCCATTTCAAATTTTAATATTGGTATTCAAAGCGATATTGATTACTAATTTCTCACCACTAAAGTCTCAGGAAACGCCTATTAATTCTTTAAAAATAAGTGCTTTAATTTTTATTGAATGGATTTTTAAAGTTTTTAGTGTCAAATTTAGTTAAGATCATGTATATTTTACGAAAAAACTGCAATGAATATAACACTTGTTAAGTATACATCGGATGATTTTGATCTATTTAAACCGCTACTCCTTGATGATGAGATTATGAAATATATTACTGGAAAAGGCTGGACAGAAGTTCAGGTTAAGGAAAAGTTTGAGGCGATACTTGAAGTCAATCGTAATGAAGATGATCTGGGTTATTTTAAAGTATTTGACAACGGAAATCTGTATATCGGATATTGTAAGTTAGCATATAGCAGTAATGATTGTAACGTCCTTGAAATCGGGTATGTCATAAATAAGGAGTTTTGGGGGAAGGGTTATGGATGTGCTGTTGGTCAAGCGGTAATAGATACAGCAAATAGATTATTTCCCCAATTAGATATTATTGGAATTATTGATCCTCATAATCTGGCTTCAAAAAAAATATTAGAAAAGTTAGGATTTAAGACCTATTTTAAAGGTTTCGAAGAAGGATTGCCGACAGAAAAACTCATGTTAAAAAGACTGCACTGAAATTAAGCAATCACCTCTTTCTCTTTATGCTAACAGTGACAATCTAATGGATTATAGCATTTTTTAGCTTAACTTATGCGTAGTAGTTTCCGTAGATTTTTAAATAAATAACGACGTTTCATTAAAATGATCATTATTTAATCATCCCTATAGGAATGGAATTAATGCTTTAGAGTTTGAGCTTATAGTAAAAAGAATGTTGGATTTTACAAGTTTTGCTAGCAAGATTTAAATAAAAGCTTTACTACAATTGAACTTATTACTCCCTGTGATTGTGACTAAAAAAATAGTAATTTGATGTAGTGCATTATTTAATAATTAAGATATGATATCGAAAAGTTTCTTATTAGCTTTCATTGTATAAGGTCAAAATTCGAAAGACCCAGAATAGAAAGCTTTGATATTGTTTTTTATTATCTTTAGTAAATTGTATTTGGCAAAATTTTTTATGCGTTTATGTAATCTCAAAGTTCAATAATGAAAAATGCTAGTAATATGGAAGATCTTGAAAAAAATAGGCAAGATCTTTTAGATCATGGTTTCAATGTGATTGACAATATCTATTCTAAAGAAGAAATAAATAGTATTATTGATGCAATTAATAAAGTTGACACTTCAAAAGACACATTCAGAAAAACTAAGGACTTATTTGCCATTAGACAGTTTCTGAAAGAAATTCCAGAAACCATTTCACTAATATTTACTGATAATTTTAGGTCACTTTTGCAAAAAATGATCGGCAATAATTTTTTCGTAGTAAAGAGCATTTATTTTGATAAACCTGAGACTTCTAACTGGTACGTATCTTATCATCAAGATTTAACTATTTCCGTTGATAAGAAAATAGAAATTGAAAATTTTGGACCTTGGACAACCAAACACAATCAATATGCAGTGCAACCGACAATTGACATATTAGAAAATATTACAGCTATAAGAATTCATCTTGATGATACCGATGAAAATAATGGCGCTTTAAAGGTTATCCCTAAATCACATGTTAAGGGAATTTATCGACCTGAAAAAATAAATTGGGATATTGAGACTGAAACGACTTGTTCTGTTAAGCAAGGTGGAGTAATGTTAATGAAGCCATTGTTGCTACATAGCTCGAAGAGAACAGTCAATAATAAGAAAAGGCGTGTAATACACATTGAATTTTCAAATGTAGTATTGCCAACCTCATTAAAATGGGCTGAGCGCTTAAATTTTAATTGATATTCAAAAACTGAAAATATACTTTACAGTATATTTTCAGTACTATAAGTGAGTGTTTTAAGCAGTTCAGGCACTTCATCCCAATGATTGATCCTGATATGATGATTGATATGTGCATTGTGGTAGGCGTTAAACATTAGCGCTTTTCCCTTGCAGAAATCAAGATTTTTGCAATAATCATCGATCATATAATCTGTATCGATGATACTTTTATCACCACAGAAGATAATATTCTTCCAGCTAATAAAAGGGAAATGTTCTTGTAGCCATTCTCTCTTTTCATACAAAGACAAGGGAAATTCCATAGCTGCAGAAACAATAAAAATCTCATAATCTTCCATTAATAATGTGACATTTTCTACTGCTTTGTCCATTACAGGTACTGTTCTAAAGAATGATTGGGTATGAAGTACTTTGTGCAGTGCTGTTTTATCAGCAAAAGCAGCATCTTCTCCTAATTCATTTATGAGTTGAGGGGTCAAAGAAATGCCCGTTTCATTTTTGTACCATTCAATAAGATGGGGTTCCGTGTCGGCGATGACGCCGTCCATATCAATAGCTATTGATTTTCTCATATTTAATAAGTTTTGCAATAAAGATACTAAATGTTGCAATACTTTGCAATATATTGCAAAGTATTATTTTATATATTTGCATATAATATAAAGAGATATGGTAAGAGAAGAACGTTTACAGCTCATATTAAAGCAGCTTTCTAAGGAGAATAAAGTTCGCCTCGAACAGCTTAGTATACTATTAAACGTATCCGAAGATACTGTACGTCGCGATATTAAGGTATTGGGATCTCAGGGTCTTCTAAAAGAGGTAAGAGGAGGGGCATTGGCTAATTCTCCTAGTCCACATCATTATAGGGATCGTGAAAAATACGATTTGGGACAAAAGCAGGCTGTTGCTTTAAAGGCCTTAAGCTTTTTAAGGGATGGGCATGTGGTATTTTTTGATGGTGGGACCTCTGTTGTGGCATTAGCAGCCTGTCTGCCTAAAAATTTAAAAATAACGGTCGTTACCAATAGTTTTCCGGTAGTTAGTGTACTGGAAGATCATCCCAACGTTGAAGTGATATTTGCCGGAGGCCGCCTCTGTAAAGTTTCTTTTACCGCAATCGGTGAAGATGCAATTAATACATTGAAATCAGTTCGAGCTGATATTTGTTTCCTTGGCGTATGTAGTATCCACCATGTCATTGGGATAACAGCTAAAGATTATGAAGATGCACAAATTAAAAAAATAATGATTGCACAGGCTCTTAAAACAGTTGCATTGTCTACCATAGAAAAAACCAGCACAGCGGAAGCTTTTTGTATAGGGCCTGTGACTGATCTGGATACTATTCTTACTGAGGCAGATCCTCATCATACTGCGCTTCAGGTATACCGAGAACTTGGAATAGAGATTTTATAGAACTGCTAAATATTTTTGGTATGACCTTATCGCATATGGCACACGATATTTTAAAGATTTTTATCTAAAATTAGTGCGTATGCAAATGACTTTTAATAGATAATCTGAGTACGCTCTTTAATACTATTCATAACAAAAATACTTTTTGTTTGTCCGATACCATCTATTTCAGATAGCTTATTAACGAAAAATTCATGAAATTCATCCATATTTGGGGCCAATATTTTTAGCATAAAATCAAAATCACCACTGATGTTGTAAAATTCGACCACTTCATTCAATTTACATACTTCTTCTATAAATTTCGTTGCTGTTTTTTTATTGTGGGCATTTAGTGCAATCATACAGATGACCATCATTCCTTTATTAACTTTTTTGCGATCTAATACTGCGGTGTATTCTTTTATAATCCCCAATTTTTCCATGCGCTTAATTCGTTCATGTGTTGGAGTAGAGCTAAGATTGATCTGTGCTGAAAGATCACGCACACTAAGCTTGGCATCTTTTTGTAATAAGCGCAGAATAGCAAGATCCTTTTCATCTAGAGTATAATTTTCTGAGGGCATTTGTTCTAATATTTGGTGGTTAAATAGTTTTTAAAGTTTATTTGTTCTTTGTAATTTATATAAATTAATTAATTGTTCCAAATTTAAGAAGTAATTTTATAGTATGTTCCAATAATTTTAATTTTGCAGGAAATTTGAATGGTATGGGAACAAGGAGAAATTTAATATTAATACTGGCATCGATAGGAACTTTTGTTGAAGCGTTGGATATCGCAATTATTAATCTCACGATTCCCTCTATTCAAGAGCAATTTAATATCGGTGCAGAAAAGGTGCAGTGGTTACAGACCCTGTATGTGTTGTTTTTTGGAGGCTTTCTGATTATTGGAGGTAAACTTTCTGATGAGATAGGACGTAAAAAATTATTTCTTTTAGGGGGAATGATTTTTATGTTAGCCTCACTAGGAGCAGGGCTTTCACCTAATTTTGAGGTACTGGCTTTATTCCGAGCTTTGCAGGGGCTTGGCGCTGCTTTTATTATGCCGTCATCCTTATCAATTGTCACCAATACTTTTACCGAAAACCAAGAAAGGAACCGTGCGTTGGGAGTTTTTAGTTCTTTTGCAGCAATAGGATCGGGAAGTGGATTATCAGTGGGAGGGCTCATCAGTACCTACTTAAGCTGGCACTGGGTTTTTCTGATTAATGTACCGATTCTTTTGATCACATTAATTCTAGCATATTATTATTTACCTACAGATGAAAAGGCTCAAAATGTTCAGAAGACAGACGGTATTTCCGGATTACTGCTTGTCTTAGGACTCTTAAGTTTAACCTATGGGACACATGAACTCATACACATCAAAGAGAGTCCAATATTGATAGTTGGTTCATTGCTATTGGCTATTCTTTTACTGAGTGTTGTGATCCATCGTTTAAGAACAGTATCACAGCCATTAATTGATCTCAAATTATTCAGGTATAAATCATTAATGGCTTCAAATCTTGCGTTTTTTACACTAGGCGCATTCTTTATAGGATTTTTATTTTTGATTTCTTTGATGCTTCAGAAAGATATGCATCACAGCGCCGCTTCTGCAGGTTTAATGCTGGTTCCTTTCAGTATTATGTCTGCATTGGTAGCTAAATTTATATTGCCTTATATTTGCCGAAAATTTTATCCTGCGCAAATGGGTATCCTGGGCTGGTCTTTTATGCTATTAGGTGCTTTATCTTTACTAGTATCCATTTATTTAGATCATCCCCTACAAACTGTTTTATTTGGGGCAGCATGTATTTCAGGGATTGGAATGACGATTTGTTTTACAAGTTTATCAATTTTAGGTATTCGTGATGTAGAGGCCGTTCATTATGGTGTTGCTTCAAGTTTAACCAGTACAAGCTATTTTTTGGGAGCGGGAATCGGATTGTCATTTATGACTTTAATGAGTCAGCTTTTCCCCTCAACACTGGCAGTGGATCATTTAAGTTTAGCCATCTTGGCGGGTTATGCTATTGTTGCTATGGGTATATTGAGGTATTTAATGGTTAAAGAATTAAAAGACGAAAAAACTGAGGTTGTCGCTATTACTTCATGTGAAATCGCTTCTGAATGATGAAAACTTGATTACCGTCTCTCTGCGACAGTTTATTTTTGGAAATTGGTCACTGCTTAAAGGTGAAAGTATTTAAATAATTAACCATGAGAAGACCTGTATTATTCTAAATATCGCAGAGTTTAATGGAGATAATTTTTAGGATTATTTACTTATTACGCTTTATAAAAAAGAAAAATCCTCATTTTTTGATGAGGATTTTTTTAAGTAGTGCTCCCAACTGGGCTCGAACCAGTGACCTGCAGATTATGAGTCTGACGCTCTAACCGACTGAGCTATAGGAGCGGGTTATTAATATTTATAGCTTATTTTTATCAGCTTTCCACAAAGATAACAAATTCCATTTTTATTATAAAACAATAATTGAAAGAACTATAAAATTTGGTATAGCATTTCTGTTTTTGCATCAAAGTTTAGCTTACCATTTTATCATCAATACTTATTCAAAGTATCAGAAGAAAGATAAGTTCGTGATAAAAGTTTAATGGAGTAAGGATATTTTTGAGTACCAATTTTATTTTTATAAAGCATACTTCGCTTAAGAGTAGCTTGATAAAGAAATTTCAGAATTCGTTATTACTTAAATTTTGCCCAATTATTGTCGGTATTATTTAATTTAAGCACATCTTTTAAGCTTTCCTTGTTACAGACAAATAGTATGGTTTTAGGTCTTTCATTAACGATTTTTGAATCCTGAACCGGGATTTTAGCGTTTATTTTTTTAAGATTTTCAGAACTTCTCGGATCAAAAATAGAAATCAATTTAATTATTCTGTCTTTAACGTCCCAGGTGTAGGTGTATATATGCACATATTTATTATAATCACTAGAATCAGTTTTTGTTTCTTTGCCATATACCCCTTTGATATTCAGATATAGTTTATTTAATCTTTCAGGTTTTAGATATGTCTCCGCATTAATTATTTTCAATTTCCCGTTTTTTGAAGCAATTGCATTAAGGGTTGAAAAATTAATACTGTCAAATTTAGCTACTATATTATTATCTGATGATTTTTTTATTTGAAATTCAACCCAGCCATTGTCAAAATCACTAATTTCTACATATTGATTATTATTTTAAATTTTTAAATTTTCGTCTTTATTGAATTTTAGAAAGATAAGACTTTGCTTTTAAACCTGAGAGTAAGTTGTGGGTATTAAAAATGTATTGTTAATTTTAGAAATAGTATTTGCATATTGAGGATCTGACACTAATTTTTTCCATTCAGGATCAGCAATGAAATCAACCCATCCCTTATTACGTTCCTCCATATTCTTACAGGTGATCAAATAGGTGAGACGAGGTAACCTGTCGCCTGAAATCACTTCACCACAGAATACCGGATTTAATTTTGCTCTTTTGAAGATAGGAAATTCGCCATCATGAAACATTTTAATTTTTCTTTTTACAGCATCTTCACTGTAGCCTTCATATGTTCTTAGCTCAAATATCCGCGATTTATCGGATGGAATAGTGATTTTAGGCCAACCTTCGAAGGCCATCATTAAGGAAGATTTAAAACGATCATATAGCGCTTTGTCTTCGGGAATACTGTTATATGTAGCGCTATTTTCAATGTAATCTGCATCCATTTTTACTTTTGTATTGACGGATAGGTAATTGTCAAGAGAAGAGTAAGGGGTTAATAAGTAAAATTTGGCAGGCTCAGATGGAACCAATTCTTTGAATACACCAACTGCTTTTACACCATATTTATTCAGTGCGGGAATAAGGGCAGATTTAAAATAATTGTCCAGTTGTTGCTGGTCAGAACCGAATCGTATTTCGTATTCACGCCATTCATATATTTCCTGCTCAGTTGCATTATTATCGGCTCCTATTACTGGAATTATAGTTGTTGCTAAACCTGCAGTTAGTGAAGATTGAAGAAATTTTCTGCGTTTCATACTGGTCAATGGTTTTATAATAAATGATTTAGATAGAATAAATATATAAATTTAATCCTATTTTCTATAAGGCCGTTCTAATAAATAATCAGAAGTTTAGTGTGTGGAAACTTTTTTTGAAGATAGTTTTTACCTCAAACAGAAATCTTATTTATGAAAATAAGCTCATCATAGAGATATAAGCCAATTATGGTTAATATATTTTTAATAACTGCTTTTACGAGAGAATGAGAATAAATATGTTGGGTAAGTTACAGGTCTTTGGCAAGCATTCCTATAGACACTTATTTTTGCTTATGCTTGAAGCTAATAATGTCTTGGCAATATTCCATAGTGGTGAGACCTACAAGTGAAGGATGCCTTTATGCTTTAATTAGAGTTTATAAAGCTTTGGTTTTGTGCTAAAGATTCTCCAATACAGAAAAAAACTTTTTGGTCTTAAGTAGTTGAAATTTATGTGTCCATCATGAAAGTACAGGATAGTAGCCTCTTATTTATTTAATACATTTAATACTTATAAGTATCCAATTATGAATTCAAACCGTGCTATTTTAAGTTTCTTAATGCTTATTTTTTGCTTTTGTGAGATCAATGCGCAAAATAAATTAAGTGATAAGTTTAATCAAGTGAGCCCATTAACATCTGCATATGTTTATCCTACTCGTATCGTATGGAAAGAGGGAAATGTGATACATGCTACAAATTTATTAAAAAGAGGTAATGGTCAGGCAAATTTATACAACCCCAATACTGTTGTATTTAAAAATGAAAATAATCAAATAGGGACTAGCATACTATTAGACTTTGGTATTCAGATGAATGCATCTGTTGAAATCATCACAGGCATGTGGGGGGGCAATAATTTACCGAAAAATGTTCGTATACGTTTCGGGGAATCGGTTAGTGAAGCAATGTCCGAAATTGGCGTTATAGGTGCTACTAATGACCATGCAATACGAGATTTTATGATGCAAGTACCGTGGCTTGGTCGCAATCGATCTGGTGAATCTGGTTTCAGATTTGTACGTATTGATTTTTTAGAACCTAATGCTGAATTACATTTGCGAGAAGTAAGGGCTGTAGCTACCTTTCGAGATGTTCCCTATCTAGGGAGCTTTCAAAGCAGTGATGAAAGACTTAATAAAATATGGGAAGTAGGTGCATACACTGTACACGTTAACATGCAAGACTATTTATGGGATGGTATAAAAAGGGATCGTTTAGTTTGGGTAGGAGATCTTCACCCTGAAGTATCTACTGTCAATACCGTATTTGGGTATAACGAAGTTGTCCCCAGAAGTTTAGATCTTGCGAGAGAATCGACACCGCTACCCAATTGGATGTCTGGACATAGTAGTTATTCGATGTGGTGGATTATCTTGCAATATGATTGGTATATGAATTATGGGAATTTAGGATATTTAAAGGAGCAGCAACCTTATTTACAAGGATTGGTTGAGCAAATTACTGGGAAGGTTGTTAATGGAAAAGAACGGATGGATGGCGCTCGATTTTTAGATTGGCCATCAAGTGAGGATAGTGCAGCTGTACATGCAGGTCTTCAAGCACTAACTATAAGATCATTGGAGAATGCATCGGCTCTCTTTCAGATATTAGGTGATGATAGTTCAAAAAATAGATGTGACGAAACAGTTGCGCAGATGCGAAAATATATTCCGCCACTCCATCATTCAAAACAAGCCGCTGCATTGATGTCATTAGTCGGATTAATCGATGCAAAAAAAGCGTATACGGAGGTATTATCTATAGGAGGGGCGAAAAATTTTTCAACCTTTTACGGTTATTACATGCTCGAAGCAATGGCGAAAGCAGGAAAGTATCAAGAGGCTATGGAAATTATCTCGACCTATTGGGGTGCTATGCTGGATCTAGGAGCGACAACATTCTGGGAAGATTTTAATATGGATTGGTTGCCCAATGCCAGTCGTATTGATGAGCTTGTACCAGAAGGAAAATCGGATATACATGCAGATTTTGGAGCTTACTGTTATAAAGGTTTTCGTCATAGCTTAGCACATGGCTGGGCTTCAGGACCAACAGCGTGGTTATCTGAGCATGTATTAGGAATTAAAGTAGCGCAACCAGGTGGAAGGGCATATACTGTTAAACCTAATTTAGGCGATCTTAATTGGGCAGAAGGAACATTTCCAACACCTTATGGGCAGATATATGTTAAGCATGTGAAAGAACATGGACGTATCAAAACAGTGATCAAAGCACCTAAAGAAGTTAAAATAATACAAACATGAAGCAAAAAAAGAATTGTATTTTATTAAATAATACGATGTACTTGTTTCTTGCAGTGTAGAAATGCGTACAGCAATCAGAATATGATCATCACCCTGCTCAATTACTTTGGGGATACCTGGAGTGGAGAATCCACGTTAAGATTTAGGCAATCAAAATTGTGGATGTTTTATAGTAACACAACTTTTATCCAAAACCGCAATAAAAGTTGTGTGCTATAGATTATCAATTAAGGTATAAAAAAACGATCTATGAATTTTGTTTTTCAACCCAACTGATAAAAAGAACCTTTGTTCTCAATATTCATCTTATTCATTAATATAATTCAGCGCAAAATTCAACCAATCTCCAACTGTATCATCTAAATACACATCAGGCTGAATTCCTATGTTGTCAATTGGATATTGAGGAAGTCTTGCTGAACGATAAGTTGGTAGGTATAGTGTATAATTCTCGCAACCAAACTTAAACTCTCTTATCGAACCATAATCCAACACTCCCATTGAAGGTGTTCCCAAAATTTTCACCTTTTTACTTTGACGTGCTGAAAATAAAAAATTCTCTCCGGCACTTGCTACATTTTTATTTGCTAAAATAATTATTTGTTTAGGTGCTTCTGATTTTAATGCTATCGTATCAATCGTCACTTTTTTACCATCATATAATATAAATTTGCCCAAATTATCTTTATATTCTTTTAGTCCATCTTCAATTTGGCTAATTGCTTTTAAAGAGTCTTTATGGACGTTTTGCATCGCATAATCTCGCAAGCCATTAATAAGTGTATTCGTAGACAAAAATTCGACATTCATTATTCGCAAAGGATTTGTTAAAATATACGGTAGTAGAGGCTGATAAACATCATCAGTACCACCAAAATTATCTCTTATATCAATAATCAGTGCCTTAGATTTTTCAATTTTCTTTTGATTTAGTTTTATGAGCTCCTGTACAGGGGTAATATTGTCATATTTAAAACTTTGGATTTTAATATAAAAAACATTTGATGCTAACAACTTTCCATCTACCTCTTTTTCTTTCGGTTTTGATTCTCCCAAATTTTCGTTTTCATTTTTATTTTTTAAACTTGTTTCGATGTAAATATGCTCGTCTTTAAAAAAAGACACGTAGTCATTTAACACCTTGATACAGTTGATATTAGTGGTAGTGTCGGATTTTGCAATAACTAAAGCTTTATGATTATTGTATAAATCGAATTTTCCATCAGTTTTTTGCTTAAAACCTGGATAATCAACTTCTATTTTAGTTATTAAACGTTCTAATGCCATTTGACAATTGCATTCATTTTGAGCAAAAGATATATTTATAATACAAATTATAAAATAGGAAATTAATGGTATTCTTTTCTTCATGCGATATTAATTATTTAGTTTGTTGATGTCATTTTTTTTATTGAGGTTATAATCTATACTGCTAACGTCCGTCTTTCTAAAAATTTTAATTTATATAATCAAATGTACAAAATTATGAAAATCATAGCAGCTACTTAATCGGATTGATTTGTATCTTTTGATTTACGGATTTGCAGATCCAGTGTCGTTATTAGAGATTCTTAAATCCCTTGATTGCAGTATTTGTCACAACAGATATTTAAATCAGAGGTCCGTCAACTATGTCCTGTATATGATAGTCCTGAAGCGCCTTAAATGCTCCAAATCGCGCATGCCATTATTCGGATCTTCTTTTAACGTTGTTCGTACCTTCTTTTAACACGCTTTTAATTTCTCCCATAGTTGCACCGTACTTGCACCGCAAGTGCACCGTCCTTTTCCTTGTGCATGGACGGTGCAAGGGTGGTGCAAGTACGGTGCAGTTACGACTTTTGTTAAAAGCGGGGTACTAGCATGTAGCCTAATGCTGCAAAAGAGGTATTTATATCTTGCGGTAAATCTAAGTTGTTTTATTGTCTGATGGTGCTTAACTTCAAATGTTGCACCTATATAAACCGATATCAGGCTATATTTAACGTTATCACGACACGTTGCTTCTGTATTTCCAGCAAATTAAAACAAACTATTTTAAGGAATTAACGTTCTGGCACCAGCGAATGGAAACAAAAGCCAAGTAAGAACGCATAAAAACCGCATATGTAAACTGGTTTAAACTTTAAACTGTAATGATAAGGAAGAAACTATCAAAAATCAGAAAGGATTTAATCGCTCTACTGTTCTCGTTATTTTAATAGCTAATCTTTAATTTGAATAATTATTTCACAGACATGAGATATTATTTATATTTTTAGTATTATAATCTGTATAGAGAACATGGCAAAACAAATTAAGGCGTTAAAATGTCCACATTGTGGTAGTGTTAAGAAGCAGAATATTAAAGAAGACCATTATATCTGCAACAATTGTGGCACTGAGTACTTTTTGGATAATGACGATATTAACGTTAATGTAAAGCATCAATACGGCGACGGAAGATTTAATGGACTAGATCCGAAAACCAAAAAGTATCTATTTTTTGTTGTAGCTGGTATTTTGTTTTTTGTAATTTTTAGCAGTATCATCAGAACCTGTGGAAACAAAAGTGGAGGTATTTCGACTTTAGTCTCTTCCGACGATTCACCTAAGAAAAAGGAATATGTAGATCGAATCAAGGAATATTTAGCATTTACAGCATATAATAGTAAAAATCCGATGTTTCTTTTTATTATTAATCGTAGCAAAGATGCTTTTTCTCGGGAAGGTGCTGAATATTTTGCACGTTTTTATGATCCATTAAAAGAGAAAATAGTTAATGATATCCCACTTCCAGGATGGAAAGATGATTTTTATATACAAACTCGGGTTTTTAGCGATGGTGGATTTTATATCTGTGCTGATAAGAGCAATAAGGTATATAAAATTGATCCGGCAAAAAATGAAGTCATAGATGTAACGAATACCTTTTTTGGTGATGTTCCTGAATTTTCTTCTGGTATAGCTACTTTAAAATTTACACAAGATCGGGAAGGAGATGGTTTTAATATCATGACCAACGATGGGAAGGAATACTACTATTACCCTTTAGTTCGAAAAATCTATAAAGATCATATGCAGAGACGTGAGGCCGGTACAGGGCTTTCCAGCCTGTTGCCAGGCGCTAGAACGTCTGTTTATTATACATTTTCCGAAAAAAGCAGTGATTATCCAGAAGAGAAAATCCAATTGATAAAATATTGGTATAAAAACAATTCCGGTTATCCGATCATGCTTCCTTATAGTTATCAAGTGAGTTGGCAGAAGGTGTATCAATATCCAAAGAAGTCTGGTATTTATTACGGTTCATTTCCATATACAAAGAAATTGGTGAAAGAACCTCGGATTACAAAATTTGTTGATCTCACACCAGATCGTCTATATTTTAAAGCTGATATCGGATACCAAGATAGTACGAGTTTGTATATTACAGGATTGCCAGATGCCAATCCTGAAGGTCATACCTATATTCAGAAAATCGATACCGAAAGTGGGAAAATCATTTGGACATATACACCCAAAAGCGATAATTACGCTGTTGAAAGTGATATGTACGGTTATACTGGAGGAGTTGTTTTTAGTTATTACGATAGATCGGGGGCTTCCAGTTCCAATCGGATCATCATTATAGCTAATGATGGTACAGTACTGAAAGATATAGACAGAGACGAAATATTTAAAAGATAGAACATGGGACTATTTAATTTTTTTAAGAGGCAAATAGCCACGGTTATAGAATGGCAACCACAGGATCAAAACGTATTGATATGGCGGTATCGGGCGGCTACAGACGAAATAAAAAATGCAAGTAAATTGATTATTTCTCCGGGACAGGGATGTGTTCTTGTTTATGAAGGCAGGATTACAGATGTGATCGACGAGGACGGGGTATACAACATCCGCACAGATAATCATCCATTTATCACTTCTCTGCTCAAAGTCGCACAGTTGTTTGAAAGTGAGCATAAAATGGGACTTTACTATTATCGTAAAGCTGAAGTTCTGAATCAGGGCTGGGGTACAGCTTCACCGATCAAGTATTTTGACGACTATTATAAGATTCCTATTCAGCTCTCAGCTTATGGTAATTTTTCATATCGACTCAAAGATCCGGCGAAGTTTTTTTCCAACTATGTCGGTTCACAGGATAACTATACTACCGAGTCTTTTCGTGAAGTCGTGCAGTCTCGAATTCTTCAAGTCTTAACTTCTAGTTTTGCGAAAGAAAAATTAGCTTTTACGGAGATAGATGCAGAGATTGATCGCTTGTCTAGCGATATGAAAGAACAGCTCCTAAAGGATCTAGAAACATTCGGCGTTCAGCTACATGATTTCAGGATTGAGGGTAATTCTTTTGATCAGGATACTCAAGATCGTATTGGAAAGATTGCTGATATTACTGCTGACAGCCATGCGGCGACTGAAGGTGGTCTTAGCTATGTTGAGTTGGAAAAACTCCGTGCGTTGCGTGACGCTGCTAAAAACGAAGGCGGTTTAGCGGGAGCAGGAGTGGGATTGGGAGCAGGTATGAGCTTAGGAAAAGTATTTAGTAATTCAATTGATGAAGTT
Source organism: Sphingobacterium kitahiroshimense (assembly GCF_025961315.1). Classification (NCBI taxonomy): domain Bacteria; kingdom Pseudomonadati; phylum Bacteroidota; class Sphingobacteriia; order Sphingobacteriales; family Sphingobacteriaceae; genus Sphingobacterium; species Sphingobacterium kitahiroshimense. Next base: position 1,372,008 of record NZ_JAOQNK010000001.1, on the reverse strand, counting down.
ACACAGCCTGTGGCGGGTGTAGATCCTATGGAGCAATTAAGAAAGTTAAAACTGCTGCTCGACGAAAATATCATTACGCAGGAAGAATTTGATCAGAAGAAAAAAGAGTATTTAAATAAATTTTAGCCGATGAAACACCTCATTACATTTCTATTTGTAGCGTCATTACTCGTATTGGGATTTGTCGCCCTGAATTATATCTGGAAGTGGTTCCCGATAGATTATACTGGACTCGTAAAAGTGTTTATATCTATATTGGTGGTTATTTTCATTGGGACAGGGCTTGCAATGGTCTTTAGTGCTGGATATGCAAGAAAAGATAATCAGCGGGATGTAGGAAAAAAAGATTAATCTTATTTCATAGAAATGAACTTAAGTGTTGATCATAAATATGATTAGAAGAGCTTCATCTTCAAAATTATTTTAATCAAAGTAAGAATGCTCAATAAGAGTAAGATTTCCGTGTGATATAAAAAACGTATAACAGTCGTTTATTATTGTAAAATAAAAATCAAAGTGGAATTAATGAACGCGAGGACGTAAAAGAAATTACTGCGCAATGCCAAATTGGAAATAATACCACCATTCAACTGCTTAAGAAATTGAATTTTGCAGAAGTCAATAGTAAATATTCGATGTTTCTCTAGGTTTTTCCTACGTGTGGTGTTTAGTGATCTTGTGTAAACTAATTCCGATTATTGGCAATATATTCCATATAGATAACACCTGTGTTTGATGTTATCATAAAAGACCCTCTATAAATCAACGCACTATACAAATACTTGTAGCGAATCATATCCTTTACTTCACGTGTAATTATTTGTTAATTAAAGCAGTAATAATTATCTTGGTGAAGGGTATTTTATGTTGCCTTAGATATTAAGCATTAGATTATGATTTTTAAAAGAGCAGTGAAAATTCTTGCTATTATATTTGTTTTCATCACTATCGTCACACCATTATTTTCACAACGAAAATTTGATATACAGGGTACTGGAAAACAAATACTGGATGGAGAAATAATATATTTAAGCTATAGAAATGAAGGGCGATATATTTTGGATTCCACATTTGTTAAGAATAATAGTTTTAAGTTTGAAGGAATTATAGAAAATATACCTATTCGGGCTTCTTTATATCGGAATCAGAATCCTACGCACAATTATGATTTTATTTACGATCGGTTAAGCTTATACCTCGAAGAGGGAATAATTTCTGTTCAAAGTATGGATTCGTTAAATAATGCGCGTATAAGTGGAACTGCTGTCAATAACACGTTTCAACTATTACAGGAAAGATTAGCTCTTTTGGAAAAAGAACGACTTTCAATAAAAGATCCAGATTACTTTAGCGAAGAAGAAAGGAAAGATACTGCTTTAGTAAATAAGAATAGGAGTTTACTGGAAGCTAATTATTATAAACAATGTGATGTTCAACTAGCATTTGCCAAAGAATTTTCTAACTCCTATGTCAGCCTAGATCTTGTGAACAACATAGCCAGGAATAATAAATATAATCATTTAGCGGAAGAGGTATTTAATTTATTATCTGATAGTCTACTGCAATTGCCAAAGGCTGCAGTAACAAAAGAGTTTTTTTTAAATAAAAACAAGGTTCGCATTGGATCTATTGCCCCTGAATTTGAAATGAACGATAGGTTTGGAAGAAATATTAAATTGTCAAATTACAGAGGTAAGTATTTATTGTTAGATTTTTGGGCATCGTGGTGTTTACCCTGTAGGCAAGAACATCCAAACTTAATAGCGGTTTATGATGATTTTAAAGGAGCTAATTTTGATATTTTGAGCGTTTCTATAGATAGCAAAAAAGATAAGTGGCTAAATGCTATTATTGAAGATGGTTTAATATGGAGTCAAATTTCTGATCTTAAAGCTAGTAACGGCGAAGTTTACCAGAAGTACGGTATAGGTACTATACCTTGCAACTTTTTACTTGATCCCCATGGAAAAGTGATTGCGAAGGATTTAAAAGGTCAAGATTTGACAGATAAAATAAAAGAAGTAGTAAATATGCAAGCGAATATGTACTAATTGTGTTTATAAATATAATTTTGCTGTTTAAAATTTGTTTACAGGATCGAGTAGCTCACTGTTTTTGTTTTCCATATTTATATACAAGTAGATCTATTTAACTCATATCTTAGTGAAGCCCATATTAAGAGGTCTTGTTTTTTACTTCGTTCTCTAGAAAATGGTTATTTTTAAACTTGATATAACTCCAAATTTGAATATAAGGAAATAAGTAGGGGGGCGTTGCGGTATATTTGCATAAAGCGATAGCGCTGTTAAAAATGAGAACCATGTGATTTACTTCTATGAGCGCTTAGGTCAAGAACACGCTTAATGATATAATTGATAAAGACTTTAATTTATGGATACTAATCCACAAAATGTATTAGATTATACAAATAACAACACCATTTTTATGGTATGGAATATTAAGAGTGTTATAGAGGTAAAAGAAATTTTCAAACAGCTCTGTGCTCTTATCATTAATCTTAATAATTCTGCAAACGTTCGCTTTCCAAATTCCGGAGCTAGCGTGGTCATGGGTATCAGTTTGGAAGCTTGGATTAAATTAGATTTACCTTTGCCGTTACCTAAGGAGTTTGAAGTTTTTGAACAAATTAAGGGGAGCAAACATACAGCGGTATCCACAAGAGGAGATCTTCATTTCCACTTCAGAGCGAGTGAAAATAGTTATTGTATCGATACGGCAGCAGTTATTTCCACACTACTGCAAAATATAGCAGTTTGCGTAGAAGAAGTGCATGGTTTTAGATATTGGGACAGTCGCAGTATTCTTGGATTCGTAGACGGTACCGAAAATCCGCATGGCCAAGAAAGGGCCACTTTTGGAATTATAGGTGATGAAGATCCCGCTTATAAAGGATGCAGTTATTTGTTTGTACAGCAATATTTACATAATATGTCTGCATGGAAATCTTTGCCTGTGAGTGAACAGGAAAAAGTTATTGGTAGGTCGAAATCTGATGATATCGAGATGCCTGATGGTGTAAAACCCTCAAATTCACATTCAGCACTTGCAAATGTGGGTGATGATCTTAAAATTGTTCGAGACAATATGCCTTTTGGTAAAGTAGGGACCAATGAAATGGGGACTTATTTTATTGCTTACGCCAGCTCGTTTATTACGATAAAAAAGATGCTAAACAATATGTTTATCGGCGTGCCTGTAGGTAATTATGATCGAATATTAGATTTTAGCACTGCAAAAACGGGTACTTTATTTTTTGTTCCAACATTCGATATGCTGGATGCATTTTCGGACTAGGATATCGCTATCGATTAAATATAGCAAGACATAGTGTAAATTTTAAAAGACTTAAAATCTGCGGTAAACGAATAAAGCCATTCTATAAGGAATGGCTTTATTCGTTTACATAAACTTACGGTATTAACTGTATTGATTAAAACCAGTCTTATTGCAGCTTGGGCTCGCTATATTGTTGTTAGGTAAGAAGTTGTTGCGTATCAGCATGATCTATGAAGACCGTGTTTTATTATTTTCGGTATCTTGTCTATACCGCTTACATACTCCATATTTCTAGTCTTTTTATACTGTATGCCCATTACTTTTGTAGTAAGATAAATCAAATTAGATAAGGCAAACATGAAAGAGAAGTTTTTAATCGCCCTCACAGCACAATATAAAGATCTGGGATTTGGGGCAAATGCAATTGTAAAAGTAGCTCACTATTTAGCAAAAAAAGTACTTTATGAAGAAGATATTGATGGGGTTTTCCAAGATGTAGAAGGGTTGTTAAATACGTTTTAAACTGATGGAGATATAGGTGGTTAGCTTATGGTTGAGAAAGTTAAAGTGTTCATCATGAATTCTTGGCTATTGTTGCCAATAACTTTTGATTTATTTCTGTTTTGAAAAAAAGAATCCATGAGCTCTCCTGTTGGAGGGCTTTTTTTAACATAAATAATTGAATTATGAAAATAGGACAAAAAGGATTACAACTAATAAAAGATTTTGAAGGTTGGTATAGCACTCCCTATAGGGATCCCATAGGTATTGCGACTATTGGCTACGGATTTACCTATTACTTACCTAACCGTCGAAAAGTGAAGATGGATGATCCACCATTAACCAGGATAGAAGGAGAAGCTATGCTTTTAGAAATTCTCTCCAATTATGAGAATGACGTTAAACGATTGTTAATGAAAAAATTAAATCAAAATCAATTCGATGCATTAGTGTCTTTTACTTACAATCTTGGCGCAACTAATTTAGCAAGATCAACATTGCTAAAGAAGATTAATACCAATCCTGAAGACACTCGTATTGTTGAAGAATTTCTAAAATGGAATAAGGCTGGAGGGAAGATTTTACCTGGTCTTATTCGCAGAAGACAGGCAGAATCAGATTTATATTTTAGTTAGTGTATATGGAATTGGTAGAATTATTAGAGCGGTTTGGAGCTCCGTTGATTACTGGAATCTGCGGTTATCTCGTTGGGCGTCCAAAACAAAAAGCAGAGGTGGAAGCCACCAATGTTGAAAATGCAGGTAAAGTTATAGATAAATGGGCCAGTTATGCAGATCATCTGGAGAAAAACATTGAACAGTTGCGTGCTGCAATTGAAGAATTGAATGAAGCACTGGAGCTAGTTAATGATGAAAAAGCTTTTTGTGCAAAGACATTATCGAAGTTACAGATCGAATACGATGACCTCAAAAAGCTTTATAACGAGTTACAGATAGAATTAAGGAGGATGAAAAATGAAAAAAATATTAAAATTGACCGTCATCATGTTACTGGTGAGTAGCTGCGGTCTCTTAAAGAAAAAATCGAAGGCAGTAGAATCACAAAAGTATGAAGCCGGCACAACAATGCAGGGAGATTTCCGGTATGATCACCAAACTCAAATAAAAAGGAAAGCGAATGTACAATCATTTGCTAAGTTAGATGGTGAGTCTAAAACAGAATTTGAAGGAGAAGATATTACGCTGGAAAAAAATGGAAACGTTCGAATGGGTAAAGGGAAAGTCATTATTCATGCAATCGAGCGATCCAATACAATGCAATTAGTAAATCGGACAGAAGATATAAATTACTCTGAAAAAAAACAAGCATCCCATTTGGCAAAACAAAGAGTTGCTTTTAAAAAAGTTTCGTCAAAGCAGGTAAGTAAGCCGGAATACCACTTTATTATCTGGTTTTTCGCAGCCTTAATTAGTCTGATATTTCTTTGGTTCCGCTGGCTTAAGAAAAATATTAAATAATTATGCTTCATAAAATAAAAAGACCACTTACAGTTTGATAAGATGGTCTTTTATTATTTCTTAAAGGCGGTTTCTGTATGGGCAGTGTAAATGGTTTTTCTGATTAAATTCCTGGTTTTTTTTAAAAATAAATGCATATTATACTTTATCTATGAGCCGTGCTGTTATAATCAATTTCTGATTAGGTAATTACACATAACGATATTACTTATTTAGTTACTATTAAATCGGCTATGAATGAGATAATAATTTGCGATCTGTTTGATTTCTTTTTTAAAATCACTGTAGAGATCGTATTGATTACATGCGCAGATAATAGATTTTTGTAAAGTATCGTTGCTGATATTTAAATAAGGTAAAGTTTCCTTATAAATGGAGCTTTTAACCTTGGTTTTTAATAATACTAATTTTTCAGGTTGAAAGATTCTTAATACAACCGATATGGCTTTATAGCGATGTTGGATATCTTTATAGTTGATATATTCACCTCTGATCTGCACAGGATTGATACCCACAAAAGCACAGTAGCAGTCAAGTACCGCATGAATTTTGGACAAATCAGGTTCATACATCTTATTGATCGTTTTTAGTACTTCTGGATGATTTTCTGTTAAAAAGTTCATAATAAAAGAATGATATAATGTGTTCATGTTTTTAATTGTTAATCGTTTTATAATTCAGTTAGTGGAATACAAAGTTGTCATAATCGGACACTTGTTGATGATCTGGACTGGAATTGTGATCCATGATTCCGGATGAGCAGATTATTAGGCGTGTGGCTAATGCTAGTGTTGCTGATTTTATTTTCATAATCTTATTTTTGACTTATATATTGCTATAAAATTTAAATGGAATTTCAAATGTTAAACAAAGTTAAACATTAAAGTTAAACTTGCAATATTTTTTGCAATTATTTATAGGCTTTTATAACACTAATATTGAAAATTATAAACTTTTTTGTTTAAAATTAAATTATTGAAATAGAGTGTTTTATGTGTATTTTGTTGCAAATTATTTGTTAAGGTTAACTAGATTGTGTAACTTAGTCTCAGCTTGTTATGTTATTGTGTAACAATTGTTAAATACTATGAAAATCATGGAATTATACCTAAGTAATAATTTTGAGGTATTACGATTGGAAATGAAGGTGACCAATCGTGAATTTGCAGCTATTTTAGGTGTAAGAGAGCAAGTCTATTCACGTATTAAAAAAGGCGAATATCCAATTGGTCTTACGATGAAGACGCGCATAGAAAATGCCTTTCCGAAGGTGAATTATGATTGGTTGGTGCATAATAGTGGAGAACGTGAGAAGCGTGAATTTGCTGTTCAGTCAGGTTCTGTTTCTATGATGCATGTGGGCAACGGTAAATCCATCGGTTATTTTTCGGATGAAGTGAAATTCATGGATGAAAATAAAAATAATATCTTTTTTGAAGTTTCCCCTGGTCGCTATTTGATGCAAACCAAATTAGTGACGGAGAAGGCAAAAGCGGGTTATTTATCAGGTTTTTCCGATTCTGAATATATGGATGATTTACCTGCACATTTTATTACGGTCAATGAGTTCCACCGTGGTATATATCGTTCTTTTGAAGTCAGTGGCGACAGTATGACAGATGGAACGGATGCAAGTGTTTTGGATGGCGATATCGTTACTGGACGTTTGATAAAAAGAGAATTGTGGCAATCTAAATTTCATACCCATAAATATCGCTATTGGGTTATTGTCCACCGCTACGAAGGTGTCATTATCAAAGAAATTATCGATCATGATGTTGAGAAAGGAATACTTACCTTACATTCTCTAAATACCGATAAGGATAGATATCCAGATTTTACGATTATTCTCGATGATGTTGATCAGATATTCAATGTCGTGGATATCAGTCGGTCGCTATAGTCTGCTCAAATAAAAGCTGATGCTCGCACAGTTTATTTTATGATGTGAGAAATCTCTTATTATAACCTGTCGATTAAAGCCAGCTTATTATTAATAAAGTCTGCGTTTTGATTAAATTTTAGAAATTGAAATATTTGGTTCTAACACATACTTAGTCAAAATGATCTGAAGGACAGTTACATAAAGAGGAGCGAGGTCTAGCGAAAATTGCTATTATGTCCTTTTCAAGTACCTTCATGTTGGGTAAAACTGTTTGCTGTCTGAACTTTTTTGAAAAGCAATTTGTTGTGTGATTTTGCAATCATATTTCAAGGAATTTCTTCTACTGTAAAATTTCAATCTCGATTAGCAATTGTAATAAGGCTCAGGTGTTAGCACTTCAATGCCCAAAAGCTCTTGTAAAGGTTGCACATAGGCATCCAATGCATTTTGTTCGCCGTAATAAATTGCCACTAAATCATCAGATTTTAATCGAACAAAAAATTCGACATAACCACCACCTTTTGCAGGTAACACATTTTGTACAATAATTTGACTTATATCAGTACGATTAAACTGAATAGCATATTGATCTCCCGTAAAACCAAATGTGTGATCATTTGCTAGCCACAGTGCATTGTGATATTGGGCATTTTCATTCAATAATTGTGGTACGGCGATAACATTAGCATTATTTTTATAATCGGGCTGAAAATCTAACCAGGTTTCAAACGATAGAATTTTTGTCGTTTCTGGGTTTAATTCAATTGTGTCACGTGCAATTACTTCCGAATAATCCCTATAATTATTAATCGATAATGATGTTCCGCCGTCATCATATTGACTATCTACATCATAAGTATAACAGATCGACAAACCTATGCCATCTAAATCAAATGTTAGGTATTTTTGATCGTCCCGTTCGTATCCCGCATTTTCGATGTCAGTAGGAATTTCTTCCATCCAAAGTTTACGCAATTCGTAATAACTTTTATCGCTATTCGAGTCAGCATATAATGTTGTAAAATAAGATTGAACAGCAATATTTTGACGATCTTTTTCATCGTAATAAAACTCCAGATTATTTATAACTAAAGAACCTATTCGAACAGGATAATCGATTTTAAAGTAGCTCGTTTCAAACTCTGATTCGTACAAATGACCAATATTCAGTTTTAAGAATTCTTCGTATGATGTATCCCAAGAAACAAATAGAGGGGGAGTTGTTTGTACTTCAAGGCCATCAATATAGTCGCTGTGTCGTTCTGTAAGTATTTGATAATTTGTTTCCTTTTTATCAATCCAAATGCGGTGTTTCTGTTCCTTTTTGCTATTTATGATTTTAAAGAATAATGCATTGTCAAAGCCAAAACGTTCAGATAGTTGTGGATAGATTTTAGAAAAACCATTTTGCAGAATGGGAATGTAGTGTTGTCTGTAGTCGAACAAAAATAGGTATGGATCCTCACCCAAAATTTCGACGTAAGCATATTTTAATATAGATAAATTAACACGCTCTTCATTGGTATGATCTTCATAAAAAAGATGATCATCTTGGATATGGATATTTCCCGGTTCTGTTTCTTTCGGATAAGAATTGTTCTTTTTGAATAGATTGAGCATACGTGTTTGTTTTATATTTGACTGTAATTGAAAAGATTCTCTATATCAAAGATAAGTAGTTTTCTCTTTTGAAGAATTAGCTGAAAATGGGGGTTTTTGACTGCCAGGTCAATTCTATATGAAAATATCCAATCGGAAATTTCAGATCTCAATTAGCCAAATTTAAAAAATCACCATTCTCGTTTTAAGCTGCCAATCCAAATAAAAATACATTGTATCCATTTGGGCGTCACACGTTTTGTAATACAGAAATATAAGTCGCAATTTTTTAGTGAGAGCCAAGTCGTAAGATGTGGTTTTTTTTATATTTTTATTTAGGCCAATGATATGTGGATCTTATCTCTTTTTTAATCATAAGTTGGATGTTTTTTAGAAAAAGAGAATGTATTTATTTTATTCAATTTCATGTATTTTAAGTTGTCTTTCTGTTCATAGTTAGTACATTAAAAATGTTCTTATCCTACTATTGATGATATAAAAAAAGAAAAAGTAATCTCATTTCTTAAACTGGTTTAATTACTTTCATTTCTGTAAGATATAATTTTGACCAATAAAATTCTTAAAAAAATGAATCAGAAGTATTTTCAATTATTTGTTCGCATCACTGTGGCGATTGCTTTTTTATCGGCTGTAGCAGACCGGTTTGGCATTTGGGGAAATCCAGGAAGTAAGAATGTTTCCTGGGGAGATTGGGGACATTTTGTAGATTACTCCAATACACTTAATTTCTTTGTATCTCCTGCAATCGGAGAGGTTTTAGCGATTATAGCCACGGGTTTAGAAATTGTTTTTTCCTTGCTACTGCTTATTGGATACAAAACAAAAATAATCAGTTTTGCATCTGGTCTTTTATTAACAATTTTTGCTGTATCCATGACAATATCTGTGGGAATTAAACCTACTTTTGATTATTCAGTATGGATAAGTGCCTCCGCATGTTTCCTTTTGGGAACTTTAAATGGATATTCATATAGTTTAGATGCATACTTGATTAATAAATCTTTTAAAACGAAATGTTTGGATTGATTAACTCCTAATTTTAACAGCATTTAGCATTGCTAATTCATTTCTTCAGCATATCATAGCAAGAACTACGAATATAAATACTGGAGTGAAAATCACAGAACGTCCCGTCGTCGTGAAATGAATGGATTTTAGAGGGTTTGTATAGAGCGCCGTCACGTGCTATTTTTTCGGGATGTATTAAAGTAATTAACTTTATTACATACTTTTATAAGGAATTGGTTCTGGTCATTTATGGTGTTTTGAGCATCTATTATTGTAAAAATAATCATTTTTGAACTTCCGCCAATTTCATATTAAAAAAGACAGATTGCAATAATCGATTAAGTATTAGCAATAAGGGGAAGGAATTAGGTGTTTTCTAATTTTTCTTGTAGTTCCCTTCTAAAAGTGATTCCAACGGGAAGGTTCATATTATTGATCTGCACTAGACCATGCTCATATTTGCTGACCTTATTGATAGAAGCAATATACGATTTATGGATGCGGACAAATTTAGAGGCAGGCAATTGTTTTAAAATCTGTTGCGTGGTGATGGCGGTGAGGTACGTCTGTGCTGGAGTGACAATTTTTACATAGTTACCAAAACTTTGTATAAAATCAATTTGTGAAAGCTTAATATCAATAAGCCGACCATCCATACGGATACTGATTGTTTTAGGTTCATCTTCTGATGGAATAACACTATTGTTGTAGGATAGAAAACGTTGTAAAGCTTTAAAAAAGCGAGGAAATGATATAGGTTTCAATAGATAGTCGACCACCCCATAATCATAACTTTCTAAAGCATATTCCGAATATGCTGTTGTCAGTATTATTTTTGGAGGATTATCCAGCATTTTCAAAAACTCCATCCCAGTAATTTCTGGCATATCAATATCCAGAAAGATAAGATCAACCCTATTATTTCTCAGATATTCCAGCGCTTCAAATGCATTGTAGCATTGGGCTACCAACTCCAGATCAGCGCTTCTTTCAATATAATTGACCAATACATAATGTGCAGCTGGTTCGTCGTCAACCACAATGCAGCGATTTTTATCCATTGCTAAAGATTTATGACCAAGGAGATCTCAAACTCGTCCTTATTTGCAATCGTATTCAATTGATAGCGATTAGGGTATAATAACTTCAAGCGCGCTACCGTATTTTCTAAACCTATTTTTGCTGAAAATACATTCCTTTTTTTTATGGGGACTGAATTTTGTACATGCAAATATAAGGTCCCTTTTTCAATTTTTATTGAGATCGCTACGTAACAATCTTCTATACTACAGGTACCATGTTTAAAAGCATTCTCAATAAATGTGATCAGCAGCATCGGTGCAATTTGGTTGTTGATTCCCACTTCTGGTTGATAATCAAAATCAATTTTTGTACGATAACCTAAACGTTCGCGTTCCAATTCGATATAACTTGATATAAAATCAATCTCATCGTCCATTGAAACAAATTCCCTGTCGCTGCTTTCCATTTGATAACGTAGTAATTGTGATACTTTGATAATCAGTTCAGAGGTACGTTCCGGAAATTTAAGACTGATCCCATAGATTGTATTTAAAGTATTAAACAAAAAGTGAGGATTCAGCTGCTTTTTTAAATTAGACAATTGCGTTTGATTGGAAAGTAGTTCTCTTCTTGTTTTTAATCGCTGGAAACGATAAAATTCGATAAATTGGATACTTCCTAAAATACATACCAGCGATCCCAGCAATACCCCAACTTGATAATGGAAAGTTTTCTGAGCGAGGTTTTTGTACAGAAAGCAATTCTTATAAATTACATTTTCCGTGATTTCCTTTAGAATAAAAGCAAAAACCAGGAGTATTGCGGTCGAAGACAACGCATAAAGTATGGCTTTATTTTTTTTAATCAGAATTGGCAGCAGAAAAAAACGGTTCACCTGTGCGTGTATGTATAAGATCAGAAAATAGACCAACCCCATTAAAAAGCCTTTCCAGCTTAAGATCAAAATCCAATCATTCAAAGTAAAGAGGATAAACGAGAAAATCAATAATGCGATTTCCTGTATGATCTTATTCTCCAGAATCTTTCTCATAATCCCTTGTTTTTGTTAAAAATCTGTTACAAAGTAAAAGTATTAAGTTTATAACCACCGAAAAATAAATGACGAATTAAATTGGTCACTTTTAAACGCTATAGATCATTTTAAACTAATACTGCATCGTACTTGGGGCTTATCTTCGTTTCCATAAAATGATATATAACCTATGCTGAAATTGAATTTAGTGTTGTCATTGGCTGTATCACTTGCGACCTCAACCTCATTTGCACAGAAGCTTACCATCCGAGATGCTGTAGACCAAGGTCTTGCAAATTATGGAATGATCAAGGCAAAGACGTATTATGTCCAATCCTCACTACAGACCAACGAACAAGTAAAACGCGACTTCTGGCCTAATTTGACAGTCGTAGCACAACAAGATTATGGAACCATTAATGGACAAAATGGTCCATTATACGGATTTGGGGGGCTGGGAGTAGCTTCCTCAGGAGCAGCCCTTCCAGAACAGAATTGGAATGCTGCCTTTGGAGCCCTGTATCTAGCAAACATCAATTGGGATATCTACACTTTTGGCCGAAAAAAGGAACGAATAGAATTGAGTAAGGCCGATAGTAAACGACTAGAAATTGATCTCCAACAAGAACAATTTCAGCATAAGATCAGGATTGCAGCCGCTTACTTAAATCTTCTGGCGAGTCAGCGTCTCCAAAAAAATCAACAGAAAAATCTAGATCGCGCATTAGTCTTTTTTAATATTGCGGCCACTAAAGCCAAGAATGGGATTTTGCCCGGTGTCGATTCAACCTTGGCTTCGGCTGAGGTTTCTCGTGCAAAAATCAGCTTGAATCAAGCTGGAGAAAATGTGAAAGAACAAAATAATAAATTAACGGTATTGATGGGAATCAATACAACAGACCTTCAAATTGACACGGGGTTAGTGACAAGAACACCAGCTCAGTCGCTTGCAGTAGATGTATCTCTGGTAGGCAATAATCCTATACTTCAATATTACAGAAGTCGAATTGAAGTTGGTGAGCAACAGCTAAAGTTATCAAGCAAAGAATACTTACCAACTCTGTCTGCCTTTGGTGTATTCCAGGCACGCGGTTCTGGATTCAAAAGTGAATATGCGACAGATCTCCAAGCCTTCACAAGCAACTATTGGAATGGTATTCGTCCCAATAGGCAAAATTATCTTTTGGGGTTAGGGATCAATTGGAATATTACATCTATTGCACGAGTGAATAAAAAAATCAGTGCGCAGCGCTACACCAACGATGCTTTACGTGAGGAATATCAAACCACGGAAGCGCAATTTTTTGCACAACTGGATGCTGCTGAGGTTAAGATGCGATTAGCACAGCAAAGCGACGCTGAAGCACCTAAACAGGTATCAGCAGCTTTACAAGCTTATAATCAAAAGATGACCATGTACAAAAATGGTCTGGCTACGCTTGTTGATATCACCCAAACGTTATATACACTGAATCGAGCCGAGACAGACCGCGAAATCATCCATATTAACCTCTGGCAATCATTATTACTGAAAGCCGCCTCCGCTGGAGATTTCGATATTTTTAACAAAGAACTATAAATAACAAAGCATGAATTTAATACGTTTTGCCTTACGTAAGCCAATATCCATCCTTGTGCTGGTTATGGGTCTTATTGTGTTTGGAATAGGTGCAGTACGCACGATTAAGGTTGATATTTTACCCAAAATGGGCCTTCCTGTTATTTATATTGCGCACCCTTTTGGAGGCTATTCTCCAGATCAGATGGAGTCTTATTTTGCTAAAAACTACGTTAATATTTTACTTTTTGCCAATGGTGTAAAGTCGATTGAGACCAAAAATATTCAAGGTTTGACTTTAATGAAGATCTCTTATTACGAAGATACCAACATGGCACAAGCAGCGGCGGAATTGAGCGCACTCGCCAACCGGATACAGGCTTCATTTCCTCCTGGTTCACAACCGCCTTTTATTATTCGGTTTGATGCATCTTCACTTCCTGTGGGCCAATTGGTACTTAGTAGTGATAAGCGGTCGAATAACGAATTACAGGATCTAGCCAATGTTTATGTACGGGCTTCATTCACCTCCATACCGGGATTAATTTCCCCACCACCATTTGGGGGTAGTCCGCGGACAATAGAGGTCAATGTTGATCCCGAATTGATGCGTAGCCACAACATGACCCCTGATCAGGTCGTAGAAGCGTTAAAGCTTAATAACCAGACTGCACCAGCGGGAAATGTCCGTATAAAGGATAAAAATTACATTACGTCAACTAATAACACCATTCGTAATGTCAAAGATTTTGAGAAAATTCCCCTTTTTAAAGGTGGTGTTCAAAATCTTTATCTGGGTGATATCGCTAGCGTGAAGGATGGAGCCGATGTTACTGCAGGCTATGCGCTTGTCAATGGAAAACGATCGGTCTATGTCAGTATTGCCAAGGCTGGTGATGCTTCGACTTGGGAAGTTGTACAAAATTTGAAGGCTGCACTTCCAAAAATACAGAATACCTTGCCCGAAGATGTTAAATTATCCTATGAGTTTGACCAATCGGTATATGTTATCAACTCTGTTAAAAGTCTAATCACTGAAGGAGCAATCGGCGCTATTCTTACCGGATTAATGGTTTTACTATTTTTAGATGACCGAAGGGCTGCCTTGATCGTTATCTTAACAATTCCAATTTCTGTTATAGCGGGAGTACTCTTCCTAAAACTATTTGGACAGACCATCAACCTCATGTCACTGAGTGGATTGGCGCTAGCAATTGGTATTCTGGTTGACGAAAGTACCGTAACGATAGAGAATATCCATCAACATTTGGATATGGGAAAACCCAAAGCATTGGCGATCTGGGATGCCTGTAAGGAAATAGCGCTTCCGAAGCTTTTGATTTTATTGTGTATCCTCGCTGTATTCGCTCCGGCATTTACAATGACAGGTATCCCAGGATCTTTATTCTTACCACTGGCTTTGTCCATTGGCTTTTCAATGATCACCTCCTTCTTATTGTCCCAGACTTTTGTACCCATTATGGCTAACTGGCTTATGAAAGATCATCATAAAGTAGGAGCAAATAAGATTAATCCTAAAGGATTGAGTGCAGATGAAGTGCAATTTGCTGAAACAGGCCTTTCAGTGGAATCTGAGCAAGATACGCTAAATCAAAAGCGAATTCTAGTCGAACGCGAAGATTTTAATAACGATGGTAAAATCAGTCTGTTCGAAAGATTCAGAAATCGGTTTATGAACATGATCGATCAACTGTTTAAACAAAAGAAAATCATCACCATCGTATATCTAGTTGGATCCATTAGCTTGGTGGTGATTTTACTCTCCGTCATTGGACAGGATGTGTTTCCAAAGGTGAATTCGAGCCAGTTTCAAATGCGCCTACGGGCCGTTGAAGGTACCCGCATTGAACGTACGGAGGAAAAAGCGAAACGTGCATTAGCAGAACTTGAAAAACTGGTGGGTAAAGAACATATTAGCATATCATCTGTTTATATCGGTCAACATCCGGGACAATTCTCTGTATCACCGATCTATTTATTTATGGCAGGACCTCATGAAGCTGTTTTCCAAATAGCTCTTCAAGATTACCACCGCGATATGGATAGCTTCCGCGATGAGTATCGGAATCGACTCAAAACTGCTCTTCCAGATGTACAGGTTTCTTTTGAGCCGATCGAACTCACGGACAAAGTGTTAAGCCAAGGTTCGCCAACACCTGTTGAAGTACGGATTGCAGGTAAAAACAAAAAGAATAATGAAAAATACGCAGGAAAACTAATAGAAGAACTAAAAACCATACCATACTTCAGAGATATTCAACTGGCACAGTCCATTAAATATCCGTCCTATGATATTACTATAGATCGAGTACGTGCTGCTCAACTTGGTATTGACCTTGCAGAGGTATCGCGCTCACTAATTGCCGCGACTTCATCCTCTCGTTATACGGAAAAGAATACCTGGATTGATGAAAAGGCTGGATTATCTTATAACGTGCAAGTTCAGGTTCCAATAGACAAAATGAAAGATGAAAAAGAGATTGGCGAAATTCCATTGCTAAAAAATTCTTCACGACCTATTCTGAGCGATATTGCAACTATTACGCCATCATTTACCTATGGCGAGAACGATAACTTAGGCACTATGCCATACATTTCTGTGACAGCCAATATTGATCATACCGATCTAAAAACAGCCTCTAAAGATGTACAGCGCAGTATTGTCGCTTTAGGTGAATTGCCACGTGGGCTTTCTGTCGAGCAGATTGGATTAGGAAAAGTATTGGGCGAAACAATGGATAGTTTACAGGCAGGCCTAGCAATTGCGATTATAGTCATATTTCTGATGCTTTCGGCAAATTTTCAATCCTTTAAAGTTTCAATGGTCGTCCTAACAACAGTTCCAGCCGTGGTACTTGGATCTCTGTTGATGCTTTTACTGACGGGTTCAACACTTAACCTGCAGTCATATATGGGGATTATCATGTCTGTAGGGGTATCCATCGCCAATGCAGTACTTTTGATCACGAACGCAGAACATATACGTAAGCATAATCAAAATGCATTGTCTGCGGCACGAGAGGCGGCTTCACTTCGTCTACGTCCGATTATTATGACCAGTTTGGCTATGATTGTCGGAATGTTACCAATGGCAATTGGACATGGTGAAGGTGGGGAGCAAGTTTCCCCGCTGGGACGTGCCGTAATCGGGGGATTATTGTTTTCAACTTTCGCCGTACTTGTTATCTTACCTTTAATATTCGCTTGGATACAAGAGAAAAGTAGCACGCAGTCGATCTCCTTGGATCCGCAAGATGAAGAAAGTAAACATTATATAACAGCATTAAAACCTTTAAAATGAAATCATCATGATTCATTCAAATCGAGGTAAATGAGTTCATTAATACTGAAGAGCCTAAAAACATATCAATAATTTAAACAGATGAAAAGTAATTTCTTAAGAATATTATACACGATTGGCTTATTCGCCTACTTAACCGGATGTCAGTCTGCTGCTGAGGAAACTGGCAAAAAATTAACTAAAGAAAGTCCAGCAATAGAAACATTTGTACTTTCTAAGGAAAAACTAACAAGTAAAATGCAGATACCGGGAGAAATCAGCGGATTTCAGCAGGTTGAAATTTATGCCAAAGTGAGTAGCTATGTGCAGGCTTTAAAAGTCGATATCGGTAGTAAGGTACAAGCGGGACAGTTGTTAGCTGTCCTTGAAGCTCCAGAATTAAGCTCACAGTTGTCAACTGCAAAATCGAGGTTAAAGTCGCAAGAGGCCATTTATACGGCTACCAAAAGCACTTATGATAGATTGTTTGAAACCAGTAAAGTTGAAGGTACCGTAGCTCGATTGGATCTGGAAGTGGCAGAGGCGAAAAAGAATGCCGATTATGCCCAATTTCAGGCAGCAAAATCCGCCTATGCGGAAGTGCAGAATCTGCTGAACTATCTTGAAATACGCGCTCCATTTGATGGTGTTATTGCCACAAGGAATGTTAATCAAGGTGCGTATGTAGGACCGGCAGGTAGAGGTTCGGAAATGCCGATCATGACAATCCAGCAACAAAGCAAGCTGCGTTTAGCTGTTTCTGTACCTGAACAGTATGCGGGCTTCCTTGTTGCAGAACAGCCGTTGCAGTTCACCGTAAAATCCTTGCCAGGACAATATTTTACAGGCAAGATTGCACGCAAGTCAGGAGCACTGGATAGTAAATTGAGATCAGAAAGGATTGAAATTGACATTAACAATACCAACAACAAACTTCTTCCCGGTATGGTTGCCGAGGTCGAGTTACCGTTAACCTCTCAGGATAGTACTTTTGTTGTACCCAAAGCCGCCATTTACACTTCAGGTGAAGGTAGTTTTGTAATAGCAGTTATAGCCAATAAAACAAGCCGTGTTCCCGTACAAAAAGGACGCAGTATTGAGGAGCAGGTAGAAATATTTGGGAATCTTAATCCAACAATGTTATTCCTCAGTAAAGCAGATGAAGAGATCGCAGATGGCACTCCCGTCAAATAAAAAGAAAGGCCATAATGATTATCATTATGGACTGACCCCAAAAAGCTGGACTAATTTACGCAGTGTTTTTGATATAATGAGCTCGGTATTCCATCGGGCTCATTCCATTTAAATTAATCCGTATCCGTTGGTTATTATAATACTTAATATGGCCTTTATTTTTATTTCAAGTAAACCAATAATTTCATCTTAATGCCATAAATTTTAAGTCTGTTGTAGGATATTTGATTTTAATTTCGAACCATATTATAATTTATCTATGGTTTGCATTACTTTGGCAGAATGATTGAAAATCTTGAGCTTAATGACACTATTCCGATTTGATAAATTTTTGAATATCACACTTTCACTGTCGTCAACATTTAAAGCGTATTTATTATCTTTTTCCATGCTAATTTCCGTATCATGAGTTCTTAAATGGATCGGACTATCAGATTTAATTATCACCTCAAACGAAAAAGACTTGGCGTCCTCAGTTGAAATTTTTAGTGACGAATACGCTGGAATAATTGTATTTATATATAATGCATGGTTGTCTTTTTTACCGAGGTTGCTTATTTGACAAGATTGTGTAATTAATAAGATTAATACGATTAGTAGTTGCTTCATGAAATGAAGATAAATTAAAATATAGTACTAAATTGTGACAATTAGTTTCATGACATAATCATGGCAATTAGAATACTGCAGATCAAAATTATTATTCGTAAAAAGCACCATATCACATAAAACCAAGGAATTCACAATGAAGGTCAAGTTAAAAACAGATCTATACGCAACCACAATTTATCAGCTTTAGTAATGTGTTTTCAAACTTTAAGTGGCTTACTATGTCGCAAAACTAGTTAAGGTCTGTGACAGCACTATGTCAAGAGGGGTAAGGCATCATGGTGTTGTATATAACGATATGCAGTTAGCCAGCGGTATGCGTAAAAGTATGGCACGCATTGGCGTGATTTTAGTTCTTGCAATACGGTGATTTTTAATGGAAGTTTTTAACTTCCTCTACCTCTTTTTTTATTCTTTCATTAATATCAATTTTGGCATTCATGAAAGAAAAAATTGTTGTTCCATATTCTCTAGCATATTTGTTCGTGATCGAATCTGCAATACAAGCATTTTCAAAATATGGAGAAGTTTCTGTCCATTCATTTTCTTTCTCCCAAGCATTTTTGATACGGATTAAATGATAGTATTTTGTTTCAAAATCAAACCAGTTGATGTAATCTGCATTGAATGTTACAGCACGGATTCCCTTCTTTGAATAATAATTGATAGCTCCGGCTTGCCCGTAATTATCACATAATATCAACGTATTTTTTGGGTTTGGAATAGTCATGTAAACACTATCCACTTTTTTGGCAAGTTCTTTCCAACCTAACATATCTGCGAAATCTTGTGGTAATTGATGCTCTTTTCCATCTTCCCAAGTTAACATTCCAAATTTTCTGTATTTATCGGGATGATTGACAATGTACTCCGGACTTTTATTAGGAAATGCAACACGGTAAATCGGAATGAAACATACAACCACCAAAAGGATAAATATTGGTTTTAAGATTTTACCAATTTCATTTTCTAATAAAGTTGAAATATATACTGAACCGAAAGCAAAATAAATTGGGTAAACTCCAATCGCATAATAATCTTTAGCTTTTAAAAACAAAAAAATTGAGATTATTATGAAGAATGCCCAAAAGAATAGCCGATATTTTTTGAATTTCTGCTGCTTTAGCAACGCAAAAAGTCCAAAAAAAACAACGATCAAAGTTCCTGGGAAAAATAGAAACTGAGAGCGGATGAAACTCCAACGATCCACATTTACAAGCTGTGTCTCTGAAAGTTCATGAAGATGATGGACAACAGGGAAATGATTATTGAATTGCCAAATTATATTTGGAGAAATTATAATGAAAGCTAATCCAATTCCAAAATAAAGGTTTTTATTGCGAAAGATTTTCCTTTCAGCTGTTAATAGTAAAGAGGGAATAATTCCTAAAATAAGGAAAATGATATTGTATTTATTTAAAAATCCAATCGCAAATGTAAATGCAATGAGATATATCCATTTAGTCTGATTACTGTTTAAATATTTTATAATGAAATAAGACAGTGAAGTCCAACACAGGACATCTAGTGAGTTTGGTTGAAATAAGGTATTTAATCTGAATAGTACTGAAAATGTCACACAGCTTGCCCCTAAGATAAGCGCAAAAAGATTCCCTTTTAATTCTTCAATTGTTTTCCAGACCAAGAGAATTGTCAACGCCCCGAAAAGTGTAGGGAAGAATTTAATCCAAAAAACAGTATTTCCAAGTAATTTAATTATATACGAAATCCAGGACGTAACTGGTGGAACAGAAAAATATCCAAGAGCCAAATGGTTTGCCTGATCTATATGCAAAAATTCATCTCTTTGCAATTCATATTCTGGGCTAATAAGTGAATATTGAATAAGAAATTTGACCAAAATAAAGCATATTAGGATAATATTTTTTTCATATTGTTTCTTTTCCATCTGTCAATCGAAGGTATAAAATTGTTTTTCTATTCAGAAACTAAATTTGTAAGCGTACTCATCATAAAGCCGGATATTGTAATTTTTTCACCCTAATATACTACTTTAAAAGAATAGGGACTACCCTAAATACCTTAAGGTATTGATTTTATTTAGTAATAGGCATTTGTAAATATAATTTTTAATGCATTAGTGTCTATCCACTAATAGACACCATTTTTTCGCATTCCATGCTAAGAAAATATAATTGTCAACCTATCTTTAGTATAGTCCCAAATTAATAAAGAGGAGATTGGGTGAATAAACTTGAGTAATCTTTTCGTAAATTGGTCTTGCGTAAATAATTTATTAATTTTATAAGTGTCAACAGCTTTTCAATAAGATTAAAAGCCTGGAGTTACCGCTCTTTAAATTAAAAATATCGATGATGAAGATTTCCTATTTATCTATTCAAGTTTCTACAGAAACAATTTATTATGGGTTTAAGATTGGTCATACAATTCCTAACTAAATGAAGACAACAATTTTGATTGCTTTACTTTTGGTATGTAAATTTTCATTTGCACAATCAAAAGATCAAAGATTTGTACTTGTCAAACCCGATATGAATAAAATTGACTGGTTACAATCTCACAAATCTTATTCCTCATTATATGCCTACCTTGTTTGTCATTACGATACTATTGGACCTCAAAAAATTTTGTGAGAAAAATGTGATTTTTCACAGCAATTTAAAAATCGAATAAGTTATAGTCAAAAAGAATGTCCAGTTGGCGTAAGCTCTTATCAGTTAACGATTCCGTTTACAGAAGTTTCAGAAATAAAAAAATTGTTTGCTTTGCTTTTTAAATCAGAAGATTTTGTTTGGAGTGCCGATAGCCTATCGTACACATCACAAAGTGGTGCTGGAGGAACGTTCGAATATAAAAAAGTGAAAAATAAGATAGTCAGTAATATCTTGTTCACAGATTAGTACTTGCGAAAACCTTAAAAATACAATAAATTGGATTTAAATGTTTGTTGCTCATATCAACTGTTCATCATAAGGTATTTATGGATATAGTTCTAAACTCCATTGAATGAGCATTTTTGAAGTGGTTAAATACAATGAAATCAATTTTCCGAAATTAAAACTCGTTTTAATTTCGGAAAATTGATTTCATTATTGCCTACATATAGCTACTAGTATATACCCAATTGTGTTCGGTAAAAAAGTATGTGTTTGAAATATGGCTTCCATTTAAGTACACACCGATTGTACCGCCACTTTCTCCTCCTTGAGCAGGTGAAAATGATAACGAGATTCCACCCATTGGATTGAATCCTCCTTGTATAGTTTGCTCTTCACCTTGTCCGAGCTCGAATTTTGTTAAATTTTCAATTGATTTCATAATTTTTAAAATTTTCTCTTAAACTACTCATAAGTCGATCAATACATAAGACCTAATTGATATTTGTAGGAAGATTGCTTATTTCTGTGGCGATTTAATCAATTTATGTTTGAATAAGTCTCTATTTTAATTGGGCATACCAATAGAGTGATTAAGGGGAGGAGATATAGTTTCGACAATTATTCTTTTAACCTACGTTTGATTCAACAATTGCTCCAACCAGCATTAAAGTTTGAGTTTTATAGAAAAGCTAGCTATTGGTCACGATCTGGTAGTTATGTCGTCTGATTATTCCATAGCAGGAGTAAACATAGAAGTTTGAACAGTAGTTTTCAGCCATGAAACTTATGGAAAGGGTTTATATTATGTGTTTACTAACGTAAAAAGTAAAAGAAAATTTTATTGTTTTAATCTCTTCTTTTCCTTTTATTTGGATTTAACCGTGGTTCGTCAAGTCAAGTATTACTGCCAATGTGGTAGATATTGCCTAAAATTTAGACATTTCTAGTAGTTTCTTGTTTCTGTCAAATAACCGTTTTCGTTGTAGAGTTTCCATTGCCCTCTTTTATCACCGCTTTTAAATTGTCCCATTTCTAATAACACTCCGTTTTCGTTGTACCATTTCCATTGACCATTTCTTTTTCCGTTTACATAATTGCTTACATTTTTTAAGTTTCCGTTCTCATAATACCATCTCCATACTTTCATTTTCAATCCTTTTTTATATTTCCCTCTGCATGCGATTTGGTTATTGCTATAAAACCATACCCAATTTCCGTCTTCTTTTCCATCTTTATACCTTTCAATCTGTTTTAATGCGCCACTTTCTTGGTAAAATTTCCATTTTCCAGTTTTTTTTCCATCTTTATATTGTCCCAAAGCCAATGTTTTACCGTTTTTGTGATACCAATTGTCTGTTTGTATTACACCATCTTTATAGTTTGCAATATTATACAGATAGCCGTCTATATAGAAAAACCATTCTCCAATTTGTTGTTGGTTTAGAAAATTACCAACTTTTTCCAGCTTACCACTATATCCATAATATTTCCATTCTCCAGTGCAATTTCCATTCGCATCGAATTGTCCAACTTGTTTAAGATTTCCATTGTCATAAAAGATTTTATGCTCCGTTTGTGAAAAAACCAAAACGTGCACAAGTAGGAGTGCTAAAAATGTTACTAATTGTTTCATTTCCGAATGTTAATTGGCATTAAATCAAAACACATATGCAGCTATTATGACTAAAATTCAGCTAAGAAGCTAATGTTAAATTTTACTTTTCATACTGCCTGATTCAAAATCCCTCTTTGCAATCATTGTTTGATTATTTTGGGAAAACCATACTGAGGCTTCTAAAATCTATCCATTCCGCATATTTTTTATGAGCATTACTTATCGCTATTGTTGTTAATTTATTTTCATTTGTAGTGAGATTTTTTTTATAGCTCACAAAATAGCTTATATCATGCTGACTATCATCCCATTTTATTAGTTCTTCAATAATATGTCGCGTTTCTTGCTCTCCGTTTTCATCCAAAAATATAGGATGTTCTTTTGTATTTTCATTTTTTTGGTAAAATAGGTGCTTGCCGAAATTTTTATTGAATTCACCTATTAATAATTCACAATTGCTGTTGTCTTCTAATTCTAATTCATAAGTGAAAGCACTGTTGTCCTCTTTCAAATAGTATATGATTAAACTTTTTATTTTACCGATATTCAGATCATTGAATTTAAAATTTTGTTGAGGAGAAAATGAAAATTCTTCATAATCTAAATTTAAGTTATAGGCTGAATTATTATTATCATCCTTATTTAAGCCAAATGGAATCAGTGTTTTATCCAAACCTGAATTTAAGTGAATCTCGTTGATTTTAATAGTATCTTTTTTTGCAGTCGCAATTTTTTCAATTTTATTATCCATTTTTTTTGTTTCGTGCCCATTACAAGAAGTCAAAAAATGAGCAATTGTAAAAAGTAATAAAAGTTTTTTCATATTATTGTTAGTTCGCCGTTTATATAATTACAGTCAATTGATAAAATGACAGTTGCCGCTTCTTTAGTGTTTGTTTAAATTTTTATAGTTCCATTTATACACATATAATTGTGCTTTTTTTAATTATAAATCTACATCAAAAGTTCAAAACCGAATAAACTATTTACAATTCGCTGTGGTATATTTACAATTCATCAAGAAGGCTAACTGTATAGGATATAACTCCTTATTTAAGCCAAATGGAATCAGTGTTTTATCCAAACCTGAATTTAAGTGAATCTCGTTGATTTTAATAGTATCTTTTTTTGCAGTCGCAATTTTTTCAATTTTATTATCCATTTTTTTTGTTTCGTGCCCATTACAAGAAGTCAAAAAATGAGCAATTGTAAAAAGTAATAAAAGTTTTTTCATATTATTGTTAGTTCGCCGTTTATATAATTACAGTCAATTGATAAAATGACAGTTGCCGCTTCTTTAGTGTTTGTTTAAATTTTTATAGTTCCATTTATACACATATAATTGTGCTTTTTTTAATTATAAATCTACATCAAAAGTTCAAAACCGAATAAACTATTTACAATTCGCTGTGGTATATTTACAATTCATCAAGAAGGCTAACTGTATAGGATATAACTTGCAAAGCCATTCGGTCAGGAATGGCTTTGTAAAAGTTTATAAACCAGACTAAAGGCCTCTTGTAATTTTCTACCAAACTTATCTTTGTTTGTGAGTTTTTAGGACGGTATGCTATGGTTATCAGAACTATTGCACGATGTAGTTGAGTAATTCAACATATGGATCTCCACTTATATTCAGTAGTTTGCAAAATGCCGGTTCTGTTTTTATACCCTGTTTTTTTAATTTTATTATTTCCATTTTAAAACTGTCATTTCTAGCCTGCAGGATTTCGTACTCTTTAATCATATGTAAATATCCATTTTGTTTTTCTGTGTCTATATCTGTCGCATATATTTCTATTAGCGTATCTTCTAGCATAAAATTCGAGGTTAGGGCTCCATTGCTGAAGGTACTTAATCGAAATTGAGCAAATTGAGCAAAACTCTTGAGTAATAATTGCGTTAACTCCTTCAAATTATGAGCTTGTAATATTATATCTACATCACTCTCTTCTATATCGATATTTATGGGAATTGTTCCCACTAGGATAGGTTTGTAATCGTTGAGAATTTCGAACAGCTGATACTTGGTTATTATGTTATGTATTTTCCTTTGTTTAGTATTCCCTAGTTTAAGGTAATTTATATTTCTAAAATCAATTTTCATTTGATAATAAAGTTATTAAAGTAAAAAGCTTGAAAGGACTGTACTTAGTTTAGCAGTATTTTTCCATAGAAAGCTCTTGCGTCTTTGATCGTTTTATCCCTCGCTTCCTTCCGCCGCTATTTTATCAAATATGATATTTAATGCCTCTTCCATGACCTTTGCAGTGTCGATGCCACTCTGATTGGTAATAATAAATGCGCTTAAATCGTATTTTGGAATAATATAGATGTAACATTGGGAACGAGGCACGCCACCATGATGTACGTAATATGTACCTAATTTTTTATCATCAGTGACAATATTCCAGAAATACCCAATACTGAACTCACGATCAAACTTGACAATTGATTTATGTGACTTAGCAACGATGTTATTATTTTTCAATTCAAATTTCATATACTTTACCATATCAGGTATTGTGGATTTCATATTACCAGATGCTCCCCACGGTAATTTTGGCATTGGAGCGGGGATAATGCTGTTATCACTGTGGTACCCAACTGCAAGTTTTTTTGCTTCCTGATCCGAAAGACTGATTCTTGTGTTATGCATTGCAATTTTTTTGGACAGATAATCCGTCAATAGTTCTTCATATTTTGTTTTATATACTTTTTCTAAAATAAAAGCCACAAGTTCGCTACCTGCGCTAGAGTATGAATATTTGTAACCTGGAACAGTATCAATCTTAACTTTATGGAGATCTGTTAGAAAATCTTTCTGGCCATAGTTTTTATAAAGTTCATTGATTTTAGCTGGTGTGTCGTGATTTGTGAAATCCTGAAGTATTGAATTTGCTTGGAAAGGAAGCATGTTTGGAAACCCACTTGTGTGTGACAGCAGATGTTTTACAAGAATAGGTTGACTTCCATATTTTAAGTTTGGATAGTCTTCAAGTAAATATTTTTGGATCTCATCATCAATATTTAATTTATTTTCACAAACGGCCTTAGCCGCAAGTGTTCCTGCAAAAGTTTTACTTAGAGAACCAATTTCATAAATTGTTTCATTAGTAGGGCAATTATTTTTTCCTTTCTCTAATTCTCCATAATGACCGATATATTCTTTACCTTGATAAACGATAGCGATTGATGTAGAATGAATTAAAGGTTTTTTCAGCATTTGGTTTGCCGCACTATCAATTAAAATATTAATATTGATTTTTTTTACTTCTGAGGGCTGAGCCAAGCAAAAAATAGATGATAGCAAGAAAGTAAAAAGAGCTATATTTTTCATTGTTTATAATTGATTATAGTTTTCTAAAATTGATTTGAATATCCAATATTTGTCAAAGTTAATAATCTAAATCACTTTTACCAGTTAGTAAAATATCACAATATTCATTAAGATTTGTCGTAAAATCGCGACACATACAATCTTTATGAATTAGACATAGTCTTAGTTTTTCGCGATCAAAAAGTCCGCATAATTTTATCTTCCCATTACCTTTATTCATCAGGTTATTAACATGTAAGTCTAAGTGTTATAAATGAGGGACGATTTATAGCCTACAGATGAATCAAAAATTGCTTCAGTACATCAAGAGGGTGAGTTGGCGAATATTGCTGAAGCTTGTCGGATTGTTTGAATCTCACCTGTAGATTGTATTTTATCTAGTTTAATTATTGACTACTTCAAAATGAAATATAAATTCCAATTCATACTAAAAACACACAAAGCCATTTAATAAAAATAACCTTGTATATTTTATACCATTCTTACAGCTTCTCCTAATTTTAATCCAACCGATCATTTTATTTAATGACTTCTGAAATAATACCATGATTGGCCATAATTATGATTTTTCCTAATTCTTTCCCAAATTGCTATTTAGCTTTAGGTTAATATAAAAGAAGAAGCTTGGAAATCAGATGATATAATTAGAAAGTCATCATAATATTTAGCATTTTAAAACTTAAATGATATGGTTAATTGGAATTTAATAAACGGACTAGAAGGAAAATTTTCTGCACAGGATGTCAGAAAAAATATTTTGTCTTACATTATACTAAATTATCCTGCAAGCCAGGTTGAATTTATTGAAAAAGAAGATAAGACTTACAAAATAGATATTAGAGGAGGAGCGAATCTTATTTTTGATTTCAAAGGGCAATTTGTAAAAGCAATTAATTAGGGAGTTGCCTCGACTAAGGATAGCGACAGTGTCGAATCATGATATTCGACACTGTAATTTCAGGTATTATTGTTTTCTTCAGGACTATAATTGCTATTATTTTTCCCTATAGTATTACTACGTATCTGACCAAAATTCTCTCTATTGAACTAAGACTTTTTTTCAATTGTTATTCTTATACCATTTACCTACTTTAAATAGTGTATGTCTTAAAATTCTACACGAATCATGTCTAAAGAGTAAATCTTCGATGCGTATTATTTCTTAAACTTTTGATCAGTGAATTAGAATGGATTATCCTAAAATTATTTAAAAGGACTTATCAAGTGCATGAAATGGGGCATATTACCTAATTTCATCCAAGAATTAAAAGTCAAATTAATGGTATTCTCCATCTGCTCCAAGGGAAGATCCTTTTGGATGATATTTACCATCAGCTCCAATGAAACTTCCTTCTGGGTAATATTTACCATCAGTTCCTAGGAAAGAACCTTCTGGGTGATATTGTCCATCCGTTCCAAGAAAAAAACCTTCTGGGTGATATTGTCCATCCTTTCCAAGAAAGAATCCCTCTGGGTGATATTGTCCATCCGTTCCGAGAAAAGATCCTTTTGGGTGATATTTTTCATCAGTTCCAAGGAAAGATCCTTCTGGGTAGTATTGTCCATCAGTTCCAAGGAAAGATCCTTCTGGATGATATTTACCATCTGTTCCAAGAAAAGATCCTTCTGAGTGATATTGTCCGTCTACTCCTAAAAATTTTTCCATATTATTTTTTATCAAGTGCTTAAAATATTTTAACAATTTACTGAAACGTAATTTACTATGTTGTTGTTTTTGAATTGCACTGCACTGCAATGATTCTGTGACTTGTCCATGTAGTAAAGCGTATACCTAAGATACCAAACAAATATCTTGTTCCCAAATTGATTTGTTTCTATTTTTAATGAGCAGATTTTTTCTTTTCCTAAAATTTTTGAAATGAATTATTGTCCAGCCATGGTCAGGAGTCGATCAATAACGGACCTGGTCAAATAGCGCCTTAAGAATGGCGAATTTGACAAGATCCGTGCTACCTTGACGTAATAGTATAACATTTCGGTTATTGTTTTTTAATTACCAAACCGGTAGCTCAATGACAGTAACACTTTTCTGTTATCTGGAAAATCTGAATAAAATACTTTTAGGTTCCCATATTCACTTACCAGCTGAGGGTTAGCATTTCTAAGTAAGCCATTTGCGGTCAGCTTAATCATACCCCGCTCTCCGAACATTTTCTTTTCTGCCGCCAAATCTAAACCATACCTTTTGTCAGTTCTTGAAGGTCCTGTTGTAACTCCTGACCGATAGTAAGCTGCTATTTCAGCGCGGAGACCATATTTGAATTGAAGTGTGTGACGGCTATTGGCTGTCCAGCTGGATCCTTTTGAATCTAGGTTAATCGTTCCAATTTCACCAGAATAGTTATTGTAAAATGTATTGATGTAATGACTTGCTGTCCACCATGTACGTAATGTCTGATTGTACATGATACTTGCGCTATAATTCAGATAACGTCCAATATTCTCGGGTCTCGATAAATTTTCTCCAACTTGATCACCTTGACGAACAATCCAGTTGATGATGTCACGTCCATAGGAAACGCCTAATGTGGTGAATAATTTATTTTTATACCCATGACCTATCTCAGTGATGTAACTCTTCTCCGGTTTTAAATCTGGATTCCCTTCATTGTAACTATAAGCATCTTCATAGATCCGAAAGATATTGATGTCGTGATCGCCCGGTCGTTCAATACGACTGCTGAATGATGTTCTTAATGTGTTTTTGTCATTCAAGTGGTACAACAACGATCCGCTTGGGAATAGGTCAAAATAGCGCTGATCATTTTTCTTATTCAAGGTGACTTGATTGGCATTAATAAATGTATATTCACCACGGAGGCCAGCTTGATATTCGATCTTCTTGAATTTACCAGAGTAGATGGCATATAGGGCTTCAATGTGTTGTGTATATTGAAAACGGTTTGAAGTGGCATGATCGCGTATCCATGAACCCTTATCCAGTAGGGTATTGACCACATCATTATTGATAAAAAAGTACGTCCCCTTCCAGCCAAGTTCAATTTTACTCGAATCAGTTAGTGGTTTACTATAATCTAATCTTCCGGAATATGTCGTATTACTCAAATCCTGTACATTGGTCCGTCCGATAGCGGTTTTTTGATCCGTTAGTAAATTGAATTTCTCTGTTTCAAAGCGATTATTATAGTCATTACCGTGAGGAGCGAAGTCAAAATTAAATTTTAAAAAGTGATCTTCACCCTCGTATTTGTTGACATAATTAATATTAAATGTCCAATTCTTGAAAGACTCATCAAAATGATTATTGCTAACTGCGCGTTCAGTTTGTATGTTTTCCGGATAATTCCAGCTATCCATCTCGATGGATGCGTATGGCTTATAATTACCCCTCATCCAGTGCACACTTCCATCAAGGATTCCGCCATCGGAAAATTCATATTTTGCGCCTGCCCGAACGCTATGAAAAGCGGCGTCATCGAGTTTTTTGTTTTCTTGTTGCCGTTGAAAGGAAGTTAAGTTTCCTTGATCAAAAAAGCTTCTTTCGGTCAGATTGTGACTATTGCTGCGGTCATAACTCTTATTGCCCTGAATGTACATATCGAGACCATTGACCTTATAATGCAGTCCTCCTCCAAAACCACCATAAAACGCTCGCCCTTGTCCAGCCCGGACAAAAGCATCCCCACCAAAGCCTACCTTTGTATTTCGCTTGGTCACGATATTAATAATCCCTGCTGTTCCCGAAGCATCTTCACGAGCCGAAGGATTGCTGATCAACTCCAATTTTGAAACTTCAGATGCCTGAAGTCCACGCAAGATACTCGCGAGCTGTTCTCCAGATACATACATGTCGCGGCCATTGATACGCACATTAGCACCGGCACGGCCTTGAATTGAAAAATTCCCTTTTCCGTCAGAGACAAGACCAGGGGTCTTTTCGAGGAGCTCGAGGACATTGTTTCCTTCAGCCAATACACTTCCTTCGACATCAACAACCATCTTATCGGCATACTGCCGTACACTGGCTTGCTTTCCGATCACCTGGACGGTTTCCATCCTATGTTCGGACGGTTGTAAAAAAGCGGGTACTATTGTCTGATCTGTTCCCGACAGTTTGTACATTTTACTGTTCATCGTCGTGTAGCCAACGGAACTGTAACGAATCACATAATCGCCATTCTTGGTCGCATGCAATTGAAATGATCCATCCTTTGCCGCATCTGCCTGCATGATTAATGCCGAATCGGGTAAACGTAAAAGACTTGCTGTAGCTCCTTTAATTGAATGTCCATCTTTGTCAAATATTTTTCCAGACACCTTCGTCTGTGCTACGAGTCCCATAGAAGAACTTGAAAGCAGAATCGTTAATAATGTAGATCTCTTCATAAATAGTATCTCTTGTTCTTTCTAAAGAAAGAACCCTCTTAAGCATAAATTAAATAGTGATGATTAGGAAGCCTATGTTTTGGTGGTTTTTGGCCGAAAACGTATTGACTTTTTTCTAATCGTTGCATCTGCTTCCGTATTTTGAACCTGCATAGCGTCATGGGCAACTGTTCCTTTTAAAGGTTTATTACGCCCTTTTTTCTTTCCCCATTTCCGGTTGTACCAGATTATAAAACCTGTAATAGGTAAGGAGCCAGCGATGAAGGTCAGAATAAATGCTAACACTTTCGTGGGAAACCCCCAGATGGAACCAACATGGATATCATAATTGAGTCTTCTAAATTTTTCACCTGCATGGAGTTCATAAAAATCCTTATTAAATAGCGAAATATTGTTCGGTAAAAATGTGCCCGTATACTGGTCGAATGAATAATAGCGATTGTTGTACTGCCTATCCATATCATTTCTAATGTATACTGAAATCGTGGCATCTTTTTTTAAGGTATCCGGATAGGTGATTGTCAAATAATGTGGATCTTTATATTGCGTAAGTATAGTTCGGATTTCTCGATCAAAAGCTTTTGGAAAGTGCGCCAATTGATCAATCTTCGTTGAATCTGAATGAACAGATGTCCGTTCGGCTAAAGGCTTTCCCCAGTTTGTAGACCAATATAGTGCTCTATTGAACCATTCTAGACCATAATACATACCGGTTACAGCCACTAATAGAACCAAAAGGAAAGAATAAAAACCAACTACATTATGGAGATCCAAGTTGACTCTTTTCCAGCCGGCCTTCCACTTGATCCGGAAGCTTTTCTCACGTGTGGATTTTGTCCATTTTTTTGGATACCACCACACCAATCCGGTGATTAACGTCAGACAGAATATCAGCGTCGCATAATTGACAATTGGACGTCCAATATCTCTCGGTAGCCAGAGAAATCGGTGTCCACTGAGTGTCCAAGCAAAAAAGCTATTTAATTTTTTTCTTAACTGTGCTTCTTCCGAATTATCCTCCATTTGCAGGCCTAAGTATTTACCAGTGTAAGGGTGTAATAAGTGCACCTGCGGTTGTGTTTTTTTAGTATCGTCTTTGTCTTTTACATGAATGGTAAAGGAAACGGGGTGATCTCTTGTATAAGTAATACCTCGTACAACAGTATTTGGATAGAGTGAGTCCGCAAGACTAAAAATGCGCGATGGAGCAATTAACGATTGGCTGGAAGCAAGGATATATTGTCTTTCTTTTTTCGGAATGGCAAGATCTGTGATTTCATGATTGAAAACCCAGAGGCAAGCCATCAAGCAGATGACAAAGACAATAATCCCGGAAATTAATCCCAGCCAAAGATGTAGCCAATTATTAACCAATCGAAATATCGATGTGTTTTTCCTCTTTCTTACAGCCATCCTCAATTTATTTTACAGCAAAGCTCATCGAACTCGTTCGGCTGTACTCTTCAAAATCCTGTCCTGTTACTTTTTCTCTTTTAGAGACTTCAGCATAATATTTGCCTTTCCATTCGGGAGTAAATTTGACTCGACCTTGCTCATCTGTTTCCAACCATTTAATCCAGCCACTAGGTGCAATGATTTGAACCGCGGTATTGGATGCAGGCTTGCCTTTTTGGAATAAAGTCAGAGTGACTTCTTTTTTATTTTTAAATGCAGTTTGTTCAGCGAAGACAAATAACTCATTATCAAGGTGCGTTGCTGTATTGCCAATGGTGGAATTTCCGACTTGAATGGTTGCTATTGCATTGATCTGATATTGTGTTTTAGCGCCTTCCTTCCTTTCAGTATCTCTTTTTAGAGAAACATGATACATGCCGTCTTGGTCAGGAATGAATGACGTCAAAAGGTGATCATCCTTTGCGGTAGTGGTTAAAGACGAGGTGCTGCCATCCGGTTTAATCAGTGTCAATGTAATTTCCATACCTGCTTTGTACCACCACCATTTGGAGATGACTTCATGTTCATCAGGTTCGCCATAGACTATTTTTATAGCGTGGGATTTTCCTTGAATGCCCTTTAGTGAGGTTTCAATAAATACCGCATGTGCCGAAGCCGATAGAACGATAAAAAAGGAGAGGAGTGTGAATATTAATTTTTTCATATAGTTTAACTTTCGGGTTTTTGAATAGAGAAATACCGAGCCGGAATGTGATACCTCCTCGGTATTTCTTAAAAGTTGTTTAATTTTATTTGAGTTTATTCAGATGATAAACTTGCGTAATTCCCGGGTCGATCTCGGCGCCACGTTTTACGGAATTATTAGCCGGATCGTATTCATATACAAACCATTTCGCTTCGTCTGTTTTGAATACATCGTACAGTTTACCATTCTCCATAAAATTCATTGTTGTTTTTGATTCACCGCCACCAACTAGAATTCTTAGATCCGCAATAACTTTTTTGTTTGAAGGATCTATGACATATGGACTGATATAAACTTTACCGTTTCCTAATTTTTGTACCTGTGCAGTACTATTTTTGAATACGTTATAATCTTTTAAATCAAAGAAATAAGTTGGATCGAAGGTCGTTTCGCCCGATTTAATACGTAAAAGAGCATAGGTAGCCGCATTGGTTTTTTTAGTTACGATATACAGGTCGTTATTGTCGTCTGTGAAAGACAGTGTTTGTACCTCCCAGTGTCCAGCGGTAAAGCCACCGCGTCCATCTTTTATAATTTTACCATTGGCCAAACTTGGGTAATCGCAAACATACATGTATGCTGTATCGATGATATCCTGACGTGTCTCATTACTTCTATATTTGTGACCAACAAATAATTTGTCACCTCTTTGCGTGAAGCTTGTCGGTACGATATAGGGGTTATGATCTTTTCCTTCTGGAGTTTTAGGATTAAATTTGATCATTGGTATTTCCACACCAACTGTCTTATTGATGGTCATGTTGTTGACATTCATAAAGTAGATGGGTTGTTCCAGTACATTTTTCTCTTTATTCGTAACACCGGCCGTTTTAGTGACGACCATTTCATCTTTTGTACTGATATTTTTTAAAACTTTTCCTAAATAAAAATTTCCAGGGAAGGCATAGTTATTGGTCTCTTTCCAGGATTTGCTATTTAGGATTTCAAATTGACTAAACCTTGTACCATCATTGGATATATAGTATTTCCCTTCATAGGCATAGGCGTAAATAGCATAAAAAGATGCGGGAAGGTGAGACGTAATATCGATTCCTTGATTGTTGTTGGGAGTCAATAGAGTATCTTTCATCAAATTGTCTGCAGTGAGCAGGTAGGAAGAACCCGATGCGGTCGTCACCCATACACTATATAAGCTATTTGAATTCTGTGTTGGCTTTTCAGGGCTGTTGATTTCAGGAGACTTCTTACAAGAAGAAAATAATACTGTCGCAGCGAATATTGCGATGGCGAATTTGTTGATTTTCATAAAAAATATGTATTTATTGTTTTTACATGATTGATAATCTCAGCTTGACATAAAATGCACGTCCAGGCTTTTGGAGGCGAAAATTGTCGTATGCTCTTTCATCGGTCAGGTTTCTGCCTTCAAAGGATACGTTGTATTTATTACGATCCCAAGCATAGCTAAGTACAGCGGAATGGATATTTTGAGACGGAATATGATCTTTGGATTCAAAAGAACCGAGGTATGCTTCTGTAAGGTAAAACCAGTGGGAATATTGATGTAAATAGGATAATTGTATTCTGCTTCCTTTTTGAAACCAGTTATTCTGGATAAGGCTTACATCTACGTTTCCATAGATCCATGGACGATTGGCAAGTTGGTGGCCATAATTTAAGCTGACCTGTTGATTACCGGAATCATCTGTGTATTTTGCATTGTCGATGGCTTTATCGTAAGAGCCATTGAGCGTAATAGCAAAAAGATCCTTAAATCCATATTTCACTTCAGCTTCAAAGCCATAGAGCTTGACACCATCAACGTTGTAATATTGAAAATAATCGTTTCCATTCTGTGTAACGGCGCGGGTGTTAATATAATGATCTGCTAATCTGTAGAAACCCGTTACATCTACATTGATAAAATGATCCTGGTTGATGAAAGTATTGTAGTAAAATCCGGTGTTGATATTATCGCTGCGTTCAGGTTTTAAATCCCAATTGGACGTAATATTTTGGCCGTCGCCAAAAAGGCCCGTCATGGATGGTAAGTTATATGCTCTTTCATACGACAGCTTCCATCCACCATCTTTTGTGATTCTATACCTTGAGGCAATACTCATGCTATAATAACTGCCTTGTTTTTTTTGATGAATGATGTCTCCACTTAGCAACTCGTTATTTGCATCAAATTTTCGTTCATCAATATCTTTGGATGCATCTAATCGATAATATTTTATCGCTAAAACATTTGATAATCGTTTATCAAACCATTGGTTTTGCCATGATAAACCTAAAATATGTCTTCCCAAATAGG
This sequence comes from Sphingobacterium kitahiroshimense, assembly GCF_025961315.1. Classification (NCBI taxonomy): domain Bacteria; kingdom Pseudomonadati; phylum Bacteroidota; class Sphingobacteriia; order Sphingobacteriales; family Sphingobacteriaceae; genus Sphingobacterium; species Sphingobacterium kitahiroshimense. The sequence continues at coordinate 1,336,878 of NZ_JAOQNK010000001.1, read as the reverse complement.
ATGGTAATCCAGATCGGTCGTAGTTCCCGATTCTATCATATTCTTTTTGGTTGTTGCTGTTAAAGTTGTAGTTGAAGTTTAAACTTTGATTACGGGCTTCATCAAAATCGTAGTTTAAATTGACCCGCGCTAAGTAATTCGACAAATTATACTTTACATCTTTCTGCGGGTTGGGCGTTGTACCGATTTGATTTGATATCCAACCTCCAGACCAGTCGTAATTATACAATGCGGTATCTCTTACATATCGAGTGTCGTAACTATAACTTGTGAAAACGTCGGCGTAAAGACGGTTTATAACGAAATTGTTTTTTTTGTAACTCAGGGTTGGCATCAAATAGTTACTTTCAGACCATGATCCGCCATACACCTTGTTAATGGAAGCTCCTAGTTGGTTCTCTTTATGATTTTGGGAATAAGTCAGACCTGCATAAAATTGATCAGCCCAAGATACATCCCTGAAACCAGCTTCTAACTGTCCCATGGCAGAAGTGTAAGCATCGTTAAATCGCTTGACTTTAGGCACGGGAACAAATTTATTATCGACAGTCTTTTCTAAAATAACATTGTACTTTTCTGCTGTGTACATGGTATAATCATTGTCAGAATGATTGTAAAATGCATTCATTCGGAGTGATAGTTTGCTTTTCGGATTGGTAAATGTACCCACTACTGCGGCTTGATGCGTATTGAAGGAGCCAAGCGAATAACTGAGGTCCAAATAAGGTCTTGCGCGACGTTTGGTAATGATATTGACGGCACCGCCTAAGGCATCAGAACCTAAAAATGCAGGTACTACACCCTTATAAACTTCAACACGGTCTATAAGATTGACGGGGATATTATTTAAAGACATTGATGTACCAAAGTTCTCCATGGGGACACCGTCGATGTAAATTTTTGCATCTAATCCATTGATCCGAAATATAAAATTGGATCCCAATCCACCATCTTCACGTATCGTTACTCCAGTGGCTCTTTTCAAAACTTGGGTTAAATTTGCGGCTTCATTGGCATGCTTGTTCATATCAATGACGCTCACATTGAATCCTGAACGCTTTATCGATGCTACTTGATGCTCATTTTCAGTTTTTCCACGTGCGGATATAGTAACTTCATCGATATAATTGTGATCTTCTTTAAGCTGAAAATCCTGTATTAATTTATTGTCTAAGGTTCTTTCTTGAGGTCTATATCCAACTGCGGTCACGCGTATAATGGCTTCATTAGATACTGTTGTCTGTAATTTATAATATCCGTCTACATCTGACGAGGTACCCATGGGTTGATCTTTAAGAAGTATGGTGGCTCCTACAATCGGTTTTCCAAAGTTATCTTTGACAAAACCTGAAATAGCATTCTTTTTGGAGGTTTGTGCCTGAGTAAATACAGTAAAAATGAATAACAGTACAAAAGTAGATGTTGACTTCAACATTTTATTTAGATTAAGTATATATAAGAGGGTTGCCTATACTTATCAATTACCGAATGTTGATATTCGTTATTTTTTTAAAAAATATACAAGTGGTTGATTATGAGGTTTATTTTTTTAATACGGAAATGTATTATTACTTCAAATAATTCATACGGACGGTAAAGTTCGTCGTATTTGGAAGTTTGATACCTTTCGAAATTTCTTTTGTCTGCAGGTTATATTTCCAAACGCGATGTTCGTCATTTGAATCATCTATGGCTATATATACGAATTTTTTGTCAGTCCAGACATTTTCTTTCTGCGTACCTTTATCCAATGGAAGGTCGATTTTCTCAATGGAACCGGATTTTAAATCCACTAATCGATATTCAAACTGATAGACAGCATGAAAATTAGAGAAATCTGTATACAGTTTCTTTTGCTCATTACGGATAATAGCCCTTCCATTGCCAACGTACCATATCCCGTAAGCGTGATTTCCGATTATCTTCGAAATATTGATCATATAGTCTTGATCGACTAGCTGCTGCCCTTTATTTTTTCTGAAGATAGCTGTTGGTAAATTGGGGTTATTACCTAGGGCTATACCCGGGTTAGTCATAAAATAGTAATCACCCTGTTCATCTTTAAAACTATAGGATTGTATGATATTGAAGCCTCCAGGATAAGTTGAACGGGTTTCTTTCTGAATATTTACAAGTTTAAAGCTGTCGTATTTTATGGTTGCGTAATAGGTTGTATCGGAGGTTGTATGTCCGTATTTTCCAGTAGCTTTAAAAAAGGAGTAGGCTAACCAAAGAGCTTCATTTTCAACATCGACAAGACCGAGATGTAGTGACTTGTATTCTTCTGTCGCAAAAGGTAAGACAAGTGTATCTTCTTTTATGATTTTCATAGCGGCAACATCGATCTGATAGACGTGGGCTTGAGATTTTTTTTCCGCAAGATCTTCTCTGCAAACTGCAATTAGATTATTATTATCTTTCCATGTTATGGTTTCAAAATCACTGTTCTTTAATGGTAGGCTGTCTATAATAACTAAGGATGAACCCTGCAATTGATATTTAGTAAAAACACTTGTTCTACTTGATAATCGATAAAAGAAGCCGTTTTTATAAATATATTCTCGCTCTTGTATACGGGCGGTAGAAAGTTGGATTTGAAGAGTTAGGCTATCTGTATCATCTAAATTTTCAGAAAACAAAAAGCTTGTTGGACTTTCATCTTTGTTGAACAGGCAAAAGACAAAATTGGGATCTATATTTTTTTCAGGAGTTTGTTTACAAGAAAAAATGAAAGTTACAAGGAAAAACAACACTAGTAATCGCTTCATGCTTGTGTATTAAATGCTTAGAAATTGTTCTCTGATTTTAATTTGCATATTTGATGGTAAAAAAGCCAGATCACTTTTTTGAAACGCCACGATTTTACCAAAATCTGGAGAATCAGACACAAAATATTCTCTTCCAGCTTTAAATACTAACATATTATGATTACTGTCCAGTAGTTCGAAATCTCTTTTAGGTTTTAAGATAAAGTCTCCCGAAAAAGTCAGTGTTCTATTGACGAGATTAATATTAGCGGTACTATTCTTACTTAACTGCACATCGTAATGGTCTTCGATAAAGAACTTACTATTTTCAACAGATGTATTTGTAAAAGTATGATTATCCAAAGAAGGGTGGGTAAGATAAAAAATAGAACAACCCAACGCAAAAACGACCGCCGCCGCTGCTGCAATTTTTCCCCACTTTATTTTCCTGTTTAAAGTAGCATCTGTAATGATTTTATCCCATATCGCAGATCCAACTTCTTCATTTGCATGATTGCTTTCCGAGATGCTATCCCAGGAATCATTATTCAACCATTTTTCGACTAAATGCTTGTCCGCCTCTGAACATTGCCCAGAAGCATATTTTTTTAGTATTTCTTGGTTGATTTCCATTTTTTGATAATCCGAATACATTCAAAAGTACAAAAAAGAAATTAATAGAAATCGAGCAATGTTGATATTGCAATATTTTTTAAGTCTGATCTTAATAACAGCTAATGCCCTGCTGATATGATATTCGACCGCCCGTTCTGAAATTAATAAGTTATTTGCTATTTCTTTATTGGTCAATCCTTCGTCGCGACTCAGTTTATAAACATTTTTGCATTGCGTTGGCAATGAGTCCACCGCATTATCTAAATGATTTTTAAGTTCTTTGTAATACAGATTATTATCCTCGTACAATTCACTTTTACTGTTTGAAATCAAGTCATGATGCCGCTCCTTATTCCCTTTATTTCTTAGAAATTCCAGCGATTTTAATTTTACTGAACGCAATAGATAGCGTTCGGCATCTTGCAATTGAAGATGCTGCCTTCTTTCCCACAGTGATTTAAAAACCTCCTGAACGATCTCCTTGGCATCATCCTCGTCTCCAAGGCTTTTGAGGGCAAATGAATACATCCTCTTCCAATACAATTGGAACAACTCTTCAAAACGTCTTTTGTTAATCTCTATTTTATGTACTGAGGTATTCAAAGCGTTCAAATATACGTTCTATTTAGACTTATTACAAATAGAAGTCTATGCTTTGTTGAAGTAATTTTGCATTATCGGCTTTGATTATTATCAAACGTTCTGAATTATAGTGATTAATTCTATTCCCTCGGACAAGAGTAGAACAATGTATTTACCATTATGTTGGTTATGAAAGCAGGATAGTAGTTGTTTACATTTGACTTTACCCAAAAAGTACAGACATCGGAAATTAAAATTAATAACCGTTCAGAGGCCATCTTGTTTTTGAAAAAATAAAAAGGTGAGCAGTTGAACTGTAAAATAAATACCATCATTGTTCAGCAATCAGCTGATTATATGGCAGCCATACTAATCATGCTGTTTTGATGACTTTACCAAGACCGACCATGCGACTTTAGTCAATAATAGCGATAACAGGAGAGTATCTTACTGTTAATTCTTATAAGTAAATAAATTTTGAATTCATATGTTTAGGTAAGACAATATGTTGAGATGTGGCTTTTATGTTATATAAAAACATTATGAAATTATCATAGTAAAAGTGATAAAATATATGTAAATTGTTATATAATAGATTATTTGATCCTAACTGTTTTAATAATGAAGTTAAAATTTGTAATCCTTATTTTATTAATTAATGCTTTATCATCGGTATATTGTCGAGATTTTTCGGCGTTTAGAAAAGATTTTGAATCTGCGCTAGATAAATCATTAATAAGATGAACTTCTGAAATCACATCACGAGGAAACAGCAGTAATAATAAATTGAAAGTTTTTCCAAACCAGTCTGAAATGACAGTTCACAGACATACAACTAATTCAGTAATGTACCTATGATTACAGTAGAATCGGTTTCAAAGAGCTTTAACGGAAAGCCTGCCGTTGATCAAATTTCTTTTCAGGCTTATGATCATGAGATTCTGGTGCTTCTAGGAACGAGTGGTTGCGGAAAAACAACAACGCTAAAAATGATCAACCGCCTTATAGAGGCCGATTCGGGAGATATCTTAATTAATGGTCAGAATATCCGTGATCGGAAAATTGAAGATTTAAGGATGGGAATAGGTTTTGTTATGCAGCATTCCGGGCTCTTTCCTCATTATACCGTTCAACAGAATATTGCTATTGTCCCCAAATTATTAAAATGGGATAAAAGAAAGATCCAAAATCGAATGGCGGAGCTTTTATATAAACTTCATCTTTCCGAAGACATGCTTTCACGGTTTCCCGGCGAACTGAGTGGTGGACAGCAGCAAAGAGTAGGAATTGCCCGAGCACTCATCGCAAATACTCCTGTTTTGCTTATGGATGAACCTTTCGGAGCTTTAGATAATATTACAAAAGCCGATATTCATGCAGCATTTAAATCCCTAGAAGAACTTAAGAATAAAACTATTATTCTAGTGACGCATGATGTACAGGAAGCATTTGAATTAGGACATCGAATATGTCTGATGGATAAAGGGAAAATTATTCAGACAGGAACCCCAAAAGAAATGCTGTATCATTCAAGAAATGACTTTGTTCATGATTTTTTTGCTGAAAACCATCTTTTATTGGAATACAAAATAGCCACTTTAAAAGATGTTTTAGGCTATATGGAACCTGAAAATAGATTAGAAGAGTTCGATTTCAAAGAAACGACAACCGTCTGGAATGCCCTACAAAAATTAAGTTCAGATTATAAAAACACCGGACATTATGAAAATCTGATCAAGGGGTTTAATGATTATAGAAAATTACAGATCGTATGACGCAGCAAAGTCTCTGGCAGTTTATTATGGAGCAGCATGAAAAACTGCTAACACAGATTATACAGCATCTTGGGTTGACTTTTCTTTCATTGCTTCTGGCTATTGTTATCGGTGTGCCCTTAGGAATATTAATTGCCCGCAAAAAGAAATTATCAACTCCTGTTCTCGGAATGGCAGGAGTTTTACAGACAATTCCAAGTATTGCCTTATTGGGCTTCATGATTCCTATTTTTGGAATCGGTGCAAAACCAGCCATTATTGCCTTACTGATTTACGCGCTTTTGCCCATTATCCGTAATACATATACAGGAATCACAACGGTAAGCCCGATTGTTGTTGAAGCTGCAAAAGCTTTGGGAATGAATAAAAGTAAGCTTCTTTTTAAGGTAGAATTTCCGTTGGCAATGCCTGTAATTATTGCAGGAATAAGAACTGCTGCGGTTATTAATGTCGGAGTTGCGACTCTGGCTTCATTTGTTGCCGCAGGAGGTCTTGGTGAATTTATCTTTGGCGGAATATCGCTTAATAATACCAATATGATCTTATCTGGTGCAATTCCTGCAGCCCTAATGGCGGTTATACTAGATCAGGCAATTGCTGTTGTACAAAAATTCGGATATAGAATCTTTCATAAGTTAAAATATATCATTCCTGCATCACTTATCATGGTGGGAGTGGTCTATGGAGTTACTTCTATTTCCCATCAAAAAATTACAGCCGGTTTTACGCCGGAATTTATGGGAAGACAGGATGGAGATCTTGGTTTGCGTTCTGTTTACGAACTTAATGTAAATCCTGTCGTTGTAAGTGATGCCATTATGTATAAAGCAGCTTATGAAGAAGAACTCGATCTGATTAGTGGATATTCTACTGACGGAAGAATTAAGGCTTTCGATCTATATGTTCTGGAAGATGACAAAAAGATATTTCCGCCTTATTATGCAGCTCCAATTATTAAATCAAAAACATTGGAGAAGTTTCCGAAACTTGAAGAAACACTCAATCTCTTGGCCGGAAAATTTAATGATTCTATTATGACGGATCTGAATTACAAATCCGATTATCTGAATCAAACTCCTGAAAAAATTGCGAAAGATTTTTTAATTAAAAATAAGTTATATAAAAAATCAAACCGTGGAAATGCGGGAACAGTGCGCATTGGCTCGAAGATATTTGGCGAGCAGTATGTTCTTGCCGAAATGTATAAAATGCTGATAGAAGGCTATACGAATTATAGGGTGCAGACCAAAACAGGACTGGGAGGAACCAAGATCTGTTTTGATGCATTGATGAACGATGCAATAGATTTTTATCCTGAATATACGGGAACCGGGTTGTTGGTATTGTTAAAGCCCTCAAATGGAGATCTAAAAAAGGTTACAAAAAGTCCAGAAGAAACCTATCAATACGTCAATTCTGAATTTCAGAAACAGTATGGAATTCAATGGATGAAGCCATTAGGATTTAACAATTCTTACGCATTAATGATGCGCAGAAAACATGCTGTTGAACTCCAGATAAAGAGCATATCCGATCTTAAAAAATATTTTGATAAAGAATAATATGAATAAAACAATTTGAAAGATACATTTTTTTTTCAACTCTATGATCCCAGTAATGATCTGTCTGATCATCACATGGAAAATCCTCAAACAGATAGCGCGCTATTGAATGTTCCTTTTTTTGCTTTCTACCGCAATAAAAAAGGAAAAACTGCCTTACTCTATCTTAAAGATAAGTTCAAAATCAGCAGCATTGCTTCTTTATGAGAGAATGGTTTTGATTTTTTGAAACATTCTCTAGTATTAGTTTGTGAATCGATTTTGAAAAAATGGTATAAAAGTTTTAACTGCAAACTCGTAAAATCCTCTTTTATCTACACCTTATTCGGATGTATGTTTTTATTCTTAAATATATTGTTAATTGATTGATTTTTATAGTTTTTGGTCGTTGTGAGATCATGTTTCCAATTTTCTTTTGCTCAGAAAAATAACGTTTAGTTTATGAAAAATTTAATTACTGTACTGATATTTTTATGTAGTATTGTAAGAAAATTACTCGAACGTTTTTAGCGCGTAAATTGAGGCCAATTGTAAACAATTCCAAAAGAAAGCATATTTTTAAATTAATGAATATTCACAATCAACTATTATTTTTTCTAAGTGCTTTAGGTGTTTTTAATAGTCTTGTTTTGGGCTTTTATTTCTTATTTTTAAAAAGAAACAAAGTTGTATCCGATTTATTTTTAGGGCTTCTATTATTATCGCTAAGTACACGAATCGGAAAATCTATATTTTACAATTTTAATCCACAGTTATCAAAAACGTATTTACAAATAGGTTTGTCGGCTTGTGTTTTAATTGGTCCTTTATTGTACTTTTTTGTTAAATCAATATTGCAAAAGCTTAATTATTCTTTTGCAAAATATAGTCTCATTTTTATAGTAATAGCTGTAGCTGTTTTTGGATTCCTTTTCCCATACAAGGATAATTCTGAGGTATGGAGAGGAATAATTTATTATTCTATAAATATTCAGTGGTTTATTTTTATTGTATTATCCATTTACGAGGCTAGACAAATTTTCAGGAAGTTAGTGACCAATCGCCACCAGATTAGTTATGAAGAAACTTGGATATTATCAATTATTTGTGGTGTTTTTGCAATTTGGCTTTCCTATTCTTTATCTAGATATACGTCGTATATTTCTGGTGCTTTGACCTTTTCCTTTAGCTTTTACATTTCGTTTATGATGATTTATTATGCAAAAAACAAAACATTAAATCCTGTCAGTAATAAGGAAAAATACATCAACAAAATAGATGAAAAGCTGGTAAAGGAAATTCAAGAAAAAATTAATATACTTTTTGAAACAAGAAAAATCTATACTAACCCTGATCTCACTTTATCAATTTTAGCAAAAGAATTAAATATTCGACCTCAATTACTATCACAATTAATTAATGATAATTTGAATAAAAGTTTTACTCAATTTATTAATGAATATCGAATTGATGAAGCAAAACGATTATTAATTGAAAGCCCTCAGTTGAAAATAGATGCTGTGGGTTTTGAATCTGGCTTTAATTCGAGCAGTACATTTTATAGTTCATTTAGAAAAATCACAGGAACTACGCCTTCAAATTATCAAAAACATAATTTTTACTCCTAAAATATACATCCGTACTTCATTATGATAAACTTGGACTGATTTGAAACTTAAGCAATATATTTTTGAGGAACATTTTTAAATCATTAAAATCCAAAGCTTATGAGAAAAATCTTTTTCGCAATTTTATTTGTAATCCTATCAAATGGATCTTTTGCACAATCAGAACAGTCTCTCATTGAAAATTGTATTCAGAACTATATTAATGTTACATCTTATAATAAACCTGAAAGTATTGGTAAGGCTTTTTATGCAGAAGCCAATCTTTTTTTAAGCCACAAAGAAAAACCTTTGTGGATAGCTCCAATTTCAGAATATGTCAACTGGTTTCAAAATGGGAATAAAGGCAAATATTGTATATCAAGCAATTTGTCAGCACAAACAAATTCAGCTGCAGAAAAGAAAATTGATTCCTTATTTTCTCAATACAATTCAAAAACTGCCGGTGTTGCAGTAGGTATTGTACAAGACGGAAAACTTATTTTCGAAAAAGGCTATGGGACCGCTAACCTTGAATATGATATTCCGATTACTTCAAAAACGATTTTTAATATAGGTTCTGTTTCTAAACAATTTACCACCTTTTCAATTTATTTATTAGAGAAACAAGGTAAAATCTCGTTGGATGATGATATAAGAAAATACATTCCCGAATTGCCGATTTATGAAAAAATAATAACAATTAAACATTTATGCTCTCACACAAGTGGATTAAAAGATCAATGGGCATTGTTAACATTAGCAGGTTGGAGAATGGATGATGTCATTACTACCGAACAAGTAATGAAAATAATAACGACACAAAAAGAACTGAATTTTTCACCTGGAAGTCAATTTAAGTATAGTAATACAGGATTTACATTGCTTACTGAAATTGTAAAAAGAGTTTCGGGAAAAAGTTTCAGTCGGTTTGCGAAAGAAAATATTTTCAATCCACTAGGTATGGAAAATACCTAAATATATGATGATACCGAAAAAATAGTTAAAAATAGAGCTTATTCTTATGGAAGTGCAAACGGATTATACAGTAAAAGAAATCTTAACAGTTCTTCCGTAGGACCGACAAATGTTTATACAACTGTTGAAGATCTAGTTAAGTGGACTGCTAACTTTGAAAATCCTAAAGTAGGGGATGTTGATTTTATTAATCTTTTCAATGAAAAATCACTGTTAGATAATGGCAAACCTGCTATTTTAGCAGTAAGAGATGGAGAAAATATTTACCATGCCAAAGGTCAGTTTATCCGAAACTACAAAGGTCTTAATGTCTATAATCATACAGGAAGCGATGCTGGTTTTAAATCTTATTTAGGTCGTTTTCAGGAGAATAAATTATCCATTATTCTTTTGAGTAATGATGAAGGTTTTGTTTCATATAAAGCAGGAATGGACATCGCAGAATTTTATTTATCGGACAAATTTAAAGAGAGATCGCCGATAATCGAGTCTCAAATTAGAGTTGAAGAAGCCCCGGTATATATTGCCGCAACGAATTTAAAAGGTTTTGAAGGTCAATTTCAGAACTCTGATTTGGCATCACTTTTCACATTGAAAGTCATCAATGGAAAGTTAACAATGTCACATAACAGATTGAGTGATGCTGTGCTAACACAAGTCGAAAAAGATAAATTTACAGGAGTCATTACTTTTGCCGTGGAAGTCAATTTTCACAGAAACAAAAAAAATGAAATAACGGGATTGAGTATTACTAATTTTGGGGCAACCAATGTCAACTTTATTAAGTTGAAATAACTACCTAAGACGCAGATTGTAACTTTTAACAAACCAACTTTGAAATGACCTGCTCTAGGGTTACATCATTTTCTGAAAAACTGATGTCGTAGTTTAAAATTTAGAATCAGTTATTGTGAGATTGATGATAGAGTCAAAATCAACATCGTTCTGGAGTTCTTTTATTCCTGGAAAAACAAAAAGGAGACTAGCTAAGCTGTAAACCAAGCACCACTATTGTACAGTAATCAAGTGACAATATGGTCGCTGAAGTAGCCATGAAGTGGGATGATTTTAGGCGAGGAGACATCGTAACATTGTTAATGACGGAGGTAGGTGGAAAGTATCTCAATCGATGAACGCATATAAGTAAATTACGTTTGAATGCATATATTTATTTTAAAGCTACATCAAGAGATGTGGCTTTTTTGTTTACAAAGCTATTATAATCAAAAATTATTTACGTTGTTTATCAGCTCTTTATATTTAGAATATTTTTTTTCTGAGTAAAAAATACTCAGAAACATTGTGTAAATAAAAATTAATACTCATATTTGTTGAGTAAAATATACTCAATAGTAAAAAGAGAGTTATGATCGTATTAAACACCCACACAATAATCACAGAACAGTTTCCTAATAAAGAAACCAAAGTGAAAGATTTTGATTCGTATATCTTAAAAGATAACTTCCTTCAGTTCACATATCAAGAGGATGGCGACCTCATCAAACTTTTATTTGTTAAGAAAAGGCTTGAACAGGAACAGGTAAACTGTAAGTTAGTGATCAATTACATGCCTTACAGCCGTATGGACCGTAAGATTGACGGTGATCTTTTCACCCTTCAATATATCTGCGAGTTTATCAATGACCTTAACTTTGAAAAGGTTTATGTAATCGAACCGCACTCTACCAAGACTACTGAACTGTTGCATCATAGTGAAGCCATTTATCCAGCATTAGATTGGTTGCCGTCCATCATAAATAAGCTTCAGTTTACAGATAGCGACCGTATCGTTTTTCCAGACAAAGGGGCAGCTTCACGGTATGAAAATGCAGGGTATGCTAATAGTTGCGTCTTTGACAAGACCCGTAATCCGCATACCGGACGTATTGAAAATATGATTCTTAAACAGGGCGATATACCACAAGGAGCAAAGTGCATCATCGTGGATGATCTTTGTTCCGCAGGTGGAACCTTCCTTTGGGCAGGGCAGATTTTGAAACAAATGGGAGCCAGTGAAGTTTATCTTCTTGTCACACATTGTGAACCCCGTGCATTATCCGGTAAATTGCTCGATCAAGATTCGCCTATTGACAAAGTCTTTACCAGCACATCAATGATGCATGAGACGCATCCCAAAATAGAATACATCACCATTAATCTCGAAAACTATGTTTAATCCGATTAGCAAAAATCCCATCCTTTGGACAGACGGTTACAAGTTATGCCACAAAGATCAATATCCGGCCAAAACCAATTGGGTATATGAAACCTGGACACCCCGTATGTCACGGATAGACGGTATTAGCCATGTCGTATTTTTCGGATTGCAGGGAGCGCTGGCAGAAATGACTCATGCCTTTGATCAGTATTTTTTCAAGCAACCGTTAGAAACAGTAGTGGCCGAATATGAAGAAGCTATCCAGCATGTTTTTGCAAATACCAATGCTAATTTTGCAGCTACTCACAGCTCAGCCCACATCAGTGCTTTACATCAACTAGGTTATCTGCCTATTAAAGTCAAAGCTATCAGGGAAGGAAGTTTAGTTCCTGTAGGTGTACCTATGTTCACGATCGAAAATACCCATCCTGAATTTTTCTGGTTGCCAGGGTACTTAGAAACCCAACTTTCCGCTTATATCTGGTCACCTATGACAGCAGCTACCATAGCAGACCAGTATAAAAGACTTTTGACCAACTATGCCGAGAAAACTGGAGATATTCAAAAAGTTCAGACCCAGGCAGGAGATTTTTCCATGCGTGGCATGGGGGCTCCCGAGACTGCCTATCGGACAGCAGGAGGGCATCTCTTGAGTTTTTCAGTATCAGCCACATTATCTGTAAGGAACTATCTTAAATGCTATTATGAGGCAACTAATGATGTTCTCATGTATACGCCATCAACAGAGCATAGTGTAATGTGTTCATATGGCGAAAAGGAAGTTGAAGCATTTCGCCATCTCATCACTGAAGTTTATCCAAGTGGTAATATTTCAATAGTATCCGATACCTACGACCTTTGGAACGTAGTAGACCAAGTTATACCGCAGTTAAAAGAACTGATCCTTGCCAGAGATGGAAAAGTTGTGATTCGTCCCGATAGCGGAGATCCGATCCATATTATCTGTGGCGATGAGGATTCCGATCGTGAAACCGTTCGTAAAGGAATTGTTGAACGCCTATTTGAAATCTTTGGTGGTACTGTCAATTCAAAAGGATACAAAGAATTAGACCCCCATATCGGTGTTGTTTATGGAGATTCTATTACGGTCGACCGTGCTGAAAAGATCTGCAACGGATTGATGAAAAAAGGTTTTGCTTCAACTAATACGGCTTTAGGAATAGGTTCGTACACTTATCAGTATGTAACTCGTGATACTTTCGGTTTCGCATTGAAAGGAACAGCAGAAGAAGTAGATGGACAATTTAAAGCCATTCAAAAACGACCTGCGACCGATACCGGAAACTTCAAAAAATCGCAGAAAGGTATGGTGGCAGTGATATTTGAAGACCATGATTATCGTTTGATCGATGATCTTAATCCAGAGACAGTAAAAGCATTAAAGGATCGAGATCTTTTGAAAGATTTTTATATCGATGGTGAATTCCTTTTCACCAATACATTTGACGAGATCAGAAATTTATTAAAACTAGAATCAAATCGCGTATATGGAAACTAAATTACAAAAGCCATTTGTTATCAATGATGACAATGTCGCACACTATGCAACTAAAATAGCAACATGGATCGCGCAACAGGTTACTGCTGCCAACCGTAAAGGAGTAGTTCTAGGTATGAGCGGAGGGATAGATTGTAGTGTTGTCGCTTGCCTGTGCCATCTGGGCAAAATCGATACGCATTTGGTTATGATGCCCTATGGCAATGATATGACCAATACCCGCAGTTCACAGCATGCATTGGAACTGATTCAGAAGTTCAATTTCGCACACCATACTTTTGATATCCAACCAGCCGTAGATGCCTTGAATATCACCAATGTGACTTTCTTAGGACAGGCAGCAACTGTCAATCGAGCCCTAAGTCAAGCCAATATACGTCCGCGTATTCGCATGACTTACCTTTATCAGTTAGCACAGCTTGGAAGCCGATTTGTGATCGGTACAGGTAATATGGCCGAGCGTACAGTGGGTTACTTTACCAAATGGGGCGATGGTGCAGCAGACCTTAATCCATTGGGTATGCTTACTAAGCAAGAAGTATATACATTAGCTAGATACCTCGGAGTACCCGATTCCATTATTGACAAGAAACCATCAGCAGGGCTTTGGGAAGGACAGACCGATGAGGATGAACTGGGTATGACATATGGTCAAATAGATGCATTTATATTAGCAGGAACCTCAGGGGATGAAAATATCGATAAGCTAATTGATCAGCGTATAGCCTTATCAGCGCATAAGTTTGCCGCAGTTCCAATTTTTAATGATTAACTTTTAAGTATCATGAATACCACGTATCAGCAAATTATCGATGTCAACCATATCGCTTCTTACAAAAGTGTAGAACATATACCCGATATACTGGCCCTTGGACGATCTGAAAATATTAATCCTGCTTCGCAGGATCAGAAAAGGAATCTATTATTAGCTATTGATGTGCAAAACGACTTTATGGAAAGTATCGGTAGTCTCGCTGTGCCGGGGTCTAAAGAAGATGTGCAGCGACTCACAAAATGGATGTATCATAATATAGCTTCACTGACTCAGATTATATGTAGCTTAGATTGTCATTCCCTGATGCAGGTTTTTCACCCAGTTTGGTGGATAGATCGCGAAGGCAACCATCCGTCACCATTTACCATTATTACTTACGAGGATGTTGTTCAAGGCATCTGGACAGCGGCCAATGGTGAACATGATCGCTCTATGGATTATCTCCATAATTTGGAAATTGAAAACAAAAAAAACTTGTGTATATGGCCATATCATTGTTTAGAAGGGACGGTAGGAGCAAAGCTCGAAAGCCAGTTCACCAAAATGCTCTACTTTCATGCGGCGGCTCGCAGCACAGCCCCGCGGTTAATTTACAAAGGGCAAAATCCCTATTCTGAGATGTATGGCATCATAAAAGCCGAGTACGACCCCGAGCATTATATCAATTTTGAAGTGCTAAATGCTGTAAGCCAGTATGACTCCATTTACATTGCCGGTCAGGCCTCCAGTCACTGTGTATTAGCCTCTGTCAATCAGATTTTGGAATATTTTGCAGACAATAGGGAGATCACGTCGCGTATCACAATACTAGAAGACTGTATGTCGCCAATTACCGGATTTGAAGACAGTACAAAACAACAGTTCGAAGCACTTCGGAAGCAATACAGTATTCATATTTGTAAATCAACTGATATTAATTTATAGTTATGACTAGCACAAAAAGAACTTTCACATATGAATACCCAAGACCAGCAGTCACAGTAGATTGTGTCATCTTCGGATTTGGTAACGGAGAACTCAAAGTGTTGCTTACGAAGCGTGGTATCGAACCTTTTTTAGGCCAATGGGCATTCCCGGGGGGATTTATTTTAGAACAAGAGACTGCTGATGAATGTGCCCGTCGGAAGCTGGCGGAAGAAGCAGGACTAGAAGATATCTATTTGGAGCAGCTGTATACTTTTTCAGATGTCGATAGAGATCCCCGTTTTAGGGTTATCAGCATTGCTTACTATGCCTTGGTCAAGTCTACCGATTATCTTATTGAGGCAGGTCTTGATATTGAAGAAGTAAAGTGGTTCAGTTTGGGCGAAGCCACGGCATTAGCTTTTGATCACGATCAGATTTTATCCGTTGCCATTGAGCGTCTGAAAGGAAAGATACGCTACCAGCCAGTAGGGTTTGAATTATTGCCCGAGCAATTCAAATTGCCAGAACTGCACAAGCTATATGAAACCATTCTGCAGAGAGCGATTGATCGGGGCAATTTCCGTAAAAAGATTTTGAGTATGGGATTGCTAGTTGATCATAGCGAAAAGCAGCCAGATCGCCATTCTCGTGCGGCCAAGATTTACAGCTTCGATAGAGACAAATACGAATCTCTGAAAGAATCAGGATTCTATTTTGAGCTTTAAAACATTCCAATTTTTTATGACAAATGTTGATTATTTGAACTAATACAGATGAAGTAATAGGGAGCTAAAAGCTTAGGAACATCAAATAGATCCTATAAAATATAGAAGGCCATTCTGTCGAGAGTGGCTTTCTATATTTATATCGATGCAGTTTGGGCTTTATCAAACCCGACCTTGTTACATTAGTCAATAATAGCGGTAGGTGGAAAGTATCTCAATCGATAAACGCGTACAAGTAATTTATTGTTTTAATCATATGTTGAGTCAAGGCAATGTTGTGAGATATGGTTATTTATATTTTTTTAACATCTGGAAAGTTAAATTTTTAATATGTTTGGGGTAATATTATAGACTATCTTCAGTAAAGAAAAATCATTTTTTAAATCAATTTCATCATGAGTCCTGTGTTAACATACTATCGAGATGTCTCCATATTTAATGTAGGTTTTAGTATTATAATTGGTTTAGCCACAGGAATTTTCTTTTCATTAATCATCTTCTCTACTATAGGGGTTTGGGTTGGATTAAAAGCTTATAATTACATTTATTCTAATCAGTATTATATATATTATAATTTAGGTTATTCAAAACGACAGCTCCTAGACAAGATACTTGTGTTGAATACTTTTATCTCTCTTTTATTACTACTGCTTTATTATTTTGTTATTAAATGAAAAAATTAATTGTCGACAATATTTCTATTCAATTCCCTAAACAATCTGAGCTACTATTAAACGCACATTTTTATTGTGATATGCATGAAATCATAGGAATTTTTGGAAGAAATGGAACAGGAAAGTCTACTTTATTTAGAATGATCTTTGGCATTGAGAAAAAAGGAAGTTTAGACATTAAAATCAACCATACCTTTATTTCGAGGGAACATATTATTCCTAAAAAGCATATAGGTCTCTTGCCACAGCAACATTTTTTGCCCAAGGGCCACTTAGTTAAAAATATCATTACTTTATTCTTTCCTTCAGATGATGGCCAGAATAAAATTTTTTCTTCAAAAAGAATATCGTCATTAGAGAATAAAAAAATTGGAACACTTTCTGAAGGAGAATTGAAATACCTCGAACTTTTATTGATCGGAAATTTAGATCACTCTTTCTTGATTTTAGATGAGCCCTTTTCCATGATAGAGCCTCTCTATCGGGATGTCATCCATGAATTCTTATTAGAGGTAAAAAAAACAAAAGGCATTATAATTTCAGATCATTATTATCATGATGTTCTAAATCTTACAGATCGGAATTATCTGATAAAGAATCAACAGCTTCTAGTTGTACAAGATATTCCTGATTTAGTAAGAAATCAGTATATAAATCCATGAAAAAATATATTGATTTCCATAGATCATATAAAAAAACAAAGCAAGCCATTCTGTCAAGAATAGCTTGCTTTGTTTAGCACCATTTTTCCGATTTCCCTTCATTTTTAATTAGAGGTTGCACCCAAACGTGAATAGAATTTATATGTTAGTTTTGACGTTCCTTTTATTATTTCCAATGGAATTTTGCCATCCATAAAACTATTTCATAATATACCGACTAGGTTAACAACTTCAGTTTAATTGTTCTTCTGATGGTTTTTATTTAAATGGCCTTTTTTTGCCTTTTTAAGTTTAGTAAACTTCTTTCAGCTTTGATAAAGAATATATTGGAAACTTAGTTGTTGATTCGTTCTGCTAAACTTTTCATCCAACCTATAGCAAATTTAGTGGGTTCCATACTTGCTGAGATGGAAAGGTTATGTCCGAAGTTGGGGAATATTTTGTAGTCAAAATCTTTTCCCTCAGATTTAAGATTTTCTAACTTTTCAATTGATAATCTTATTGGCACTTGGATATCTTTGTCTCCAAATAGCCAGAGTCCGGGTATTTTTAATCTTTTAAGAGATTTCACAGGGTCAGTATTTACAAACTGAAATTTGTCTGGTGCATTGCTGATATGTTGTCGTACCTCCAGTTCAGAATGTGTATCCCAAAAGTTTCGATTGCCGTTCGTGAAAAATTGAAAGCGAAGTTGTTCCAGTGTGGGTATTACAGGACCGCTTAACAATACGATAAAATCAGTTTTTTTACATTTATCAGCAGCTATGGGTATTATCCAGCCTGCTTGACTGCCTCCTAAAAGACCCACTGGGACGTTGTTATCTTGGATAAATTCTTTTAGCGTTTTTAGTGCTTCCTGTACATCTGTCGCAAGAAGATTAAGATTATAGGGGTCAATGTTATTGGTGCCGACTTCGGGGCCAGCATATTCGCCTCCTGATTCGCCAACTCCTCGTTTGTCATATGTAAGGACAGAAATGCCATTATTAGCTAAAAATGAGGCTAATTCGATAGACCTCAATTCTTGGCCAGATCCATGAACGATAACTACACCAGCTTTCGGGTCTTTAGCCGCATAAATTGCGCCTGACAATTTTATCTTTTTGCTCGTAAAATTTATCGGATTTATAGTTGTGGATTGAGCATATAATGTCAGTGATACCAGTAGAAATGAAAAGATCAGACATGCTTTGCTAAAAGCAACAGAATTGGCCGTGTTGATGATTGTCATATTTAGATTTTAAATTTATGCAATGATCACTTAATAAACGGTATCTATCAACGTATTTTCGGTTAGTAGCTTGAGATTATTCGGTGAAAGGTGGAATTTCTTAGGTTAACGTAAAATTTTGAAATAATTATGTAAGACTTCGTATGACAAACCTTACATAATTGCTTTCAAGTGCTCTTGGTAATCATGAAAACAAACTATAAGAGCGTAGTTGAGTCCTTAGAGCAAATTGTACGTCGCTAACGAAGGATTGTTGCATTTTTTCTATATTCTTTTAATTCAAAGTCGCTATGACTTCCTTTATCATATAATACGTAAAATCCTGTCGTCATTAACAATTTATTATGGGGAACTCCAATGACTGCTTTTTCTTTTTTTGCATAGTCTACTTGGTTTCCAAATTTGCCATTTAAAAAGCCTGGTGGTATATTTTTAATCATAAGAAACCTTTCTATGGAAGGTAAAAATGTATCAAAATCAATGTTATAATAATCATCAATTTTAATCATTGGATATTCTTCTTTTTTAGGCGATGGCAGTATGGTATCATACCATTTTAAAGGTCTTTTATTTATGATTACAGGGTCATTATTTAAAAAAATTCTGTATTCCTTATTATGATATTCGCCATCAAGCGGGGGGGAATTAATATAAAATATAGCCTCTACAGAATTCCAGGATACTACAATATCCTTAGAATAGGTAATGACCGTATAAGCATCGTTATTATATGATAATTTTCCTTTATACTTATTAGCCTCTTTTTCAGTTTTAAATATTCTAATACCTTTAAAAGATGAAATAAATACAAAAATAAAAACAGCTATCACTATAAATACAATTCCCCATATAAAAGTATTATTTACATTATTTATATAGAATTTATAAAGTAATCCACAACTGATTAAAATAATAATGAATGAATAACTAGCACTTAAATAGTTTGGTTTCATATAATCTAATCTTTACCAATTCGTCTTTACTATTTATACGAGGGCGATATCTTTTTCTAATGTAATAAAAAACAGTCAAAGCCCATAGATTCATCTCTCCCTTTCCTTCATGCACCAAGTTTTTCAAATTGACATAAGTTAAGGATAATTTATAATTGTTAGTTAGATCTCCCTTGTGATCGGAGAAGTCACAATTGCAGATGCCGTGCTGGATATGATTGTGCATACTTCACATCCTATTGAATTTAAAGGGAATGTCTAAGAAAAAAAAGGTAATATTGTCAAGTTACTGATAAAAATCATTAGATAACCAAAATCAGGGAAGTGAAGTATCATAGGAATGGGGGCAGTATTATCGGAATATATCTATTTTTCCTCCTTCATAAATACCAAATTCTTTAGCTTAAAAGGTTAGACCGACACATATAAAAATATAGAATTGTGAAAAAATATTGTTTATTTATCATCGCATTACTTGCGGTAACTTATTCCAACGGGCAAGGTAGAAAGACAGAACTTTTAGATAGATTAAAATCCAGTTTGGAACAGAATAACTATGGCATTCAAACGACTTTTTATTATCCGACAGAAATCTCAATAAATGATTATCCAGTATTTCGAGGGCTTGAATTCTTCGGAAATACCATTCCGAATTTTATTGACATAGCGATTGACAAAAATGGAGAGCAAGAATTAAAAGTGTTGATTGATTTGACAAATTACAAAAAACAAGGAAAACCGATTTTAGAAATTCTATTGGTCAAGTCAGCTAAAGGGGTATCGATCATTTCAAATAAATCCGATTTTCCTGAAGAAAATATTTTAGTAAATTATCAATTATCTGATGATGATATAACACAAGAAAACATTAAGAATGGTTACTTTTTGAAAACCATAAAGTTTAAAGCTAAAGTTCCTATCGAACTATCTACTTTAAATAAATCAGTTCAGTTGACAAATTCGAAGGAATTACTTGATAAACTCTATAATGCTGTTGCTAAATTAACAAAAGACTTAAATGATAGAGATATCAATAATGTTTTGGAAACTATCCAAAGCGCTGAATTTGAAGTAGCACAATTACGAGGAATGAAAAAAGAATGGATGTTAACCGAAAGAAAAGCATTATTATCAAATACTTTTACATTGTTGCCAAAAGATAGTTGTGAAGTCAAAATTTATGGAAACGGAACAATGGCAACGCTAGTTCAAAAGAATCTAGAAATAATCCAGCAATCTGCCATAACCTCTAACTTTACTAAAGAAAATTATCCCAAAGGTAGAGTTGTTCAATTTTATAATTTTTATTACAATCTACCAAAGGGAAAACAAGAATTAGAATTAATACGCTTTGACGGTTATGCAATAACTAAATACGGAAATAAATAAATAAAACACTGCTTACAGAGGTAATAACTCTCTTTTTGCCACAGTCTGGGTCAAAAACACTACTATCTAAAATTTCGAAAAAAAACTATAAAAAACCCTCGGAAATCTGTTCGAGGGTTTCAAATTTTAAAAATTAAAATTTCTCAACACCATAATGATATGCTATGATGTTAAAATACTGCCGTTTACTTTCTGTTGATGCCAACAGGGAGAAGTAAAATCGTAGGTCTTGTTATTCTAAAGTTATTTATTTACTCCAAACCCAAAGAAAGTGTTGTTATTACTTTTTGACCATTAGTGGTGTTTGCTTGTAATGTAAGGGTATAAATTCCCGCTTTCAATGAAGTATTATTTTTTACACTTACCATTCCCGTTCCTTTATCTATGGTAAATACCATTTCAGTGTCACTGAAAATACTGCCATCTTTCTCTATAGAAGAAATTTCAAAGCTGGATATCAATTTCTCTGGGAAAAAAGTGGGTTGAACTGCACTACCACCTTCCACCGAACTGCGTCTAAAGCTGGTATTCAGTTTTTTTATGGATTGGGTAGATGGATCGAGATATAATTCCCCAAAAAAGAATTCAATTTTTGGAATGTATCTGATCGAAAAATTTGCTGACCCGATAGCGAAACCATCTTTCTCTAATTTAGGATTTAATTCCATGTATTTGTCATGTTCTTGATTTGCGTTACCTTTCCAATATATCTTTAATGCAGTGTCCTGCAATGAAAGTCCGACCTCTTTTGCTTGTGCTTCAGTTAACTTTATTATTAAGTTTTTTGAAGGAACTAGCTTTGTTAAAGTAAAATAACTGTCTGTGTCTGTATACAAAATATTAAATATTTTCAGTTGGCCTTTTTTTAAGTCGTCAAAATATTTAAATTGAAGATCTTCCAGCTCTAAAACACGTATTGACAACAATTTCTGAGCGACTTCTTTACCATCAGTTGATTTGGCGGACACTGTTACGCTGTATTGTGCAGGAATTTTTTTGCCATTTAAGCTGGAGGTGGTTCCATTAGGATATAATTCTTCGCTTTTAATAAACAATTTTCCAGATTTATCTAAAAAAATTGCTTTTTCAAGTTGATTATGCAATGTTATTTGGGGTGTAATCTGTACATTTTCGGTGGGTTCAAAACCGACAGAAAAATTGACACCATTTCCCTGATTAACAATAAATGTGTTTAAGTCAATGGTATCATGTTTTCCATATACCAGATTGATGTCTGCCGGTAGGTCAAAGGAAATCTCAGGTAATACCGTAGCGCCGTCTTTTTTACAGCTCAGTAAAGCCAGCACAAATAGTCCATAGACTAAAAAATGCGGACATCTCATGTTAAATGTTTCTATCATATCTATTTATCTAATAATAGGCGAAAGTAATAAATAAATTTGAAAAAGCAACAATGTTGCGTTTGTGAACTTCTGTTTTGATGCACCCTTGATTGTAGTATCAATATTCACTATAACAACAGGGAAATTTGAAGTACCGAACCTTAAAAAATCAGTGATCAATTTATCAATAGCAGATTTAGCCATTGATCATTATGTTGCGGTTATGACAGAAGATCAAGTGGCAGGAGTTGAGCAGTTGTTTACATCAGATTTCAAATAGAAAGTATAGCATGTCTTAAGATGTGGCTTTTTTGTGTATACTTTTTTAACAGCTCGAAAGTTAAATTTTTAATATGTTTGAAATAAGAAAATAAATGATCTTGAATGAAGGAAAATCATTTTCAAATTAAATTTCATTATGAATCTACTATTAAAATGCGATAGGTATATCACTGCAATAGCAAATAAAGTCCCCAATATATAGCTAAGCATTTTTTTATGAGTTTATTTGCAGTTCAAAAATATGAAAAAAGGAAGTTATTTTATCAATAAAAACAATGATGGTAAATCTAAATTCCGTTCATTTGCTAATAAAAGTTTATACTTGATATCATTTATCCTATAGTTTTGTGCTGTGTCTAAAATAAAGAGAATAACTCCAACAGATTTCAGGGGGCAGTTTATGTCAGAGATGTCAACTGACTTTGCAATTTTAAGAACACCTGTTCAGATACATGATATTGGAAAAACATCTGGTTTCATTAAAGTCCCCACGCCATTACATAGACCCGAATTCAATTTTATTGTTCATATTACAAGAGGAAGTGCTAAACAACAGGTCGATGCTAATTTGGTGTCAATAAAACAAGATGAAATCTTATTTGTCAAACAAGGGAACGTAACTTCATTGAAGGAAGTAAGCCCGGATGCCGCGGGATACATGATTTTATTTGAAGATCAGACACTCAATCAATTGCTCTCAAAGCAGGAACTCATTAAACTCTTTTCTGCTAATACAGTTATTCATTTACCAGAGGAGAGTAGCACATGGTTAACATCTCTGTTTGAACTATTGAGTATTGAGATATATTATCCAAATCCGAATCTTGGCATTTGTTATTCTCTTTTGCAGGCAGGACTTCAGAAGATTTTTACTTCCAGTAAAGAACTGAATAAAAGTATCAACCGGAGTGCAGAAATTACTTTTAACTTTAAGGAGTTGGTTTACAGGTATTATCTGCAACATAAGTCGATTTTATTTTATGCCGGTGAGCTGTCTGTTTCCGAAAATTATCTCCACAGATGTGTCAAGGAAACCATTGGTGAAAGTCCAAAGGAATGGATCAATAAAGTCAGTATCTTACAGAGCCAGCTCCTTTTACAGGACCTGACCAAGAGTATTTCTGAAATTGCTTTTGAGCTTAATTATGGCGATCCTAGCTACTTTGGACGCTTATTTAAAAAAATAACTGGAGTAACCCCCTCGGAATATAGAATTACCTTTATGCAGGATTTGTCCGAGTAAAGAGTGGTTTAGTTTTAAAGCAATTCTTGTTTTCAGTCCACCTTTGTATTATTAAATCCAAAGAAAATGAAAACATTAATTTCTATTAAAAACTTCGGTATCAGGACTGGCCTCCAAATTACCTTTTATTGTAAATACAAAGTCATAACCAAATGGCCATATTTTTGTATTCTTATCTTAGCGCTCTTCTTTTCAAATAAAAGCTATAGTCAGATCATTCAGGACGTTGGAGGGATTGCCACCACTGTTCATAGTAAAGCTAACTTCAAAGATCTGCCACCAGAAAGTTCCCTTTCAGGAAATAAATTTCAATTGAATACCTATGATGTATGGCTGCCAATTCCCCCTGTAAAAATAAGCAGGACAAGCATTTTTAGTAATTTGAATTATCGTTTAATGGATTTCAATTATGACAACGAAACGATTGATGATCCCAACCGGATTGAAAGAATTCATGAGATAAAATCGGTAATTATTATCCGGCACCCGATTTCGAGTAAATGGTCTATTTTAGGAATCGCAATGCCAACCCTAGCTACGGATTTTAAAAAATCTCTTTCCTTTGATGATCTGATTCTGGACGGCATACTTGGTGTATCGAAAAAATTTGGAACTGCATCGAATCTCGAAATAGGATTTGGTGTTCATGCCTTACATTCTTTCGGCGAGACTTTAATTACTCCAGGAATATCAATTGATTATCGAAGCACAAACAACAAATGGTTGGCCCAGTTTTATTGGCCTAGATTAAACGTACTTTATAATGTGAGTCCAAACACACAGGTAGGTTTGGCGGGATCAATAGACTGGACGCGATTTAACTTGAAAAATTATCGCGGTTATAGTGGCAAGGAAGTCGATTATGCGCAGTTTTCTACTATACATGGCGGCCTACAGGTACATCAACACTTGATGGGAGGGGTCTGGCTTCAGGTACAAGGTGGAATGGGACTGTTGAATCGTTATGAGCTATTCGACAGCACACAAAAGACAGTGAATGATTTCGCTATTTCTAACATGGCTTATGGAAAAGCTGCACTGAGCTATCGTATTGGTAGGAGATAAATAATTATCCATTAAATACACAGATGAAAATAACTATTCTTACTATCATATGAAAAATAGAGATTGTCCCCCTTCAGATTTCAGCCTGCGCTTATTGATTTTTTCAGCTATTCCCGCTTATGTATTTCCTGCCTTAATGTCTTTTATATCAGCTTTTGTGCTTCAAAAAACTGATCTTATGATGGCAAGCTACACGACTATAGGATTATCCTCGCTGCTGTCAACGATACTTAGCTTTATTATACTTTGGCAATTCGAGCTGAGACAGATATTCGTGCGAAAAAAGTGGGTAGGATCCCTTTTGATCATTCTGTTAATGATTGGTCTGGGGATGTTGTGCACATCGTTATTTAAACTTCAATCAGAGCGCTTTAATATAATAACTTCAGCATTTCTAGGTGCAACAATACTAACAATCCGTCAACATATAAAAAATTATAAAAATGAAAAAAAATAAGCCGACCATAGTTGTTTTTGGATGTACAGGTACAGTTGGAAGAGAAGTAATGCGTCAACTAAAAGATTCTGATTGTATAGCAAGAGGGGTTCTCAGAAGTCCTGAACGACCTTATCCTGTACTGATAGGTACCCAACCTTCGAATATAACCTATGTTAGTGCCGACTTAAATTCAAGAGGCCAACTTAAAGAAGCTTGTATTGGGGCAGATGCATTGTTTCTTTTAACTGCAACATCTCCAGATCAGGTTGAACAGGAAATTAATATAATTGATGCTGCCAAACAAAGTGGTATAAAACGAATCGTTAAATTGTCTGCACCTATAGTTCAGTCTCCTGCCAAAGTAGAGGTCAGCCAATGGCATAGTAAAGTAGAGGACTATCTTTCACAAAATATGGATGATTTCTGTTGCTTAAGACCACATTCATTTATGCAAAATTGGGAACGAAATGCACTAACAATTCAATATTTTGGTAAAATTTACGGCGCTTTAGGTCATGCTAAGCGAAATTACGTTGATAGCCGTGATGTAGCAACGGTCGCAGTAAATTGTTTATTGGCAACGGATGAATTAAAGCAACGGTCAATTGTTCTTGCGGGTCCTCAGGCTATTACGAACCTAGAAATGGCCGAAAAATTATCTCGCATAACATGTTGTAAAATCGAATATGTAAATATTACGCCTGACGAATTATTTAGTCAATTAACTAAAAAATCAAAATTACCCAGATGGCTAGCTACGCATATTGTTGAACTTGATGATCTAGCAATTAAGGTTCCGGAGCCGGAAAACGATACCATTACTGACATAATTTTTAGAAAACCACGTATTATGGATGAATACCTGCAAGAATATCGGCATCTTTTTAAAAGAAAGCCTCTTTGGAAGCTATTGTTTTAGAGCACATATTTCATGATGAATCTGGCGAACAACATTTTTAAGGTTCCACTAATATTTTTATAGCTCTGAGAGAGGTTATTTTTTGGAAATTATTGAGTTTTGAATATAAGTAGTTAGGTTGAGATTGTACACAAATAGAGATTAATGAATTTATAATTGGATATGATATCAATACACTTTTTTTGATGTAAGCAGTAATCCCAAAAGATTATTTTTTTAGTTTAAACTTAGGAGTTTTAACTTCTTTTAATGGCCAATCCTGTTTTCTTGTCATCAATTCCTCTTTAAGCCCTTCAGAAGAGTAAGAAGGGTTTGATTGCTTAACATAAATAGGTACAGTATATTGTGGCAGCGCATTGAACTCCATAAAACACTTTTTTGCCATTTCAATTATTGCTGTTCGGTTTTCCTCAGTACCCGTTACATATCTCTTTGGTCCATAAATTTTTTCATAAATAGTTGAAGCTTCAAATGTCGTGAATTTTGCACGCATCATAATTTGAACTAATAATGAGTATAAGCTATTATCTTCAGGAGATATTTCGATTTGCTTCAATATATTGGGGATCTGCTCCCACATGATCAATTCGACCAATAGATCTTTTGTGTTATCACCAATAAATTTTAAATCGGACCACATTTGATTCACGTAACCGATTATTTCTTTTCTATTCTTACGTAGCAAATTTATTTGTCTGGGACTCCAATATTCTAAAGGAATATCATCTCGGTAAAAGATTCCAAATATACCAGTTGATTTTAGTCTAGCAAATCGACCACAAGTTTGCGAATAATATTCTTGTACTATCATGCAGGAGTTAAATAGATCACGACTGGTGAGCGAATTTAATGATTTTTGTGAAAGGTGATGGTTAAGAGCATAGTAATGATCCTTATTTAACGTATCATTTCCTGAGACCAATTCATCAATATAATATTCACGCATCAATATTCGTACAGTTGCTTCTCTGCTAATTGTCGGTATATTTTTAAATTTATATTGATCCAACCTGTTCATATAAGCTGATAAATTATCTTCTATAAACTGCGTGGTATCCTTAAGTTTATATTGAGAACAACAAAACAAAGGATAACTCATAAAAAGTAATAATAAAATGTCTTTTATTATTTTTTTTAGAAAAAGCGTATAATTGGGCAATATCATATTTAGCTGAGTTATAATTTAATAATATTATATTTCACCTATCAAGATAATGAAATTAATGAATTCATTCTATTTTTTTAATCGATTAATATTTTGATTGGGCAAGCTATTTTTCCGGGGACATTTTTGCTCATGGCTTGCCGATTTTGACATTACTGTGTATTTTAGCCAAATTAATGATTTATAAAAATGAATGTGATGCCAAAGTTTCTCTTAATTGTTTTTTCTTTTATTATAATTTGTTCAGTTTATGCACAAAAACCAAAAGTTGTGGTTCTCGGTGTCGGACATTCTACGCAGCTAATCAACTTTGATCAGCAACCTGCTGCAATACGAGCGTTTATCAATAAGGTAGATCCAGCTGCAATTTGTATTGAAAGATCGCCTGAAGAATTTACAAAAAATGATTTTTACGAATTTACATACGAACAGCAATATGTGGTCGTACCTTATGCGAAAGCTTTAATGAAGCCTTTGCATCCAATAGACTGGCTGCCGGCAGAACCTGATTCGGATCTTGCTTTTGGTGTAAAGAATCTTGAGGTTCCTCGATTTATCAGAAGTAGAAGCGGGTTTTTAGGCTTTACAGTTTTTAGCGAAGAAAACGACTTTGAAGATGGGCTTTATTTTGCCGATTCTCCAGATTATGGTCCCCGAATCGAGAAATGGTATGCTCAACATCCACAAAAAACGAGTTTAGATTTTCCAAGGAGGCTGTTTTTATACCGTACTTTTCTACAGGCCAAGCGGATTGAAAAAGTTTTAGAAAATCATTCAGAGAAAGATACTATTTTGGTAGTCATTGGCTCATTTCACAAAAATGATATTGAGAAGAATCTAGCGGAAAATGGATATACCGTTATACAGCCTTCTTCATTTGGTGAAATAAGTATGCAAGATATCAATAAAAATTTCAAACTAGAAGATGCTTATGCTATATTGTCTTTTAACTTACTTGGCATGCAGTCTAATATTAATAAAATAAATCCTAAAATTATTGATCACGCATTCGAGCACTTAGAAAAGACCACATCAGTAGAGAAGGAGTTTTTTAAAGTAAAATTTGATCTTTTTTTGAATAAAATATCATCGAAAGAGGCTTTAGACCATTACCAAAAATTACTCATCATCACGGATGATACTACAGTTTTTACTTGGAATGGTATTAAGGATAAGACTCGTCTAGATTCTTATTTTGATCCTTTTGGTAATATCTCCTTAAAGAAAAGAATCAGGTTAGAGATCGCTAGGGAGTTTCGCAAAATGAGAAATGAAAAAATGTTCGAGAAGGAAATAAACCTTATATCAGAAGGAATGAATGACTACAAAAAACAGATGCTGATGGTATATGTGCAAAAATATTTGATGTAGATTAATGGGGTAATAAGCTCAATTTTGACTGTTCCAAAATTAGGGATTGCTAGTATCAGATCAAACATTTCTTCTTACATATAAGCAGGTAAATTATTCGATATATAATTTTGCAAATTTATTGTCTTTACATACAATTTCTAGGATAGTACCTGGCGACTATTGCTACACGTGTGTTTTTTTTTCCGACATTTGAACATGGCTCTATTTATAACTTTGGATAATGTCTATAAATTATATGATCTCGATCCTTCGGAAAAGACGGAAGGGATAATAATTCTTAGTCAGCAAAACGACCCAAATAAGAAATACACAAATCATAGTCGTCTGTTTGATGGTTTATTATTGGGATTTATGATAAAAGGATCCATGAAATCGCAAATCCATTTTCTTGAATATGAAATAAACGAGGGTGACATTGCTGTTTTACAACCGCAATTGATGATCGAAACAAAGTCATTGAGTGAACATGCAGAAATAATAACAATTGGGCTTTCATTAGATTTTATTACAGAATTTCCCATTTTACGCGAGTTTGTCATGAATGAGCAAATTAGATGGCAACCTATTATCCGATTTCAACCTGATGAAATAAAGCTCCAATATGATTTACTGACACTTATACAAAATTTCTACCACAAGAAAGCGAGTTCCAATAAGACACAAATGCTAAGGCATCTTGTTCTAGTTTTAATAAATATGATTTCTGAAGTATATTCTAATTTACCTCATAGCAAAAGCGTAGTAAAGAGCCGCACACATGAGATCATAGATGATTTTTATCTTCTTATATCTAAATACGCTAACCAGCATAGAAGCGTTGCATTTTATGCTGAAAAACTTCATTTAACACCGCAATATCTTTCTACTTTTCTAAAACAGAAAACCGGTAAATCTGCCTTACAATGGATTGATCATCTGACCATTCTACATGCTAAAACATTACTTAAATCCTCTAGTCTATCCATTAAAGAAATAAGCAATGAGCTTCATTTCGAAGAAACAAGTGTTTTTTGCAGATATTTTAAAAGAGCAGTAGGGGTATCTCCCAAAACTTACAGAAACGTATAATTAATGATAGTTGTTTTTTAACAGTTACTGATGGGTAAATAAGATCAACTTTCAGATTGTATGTAAATACCATTAAATTGTCAATACCTTCCTTTTGTCTCTTTTTACTTTTACTGCATGAGAAAAACAGATAAAAAAGCGGCCATAGGATTTATATTTATCACATTGTTGATTGATATTACAGGTTGGGGAATTATACTCCCAGTAGTTCCAAAACTCATTGGAGAATTTATCCATAGTGACCTTAGTGAAGCCGCCAAATATGGTGGATGGCTCGGGTTTGCGTATGCTATCACCCAATTTATATTTGCGCCTATAGTGGGAAATCTAAGTGATCAATATGGAAGGCGCCCAATCCTTTTAATTTCTCTTTTTGGATTTGCAGTTGACTATATGCTGTTAGCATTTGCACCATCCATGGGTTGGTTATTTTTTGGAAGAATCATTGCTGGCCTTACCGGGGCAAGTATTTCCACAGCTAGTGCGTATATTGCAGATATATCCACCGATGAAGATAGAACGAAAAATTTCGGCCTAATCGGAGCTGCTTTTGGGTTGGGATTTATTTTAGGACCGGTAACTGGCGGTTTACTTGGGTATTATGGAACTCGAGTTCCCTTTTATGCAGCAGCTCTGCTGTGTATGGTGAATTTTCTTTATGGGTTATTTGTACTACCAGAAAGTTTAGAAAAAGATAAGCGTCGTTCATTTGACTGGAAACGTGCTAATCCCATCGGTACATTTAATTTTTTGAGAAAACAGTCAAAGATATCAAATCTTATTTTTGCTTTAATTCTGGTCTACATCGCTCTTCATGCTGTACAGAGTAACTGGCATTTTTTTACCATGTATAAATTTAATTGGACAGAGCGAGTTGTAGGTCTATCACTAGGTTTACTGGGTTTATTGACCGGATTAGTACAAGGACTCTTAATAAGATGGACCACACCTAAATTAGGAGAACATAAAAGTATCTATTTTGGGTTGTTATTATATGCATTGGGTTTAATGTTATTTGCATTTACTAATGAAGGATGGATGATGTTTATTTTCCTCTTACCCTATGCTTTAGGGGGGATATGCGGACCAGCACTGCAATCACTAATCAGTAAAAATGTTTCTTCAAATGAACAGGGTGAGCTTCAAGGGGCATTAACCAGTCTAATGAGTGCGACTTCTATAATAGGTCCTCCGATTATGACAAACCTATTCTATTATTTTACACATGATAAAGCACCATTTAAATTTTCTGGAGCACCATTTTTTTTAGCTTCCATATTAATGTCAGTTAGTGCAATTATTATTTATTTTGCTTTTCGACGAAAAAACAAACAGTAAGCCGAGATTAAAAAAATCAAATTAATTTCACCTATCCATTTCCACCATTCACCTAGTTTTTAGTTGGTTTAGTCTAATTGCCGTAGGGTAGGGACGATTTACGTCCTACTTTTGAATCAACAATTAAGAACAATTAGAAACAACTGCAAGGCAGGCATCAGGGTTTGAGTTGGTGGATGTGGGGCTGATGCAACTTAAGAACAATATAACATTATGAACCATCATGAGTACATTGGTAATTAGTTGCAGAATTTATACTCATGATAGCCTTTATCACCTTTAAATAACAAATTATCTAGATAAAAAACTTTAGCAAAAACATTCGCAGCAGCAGCCTTGATCGCAGTATCTACTTTCACTATGGCAGCAGGCAAACCAGAGGTAGCAAACCCTAAAAAAGCTGTAGTTAATTTATCTACAGCAGATCTAGCTATTGATCATTACGTTGCGGTTATGACAGCAGGTCAATCGGCAGGAGTGGAGCAGTTGTTTACATCAGATTTCAAACAGAAAGTACAGGCATCGGAAGATAAGACCAATAGCCGTTCAGAAGTTGTTTCCTTTTTGAAAAAGCAAAAAGGAGAGCAGCTCAACTGTAAAATTAGTACCACCATCTTACAGGAGTCAGTTGAATATATGATTGCCAAAGTAACCATGGAGTTTGAAAACTTTACCAAAACCGATCTCGTGACATTAGTCAATGAAGGCGGTAACTGGAAGTATCACAATCCATCAACTCGTATAAGTAATTTACTGTTTAATCATATATTTAGTTAAGGCCACATTTCACGATGTGGCTTTTATTTTCGTTTTGGATAGCAAGACCACGTTAACAAAGTATTGAATATCTTTTATTGCTTCCCGATAATAAAAAATGTTAAGTGACTTTGATACTAAGGAAATATAGAGCTGGAATAACTCGCACTAATGTCGACATCATAATTTATTTTAATTCGTTGCATTATGTCAATTCTACAGTAGAATGAAGCTACATCGGCTTAATTTGTCATTTCTAAAGCTGTTGCATAGCGTAAAACTTAACCGGGAGCAAGCATTTATTTTACTTCTTTCAGAACTTGTTAAATGAGAAAAAGATTGTAGTTTTGACTTGGTTAGATTTGATAATATCTTTCAACTAGGATAGGGAAAATTAAGGTTAATGCTATTTAATCCGACACACAACTGTAGAAAGTTTTAGGCTAAATAACCATATTTTAAAATGATTATTAGTTTAAGCTCTGCAAGCATAAATTTCAAAATAGAACAATAGTTAACGAAATGATTAGAAAAGCAACTCAAAGCGATATTATTCAAGCGTCAAAGGTGCTGGAGGAGGTAAAGATGGATATGTTGCGTGAAGGTGTTGACCAGTGGGATCAAGAATATCCTAATGAGGTGGTACTTACACAGGATATTGATAAGGAGCAGGCATTTATTTATGAAGAGCAGGGAGAGCTAGTCGCGTATATGGCTTTAAATGAAAAATGTGATGAAGAATATAATGACTTAAATTGGAATACCAGTATTCCCTTTCTTGTGATTCATCGTCTATATGTAAAACCAGCTGCTCAAGGAAAAGGAATTTCTAGTAAAATGATCAGATATGCAGAAGAATATGCTGTTGAACACAAATACCAGTCCATCCGTTTTGATGCTTTTTCATTAAATGAAACAGCCAATACCGTTTATTTAAAAAAAGGATATCATCTGGTGGGAACTGTTAATTTTCGAAAAGGAGTCTTCAATTGTTATGAAAAGGCGATTTAGCTCTTAATAATTTAGGATTAAAATAACTTATGAAAAATATTTTTGTAATAAATGGTAGTGCGAGTAGCTATTCCTCAAATCAAAAGCTTATAGCTTTAATCGTTGACCTTACAAAGGATACTCTAAATATCAAAGTTTTTAATGATCTTAAAACTCTTCCACATTTTGATCCTAAACTTTCTATCGAAAATACACCAGAAGAAATCTTAAAGTTTAGAAAAGAAATTGAAATTGCTGAAGGGGTTTTAATCTGTACACCCGAGTATGTTTTCAGTATTCCCAGCGGACTCAAAAATGTGATCGAATGGTGTGTGTCAACAACTGTATTTTCTGGCAAACCGTTGGGGATAATAACAGCATCAGCTCATGGAGAAAAAGGACATGTAGAATTGCAGCTAATTATGGAAACTTTAATGGCAAATTTCACCACAGAGACTACACTTTTAATTTCTGGAATAAAAGGGAAAATAAATGAAAAAGGGCATTTAGCGGATTCTAAAACAAATATTGCGCTATTAAATTTTGTAGATGCCTTTAAAAAACTGATGTCATAGTTTGAAATTGGGTATCAGATTTATTGTGAGATTGATAATAGAATCAAAACCAGCAGACGTTCTGAAGGTATTTCCTTGTTGAAAAACAACTTTTTGTTAATCTTTTATTTGAAGATATTGAAAAAGTAGCAAACCATGTTTATTCACCATTGTTAGGCATTTTATTAAATAATTTTGATTTCACTATCTAGTTAAGAAACATGATGTTTTTCAGAAGTATACCATTAAAAACCATTTTTAGAAAGATCATGGGTTATTTTACGGTAAATCTCGGGAATGTCAAATGCTCCAATTTTCCTCCGTTTTATGTCAGTTATTTCACCATGTGAAATACCACGACTACTATCCGTGAATAATTGAAATTTATCACCCCAAACTGCCGATTTCACAGGTACAAGTCCATCATTTTCTCCGGCGTTCTTCATTAAATACTGATATGTCCAAGAGTATAGGAAGTCATCTTTTTTAGAAGCCATAGCAGATGCATAACTATTGTAATATACCAATGGATCATTTAAGTTATTTTGATTAAAACTTTCCATATAATTTATGCTTAGCTCATTTATTACATTATAAATATTTGGGTTATTGTCACCGAATATTTTGACCAAAACAGGGAGTACGTTTCGCAAGTGAACTTTGGAAGGTTCTGTTATTTAAAAAATAATCTGCAATTAAAGTACCATGATGAGGCGTTGATATTGTTGTTAAGGAAGCTATTTTTCGACCATATTGCAAAGTCGAAATCAGGAAGCGCGCGTCAATGCCACCTTTTGAATGCGCTATTAAATTAATTTTTTCTGCACCGGTCTTATGGATTATATCTTCTATTCTTAATTGAAGTAACTTTGCATTATCTTCAATTGAGCCCCAAGCATCTGTATACCCATAAAATACATTAATTCCTAACTCCTTTAACAATTTTGGAATTCTTCCCCAGAACAAAGTGTTGTCTTTTGCTCCAGTTCCGTGTATCAGTATAAGTGGATATTTTAACATTTAGTTTCTATTTTTTGTAGATACAAAGCATAATAGGATTGTCTGAATTATTTCTGATATGACACTTTTGTTAAAGTGAATTTTAATATAAACAATATACCTATTATTTTATATTCATTTCAAATTATCATTTCTACGCTTATTAGCTTTTTATTTTTCTAGTGTTTTCCAATTTCCTTTTTTTTAATAAACATTATTAAAGATAGGAGAATGAAATACCAGGTTGAAGCTCCAAGTATTTCGGTAGATTATAGGATTACTAACTATTATGTGATGAGTGGGATGTTCATTATTATTTTTAGCGTTCTGAATTATAGGATTTTACTGTTGTGATCTTTCCGCGATACGTTTTAGGTATTTTCTCTTGATTAGTTACGTAAAAATAATAAAGTCAAGGCAATCTTGATGATATAATGCCAGACAGGTATAATGGCTATTTATTAATTTACATTTATTGTTTCTAATAGTTCGCTGTTAAAAACTGCCTTTGGTGAAATTACAACTTCGTTAAGCGGTATTTTGTGGCCATAACGCTCTTTCATTTTTTGTTTAACAACTTCGTCTGTTAAGTCAAAGTCGCTTAGTTTTTCAAGTTTGCCAATTTCAAGCCCTGTCGCACGTTTGTAGATTTTCCAGATTAGTTCAGAACAATAAATTTTGTCATCACTCCATTCAAAAGTTAGGTCATAATTTTTACCTTTAAACTTGTCGCCTTCTTGTCTCATTTTTTGGATCGTTTCAGTTGTCAAAATTTGATTAGCGTTTTTTAGTCGCTTAATTACATAATGTCCGTCTTTGCCCCGTGCGATCCATTTGTCAAGTGGTGTTAACTTAATGGGCTGCACTGCTTCAAAAACGTAATGTTGTCCATTGTCGCTGTAAATGATACCGCAATGCGAATATTTAGATTTTGTTGCAAGTTCGATTGCTTTACTTTGTCCTGAAAGTGAAGTTTGAAAAATTAAGTCGCCATTTTTAATTTCGCTTTTGTTCGCAAGTTTTTTCACCTCTGTTTTTACCTTATCCAGTCGATGGTTTGGGTCGTAAAATTTTCTTTTGGCGTGGAGACCACCAACGACAATCAGTCCACAAAACCCTAGTAAAATTATCCCTTTTTTCATACTTGTCTTATTGTTGTTTTGGTCTCCGAAAACTTTACAAATGCTTCTAACATCACCTAGATTGATCAATATTCCTTCTTTTTAATTCATTTGATACACATAATGACTTAAGGACAGATAATCTATTGATTACTCTTCTTCATCATCTTCAATTCTATTTCGTGTCCATTTTCCACCTATGGTATCGCGTTCTGCTTTTTCGCCATATTCTAGGTCAAATATTTCGTTCAATGTAATGTCTTTCTTAGTTAATTCTTCAAGTGCAACTATCTTAATATCTTCTGGCATTTGATCTCCTGTCAGAAATTGCCAGTCACCATCATGATCATGCACGACATGCAATATAGGTTCTTTTTCTTCAAGCCATTGTCGCGTCGTAAAAGTTGTTAAATTCTTAGGCTCATAAAACTTAAATTCAGCATTTCTATCAAGCAAAGGTTGTATGTAAACATATTTTTCTTCAAAATTTTCCTCCCATGGAAATCTGTCGTTACTGTCCGTCCAGATTAATTGAAGCGCATCAAATTGTTTGTCTTGATAATAGTTTATCCCGGTACCAAAATAATCATCGATGTTTCTTTTATCTACCGCTATAAACATAGCCTTGCTTTCATAGAAGATGTTGCAGTAAATTTCTCCGGGTGTAAACACCTCACCATCTTTGATTAGGTCCGCAACAACATTGGTGATTTCGTGTGCCAAATCGGTCGGTAGACCAAAGCAGATTATTTCAGGATGATGGTATCTCTGCGTTAGACCAATGCTATAAGTAAAAGATGGCAGATAGTTTGTCGCAGCGACTGTAATAACCTGAAGACCAAATTTGTCTATGTTTATTTTAGTCTTTTCGAGTAAATCATCAGTATTAATACAGTTATGTTCGCTTTTTTCGATCATTATTTGCAGTTACATTAGCTCTGTTAAATATATTGTATGGTGAATTTAACATTTTGAATCGGTCCTCACAACTTAACCTAGTCATTTCGACCGTTCACCAAGTTTTTTGCTGGTTTATTCTAAACTATAAAACTAGCCCAAAATTGTACAGGAGTCTGGTGACTATATGATCGCCAAAATAACATGCAGTTAGACTATTACTCCTGCATCAGAAATAAATCTGATGTTCCAGCCAAGATATTTGATGGTTTCACATCCTTATTTTTAATTATCAAATTATTCAGTTTTCTTAATCGCACTATCCAGCCTAGCTAAGTAATACGTATACTGCCTTTCCTCCAGTACTCCTCGTCCCTTTAGGACATAAGTTTTCATGATAAAGGACGTATTGTCGACCCATTTGATATCTTCCACTGCCCAATTCTTGGTCTGAAAGCTTGCCATTTCTGAAATTCGGGCATGAGAGCTGATCATGCCATCGCGTATTTCTAGAAGTCCTATAAAGCAACTATTGCGTTCATATACATGGTTGTAGTAGTAGGCAAGAAAGCGTCCGTCGGGAGAATGGATGGGGAGCGATACGGCAGCATCTCCGATAGAGACAATCCCATACTGATCGGAAGTAGCGCTGTCCAGCAATACCATGTCGCTGAATCCGAGATGTTCAGAAACACTATGGTTTACTAAAGCATGCATCTGCAAGCGCGGGAAATATCCCATATACTGCCAGCCGCGAAAATCGTCGTCTTGTCTGGGCGAATCGTCATATTTTTTGAGTTTAATGATACCTTTTCCTGTATGTACTATCAGTGTGTTGTTCTTTATGGCAAAGTGGGAAAATATCATTTTCGGTGCCGGAGCAGTCCTTTCATAAAGTTGTTTCTCTGCAATCTCAATATGTATTTCTGGAAGGCTGTCATAGCGATCTGCATAGCCTACAGCCAGCTCTTGGCCTGACTGACCATAAGCAAGTCCTATTGAAAAGAAAAAAAGGAAGATCAGTCTCATGTTAATTTCTTTGTTTTATTTTCAAATTTTTGTTTCAAAGAGTATATACTGTAAATTTTATCTACAGAATTTATGTCTTATAAATTATTGACTTTAATTGCACTAAATTCTATCATGATTCTTTCAAAAGTTCTTCATGCAAATTATATAGCAATTCGAGGAGTCGGTATAAAACTTTCGAGTGGGTAAAATTGAACTGTTTCTTCTTACTGATTTTTAGCGCTAAAACTGAATACTAAGAATGAAACAATTATAAAGTACCTAGATAAGCTATATTTGATAAAGTTTGAAGACATAGATTTAGTCATTATAAGTCTATAGGTTAACCGAATTAAGATACAGATAAAAATCAGATATCTATCATGTAAAATGATTGCGAATTCTTGAGAATCCATATACATCAAAAGGGCCTAATTCTCATTAGACCCTTTATCTTGGCGTTTAACTGCACAGTAATTTTTATGTTTCTTATCGTTTCCTCTTTTTTGTTTCATCATCCAAATTGTTTTCAAGCAATTGGATTTATTTACTGTACTACGTCATTTATCGTTATCCACTTTCATGCTGAAAGTATGTTTGTTATCGTTTTGTATTATAAGAACA
Source organism: Sphingobacterium kitahiroshimense (assembly GCF_025961315.1). Lineage (NCBI taxonomy): Bacteria > Pseudomonadati > Bacteroidota > Sphingobacteriia > Sphingobacteriales > Sphingobacteriaceae > Sphingobacterium > Sphingobacterium kitahiroshimense. The sequence continues at coordinate 1,298,859 of NZ_JAOQNK010000001.1, read as the reverse complement.
CCTGTCGAATAGAATAGTTCAAAAAAGTTTAAAATAATTTCACCTATTCATTTCTACAGTTCACCGAGTTTTTAGTTGTTTTAGTCTAATTGCCATAGGGTAGGGACGATTTACGCTCTACTTTTGAATCAACAAATAAGAACTAACAAACTATAAAATAAAGACATTATGAACCATCATGAGTACATTGGTAATTAGTTGTAGAATTTATACTCATGATAGCCTTATCACCTTTAAATAACAGATTTTTAGATAAAAAACTTTAGCAAAAACATTCACAGCAGCAGCTTTGATCGCAGTATCAACATTCACAATGGCAGCAGGCAAACCAGAGGTAGCAAACCCTAAAAAAGCAGTGGTCAATTTATCTACTGCAGATCTAGCCATTGATCATTACGTTGCGGTTATGACAGAAGGACAATCGGCAGGAGTGGAGCAGTTGTTTACATCAGACTTCAGCCAGAAAGTACAAGCATCAGAAGATAGAACTAATAGCCGTTCAGAAGTTATCAGCTTTTTGAAAAAGCAAAAAGGAGAGCAGCTAAACTGTAAAACTAGTACCACCATCATACAGGAGTCTGCTGATTATATGGTAGCAAAAGTAACGATGCAGTTTGAAGGCTTTACCAAAACCGATCTCGTGACTTTAATCAATGACGGTGGTAACTGGAAAATATCCCAATCGATCAACTCGTATAATTAATTTAAGGTTTAATCATATGTTTAGTTAAAGCCACCTCGCGAGATGTGGTTTTTCTTTTTTATCGCCATTGATTCGAGTTGATAAATATTCTACATATAAAGAAATAAGTATATTTTTACTGATCAGTAAATTTAAACAGTATTTCTATGTTAGGTTTAATCGCATCCTTTCTTTCTATCGGTCTTGGATTTATGTTAAAGTATTCATCTCAAGATGGCTACAGTGAAATGAGGAAATATTGGCTATTTTTTGTGGCATCTGGTATTTTAACAATAATTTATAAAAGCTTTAAGCATTTTGGTTAATCGAATATTTTAGTGGATATTCTTTTGGTTTTAATATTATGTAGATTTAAATATTGAGGCTTTTTTTTCATAAGCCAATAAAAGCAATCCCATTGCGTACTTACAGTCCTGTTCATTTGTAATGTAAAAACTGATCCAGCCTGAATTTTTAAAAACATGATGATTTTGTATTTTACCATCCTTGAGCAGCTGTTGTTTAATAGTTTTATTTAAGCGGATGTCTAATAATCCATTACTATGCAAATGCCCAAATTCTTTATCCAAGTAATTAAACTGAGTTCCACCATATTTATGAACAGTAATACTGGTGTTCGGATATTTTGAAATCGTTTCTTCGATATCATCAAGCCAGTCCAACATTTGCGGTTGTGTAGCAAAGAACCAAAGTCTAATGAGGCTATCATATAAAATTGCTATCAGAGGGATAGCCTTCAAAAAGCCCAAGTATTTCACGACAAATGAAAACATAAGTTATGATTCACTTAAAACTTTAACATGCTCCATTACCCTAAAATGAACATTTCTTGTAATACTTTCAGCCCATAAATCATAATACCAAGTAGGAAACACGTGGAGTTTATACCAGCTGTTTCCTGTTAATGTTGTGGTGCCGTCACCATTATCGTGTAATAAAAATTGACCTTTTGTGATATCAATATGTCCCATAATCTCAGGATCTTTAGGTTGATCAATAATGTCAAATGTCAAGTTTTTATTGATATCAAATTCAACAATAGTTTCATCAAAGATGTAGCCGTTGCTAAAAATACATTTACGATTTGCACCAAGCTTCCTGTCACTTACTGTAGTCGCCATAGGACTAGGCATACCGATTTTAAAAAGCCAATAATTTTCTTTGTTTTCAATCTTATCAAATGCAACTACGTGTTGCCAAATTTCTTCCGGGGTCGCATTGATTACGATTTTATCTGAAACCATATTTTCATGATCGTGGTCAGAAATAGAATCTACAATAAAAATGAGAATTAAGATACTTATTAGACTCACATTCAGTTTTTGATTGTTTCTTTTAAATATTGCTCTGCCTATGAAGGCCCCTGAAATGATAAACCCAAAGATCAGTGGAGATACTATTAGTAAGCAGATTACTCCTTCATTTAAAAAAAGATAACTTAAAGCGATAGCAATTATGCCATTTATTATAGAATATCCTGTTATCTGTTTGCCCTTTAAATTCAGATTTTTCCAATACCAGGTTGAGATTATGCCCATTAGCATCGGTATGATTACAAATTCCGAAAAGATAAGTATTCCTGCATCTTCATGACCAAAAGCGCTTTGTAGTCCGATAACTGTCATGGCAAATAAATTTGCTAACAAAATACCTGAAGCTATTTTTGATTGAATTAATTTTGAAATGATATTTGTCACGGAGTTTTTATAGTTAAAATAAGCTTTATTCTTTAGATCTTATCAGTTTAAAACACTGAATGCTTAAATTTACATAAATTTTCAATATACCTAGAGAGTCATCATAAATTTTAAAGTTAACTTATGTCTCTTGTCTTGCTGTATTTTAAACACTCCAGTGATTTACATATTATAAAGAGGATGTCTAGGGTCATTTATGTATTTGTAGATATTGTTGATATGATTCTACAATTATCACATTTGAAATCATAAAGATTATGTAATTGTGTTTTTAAGGTCCATTTTTTCTTACAATTTGGGCAGAGTCTATTTTTATCATCTCCACTATTTTTCCTGTAATTGTATAAATAATAAAATGTTGGAATTGTCGTTTGTTCTTCAATTTGTTTACATATATCCAAACCTTGCTTTGATAATGGTGATTTTGTTTCTTGCATCTGATTTAAAGACCAACGTTCTCCGACCTCACAATTCATTTGTAAGCTATCACAAGCTTGATAGTTTGTTTCCCAACTTAAAATTGGCATATAACCAAAGTCGTAAAATTTTGGTAGCTTATAAAGTGGGACAGATTTGTTACATGTACCACACGTTAATGGAGAGTCAATCGAAATGTAGTTTGTGATAAGAATGTAAAATTCAGATTTACAACATATACAAGGTTTCTTATACTCTATACTTGTTTTACCTAAATTCTTAATTGAAATTCTCGATCCACTAAGTTTTTCAATTTTATCTATTTGGCCTTTGACATATTTGTTATTATACTTTTTACTAAGGGAATTTTTTTCAAGTGTATATGGAAGACTTACTATTTTATTTTTTTTGATGTACTGACTTTCAATTTTTCCTTGCGTTTGACCATTTCCTCTATAAAAGGATAAGAGTAAATTGAACTCATCGTAAATTTTGTCTTTATTTACTTTTGTTTTTATAATAATTGAAATCTTTTTTATAAACATTGTTTTTTGGGTTAAACTTATAATTGACTAACATTCCAGCGTACAAGCGATTTAGGAGCAGAAAGCTACTTATCAATATCGAAATTGAATAAAAGCAGAAAATTTTTTTAGCAATCAATAGGCTCTTTTGCAAAAAGCCAGTTAATAGTCGTGATTTCTTATTTGTTCATTTTTTTATAAAAAAAAGATTAGTAAAAAGCAAAAATAAGCAAAACGATTAAACCCGTTGCTATACAATGCTTTATAAAACAGTAGTCTTAGTTTGGAACTCGGTGTCTGATAGGTTTTGGTCGTGAAAACACAAGGTTAGGTTACTAATTCGTTACCGATTGATAACGGTAATGACATAGCTTAACTGATTATATTTCAGTCTTTTGCACCCATTTTTATATTCCCTTGTAACTCAATGTAATTTAATTTTAAACATTAAACATTTGAGTTATGGAACAGACAAAAAAGTCCACGTTCAAACTGCTTTTCTACCTGAAAAAGAACGAACTGAAAAAGAACGGTAATGCACCAATTATGGCACGTATTACCATTGATGGAACACCTAAAACTTTCGGAACAAAGTTAGAAATCAATCCTAATAATTGGGATTTAAAATACGGAAGAGTTGAGGGAAAGAGTGCCACCGCTTTGAGCGTTAACCAAAAATTGGATAACATACGTGGACGTATCGACAAGATTTACGAAGATATGCTGAAGCACGAGGGGTTTGCAACCGCCCAAAAAGTAAAGCTCTCGTTTTTAGGTGTTGGTGTAATGGAAGATGCCGTACTAAAAGTCTTTAAAGACCAAAACGAAGACTTTGAAAAAATGGTCGCTAAGGGAAAACGCTCTCAAAGCACATATAGCAAGTACAACACTGTTTACAATCACCTTAGCGAATTTATAAGGGAGCGTTACCATCGTGACGATATGGCTTTCCGAGAACTCACTTCTGATTTTATCCGTGAGTTTGATTTCTTTCTTCGCATTGATAAGGAATGTACCCATAATACGGTTTGGGTTTACACAATGCCAGTTATTGCTTTGGCAGAATTGGCTATCAAGAAAGGCTTGATACGGGATAATCCTTTTGAAGATTATGAAATCAGTATGGAAGAAACCGACCGCAGCTACCTTTTAAAAGAGGATGTGGAAACTTTAATGCTCCTGAAACCATCTAAGCCCCGATATGAACTTGTAAAAGACCTTTTTATTTTCAGTTGCTTTACAGGGCTTTCTTACATTGATATTAAGAAACTGAAATGGAGCAATATCCAGTCTTTCTTTGATGGACACCAATGGATAATCAGCAGGAGGAAGAAATCAGATGTTGCCTCCAACGTCCGTCTTTTGGAAATCCCCAAACGCATCATTGAGAAATATCGTGGAGTTACAAGAAATGATTTTGTATTCCCAATGCCATCCAATGCGACTTGCAACACGCATATAGGTAAACTTATTGAGGAAGCGAGTATTGTTACAGAACAGAAAGTTACATTCCACACCGCCCGTCACACATTCGCCACAATGTTTTTGACCGAGGGCGTACCGCTTGAAAGTCTTAGCAAAATGATGGGGCATAAAAATATTTCCACCACACAGATTTACGCCAAAATCACAAGCCAAAAAATCAGTAAGGATATGGATTTAGTTGCCCCAAAATTTCAGGCTATGGAAGAAGCATTTTTAGCCGCAATCTGATTAACTTTTATTACTTCACAACACAGCAGAACTTAACGGTTCTGCTTTTTTTATGCCCTTACTTTTCGATTATTCCAACCTCTATTTCAGGCTCTCATAGCCTGGTCATTTATTCCATAAAAATTAGAACAGAATATTTCCACAATCAACCGGTAAAAAGGCAGCTAAGTTATAGCGGGCAGCCACCGCACCCACCCACCAATAAAAAAAATGAATGAACGGTTTCCCCCTAAAGGAACCCCCATTAAATCATTTTTTTTCTTGGTCTTCGCTGTTGCCCGCTTGGATTATCTGCTTTCTTTTTTCCGGTTTTTCTTTTGGAAAAAATTATGCGAAGCGAAGCGGAGCAAACCACAACAGGAAGCAGGAAACGAGAAAAGCGAACGTAACAAAATGTAAAACTTTTAAAACAGGACGATTATGAACATCACAGGAAGACTGACAAGGGATGCGGAAGTACGCACAACGTCAAACGGAAAACAAGTAGTAAACTTTTCAGTAGCGGTAAACGACAGCTACAAAACCAAACAGGGCGAACGAGTGGAGCAAACCGCCTATTTCGACTGCTCATATTGGAGAACCCCGAACGCAGTGAAGATACTCACCAAAGGTCTATTGGTAGAACTGACTGGCAGGGTAAGCACAAGAGCGTGGGTAGGCAAAGACGGAGAAGCAAAGGCAGGTTTGAACTTTCATACCTCTGACTTCAAACCGCTTGCAGGAGGCAGGAGAGCCGAAACCATACAGGCTACTGCACAATCTGAAAGCAACGGATTTACAACACAGGGAGCAGAGGACGACCTCCCATTTTAACAACAAGTATTCAATCATTTTTTAACATCAAATTTTTAACATTATGGCACATAATATCAATTTCAACGAGAGAACAGGACGTTATTCATTTTTCAGCGTTCAGCAAAAAGCGTGGCACAACTTGGGGCAAATCGTAGAACAGTACCCGACAAGCGAGGAAGCTATCAAACACGCAGGATTAGATTACGAAGTCGTAAAATCCCCACTATTTACCAAAGGTTCGGGCATTATCGAAACAGCTAACGGCATAGAGATAGGCAGTAGTGAATTAGAAGTTCCTAACTATTTTGCCAACATACGCACCGATAACAATGCAGTATTGGGAGTAGTCGGTAAGGATTACCACATTGTACAAAACCGTGAAGCCTTTAATTTCTTTGATGCTATTGTAGGTGGTGGCGATGGTATTCTGTACGAAACCGCAGGAGCATTAGGCAACGGAGAACGCATATTTATCACAGCCAAATTGCCCGATTATATCCGTGTAGGCAATGGCGACGATGTAACGGAAAAGTACATTTTCCTAACCACTTCGCACGATGGTAGCGGAAGTATCACAGCCGCATTCACGCCTATCAGAATTGTTTGTCAAAATACCTTAAACGCTTCATTACGCAGTATGACTAATGTTGTCCGCATCAAACACACTTCGGGAGCAAAACAACGTGTTGAGAATGCCCATAAGATTATGGGACTTGCCAATACATTTAGCAACCAATTAGAGGGCATTTTTAATGAGTGGGCAAAAGTAAAGGTAACAGACCAAGAGGTTAAAAAGCTAATCCAATTGGCACTTTGCCCGAATAAGGAAACCTTTGATTTGCTGAAAAAAGGTGCTATGGATGAAATTTCCACCGTATTCAAAAATACCGTTGAGGACGCATTTGCATACGCAATGATAAGCGATACACAGCAAATGGACACGACAAAAGGCACTTTGTTCGGAGCATACAACGCTGTTACAGGCTACTATCAGAACGTGAGAAATTACAAGAATGACGAAGCCAAATTACAAAGCATTGTATTGGGTGGTACTGCCCAACTCAAATCACAGAAAGCATTTGACTTGTGTAACGAATTTGCTTTAGACGGTGCGGAAATCCTAAATCTTAATTAACTAACTACAGGCTACCGCTTTAATCGGTGGTAGCCTACTAAAAACAAAAGTTATGGCAAATTGGTGCAGTAATACGGTTGTATTCGAGGGGAAACCCGAAGCAATCACAGCAATACAAGAACTTTTCCAATCAATGAAGGAAAAGGAAGAAAAAACCGAAGAAGGGCAACTACCCGAATTTATGGAAGATACCAACGGTGGGTATTTCTTCAATATCTATTGGAACGAGGGCGATGAAGGGCAATTTCAATACGAAACAAAGTGGTCACCTAATATTGAAATTGTCCAAAGAATAGCAGAATACTACCAAGTTGATTTTGTACAGGACTATGAGGAAATGGGAAACCTTGTTTATGGCAGAGCAACTTATCGGGATAGCATACTCAGCGATATATTTTTGAGCGGTGATGATTTTGAAACCTACGAGCAGGACGAAGAAACAGACCTCTACCACTTTGAGGGCGAAGAATACGAAAGCGATTACGAGATATTGGAAACTCTTTTGGAACGTAAAATTACAACACTATGAAAATAATTGATTTAAACGGTTTCCAAATCGAAGTAACAGACCTTGACGAAGCTATCCGAATAACAGCAGATTACAAAGAATACCACCATAAAGACAAACGTTTTTCGGAGTTCGACAAAAGGCAAAAAGCCTATTGGATAGATATGTACGAGAAACTGACAGTAATCAAAAAACAATCTTCAACAATTAAAATTTCAGAACGATGAATACAAATTTTTTCAATCAAATACAGCAGTTGGACTTTACAGGAGTTTTACAACTGAACATTTCAAAAGGAATAGAAAGCAACCTAATTGTAACGGTATTGCTTAACAACGAAAAATGCGGAGATAATGCCAAAAACGGTATTCCCCCATTAACATTTAATGCTACGCCCCAAGAATTTGATGAGGGATTTTTTGAGCAGATAACTACGCCTATACAAAAGGTATCGGGCTTAATGGTGGATATGGAAAAATTCCTAAAGCAATTGGAAGAAGTTAAAAAGCAATCGGCAATTGAGAAAGAAAAAGCCGAAAAAGAGAAAAAGGAAAAAGAAGCCAAAGACAAGAAATTTAAAGATGCTATGGCAAAGGCTGACGAGTTGGAGAAAGAGGGCAAATTCCGTGAAGCGTGGATGAAAATACCCGATATAGCTGAGTTTCCCGAAAAAGCGGACGAGATACGCAAACGCAAAACATCATTGTCCGACAAGTTCGCAACACCGAGCCTTTTCGGAGCAATGGAAGAAGCAACACCCGAACCGCCACAAGTGAAAGAAGCGACAAACGACTATCCCATTGAAACGGACGAAGAGGAACAGTATTAACACTTAAAAACGAGCAATTATGTTATTAGCAACACAATTAGAGCGAGTTTTCATACTCAAAGATAAAGGACAGGACATCAGACTGACTGACCCCGAACCACGTTGGAGCGTGGAAGCAGTAATGAATTTTTACGCCAATATGTACCCGATTTTGACAACCGCAAAAGCATCTGCACCGCAAATCAAAGATGATGCAGTCGAGTACAAATTTGAGAGCGTAATGGGTACGAAAGGTTAAACCAAAATTATAAAACGATGAATTATGCAACCCAACATCATATCGGGAACTATCAGCATACCCGAACAGAAACGACAACGGCAATTGCACCGACAGTTGGGCGAGTTCGCCAATTGGCTACAAAGACCAAAGGACGCAAGCCAAGTGCAGAAAGACAAGCAGAAATCCGTACCAATAGCAATGCTACCAATGGTATTCTAAAGTGTACGTTTCTGCCTAAACTGAAAACAGCACAATCCGTACAGGCTTGTGAGAAAACGGAGAGGGATTTTTACAAGTCCCTTTCCAAACTTGCCGAGCATTACAGCATTGAGCCAATGCAAACCCAAGATTTTGAGTTTCCCTACAATATAACATTGGCTATGTGGGATATGGAAACCAAGGCAAAACGTACCAATATCAATTGGGATAGTTTCAAATTGGTACAGGACAGTAAGAAAACCTACTTCACAAGTGAGGAACGATACAATACAGGTACAACCTTGTATTATATTCCTATTGTACCGCTTTTTAAGATGCTCAAAGACCCGAAGCGTAAAAAGACTGCACAACTTTTAATATCAGTATGTAGTTACTTGTACCATATTGCCAACATTCCATATTACAGGCAGGAAGACAGCTATCTGTATTGGCAATATGAAATGCACAAAGATTGGGTAGAACAGGACGAGGAAACGGACGAAACTGAAACGTACAAAAGTGAGTTGAGAAATGCAGAATTTATTGGCGATACAATAGAACAAAAACTATTTAACCGTATCAATCTAACCATATTTGAACAACGTTTGAGCCGATTTAAAAGCCTTGATACGTTCGACAGGGAATGTTGGCAGGTAGCTCGCAATGCGTTTGCCATATTTAAAGAATATCCGAACGCAAGCATTTTCAGAAACGCACCATTGCCTGAACAAGACCCTTATGATGATTACGAAAACGAAGCAATCGGAATGGAAAAATATATCTCTTTTATTTCCGATACCAAAGGCTGGCTATTTGAAAACCTTTCCGATACCATCAACAATGAATTTAACGAGTACGGAGCAATGGAAGAACCAACCATTTCCAAGCGATTTGACGTAAGTGAAATACCAACAACAAATCTCGATTTTGAGAACCGCTTGTTTGCCTTATTGCATGACCTCTGCACAATATTAGACGACTATAAAACAACAGAAAAATGAACATCGTAAACGACATCACCGAAAATTTTGGCACATTGTACCATCCGAAATCTGCTTTGGTTTTTTACGAAACCATTGGCACAAATACCGATGTGTATGTGGAGCATTTTGATATGGATAGCAACGGAACGCCTATCAATGCCCACCCATTGACAGTAAAAGAAGCCAATATATTGGCAAAGGCTCTAAAGACCGATGAAGAAAATAGCAAAGCCTTTTTAAAGCCAAAGGGAATTTTGCCGACCCACATTCTGCATATTAATCCGAGCGAAAAAGGTACGGTGCTATGGTACACCAAAACACAGCAAAGGCAGATATATTTTGTGGATAGTTTAGGTATTTCCAACGGCAAGGCACAAGTACCGCCAATGCTATGGTTTGCCAATAAAAGCAGTCTTACGGTATTTGCTTTATCAAACGACAGAAGACCCACCGAGAAAACGCCATTGCATTATGCACCTTTCTTCAATATCTACGAAAAGGGCAATGTATGTATGGGTACTGTGAGTATTGACATTAAAAATTCGGCTTCGGTTGAGGAATTTATACAGGCTTGGGAACATTATTTTTTCAATTCTTATTTCAGTCATTCATTATGCGAAAACTTAACGAAAAAAAATATTGTAACCCTTTGGAAAGACCTTATCAATACGGATAAACCCTTTCCTAAAGAGGTATTGAAAAAGAATAATAAAACCCTTAAAAATCTATTGTGATGAATACGACAAAAACAGCAGTTCATTTTACGGACAACTATTTACTCAATCCTACCAATCCGATTTCGGTAAACCTTATCGGAGCAGGTGGTACAGGTTCAAAAGTATTGACCGCCTTAATGGAAATAAACGAAAGTTTGATAGCATTAGGACACGCAGGGTTGCAAGTCCGCGTTTGGGATGATGATGTTATCACGAGTGCCAATTTGGGCAGACAGCGTTTTGCAGAAAGTGAAACAGGATTATACAAATCCGTTGCTTTAATCAATCGTTGTAACCGTTGGGCGGGTACAAATTGGAAAGCCGAAACGGTAAAATTTGAAAAGGACAAGTTTGGGAGAATGCCCGAAAAAGCAAGGGCAATCATTACCATTACTTGTGTGGATAATGTACAGGCGAGGTTTGGCGTTGCTGAAATTCTTAAAGAAATAAGTTACCGCAGACACTTCCAAGATGAACCAAAATATTGGTTGGATTTTGGCAATAGCCAAGATACAGGACAAGTGCTACTATCTACTATCGGAGAGATAAAGCAACCCAATTCAGAAAAGTATGAAACGGTGGCAAGCCTGCCGTTTGTTACCGATGAATTTGGCGAATTGCTGAGGCAATCCGAACAAGAAGACAACACGCCAAGTTGCTCACTTGCCGAAGCATTGGAGCACCAGGATTTGTTTATCAATTCCTCTTTAACCCAAATGGGATGTTCATTGCTATGGAACTTGTTTCGCAGGGGAATGACCGAATATAGGGGATTTTTTCACAATCTGAAAGATTTCCGCACCCACCCGATAAAAGTTGCCTAAAAGCCTAAATCGGCGGGCAAAAATGCAATTCCTCGCTTCGGTCGGAAACGCATTTTTGCGGTTTAAAGCGGATGCAACCACTTTGCCAAAATGTACCACTTCACAATTCCCTTTCTTCACATTTTACCAAACAGGTTGCGAGTTTTTTGCGTGGGATATTCATTATCCCATTTGTTGTATTTAGCAATGACTTCTTTTCTTTTCACACAGCGACCTAAGAAAAGAAGCAAAAGAACGTCGTCTAGTTATTATTGGATATTTAAAATCCTTTGTTAAAGTACAGCTTTATTTTTTTTAAATTTGTTGCCGAGTGAACTATACAAAATACGCATTGCGTGTATTTACGAGTTAGCCGTAATTATTAAACAACAGTACTCAATGACAACTTTTCCAGTAATCGCTTCAACTTTATCAGAAACAGAATTAGGGAACTTTATAAAAGAAAAATATCAACTTTCAGAAAGTTTTCAGTGTAAATTATTTAGAACGGGAGTAAATCACACCTACTTTATTTCGGATAATGAAACAAAATTTGTCTTTCGAGTTTATTGTTATAATTGGCGAACAAAAAAGGAAATTGAGCAAGAATTAGAACTTCTCAATTTACTCAAAAATCATTCTCTTTCTATTTCGTATCCAATTTCAGATAGCAATAAAAATTTCATTCAAGAAATTAAAGCTCCTGAAGGAATTCGATATGCTGTACTTTTTTCATTTGCTAAAGGCGAAAAAATGCGTTTTATGTCGAATGAAACTTGTTTTTCAATAGGTTCTTTGATGGCAAAAATTCACAATATAACCGAAAATAAAGAAATAGACAGAATAAATTACGATTCAGAAATTCTTTTGAACAAACCATACAATCTTTTAAATCATTATTTTAACGAAGAATTGGATGAAATGAAATTTTTAAAAGAAATTGCAAAAAAAATTCCAGAAAAATTTGAAGAAATTAATGGATTAGAAAATACAACAGGAATCGTTCATTTAGACATTTGGTATGATAATTTAAGCGTAAACAACGAAAATGAAATCACAATTTTTGATTTTGATAATTGCGGAAATGGATTATTAATTTTAGATGTTGGATATTTTCTGAAACAACTATTTTTTATAGAATCTGATAAAAAGGAATACGAATTAAAGGCAAAAAATTTTCTAAATGGCTATCAAAAAGTCAGGAATTTATCTACAAAAGAGATTGAATTAATTCCCGAAGCTGGAGCATCAATATTTGTATTTTATCTTGGTGTTCAAGCTCAAAGATTTGATTGGTCGAATATTTTTTTTACCGAAAATTACCTTAAAATGTTTGTTGGAAGAATAAAAAATTGGCTTGATTATTATGAAGAAAAAAAATAACTACTGCTAACATCGCATTGGCAAATGACGAATTAACAATCCAACTTCTTTTCATACGGCGACCAAATAAAAGAAGCAAAAGAACGCCGCTTTATTTATGCTGGATTTTAGATATTTTATAAATTTGCGGTATCATTAACAAATGAAATAAGCCTAACAATACAAAATACACTTTGCATCAATTTGGAAACTGGCGGTAATAGTAGTACAACTATCCCTAAATAAAACATAGACGATAGTGTGAACTAAAACTATTTCGTCATATTGGATACAACATTACTCAATTTGGCAACATACAGGTTTTGACTTCTGCCCAATTTTGCATTATAATTTTAAAACAAAATAAATGCAAAAGACAATTTTTATTACAGGAGCATCGGCAGGGCTTGGAAAAGCAACGGCTAAATTATTTCAATCAAAAGGTTGGAATGTAATTGCATCTATGCGAAGCCCCGAAAAGGAAACAGAACTCAATTTACTCGAAAATATTACGATAGTTAAACTAGATGTGAACGATGCGGAAGCCATTGCCAATACCGTGAAAGCTGTAACGGAAAATTATACCATTGATGTAGTTTTTAACAATGCAGGTTACGGATTGAGTGGTGCTTTTGAACACGCAACGGATGAGCAAATTGTAAAACAAATAGAGACAAATCTTACAGGTGTCATAAGAGTTACGAAGTCGTTCTTGCCGTATTTTAAGCTAAGAAAAAATGGGCTATTTATCACTACCACATCCATTTTTGGTTTTTCTTCTGGTCCAATGGGAAGTGTTTATAATGCTACAAAATGGGCTTTGGAAGGATTTAGCGAAAGCATTTCTTATGAGTTGTCGTTATTTAATATTGGTATAAAAACCATTGCACCAGGCGGTATTAAGAGCAATTTTATAAATGGAATTGATATAGCATCGGCAGAAGGATATGAAATGATAAACGACCAAATGTGGAAGCAGATAAACGATGGAACGTTTATTAAATTTACAGAGCCAGAAGAAATTGCCGGTGTAGTATTAGAAGCTGCTACCGATGGCAAAGACCAATTGCGATATTTGGCTGGCGATGATGCTATAAAAACGTTCAATAAGCGTATGGAAATTGGTGCTGAAAATTTTAGAATAGAAATGAGAACTAAGCTAGGTTTGCTGTCGCCATTTTAAAATTTATTGTAATTTAAAATCCAATTTCGCATTAATTAAATTTATCATAAATGAAGTCAAAACATAACACACCCGAAAAATATTACACCATTGCTGCATTGCACGAAGCAATGGGTTTGCCCAAGCCTTTGCATCCTTTAATTAGTGTGATAGATAACGAAGAAATTCCGCCTGAAAGAATTAATTTCAACAGTGCATTTTTGTTTGATTTCTATAAAATATCCTTCAAAAAAACATTGAAAGGGATTATCGGTTACGGACAAAGCAATTTTGATTTTGACGAAGGTGGGTTAGTATTTACCGCACCTAATCAGTTGATTACATTGGTGAGTGACGATATGTCCATTTATGGGAAATCAATATTTATTCATGCCGATTTTTTGCGAAATTATCCGTTAGGAACAACCATAAAATCCTATGGATTTTTCTCTTACGAAGCCAGTGAAGCGTTGCATTTATCAGACAAAGAACGCACTAAAATATTGGTCATTTTAAGTGATATTGAAGAAGAATTGAACGGTGCGATTGACGATTTTAGTCAAGATGTGATGATTAGTTATGTCGAAGTTTTACTTAATTACAGCAAGCGTTTTTACAAGCGTCAATTTATTACTCGCAAACCTGCAAACCACAATTTATTGATGAAGTTGGAACAATATCTCGATGCGTATTTTGATAATGAAGACAGCCTGAGCAAGGGTTTACCATCGGTTGAAATGCTGGCAAATGAACTTCACCTTTCGCCACGATATTTGAGCGATATGTTGCGTTCATTAACTGGACAAAATGCCCAGCAACACATCCACGAAAAAGTGATTGAAAAAGCCAAGCAATATTTAACTTCTACGCAATTATCTATTTCGGAAATTGCTTATCAATTGGGTTATGAGTATTCTCAATCCTTCAGTAAATTATTTAAAAAGAAAACTAACCAAACCCCTGTAGAGTATAAACAATCATTAAATTAACGATGGATATTAATAAATTTATAAACCAATGGCTTGAATTTAGCAATGCTTACGACACCCAGAACTATTTAGCAATGTGGCAAGAGGATGCCATTCTTAAAGACCCATCGATTGGGCAAAACTCCAAAGGACACGAAGGTATAAAAGAATATTTTGAAACATATTTTATTGGTTATAGAATACAAACAAAATTGATAAGCTTAGATATTATTTCAGAAAACAAAGCGCATCTACTAGCAGAATTCTCGGGAGATTTTTCTGAAAGTAAATTCAATGGAACCTTTGATTTCACTTTTAAAGATGGGAAAATTATTATAGCAAAAGCAGACTTGGTTTGAAGGTGACAAATAACCACTGCCGCTATCCTCATTTGAAAAATTTGTTACTGAGCGTTATTATAAAAGCGAAAACAAACCCTACCAATTCGACTACAACAATTACCAATTCAACTACTTTTTGCAGAACAATAATCAAGAATTTTGTACTTGAAATTTATTCAGTTTTAGAAATAATTAAAAAATAATTATGCAAAAGAGAAAATTAGGAAATAGCGGATTGGAAGTTTCCGCATTAGGCTTTGGCTGTATGGGTTTAAACTTTTTGGATGGCAAAGGTCTTGATAAAAAAGAATCCATAACTCTACTGCGTAACGCAGTTGAAAGAGGGATCACATTTTTTGATACGGCAGAAGCTTACGGGCCTTACACCAATGAGGAACTTGTTGGAGAAGGATTACAGCCTTATAGAAAAGATGTAGTAATCGCCACGAAATTTGGTTGTAAAGATGCCAGACCAACAACAGGTTTAGACAGCAGACCCGAAACGATCAGAGCAGTAACCGAAGCATCTTTAAAGAGATTAAAAACAGATTATATTGATTTGCTTTATCAGCACAGAGTTGACCCGAATGTGCCGATAGAAGATGTTGCAGGAACCGTGAAAGACTTGATACAGGAGGGCAAAGTAAAATATTTCGGTTTGTCAGAAGCAAGTGCAAAAACTATTCGCAAGGCGCATTCAATTCAACCCGTATCAGCATTACAAAGCGAATACTCTCTGTTTTGGCGTGAACCCGAAAAAGAAATCATCCCCACATTGGAAGAGCTAGGAATCGGTTTCGTTCCGTTCAGTCCATTGGGTAAAGGTTTTCTCACAGGTATCATCAACAAAAAATTAGAGGATATCGACCGTAGAAATATGATTCCTCGTTTCAGTGAAGAAAATATTAAAGCCAATCTTGTTTTAGTGGAAGCACTTTCTGAAATTGCTCAACAAAAAAATATTACGACCGGACAATTAGCATTGGCTTGGATCTTAGCTCAAAAACCTTGGATAGCACCAATACCAGGAACTACAAAATTGCATCGTTTAGAGGAAAACATTGGCAGTACAAATATTGCATTAACACCTGATGAACTTGCAAAAATCAACACAACAGTGAATGGAATTACACTTGTTGGCGACCGCTATCCCGAAGTTTTAGAAAAACAAATAGATAAATAAGAACTTATAGCAATGCAAAATATTAGAGAAAAAGTTGTAGCCATTACAGGTGCAAGCAGTGGAATGGGTAAAGCCATTGCCATAGAATTAGCAAAAAATGGAGCAAAGGTTGTTTTGGGTGCAAGACGCAAAGAACAATTACAACAACTTGTTGACGAAATTAAAAGCAAAGGTGGTGACGCTACCTTTGCTCAAATTGATGTGAAGAATAAAGCCGATTTAGTTCGGTTCGTCAATTCAGCAGTTGAGCAATACGGAAAATTAGATGTCATTATAAACAACGCAGGAGTAAGTCAATTAAGCCGCATTGACGAATTGGATATCGATGGTTGGGAAGAAATGATCGATATTAACCTCAAAGGCGTTTTGTACGGTATGGCGGCTGCAATTCCCGTTTTCAAACAACAACGATCGGGACATATCGTCAATATCATTTCAACTTCAGGAATAAAGATTGTGCCACTGCAAGGTGTTTATGCAGGAACTAAAAATGCCATTCGCACTATAGCAGAAGCATTTCGTCAAGAGTCAGACGGAAATATACGCATTACAGGGATTTCACCAGGTGTTGTAAAAACTGACTTCGCCGAGAATATAAAAAATCAAGAAATGAAAATCATCATCAAGAATAATATGGAAAATTTGGCCATTAGCCCAGATGCCATAGCCAATGCTGTAATTTATGCAGTAAGCCAACCTAGTGATGTTGAAATTGGCGATATTGTTATTCGTCCATCAAAACAAAATTGATTAAATTCGTAAACGCAATGCAACAACAATCTAACATAAATCACATCAAAAGTATATCTCAATTGGTACGTTCCTTGGGATTTTCTGCACCATTGCACCCATTGGTTGCATTGGTTGATTACAAGAATGTTCCGATTGAAATGTTTCCAAAAGGACAAAAAATAAGTCTCGATTTTTATAAAATTTCCTTTAAAACTACATTCACAGGACAAATAAAATACGGACAGGGCTATTACGATTTTGAAGAAGGAGGATTGGCATTTTTGAAGCCGAAACAAATCGTTTTTCCATCAGAAGAAATAGAAAGCTATGAGGGTGTTGCTTTATATTTTCATCCGGACTTCATCCGAAATTATCCATTGGGAAAAACAATAAATCAATATGGATTTTTTTCTTACGATGTTTCAGAAGCCTTATTTTTATCAGCAAAGGAAAAAGAAATTATAGCCAATTTATTTGTTACAATAGCCAATGAATTGAACAATAATATTGACAGTTTCAGCCAAGATGTTTTAGTGACACAAATAGAATTGTTATTGAAATACAGCAATCGTTTTTACAATAGGCAATTTATTACCAGGAAAGCAATCAATCACGACATCATTACGTCTTTGGACAAGCTTTTAAATAACTATTTTGAAGAAGAAAACAGTCTGAAAAACGGTTTGCCATCCGTGAAATATATCAGTACAGAATTAAAGCTGTCGCAACGCTATTTGAGTGATATATTGAGTTCATTGACAGGACTAAATACACAACAATATATTCAGAATACAATTATAGAAAAAGCGAAAGAAAAATTATCAACTACAAACCTATCCGTTTCAGAAATTGCTTATGAATTGGGCTTTGAACATTCACAATCATTCAGCAAACTTTTCAAGACAAAGACCAATGTTTCGCCATTGGAGTTTAGGCAGTCGTTTAATTAAGTAATCAATCCAAAGCGGCCAAAGAAAAGAAGTAAAAGAACACCGTTTGGTTAGCATTGGATTTTATCTTACTGTCTGTCGAGGGGAATTTTAATTTACTAAATTTGTTGTTTAGATAACAAGTTGATCTATAATAATGAACTCAGAAGGTCAAAAGAGTTCAAGATAAATATACAAATGAGAAGATACCTTATTATTCTGCTTACATTTTTCTGTAGCATTAATTTATTTGCACAACAAGACAACTATTCGTTTCTTAAATTAGTAGTCTTCAATGACAAAGGCAACGTAATGTTGGTTAAATGGGATGGTGAATGGGAAATCCCGGGAATAAGATACAACCAGCCGGTTACTTTATCCAAATTTATAGATACCCTTGCTTCTGAACATGGGATAAAGGTGCAAAATAAAAAACTCAACGGACTTTTTACATTCGAATATGAAAATCGCCCTACTTTAACCATTATGCATTACTACACAGCAAAATACGCTGAAGGACAATTGACTATACCAGAAAGTTGTGAAGATATTGGCTGGTTTACGATAGAAAATGCATTGGCTAAAATTCCATACCAAGAAATGAAACTGATAATTTCAAAAATCACGAGTAACCCCAACATTTTATGGGGAGCCGCAATCAAGAAAAGGGCTGACAATACTATTCAATTTACGGAAAATTTTTATGACTTAAAATAACTTTACCCTCTAACAAAGTGGTAAGGGCTACGACAATAACACTAAAATAAGAATTATGCCATTTGTACGGATCAGTTTACCAAAAGTATTTTCACAACAAACTAAAGACAATATTTCAATATCTGTTCATAATGCCCTAATTCAAGAATTTAATATTCCCAAAAATGATTATTTCCATATTATTGAAGAATTAGAGCCACAACAAATCAAGTTTCCTGAAAACTATTTGGATATTGCCCATACTTCCGATATTGTATATATTCAGATCATTGCAGGACATGGTCGTACATTGGAACAAAAAAAGGGTTTGTACAAAGAAATTGCTAATAAAATAACCACATCAACAAGCATTACAAAGAATAACATTATCATCGTTTTACTTGAAAATGATGGCAGACAAAATTGGTCATTTGGAAACGGAGAAATACAGGAGCCTAAACATTTATAAAAATGAAAATTTCGAACATACATAATAGCCTAAACAGAGCACTGTGGATAAAGTAAATATAGAAGAAAAATTTGCACTTTTCTCTGAATACTGGTCGCCAAAAATTGTAGGCGAACTCAATGGGCAAAATGTAAAGCTTGCCAAATTTAAAGGAGAATTTGTTTGGCATAAACATGACAACGAAGACGAAATGTTTTTAGTTGTAAAAGGCACATTAAAAATCGAGTTTCGGGATAAAATCGTTACCCTGAGTAAAGACGAATTTTTAATCGTACCGAAAGGTGTAGAACACAAGCCTATTGCTGAAAATGAAGTTTTAGTAATGCTTTTTGAACCAGCAACTACACTAAACACAGGCAACACCGAAAACGAACTTACTAAACACAATTTGGACTGGATATAAAATTCACAGATTTTAAAAGACAATCTTAGTTTTTACTAAAATATTCTTTAACAATTTCTGATATTCCACTACTAAAATACCTTCCGCCATTGATAACAATTTCAATGGCTTTTTTAAAATCATCTGCATTGCTACCAATAAGCAGATAACCTGCAAAACCAATTTTCAAAAGAGGTTTTACCGCTTTTTCGTCATCAATGTCACTATGTGCAATAAGTTTTATTGTTGGATATTGTTTCCTTAATTCTTGAAGTTGTGCCAGTATATTCGTGTCATAAAAATCAAGGTCAATAATAAAAACATTAGGAAGTGCTTTTAACACAGACAATTGAAATAGTCCTTCTTCAATGTTTTCCGAATGGAACAATACTTCAATTCGTGAAGCAATTAAATCGTTGCTAATAAAATCTAAAATCGGGCTTTTATCGTTGATAAAGGCGAGTGTGTTTTTTTGTTGCGTGGTATCAGTTTCCATATCATCATACTTTTTTTAAGTTGATGTAGTCCTGCACAAAAAAGAAGCGCAGGCAACTACACTTACCGCACATTGAGGTACTGGTATACCCGACAACGAATAAGCGAGCGCCCACGCCTATGGCATGAGCGTTCTTCCTTATTGTCCCGTTGTCTAAAAATTACCAGTTTTCAATGTGGGACTTAAAGCAAAAACACTTTAAGATTTCTATATTTTACATAGCAAAGATACTAAAGTCGTTCCGATAGGAACATAGTCAAAACAAAATTAATTACAAGCATTGCCTGTCATTGGTTACATAGTTCTGTTCCAAGACTATTAGAATATCACTTTCCTTAAAAATTATCTTACCCCCAATTTGTATAAATGGCAAGATATTATCATCACGATATTGCTGTAAAGTCCTTTTGCTGATATGTAACAGCCTACACACATCTTCGCCCGACAAGTAGATTTCTCCATTCATTACAGGACGATAGTTTTTCAATATTTCTTCAATACGGTTTCTCAACTGCATTATCATTTGCTGTTGTTCAATTACTTCTTCAGCTTCATTCGTCAGTAAATCCATTGTCTTTGGTATTGTACGGCTGTCCGGCTTCGAGTAAAGCCTGTACATCCGAGCGTTTATAATAATTTTTGCGGTTCAGTTTTGAATATGGCAGTAGCCCATTGTCTTTATAGGTCTGCAAAGTCCGTTTGGTAATATCCATCATCAGGCACACTTCCTGGTTATCGAGCCACTTTTCTTCTTTGAAAATTGGAGTATATTTTCGTACAGCATTTTCGGTCATTTCTAAAAGTGATTTTAGTTCATTCTTCATTCCGTCTAAGGTGGATTTTTGTATTGCAATAACTTCCATAATCTGCTCAATTTTTCTGAGGAAGTCTAATTTAGAAAGGCTTATTACAAGGGTGGGAAATGTTGTAGAGTTTGGCTTTGAGATGCAGTATTTGGCAGTTTACTACCTCTGCAAAATAAAAAATCGGATACCGTTTTGGGCTATCCGATTTTGTTTTAAATGTTATGTAGTAAGATTTAATATCAGCTCTGTAATTCCACAAAGAAAGAACGCTCAATTTGCCTTAAAAACAATTATTGCAAAATCGATATTATGAGTAGTTTTTTATCAAATTTCGGTCAGTTCTTTTTGCATTTTATTAAGTGAAAAGGATAATTCTCTGTTACTTTTGTAATTTCAAAAAGTCCTGACTTCCCAAATTCTTCTGCTATTGTTTCGCTGTCATAAAAGAATATTTTTACTCCACCAAACATTTCAAATCTGTCGTTGCCTATGTTTGTTCCTTGTCCGTAGGTTACGGCTTGCTTTGTTATTGCTGTAAAAACCATAAATCCATTTTCTGTGAGTTGATTATAACAGTCTTGAATTAGTTTTGTTCTTTCGCTTTTGTCTAACAAGTAAATTAATCCGTAACAGAATATTCCGTCATACAAATTGTTGTCAAAAGGCATTTCTGTTACAGAACCGTGATAAATTTTCATTTCGTTTCCAAAATGTTTTTTACCTAATTCAATGGCAGTTTCTGAAATTTCAATTCCTGTTACGGTCATTCCGTTGTCTCTGAAAATTTGTGCATTTCGTCCGTAACCAATGCCTGGAATTAATACACTTTTTACTTTTTGCTCAACAAAAAAGTCCTTTGTTAATACAGTTGATTTTGCAGGATTTAAACCCCACATTTCCTGTTTGTCTTTAAATGCTTCTTCCCAAAATTCTGTCATAATTTTTCTGTTGGTTTACAAATTTTGTCTTCTAAAATTTCACATTTAAAGCCTTGTTTTCTAACAGAAACTAAAATTTTGTCTGAATTTATTTTGTCGCCTTCCACTCTTAAAATAGTATGTCCACAAGGAAACGAAAAATTAGTTTCGTTAAGGTCTAAGTTGATTTTCAACTCAACGTTTTCATTTTGAATTGTACTTAAAATTCTTTCAGACTGTGTTTTATTCTGAATATCTGTGATAAAAACTTCTACCATAATTTAAAATTGTTCGTGTACTAATTCGCCATTTGCTACTGCTCCTACTATATTTCCGCTTGAAACAGCAGTTATTGCCAAACTACTTTGTCGTATAAATTTTCTTCTTGAAGTCATTCTTTTTGATATCTCGTTTGGCAAAGATAGGATATTTTTTATTAATGCGACTGTATCGCATTAGTTTATTGCAAGTTTGTCGCATTAATATTTTTTGACTAATTTTGCACTATGATGAAACGTAGAAATACCGCAACACAAGAGGCTGTTTTGTCTGTTTTGACAAGCAAAAGAAGGGCAATGAGCCAAGATGCTATTGTAAAGCAATTGGGTGTTAATGCTGATAGGGCTACTATTTACAGAATTTTAAACCGTTTTTGTGAAGATGAGATTGTCCATAAAATTGTTGCCGATGATGGGAAACAGTATTTTGCTGTTTGCGTAAAATCTAATGGTATAGCTATTCCCGGAAATCATTTTCATTTTCGCTGCACAAAATGTGAAACAATTGAATGTCTGCCAACACTTGTAGAATTTTCTATTCCTAAAAAATATATTGTACAACAAATGAATTGCGTCCTTGTCGGTGTTTGTAAAGATTGTTCGTAGTAGGACATCGCTTCTAAAATTGTCTGTAACTTTTTTATAAATGCAGAAGAATTATACAAATATCTTAAGTGGTAATTTGAATGAGCAGATTGATTATCGAGGACTTTGTATCTCCACTTTTTCTTTTTCATTCTTCTCACGGGAGTAAACCCATAACGACAATAGCCCAAATATAATCAGGGCATAAGCTACCCATTTACCAACCTTTTCAATCAGTTTGATGAAAACCGAACTTTCATAAGATGAAAATCCTTCTGCTCCCATAGGGCTACGCCTGTAAAACTTTCTGCGGTTAATCCAATAACGAAGTCCCAAGCCTGCAACCAAAAATATTATCCCTATAACCAATGATGAAACCATAACAAAAACATTTTAAAACTAACTTTTAAATTTACGGCTTTTATTCATTCTCCGTTTGGTCAATCAAGCTTATCATATTCTGATTAAACAAAGTCAAGTTGTTGCCTAAAACTGAAAAGAAATCTATATCGGCATTTTCAACCGCTGTCAGTGCTTTCTGCAAAACATTTGCACCTTCATTTGTCAATTTAATTACTTTGGCTCTGGTATCGGTTTCGTGTTCTTGCCTTCTGATAAATTTCTTGTCTTGCAAAGTCCGCAAAACTTTTGACACCATCATTCTGTCGGCATTGCTTTGATTGGCGATGTCCACTTGCGTAACAGCGTTGTTCTTTTTTGAAAGCCAGCCTAACGCAGCTAACAAGACAAACTGTGTCTGTGTCAGGTTTAAAGGGTCTAAAACCTTTTTTAGTTTGCGTTGCCACAACATAGTTACTTGTCCGAGCAAATAACCCGGACTTTCATTGGGGCTTTTAAACTTAAATTCTATTTTATCCTGCATACTCATTCTCTAACATTTTTGAAGAAATTAACTCAAAATCATTTTTGCCGATTTCAAAGAACCCAAAGCGAAACGGATAGCCCCAACTTTGTTTATTTTGAATAAAATCCAGGTCATTTATTAAAGGTAGAATTGATATATTCCTGCTTTCAAAAAAATCAATGTTTCTTCTTGACGGGCAAAAATCTGCTGTCATTTGAAATTGAAAAACCTCTTCGTCCTTTACTTGTCCAATTGCTGTAAACTCTTGACAGTTTTCAGGTTTTCCAAGTGTTTTTTTTCCCGAATAGAAAATAATAAAATCGTCTTTTCGCATTCGTTTTAATGGTGCAACTTTTCCGTGACAGGCTTGTGCAATGCCTTGTTCAATACCCGATTTAACGTGGTCTTTTGAAGCTACAATTATCCAATATTTTGTTTCCCTGTTTGTCATTATTGATAAGCTGCTGTTAAATACTGGGACAAAGGCGTTGTTTTTCTTCCCAAAACCATTTCCAAATCATTCGATTGCTGGTCAAATTCTCCATCGGCAATAGCCAAACTGAAAGTGCTCAATATTTCGATAATAGGATTGGGCAAACCAAATTTATCCATTTGAATTTCAAATTCACTTTTCTCCGGAGAAATATACCGAATGGGTTCATTCACAATCCTTGATATTCTTTCGGCAATTTCTGAAAAATTAATTTGTTCACTTCCGTTAAACGCCAGTACTTTATTTACATAGGCTGAAGCGTTTAAAAGAATATTTGCGGCAGCTTCTGCCAAATCTTGTTTGGGTGCAAAAGAAACCAACCCATTTGCTGTTGGCAGATAAATCGTTTTGTTTTTTAATAGTTGGTTTTTATCTCCAATCAACATTTCGATGACTTCGGCATACAAATTATGTTTCAATAGGGTGTAACCAATACCTGAAGCTTTGATAGTATTTTCAGTTTCTAAATGAGAATTTACCAAGTCTGCCAGAGGAGAAGATGCACTTTCGTCTTTCCATACTGCACTGGTATAAACAATGTGTTGTACACCAGCTTTCTTTGCGGCATCAACTACGTTTTTATGAAGTACAGTACGCTTAGCATCATCTCCACCCGAAACGAAGTATAAAACATCAACGTCTCTAAAAGCATTTTCCAAACTTTCCAAATTGGCATAATCCCCGGTTTTTACATCAATGCCATCATTAGCATACTGTTTTGCCAATTCACTGTTTTCGTCTCTAACCAAAACAGCCAGATTTTCAACTGATATTTTTTCTTTCAGAAGATTGACAACTTTGCTCCCCAAACTACCCGTAGCTCCTGTAACTAATATTTTGCTATTCATATCTATCAATATTATGATTTTGTTTCCAGGAAAGTCAGCTTATAGCCGTCAATGTCTTTTACGTGAAATGCCCTGCCAAAAGGTGTTTCTATGATTGGAAACACATCGGTCACTCCATTCGCAATAAGTTTTTCTTTCAGTTCATCCACATTTTCGTTAACGGCAAACCAAAGTGCCACGCCAATTCCCAATTCTTTTCCTTCCAATGGTTCAAGAGGTGTGCGGATAGCAAAACTTGCCTGTCCCTGATTGTACTTAAAAACACAGGCTTGCGGATTAGCATTGTCAATTTCAAAGCCTAATTTGTTTGTATAGAAGTCTATTGATGCTTCTAAATTTTTCACTTGAAGTGAAGCGAATGTCAACTGTATCATTTTCTAAAATTTTATTTGTTGTCGCAAATATAATATATATGACAACAATATTAAAATGTTTTTTTACCTTTTTACATAAACTCATTTCTATGCTTTCCTAAAATCAAAATATCCCTAAAAAGAAATCCTGCTTTTGTGGCAGGACTTCCTTTGTTATTATCTTAATCACTACTGTTAAACTGAAAAGTTATCTGCTTTTCATTCCCGAAGCTGTCCGAAATCCAAACATCAAAAGACTGTGATACGGCAGACGTTGAGGTGTAGTAAAATCGAAACTGCTCTGTCGGTAACGGGTATAAATCATTCGGCAGGTATGGCGGTTCATCGTAGTATTGCAATGTTCCTTGTCCGTCAAACTGAAAGTAACGGAGAAAATACTGCGTGTTGCTGTAATTGCCTTTGCGCTGTATGGTAATGCGTATTTCTACCGTCTGCCCGTTGGCAATATCTTTAGGCACTGGCATCACGTTTACCTCAAAAGGAAAATCGTTCTGTATTTCGAGTTCATCATCTTTGCTACAAGATACCAAAGAAGCCGAAGCTGTGAGGATTGCCAGCATTACATATATCGGCAGTAATCCTATTCTGAATTTATTGAAGATTGCTATCATTGTTTTTACGTTTTAAAAATTAAACCTTAATCCCACACCAGCTGCCGGTCGGAACTGTTGCAAATCCGTCCCCCACAAGACCTTTGTACGCCCTTGCAGGACTAACACAAATCGGTCTGACAGGTACGTTTCAAAAGTGAGCCGTCCGCCAGCTCCATAAATGAAGTTGTCCTCACTCAAAATCTTTGCTCCGTCATACAACATCGCTTCGCCACGATTGATGCTTTCATAACCGACTACTCCTGTTATTCCGAAGTTCAGCGTGATGTTCTTACGAACATCGCCCAGAAGGTAGAAGCTGTAGCCACCCTCGGCAGTATAAGTTTCCTGCGGTATACGAAGATCTTTGTAATCGTGGTATTGGTGCGTATATTCCAAAGCCCAAAGCTGGTAATTTCCATTTTTTCCGTTCACGGTCATTCCGATGTTGAGGTAATAATCATTGCCGATTTTATCATCGGATATTACGCCTGCACTTATTTCCAATCCTTTCTGTTTTGGAAGCATTCTTTGTGCCTGTGTAACAGTGATGGCCATAAAGATGAGCATCACGGTATAGATATACTTTTTCATAAAATTGCTTTAAAGGGTTATTAAAATTTCAGATGCATATCATTAACCGAACGAGCCTTGATTAAATCGGAATTTTCTATCTGGAGTGTCTGATGCCTGCCCCCGTTTTTTTCGAAAACATCAATCAGCAGTACCTTGTCATCGGCAATGGTAAATTGGTCTAACAGAAATACGTTTTGTTCGGTCGATTTACCGCCAATCTTCTCCAATGGCTTGTAAGTGCGTAACGGTATCAGCGGGCGTTCCTGTACTACGGTACGTTTGGCTACCTTTTTATCCACTACTTTGAAATTGATAAAATCAATCCCGAAAGGCACATTAGTTTTGTTTCTTAATTCTGTATGGAAATAGTATTTGCCGTTATGTATGTAAATGCCTTTAAGAATAAACTGTATACCGAAACTCTTAGCCCCGATATGTTTTACAATGCGTTTGTCTTTTTTGTAAATGGTTTCCAAAAGCAAGCCTGCTAGTGAGGGCGAATTGTTGCCTAATTCTTCGAAAAGCACATCGTTTCCGTTGGCTTTATCAACTGCTTTTTGCATTGTTAACAGGTCATAGCTCAACACTTCGGGATAGGAACTGTAATACACATTGAAACTGTAAAAACGTCCGTCATTAGTAATCACAGAAAAATTGGTTTCAGCTTCAAAATCCCTTACCGTTGCTTTTACACGCAACACGTTTTCAGCATCTTCCGCTTTTCCGGCAATCAGGTATTCGCTGCCTAAATCCACATAACGAATAGCGCTCGGAAAAATCAGGTGCGAAGTTTTATCGTAGGTAACTTCCATTTTATATGGTTCTATCTTGCCCAATGTAAGTTTCGTTCTTACACTGTCCTGTGCGTAAGATTCTGCGGCAAAGCTTAGTATCAGGGCAAATGCCCAAAAGGTTTTTAAATGATTTTTCATTGTTTTATTTATTTGAGTTCAACATTATTTTTTAGATACAAGAAAGACCTGATGTCCTGCTTTCAGCGTAACTTTTGGGGTTCTTACCTTTTTGGCGAAATAGCCCGAAATTCCCTGTACTACTCCTTTGCTTAAATCTGCGGCAACCTGTTGACCGGCATTTTGTGTAAGCATTACGCTTGTACCACCTGTCTGGCTCATATTGCCAGCCATTTCGGTAAGGGCATTCATTTCGGGCGAATATGGAACGTACAAGCCTTGCTGCCCGTCCAAATCGTAAATGGTAATATCTACCGGGATGATATTGCCTTCCAGTTCTATCGAGGTAATTTTTAGTTGTAGTCTACCATTTTGAAATTTGGCATTTGCCGTTACAATCGTTCCTTTTGGAATGGTACGTTGTGGCGTTTGGGCAGGCTCTAACAATCGTAAACGCACACCACTTTCGCCAACTACTGTTTGAGCATCGTGTACACAGGCTTTTATACTGTTTTTAGGCTGTACCACCTGCTCCACAGAACCGGCGGTATAAAAACCTCGGTTCTTTGTTTCGCTCCAATCGGCTAAAAAAGCACTATCCGTAGGCTCACGGTACAGGGCTGATACGGCATTCTTTCTTGCAGGCGTAAACGATACAAAATGCTCTTTTTGGTGAGTACCCACAGCACTAACAGCATCAGGAGCATCATTAGCAGGTGTTGTATTTTCGGTATTCGTATTTTTCGGGAGATACTTTGCTGCCATTTCATAGGATTTCTCCATTAGTTTAAGCTGGTCATCTACCGTGGCAACAGGTGGCACATCTTTTTCAGCCAGCTTTTCTTTCATTTCGTCCAATTGCCTGCGGAGTTCCATTGTTTCAGTATTATCATCCTGATAAAAAGAACTCAATGCACTTTGAGTATTTCGATAGCTGTTCAACCCAGGATTGCTGTTTCTTCCTGAATTTCTGCCATAGCTGTTGCTTTGGTCTTCTTCAGGAAATTGCTCGGGAATCGGTTCTTCTTTGTCTTCGGTATTCCAATAGTCAGAAAGCGTAGTTAAAGCATTACGCTTTTCCTGGTCTTTGCTTTCCAGCATTTCCTGTTCATACGCCTTGCCTTTGTCGGCAGGCATTCCGGCTCCGGTTGCTTCTGGTACTGCATCGTTCAGCCCGACGCTTTCAATCGCTTTTTTATCTTCGGACGGTTTAAATATGAGGTACATACAACCCACGAAGACAATCGCCATTAAACCAAAGATTAGGGGCTTTTTGAGCTTCTCCTTATTATTCTGTGTGCCGTCTTGCAGCACATCAGCGGTTGCTGTCGGGTTCCCTTCCGTTACCCGAACAACCGATTTTTTGTTTTCATTTTCTTTCATAAATCTCATTTTTTAGAACTGTTGATAATGTGTCCTTCAATCTTGCAGGGCTCTCACTTTTTTTGAGGACAGGGTTTTCGATATGTTCAATGATCATATCGTTACCGGATTTTGAGGTGTCGTACATTACTTTGCCAATGACCACTACGGTAATTAGCAGATAACCCAAAAAGAAGTACAGCGTATATTGGTGCTGTTTCCGTATGGGCAATGCACGCCAGCGTTCGTCCAGTTTGTCAAAATATCTGTCCATATTTGCTCTTAATTTTTTCATAACCTTTCTGTTTTAGAGCTTGAAACGCTTAGGACTTTTAGCTGCCTTTTGTTTTTGTTCATCATTGACCAAAGCGACTAGCTCAGCCACTTTGGGTACAGATAGTACAGACAGGTTTGGCAGTTCCGATTTTTTCAGCAGTTGCCCGAATTGGTCTTTCCTTGCCACCTCCATTTTATTGAGAGAGAATTTCCCATTCAGGTATTTTACCCACATAGTGCATTCTACACGGGGCTTGTCATCGCCCGACCATTGCAGATAGCCTGTCAGCAATAAATCTTGTTTAGGCAAACTGTCTGTACCTTTCTCGCAGCTTTCGAGGTAATCGCTGATGGTGTCTTTCAACCTTCCGGCATACGCACCTTGCGTATGGAAATAGCCGTTATATCCTTTGTCGGTAAGGATTTTCGCAAACGTGTTTAAATCTGATAATGTTTCCATAAGATTGTTTTTTAGCGTTCGATGACTTCCATATCCCTGTTTTCAACCACTGCAAATTTTTCAATGTTAAAGCCTTGCGGGTTATTGTCGGAACGGACGGAGTTCACGAGATAGCAGGAAGTAATCAGGTTACGCCTGGTTACATTGCTCGAACGGATAATAAATTGTTTGGCATAGGTGCGTACCGCATAAGGATGGGTGTCGAAATTGCACACGACACTATCGACTTCGATGCGTTGCTGAACATTACCTGAAATAATTCTGTTGTAATAACCCTTTTCAGATAAGTCTTTGTAATAGTCAAAAGCACTTTTATCCGCAAGGTTAAATGCCCTACTCATATTGCTTTCGATAGCATTTTTATCGGGTGCCAGTGTAAAAAAAAGCTCGTGAAAACGTCTGACGTGTTCCCTTGCTTCCACAGGACGGTTGATGCTCGCATCTTGCGATAAGGCAAGCATCAAAGATTTGCCGTTATCCAATACATAGATTTTTTGGCGTTGTTCTTCTGCAAAGCGGTAGGACTGCCATACGGCATATCCTACCACGCCAATGCAGAGAACCGCAAACACAATGGCATATAATCTTATCTGCCTAAAGCTGTTTTCGATATTTCTTAGCGTTTTAAATTCCATTTTTTAGAATGATTAATTGTTTATTTATTCATCAGTTTACCGCCGATGTTTCCAACTGTGGAACCTGCACCTGCTCCGGCGATGTTTCCTGTTTTCATTGCAGTTTGGTTCACGTTGCGGGTAAAGTTTCCTGCACCTCCGGCTTGGATTACCCAACCTGTTACTGTCGGAATTGTGAAGTACCCGATAATACCGATAATCATAAAGATGATGTACACCGTATTGCTGGTATCAGGAATGTAGGTTGGATCGGCAAGCATTGCTATATCCCTTTCCAGTATGAGGGATTGTATTCTTGCCAGCATCGAGCTGAACAAATCCGAAACAGGAAGCCAGAGATATACGCTGACATACCTAGTGATCCACTGTGTGAGCGTGGACTGAAATCCGTCCCAAACGGAAATAGCAAAAGCTATTGGTCCGAGTATGGAAAGGACTATCAGGAAGAACGTCCGTATGGTATCAATAACCAAAGCAGCCGCCTGAAAAAGTATTTCCAGTAAATTGCGAAACCAATCCTTTATGGCTTTCTCTATCTTGTAGGCTTGCCTGTCCATATACATTCCCGCCATTGTACCAACGTCCGATGGCGACCAGCCCAATTCATCCAGCTTTTTATCAAACTCTTCGTCTGATACCATATAGGCCGTTTCGGGATTTCTGACCATTGCCTCGTATTCCAATTGGTCTTTCTGCTGTTGCAGCTTGTTGAGATCAAGCACCTGGTCTTCGAGTATGGCGTGGGTTCCTGTAACCACCGGGCTTAATACTGCATTAATGGTTCCCAACACGATGGTTGGGAAGAACATTATACAAAGCCCCAAAGCGAACGGACGCAACAACGGGAACACATCAATAGGTTCTGCTCGGCTTAAAGCCTGCCAAACCTTTAATGCCACATAGAACAACGCCCCCAATCCCGCCAAACCTTTAGCTACTGCCGCCATATCGCTTGCAAGCGGCATCATATCGTCGTAAAGCGAACGCAGGAGTTCGTGAAGATTATCCCATTCCATTTTTACCAGTATTTTTGATTAGAGGTTCCGTAGAGTTCAAGAACCCTTTTGGCATCGTTTTTCTTTTTCGCT
Organism: Sphingobacterium kitahiroshimense; assembly: GCF_025961315.1. Taxonomy (NCBI): domain Bacteria; kingdom Pseudomonadati; phylum Bacteroidota; class Sphingobacteriia; order Sphingobacteriales; family Sphingobacteriaceae; genus Sphingobacterium; species Sphingobacterium kitahiroshimense. The sequence continues at coordinate 1,267,834 of NZ_JAOQNK010000001.1, read as the reverse complement.
CTCAGGTAGCTTACAGAAATGTTCTTATTGGTGTAGTAGCGTACAAGGCTGTGGTAATCCTTTACCTCTTTGTACACACGATCAATAATATCCATACGCTCTTTGTCGTTTAACGAAAGGCTTGAAGAGGTTATAATTTGCTTCAATTCTTTTAGCAGTTCGGTACTTTCATTGAGCAGTGCCGAATAACCATTGCCGATGGCAACCAATTCCTGCGGTGTAAAATTTGGGTCGTTCATCATCTTGCCAAAATTCTGCACGTACATTTCGGAAACATCGCCTACCAACAATACGGTTTGCTGTACCTTACGGGCATCTTTCACAAGGTTGTTGATAGCTTTCAGCTTGTCGTAATATTCCTTGCCCTGGTCGTACACTTTCTTCACTTCGTTGAAGTTCTTAACGACATTGCTCACAGTGGAAGAAGTCTGTATGATTTCGTTCGCACTGTTGATAATCCCTGAAGCCAGGTTTGCAGGGTCAGTTACTACAAATTGGGCTTTCGCTGACGGTGCTACGGCGAGCATTAGTGCCGTACACACCAGATACAATACTTTTTTCATTGTTTCTGATTTTTTAAATGTTAATGATTATTGATTTGATTTGTCCCGCCTTTGCATTGCGAGGTGCTTAATGGCGAGTTCTACGTTACCGTCGAGTTCAGCAGCAAGCTGCATCACTTCCATTTTTTCGGTTTCTTCGGTGGTGTAAGCGAGGTATTCCTCCAAACTAACTTCGGTGGCATAGACTGCCGAGTGCGTACCACCTAAGCCAATCCAAACCTCTTTGTACAAGCGGCTTGCATCGTTGTTCATATTGATAGAAAGTACCTGACCTTTCTCTTTATCCGTAAGCCCCAACATCGCCTGTATGTCATCGAATTTGTTCATATACTTGCGTTGGTCTAAGAGGATTTTACAATCGGAGTTATTGATGATACTTTCTTTCACAATGGGCGACTGGATAATATCATCGACCTCTTGCGTTACGACAATTGCTTCTCCGAAGAATTTGCGGACGGTCTTAAACAAATACTTGATGTATTCTGCCATTCCCTCTTTGGCAATCGCTTTCCACGCTTCTTCAATCAGGATGAGCTTGCGGATGCCTTTCAGCCTACGCATCTTGTTGATAAAGACTTCCATAATGATGATGGTCACAATGGGAAAGAGGATTTTGTGGTCTTTAATCGCATCAATTTCAAACACGATAAAACGTTTGCTCAACAAGTCTAACTGCTTATCGGAATTGAGTAAATAATCATATTCGCCACCTTTGTAATAAGGTTCGAGTACGTTCAGGAAATTGGCAATATCAAAGTCTTTTTCCCTTACTTGTTTTTCTTCGAGTACCTTTCGGTAATCGCCTTTTACATACTCATAGAAGCCGTTGAATGATGGGTAAACATCTTCTTGTTTGATGCGTTCGATATAGCCTGATACAGCATTTGATAATGCTACTTCTTCTGAGCGAGTTGGTGGTTCATCATCACGTTTCCAAAGCGTCAATATCAAAGTCTTGACACTTTCACGCTTCTCAATATCGAACACACCATCATCGGTATAGAAAGGATTAAAAGCAATCGGATTATCTTCGGTGTAGGTAAAGTAAACACCGTCTTCGCCTTTGGTTTTACCTTTAATGAGTTCGCATAATCCTTGATAAGAATTACCAGTGTCAACAAGCAAAACGTGAGCGCCTTGTTCGTAATACTGTCGTACCATATGGTTTGTGAAGAAAGATTTACCAGAACCTGATGGACCGAGTATGAACTTGTTACGATTGGTAATAATTCCACGTTTCATCGGCAAATCTGAAATATCCAAATGGATAGGCTTCCCGGTTAATCGGTCAGCCATTTTTATCCCGAATGGCGATGGCGAATTGTGGTAATTGGTTTCTTCTGTAAAAAAGCACAAAGCTGGCTCTATGAACGTGTAAAAGCTTTCCTCATTCGGAAAATCGCCGGCATTGCCCGGCATTCCTGCCCAATACAAAGTGGCTACGTCCGTAGTGTTATGACGTGGCTTGCATTCCATTAAAGCCAAAGCACTACCGCAATCATTCTTCAACTGTTTCAGTTCAGTAGGGTCTTCCGACCACGCCATAATGTTGAAGTGTGCCCTTACAGAAGATAGACCAAACGAATGTGCTTCATTGAGGTACTTTTCTATCCACTCTTTGTTGATTTGGTTGGCACGACTGTAACGAGCCAGTGAGTGCATATTCCTTGCGGACTTCTCAAACTTTTGTAGATTGGCTTCACTGTTATCCAAAAACAAATATTGGTTGTAAATGTGGTTGCAGTTTAACAACAAGCCCACAGGTGCGGCGAATGACAAACGGCAATCGCTACGGTCGGTAGATAGCTTTTCAAAACGGGTATCAGCCGATACCGTTCCGGGTAAATCGTCAGTATCGGACAATGTGTGCAGGCTCAACCTTTTGTTCCCGATACGGACTTCTTCCGTTCCGAGAGCGATGTCCTGCATCGGTGTTCCGGCTTCCCTTGATAGCGTAAGGTACTGTTCCAGTAGTCCCTGTGTATCTTCTGTGCCGATGATTTCATCTTCGGTCAGTCGTTTCAGGGTTATGAAACCGCTATCGTTTACGATACGTTCAAATTGTGCCACGGTTTCCATAAAACGATGTATCGTTTCCTTGTTCCTGATTTCCTTTGGTATCAGTGAACCTTTGCAAAGCGATGAAAAATTACTTTGCATACGCATACGCTCTTTGGTTGTCTTGGTTAAAAAGAGGTAGCAGTAATGGTTTAGGAACGGTCGCTCATTAAAATGACGTTGATAGGATTTTGCTAAAAAACTCTGGTCTTCCTTTTCCAAATTGGGAGCGTAGCTTTCTTTGATGTACCAATCCTGTTTATGTACGACTGTAAAATCAGGCAAAGTTTTAATAGCCTTATGCCAGGCGGAATGAATGGCTTCATATTCCGCAGAAGCTACAGTAAACAGTTCCGGTAAACGAACCTCAAAGCAGGCGGTAATGTCTGCATCTTTGGAAAGGATGCAGTTGTTTTCTACTGCCAACAAAGGAAATTTGTTTTCCAGCGTTGTTGTCTTTGCAACGTTTCTCATAGGGCATTCGATTTAGGAGTGAATTTTAAATAGCGGTGTACAGGCTTGCGACAAATGATGTATCGGGGATGTCTTTTTCCTGCCCCGATTTTCATTAGCCCGTGTTCGCCGTACTTCCTGTTTAGTGAAAAGGTCTGCCACACAATGAGCGAAGCACCGCCTGCTCCGAGGAACAGGCAGATGTAAGAGTTTACTCCTGCCATATACAGTATCATCACGAGGATGAGTGTACCAAGCAGTCCGCCTGCGAAAATGAACAGGTATTGTGCTTTCAGTCCCTTAAATTCCACTGTCCTGCCTATGCCTTTGTTTATGTTGTAATTGTTCATAAAGCAAAGGATTAAAGGAAGAATGAACGCAGGATGGTAGCCGCTACGATTAAGAAGATACACGCACCGAACCAGCTTGCCGCAGTCTTCGATGTGTCGGGGTCGCCCGAACTGAACTTATTGTAAACTTTAACGCCCCCTATCAAGCCCACGACCGCACCGATGGCGTAGATTAATTGGGTTGCGGGGTCGAAATAAGACGTTACCATTTGGGTAGCCTCGTTGATACCTGCCGAACCGTTTCCCTGTGCGAACACACCAATTCCTGACAGCATTGCCACGGCTGCCAGCAAAACTTTTTTTCTCTGTTTTTCCATAATTGAAACACATTAATTTGTTATTGTTATCCCGCACCTTGCGGACTTTCGGGACAAAGGTGTTTCAGAAATCAGGGCGTTATAATAAAGTGGCAGTCAAAGGAATGATTTGGCAGTGAGTGGCGTTGTAGTGAGTGTTTAAGCATAAAAAAACGCCAAACTTTTTTACTGTTTGGCGTTTACTAACCCGGCTGTTTATTTTACATTTTTCGCCCTTTCGGTTTGCTTTTCTTTGGTTGGGTTGGCTGTTGTTTTTCGACAGCTTTTTGTATGTTCTTTTCAGTTTTTAAATTGCTTTTTATCAAACCAACAAGAAAGGTTTTCTCCCACGGTATTTGCTTCGCTCCAAACTGCAATTTCAAGCCCTGTTTTGCCAGTCCGTGTGTCAATTCAAATCCATAATGTCTGTTCCATCCAACCCTGTCAAGCAATCTTTCAGAGGGAAAACTCACAGCGATTAAATCTTTGGGAAGCTCTTTTATATTCCGATAGTCAGGCTCCTGAAATTCGTGTGTCTTCGGGTTGTATGGAATAGTATAGGTTCTTTTGTCTTCATCATAATAGTTTTCTATATCCGAGAACACAATCCCTTTAGAAAGAAAGTCATCTTTAGGTCGTAACATATCCATACGAATATCCACATAGAACGTATGCCCTGCAATATCTATGGTAGGCAGCATTCCTTTGTTTACACGCAAGTCGTAGGCTTCCTGATTAATTTCATTTTCCATATTTCCTTGTTTTTAAAAATGACAAAGGGAAGTCTATATAAACTCCCCAATGTCAAAATCACTCAAATCACTTTTCCGCAAAGAGGAAGAACTGTCTTCCGTTTCAGATGAAAGGGTGCTATCCAAAAGCTCGGCTATTCTTCGGGAAGCATCTTCCATAGAATTTTCCAATAGGCTGAATAATTCGGTTCCTTGTATTTTTTGAACTATAGCTATCGCTGTTTCCTTTTGGGCTGGTTCCAAATTTTCTTTTTGGAGCAGCATCCCCACGGAGCTTAGTTCTTCAAAGGTAACCCCTTGGGCAAAACCGTCATCGCCACCGGATATTCCGTACCTGTTCCAATCTTCTTCCTCTTCCTCCAAATCAGGCATATTTCTGAAAACTTCGTCCAGCTCTTCCTGCGGAATTTGAACACTTACGTTTTCATTCTCGTCGTATTCAATGTCTAAATTAGCGGGGTTTATCTCCGGTTCCTCAATTTGGCGTTCATTGGCAGTGTTTGGCACTGAAAGGCGTTCTACGGGTTTAGGTTGCCCCATAATATCGGGCAGGTTCGGATTGACTTTCTTCTGCGGAGGTTCTTGTTTTGACCTTTTATGAATGACAATCTTATCCTGCAAAAGCAGGACAATGACAATCAGCAGGCATATCACAATTACTATTTCCATAACGTAGGGTTTTTAAAACAAGCCTTTGTACTTTTCGTTGAACTCTTTTGTAATCATATCTTCAAACACTTTAAAATGATGTTCAAGAATATTATTGAGATAGGCAAACAAGGGTATTTTATCATCGCCTATAATCTGGACTATGCGGGTTAAACGCTCGTGATGTTCAGGGCTTAGGTATATGCTTTTATTGCCTCTTTTCTGTATTTTATTCATTTGCATAAATGCGTTTTCATAGGTTGTTTTAGCTGTATTGCTAACTGTATCGGAGTTGCTGCCGGCTGCAACAGTATTCCTGTTCTTTTTATCTTTCTTCATTATAGAATGGGTTTAAAATGTTCATTGAAATAATCGGTAATATCGTCCCCGTACTCCCTGAAATGATGTTCAAGAATGTTGTCAATGTAAGAGTAGAGCGTTGTTCTTTCCTCTCTTGTCAGTTGAACGATGCGGAGCAATCTTTCGTGGTATTCAGGGCGTATGTAGACCACCTTGCCATTACGCCCCGATGGAAAGCGATTGACCAAAAATGTTTCCTCGTAGTCCGCTTTCTTTGATGCACTGTTACGGGCTTTTTCCCTGGGCTTGTTTTCCTTTGGTACATCCTGCTTTTTGTTAATGGTCGGTGGAGCAACAGGCTCATCGCCGCTTATGACGTTCATAAGGTATTCCTCATCAACATTGGGCTTTTCAAAATCGTTGTTTTTGTTATCTGAAGCCATACTTTACTGTTTTTATAGATGAGTGATTTTTAAAAATTCCTCGACAAACAAATCCATTTTGGTTGCTTTCATTAACTGTGGTTCGGCAGGCAGCAAACTTGACCGGAATACATAACTGCCTGTGTCGTCTGTTTCCTTTCGGAAACGCTTGCTGTCCATTATCCTTGTTTCCATTACGGGCAGGTTGAGTTCTTTGATGACACTTTGATACGCATCATACAAACCTGTTTTTTCCCTGCCGTCCACTTGGTTCCAGAACAGCCACATCTCTTGTTCGGGATTGCCCTCGTCCGTTTGGGGAAGTCCGAGAAAGGCTTTGGTAAAGCCCAAGGTACTTTCCACTACCAAACGGTCGGCAGTAATGGGCGAAAAGATAAAGTCCATTTTTTTCAAGGTAGTCAGTACACCTTTGGTATTGGCTGTTCCCGGCAGGTCGAAGAAAACCACATCCGGTACAACGGCCGACTGGCTTCTATATTCCGATGCTTTTTCCAAAGCCGTTTCAGCTTTGCATTTGATAATCGGGTATGCTTTTTTGTTGATGGCTTGGAACTGCTTCATTGCTGCCTTTTTATGGTAGTCGTTCTGCATTATGGTTCTCTTATCCCGTTCACGCATATTGGTCAGGCTGTGTTGCGGAAAGTCGCAGTCCATCACCAGCACATTAAAACCTAAACGGTAGTGAAGCACACTTGCCAGCAAAGTGGTCATTGTAGATTTTCCCACACCGCCTTTTTGGGTGGAGAAGCTGATTTTTAAAGTTTTCTTTGTTGTTTCCATTATTTAAAAATTTATTGTTACACACTTTATTTGTTTTGCAGGATTGAATATTTGACTATTACCTCATTACAATATTCCTGCATTCCCTTTTGGGTACTTTCCTGCACAGGTATTTACTTTCATTTTTGCCTTGTCAGGTACATTCTTTGGCAAGTGGCAAAACTTGCAACAGGTAAATTGCTTTACCGCTTTTATGCTTTTACACTTTTATTGTTTTATACTTTTAAAACCTTATGCTTTTATTCCAAACTGCCTGTTTGCAAACCTGATTTTCCTCTTTATTTAGATACATTTTTTACTACCTGCACTAAAATTATACGGCAAATAAAGCGATTGATTTGCCCGCTGATTGCGGTGTGGCAGTGTTTGGCGTTCAAAGGCAGTGTTTGGCACTGCTATACTATACACTGCTTTCGTAAACAGGGCTTTACTTTGTACAATGATTTTTATTAACGGATTTATGCAAAATTTTTTTGACAAATCGGAGGGTAACGGGAACGGCATCGAGCCGTTTTTCCCTGTTACATTTAATCCGTCCCGCAGGGCGGATTTTTGTGTTCAACGGAACACGGCAAGTTGTGTTTTGAGGCACTCGAAACTGAGTTAGTGCCTCAAAACAACTTGCCCTGCTGGGAGCTTAAAAAACGTCTTCCGAAGTCAGCGTTTTGTGTGGATTAAAAATGGATTAGTGATGAACGAGAACAATAACAAAAAACAGAATAAGGGCGGACGGAGAGCTAAGACCGACCCAAGCATCCACCGCCACGTTTTCCGTCTTACGGACGAAGAAAATGCCAAACTTTTATCGCTTTTTGAAGCATCAGGAATGCCCAATAAAGCAAAGTTTATCATTTCCCTACTGTTCAGTAAGGAAATGAAATCGGTTAGAATTGATAAAGGAACGGTTGATTTTTATATGCGATTGACCACGTTTCACAGTCAGTTTCGCTCCGTAGGTGTGAATTATAATCAGATTGTAAAGCTGTTGTACAAGAATTTTTCTGAGAAAAAAGCCGCAGCGTTCCTTTACAAATTGGAAAAACAGACGGCTGAAATGGCGATGCTATGCCAAAAAATCATTCAGATAACCGAAGAATTTGAAGCAAAACATCTAAAAAAACAGTCTTAGAAATGATAGCGAAAATCGGAAGAAGCGGAAATTTATATGGAGCATTGGCGTACAATCAGCTCAAAGTGGAGAATGAAAACGGACAGATTTTGTTTGCCAATAAGATAATTGAAACTGCCAACGGTCATTATTCTGTTGCACAATTAGCCCAATCTTTTACTCCTTACCTGATTGCCAACCGCAATACCGAGAAACATACTTTGCATATTTCGCTCAATCCCGACCCGAATGATAAGGTAAGCGATGACAGATACAGGGAAATGGCAGAGCAGTATATGAGGGAAATGGGTTACGGCGAACAACCTTTTGTGGTATTCAAACATACCGATATTGACCGCAGTCATATCCATATCGTTTCAGTTTGCGTGGACGAAGAGGGCAAAAAGATTTCGGACAAATTCGAGAAAATGCGGTCTATGAATGTTTGCCGTGAACTCGAAAGGAAATACGGTTTGATACCCGCAACGGATAAGGAACACAAGCAGAACGATAAGATTTTCCGTCCGGTGGATTACAAAGCTGGAGATGTAAAAAGCCAAATCGCTTCGGTTGTTCGCCACCTGCCGAATTATTATCAATACCAAACTTTGGGAGAATACAACGCTTTGCTTTCCCTGTTCAATGTTACTACCGAAAAAGTGGAGGGCGAATTGCAGGGGCAGCTACGGCAGGGTTTATTATATATTCCGTTAAATGAAAAAGGAGAAAGAGCCGGACATCCATTCAAGGCTTCGCTTTTCGGAAAAAACGCAGGGCTACCGACTTTGGAATTGCATTTTGCAAAAAGCAAAGAGGCTTTAAAAGACCACCCGACAAAGCCAACCATTAAAGCTGCCGTTACCATTGCCCTGCAATCAACAAATGATGAGCAGGGTTTTAAAAAGCAGTTAGGCGAGCAAGGCATTAATGTAGTGGTGCGTAGAAATGACACAGGACGTATTTACGGAATAACTTTTATAGACCACAATTCTAAAACGGTTTGGAAAGGTTCACGATTGGCAAAGGAACTTTCTGCTAATACCTTTAATGATTATTGGAACAATAATATCAAACCCGAGGTTAAAGAGCCAGTTGAACTACAATCGAAAATATCAAGAACAAATGATGCAGATCTTCCTGCGGAAGAACCTCATCATTTGTTCGACTTCCTGGATACAACTGAAAAACACGAAGACGGTTTGATAGAAGCGTTGGGCGGTTTATTGCCCGAAGCTCAGGGCGAAGATTACGAAGAACAGGATTTTGCCAATAAAACGAAGAAAAAGAAAAAAAAGAAAAAAGGAAGAAGATTGTAATTTGTCGGCAAAGCCTAACTGGCACATAAAGCGAACGACAACAAATAATAATATTAATTCTCGATAATCTCCTTTCGGTGCTTAATTCCCCAATTGGAAAGGTTGTGAATAATCGGAATCAACTCATTGAATACTTTTCAGAAATGGTAGACTGAACTCAATATATAAACGTCATTTTGCTTTAATTTTCTTTCTATGCTTTAGTCCAAAATCAATTAAAGCATTGACAACTGTTTCCGTTTCTTTGGCATGTGCGGTAAGCGCATAAGAAACGGTAACAGGTTTGGTGCTATTAACCGTTCGGGTAATCAGCAAATTATCTTCCAATTCCTGTAGCTCTTTGGATAGAACTTTTGGGGATATTCCCAGAGCCATTTCTTGCAAATCTTTAAACCTCATTGTGCCGTAGTTC